>NZ_JAUMJO010000001.1:0-822156 GCF_036320425.1 Bacillus nitratireducens
AAAAGCTGAATTAGGAAATTACCTAGTTCAGTTTTTTATTTTAAAGAAAAGTATTATCTATATCTTTCAGCAAACTGTTCTGAATACATCTTTATATCATATTTCACATACACATAGGCTTTACTGTTACATAGTATGTTTTACCTTTACTATTGTGTACTTTGTATTGCAGTGAGCCGTTTACACTTACTTTCGCATCAATCGTAAATCCTAATCCCGCATCTACAGAACCAGCTCCATCTTTATCCTGCCAAGATGGAGCGTCATAGAAACGTAAATTGTTAATTTTAGAAACAACACGCTTACCTACAATAAATGGAAATTTCATTTTAACAGGTTATCCAGTTGACTAATAGGAGGAAATAAATATATGCAATTAAAAAAAAATCCAGAAGATCCGGTTTATCAGTTCTTAGCAGCTACATTTCACCAAGATACATTTTACGAAGAAGCATTCCAAGAGTTACTTGAAGAAGAAAGTACGGAATATTTACAAGACGCTGTTATTTTTCTAACTGAATTTATTCAAAGCGATTATAGTAATACAGAAAAAAATGAATACATACGGGTTTCTGCAGATGGAATATATTTTGATGGGTTAGAAATAACACCATTCGAATGGCTTGAACAAACAGTTGATTTATTAAAAAAAGCATTAAAAAATAAAATATAAACAAAAAGCCGTCCTTAATTGTAGCGCACTTCAATTAAGGACGGCTTTTAATGTTTATTTTTTAATATACTCATACCACCAGTCCCACTGATCCATCCAAGCTGTTATTTTATCAAGCTCACCATTTGGCAATACTTCTGTTTCTAAGTATGCCAATCCAGTTGACGGGTCAGAAACCACCTTCCCTTTAGTTCCACGCTCATTCATAGCATTTATTACTTCTTGAACCGGTGAAATGCCAAAACCACCAGATTTAACGTATTGATACCCAACATTGGTAACAGATTGTTCAGA
Organism: Bacillus nitratireducens; assembly: GCF_036320425.1. Classification (NCBI taxonomy): domain Bacteria; kingdom Bacillati; phylum Bacillota; class Bacilli; order Caryophanales; family Bacillaceae; genus Bacillus; species Bacillus nitratireducens. The sequence goes on from NZ_JAUMJO010000001.1 coordinate 968, forward strand.
CTGCTTCTCTTCTGTAAACCAAGATAAAGGTTTGCTTCCTACAAGATAGTTTAAGTCACACTTGCCGATTCCAGGTACATTTCCTGTTTCAGTGTATTGCCAAATATCACAAGGATATGCTGGCTTATTACCGCCATAACGTGGAATCCATACAAAGTCATATTTCACGTTTGCCATTCTACATAATCAATTGCTTTATGATCTATCCCTAAATTAACAAGTGCCTTTCTTGGCGCTCCGATTCCTCCGAATAATTCAAGTATTTTAATCAAAGCCACCCCTCCCTTCTTGCTATTAAAATAGCGTTTTTATTAAATTTCCTAAATACAACCGCTTGTCGATTACACTTTGCCCTATCATTGCATTTACTATTAGTAATACGAACTTTTAGAGGTGAATTATATTGGACGAGTTTTTATCTTCTACTGCATTAAATCCGGGTTCGATTGGGCCGACACTTCCACCTATGCAACCCTTTCAATTCCCTACAGGTCCCACTGGTTCAACAGGTGCTACTGGACCGACCGGATCAATCGGGCCAACTGGGAATACGGGATTGACAGGGAACACTGGACCTACCGGCGACACCGGTTGATTTCCCGCATTATTGTTGGTCCTCTCCATATACCAGCTTGCTTCCATTCCTTTTTCATTTTCCCGACATAAGAAGGACTACGATCATACATAATGCTAATATCTTTATCTGGAATGCCTTGTTGATTCAATTCGCGCACACGCTCCGGAGTAAGTCCGATGGGTTTGTCTTTTCGTTTTCCACCGTGCTCTTTCGGTTGTGTATCAAAATATCTACCCAACTGACGTAATTCTTGACCAGTCGGGCAGTTTTTACAAACACTAATACTAAAACAAGCATTATCTGAACGATTGTAATAACAACGTCTGCATTTCTGTTCGATGATATCGCCAATTTCATATGTGATTTGAATGCGTTCTGCTTTCGTTTCACTCATTAACCAATTGGTTTCACATACACTATTCACTATCGATTCCATTCCTCTCTTCGCCCCTTGAATATTTTTTCAAAACCAATACATACTATTTTCAAGCCGCCGTATCCACGGCTAATACTTCTTTCTTTTGTTACAGCAGAAGCAGGTAGGTTCTTCACTTATCTGCTTTCTCTGTATATTTTTTAAGATATCGAAAAGACTACCTACAAGCTGTTTGAACTAGCAGCTTCACTCTTCTTGTAATGGGAAAGCAATTTATCACAATTGACTAGCTCATTCGACTCGCTGGCAGACAACCAAAATTGTTGTCTGCTTTTTGTATGAGATTTTTCACTATACATATACTACTCTTGAGCCTGTTTACCAATGCAAGCCATTTTGGTATTTTGAATTCCGACTAAGCTTTTTTATTGCATAGATTATTACATCTTTGACAACACTGGTTAAAAGCGCGTTTTCTGGTTATTCGTAGTTTTAATCCAGAATAATTTTTCTCCTATAAAGGACAGCAGGTACGACTGCTTGTCCTTTTTTACTTATACTGCGTACTTTCCTTTTGGGTAGCCTCGAACAACATTGCTCACGCTGCTCCCCTTTTCCCATTCTACAAACCTTTGTAACCAAGCTCCCCCAACGTTCTTGTATGGAAGGATATTGATTTTGACAGACGTACCTTATCTGTTAATCATTCCCTCTCGCATATTACCAAAGAGTTTCATGAGCCTAAAACATCTTCAGGAAAGAGATTAATTGTTTTACCTGAAATTACTCTGCTGGCTCTTCAAGGACATCTTCAAAAAATCAATGAAGAAAAAGAACGGTATGGCGATGGAAATAATAATTATGATTTAGTTTGCCCAACCTATAATGGTAACCCGTGCAATTTCAGAAGTTTGACACAGCTCCTGAAAAAGCTTATAAAGAAAAGTGAGGTTCCTAATATTCGTTTGCAGGATATAAGGCGTAAATCCGAAAATCGTAAGTAAACGATTAGGACATAAAAGAGTAGGGATCAAATTAGACACCTACTCATATGTATACCAGACCTACAAGAAAAAGCAGTCGAAGATTTTGCAGTTACGGATTTTGCATAAAAAATACTAGCTTATCCGTGTGACATTGAGAGGAGTCAAAAACATGAAAGAAATCAAATCTGAACAAGAATTCAAAGACATCATCGCGAGCGAGGAGCCAGTAGTTGTTAAGTTCTTTACTACATGGTGCCCGGATTGCGTGCGAATGGACAACTTTATCGGAGATGTAATGGAGGAGTTCAATAAGTTTGAATGGTATTCTATTAATAAAGATGAGTTCCCAAGTATCGCGGAAGAGTATCAAGTAATGGGTATTCCAAGCCTGCTTGTTTATCAAAATGGCGAGAAGCTAGGCCACTTACATAGTGCTAACGCAAAAACTGAAGAGCAAGTTACTGAGTTTTTAGAAGCATACTAAGATTAAAACCCTCTGAAAAATATTTTCTAGAGGGTTTTAATCTTTTTTCACAATTATCTTTCGTAGTTGTTTCGTCATTTCTTCAGAAGTGTAGTATACAGTTTCTTCATGACCAATGTACATAATTACACTCCTTTCTCCTTCATCTCCGAGGTATAAGTGTATACCCTTCGTATCACTATTTTCATATGTAATTAGTAGATCGTATTGTGGTGTTTCGCCTCTTCTCTTTTGTTTTTTCATGCCATTAAACATATTATTAATTTCATTGATTATTTGTTTGTCTTCTATGTTTAGAAAATAATTTTCATTTAATCCACCGTAGCCATTAAAAGTAGATATGGATACTTTAGAAATATTATGTTCCTTCACATTTTCAATATTTGATGAATTACACCCAGTCATTATAAGAACAATACATAGTAAGAAAAATATTAGTTTTTTCATTCTCTTCCCCTCCCACACCTTTAATTGTAAAAGAATTCTAATTAATTCCACACCCTAACTTTGCACTTTACAACATATTTTTCCTTAACGAAACTTTGTTATCCCCTTCTTAAAAAGCTATAAAACGTCAACAATGTTTGTATAGACCCACACGAGTTTCGTTTGATACTCTATGTATAGAAAGAAATTCCTTATAGGAAGGTGAGTGATTAAATTGGATTCTCTTTCTCATAAAGAAGCTGATAAAGGTGCTATTGTCAGCATTATGGCCTACATATTTTTATCCTCTTTGAAAATTATCATCAGTTATATTACCCTCTCTAGCGCATTACGTGCTGATGGATTGAATAACTTAACGGATATTGGTGCTTCTTTAGCAATATTAATTGGCCTGAAAATTTCTCGTAAGCCTCGCGACCCAGATCATCCATATGGGCATTCGCGTGCAGAACAAATCGCATCACTTGTTGCTTCTTTTATTATGGCAACAGTCGGATTAGAAGTTGTGATTAGTGCAATTCAATCGTTTTTAAATCCGAAACAAGCAGCGCCTAATGTACTCGCTGCGTGGGTTGCTTTATTTTCTGCCGTCGTAATGTATTTCGTATATAAATATACGAAAAAGATTGCGATTCAAACAAAGAGTAAGTCGTTAGAAGCCGCTGCAAAAGATAATTTATCAGATGCACTCGTAAGTATTGGTACAGTAATAGGTATAGTCGGATCACAGTTCAAAATGCCTATTTTAGACCCTATTGCCGCTTTAATTGTCGGTCTTATTATTTGTAAAACCGCATGGGAAATTTTTGTAGAAGCTTCTCATATGCTAACAGATGGAATTGACCCTGAAAAAATGGATGAATATGCTGATGCTATCGGGCATATTTCAGGTGTAGAACATATTGTAGATATTCGCGCTCGTATGTATGGAAATCAAACGTATGTAGATATTACAATTGAGGTTGATGCTCGAATGGATGTACGCGAAAGCCATTGTATCACTGATAATATTGAGGAAATGCTTCGAAAGAAATTCGGAATATACCATGCTCATATTCATGTGGAGCCCATGCAAAAAGAACCTATTATGACATAGGTTCTTTTTTAATGAACGCCTTATGAAATATAACACATAAAACGAGCCAGCTACCGCCCGCTGCCCACCCGGCCAATATATCAGATGGATAGTGCACGCCAAGATAAATTCGGCTAACTGAAATAGATAATACAACGAAGCTCGCTATAAAAATAATCAGCAACTTTTTATGCAATGAAATACGATCTTCTGTAATTGTGACGTATGCAATAAATCCTAAAAAAGCAGTAGCATTCATCGTATGCCCGCTCGGAAAGCTATATCCAGTTGCCGTAACAAGCTGTGTCACATCTGGTCTTGCCCGTTCATACCATAGTTTGAGCATACTGTTCAAATAACGAGATCCGTAATAATTTATTGTTAGAAGTAATGCACTTAGCAGTTTTTTTCTAACGAGAAAATACATTACAAGTATAATGAGTAACGGGAAATATATTCTTTTTGAACCGATAAAGGACATCCAAGTAAAATAGGTTGTCAAATAATCGTTTCGGAAACTTTGAATAAAGTGTGCGACTACATTATCAATTTTTTCAATACAAGCGGTATGATACGAAAGTGATAGTGCGACAAAACAAATGAGTAATGTACAACTTAACAAGTATAAATGTCGATATCGTTTCACATACATAACCTCACTATGCAAAAAAATGGAGCGGTTGTTTTAGTTTTCCTCTCCATTTCTTTTTTATGCATAGTTTATTAAAAAATATAATTGTTAATTTTTTGCTGCATCGTTGGAATATCTTCGCTTGTTACTGTAAAGCGAATAACCTTCTCATCAAGATCAAGCGCTTCTGCGAATAAACCAGCCAATCCACGTGATTTTCTATCTACTTCCATAATAATTTCTAAACGGTCGTAAGCACTTGGCAAGATTAATAATTCTAGTTCATCTAATTTCCCATAATACTCTCCGGAAACAGGCACAAACTCAAATTCTTGCGCAAATGGGACTTGCTTACGTAATCGATACGGTAATTCTTCGCATTCTATATGACGCGCTTTAAAACCTAATTGATTTACACTGTTTAATACACTATTCAATAGTGCATTCGGCAACACTTGGATATAGTCGCGGTCACTTGGATCAATACTACGTTTAATATCAAGGCCTGTATGAACCCAAACCGTTTTCATTCCAAGTGTTAGTGGCGCTTCGATTGGCATTGAAAACGAAAATGGAATTTCCACTTTTTCATTTGGCTCTACAGAAAATGGATCTGTTAAACGAACTCGCTCTAAATCATACGTTGCCGTTACTTTTTTATCATCCACTTCTCTTACATAAGACGTCGATAACGTTAAGTAAATGCTTTCAATTTGTTGGCTAACTGAGCCTCCAGTTATATGAACCTTTCCTACTATCTCTTCACCAACTATATACTCATCTTTTTCAAGAACAGTATCTACTTTTGCACTACCAATACCAACACTTGCTAAAAACTTTTGAAACATGGGGCCTCCATCCTTTCTAAAGCGTAAGCTACATCTTTTTTCAAGTCTTGTACATTCTCATAGTATGGCGCTTTCATTTGTAACATTCGCATTAGCATTTCGCGGTTATACTCTTCCAATATTAACTCTTCATACCAAGGTTTTTCTTTTTTTTCAGTGGATTCATAACCAGCATACAGTAAAAATAATACGAAATGACCGAGCGCATAAAAATCGCTACGAAAGTGAACTTCTCGCATCAAAGCTTGTTCTCCTTCATAAGTTGTAGCTCGCTCATCACCCTCACCTTTCAATTTAGCCAATCCAAAATCAATAATACTAATTTGATTTTCTTTCATTAATATATTCGGAATACGTAAATCTCGGTGAATGATACCTTTACTATGAAAAACCGAAACAATTCCTAATATTTCATATAAAATTTCAAAAACTTCTCGTTCTTCATATACATGCCCATCTAAGAAAATATAATCTTCGAAATTTTCTCCCGGCATATACTCCATCACAAAAAAGCTCTTTTTCTCCCATACGAAATGATCATATAGACTAGGAATTGCATGATGATTTAATGTTTGTAAAATCATTTTCTCTTGTTCAAATGATTTTCTACCAGACTCATATCTTTGTTTACTTTGTCTTAATTGTTTTAAGACTTTATATTTATTTATTTGTAAATCATTAACGACATATGTAACCCCATAACTGCCCATTCCAATTACTGATTCAATGCTATAACGTTCTGCAACAATTGTATTTTTTCGCAGTGGTCTATCAAATAAAGCTAGTATACGACGCCATTTCATCAGCTACTTGAAAAGAAGCTACGGCTTTTACGTTTTCTTTTATAATGATGATGCCCATAATCAGATGAACGTCGTTTATAATCGCTACTTGAATAAGAGCGCCCTCTACGGCGATAATCACTACTTGAATACGAACGATATTTTTTCTTTCCTAATAAAGAATCAATAATTTTTTTGAACATCCCTTCACCTCTTGTATAAAATTTCTTTTAATTATACCAATAATTGTAGTCTCTGTTTGTGACAAGTTTGTAAAGAGTAAAAAACGACGAGTTAAGCCCGTCGTTACTTTCAATCTTCCTCTTCATCAAAAACTTCATCAATCATGCATTTCTCTAATAAATACTCAAATGTAATATCTGCTAGGTCCTCAACTTCTTCTCTTTTTGGAACGTATCCTCTTTCAATTAGTTGCTCATAAAAAAACTCCGCAATCTCTTCCGTATCAATTACGACTTCAATTTCCTTCATGAGCATCACTCCTTTATTTCTGTTTTATGAAAAAATCTCAAAATTATGTATATGAGATTAGAAAAATAGTTTTTCTTTTTTTATAGGTCATATCTTTTGGACGAGGTGCATACGATGGTAGTACAAGCTATCAAAAAGGGGGAAATAATTATGGAATACCAATATGAAGTAGATCAAGAAGTAGGGCAAACAAAAGAAGAGTTCATGCATGAAGATCAATGGGCAGACTCTCTTATTAAATGGCTTTTTATTTTTTTAATAATTGTAGGCATACCTTATACTGCATATGTTGTTGTTCAATTTATTCTCTCTTTCTAGTTAACTATTTTTTCTCTGTCAATTTAACTAAATAATTATGAACAACATCCATAACAATTTTGTATTCTTCATCTTTAAATGTATCGAATAACAAATGATAATCATTATAAATATCTAATAATCCATCAATAATTTCTTGGCGATTCGTCTTTACACTTACTTTTTTCGAATTGTTAATTGACTTCAATTTTCCTAAATCCAATTTATTCATACCAGCTTTATCTTGTTTCATTTTCTTCAAAATTGCATTTGCCGTTTGTGCATTAGCAAGTAATGTTAAATCAGATTCATCAGCTTCTAACCATTCACCATCCGTAATTCGTGACAATTCATATATAGTATCTTCCCATGCATCATTTTTATATCTCCATACTTCTGTACGAAAACCAACAATACGAAAAACGTCTTTATCATACCCAGTTACTTGCACGAGATCACCAAACGTAAAGTTATAATTTAATTCAATCCACTCTGTGTCGCCCTTTTTCATTTCTTGCTCTGTTACGTGCTGCAAAGTTTGCTCAACGTAAAACCCATCGTGATTATTTACTTCGTATACGTAAACTCCATCTAAAACTTTCATATTTGTAACTTTCCCAACGGTTCCATATAGCGTAATCACGACAATGTCCCCTACGTTGTATTTAGGTTGTTTTTTCCTTGCCATCTATATCTCTCCTTTTTTTAACGTCGTGATTTTGATAACAGTATATGCAACCTACATAAAAACGCTTATCACAGAAGCTTATATTCATAAATTTTTTCAATAAAAAAAGTAGAATGTGTGTATAACTCAAAAAAGCTAGTAAATATACTAGCTTTTACTTAACATTTATGTTCTAACAGCAAAACGAACTTTAATAAAAAAACATAAGAAATACTTCACTTATTTTAAGTAATGTATTCCTTATGTTTTCATTTACGTAGCACTTCAATATCGTTATCTCTCTTGTATATATAAATCCCATGCTTCATCAAATATAGACATACTTTCTATCATTCCACTTAACTCTAAATATGAACTAATTTCATCATAGTCTTCAGATTGCTTCGGAAAGCTTAAATCATCATACATAGCCTCTGCTAAATCTGATATTTCATTTTTAAATAAAGCTGCACGGTGCTTCATCATATAATGGTAAAATGTCTTATTCAAAAATATTCCCTACCTTTCTAACTTGGGTACATTATACAAGGCGAAATAGAAAAAAACCAGCATAAAAGCTGGTTAAAAGTCGAAATAATTTCTTTTTAATAAACGTGGTCTTCCCATCAACTCTTCGTATGTTAGTTGTTTTGGCAAATCTTTCGTATAAATTAAAAACAACTGATCTTCAATTTCTTTTACAGTATGGTCTGATTGATAGTCCATTCCACATGAGGAACAAGTAATACATGGTGTCTTTTGGATTTCAATGGCTTTCGTACCATCTGGTAACTCCCAATATACAGTATTCAAGCTTTCTTTCGCTTCTGTACTGTCACACCACATACAATTCATACTGCGTCACCCTCATTTTTTTTGTCATCATCTAACTTTGCCATTTGCGCTTGATATTTTTTATCTTTTAATTGATCACGCTTATCACGTTTATCTTTTAAAGAAGCATGCGTTTCATTGACTTCATAATCTTTACGGCGATTCATACGTTGTAAATCATCTGGAACAAGATTAAATTTCTTATCACTCATCAATCCTGCAACACCGATATCAGAACGTTTCTCTTCATAAGTCGGATAAATTTCTTTAAAGTAGCCTTCTGCTCTTCCTGGGATATAGTTTTCTGGTTCTGGATACGTTGTAATAACCCCTTCAAAGTTACGAAGAACAACTTTATCCGCACTTTGTGAAATTAAATAGTTTGGCTGAAGCGCAATTTTTCCGCCTCCACCCGGTGCATCGACAACGAAAGTTGGTACTGCATAACCAGACGTATGTCCACGTAAGCCTTCAATAATTTCTAATCCTTTAGAAACTGGTGCACGGAAATGACCGATACCTTCTGATAAATCACATTGGTAAATATAATATGGACGAACACGAATTTTCACTAAATCATGCATAAGTTTTTTCATAATTGGAACGCTGTCATTAATTCCAGCTAAAATTACAGCTTGGTTTCCAATTGGAACACCTGCATTTGCAAGCATTTCACATGCTAGTTTCGATTCTTCTGTAATCTCAATTGAAGTATTAAAATGCGTATTTAACCATACTGGATGGTATTTTTTAATTATGTTACACAGGTTTTCTGTAATACGCTGTGGGAATACAACTGGCGCTCTCGTTCCGATACGAATAATCTCAACATGCGGGATTGCTCGTAAATTCTTTAATACATATTCTAAAATTTTATCATTAATTAGAAGTCCATCACCGCCAGAAATTAAAACGTCACGTACTTGTGGTGTTTCACTAATATAAGCAATCGCATCATCTAATTGCTTTTTCGGTACGCCCATCCCAATTTGTCCACTAAAACGACGACGTGTACAGTAACGGCAATACATAGAACATTGATTCGTTACTAAAAATAGTACACGGTCTGGATAACGATGCGTTAATCCTGGAACTGGTGAATCTTCATCTTCATGAAGAGGATCTTCTAAATCATATTTTGTTTTATATAACTCTTCCGAAATCGGTACTGATTGCATCCGAATCGGACAGCGTGGGTCATCAGGATTCATTAGCCAAGCATAGTACGGTGTAATGTTTAACGGGATCGTTTTCGTTGAAATTTTAACGCCTTCTTCTTCGTCAGGTGTTAAGTTAATTACTTTCTTTAAGTCATCTAAAGTTTTGATCGTATTCGTTAATTGCCAAACCCAATCATTCCATTGTTCTTCTGTAACATCTTTCCATAATTCAATATCCTTCCAGTGACGATTTGGTTTGTATACATCATGTAACATTGCTATTCCCCCTTTTTATACGCTCATCCTTTATATAAGCAATAATTATGCCAACTTCATATTCTTGATAAGTAAATGTGAGAAATACCCTATTATATATGAGGAAAAATATTTTCAAGTGCAGTACTAACACAATATTTACTATCATATTCATTACTTTTTATATATGTAAACGCTCTTTTATTGGTGCAAACACACAAAAACCGCCGATTATTCGGCGGTTTTGTCGTACTTGCTCAGTTTATATTGAAGCGTTTGACGCGGAATACCTAACATTTTTGCTGCTTGCAAAATATTCCCTTCCGTTTCAATTAACGCTTGATCTATTAATTCCTTTTCCGTTTGATGAAGAGCTTCCCTAAGCGGTAATATACTTTTATTTTTCGGAAGTTTCTCTTTCCTAAATGTACGTGGTAAACACTTTGCGGTTAATGAACTCCCTTCCGCAATAATGACAGCATGTTCAATCGTATGTTTTAACTCACGAACGTTTCCAGGCCATTGATAAGCTTGTAATCTTTCTTTCGCTTCCTTATCCATTTGAAGTACACCTTTTTTATAACTTTTATTATATTCTTTCAAAAAGTAAGACGCTAATAACAGTACATCCTCAGTTCTTTCGCGAAGTGGCGGGATATATAATGAAAACACATTTAATCGATAGTATAAATCAGTGCGGATTTTATTTTCTCTTAAACATACTTCTGGAGGCTGATTCATTGCAGTAATAACGCGAACATCTACTTTTCTCGTCTTATTATCACCAATGCGACGAATAACTCCATCCTCTAATACACGTAGCATTTTCGCTTGTAAATCGAGCGGCATTGAATTCAGTTCATCTAAAAACAATGTTCCACCATCCACAAGTTCAAATAATCCAGCTCGTTCAATTGCCCCTGTATAGCTTCCTTTTGTCGTTCCAAACAATAAACTTTCTAATAGCGACTCTGGCAAAGCTGCGCAGTTTTGTGCAATAAAGGGCTTACTTTTCCGTTTTGAAGCTTCATGAATCGCTTGCACAAATAGCTCTTTACCTGTTCCGGTTTCACCATATATTAAAACATTTGCATCAGTTGGCGCTACTTTTTGCGCTAATTCTTTCGTCTGTTTAAACCGAGCATCATTAGTTACTATCGTCTCAAATGCAACATGCTTTTTTAGCGCTTTTTTGCCAGATGATCGCTTTATTTTTGACTGTAAATCAACTATTGTATCAGTAAGTTTTTGAATTGTAGAATAGTCCTTTGCAATTTCAACAGCACCAGCAATATTCCCATCTATTAAAATAGGTAACGTCGTATTTACGGTACAAACATCTTCTCCATTTAAATTTTGATAATGCTGCACTTGATGTACAATTGGTTTTTTTGTATCTAGCACCTTCATCAATGTACTCGTGTCCCTAGATAAAGAAGGGAACGCTTCTAACAAATGCTTTCCTAACACTTTTTCAATTTTCGATCCATCATGTTTTGCCGCAACGGTATTGTAAAAAATCGTAATACCATTTTCATCTACTGCGTGTATAGCCTCATCAATACTGCCCAAAATCGCTTCAATGACTTCTTGTGTCGAAACTGCTAGCAATGTCATCCCCCCTTTTGCCGAAAATCCGGCAAATGCATGCCGGATTTTCGGCATCCCTCTGTGCGATTATAAGCATGACGATTCCGTTCTATTATTTTGATGAAATTTGTATATATTTCTATTGCTTATTTATAGTTAAGTGAAATTTTAATCAGTGGGGTTTTATTCATCCCCACTGATTATTATCCCGACTCCCACCTAACTGCTTTGCTTTACAGCCGAATTTTGAGGCGGGAGTCTTACTGCTTTCGAATAGCTAGATAAATCTTTCACCCATATATTCATATCTTCCAACTTATCAAAAATGTAGCAATTATTCGCGAGCCTTCCCGTATATGCATAGCCTAATTGATGAAAGGCTGCATTCATACCGAAAGATAGCGAACGAGCAATTGTATAGGAACAAAAAATAGATCTTTCTTGAAGTTCTTCCTCTAACTTAATTAGCAAACTTTTCATAAAACCATGTTTTCGATATTCAGGTAATGTAGCACAATTCGTTAATTCTGCATTACCTTCTTTTACATTCATTTCAGCAGATGCTGTGCTAATAATTTTCCCTTTGAATTCATAAACATAGTAAATTGTATCGTCTTCCTTCATCGTCTGCTTTACATAACTCGCTTCATTTAAAGGTGTCGGATAAACTTCAAATACTTTCCCAAAGACAATTGCTAATTCTTCCGCGTCCTCTTCTGTCGCTTTTCTTAACACAAACTCCTCAGGGACTATTTTTTCTTTCACTTCTTTTGCTTTTACACCACTTAAAATGCTATCTTCCTCATTCCAATGAATACTATTTCGTCTTTCATTGGAATGATATTTCACGAAAAAGTACGCATCGTGTCCTTGAAAATAATGAGGTATCGTTGCTTCCAATAAGAAACCGAAAGAGAGCCATGTTGAAACATGCTCTCCCTTTCCTTTAATAATACATTTAGTGAAAGAATGTTTCTCTGCTAATTTATCGATTGTTTGTATAATGTGCTCAACATTTCCTGTATAGTGATCAACTCTAACACGTTTATTAAAATAGTCTAATACCCCTTCTACTGTGTAATACTTTGTTTGTTCACTAAAAGATTCATAGTATTTCATTTCTTCACCTCACACCAATCTAGTAATGTACATGCAATTATTTTCGCGGCAGCAATCATTTTATCAACTTCTATATATTCGTTTGGATAATGTGCTACTTTCGTCTCTCCTGGACCAAATACTATCGTTGGTACGTTAGCGATTTGTGTGAACAAACCTCCATCTGTTCCCCATGGTGATGCTTCTATAATCGGTTCGTTCCCTTCAATTTCAACAAAATTTTGTTGAAGCGTTGTAATAAGCGGATGATTTTCTTCTAGTTCACCAGGAACCCATCTCGCTCCAAACCATTCTACTTCTACAGGATTTTTTACAAACCAACTATCCACCTCTTTTAATTCACCAATCCAGCCTTCAAATTCTTCTTTTGCTGCCTCTATAGTCTCATTCGGCGCAATACCACATCTTCCTTCTAAAATTAATGAATCGGGAACAGAACTTGGCCAGCTTCCCCCTTCAATTTTCCCAACGTTAATTGGAATTGGAATCGGAATCCCCTTAAATAATGGATCTGTAATTCGACCATTTCTCTTCTCTTCTAATTTTCTCAAATGATCTACAACAAACATACTTTTTTCTATTGCACTTACTCCTTCATAACGTGTACCACCGTGTGCTGCTTTGCCTTTTATATGTAGACGAAACCACATTGACCCTTGTTGTTTCGGAAAAAATTTCATATTCGTCGGCTCAGGAATAATAACGCCATCTGCCTTATACCCTCGTAAAATAGTTGCTAATGTTCCTGCCCCACCGCTCTCTTCTTCTATTACACTTTGAAAATGTATATCACCTTTTAGTTCAATACCACATTCAATAATTGCTTCCATCGCAAGCATAAGTGAGACATTGCCGCCTTTCATATCTGTTGTTCCACGTCCATATATGCGGTTTCCTATTTTCTCTCCACTATACGGATGATGGTCCCACTGATTTACATCCCCTTCTGGCACGACATCAATATGGCCATTTAAAATCATAGATTTCCCTTCGCCACTTCCTTTTAAAGTCGCTACAATGTTCGGGCTATCTGTAAAGCTCGTACGAGGTGATACGAAATAAGGGTGATCTTTTATTTCATTAAAAGCAGGCTCCCAAATATCGAGGTCTAGACCTAACTCACGCAACTTTTCAATAACAATTGCCTGCGCACCACTTTCATCACCAGATACGCTCTTTTCTTGAATTAATCGTGTTAAAAATTTTACGCTCTCTTCTTCATGACTCTCAATATAATCACAAACTTGTTTTTTTAATTGCTCCATATATTACAACTCCCCTCATTCAATTACTAGTAAATTTGAGCTTATTTGAAAATCAGCCGTCGTATGTCGTTTTACATCTTCTACAGTGTACGGACTCATTAATTCTTGTAAGACTAGTCCACTTGGAGTCACTTCCATTACAGCCATGTCTGTAATAATTAAATCTACACATTTTTTCGAAGTTAATGGCAATGTACATTCCGAAACAATCTTTGCATTTCCGTATTTATCAACATGATTCATCACAACAACGACCCGCTTCGCTTTTTGCGCTAAATCCATCGCTCCTCCAATACCTGGAACGCGTTTTCCTGGTACAATCCAGTTTGCTAAATCACCATGTTCACTTACTTGTAACGAACCAAGTATCGTAACATCAAGTAATCCTTTTCGAATCATGCCAAACGCCATGCAGCTATCGAAATAACTTGCTCCTGTAATAAGAGATGTTGGTAAACCCGCTGCATTACATAAATTCTCATCTTCATTCCCTTTACTTGGCGTTGGTCCCATACCGACAATACCGTTTTCTGCATGAAACATAACTTTCATATCTTCTGGCAAATGATTCGGTACAAGCGATGGAATTCCAATACCTAAATTTACAATCATGCCATTTTGAATTTCTCTCGCTGCACGTCTTGCAATCTTATCTCTCACTTCTACGCCCATACCCATTTCCAATTCACTCCTTCCGATGGCACGATATAATTTACAAATACACCTGGGACGACAATTTCTTCTGGATCTAAACTTCCAAGTGGAACAATTTCTTCTGCTTCTACAATCGTTATGTCCCCAGCCATAGCTACGTGCGGATTCATATTACGAGCGCTTTTATCAAATACCAGATTGCCAAACGGATCCGCTTTTTTCGCATATACAATTGCGACTTCAGCCGTTAAAGCTGTTTCAACTAAATATGTCTTTCCATTCATTTCAACTGTTCGCTTTCCTTCTTCTACAATCGTATCAACACCAACATCAACTAAAATACCACCTAGGCCTACACCACCAGCGCGAATACGCTCTGCTAATGTTCCTTGCGGAGAAAATTCAATTTGCAATCTTCCTTCATTTAATTGTCTTCCCGCATTTGGGTTTGATCCAATATGAGAAGTAACTAAAGATTTAACCCTTTCATTCGTAACAAGACGACCGATTCCTACATCAGGAAATCCAGTATCATTTCCTATTAAATTTAAATTTGTAATGCCTTTATCTAAAACAGCTTGAATTAAAGATGGAGGAGATCCAATCCCTCCAAATCCCCCAAACATTAATGTCATATCATCATGGAACAAAGAAATTACTTCCTCTACTTCTTTTAATTTACCGAATGTATTTGTAATAGTTGTCATGCGATACTATGCCCTCCTTTTTGCATCATCTCTTCCACGCTCTTTACAAAAATTGAAAGTAATTCATCTAACTCGGAATATGTAGTTGTCATTGGTGGTGCAACAAGCAGTGCACTATCCTCTTTTCCTGCTTGCCCTGAAACAGCTTGGTATAAGAGTAATCCATTTTTAGCCGCAACCGAAATAAGTTCCGACGCTTTTGTAAACGGTTGCAATTCTATTCCAATTAGCAATCCTTTTCCACGTACATCGGCAATGATTGTCGATTGCTGCTGAACTTTCTGTAAACCTTTTAATAAATACTCTCCCTTTTCTGCTGTTTTTTCAGGTAGATTATGTTTCTCCATATATTCAATAACAGCTAAAGCCGTTGCTGCAGACAATGGATTGGCACTAAGCGTATGTCCGCTCATTACAGAACGTGATCCACGTAAAATCGGCTCCATAACACGGTCACTTACAACTGTCGCTGCCATTGGTGTATAACCCGCTCCTAGCCCCTTACCAAGCGTCATAATATCCGGTTCTACACCCCAGTGCTCCATCGCAAACCATGCACCAGTACGACCAAGTCCAGTCATTACTTCATCCGCAATAAATAATATATCGTAATGACTACAAATATCTTTAATTACTTTATAATATTCTTTCGGCGGGACAATCGCGCCTCCAGCAGCCCCAATAATCGGTTCAGCGATAAAAGCTGCAATATGTTCTGCACCAATTCGCTCAATCGCTCTTTCTAGTTCAGTCGCACAAGCAAGCTGACAAGTTGGATATACCTTCTGTACAGGGCATCTGAAACAATAAGGAGCTGGAATAGTTGGATAATCTTCCAAAATAGATACGAAACGTTGTCTGCGCAGTGGATGCCCAGACATTGATAAGGCACCCATAGTAATACCATGATAGCTCATCCATCGTGACAAAATTTTATGTTTCCCTTGAATACCGCGCTCCTGAAAATGCTGAATTGCGATTTTCATAGCTGTTTCATTTGCTTCCGTACCACTATTTACAAAAAAGCTCCAGTTCAAATCTCCTACACTTAAATCACTTAACTTCTTCGCTAATTTTTCAGCTGGTTCACTCGTGAACTGTGACCTATATACGAAAGCAATCTCCTCTGCTTGTTTTTTAATAACGTCTGCAATCTCCTTTACGCCATGCCCAATACCTGCCGTAATTGCTCCTGACGAACCATCAAAATATTTATTTCCGTTTTGATCATACAAATATACACCTTTTCCATGTGAAATCATTGGATACGGCTGACCAACAAGTGGTTTAATTAAGTAATCGCGCATAGCGCTCCCCCATTTCTCCAATTTGTATATATATATGAAGAAAATTGACGTTTCTTTCATAAAAAAGAACCCTCTGCGAAAGCAGTGAATTTATCAAAAAACTATTATAAAATATACAAATGAGTGCAAAATATTAATTTAAAAACAGAAAATTCAGAACTCAAATCGAAGACCAACCCTTATCTGTACGCTTAAACACCCCTCCTTGATTTAAGATAACAACTAATTAAATGCTTTTTTAACATAATATCAGCTTCTCTCAATTGCCGACATTGTGTAAACTTCGACGGAACTCCCGTTATTCTCCTTCCTATTATCCTACTTTATATTGCATATTTTCAAACAAAATTCGACATTTCACTTCACTATATAGATAACAAACCACAATTGTCATAACTATTACTAAACAAGTAGCACCATCTATTTATAACAATAAAAAAAAGAACCGATTAACGACAGTAATCAGTTCGGCACGACGCTCTTTTATCCGATATTACCTTTTCCAGCCAGTTCACTTATTGGAAATAGAAATACTTATAGTGCAAATCCAACATTTGTTCCACAGCCTAAAGCACGAAATCCTCCATAACTAAATTCACACTACATACCCGGGATATCCAGATCCCCATTGTGCTCCTTCCTTCAAAGTCAAACTACCTTTCCTTTATAAATTATGTAGGACAATTACCAATTTGTATGTGTGTTTGCCTATAAATAAAAAAATCCCTATTTAAACTTTTCCTTTTAGAAAAACAGTTTTTTTCGCATATCTTCTTTCCAGCTTCGCATATAGTTGTAATGATGAAGGAGGAATGTTTTATGACTCAATCCGAAATTGAAAAATACGGACAAGAAGCTGCACGTTACGAACAACTTGCTCGTTACTACCAATATAGCAATCCTAAAAAGTATGTGGAACTCTATATGAAATACCATGATGCAATTACAAAACTTGTACAAGCATACGAAAAGAGAGATTCACAAGAAGCGACTTTGCCGTCACATATGAGAATTTTCCACACAGCTCCCCACACACCGGCAGTTGATATTATTGTAAATGGACAAAAAGTGATTAAAAATATTTCCTTTAAACAATTCAGTCCTTACTTATCATTAGTACAAGGTAAATACCGTATTGATATTGTCCCTGTTGGAAACGAAACTCCAATATTCTCAGCATTAGTACCCATAATGGGGAATCACACTTATACCCTTGCAGCGGTCAATAGCGATAATCATCTCCAATTACAACCTATTCTTGATAATACTCATTTACCATCTGGTCAAGCAAAAATACGGTTTGCACATTTTTCACCAGACACTCCCGTTGTAAATGTTAATTTGAAAGATGGGGATCATTTATTTGAAAATGTACTTTTTAAACAAGTAACAGATTTTTTACAAGTTAGCCCTGGTACAGCAGATATTGAAGTTTCACTTGCTGATTCAAAAAAAGTACTATTAACCATTCCTAAGTTCAACGTTGAACCAAATTCAATTTACACAATTTCAATAATAGGTTATTCGGCCGAGGACCCAAAGTTAGAGGCCGTTATACTTACAAATTAAAACAGTCTACACCATTCGTATGGTGTAGACTGTTTACTTTTGAAACTCAATTTGAAATTCTGTCCAGTCGTTATTCGAACGACACAATATGGATCCTTTATGCTTTTCTACAATTTGTTTACATACAAATAGTCCAATACCAGTTCCTAGCTTTTTAGTAGTTACAAATGGCTCAAAAATGGTTTCTACACTTTCCGCTGGAATCATAGGTCCATTATTTTTTATAACAATACGAATTGTGGTATCCTCTTCAAATACATCAATGATAATTTTCCGCTCTTCTTTCACCGATTCAAGAGCATCAATTGAATTCATTAAAATATTTAAAAATACTTGTCTCACTTCACTTCGGTAGCCAATGAGTGGAATAGGATACGGCAAATTTTTTTCAATCAAAACATTTGCATTAACTAAACTTGGATACAAGAATTGTATAATATCTTGAAACAAGTCATTTAGCCAAAAACGTTCCGATTCATTCCACATTTCTTTTTTCGACACAAGTAAAAATTGTGAAATCCTAAAATTCAATTGATCTAATTCATGTGAAATAATATCTAAATACGATAGATTAGGATGGTCTGTCTTCAATAACTTTACAAATCCCATAATTGAAGTTAGCGGATTACGAAATTCATGGACAAAACTAGCCGACATTTGCCCTAGAATCGTAAGCCTTTCTTTATGTGTTTCGTTTATATATTGCTGTTTTTCTTCTAAATTTCTCGTTATAATTTCTGAGTATTTTAAAACGGTATAATAAATTAATTTGTCAAAACAAGTATGTATTTTGGCCATAATCGGTTTCAGTTCACGAGCGCTTACATCCAATTCGCACATTGCTTCAAAAAGTTCATTTCTTCCCACATTTGCATTGTAGACAAAATCTCCAATATTCGCATCTGCCCCTGCACGCTCAATGGCAATTTTCTCACATAATGGTTGAAGATAATTAATATCTTTATCTTCCATAACAAGTTCGATAATTAACTCTAATAAATTTTCTCCATTTTGAACTACTTCTTGTTTAAATGGATCTTTTTCGGAAATTATCATTTTGTTTTTCCAGTTCTCTACGAATTGGTGCTTGTTGTTTTTCAAGTGCGAACAAAATACTTCTTTAATATCCTTATCGATTGGAAAAACCTCCATTCCCTCCATTTCCATACGACGAATACCCTTTATATTTTGAATATTAACACAAAAAATACATTTCGTTAATAGATTATTGTCACATTTTGTTAATTTCTGTTGATAAAATTTATTTTTCCTTTCTTATTAAATAAGTTTTATTCATATATCTCTTTTTCTTTCTCATTTTTTAATTATTTTTCTGTTCAAAACTACTTTTTTTTGCATCCTTTTTAATTCTTGCGTACAATAAGAATTGAAAGGTGTGAAAAATATGGTAAATAAAAATGTGGAAGATTATCTCCAAGAAGGCATATATGGCCAAAAGCAAAACAAACCAGAAGAACGTAATATGTATTTAACTACATTACGTGAGCGTGTAGAAATCGCTTTAACAATCGGTCAAGTAATGCAAAGTAATGTATATTCTGAAGTAGCTAGTAGCATGCGCTCTTCTCAATCATTACAAATATTCCTAAATGGTAGCATTGCTTACCCACATTTATCAAAATACATTAAATTAGCAAATGAAAAAAATGTTCCTTTTACAATTGTTCAAAATAAAGGTATTGAAACACCAATCGGTTTAGTACTATCTCATAGCACTGCTGTAGATAAAGAACAAATTTATGTAGAAGATGCTATTTTCAAACAAGAAATGAAGTAAAAGGTACACTTACTTAAATGAAATCGTTCCGTGAAACGTAAAACAAACAATAAAAAACGAGTATGGAATCGTAAACATTTCCTGCTCGTTTTTTATTGCGATGTTTAAGCTCAATCCACTTTATTTTTTAATACACACTAATTTCATTTCTGTCATTTCTTCTATTGCATATTTAATTCCTTCACGTCCAGTTCCGCTTTCTTTCACACCACCATAAGGCATATGATCTACTCTGAACGTTGGAATATCATTAATCATGACACCACCGACTTCTAATTCATCAATGGCACGCATTGCTTTACATAGATTGTTTGTAAATACACCTGCTTGTAATCCATAACGTGAATTATTTACTTGTTCTAAAGCCTCATCAAATTCTTTAAATGTATTTACTGTCATAAGTGGACCAAATACTTCTTGGCACTGAACAGATACATACTCTGGAACATTTGTTAATACAGTTGGTTCAAAGATCCTTGCATCACGTTTGTTACCACCGTATACAACATTTGCTCCTGCCTTAACTGCCTCTTCTACCCATGAACTTACACGTTCTACATCTTTTTTTGAAATAAGTGCTGATACATCTGTTTCTTCATGAAGCGGGTCTCCTACTACAACGTTTTCCATTGCTTTTGTTAATTTTGTAATAAACTCATCTATTTTGCATTCATGTACAAAAACACGTTGTACAGAAATACAAACTTGTCCATTATTCACAAACGCGCCCCATGTTACACGTTCAATTATTTCGTCTGTCAATTCAACGTCTTCATCAATGATAACAGCAGCATTTGATCCTAATTCTAACGTCACTCGTTTCAATCCAGCTTTTTGCTTAATTCCAATACCTACTTTTGGACTTCCTGTAAAAGTAATACAAGCAACGTTCTCATCTTTTACTAATGCCTCACCTACAACAGGTCCAGGTCCAGAAATTATATTGAAAGCTCCCTTTGGTAAACCAGCTTCTTCAAATAATTCCACCAATGCATATGACGAAAGTGGCGTTTGGTCGGCTGGCTTTAGCACTATAGTATTTCCAGCCGCAATTGCCGGACCTACTTTATGTGCTACTAAATTAAGTGGAAAATTAAACGGTGTAATAGCACCAATAACTCCGATTGGTTGTCGAATTGTATACGCTATACGGCCCTCTGCTCCTGGTGCCGCATCTAATGGTAACGTCTCACCATATATTCGCTTCGCTTCTTCAGCTGCAAACTTATATGTTTGAACAGTGCGATCTACTTCTCCCCGTGCAGCACGAATTGGTTTTGCAGCTTCTTTTGCAATAATCACTGCAAACTCTTCTCTTTTCTCATCCATTTTTTGTGCAACCTTTTCTAAAATAGTTGCGCGATCGTATGAAGATAATTTTTTCATTTCTTTCATTGCATTTTTAGCCGAAACTATTGCTTCCTTTACGTCATCTTCTGTACCTTGCGCAATCTCCGCTAATATTTCTTCAGAATATGGTGCATACAATGGTTTATACGTCCCTACTGATTTCCATACCCCATTTATATATAAATGCTTTTTCATAGTGGTTCTCCTTCCGAATATATATATACAATAATACATTGCATTTACTTCACCTAGTGAAAGGTCTAACTTATGTAATTGTATCATAGCCCTAACACCCCCAAAAACATTTTGCTCAAAAAAAACTCTGCTACAAAGCAGAGTTTATGAACTAATTTGTTCTTGGAGCGAAATCTTTTTTTCATCCCCCACAATAACAATCGATTCTGAAGGTTTCGTTACTTCCAACCTCTTAATATAGTGCCCATCTAATTCCTTCACACAAAACTTGTAGTTTTCAATTTCAATGGTATCTCCTTCGGCGATCTCAATATTTTTGGTTAGTATCCAGCCGCCGATCGTATCGACATCATCGTCGTCAATAGTCAAACCTAATAATGCATTCACTTCACTAACAAGTACTTTTCCTTCTAAAATTGTTTTCGTCTCACTAACTTGTTGGATTTCTGGTTGTTCATCAGTATCGAACTCATCTTGAATATCCCCTACAATCTCTTCTAAAATATCTTCAACGGTTACAAGACCTGATGTACCACCATATTCATCAATCAATATAGCAATATGCGTCCTTTCCCTTTGCATTTTTAAAAATAGATCATGAATGGGGATAGATTCAATTACTAGAATAATTGGCCTAATATATTGCTCGACTGTCTTTTCACTAACAACTCGATGCTTCACAAAATCTGTAAATATATCTTTAAAATTCACAAAGCCTATTACATGGTCCTTATCACCATCAACCACCGGATACCTCGTGTATTTTTCATGAGACATTTTTTGTAAAGCCTCTTCGGCAGGCATTTCTTTATTTAAAATATTCATTTCTGTTCGTGGTACCATTATTTCTTTCGCAATACGATCGTCAAATTCAAATATTTTATTTACATACTTATATTCAGATTGATTAATCTCACCGTTTTTATAACTTTCTGAAACCAACAACCGCAATTCTTCTTCTGAATGCACTTCGTCATGCTTTTTTGGTGGTTTCAACCCAAAAAATTTCGTAATTAGCCGCGCTGATCCATTTAAAATCCAAATGAATGGGAATGCAATACGATAAAACAAAATGAGTGGCTTAGCAACAAAGAAACTCACTTGTTCTGCTTTTTGAATCGCGAATGTTTTTGGAGCTAGCTCCCCTACTACCACATGAAAAAATGTGATAAACAAAAACACTAAAACTATAGCCAAAATATCTGCGAGTTGAGTGGGGACATTCCAATTAGCAAACAACACATCAAACATGTGCTTTAGCGCCGGTTTACCAGACCACCCAATCCCAAGAGCTGTAACAGTTATTCCTAACTGACAAGCTGATAAATATTCGTCTAAGTTTGTAATGACTGTTTTGACAGATATCGCACGATTATTTCCTTCTGCAATTAAATAGTCAATTCGTGAACTCCTCACTTTAACAATTGCAAATTCTGCTGCAACGAAAAATGCCGTCAAGGCAATTAAAACAATCACTATACTTATACTATATATGTCCAAATACTTTTCCTTACTTACAGTGTAAGCAAGGAAGCCACCTCCTACTTAAATTTATTCAAGTGAAGTAAGCATTCTTATACTCTAATAAAATTCTACATTAGCAACCACCTTTTTATATATTATATGCATACATAAAAAAGATATTTATAATTATGATAATCTAATTAACTTATTATCGTCAAACTATAATAATCTCAATTTTTCGATAAATAAAAATAATTTATATAAATCGTATATGCTAAACAGCTCAATTTCGTGAAAAAACACTTTCTTTGCCGATTCCACACTTCTTTTGTCACACCTGAAGGGAACTTACTACATAACTAGAAATCATTCAACAGGATATATATAGGAGGGATTATTTTGGAATATAAAACACCATTTATCGCGAAGAAATTAGGTGTTAGCCCAAAGGCTGTTGTCCGGATTGCACAACAATTAAATCTTACGATAGAAAAAAATAAATATGGTCATTTTATTTTCACACAAGGTGATTTAGATCAAATGTTAGAATACCATCGTTCTCAAGCAGACCAACCTCACAACGTTCAACCTACTCAAACAACATCATCAAATGATTTTGAGCAATTAGCAGCTCAATTAAATTCAATTACGAGAAGACTAGATCGAATGGAAGAACAAATGCTAGATAAAGCAAATGATGTCGTTACATACCAACTTTTACAACATCGCCGTGAAATGGAGGAAATGTTAGAGCGGATTCAAAAACTAGAAGCTGCCTTAAAAAAAGAAGAACCAATATATATTACTCCTGATTCAAAACCAACATATGAAAGAGAAAAGAAACCTAAGCGCCGCAAAATGATTTTTAGTATATTTGGACTATAAAATTGTAGACCCTTATTACAAGAATAAGGGTCTACTTTTTGTATGAAGAAAGAAGGCTGTAACATGACACCCTTCTTCATATATACATATTCATATATTTTTATTTTGTTAACATAATATTTTTACTGTATTCTGCAATAAGTGCCTGCGCATGAGCATTCCCTTGAATAATATCACGGAATTCTTTCAAAGAATACAAATGTGTAGCCCCTTTTCGAGCATGGATCCGTACTGGTACACCTTGTAAAGTATCATGAAACTGGAATGGATTATCTATCGGCTCAATTGGAAAACCGAGTGTAAGTAAATACATATACATTCTTTTTGTAACTGCTGCAATATACCATTCAGCTTTCGTCTCTAGCGCATGCATAAATAAAATAGCTGCCAGCCTTTTGAAATGTCCTCTCCCCCGAGACGTTTTCGCAATGCTTAACTTTCCTATTTCATATACATTTTTCAAATCTTTCACTAAATCATTTTTAGAAAACGGATAGAAAAACTCCGAATTTGATTGTTCAGGTACTGTATACTTAATACATTCTACTGTACCAATATGATGTTCATCTTCTATTAATAAAAATCGTGATGGATTTAAATTACGTTCTACAAACATTAAATTTCTTTCTTCACAAAAATCTCCCCACAGTTGCTCGAACCAAAAATGTTCTTCCTTTGTTTGAACACGCTGGAACATATTTACCCGCCTTTCCCATCGCCGCTCTGTTTTTTGATAACGCTTTCACTTACTATCATATAAGAACAAATCTTCGTATGCAACTAAAAATATTTACGTCTTATTATATTCTGCAAATTGAATTAAATTCCTATTTCACACTCTGTTCCCCCGTATGTACCATTTCTTACTTTCTTATACAATCGTACATACAAAGAAAGTTAATTTCTCTAATGAAAGATGATTATCATTTCAAATTCGACCCATGTTATGCCTCTTTCCTTATGGCATATAATTCTTCTTAACATAAAGAAATCCTTTATAAAAAGGATTTCTTTTACATTTTATTGCTTTTTAACCATTTTTCAAAAATTTGAATCATCCCGTGCTTTCCCGCCAACTTCTCTTCTCCTTGTTTCGTCTTATACGGATATAATTGTAAAAACACACCACAACCAGATTCTATTTTTTTACTATGCATATGACTCCCTGGATATACACAAATCACTTCATAAATTGCCCTACGATGAAAAACTCGTTTTCCACTTTGTTCTTCTACATACTTAATAGACCAGTATTTATACATTTGCTCCGTCGCTTTCGTATTACCAATAGGTTGAAAAATATTATACATAGGGCTATATTTCACTTCAATAATTATAGATGATTTATATACGTACTCCTCTTCTTCCTTTACATAACAATCTAGACGTATATCTGGCTTCTTTGTGTCTTCTCCATTATAAAAATTACTTCCTTTGCTAAGTGCAATAAGGGGATGTGTTTCAATTAGATCATTAAATGCGACGTGTACTTTTATATTATCTCTATGCAAGATAACTGTCGTTCCATCTTGTAATCCGTCTAAATAAAAATGTTCTTGTATTTGTTCACGGATAGGATTCTTATCTTCAAATCCGATTTGTTCTAATATAGAAATAACGATAAAAAAAGCGTAATACTCATACACTAAAAACGTTGGTTTATATACGAATAATAAAGATGGGGATTGCTCCGTTTGCTGCGGTAACAATTCTAAATGATGGAGTAATTGTTGATGTGGTATAGATAAAGTGTGCGAATTAATGTTAGCTGTTTCAGAAACTTCCCTCCAAAATGGAGAATACAATAAATTTCGAAAGTATTGCACGCTTTCATGTACGATATGAGCTAATATTTTATATTCTTGTATTTTCACAGAACTTTTACGTAAATCTGCTTCTTTCAGTAAATGTAGATTTCTATATTTTTGTTTTTCTCTGTCCGTGACGGATCCATTTCGTTCAATCGTTTTCATAATTGTTTTAACAGCTTGAAATTCGTCTGACTTTTTCTTCTTTTCTCCTTCTAGTATTTCAATCGTTTTACGTACAAAACTTTCTGCTTCAAGTAAATAATAATAGAATTGCATTGTTTTAAATTTAAGGAATGCATTTTCAATACTATTTTTTTTCTCCTTAAATTTACGGTTGTAATATTTCGCATAAAGCTTTCTTTCTGTCATAATGGCAGCTTTTCTCGTTGTCTTCCGCTCTTTCGTTTCCCAATTAAATTCGTGTACAAATTCCGCATTCGATTCTACTTTCTTAAAAATTTGTTTTATTCTTTTCATTTTTTGTGGCAATTTTCTTAACAATACCAAATAAGAAGAATCTTCAATATCGCTCAGTGCTGAGAAAGTTTTCTTGTAATAACCTCTATCTAAAATTAACTCGTTTAAAATTGACTTCACATAATCTTGAATCATTTCAAATTGGTCATCAAAAAAGTTTTTAGGAACAACTTGAAACGCCCCATAATAAGTTTTATCTTCTATACGCACTTCAAAATGATATAAGCCACAGCGCCACGGATAAAAAAATTCAGTTTTTCCATGTTCATACACTAATACTCTTTGTTTTTTTTCATTTAATTCATATTGTGATTCTTTTATATTCTTTTGTCCCTCATATACTTTATTCCATATGAATGTAATATCCATTGGATTTTGATAATGGAAATGCAATTTCAGTGGTTTTAATTCCTGTACCTTATAAATACATTGAACTAATGCTGTAGTAGACGTACAAAGGCGATTTAAAAGGATAAAATCGCCTTTCCCCTCAGTACCAATGATTAGCTTCAATACAAACGGGAGCGTTTCTTTCGTATCGACGATTGCTGTTTCATAACGCTCCTCATTTTGCATATCCATACAGCTCCAGTTCTCTACGCTTTTGTCTTATATAAGCTAAAGAATGTTCAAATGTAGATACACGATTTGCAAGCGGAGACTGTAAAAGTGGTATCAATATCGCTCCCCTTTTTGCTTCTTCAGAAAGTAGAGAGCCCACTGTCATTTCTGTCCCCCTTAATTTCGTTAATACGCGTTGCTTTATTTGCAAGTCAAAGCCTTCTTCCCTGCTAATCATATAGGACTGATTATTTTGGAACGGTATATTTTGCAAATACGTAGCGATTGCGTTTGCACATCGGAAAGAAATTCCTTTTGATGTATCGTGTGATGATAATACATCATGTAACTTATCCAATAACTCTAATTCCTCTTCAGTAAACACTTCAATCATCTCTTTATTCCTAAACCAATTAATTCGAAATTCTCCCGTTGTTACTTTCAGCGGAGGTTGCTGAACTACTTTCTCTTGTTCTATACTCATCTCGCAAAACGGAATTTTTTGTAACGTAATCAAATTTGTTCGATCTAATAATCGATCGGAAAGTTCTTTCGTCGTTTCATCAAAATTTACAGTGCCTACGAAAATAACATTCTCACCAATTTCCACTGAAGGCGGAATTTGATTTTCTATTTCTTGTACTTTCTCATACAAATTCAAAATACGATTTTGCTTTTCAAGTTGAAGAACGGATAGAAATGGAGTAAACCAATGCTCAATATGTGACATGTTCATTTCATCAAACACAATTATATACAATTGATTTGGGTTTTCTTTAGCCTGCAGCAATGTCCGAACTAACTTCGTTTCACTTTCAATAAAATTACCATTCGGATGAAGGTAGCCGAGAATATCATGTGGTTCTTGATACGATGGTGAAATTGGAATCCAAATTAATTCTTCACCATAACGTAACCCAAGTGCTTCTGCATATGCTTGCACAAAGCGTGATTTACCAACACCTGGTATACCACCAACAATCGTTAACATATTGGTTTTAACACTAATGTGAAAATTATATATATCTGTATCATCCAAATATAGTCCTTTTTTACGAACCATACTTTGTACATACTGCAAAAAAGAGGATTCACGCTCATCCCATTCCCAGTCCTCCTTTTGCATTTTAATATCCTCTGCTTCAACTAACTTACCTTCTTCAACAATTCGTTTATTTAGTTGCTCATACACATTCTCACTTACAAAATATAAATGATCATCTACCGCTATTTCTATATGTTTCATCCAATCGTTTATTTCAATATATTTGCATTCTTTTCTTTGCTCAAAATATGAAATTGAACTTATTGATGATTTTAACGATAAATTCCCATATAGTCTTCCTTCATACCATAATAATTCTGGAGGCTCAAAGTCTTTTGGTAATTTAGGCATAAGAAATGATAAATAACCGTTGCTTAACTTCCGTTCCAAAGACGCTCTCTTTTTATAATTCGAGACCTTTGGTGAAGGAATCAATTTATATGAAGATGCTATCTCCCTAGGCTCTTCTGTACATATTAATTCCAAAAATAAATTTCCTCGATCATAATAAAGACGAAACATAACTAATTGCTTTTCTAATTTACGCTTCTTTAAATCAGTAAAGATTTTTTCATTTTTTTTATTACTGCATAATCCTTCAAATAAATATTTTCCAGCCGGAAATAACTCTTGTAAAGTTAAGGGTAATGGAGAAAGGCATTGTACAAAGAAATTTTCTCCATTCTTCTCTCCCTCCGCTTTAGCAAACGTTCCAATAAACCTCATATAATACATTCGTTTTATAAAACTTGGATGAAGAGCTTTATGTAATTTCAACGTAGTCACCTTCTTTTTTCATACTATTCTTAGTGTATGAACTACAATCTAAAACTAGAAATAAAAAACCTGACGTCATCCGTCAGGTTCAAAAATAAAACGTATATTAATGAGAAGGAAATGCTTTTTTCTCTTGCAAAATGGCATTATGAGCGATTTTCATTTTAGCAAGCACGTACCGCAATCTATCTTCGGCATTTTCATCTTTATTTTGCTGCAACTCCGCCAAATTCTCTACAGAACTCGCTAAATTTTCAATCACTCCTCGTAGTTCAGGATGATGATTAAAAAAAGATTCTTGCACCAGTACTTTCCTTAAATCACTAGCTAACTCCATTATTCTAGACAACTGTTCTTTTTCTCCCATTTTCATCCCTCCTGAATATCTTATGTATTAAATATTCTCTAACCAAAGAAAAAAGCCCTTTAAATGAAAAGGACTTTTACATTTTTATATTTCCTGTCACAAGCATATAAAGTGATGTAATAGCGGCAATAACAATCGCCCACATCACATATCGCTCTTTACCTGCAAAACAACGATTCCCTTTTTCTTTTCTTGCAAACATATACACGAGAATCCCAATACCATATACGATTGAAACAAGCAGTAAATTCTTTAAACCAGCTGCGTAAATGAGCCATACAGAATATACAGAAGCAATTAATGCTAACAAACCATTCTTCACTCTCGCAACTTCCAGCTCTTTCGTAATGACTAATTTCAATTGATATAACGCTGATAATAAGTACGGCAGTAATATAGATGTTGACGCAATAAAATACATAATTTGATATGTCGATTGTGAAAACAGAACGATTATAAATATAGTTTGGGCAACGATATTTGAAATCCACAATGCCATATGCGGCGTTTGTTTCTTATTTGTTTTCGTAAAGACTTTCGGAAACACGCCGTCTTTTCCTGCTACGTGAGAAATTTCAGAAACAAGTAAAAACCAGCCAATTAATGTACCTACAAGTGACGCAACTAATCCAATATTAATTGCCATTGCACCCCATGGCCCAACAACATGTTCTAATACATGTCCCATTGAAGGAGTTTCTAAAACGGAAAGTTCTCCTCGTGTCATTGCTCCCATTGACAGAACAGAAATTAAAATATAAATAGACATTACTAAAATAAGTCCAAGTACTGTCGCTTTTCCAACGTCCCTGCTATTTTTAGCTCTTCCTGATAATACAACTGCTCCTTCAACCCCAATGAACACCCAAAGGGTTACAAGCATTGTATTTTTCACTTGACCTAGTACAGAGGAAACTGAGATAGTTCCTTCGCCCCAAAAGTCATGTGTAAATGTATCCCAGCGAAACGCTGTTACCATCACGACAATAAATAGTAAGATCGGAACTAATTTCCCAATCGTTGCGATAACATTCATAATGGAAGCTTCACGGATTCCAAATAAGATAAGAAAATGAAGTGTCCATAATAAAAGTGATGCACCTACGATTGACGCAACATTATTTCCACCTTTAAAAATTGGGAAGAAGTAACCTAATGTACTAAACAGTAACATAATTGTTGCAACATTTCCTAAAATACCTGCTAGCCAGTATCCCCAAGCACTGTTAAAACCAATATATTCACCGAATCCAGCTCGTGCATAACTATAAATTCCGCCCTCAAGCTCCGGTTTTTGTCTTGCTAACGTTTGATATACGAGCGCGAGTGGAATCATTCCCATTGCTGTAATACACCAACCAATTATCGTTGCACCACTATTTGCTCCTACTGCTAAATCATGCGGTAAACTAAAAACACCGCCACCAACCATCGTTCCAACTACTAATGCGATTAACGGAAAAAATCCTAACTTCTTTTCTATTTGTACCACCCCATCTGTCATTCTAGGTGTTATGTTCGTTCAACTATTAAAGTCACCTTTTTCTCTAATAGACGTTTCTCTTATATTTTTTCAGGAAAACATTACTTATTCTAAAAGAAAATGAAGAAAAATGGAATACTTTTTTGAAAAAATGTATAAGTATGCACGAAAAAACCGTTCATTTTGTAATAAACGGTCATTTCATACATATAAAATTGTATATTTATTGTAAAATTAACGAAGTAACTTCTTTTTTTGTAAAAATTGTTTTGCGACTTCTTCGCTACTTTTACCTTTTACGTTTACTTCATAATTCATTTTTCTCATTTCTTCATCTGTAATCTTTCCAGATAATTTATTTAATACTTTTTCGAGTTCAGGATATTTCTGTAACGTCTCTTTTCTTAATAATGGTGCTCCTTGATAAGGCGGGAATAGTCCTTTATCATCTTTTAGCACTTTAAGCCCATATTGCTCCAATTCACTATCTGTTGAATATGCATCGATTACGTTAACATCCCCCGATTGTATTGCACTATAGCGCAGTTTCGGTTCCATCGTTTTAACATTTGAAAACTTATAGTTATATAATTTTTGCATTCCTTTATAACCATCTTCACGATCAGCAAATTCTAATGTAAATCCTACTTTAGCTTCCTGTGCAATTTTTCCTAAATCAGAAATTGTATTTATGTTATTTTGATCTGCTATTTTTTTCGGCATGGCTAGTGAATATGTATTGTTATACTCCATTGGTTTTAACATAACCATATTATATTTGTTTTCCATTCCAATACGAGCTTGTTCATATACTTCATCACGATTTGTACTTTTCGGTTCTTCTTTCACGAAAGTAGATAAAGCTGTACCTGAAAATTCTGGGTATATATCTACTTCACCTGATTTTAACGCTTCAAATACAAATGCTGTTTTTCCAAGTCCCGGTTTTAATTCCACTTGTAAATCTGTATCCTGTTCAATAAGTTGCTTGTACATTTGAATTAATATTTCAGGTTCTGATCCTAGTTTACCGGCAATAACAATATCTTTCTTTTGGGTATTCCAAAGAAATGGAGCAGCTATCATTACTACAACTATACATATCGTCAATATAACGCGCTTAGAAGAGCGTTTCGGGCTCTCAAGTATGCGAAGTACTATATCAAAGAATAAAGCGAGTAACGCGGCTGGTACGGCCCCTAAAATGATAAGCGCATGGTCATTTCGATCTATGCCTAATAATATGAGCTTACCGAGCCCACCAGCGCCTATTAAAGCAGCTAATGTAGCTGTTCCAACAATTAATACCATTGCTGTACGAATACCAGCCATAATAATTGGCAATGCGAGCGGAAGCTCTACCTTCCATAATCTTTTCCAGCTATTCATCCCCATAGCTCTCGCCGCTTCTATAAGTGATTCATCTAATTCCCGTATTCCTGTATATGTATTTCGTAAAATAGGTAATAGTGCATACACAACTAATGCGATTATAGCTGGCAGTTTTCCAATTCCTACTAACGGAATTAATAGTCCAAGTAAAGCAAGTGAGGGCACTGTCTGCATAACAGCAGAAGTCCCTATTATAAATTCAGCCATCCGTTCTTTTCTTGTTAATATAATGCCAAGAGGCACCGCAATAATTACTGCAAAAAATAGTGAAATAAGCGATATTTGTAAATGCTCACTTAATGCACTTAGCAATTCTACTTTTCGTTCTTGGAACGTTTGAATAAAATCAGTCACTGTTTAGCCTCTTTCCTTCATTTGTTCAACAATGTAATTGACAATATGATGACTTGTTAATGCTCCAACATATTGACCATGCTCTTCAACCGGCACTGACTCTTCAGTTTGTAAGCGGACTAGTGCTTCTTGTAATGACGAATGTAAAGATAAAGCATTCCCTTCAACTCGTATACCCTCGTCTAGCGGCAATACCTCTTCTATACTCTTCCCCTCATACCAAGGTCGTCCACGATTTCCAATGAACTCCTCTACAAACTCATTTTTCGGGTTATGTATAATTCCTTCTGGTGTATCTAATTGAACAACTTTTCCTTCTTTCATTACACAAATACGATCACCAAGTGATAAAGCCTCTTGCATATCATGCGTTACGAACACGATTGTTTTTTGAATCTTTTTTTGCAGTTGTACGATATCCTTCTGGAGCTGCTCCCTACTTAACGGATCTAACGCACTAAATGGTTCGTCCATAAGTACAATTTTCGGGTTTGCGGCTAATGCCCGTACGACACCAACACGTTGTTTCTGCCCTCCCGACAATTCATCTGGCATACGATCACGATATACATCTGGATCGAGCCCAACCATCTGTAGCAAGTCATCGACACGTGCTTTTATTTCCTTTTTGGTCCATTTTCTCATTTCAGGGACAACTGCAATATTTTCAGCAATTGTCATATGTGGAAACAGCGCAATCTGCTGCAACACGTATCCTATATTCCAACGTAATTCATTTATATTATATTGTTGAATATCTTTTCCATCGATTAAAATTGAACCTTCTGTCGTTTCAATTAAACGATTGATCATCTTCATTGTCGTTGTTTTCCCGCAACCACTCGGACCAATGAGAACAAAAAATTCTCCTTTTTTAATTTCTAAATGCAATGAATCCACTGCTTTTGTGCCATCTTCATACGATTTGGACACATGATTAAATTGAATCACAAATACAACTCCTTTATTGTTGTTTCCTTTATTTTGATGGAATATGGAATTCATTTCAAATGATACGCATTATTTCTATATAAAAAAGAGCTCACATTTGAGCTCTAACGGTCGAACAATATTGTTTTCATAATAGCAGCATATTCACGCACATACATTTTTCTCTTAGAACGCATTGGTGTTTCTGCAGCTAATGCCTCCATCTTCATTCCTAAACGCCTTGCAATTATTTTCGTTCGATATAAATGATACGTATTACTGACAACTACCGCATGTTTTACATCAAATAAATCCATACTAAACTTTAAATTTTCATACGTATTTGTCGAACGGTCTTCCATTAAAATACGACTCTCATCTATACCATGTACCATTAAATAGTTTCTCATACTGTGAGCTTCCGGTATATCTTCATCTTCCCCTTGACCACCTGAAACAATTACTTTTACTTCAGGGTGAGAATATAAATATTCCAACGCTACATCCAAACGGTTTTGAAGTGATAAAGACGGTCTATCTCCAAATAACTTTGCACCTAATATAAGAACGTATGGAGAGTGATTACTCAATGTTTCACGAGCAACTTTATTCATTCGAAACGTCATATAAATAATGTATAGTGGCGGTAGTAATAAGATTATAAGTAATATCCATTTGTTCATAAATAAGTTAGCACTCCCTTTCTTTTTATTATATAGAAAAAGAAAGGGAGTAAGAAGTGTTTTTTAAACGATGGATTTATTAGACACATTCGCTTCCATTTTACGTTTTGAAATTACATAATAAAAAGCAATCCCTAATGATAGGATCAATATAAAGCTTAGTGCGTAAAACGGGATCATCACCCCTGCCTTAGATACGCCTGCCGTAAACAACATTAATAATACAATTCGAATTCCTGTACCAATTAATCGAAATAAGCTGTCCACACGTCCCATTACTTCATTTGGGATTTCTTCCATCATCAATACATTTCTCGCCACTCTCGTTCCAGCATTTCCAATCGCATGAAAAATCGCAAGTCCATATAATAACATAATGGAAGGCTCAATAATCATTGCGGTAATTGAAATTACATAAATGAACATCGTCATAACGATTGAAACTTCTGTTTTGACATATTTCATCATGATTGGAATACTTATTCCTGCAAGAACCGCTCCGACACCGTACATCATACCTTCAATTGCGTATACAGAGGCACTAGCTTTGAGTATATCTGAAATATATACTGGGATTAAATAATTTGCCATCATGACACCGATAAACGGCATATAAGTCGCTAGTAAAAACCAAAATAACTTAGGGCGCTTTTTCATAAAGTGAATTCCTTCGAACAATTGCTTCTTAAAGGTTACTTTCCCTTTTACTTCTTTTTTCTTTACATATGGTATACATAAGAACAGGAAAAATGCTCCTGCAAAAGTTAACATATCCACTAACAAGATCCATTTCAGAGAAATAATCTCAATTAAAAAACTAGCAGCTGCACCTGAAATAACTTGCGTTAATTGTCCTTGTATTTCCATCGTGCCACTTAAACTTTTATAATGCTCTGATTGAAATATTTCTTGGTTAAATGCAAATATTGTGGGATAGAATAATAGATAATAGAAAGAACCTGCTATATAAATAATAATGTAATGAATAGAATTGTATGATTGCCCAGCAAATCCCCAAATAGCCATCATTCCTATAATGGCTATCCCGATACCTTCGTTACATAACAATAAAGATTTTCTTGAAAAACGATCTATGCTTTGCCCAATGAATGGTGTTAGTAAAAACATGATGAGAGTTGCAACGATAGAAATATACCCAAACGTTGTCTCTCCCCCACTTTCCTTAATCAATAGCCACGGAATCGTAATCATAACAATCCCAGAGCCAATAGCAGATAAACTATTGGCTCCTAAAATGTAGTACAAGCGAGAATCATGATAAAGAGAGGACATATCACTCAACTCCTAGTTGTTTTTTCACCTCTTTATATACGCTCATATATGCTTTTAATTCTTTAACTAAATCATGAATCAATGGTTTTGCATCTTCTCCCAGTTCACCATCTTGCACATGTAATCCATCAAGTACTATTTGTTTTGGGATTGCATTTGCGTAAACGCCTCTAGCGACAATGCGCATACTATTTAATGCGTTTATTCCCCCTTTACCTCCTCCAGCAACTGCTAGCAATGCGACAGGTTTATGGATGAATTCACTGCTACTTAAGTAGTCTAACGAATTTTTCAGCGCTCCGCTCATCGCGTTATGATATTCTGGTGTACATAGTACTACTCCATCCGCAGCTTTCACTAAAGCTTTTAATTTTTTTACTGCCTCTAATTCACGTTGTGATTCTTCTCCATTATATAAAGGCAATTCCGCTACTGCTAAATCGTATAACTCCCCTTCAAATTGCTCTGCAATATATTTTGCCACAACGCGAGTTCTACCGAATTTTCTTGGTGTACCGTTAATTACGACTAGTTTCATAATTATTTCTCCCCTTTGTTTTCAAGTTATATTTATATATTATCAGAAATTTCTATACAAAACACAGTAAAAAGAGGGAAAAACTTTCATTAAATAGTATGAGAAATAAAAAAAACTCATACTTTCGTATGAGTTTCACAAAACTAATATTTCCTATTTTTTCACAACCTCATGTCCACCGAATTGATTACGAAGTGCAGAAACCACTTTTCCGTGGAATGTATCATCTTCTTGTGAACGGTAGCGCATAAATAATGACATAGCGATAACTGGTGCCGCTGCTTGTAATTCAAGCGCAGTTTCAACAGTCCATTTCCCTTCTCCTGAAGAGTTCATTACACCTTTAATGCCATCAAGTTTTGGATCATCTGCAAATGCTTTTTCAGTTAAGTCCATTAACCAACCACGGATAACTGATCCGTTCGCCCATACTTTTGCAACATCTTCATAATTGAAATCAAAATCACTTTTATCCAGTACTTCAAATCCTTCAGCGATTGCTTGCATCATTCCGTATTCAATACCGTTATGAACCATTTTTAAGAAATGCCCACTACCGACGCGGCCTGCATATGAATAACCATTTTCTACTGCTAAATCTTTAAATAAAGGTTCTAATTGATCATAAATTTCTTTTTCTCCACCAACCATTAAGCAAGCGCCGTATCTAGCTCCTTCTACACCGCCTGATGTACCGATATCTACATAATGTAAGCCAAAGCTTTTCGCTTCTTCAGCACGGCGTAACGTATCCTTATAGAATGAATTTCCACCTTCAATAACGATATCGCCTTCCTCTAATAATGGATATACATCTTTTAGTACTGACTCAACAACTTCTCCTGCAGGTACCATTACCCAAATTGTACGAGGCGCTTCTAATTCAGAGATCATTTCTTTTAATGTATGACGAGCAGTAATCCCTAATTTTCCTGCCTTTTCAACAAGCTCTTTATTTACATCGTATACAACTACTTCATGCTTATCTTCATGTAAGTGTTCCGCTAATGGGAATCCCATTTTTCCTAATCCAATTAAACCTAGTTTCATATTAATCAATCTCCCATTCTATACAAATATATTTAATAACGAAATTAATCCAAGTGCTACAACAGATAATATTGTCTCCATTGCGGTCCATGTTAATAATGTTTCTTTCACAGTCATTCCGAAATACTCTTTAATCATCCAAAATCCAGAATCATTTACATGCGATAATATTAATGACCCTGCTCCTGTTGCAAGTGCCAGTAACTCTACATTTACTCCTGGTGTACTTGCTGCAATCGGTGCTACAATTCCAGCTGCTGTCATCATAGAAACAGTAGCCGATCCCGTTGCAACTCGGATAAGTGCAGCAATTCCCCAACCTAATAATATCGGTGAAATATGCGATTCTTTCGCCATCTCCGCAATTGTAGTTCCGATCCCAGAATCTAATAACACTTTATTAAATGCGCCGCCTGCACCGATAACTAACAGTATGTTTGCAATCGGCCCTAAGCAATCGTTTGTAAATTGTAAGACTTTGTCTTTAGAAAATCCTTTTGCATAGCCAAGACTAAAGAAAGAATATATCGTTGCAATTAATAATGCGACTATTGGATCTCCAATAAAGTGCAATACTTGTGCAAGTTGACTCGTTTTGCTTAACGCTACTTCCGCAATGGATGCACCAAGCATAAGGAATACTGGAAGTAAAATAGTAAACAATGTATTTCCGAAACTAGGAAGTTCCTTCTTCTTATCTCTTTCAATAAATTGCTCCGCTATTTCTAATGGTACTTCTTTATGTATACGAGCACCGATCCATTTCCCATAAAGCGGACCTGAAATTATTGCAGTTGGAAGTCCGACAATTAATGCATATAAAATTGTCTTCCCTACATCTGCTTTAAATATACCTACCGCTGCCATTGCTGCTGGATGCGGTGGAACAAGTCCGTGTACAACCGACAGACCTGCTACTAGCGGAATTCCGATTGTAATAAGTGATACCCCTGTTTCTAACGCAATTGTAAATACTAACGGAATTAATAGTACAAATCCAACTTGGAAAAACACCGGAATCCCTACTAAAAATGCAACGAACATCATTGCCCAGTGAACACGCTTTTTCCCAAAACGTCCAATTAATGTGTTTGCAATTCGTTCAGCACCGCCAGACTCAGCCATCATTTTTCCAAGCATTGTTCCTAAAGCTAAAACAATCGCCAAAAACCCTAACGTATTACCAAGACCTAATTTAATAGAATCGATAATCCCCGGATGTTGTGGTGAAGTTCCAATTAAGGGCATCCCCATCGCTAGCCCTACACCAATTGCTGTTAAAATTAACGCGACAAATGGATGCCATTTTACTACCGTAATTAGTAAAAGTAATATGACAACAGCCGCTAGTACAATCCCAACTACCATTTCTCCCAATCCCCCTATTGTTTACGTTGGAAAGCAGCTATACAATCAAATTCTTCTTTCAAACGATTGTAAAGTCGTTCATACATATAAAACATCTCTAAATATAAAGCCGTATTTTCTTTATTCGGTACATGGTGATGGACAATATCAATCCAATCCTTCACCTCTTCAAGAGAATCAATTTTCCCAATTGCATACAAAGCAAGTGCCGCTGCCCCAAGCGCAGATGCTTCATGACTTTCTGGAACAAGCAATTCTTTCCCCATCATGTCAGATAACATTTGTCTCCAAAATGCAGACTTTGCAAAGCCTCCTGAAACACGTATTTCAGTAAGTGGCCCCGTACAATCACGAATGGCAAGTGCAACTGAATACACACTCATACAAACTCCTTCCATGACAGCACGTATGAAATGTTCACGTTTATGCTGAAGGTTAATTCCGAAGAATGTACCACGAGCATTTGCATTCCAATAGGGTGCACGTTCTCCAGATAGAAACGGTAAAAATAGCAATCCATCTGCTCCAGCTGGTACACTTTCTGCATACTTAATTAATAAATCATAAGGATCAATCCCAAGCTTCTTTGCAACTTCTTGCTCTGGGCTACCAAATTCATCACGTAACCATCTCAGTAATATTCCGCCGTTATTCGTTGGCCCACCGATAACCCAGTGCTCATCTGTTAATGCGTAACAAAACGTTCTTCCCTTTTCATCTGTATTGACATTTGATGAAATTGTTCGAACTGCACCACTTGTTCCAATCGTAATTGCAGCTGAACCAGGCGATATTGCACCAACACCTACATTTGCAAGAACACCATCACTCGCACCAATAACAACTGGAGTATCTTCATGAATGCCCATCTTTTGTGCTAATTCCGGTTTCATTCCCGATAAAATATATGTAGTTGGTACAGGTGTTGATAATTGTTCTGGTGACATATTTAACATAGTTAAAACATCTTCATCCCAGTTTAATGTTTCTAAATTAAATAACCCAGTAGCTGATGCAATTGAATGATCAACTACATAGCGTGAGAATAATTGATAAATGACATACTCTTTAATGGAAATAAATTTATAAGCAGTTCTGAATAACTCCGTTTCTTCTTCTTTCATCCACAGTAATTTAGAAAGTGGTGACATCGGATGAATCGGTGTACCAGTTCTTCTATAAATGTCATGACCATTCATTTGTTGTAATAGTTTTTCTGATTGCTTTGTGCTTCTATTATCTGCCCAAATAATAGAGCGCGTTAACGGCGCACCGTTTTCATCTACTGCAATTAAGGCGTGCATTGCTGTACTAATACCGATTGAAGAAATATCCTCTGGTGACACATTACTCTTTTCAATGGCAACGCTTACAGTTTTATATACAGCAGCACATATTACATCAGGATCTTGCTCAGCCCATCCGACGTTCGGTTGAATAATTGGATAATCAACTGCATGTGAAGCAACGACTTTTCCTTTTTCTGTGAACACAACCGTTTTTGTACTTGTGGTACCGATATCAATCCCGATTACTCTCCCCCTTGTTTCCATGCGAATCTTCCCTTCGTTTCTAGCAAAATACGATCTAGTAAACCGTTTACATGAATTAGTATATAAAATATTTTTTCATAAATCAAGTTATGAAAAGAAAATTTTTTTCATAACGAAAAATAAATCCCCTCATTCCATTTCACCTACATACTAAATTTAGCTTTTTCTTGCGGTAAAGTTACCTTATATTCCTTACGCAACACACTCTTTTTCTCTCATTAACAACGCATATTTGGTCCTTCCATACTTGCTACTCATTTGCATGAAAAGGGCGTTAAAAAACAATATTCATTATTAGGGGTCACGTCACATAGCCCACCAAGCTAAGAAAAGCAACTACCTCCAAAATGGGCATTCTGTGCATTTTGCTCTTTTTTTATTGTTTTAGTTTCACTCGTTCTTTTATCTTGATGGACATAGGGCGTGGCTCCCTACTATCACTTTTTCACCTTGTAAATATATGTTCCATACTATAAAATCTAATAGAATTTATATTTTTCTGAAAAATCAAAAATAAAATATGAACTTTATTGTATAATGTTGTAAAAAGATGTCGGAGGGATTTAATGTTATATAAAATATCTCAATTCACAATAAAACTTTCATCAATTCTTTTATCACTCTTACTATTACTAAATTTACCTTATTTATTTATCACTCAACAGGGATTCACTTTTCAACCAATTCATTTTTTTAATCAGATCGTTACTATGTTAAAACAGGTTTTCTCCCCTGAATCATTAGTAGTTATAGGATCAGACCCGAAATTTGGTCATTTCAAAAAGACACCATTATTTCCAACTGTTTTAGAACCTTACCTCTATTCATTTACTGTATTATTTGTAGCCTTTTTGCTTGCACTCTTTCTATCATCTAGTATGGCATTTTTTTATTTTTTAGCAAAAGATTATATAAAAAAATGGATAAACCGAATTGTATTCATATTAGAAGCTGTCCCTGATATGATGATGATGATTTGTTTGCAAATATTTTTCATATGGGTACTTCAGAAATTCGGGGA
Source organism: Bacillus nitratireducens (assembly GCF_036320425.1). Lineage (NCBI taxonomy): Bacteria > Bacillati > Bacillota > Bacilli > Caryophanales > Bacillaceae > Bacillus > Bacillus nitratireducens. The sequence goes on from NZ_JAUMJO010000001.1 coordinate 41,485, forward strand.
ATCTCCTGTCACCATTATTTCTTTTAATGAAAATCGAGCTTATTTACTCCCTATTTTATCTTTAGCAGTCTTACCTACATTACAAATGTTTCGGATGATGGTGTTATACATAAAAGAAGAACATGAAAAACATTACGTAGAGGTTGCATATGGAAAAGGACTTTCATCAAGTTATATACTATGCATTCATTTATTCAAAAATATATCTATCCACTTCTTTCACCATTTAAAAACGATTTTTGTTTTCTTACTTTCTAACTTATTCATTTTAGAATTTGTTTTTAATATGGAAGGCATTATCCAATTTTTATTTAAGAAGGCGTTTATTTCACCTCCAGCTGCATTTATCATACTTGTTATGATTATTTTACCGTTTTATGCCATTTTTCAAATAATCTCATTCATGATGAATAGATGGCAAAAGCAATTGAAAGGAGCAGCATTATGAAATCTATTTGGAAATCAAAACGATTTTTAATCGGCTTTACTTATTTATTCATACTTGTTTCAGCTAGTTTTATTTATAGTTGGTTCTTTAAAGATAACATCCCAAAACCTCCTCAGTTACTTTACAATGACAATAACGAATTACTTGGAAAGGCCCCCTTTTCGCCATCGTTAATGCCGCCTTTTGGATCTGATCGTTTTGGAGAGTCTGTTTTCTTACAAATTGTAGAAGGAGCAAAATTCACCATTTTATTAGCCGTGGCAATTAGCTTCTTTCGAATTTTATTCGGAACATGTATAGGAATCCTCTTAAGTTTATACGCTCCAAAATTCAAGAGATTTTTCCAGTCATGCTCAGAAGTTTTTTATTATATTCCAACTCTATTTATCGCATTTATACTCATCACGCCCGTTAATATTGTAATCACATCAAACGCTGATAGATTAGACCCAAATATTTCATTTATGTTTTATCAAGTACTCGTACTTATTTTCGTCGCTCTACCTACACTTTCTTTATATATATCCTCAGAGGTTGATGAATTTATGAAACAAGATTACATTTTAAGTTCTCAATTGCTGGGTGCTAGCCGTTTTCATATTATCAAAAAACACTTACGAGTCTTATTACTTGATCGCTTATTTGTGTTATTCATGGAACATATCGTCCAAACACTCATACTCGTTATCCATTTAGCGTTGCTTAACATTGTAATTGGCGGGATACAAATGCGGGAACTCTATGACGGAGTGCCCAAACCTGTTTCTATATCTAATGATTGGGCAGGTCTTATTGGATTAAATCGTTATGAAATGAATCTTTCATGGTGGATTATTTTTTATACTCTCGTTTCATTCTTTATTACGATTATTTTTATTAAGCTTATGACAATCGGGATTCAAGATGCACTGAAAGCAAGAGATTCGCAAGTTGTAGCAATTAAAACCGTTCCAGATCATAAAAAATTTGTTAAAAATAAAGATTCTTTTTCGTTTGCAAATAAATTGAACCTTTAATCATTTCTCATTAATCGGCATTGCTATTAATGGAATATAAAGAAGATGATCCCCATTGAATACAGGGACCATCTTCTGCATGCCGTCTAACTTTTTTACATGTCCTTTGCTAGACTCATGCTTTTTATATTTAAAGTGAATTATTTACAATCACAATTATGCTGTTTAAAATCGATTACCATACGTCCTTGAATTCTACCTTGTTCCATTTCTTCAAATACATTTTGTACTTTATCTAGAGAACATGTTTGAACAACCGGCACTACTTTTCCTTCTGCTCCGAACATAAATGCCTCCTCCAGATCCTTACGAGTACCAACTAGAGAACCAACTACTTCAATTCCATCTAGTACAAGTCGCGGAATGTTTAAATCCATAGTTTCTACTGGTAAACCGACTGCAACGACTTTACCACAAGCACGTACTGCATCAACTGCTGAGTTGAATGCTACTTTAGAAACGGCTGTTACTACAGCAGCATAAGCACCACCAAACTCATCTTGAACAATCTTATCAGCAGGACCTTGAGAAATTGGATTGATAGTCATATCCGCACCAACCTCTTTTGCTAAAGCTAATTTATCGTCATTAATATCTACTGCAATTACCTTTGCACCAAATACGTTTTTAGCATATTGGATAGCTAGGTTACCTAATCCACCACAGCCATAGATGACAATAGGTTGACCAGGTTTAATGTCTGATACTTTTATAGCTTTATATGTAGTTACGCCCGCACATGTGATTGATGATGCTTGAGCAGGATCTAATCCTTCTGGTACTTTCACCGCATAATCAGCTGTAACAATACATTGTTCAGCCATACCACCATCTACTGAATAACCAGCATTTTTCACTTCACGGCAGAATGTTTCTCTACCCGTTACACAATATTCACAACGTCCACAAGATTGGAACATCCATGCAATACTTACACGGTCACCTATCTTTAGTGAAGTAACATCATCAGCTATTTTAGTAACAATACCTACACCCTCATGACCAAGAATACGGCCATCTGTATTTCCAAAATCATGATTTGCAACGTGTAAATCAGTATGACAAACTCCACAATACTCTACATCTACAAGCGCTTCACCCGAGTGTAACGGACGTAATTCCTTTTCAATAACTTCAATGTTTGCTTTGCTGTTTTTATTAACTACTACTGCTTTCATATGTGATCTCCCCTTTAGTGTTTTAGAGTTTTAATGAGTTTATCTCACAACTACTGTCCTCACTATTTTGGCTAATTATTGTACCAAATTTAAGTGTTCAATCATCATTACAGGTTCATCATAACATGGAATTTCATAAGCTTATTGTGAAATATTGAACAATATTTGAATTATTACCAAATACGTATTTTGATGTATCAAGCTATTTCTTAAATTTCATATGCAAAATATCGAGATTTAACAAATGAATGGTCTAAAAGATGAGAGCTTATTACTATAGGTAATATAGACACTTAGAACAAGTAGATCTAGAGGGTATATCAACAGACTACTCGCCAATATAAAAAGCTCTTCATTTGAAGAGCTTTTTATATTCGCTTCATTGAAATTGTTTCACGTATACTTTGTAAATTTTGTAGTGTTTCCTCTTGTCGCTGCAATGACAATCCCACATACAAAGTATCTAATAAACTAAGCTGCGCTAATCGTGACGAACTTGCTTCTGTACGAAATTCCGTCTCACGCGTCGAAGTATATAGCGTTATATGAGCAAGTTGGCTTAATGCCGATTTTTGATAGCTTGTAATCGCAATAATGCGAGCCCCTCTTGCTTTCGCTACTTCTAATGCTTCAAGTAATCCTTTATTACTGCCCGAATGAGAAATTGCAATGACCACTGCTTCTTTTGTCAGCAAGCCAGCTCCCATAATTTGAAAATGTGAATCCGTATGAGCAATACAAGAAATACCCGTTCTCATAAACTTATGATAAGCATCCATCGCAATAATACCTGAACCACCATTTCCATAAAACTCAATTCGTTTCGCTTCATTCAGCGCACTTACTGCCTGTTCCAACGCGTTATCATTTAACAAATGTAATGTATCTTGCAGTCCTGTAATATGTGAATGAAAAACCTTTTTAGCGACAGTGACCATATTATCTTCTACCGATACTTCCTCATGAATATTTTGCATCGGGGTATGTACAATCTCACGAGCTAATGTAATTTTCAGGTCTTGAAACCCTTGAAAACCTAGGTGTTTGCATAAGCGGAATATCGTTGCTTCAGAACTATTCGTAACTTCAGCTAACTCCGTAATCGATTTATGTACAACATCTTGTGGATGTTTCAAAATATGTTCGGCAATACTTCGTAATTTCGGTGATAGACCATTTAACGAAGCCTGAATCTTTCCAATCCCACTTTTTGTACCAGGCATATCGTATCTTCCCCTTCCATAGTAGCTATATTGTACCTAATAATCGAAAGAAGAAACACCTTTATTTAGCGATTTTATTTGCTCCTATGTATTCTACCGTAACATATGACACAATTATTCATACTTATTTCTAGTGTTCCCCATGCTTTACTGCGTATAATGCAGCTTGTGTACGATCATCTACTTCTAATTTAGCCAATACGTTTGAAACGTGTGTTTTCACAGTTTGTTCTGTAATATGAAGCTCTGCTGCAATCTCCTTATTGCTTCTTCCTTTCGCAATTTCACGAAGTACTTCTTGCTCCCTTTTTGTTAACATAGAAAAAGGATTCTCTTTTTTTTTCTTGGCTGCTGATCGTCCTAATAGTGCAGGTGTTACTTTCGGGTGAAAATTTGCATTCCCTTGATATACTGCAACGATTGACGCAACAAGCTGATCTGGCTGCACTTCTTTTAATTGGTAACCATCTGCTCCCGCTTCTATTGCTGGTAAAACATAATCTTGTTCTGAAAAACTACTGAGCATAAGTATCTTTATCGTCTCATCGTATTGTTTTATACGTTTTGTCGCTTCAATACCATCCATTTTCGGCATTGATAAATCCATTAATACTACATCTGGCCTTTCTGTTTGGACGAATGTTAATGCTTCTTCACCATTTTCTGCTTCCCCAATAATTTCAAATTCTTCTCTCGTCTTCAAAAAAAATACAAGTCCCCTTCGAACGATATGATGATCTTCTACAAGTAATAATTTAATTTTCACAGACGTTCTCCCTCTCAAACCGGTAATTGAATTTCTATCTTCGTTCCCTTTTCTGGTTCTGCTTTTATTCGAAAAATTCCCCTCATTAATTCAATTCGTTCTTTCATACTTTTCAAACCCAGTGCGGACTCTCTTACTTGATCCTGTATAAATCCTATTCCGTTATCTTCTATGTAAAAGTGCAGCTTATTCTCTTCAATCCTTAAATGAACACATACTTTTTCACACGAAGCATGCTTTTTACAATTATGTAATGCCTCTTGGCTTATACGCCATAAAACTTCTTCTATTTCATCTTCAATTAAAACCATTCCATCAATTCGAACTTCCACTTGAATCCCTAACAGTTTTCCGTAATTTTGTATCGCTTCTGCTAAACCTTTCTCTAATCCTTCAGGCCTTAATTGCCAAATTAAAAGTGTCATCTCTTGTAATGCTTCCTGTGATAACTCTCCAATATAACTTAACAACTCTTGCAAGTCTCTATCCTTCGTCATATTTAGAGTCCCTTTCGCTGTTAGCATAATTGAAAATAACAATTGTTTAACGGAATCATGTAGGTCACGTGCAAGTCGATTTCTTTCAGCTACAACTACATATTTCCGTTCTTTCTCAACTAATTGAATACGTTGTATTGTCGTTCCAATTTGAAATGCAATCGCTTCTAATAACGCTAACTCTTCCTCAGAAAAATGTGTTTTATGGGGCGAGGCAACATTTAATAGACCAAATTTCTCTGATCCAGATCTTAGTGGGATTGTCGCATGATGTGTAACATCTTCAGTCTCTCCCCAATTACATTCAATCGCATCCTCTATTCGTTTACATTCAATAATATTTGTCGCTTTTTCCAATCTTCCATTCACAAAACGTTCTACACACCAACAATCTCCTTCACACATCGGCTTCTTTTCTTGCCACGTAAGAGCTGGTGGTAAGTTTTGGTCTACAAGCATACGATGCTTTCCACTTTCATCAATAAAGAATATCCACCCTGTTTGTAAATTCATAACTTGTAATAATGTATGTAACACTTTTTCTAACATTTCCTGTAAGTTTGTCGCTTCATTCAGTAACTCAGCAATTTTTTTTAATGCTTCTAAACGATGCATCTCTTTTTCATCTATGTTCATTCTCATCACCAACTATCATTATAACATTAAGAAATTTCTAAATACTATAAACAAAAAAAGAACTGAATTCCTTCAGCTCTTTTTCAGGAGATATCCCATACAGTTCATTCAAATCCAAATTCTAAATAAAAACAGACATCAGCTAATTTTCTTTAACTGTCTGATAAAGATTGTCCTCTATGAATATGCTGTAAACTTTCAGTGTTAACGAACATATTCGCTGCTGGCATTTGCACTTGATTTTTATGGAACATAGACATTAATTCAAATCTTACTTGTCTAGAAGTTTCAAAATAATCTTCCGGTTTAATCAAACCTGTAATACAAAATTCATATCCAACATATTTAAGGTTAGGATTTAAGTCTGTAACTCCAACATATTTAAATGGTTCAACAGTTTCATCATCTACTCTATAAAGGTTTTGGTCCAATTTTTCATTACAAATAACACATACTTCTTCTAACAATTCCTTAACTCTTGTAGGATCTTCCTGATAACTTACCGTGATACGTTCAATAACTCGCATCCACCCTTTATTAAAATTCTGTATCGTTCTAATCTCTCCATGTGGTATGGTAAGGAGTTTCCCTGACCATTCACGAATTTGCATAAAACGAATACTAATTTCCTCGATAGTTCCTGAATTTGTTCCGTTAAAAGTTACAAAATCGCCAACTCGAAACTCTTTGTCCGCTAATCTTGCGAAGCCTAATATAACATCTTTTAGCATCTGTTGTGCAGCAAAACCGATGACAACTCCCGCTATCCCTGCACCTGCAATAATACTTTTTATATCTACAAATTGACTAATTAAATATATGATCAGACTGATGATAATGATATATCTAAAAATAGATCGAATAACACTTTGAATCGTCTGCTCTACCTCTTCATCAAAAAAGCTTGATTTTTTAAAAAACCAATCAATAATGCGGTTTATGACAAAAGAAATAATGATAAGAACTAAAGCAAATAGTAAAAATCTTAAAAGTAAAAATTCCCTTACATAATTAAAAAACTCCTCAGTATACGTTAATAAACTCATCCATCCACTTCCTTACTAATGAAAATTTCATGCAAAACTGATTTATTTGTATTACTTTTTGATTACCTTCAAACTTGTTATACATTCTTCTATAAATATAACCTTTTTCATTATCTAAAGGGAGCTGACAATTGAAAATTTTTTAAATGACTTTATTTTAAGACTGCACTACTCATCTTAATAAAAGGAAAACATTCACATGACACCGAATAGTTCATTTGAAAATATTTTGACTCGCGAAGGTTACTAACAATGGGCTATATCGAAGAACTAAGAGAAGTTATTGGATCAAGACCACTCAATTTAGCTGGAGTAGCTGTTTTCAATGAACAAGGATAAATATTACAGAATTTACATGTGGCTTGTTAAAAGCAGACGGAGTTGAATCATTGCATGTACAATTTTCCGATTTAAACCGACTACCAGAAAAGATTAGTCCGTTCATTAAAAAGTTAATTCAAAAACAAGTCGTTTCTATATAAATGTAAAAAAGAGGCCTTATCGAAGGCCTCTTTTTTTACTTCACTTCTGCATTTAAACAAGATTTAAAATGTCCAAGTGCATATTCATGTCCTTGCGCATTAAAAGATGCAACCGCCTTTTCATAAACGACAATTTTAAATCCTTTATTATAAGCATCTACTGCTGTATGAAGAACACAGATGTCGGTACAAACACCTACAAGATGAACTTCTTCTATTCCTCGTTCTCTTAACTTCATCTCTAAATCTGTTCCAGCAAATGCACTGTATCTTGTTTTGTCCATGTAATATACATTCTCAGCATTTTTATATTTTTCGTATACATCTTGTAATTCACCGAATAAGTCTCTTCCATTTGTATCTGCTATATTATGAGGTGGAAACAATTTGGCTTCAGGATGATATACATCATTGTCTTCATGTTTATCGATCGCAAACACTACATAATCTCCCTCTTCAATATACTGCTTCGTTACATGCACAAGTTCTTTCTCAATTTCTTGACCTGGCTTCCCGCAAGTTAAAGCACCTTTTTCAGCTACAAAATCATATGTATAGTCGATATTAATAAGAGCTCGTTTCATTACTACTATCTCTCCTTCTTCTGTTTCACAGTAAACAATAGAAAATTTGTTATTACGACATCGTATGTACTATTCGACATTTCAAATGAAATCCCTACATTTCCAACTTAATACTTACCTTAATCCGAGTTTATCATGAAATCGGTACACAATGACAAAACATACAGCTCCTATTAGCATGTCATGGATTTGATAATTGAGCGTCATTTGAATAACCTCTTGTATAGTAAGCCAAACTACTGACATTATCATACTAATCAAAAAGATACGAACAAACCGATTCACATCATCAACCACTTTCTCTGTCGTAGTAGTAAAGAGTAATTTCTTACTATTCATTCGTACTAGAAAGTGAAACATATTATTCTCAACAACCTAATTCTATCCAAATTAAAAAGTACACTACCACTTTAAGCAATGTACTTTTTATCCCTATTTAAGACGCAGGCTTCGTTTCAAATGTCGCTTGATTAAAGCTAATGACTTTTCCTTTCGGGTCATTGTTTTCAAACTGGGCTGCGGTAATCGTATGACTACCTGTCTCAAGCATTTTTTCTTTTAATTGTACTGTTGTCTGTGTTGTACTAGTTACTTGATGTTTATCTGCAAATATTTGATCTACAAATACGAATGTTTCTTTATCGTTTTGAAAATTAGAAAGTTCTAACTCGACTTGCTGAATTAAAGTATCTTTTTTGATAAATACAGTCGGTATATTTCCATTTTCAGAAGTACCATCTGGTGTAATGACTTTTACTTTCCCTTCTCCAACTGGTATTGCCCCTTCAGGAAATACAACCATATTCTCATCACTTGCATTTACAACTTGTTCTTCCTGATTTGACTGTGCATCCTCTTTTTCCTTTGGAGCACCACAGCCTGCTAATAACAATACAGACAATCCAGCGATTATGAATTTCTTCAAAATTCATCCCCCCTGTAATTTCATTATAATTTATTATACAAAAATAATTTATTAATTTTAAAACTATTTTTAACACTTTCATGAACAAATACTAGTAGCTTGCTCACGACTACTGTACCATACTTTCCTTAATAGAACATTAATTTTTTTTAATGAAATAAATAGTAATTTCATCTTATTTATCATTTTAGCCCAACAGATTAATAAAATACCTGTCCAAAATAAAAAGACATTGTTATTTCAATGTCTTTTCTATATAGCAATTAAAAAATAAATGTTGTAATCTCATCTACTTCTTTTCTTGGAAGTTTCTTCGGTTTATCTTTCGGATAACCGAGTGAAATTACCATATTAATTTGTTTTTGAGGCTCAATTTGTAAATATTTTCGCAGTTCATCCTGAGCTAATAATACAGGTCCTGTCATTGGACACGTACCAAGACCCTTCGCATGTGCAGCCAGCATTAAGTTTTGTGCCGCTAAACAGCTACTCTTAATTCCTTCTTCTTCCCATACTGAATCAGGAACGAAGGCAATTGGATCAAATATCTTTTCACGGAACTTTGATTCATATGGTGTTGCCAAACATACGATTAATACTGGCGCCTCAGAGAAAGCTGTCGCATACGGTCCGAAAGAACGTGTAAGTAATTTCCCTGCTTTCTCTTCTCCATTTTCTGCTGCTTTTGCCGCAAGTTTATGTAATGCATCCCATGTCATTTGTTCAATTTCTTTAATTTTCTCTCTGTTCATAATGACCAAGAACTCCCACGTTTGTGAGTTCGTATCACTCGGTGCATAACGAGCACAATCAATAATTTCTTTTATATCACTAGTGGATACTTCTTGTTCTGTAAACTTTCTAACACTTCGTCTACCGTGAATTACTTCTTTAAAATCTTCATAATTCATATATTAAATCCCCTTTTTACAGCGTTTTCAAAACTTGTCCTATGGTTGAATTATATCATGAAAAAAAGCTGGAGGAATACCAGCTTTTTTCCTCATTATTAATTTTTCACTTTAAACAAACTAATACTTTCTTCATATGCAGCTTGTAGTTTTTTCGTAATTGGTCCTCTTTCACCACTTCCAAACTTCTCATCACCAATTTGAACAACTGGGAATATTTCAAGTGGTGTCGCTGTGAAAAAACACTCATCGGATTCGTACACTTCCTGTAATGAAAATTCACGCTCTTCTACCTCTATATGTAACGCTTTCGCTAATGTAATAACGTAGTGACGAATAATGCCGTGTAGAATGAAATTATCGGCTGGATGTGTAATTAATTTATTATTTTTCACCATAAAGAAATTCGAATGACACCCTTCTGTTACAACTCCATCTCGTACTAATATCGCTTCTTGATACCCTTGCTCGTTTATTTTATTTTTAATCATGATATTAGGTAGAAGGTTCAAAGATTTTATATGGCAAAACTTCCAGCGTATATCCTCTTCTACTGTAACCTTTATTCCTTGTTCCATAGTAGCGATAGGTCTTGGAAACGAAACAATATTCGCAAAATATGTTGGCTGTAAATCTTTTTCATACACATGATTTCGAGCTTGAGCTCCACGTGATATTTGAAGATACACATTCCCATCTTCTTGAAATTGATTTCTTTCAATCATTTGATGAAGTTCTTCAACTAACTCTTCCTTTGTAAACGGAGGAACAATATTTATTTCCTTCATAGATTTAAAAAAGCGTTCCAAATGTAAGTCTAATAAATGAGGCTTCCCATCGTATAGCCTAAATACCTCATATATGCCTTCACCAAATTGGAGTCCTCGCTCTTCTAACGCAACCATCGGCTGTTCTTCTTTCGTATTTACAATTCTTCCGTTAAACAAAATCCAATCTTTATGAGTAGCTTTCATTCCTTCCCACTCCTTTATTCCATGATTGATTTTATTGTACAACTTATCCACACTCTAAAGAAGGAATTTTCTGTATTTAAATAAATTAAAAAGTACATCACCTATTTAAAGTGATGTACTCAACCATTCATTTATTTCAGAAAATATTTTTCAATATCATCTAACATTAAATTTGCCGCTTTAATACCGCCTGCTGTATTCCAAATTACTTCATCCACTTGGAATACTTTATTGTCTTTAGAAGCTTGTAGCTGCTTAAAGAGTGGATCTTCTGTCCATTCTTTTGCTAACGTATTTCCTTCGTTATTCTTATCTGCATCTTTATCAGATGTAAAGTAGAATATGTAGTCCCCATCCATATTCGGAATTTGCTCTTTTGTAATTCCTTTTATCGCAAATTCATCTTTATCTTGAAGTGGTGGTCGCTTAAATCCAACATCATTTAAAACAGCACCTGAGAATGAGTTTTTCTGATAAATACGAACATCACCTGGTACGAAGCGAATAATAGAAACTTTAGAATTCAATTTATCTCCTAACTTCTCTTTCATTCCTTCAATACGTTTTTTATAATCTTCAAGAGCCTTTTGCCCTTCTTTTTCTTTATTTACAGCTTTTGTATAGAGTGTAAAGTTTTCTTTCCAATCCCCGCGCAATGTTTCAGCGTATACAGTTGGCGCTATTTCGTTCAATTGCTCATATATTTTTTCATGACGCATTTTATTCCCGATAATTAAATCCGGCTTAAGTTTCATAACTGCCTCTAAATTAATATCACGCTCAGTTCCTACAACTTTCGTATCTTTTAAATCTTTCGCTAAATGAGGATACCATTCATCACCAGCACGTGGTTTTGTAGTTCCAACTGGTGTTACTCCAACAGCTAAAAGTGCCTCCGCACCCTCATTTGTTAAAACAACTACTTTTTTAGGTGTACCATTTACTGTTGTTTCACCCATTGCATGCTTTACAGTATACGAATCTTTTGCTTTAGCTGATGTATCATTTTCTTTTTTCTCTTCTTTGCTACACCCTGCGATTATTACCATAAGTATCATAATGCAGAACATAAATATTTTTTTACTATGTACCATATGTCCTCCCTAGATGAAATCGATTATCATTAACAATTAAAGGTTAATGTATATTACATACATTGTCAATGTATATCAGAAAACTTTTTTAATATATACAATTTAGATTCTATCCGCTATTCAAATGTTTATTTTTAAAATAAAGTGTATACGTATGAAAATAATAAACATTCTTAAAATGCGTATCTACGTTATACATAAATACGCATTCGTATTACATTATAAATTAATTTCCTAATATTGTTTATATTTAATATATGATGGATCATTGTACACCCATTGATTACCACCAAGGTTCAACCAACCGTTTTGATTCATATATACTAAATAAGATTCTGGATTATTTAATTTACGAATAACTGAAGAAGATGTTGATGGACCACTTCTTAAATTCACATTCATTCCTTGTATATATGCGACACCAATTGCACTTCCATCACTATTGCTCGTCTTTACAAAATTAATGTACGAAGGGTCATTATACACCCATTGTCCATTTCCTAAGTCCAACCATCCATTACTTTCCTGATATACGACATACGACTCTTGGGAGTTTAGTTGACGAATAACTGAAGAAGACGTTGATGGACCACTTCTTAAATTCACATTTTTCCCAAGTATATAGGCGATCCCCTTCGTTTGTGGTGTTGGCTGGGGGTTTGGAGGTTGTGGATTTGGAGGATTAGGATTTGGAGCAACTCCAAAAATAGCTGCTATCCCATTTGCATACGCTTGACTTAAGTCTTCAATAAATTGTGGATTTTTCAATAAATTAGCATCAAACGTTGTATCAATAAAAGCAGTCTCAGTTAAAATTGCATCCATTGCAGTCTCTCTTAGTACCGCATAATTTGCTTTTTTGGCTCCTCGGTCACGAAGACCATATTTAGTTAATACAGGATTGACTGCTGCATGCATTTTTTGTTGCTTTTCATATGCGGAACTACTATTAGATAGCGCATTGTAAATATAACTTTCAAATCCAGTGCCACCGCCGCTATTAATGTGAAATGAGATAAAATAATCTGCACCAAATGAATTAGCAATATTAGCACGTTCTGATAAAGAGATGAATACATCGCTGTCACGTGTCATTTTAATATTGATTGGATAATTTGCAGATAAAATATCTCGTACACGTCTAGCAATTTGAAGTGTTAACTCTTTTTCCACTAACCCATTACCAACAGCACCAGAATCATATCCACCATGCCCTGCGTCTATAACAAGTTTCATATATCTTTTTCGTTCCTTTCGTTAAGGTAATAAGCTTACATTTCTACTCGTCCTATTTTATGTTAGTTGTACAAGTTCCGTTACAAATACAAAGAAAAAACCCCCTTATGTAAGGCGGCTTCTATCACTTTTCTTTAACCAATTTAAAATGAATATGTACGATTGATAGTGGATGTAACGTATACAAAACAAAATACATATGAGAGCTATTCCAACACCGCTGTATAACAACCCAAACTTTAAAAAGATGTTCAAAAGAGGTGAAAAATGAATTGCGTTTTGTAATGCAAATAACATGCAAAACAAAATTACAAACACGGGTACATATTGTAATTCATATGGTCTTCTCTTCTTATACATTCTTTTTCGAATAAAAATCTGGCATAGTTCTGCTACAATAAAACAACTTCCAACTAATAAAAGACCAGCAGTCATTGTCATACATTCACCTGCCCCATATTCATTTCATCAAGTGACCAATATTCACTATATTTTCTTTACATATATTCCATTTTCCTCAATAAAACCAGATCCCACTATGAAAGATTTAGCTTGTTCCGTAAACACCTCTTGCAATACTTTTATTTCATTCACATTTCTCTGTTTCATTATTTCTTCAAATGTAAAATACGTATTCGTCCCGTATCCATAACCTTGATAATCAAAATGAATAATTAACTGTGACAAAATAGCACTCTCTTCTTGGACACTATAATCTATTACACCAATATATGTATCATCAACTTTTACACAATACTGAACCTTTTTCATATCTAAGCTGTGTGAGTGAAACATTTCTTTTACAACGCTTTCATTTTCTGTATTTACTTTCTCAAACGTAATCATATGTTGTCCATCCTTTTACTATTATTGTATCAATTATAATTACAATTTATGAAAAAAACCTTAAAGCCGAATACGACCTTAAGGTTTTTTTATTAAACTAAGCTATACGCACGCTTTGTTTCTTCGTGGAACTTATTCGTATCGTATTTATGCTCAACATAAATTTGATGCCATACCATAAACGCAAGTACAGTCCAAATTTTACGGCTATAATCGCCTTTATCTGCACAATGTGCTTCCAGTAAGTTTAATACATACTGTTTGTCGATTAAATGATCCGTTTTGCTTTCTTTAATAATATTTATAGCCCAATCGTGCATTTCATCTTTTAACCAGTGACGAATTGGTACTGGGAATCCAAGCTTTTTACGATCTAATACGTGATCTGGAACAATGCCACGTGCTGCTTCACGTAAAATAGCTTTCGTAGTTCCGTTAGCAATTTTAAATTCAGTCGGAATTTTAGATGCAACGTCAAATACTTCTTTATCTAAGAACGGTACACGAAGTTCTAATGAATTTGCCATCGTCATTTTATCAGCTTTTAATAAAATATCGCCGCGTAACCATGTGAACATGTCAATGTACTGCATTTTACTTACATCATCATAATCTTTAATTTCGTTATACAATGGTTTCGTGATATCCATATAGTTAACACTTTCATCGTAATACTTCATTAATTCAGCTTTCTCTTCTTCACGGAAGATTTTCGCATTTCCATAGTAACGCTCTTCAATTGGCGTACATCCACGCTCTAAGAAGCTTTTCCCTTTAAATCCTTCTTTAAGAGCACCACTTAATGCCTTTAGAACGCTCTTTCCTGGGCTAGGAATGTAAGAGAACATTTTTAAAGAGTTTGGCTCACGATAAATGTTATATCCACCAAATAGCTCGTCTGCACCTTCACCAGAAAGAACAACCGTTACATGTTTACGTGCTTCTTTCGCAACGAAATACAATGGTACAGCTGCTGGATCTGCTAAAGGATCATCCATATGCCAAATGATTTTTGGGAACTCATCCATAAACTCTTGCGCTGAAATGAATACGTTATGGTTTTTAACTCCTAATTTCTCAGCAGTTTCTTTCGCAACGTCAACTTCACTGAAACCGCGTTGCTCAAAACCAATAGAAAATGTTAAAAGATTTGGGTTCATTTCTCTTGCGATAGAAGCAATAATAGATGAATCGATACCACCAGAAAGGAATGAACCTACTGGTACATCACTACGCATATGCACTTTTACAGAATCGTATAATACATCACGAATTGCTTGGATATGTTCCTCTTTCGTTGCGCTTGAAGCGTTGAAATAAGGATTCCAGTAACGATGGATTTCCATCTCTTTACCGATTTCTTTTACGAAGTAATGACCAGGCTCAATTTTATTAACATCAATTGTTAATGTTTCTGGCTCTGGACCATATTGGTACGTAAAGTAATGTTGTAGTGACGTTGGGTTTACCCCTTTGTCTTCCATTACATGCATAATACTTTTCTTCTCAGATGCGAAGAATGTAGTATCACCTTGTTGTGCGATGTATAAAGGCTTAATGCCAAAGTGGTCACGTGCACCGAAAAGTGTCTTTTCTTCACGATCCCAAATCATAAATGCGAACATACCACGAAGGTAGTCTACACATTTTTCTTTCATATGTGCATACAATGCAATGATAACTTCTGTATCAGATTGCGTTGCAAACGTTGCGCCTTTTTCAAGTAACATTTCACGTAATTCTACATAATTGTAAATTTCACCATTAAAAATAATTACATATCGATCATTTTCATAAGTTAGCGGCTGATGTCCTGCCTCTAAGTCAATGATGCTTAAACGGCGGAAGCCAAATTGTACATGTTCATCACGAAAATATCCTTCGTCATCTGGACCGCGGTGGAAAATCATCGTGTTCATATTTTCAAATTGATGTTTTTCTGTTTCTGAAAACTCTCTAGGGTTTTCACATAAACATCCTACAAAACCACACATACTTCTTACCCTCTTTCAGTTTTCATTCTGTCTCTATACTACTATATCAACCCTATTTATACTAGCATAATCAACTGAATATGGCGACCAAAAACTATAAAAAAATCACTCCATTTCACATTTTTAACAATTTTTTATGAAAACATGAAAACTAGGCAATCACCTTTCTCCGCTTTTGTCATATGATATTGCATATTGATTTCTAGGAGGGAATACCATGAGTGAAGAAAAAAAAGATTCTTCTCGCCCACCGGTTCGCAATTATTTAAAGCAAATTGATGATTTCTTCGAGCAAACACCACTTCGCAATGTAATCGCTGATTTAAATCATTTTTTCCAAAAAGGAAACCGTTTATTAACATTCCCTGTAGATTTATATGAAGTTGGTGAAGAACTCGTTGTTACAGCTGAACTACCAGGTATACAAAAAGAACAAATTCGAATTGAAATACAAAGTGAATACTTAAAAGTCTCTGTAAAAGAAGAGATACTTGATGAGGAAGAAGAACAAACATCTCATAACTATTATCGCCGAGAACGTTCCATTTCAGAAGCATCAAGATTGATTAAGTTACCATACTCAATTAATAAAAAAGCAGCGAAAGCTTCTTATCAAAACGGCGTATTAGAAATTCGTGCACCAAAACTTCCACAGCAGCATGACATTTTATCCATAGACTAATGTAAAAAAAGAAGGGTGCTATGCACCCTTCTTTTTAATCCGCTAATCGCTTCATATCACGTATAATATCTTCGTATGGCGTATTACTAATGCCACTATACTTTTTCATTACTTTTCCATTTTGATCGATTAAATAAAAAGATGTACCGTGTATTACTTGCCCATCTTCTGGTTTATCTACAAGCGATTGGAAGTTATCTTTTGAAAACTTTGTAATTTCCTCCAGTGAATACCCTGTTAACAAGTTCCAGTTACTTGTATCTTCTGTAAACTTTTGAATGAAAGCTTTCAAATTTTCTGGTTTATCAAGTTCAGGATCTACACTAAACGAAACAAACTCAACATCCAGTTTCTCTTCCTTAGCCATTTTCTGTAATTTAGCCATATTAGCAGTCATTGGCGGACAAACTGTTTGACAGTTTGTAAACATGAAATCCGCTACCCAAACTTTCCCTTTTAAATCTTTTGTACCAAATGGCTTTCCTTCTTGATTTGTAAATTGGAAAGTTTCTAAATCCCAGTTTAACGGTTTACGTAATTTTGAACCTGAACTGCTACAACCTGCAAGTACAAAGAGACAAAATACAACCATAAGACCAATTAACTTTTGATAACGCTTCATTATTAAACCTCTTTTCTCTTTCCTTAATTTATGTAAGTAATGTATATCATAACAAAAGTAAACACTATGAGAAAATTGTTTACGTCATTTGTTCACGAAATCGTACGATTTTACGTATGTTACTTCTTTATTTAAAGCTAATTACTAGACAAAATATATTTTACTACTATTATTTCTCTTAACATTATGTACGAAACAAAGTTCATTGTTAAATTTGTAAATACCTATCCCCTGTTTTTTTACAATTACTTAAACATTAATCCATGTTAAACACTGTATTCCTTAACAACATTTCGGTACAATACAACTACAACGATTTTAAATGAGGTGATGTTCATGGCTAAGCGCTATGAAAATATGGATAATGTAAGTACAAAAAAATCGATTCGCTCCTTCCTACGCTGGCGTAAAGAGAGAAAGCAAAACAAAAAAGACTTTTCTTTTCTAGTAGAACAATCACCTGTTAAACAAAGTAAATTTTTGCTTAATAACTTTGAAAAAACAACTGTCACATGGATTGGTCATTCCACTTTTCTCATTCAAACGAACGGCTTAAATATTTTAACAGATCCAGTATGGGCAAATAAATTAAAGTTGGTTCCACGACTTACTGAGCCAGGGCTCTCTATAAAAGAACTACCGAAAATTGATATCGTTCTTATTTCACACGGTCATTACGATCATTTAGACTTTTCATCTCTTCGCCAGCTAAATAATGATGTTCTATACCTTGTACCTATTGGGCTGAAAAAATTATTTACTCGCAAAAAATTCACTAACGTAGAAGAGTATAATTGGTGGGAAAACACAACAATTAATGATGTTTCCTTTCACTTCGTACCCGCCCAGCACTGGACGAGAAGATCCTTATTTGATATGAATACATCTCACTGGGGAGGATGGATCATTGATAATATGACTTCTTCAGAAACCATTTATTTTTGTGGTGATAGTGGTTATTTCCAAGGTTTTAAAGAAATCGGAAACCGTTTTTCAATTGATATTGCACTTATGCCAATTGGTGCCTATGAACCAGAATGGTTTATGAAAGTGTCCCACGTTTCACCTGAAGAAGCTGTGCAAGCCTATTTAGATATAAAAGCTACACATTTCATTCCAATGCACTACGGTACTTTTGCTTTAGCAGATGAAACACCAAGAGAAGCAATAACAAGACTACGAAATAACTGGAATTTACGAATACTACCATGGGAACAACTGCATGTTCTCTTTTTAGGTCAAACTTTCACTTATAGCCCTATTATTTCAGAGGAAAGAACAGAAAAAATCACAGAAACCACTCATGTATAACTACGCTACTTTTTTTAAATGATTTATCATATACTTTAGAAAATCGAAAAGGGTGATTTCTATGAAAAATTATTTACAGACTCGCTATATTATTAGCGGTAGCGCCTGTATAGCCCTTCTCATTTCCTATGTTATTTTCACATAAAAAAGCTACTTGAAAATTCATTTCAAGTAGCTTTTTTATTACTCTGCTAAATACATAAATCCGATTGCTCCCGGACCTGTATGAGTACTAATAATAGGCGTTGTATAGAAAATTTCTGATTGAGCAAATCCACTCACTTTTTCAACAGCCGCTTTTACATTTTCAGCTAAAGGAATTGCTTTCGCATGTGGAATTGCAACAGCTTTTACAACTTTTCCAGCTGTATCTTCCTCAAATAACTTAGCTAACGTTTTTACAATTTGACCTTGGCTACGCACTTTCGTTACAGGGTTATAAACACCATCTTCAAGGCTAGCAATTGGTTTTATATTAAGTAGCGAACCGATAAACGCTTTTCCTTTACCGATACGCCCACCCTTCACTAAGTTTTCTAATGTATCTACTACTACATATAAACGAGTATTCTTTCTCACTTCATCTACACGTTTTATAATTTCTTCTAGTGAGCGTCCTTCATTTGCCATTTTCGCAGCTTCAACTACTTGATATGCTAAAGCATGTGTAATAAATTGAGAATCAACAACTGTTACTTTTGTATCGGTCATTGATGCAGCACTATTGGCAGTTGCCACAGTACCACTCATTCCACTTGTCATATGAATGGAAAGTACTTCACTTCCATCTTCACCTAACTTGTCATACATTTCTACAAATGTACCCATTGCCGGTTGTGATGTTTTTGGTAATTCCTCTGATTTGATCATTTCTTCAATAAATTCATCAGGTTGTAAATCAACACGATCTAAATATGTTTGTCCATTTACAGAGATTGATAATGGTAGCACATGAATGCCATACTTTTCGATTACATCCTGCGCTAAATCTGCAGTTGAATCTGTTACAATTTTAATTTTTTGCATATTATATTCTTCCCTTTCCAATACGCTCTCCCTGTTATTATACTAGCATTCCCAGTGCTTTCAACAATTTAGAACAAATTTCACCAAATTAATTATATTTTTATACCTAAAATGAAAAAGACAGAGCCTATTTAACTCTGTCCCTGCTGTATATTATGCATTCTTTTCCAGAGTATTTGTTTTATATACATTTGAATAATCATTCCACTTCAAACAACTTTGTAAATATTCACGGAAAGAGTACGAGAATCTTGGATTTTTATGTTTTTGAATTTTTGCAATAAACAATTGAAGACGAGACTGAATTAGAAACGCTAATGGATGCTGTGTTTGTAGGACAGGGATTTCAAATATTTTAATACAACTCCCTGTTGCATGAGTGAAATAAAAACTTTTCGTAATCACAATATCAATCCTCTTTTTCGTTGGATTTTTGAACTTCCTCCACTTTATTCTTTAACACGTTTTTCAAGTGTAGGTTTCCTATGAAAACTAAAATATTCTTAAGCGGCCCCCGTTTAGAAGTTAATACTTCATTTATATCCACCTAATTCGGCCCCTGTCCTATATATCCCTTGAGACGGGAGTCTTATTACCCATATATAGCTAGATAACTTCAGTATAAACTTATAAAAGTGAAAAGTTTGTCTAAATTTTGGAGATTCTATAATTTTTTTCTTCTATATATTGTATACGATTATATCTAGAGTATAACAAATAAATTAAAAAGTGCCTTTATAAAGAGGCACTTTTAGACTGTATTTCTTCTCTTTTCTTTTTGCGTTTACTAACAATCTTTGATAGAGCGATACTAATTTCATAAATACAAATCAGCGGTACCGCTACTAAACTATGTGATAAAAAATCAGGCGGCGATATACACGATGCAATGATAATCAATGCTACGTATGCATACCTTCTTATTTTTATTAGAAATTCCGCCGTCAACAGTCCAATACTCGTTAAAAACATTACTACTACAGGCAATTCAAAAATTACAGCAAATGGAACTGTTAAATTGAGAACAAAATGAAAATACTTTTCTGTCGTAAACATCGTATTAAACATTTCATTACCTATCGTAGTTAAAAAATGAAATAAAAACGGCATTACAATGAAATATCCAAAGCATAAACCTGCAATAAATAATATAGACAATACCGGTATATACATCACTGTCATCTTTTGTTCATTTGGATGTAAACCCGGTTTTACAAATAACCAAATTTGTATAGCAGCAAAAGGAATTGTACAAACGATAGCAAATACTGTGGCAATCGAGAAAAAAATCCACAATACATCACTTGGACCGAGAACAGTTAATTTCATTGGTAAATCTTTTACAAGCCAAAAATAAATATCCTTCGTAAAAGTAAATCCAATAATTAAAAATAGCACAAAGGATAGCACTGTATATATTACTCGTTTGCGAAGCTCAACTATATGTTCTACTACGCTCATTTCCCGATCTTCCATCTCGTTCACCACACTTTATTTATCCATTACAAGGAAAATTCATTACATTTTTTCTTTCTTTTCCTTCTCTTGAAATGCATCATCTGTCAATTCTTTCGTTGATTTTTTGAATTCTTTTAACGTTTCCCCTAAAGCCTTCCCGATTTCCGGCAATTTTTTAGGTCCAAATAAAATGAGTACAGCTACTAAAATTAAAATTAACCCTGGAAAGCCAATATTTGAAAACATTTCCCCATCCCCTTTTTTAGTAGATTTCTTGTCCTACTATTACATAATTTTATTTTGTCAAAAAAGTTTGAAAACGTCAACAAGTCCGTTGTCTTTTGTCAAAAAAATTCAAAAATATAATCAATTATACAAATTTCATTTTCTATTGTCTTTGTGTATGATATGGTAAGGGAAACGACATATTATTTTATCCCGCATTAACGGGCAGTAAGACCCCCACCTCAAAATCCAGCGAAAGCAAAGAAGTTAGGTGGGGATCAACTGCCCGTAAAAGCCCGATTGGTTCAACTAATAATCAATGGGGGATGAACAAAACCCCCACTGATTAAAGTTTCACTTTATGATAATAGAAAGGATTTGCATTATGACTGAAAAAATGACACGAATGACACATTTTGTGAAAGAAGAAATTGCAAATGCAATTACACATGGTATCGGTGCCATTTTAAGCATCCCTGCCTTAATTATATTAATTATTCATGCTTCTAAACATGGTACTGCATCTGCTGTTGTTGCATTTACTGTTTATGGTGTAAGCATGTTCTTACTGTACTTATTTTCAACGTTGCTACATAGCATTCACCATCCAAAGGTAGAAAAATTATTTACTATTTTAGATCACTCAGCCATCTATTTATTAATCGCTGGCACATATACTCCGTTTCTACTTATTACACTTCGTGGACCTTTAGGCTGGACGTTACTCGCTATTATATGGACACTTGCAATTGGCGGTATTGTCTTCAAAATTTTCTTTGTACGTCGCTTTATAAAAGCATCAACTTTATGTTATATCATTATGGGATGGCTCATAATCGTTGCTATTAAACCACTTTATGAAAATCTAACTGGACATGGTTTTTCACTACTTTTAGCAGGTGGCATTTTATATTCAGTCGGGGCAATCTTCTTCCTTTGGGAAAAGCTACCTTTCAACCATGCCATTTGGCACCTCTTCGTTTTAGGCGGTAGTGCAATGATGTTCTTCTGTGTACTCTTTTACGTCTTACCTGCAGCGTAATAAAAAAGGTTTCAGCTTATATTAAGCTGAAACCTTTTTTATTACTTATGTAATTGTGATGCGATAACATCCTGTGTATGCTTCGTTAACTCTTTAATATCCATATTCGCATACTCTTCAGGTGTAATCGGCTTAGAAATTGTTACTGTTGCATGAGCTGATTTCATACGATTTCCATTCGCTTCAAACATTTTATATGTACCATCTAACGTTACAGGTAAGATTGCTACACCAGATTTTACTGCTAGGTGAAAACTACCAGCTTTAAACTCTCCAATTTCGCCACCCTTACTTCTCGTTCCTTCAGGGAAAATTACGATAGAATGTCCATTCTTTAATAGTTCAATTCCATCTTTAATCGCTTGAAGAGATTGACGACGATCATTACGAACCATAAATACACAATTCATAAGTTCCATCCAAGTTGGTACAACTGGAAATTTCTTAATCTCTGCCTTTGAAACGAATCCAATTGGTTTATTTAAGTAACCTAGTAAAACAGGGATATCCATATTACTTTGATGATTACTTACAACTAGTACCGGCTTGTCTTTCGGAACATTTTCAAGCCCTTTTACTTCTACTGCCCCACCAGCTACACGTACCATTTTTTTACCAAACCAATTTGTCGTTTTATACACAGCATTATCTTTTTCTTGCGGTGACATCGTATTTACTTGTTTTTTAAGACGCCACATTCTCGGTGTAATCGCAATTACGATTAAAATTAAATAAAAGATTTTAAAAAACGTTTGAATCATACAGAACCCCCACCTATTATCATTCCGACCTTCATTATACTAGACAAACGAAGGAAAAAGAAGAAAAAATGTCCAAACAACAAGTGTTTGGACATCTTTAAGTAGTCTATATTAGAAACGTTTTGCTAATTCACGTGCGTTAGCAATTGCTGCTTCTTTAATTTCTGGTGCTTTTTCAGGATTTGCATTCATACCTTCAACTGCAATATATTCAGTTTCATTTACACCGATGAATCCTAATACTGTTTTCAAGTGATTACGACCGAAGTCTACAGCTGCGTATGCTCCTTCAGAATAAACGCCACCTGTCGCTTGAATGTGAAGTGCTTTTTTGCCTTCTAATAAGCCAACTGGACCATTTTCAGTATATTTGAATGTTTTACCTGCGATCGCTAAGTTATCTAAGTATGCTTTTACTACTGGTGGATAGCTAAAGTTCCACATTGGAGTTACGAATACATAACGATCTGCATGCATAAATGTTTCTAAGTTTGTGTTCATTGCTGCAACTTTTTGTTGTTGAACTTCTGTTAAAGTTTCAAAGCCTTCACCTGCTGCAAATTTACCCCAAGCAGCAAATACATCTGCATCAATTGCTGGTACAGTAGTATTGAATAAATCAACTGTTACAACTTCGTCTTGTGGATGCTCGTTTTTATAAGCTTCGATGAAAGCTTCTCCTACTGCCATACCGAAAGAACCTTCTGCTGAATTTGGATTTGCTGTGATAAATAGTACTTTTGTCATTGTATTCTCTCCCTTTTTCTAATTTATCTTTAATTCAAGATTTATAATTTGAAAGTAAATAACTTACCTTATGTAAGTATAATACGAAAAGTTTTAATTGTTGTCAATAAAAATAGCTACTTTTTTTTCGTAAGTTAATAAATAATACTAATATATTAAGTTTCTGACGAAATAAAAAACTACCTCCATATTCCATGGAGGTAGCTCTCATCATTTTCTATTTTTGAAAAACATGTTTAACTTTTTCAGCTGGAATATTACTTCCACCTCTACCTTTTACGTCTTCAATCATCATTGTAATGACCATATCAGGTGAATTTAAATCAAACGCAGCGAACCAACCTAGTTCTTTTCCTTCGGCCTCTTTTGATACTTTTAATTCCGCTGTACCTGTTTTTCCAGCAAGCGTCTTACCATCAATTTTAGCAATTTTCCCAGTACCATCTGGATCATTAATTACTTTCGTCATAGCAGTCTTTAATATATCCTGATTGCCTTTTGAAATGACATTCTCTTTCCAAACTTTTGGTTGCTTATCTGTTTTAATAATATATGGAGAAGGTATGTTTCCATCATTAACAATTGGTGCATACGTTAACGCTAGATGGAGTGGCGTCATTAATACTTGCCCTTGTCCATAACCTGTGTCTGCCATTTGAATATCATTTTTAATCCCATCATTTGCGATTTTAGAAGCTGGGAATCCATATTCAATTGGTAATTTCTCATCGAATCCGAATTTTTTCGCTTCACTCATAAATTTATCTTTTCCGATTTTCAAAGCTTCTTGTGCGAAATAAATATTATCCGAGTATTTCATCGCTTTATCAAAATCAATCGGATTTGCATCTTTTACACGCGTTACATAATAATTACCCCAAGAAGAATCTTTTGTCCATTTCAATCCTTCAATTTTCAACTCTTCTTTCGGATCGATTGTT
Source organism: Bacillus nitratireducens (assembly GCF_036320425.1). Classification (NCBI taxonomy): domain Bacteria; kingdom Bacillati; phylum Bacillota; class Bacilli; order Caryophanales; family Bacillaceae; genus Bacillus; species Bacillus nitratireducens. Next base: position 66,156 of record NZ_JAUMJO010000001.1, read on the forward strand.
TTCGTTTCAAGACCGATTGCAGCTGTAATAGGCTTAAATACAGAACCTGGTACCGATAATTGTGTAAATCGATTCGTCATTGGTTTTTTCGGATCATTATTTACCGCATCGCGTTGCGCTTTTGACGCCCCTCTTGTAAGGGTATTTGGGTTATAAGCTGGCGTGCTCACAAGTGCAATTGTTTCTCCAGTCTTTGGATTAATTGCTGCGCTTGACCCTGCCTCATTTTTCATTTCATTATAAATTTCGAATTGAACAGCACTATCAATCGTTAAAGTTACATTTTCTCCATCAACAGCATCTGTTTTCACTAAATTTTTAATTTCTTTTCCTTGCGCATCTTCTACAAAGACACGGCCACCTTTTTTACCGCGCAGCTTTTCTTCTAATACTTGCTCTAATCCAGCTTTACCAACTGGCTCATCGGCTTGATAGCCTTTCTTTTGTAGCGTTTTTAAGTCTTCAGCATTCACTTTTCCAATATAGCCAGTAAGATGCGCCGCTGCTTCTCCTAACGGATATGTACGAACATTTACAGGTTTTGTTACAACACCAGGTAAATCAAGATACGTATTTTGAGTTGCCCCTTCAGGTAAAATTCCAATTGGTACGAGATACCCTGGTTTTACCCATTTAGCAGCTAGTTTTTGATCAATTTCTTCTACAGACATATTTAACAACTTCGCTACCGTTTCTTTCGATTGCGGAGCAGCATCCCCTAACTTTTCAGGAATCATTCCGATTTCAGAAGCTTTACCATTTACCGCAAGATATTTACCGTTACGGTCATATATTTCTCCACGTTTTGGTTGCGTCGTTTGCATACGCACTTTACTATCTTTTGTCATACCTGGGAATATAAAATCAGGAGTCCAATCTATTTTCCAAGATTCTTTATCTCCATCTTTTTCTTTCACCATTTTTGCTTCATGGCCAAAAGTGATTTTACCACCAACAGTATCCATGCTTACCTTAAAAGGAACAGGGCCTTCATCTTTTTTATCTTCTTTTACTTCCCCTGTTTCTACCTTTAAGTCTTTCACTTCGATACCAGAATAAATCTTTTCATATTTCTCAGTAAACTCTTTCTTTGAAATATCTTTTTTTGCATTTTCTGATAATTGATCATACATATCTGCAAATTTTTGTTTATTCCATGCTTTTGCATATGTATCAAACGCTTCTTGTGGTTTTTCTTCTTTACCGCATCCGACTAACATGAATGTTAAGCAAAGAAATAGAATCCCCCATATCTTTCTCAATCGATTCTCCTCCTCTTTCTATATGAATACTTTTGAAAATTTTAGCATTTTTACATGCTAGATTTCATTATAGCACTATTGAATATCATCTATAAACTTATATTAATGAATACAAATAAAAAGATTGATGTGAATGTTCACATCAATCTTTATTATTATTGTTGCTTCTCATATACATGGTAATAGTACGTATACGGATTTTTTTCATCCGTTAAACCTTTTTCTACAAAAATCTCTTTCCAATTCGTCATATCCATTTCTGGGAAGAATGTATCCCCTTCAAATGCATGGTGGATTTTTGTTATATATAATTTGTCTACGTAAGGTAAAAAGAGATCATAAATTTGCGCTCCACCAAAAATAAAAATCTCTTCTTCATTTTTACATAGTTCAAACACTTCTTCTACAGTATGAGCAACTTCACAACCTTCTACATGGTAATCACCGTTACGTGTTACGATAATATTACGTCTTCCTGGAAGCGGTCTACCAATCGCTTCATAGTTTTTTCTTCCCATAATAAGCGGGTGGCCCATCGTCGTTTTCTTCACGTATTGTAATTCACTCGGTAAACGCCAAGGTAAGTTATTATCTTTCCCAATTACTCTATTCTCGTCCATTGCGACCATAAATGAAACAATCATTTTGTCATCTCCTCTACAATTATACTGCAACCGGTGCTTTAATTGCTGGATGCGGATCATATCCTTCAATAGTTAAATCTTCCATTTCAAAATCAAACACTGATTTTACATCTGGATTTAATGTAAGTTTCGGGAATGGACGTGGTTCACGTGCCAATTGCTTTTCTACTTGTTCAAAATGATTCGTATAAATATGTGCATCTCCAATTGTATGAACAAATTCTCCTACTTCAAGACCACATTCATGTGCAATTAAATGTGTTAGCAATGAGTAACTTGCAATGTTAAATGGAATTCCAAGGAATATATCTCCACTTCTTTGATATAGCTGACAAGAAAGTTTTCCGTCCGCTACATAAAATTGAAATAGCGTATGACAAGGCGGTAAAGCCATACTTGGTACATCCTCAGGATTCCAAGCAGAAACAATTAAGCGACGTGAATCTGGCGTTTTCTTAATCATTTCAATTACATCTTTTAGCTGATCAAGTGTTTCACCAGCTGTCGTTTTCCAAGCACGCCATTGTTTTCCGTATACGTCTCCTAAATATCCAAACTTCGTTGAGAATTCATCGTCTTCTAAAACGCTCTTTTTAAACAATTCCATTTGCTCATCGTATTGCACTTTAAATTCCTCATCTTGTTGTGAGCGAAGACCGAAATCTGTCATATCAGGGCCAGTATACTCATCGCTTTCTACCCAGCTCTTAAACGCCCATTCATTCCAAATATTATTATTATGTTGCAATAAATAACGAATATTTGTATCACCTTTCATAAACCAAAGCAGTTCACTTGCTACAAGGCGAAACGGTACTCTCTTTGTCGTTAATAAAGGAAAACCTTTACTTAGATCAAAACGCATTTGATATCCAAATACAGATACAGTGCCTGTCCCTGTACGATCTTCTTTCTTCGTACCATGCTCCATTACATGGCGGCATAAATTTAAATATTCATATTCAGCATGTTTCATATGTAGTAAAACCTTCTTTCAGTCGTATATGAAATTTATCATAACATGAAAAACAGTGAATTTAATAATCCTGATTAATAAAATTTCATTTCAATAATTCTTACAAAATTATTAACTTTCCATAATTAAAAAGGTTTTCATTTTCTATTACCGAAAGTATAGTGCGGTAGAACAAAATTTATATTTGGAGGTTAGAAGTATGTCTAAAATTGAAACTCCTGTTATAACTTCTTTACAAACAACGGTTGAAAAAATGATGAAGGATCTAAATGTTCCTGGTGCTGCTGTAGCTGTGATAAAAGATGGTGAAGTTATTATTTCAGAAGGTTTCGGCTATCGTAATATAGAGACAAAAGAGGCTGTTACACCGAGTACTCGGTTCGCAATTGGTTCCTCAACGAAAGCTTTTGGCACACTTTCCTTAAGTTTATTAGCACAGCAAACAAAGTTTAATTGGGATACTCCTGTCCAGACTTATATACCTAAATTCTCTTTATCTGAACTACTTGCTAGCTCACAAGTTACTGGACGAGACTTAGCTTCTCACCGTACTGGGGTAAGTCGTCATGATGCTCTTTGGTACAGCTCTTCTTTAACTCGAAAAGATATAGTAGAAAAAATAAAACATTTATCACTTGATGCTCCGTTCCGTACAGCATTTCTTTATAACAACTTAATGTATGCGACAATTAGTTATATTGTAGAAAACATTACGAATCAAACATGGGAACAATATGTTACAGAACATATTTTAGAGCCTTTAAATATGGATCAAACAAACTTCTCTGTTACAGACTCACAAAATACAGATGATTACGCTTTACCTTACGTTGAAAACGAGGGTGAAATAAAAGAAGTTCCATTCCGTAATATTGATACAGTTGGCGCTGCTGGATGTATTAATTCTACAATTGAAGATATGGCAAATTGGGTACTTCTTCACTTAAACAAAGGGAAATTTGGAGACCATGAACTAATCTCTCCTGAATTATTACAACAACTGTGTACACCACATAATTCAATTCCAGATCAACCAGCTTTATCACTTCCTGAATCTCCATTAAATAGTTATGGGCTTGGTTGGTTTATTAGCGCTTATCGTGGTTATAAAATGATTCATCACGGCGGTAATATCGATGGATTTTCAGCGTTTGTTTCATTTATGCCAAATGAAAATGTAGGTCTTGTTATATTAACGAATGCTGGAGGTACATTACTTCCTATTTATCTAGCAAACCAAATTTACGACGAGCTACTCGGATTAGGGTCCATCGACTGGCATAAACGTGCTGTAGAAGATAGTGAAAAAATGAAGGAAATGATGAAAGAAGCAACCGAATCCATCCCTGATCAAATGAAAGGGACTACACCTTCTCACAAGTTAGAGGACTACACTGGTACGTTTGAACATCCTGCTTACGGGACATTACAAGTATACAAACGAGATGATTCGTTATATGTACAATTTATGGAGCTGGATATTCAATTAGGGCATCATCATTACGACATATTCTCTGCAGAAGTTGATTTATTCCAAATGAAAATGAGTTTATTATTCTCTTATGAAATGAATGTAAGTGGTGAATTCCCATCGCTGCAGTTACATGTACCTGCAATGCTAAGTACCCAACCTCTTACATTTACTAAAATTTAATAGTTAATTTTATAGAGGGAAGCTTTCGCTTCCCTCTATTTTTTCACAAGTAGAAATCCCATCTACAACTATTAATTTGATTATCTAATTAAATTAATGATATTTTAGTACTACTCAAACCATTCATCATTATATAATCTCAAAATAATCCTTCATGAAGCATTGTTTTCTTATTATCATTTTACTGAATATGGAATAACATCCTTGTTATCGGCGAATTTAGTGTTCTTATCTCTCCAAACAACTTTTTTCAAACACATAAATACAGTTACCGAGATAGCGACTCCAACTGTAACATCCGAGGCAAAATGAGCCCCTACCATAATACGACTAATTGGCACCACTATCATCCACAACAGAATGAGAATCCACACACCTATTTTCTTTCTCTTTAATGAAGCGAAATATTCCGGTAACAAGCTAAACCAAATGATTAACGCAGCATTGGCACTATGACCTGATGGAAACGACATAAACTCATCACTTTTAGCGATTCCCTGAGGTACAAACCATTTTGAAAACCCTTCAAACGATCCAATAGAAACCATATGACGATAGCGTTCTCTACCCCATCCTAATTTTATTAAATTAAATGTAATTAATACAATAACTACACTTAACAATCCCATTAATGCAATGTCTCTCAATCTTGCATCATCATATTTACTCCATGATTTAGAAATCATATAACAAGCCACAATAAAGCAAAGCATAAAAATTGGAATTAAAAATTTTGAAATGGTTAAATAATGCACTAGCATAAATGAAGCAATAAAAGCAAATAAGAGACTGGTTATACCATAGCCAATTCCAGATAGATAATATCCTCTTGAACCTGTATTCTTTCTAGTTTCAAATAAATATATACTAGAAAATAAAGCAATAAGCATAGCAGGAATTTCTCCTATAGCTTGTAAAAAAAGAGCGATCTTATTAGTTGGTTCGTATAAACTATTGGATATTTGTAAATCTGTAAACGCAAAGATACATAGTAAAATAGCAAAGCTAACAATTAATATCACTTTTCTATTTTTCATCATTCTCCCTACTTTCTACTATGCTTTAATATAAAATTCCCCATTTCAATTGCTAAATCTTCACTTTGAGGATAAACACCTACGTTATCTCCATAAGCATGCCCTAAACCTCGATAAAGGACTGTTTCAGTATCAACTCCTTTGTTAGTTAATTTAGCTGCATACGCTAAACATTCTATCATTAGAAAATCATGCTCTCCTACCGTAATAAATGTACTTGGATAATCTGGGGATACATCAACATATGGGCTTAAATACTTAGAATTAATTTCTTTCGTACCCAGTACTTCTGACATACCTCCAACCATTGAATGCATAATATTAAGCATTTTTTCTAATCCTTTTTTATACTTTGGAGCAATTTCATATTTATCTATACTCCAAGAATAAAACTCATCTTCATAATCACACATATTAATTGTAGGATACAGTAGCAACTGTCCCTTCACGTACTTCCTACCATCTTCCAAATCTTTAGTTGTACAATACTGTGTTAAGTTCCCTCCTGCACTATCACCTGCCACAAAGATATTATTCTTATCACCACCTAATGTGTCAGCATTCTCATAAATCCACTTTAAAGTAGTGTAACAATCTGTATGCCCAGTTGGAAAAGGATTTTCTGGAGCTAATCGATAATCCACAGAAACAGCTAATATATCTGTTTTTTCCACTATCAATTTCACAAGTTCTTCTACTACATCTGGTGAACCTGCCATAAATCCACCACCATGAATAAAGTATAGAATTGGTGCATTCTCTTGTTTAGAACTACTATTATAAATTCTTACCGGAATATCATATCCATCTTCCGCTTTCACTGTTTTATGCGTAATATTTATGTCTTTAGTGACAATGGGAACACTTTTAATTCCATTAAATTGTTTTCGCATATTCTTTACTGATTTTTCAGAAGCATCCATTTTCATCATATTTTTAGGCATAAACCTCATTACATTCATTTGAACCTTCATATCCTTATAAAGACGTGGATCCATAGCACCTTTTTCATCACAATCTGGTATGTTTTTTACTAAGATTTTTGCCCCCTGCACATTGATGATTTCTTGTTTTTCTTGCATTTTTTCTAATAAGTCTAAGTCATATTTTCTAGTCATCTAATATTCATCCTCTCTCATTTTAAGCGTTTTCATTTTTAGGGATTATATAAATCCCCTTTGAAACTTACTTCAAACGCTATTATTAAATTAAAAACGTTCCATGTACAAAATGTACCATGGAACGTTTTTTTATTGTTGTTCATATCTGATTCAATTATTGTCATTTTTTGATGTGCTATTTTTCCTATACTGTAATGGTGTATATCCATATTTGTCTTTAAACTGTGAAATAAATGATTTCACATTTGGAAATCCATGTTTCAGCGCTATATCTTGTATAGAATTTGTACTTCTAATAATATCTTCATACGCTTTATAGAGCCTGTATCTCGTTAAAAAAGTGGTGAAATTTGATCCGAACGATTTTTTAAACATACGTGAAAAATGTTCTTCACTTACAAAAAAACATTTGGCCACATCTTTCAGTTTTAGTTCCTCATCATAATGTTTGTAAATATACGTAATCATTTCTTTCTGTCTATTTCCAAGTTGAAAATCATTGTCTATATTCTCCCCATCTTTGCAATATCGCAATAGAATATAAACAATTTCATAAATTAAACTATTAATTTTTATGTAAGTTAAATCATCAGAATTTGTGACTAACCCCTTTAATTCATAAAACATTTGCTGGAGGTTAGTTTTCTGAACAACTGATTCCTTTATATTGAATCTATATTTATCAAAATCTTCATTTAGCTCTTTAAGGAATTCATAAGAAATAATTAACATCATTACTGCACAACTTGTATTTTCAACTTTTTCAAATTCATGAACATCTCCACTATTTACAAAAATAAATTCGCCAGCAGATACTTTCTTTTTTTGCCCATTCACATACAAGAAAACTTCTCCATATACGACTAGGCTAATTTCAATACTTCTATGCCAGTGCGGAGGAATATAATAGTGAAAACCAGTAGGTAACATTGTGTCTTCTATATATTCAACCATTCCTGGAATTTTATCACGTAATTTTATTTCTTCATATTTACCTTGCCTGAATTTCAATAATCCACCCCCTTTTTTTATTATAATGGAGTCGTCAAGTTTCTCATTATAGATAAAGGTGAAGGAATGTCCGGAATTGGTATACAACCGCATATACATATCCCGTGGACTCCGGAACATATACAAGAAGATGTCGATTTAAAGTTAGCATTACAACTGCTTAAAAACGAAGAATGGTAAAAAAATAAAGGTAGATGTGAATCACACCTACCTTTTCTATTTCATATCAGCCTTTTCTGGTTGAAACCAAATTGGCTTTGATAGCTCAAAGTTTTTATGATCCTCTAAAACGATAGTAAGGCGTTCTAACGTATCATCTAACATATGTGGTGCTGCTCGTAATGACCAGACAACTGAAGAGAAAACTGTCATGCCAACGTACACCGCATATAAATTCCAAAACTCCTCTGGTATTCTCCCATTAAAGTAGCCTTCTATTTGTCCGATTGAATAAGGAATACTAATGTCCCTTGCAAATAGTGCAATTTTTACGAAATCATGAAGTGGATCGCCCCAGTCGTAGCCATTAAAATCAACAACACCTACATATTTCGCATCACGTACAATTATATTCTCTAAATGAAAATCATCATGTTGAAATCGATTTGGGCGGTTCTTTACATATATTTCATTTTCATCTATAAACTTTATGATTTTATCATCATTTTTTATTTTTATTCCACATGTTTTATATGCCTCTACATATTTTCGATGTTTTTTCATTGCTCTTTCATACCATGGAAGTATGTCCTTAGGAGCTTCATATGTATGCATTTTTGCTAAATCTTTTCCTGCCTCCATACCAATTTCATATTGTTCTTTTGGTGTATATGTAGGCAACAATTTTTTCGCATCTTCCCCCTCTATATATGAGAAAATACTATATACACCTTCTTCTTCCAATATACCTATTTCAATCGGCCTTTGTGCCTGTACGTTACGTTTTACCATTTCATTTAAAATTTGAAATTCTATTTTCCTTCTTTCATACTCTCGTATATCGCCAATCCGTAACAAATATTTTTCATCATCAATTGTCGTAACTATATATTTCTTATCAGGAGAGAAACCTTTAGAAATTTCTTCAATATTAACTGCATCTTTTACTATTTGTATATTGTTTTGCCATGCTGTAATTGTTTTCATATTTATTCCCCTTACATTTCTACATTTGGTGTATACGCCACTTCTATAATAAACCCATTCGGATCGTAAAAAGAAATGGATTCCTCTAGATTTGCTACCCAAAATTCTATATGATGAATACCTGCTCGAAGTGTATTCATATTAAGAATACGCCCCTTGTACTACTTGCACAATTTCCATTGGTGTATTGACCATATAATCTGGTGCATCTTTTTTCACTGTTTCAATGACATCATACCCCCAAGATACCCAAATTACGTTCACCCCTGCCTTTTTACAAGCGGCTACATCTCGCTGTTCATCACCGACATATAACATATCTTTCTCTGTTATCTTTTTCGATTTTAAAAATCTTTTTATCATTTTATCTTTCCCGAACAAATTTTTAGAGCAATACACTTCTTGTATATTTTCTATATCATTATTGTGTAAAAATGCCCGAATATGCTCTTCTGAGTTCGATGATATGACTGCAATTCCGTAGCCTTTTTTATGTAGTTCATCTAATACATCCTTCATCCCATGGAACAAAATGAGATCTTTTATAGCAGGTTGATACAATTTATAAAACTCCAGCGCTAATATCGGTAGTTTATACAGTGGTACATCGAGTTGTTTACATCTCTCTGGCATCGTTAATTTACGTAAATACTCAATTTCTTCTTCCCTTACCGTTTTATATCCGTGCTTTTCAGCAAGTTGATTATAAATCGGTACAAATATATTTTGTGAATCTACTAATGTGCCATCAAAGTCAAAAACGATATATTTTTGCATTCCCTTACTCCCTTTGCTTTTTTTCCTAAACATATGTTATTCAACAACATAAATGTCTTACCCTTTCATAAATATAAAAAAAGAACAAGATTTTCTCTTGTTCTTTTTTAAGACAGCCATTTCGGCGGTACATTTGTATTCCAATAAATATTTCCTAACTCATGGTGTCCTGAGTATCCATCATCAAAACGATGATAGTGGAAATTAAAATAATATCCATCTTGCGGCGGATGATCTCTCCTCACATGAAATCTCAGTAAGTCATTTCCTGATTTCGTATCATAAACATGAAAAATCTTTTCATTATTTCCGCCAGCTGGTCTTTGAGAAATCGCTAATGATTGTAACGATTCTTCTGGCACATCATTGGCAAGTTCCGCAATTGCCTCTTCAATTTTAGGTAATACAACATCTTTAAATTCATCTTCAATTACAGGCCCAATTTTAGAGCCGAATTTTTGCATAGATTGCTTCTCTGCTTCTTGCATCGCATAATTAATAAATGTATCGGTGGTTAACCTATCATTCGTTTCTTCATATGTATAGGACGTACTCTCCAAATTTTGTTGCCCAGCTGTGCTCGTAGGCTTGTCCGCAGCTTTGGCATTATCAAGTAATATGGAAGGAGGCGTCACTAAACCAAATGTAAATACGGTAATTAATGCGACTAAGGTTTTTCTAAACCAATTTGGCATTTATGTTCCCTCCCCTTTCGCTCATTATATTTTATATAACGATTGTTTCTTCTATTATACAAAATGATTGTAATTTTTGCACTTTACAATTTTGTTAACGTTCACATATTTTTCACTTGAATATGAAATTGTAAGATTTCATACACTATAAATACAACAACAACGAGGAGGCAATCAGATGACTTTAGATGCCCTGTACTCCGCCGCAAGCATACTCCTTTTAGTATATTTTATTTATCAGTGTGTTACAGACTAGAAAAAGAGCCGTTTCCGGCTCTTTTTCTATGGTAAAAATACAATCCAACCAATGAATACTATAAAAATAAACCCAATAATAACTGCTGGCAATAAATAAAACTGAGAAAGGATAACTGTCCCGTATATGAATACGGCTGGAAAGAGCAAATAACGATCTGCCTTCCATCTTAACAATAGTAATTTTCCTTCATCACAATATAAATGAAGAAACATTTTTTTCGTAAATTCATTCCAATAATCGCGCGCATAACGAGAAATTCCAACTAAAGCAAATGCAAGAATAATAGCTGCAATCCACCTCGGACTCATGATAATACTGACAGTGCTTATACATACAATTTGAATATAAAATATTCGTGCACTACTTGTACGGAAAAATTCTTTTAAAAAGGATTCAACAATACGAGAATCCTTTTTCTTCCCTAAAAACTTTTTAGAACGAGGAAACATCCACGGTTTTTTATTCGAACTACTCGGTTTAGCTGTATGACCACCAACTTGCATAATCCCACTCGTCCAGCGCATACTTTCTGCTTTCTCTTTCTCAACTTCTTTAAAAAAGTAATTTTTATAATTTAGTTTTTCTTTTATCAATATGATAATTAGAAAAACTGCTAGACCGATACATAGTATAGAATAAAATGGATTTTTATAAATAAGAAACAGACTCACTCCAAAAAAGGATAGACTTATAGAAAATATTACATTTTTAATAATCCATAGTAGCCATCGTTTCCCCACACGTACATGAATAAATCTCGTGAATAACGACAACATAAATCGAAATACAGTAAAGAATAGCCAGAATAATACGACTTGTACCTTCGTCACTCCAATACTTTTCATCAACACCGGTAACATAGCAACTACTACCACTACATTCGTTATCGCTATTCGAATAAACGTATATGTCATACCATACTGAATTAACTTTTGCATGTGAGCGAGATACGAAATTAAAAATAAACTATCCGCTTGTTCAAAAAACGAGCGTACACCTCTCGAATATGTTACAAGATAAAATGCGAGTAAACCTAATCCGAAATACACCGTCTCTTCCATCGATAATGTTTCCGTCCATAGTGATCGATAATAGATTCCCATAAATATAAGTGCTGGAATAATTATATATAACGCAACTGTCCAATCAGTTACCGAACGTATGGACTTCCATTTCCGCTGGAGTTCATGGCGTAATCTTTTATAAAATTGTTTTTTAATCATGCTGTTCACGCCTTACGATTACATCAAAACAGTCTAATAATGAACTCCCTGGCATTTCTGCTAATGTTTGGATTGCCTCTAAATGACCATCTGCGACTAATGTACCTTTTGATATGAGTAAAAATCTTTCACAAATTCTTTCAGCAGTATCTAATACGTGCGTACAAAGTAAAATTCCTGCACCGCGCTCTTTTTCTTTATATAAATAACTTAAAAACTCTTTCGTAGCTACTGGATCTAAGCCGATAAAAGGTTCATCAATGATATAAAAATCTGGTTCAGTTAAAAACGCCAAAATGAGCATCGATTTTTGTTTCATTCCTTTTGAAAACTTTGATAAATACTCATGTTTATGTTTATCCATTCGAAACATATGTAATAATTCTTCAGCTTTCCTTTCCCAGCTTCCTCCCTCATTCTCACGAGCAGCCATTAATAGTTCAATATGTTCCCATAGCGTTAAATAATCATAATATGTCGGATGCTCCGGCACATATGCATAAGGGTTCTTTTTTTCACCGAATGATATTTCACCATTCATATTTACAAGTAAACCGAGCATCGTTTTAATCGTCGTACTCTTCCCAGCACCATTCGCACCAATAAGTGCAACTAATTCACCTTTTTCAATCGAAAAGTCAATATCATGAATTGTCTTTTCCCCTATATCATATCCGGCAGAGCGGATATTCACGTCTAACATACATTCCCCTTCTTTCCATTTCCAATACAATCAAGGAAAAGAATAACATATAACTATCTATATATCATTATAAAATATTTATTTTCATAGCAGGAATAAATATTTTTTTACAGAAATACTTAATGTTTGATTACATTTTATTGGAGTGGATAATATGTCTTTTCAAATTCGTGAAGCTACGATAGACGATATAGATGCACTTTGTTCTTTAACGAAAGAGTTAAAAGGTTCCTCTATTTCCTATGAAGATATGAACAACCGATTGCAATTCGTACAAGTGAGTCCCTTTGATTTTTTATATGTTTATGAGGAAGAAGAAAATATATATGGATTACTTGGATTTCGTATACGTGAAAATTTAGAAGATATAACTCGTTATGGAGAAATTTCAATTATTAGCGTTGATTCTACAATACGGCGAAAAGGCATTGGACAAATATTAATGGATTATGCAGAGCAATTAGCAAAGACACATAATTGTATCGGCACTTGGCTAGTCAGTGGTACAAAAAGAGTAGAAGCGCATCCATTTTATAAAAAATTAGGGTATGAAATAAATGGATATCGATTTGTAAAACATTTTTAAACTACTTATAAATTGAAAGGACTATAACTATGACAAACATCGAAGCTATTTTTATTGATCGTGACGGTACAATTGGCGGTGACACTACAATACATTACCCAGGCTCTTTTACATTATTTCCTTTTACAAAAGCAGCATTACAAAAACTAAAGGCTAAAAACATAAAGGTTTTCTCCTTTACAAATCAACCAGGTATCGCAGATGGGATAGCCGCTGTTGCTGATTTTGTACAGGAATTAAAAGGGTTCGGCTTTGATGATATTTACGTATGTCCTCACAAACACGGTGATGGATGTGAATGTCGCAAACCGAGCACAGGTATGCTCCTAAAAGCAGCGGAAAAACATGGGCTTGATTTAACAAAATGCGCGGTAATCGGTGATCGCTGGACGGATATTGTTGCTGGGGAAAAAGTAAATGCAACGACTATATTAGTTCAAACTGGCGCTGGATATGATGCTTTACATACGTTCCGAGATAAATGGGCACATATTGAACCAAACTACATTGCAGAAAACTTTGAAGATGCTACAAATTGGATTTTAAATCATCAATAAAAAATTAAATGAGACGTCTTCACTTTGAAAACGTCTCATTTAACTATGTATATTTCAAAAAGTTAATTCATAATGGAAATAACGATTATCTCTCAAATAACCATTTTCAGCGTATAATCGCTGTGCTGATAAATTATCAATCTCCGTTTGTAATTTTACACCTTTTGCACCATTTTCTAATGCAAATTCTTTAGCGGCTTCTAATAATTTTTTACCTGTTCCTGCTCCGCGCTTCGCCTTTTGTACAAACAGGTCATTTAAAATCCATAGCTCTTTCATCGAAATAGAAGAAAATGATGGATATAGTTGCGTGAACCCGATATATTCTTCATCTTCAACTGCCACGAAAATAATGGATTCTTTTCTCTCGATTCGATTTCGTAAAAATCCTTTTGCTCCTTCAATATCGGAATCTTGTCGATAAAATACGCGATAATTATTAAAAACCGATGCTAGTCCATCTAAATCTGCAATTGTTGCCTCATATATTCTCATTTTACTTTATTCCCCTTCCAATATTGTTTCATAATATCCGTTGCCCATTCAGGCTGCTTTATTTCTTCTCTCGGTATAAATTCTTTCATAACAGGCTTAATATCCAATATAGGTGTACCGTCAATTGCATCTAATCCTTCAACAACGATTGTTTTTCCATCTCTTCTTATCACTTTAACAATTGTCGCTCCTATTCGGTTCGGACGATTTTTTCCACGCTGTGCCAAAATCCCTACTTTTGGGTAATTACTATTATTTCTAGGGTGTCTAGCAGAATATTGAATTTGTTCATCTGTTACTTTATGAAAATAGAAAATAACTTCAATATGGGAAAAGTCTTCAATCCCTTGTATACTTTCCTCTGTATACATATCAGTTAAAGTAATACAGGATCTTACATCTCCCCACTCATCATCTTTTATTTCCTTTCTTTCATTATGTACAAATGCGATTGGTTGAACTGAAAACATCCGCATTCCCCCTTGAATGTAACCACTTACATTATAAAATATTTTCTGAATGTTTTCCACTCACATGGTCATTGTTTACATAATAAAATTATCTTTACTTTTTAAAGACATATTCACAGCTTCAATTGCGTGTATGCGTGCTGTATCAAATAAAGGAACTAATGAATCTTCCTGTTTTACTAATAGTCCTATTTCTGTACACCCTAATATTATGCCTTTTGCTCCTCTTTGTACTAAATCTTCCATTACACTTTTAAAATATTCTCTTGATTGTTGGTTTATTTTTCCTAAGCATAATTCGTTATATATTATTTTATTTACTGTCTCTCTATCTTCTTCTGTTGGTACGATTACTTTTATATCATTTTCCTCTATACGTAATTTATAGAAATCCTGCTCCATCGTGTATTTTGTCCCAAGTAGACCAACTGATTGAATTCCCTGCTGTTTTATTTCCTTCGCTGTTGCATCAGCAATATGTAATATTGGGATACTGATTCTATTTTTTATATGCTTAATAACTTTATGCATTGTATTTGTACAAACTATTATAAAATCAGCACCACCCTTCTCCAAAGAAGCAGCTGCATTTCCCAATACTTCTCCCGCTTTATCCCAATCCCCTTCAGATTGATATCGCTCAATTTCTTCAAAGTCAACACTGTAAAGTAGACATCTCGCTGAATGTAATCCACCTAATCTCATTTTAACTTCTTCATTTATTATTTTGTAATACTCAGTAGATGACTCCCAGCTCATTCCGCCAATAAGACCTATTAATTTCATCTCATATTCTCCTTTAAATTAATATTTTCAAACAGACAATTCATACTGTAATTTATATATAATAAATAATGTTTCACTACTATAATAAATCAAATCCCCATTCTTAATATTGCGATCGAATGTATAGAAATATTATTCATTTCCACGGAAATAATTATAGAATATTCAGAAAACATCTCTTGAAGTAGACTCATATTGATAATCAAAACACTTTCGATACAATTCTTTTATTTCTTCATATGATGGAACTCTAGGGTTATTGCTTGGGCTACCACTTGCAATTGCATCTTTCGCCATTTTAGAAATAGCATTTTCAAATTCAACTTCTCCAATTCCATATTCTCTTAAATTAGGAATACGAAGATCAAAGCAAAGTTTCTTAATTTCAGCAATCGTATAGTTGGCTACTTCTTCATCAGAATGAGAATACAAATCTTTGTTTAAGTTATGTCCTATGTCAGCTAACCTTCTTACCGCTTTCGCTTTTGTATATTCTAAAACTGTAGGTAATAGTATTGCATTCGATATTCCATGTGGTACATGGAATAATGCTCCCACTGGACGAGACATACCATGCACTAATGTAACTGATGCATTTGAAAAAGC
Organism: Bacillus nitratireducens; assembly: GCF_036320425.1. Taxonomy (NCBI): domain Bacteria; kingdom Bacillati; phylum Bacillota; class Bacilli; order Caryophanales; family Bacillaceae; genus Bacillus; species Bacillus nitratireducens. The sequence continues at coordinate 82,164 of NZ_JAUMJO010000001.1, forward strand.
GATGCCAGCTTGCAATGAAGCAATCATCATTGCTTCTCTTGCTTCCATATTATCTCCATCTTCATATGCGATTCGTAAATATTTCATAATGCTTTCAATAGCCGACAGAGCAAGAACATCTGTAAGAGGTTGTGAAACTTTAGAAAAATAAGCTTCAATTGCATGACATAATGCATCTACCCCTGTTGCTGCAGTAATATAAGGTGGTAACGAACGTGTTAAAATCGGGTCAATAATCGCTACTTGTGGGGTGAAATTCGGATGCTTTATCATCATTTTTACATCCGTTTTTTTATTCGTAATTACTACTACACTTGTTACTTCCGATCCAGTACCAGAAGTTGTTGGAATTGCGATAAGCGGTAGCGGATCTTTTTCTATTTCAACATCCTTTTGTACGTAATCTTCAATTTCCCCACCATTTGTATATAACACTGCAATTGCTTTCGCAACATCAATACAACTTCCTCCGCCGATACCGATAATAAAATCACATTTTCCTTCTTTACAAATAGATAAAGCTTCTAATACGTGTATATTTGTAGGCTCAGCGTTCACTTTATTATATGTACTAACAGTAATCCCTTTCGCATTTAATTGCTTAATACAACTTTCAACATACCCCAATTTCTCCATAATTGTATCACTCACAATAAAAGCCCTTTTCCCTAACTTCTTTGATTGCTCCCCTAGTTTTTCAAGCGAATTTCTTCCATATAATACAGACTTCGGCATACGAAATTCAGCAACTTCTTGCAAGTACTCCACCCCTTCTTATCCTAATTAATATTTTCTTTTCGTATATTAACTCTTATTAATAGATTCCTGTTAAAGTATAGAATGCGATAACTACAAATACAGCAAGTGTTTTCAAAACTGTAATAGCAAAAATATCTTTATATGATTGCTTATGTGTTAATCCCGTTACCGTCAATATTGTAATAATTGCACCATTATGCGGCAATGTATCCATTCCACCTGACGCCATTGATACAATGCGGTGCATAACTTCTAATGGAATGTTATATTGCGTTGCTGCAGCAATAAATTTATCCCCCATCGCACTTAACACAATTCCCATTCCGCCTGATGCTGAACCTGTAATTCCAGCTAAAATATTCGTCGTTACTGCCCCATTCACTAATGGGTTAGTAAACGTTGCAGAGATGCCATCTCTCATTATCGCAAAGCCAGGAAGTGCGGCAATAACACCACCAAACCCAAACTCAGCTCCTGTGTTCATTGTTGCAAGTAGCGCTCCACCAATACTTGTATTCAATCCAGCTTGGAATCCTGTTACTACTCGTTTCCAATATAATAATAACGTTGTTAAAATACCTATAATAAGTGCCAATTCTACTGACCAGATTCCAACTACTGCACTTAATTCTACTTTTCCAAATGCTTTCATACCAATTGCAGAAAAATCAAAACCATTCGGATACCACTTCGGTATCATAATAGTAAACACTTTATTCATTACACCTACTAAAATAAGTGGTACAAACGCAATTACCTGTTGCACTCTTGTGATTTCAATACTTTTAAGTAATGGCATATCTTTTTGCTCTACTTGCAAAGAAGCTGCCATTTCAGTATTCCCATCGCTAAAACCAAAATATCCTTCACCTGCTTCTTTTGCCTTCTTACGTCTACTCTCTAAATACAGTAAACCTAATGTAAGAACAAAAATTGCCCCTACAATACCAAGTATCGGCGCAGCATAAATGTCCGTTTTAAAAAAGGTTGTAGGTATTACGTTTTGAATTTGTGGTGATCCAGGTAGCGCATCCATTGTAAACGTTACTGCTCCAAGAACAATCGTTCCAGGGATTAGACGCTTTGGAATATCCGCTTGTCGAAACAACTTAGCTGCGAACGGATATACAGCAAACACTACTACATAAACACTAACACCACTATACGTTAAAATAGCACCCATTAATACAATCGCTAATATCGTACGCTTTTCACCAACTAACTCTATAATTGTCTTTGCAATCGAGTCCGCGATCCCTGACATTTCTACTACTTTCCCAAATATTGCTCCAAGTAAAAACACAGGGAAATATAATTTAATAAATCCTACCATTTTCTCCATAAAAATATTTGAAAAGAAAGGTAATACAAAACTAGGCTCTGTTAAAAATACCGCAAATAATGCAAAAATCGGTGCGAATAATATTACAGAAAATCCTTTATATGCTACAAACATAAGTAAACTAAGTGCTAATAAAATAATAACTAGCTCCAATTATAACCCTCCTTTTAAACTGAAAATTCAATCTTTTAATAACAAACTTTTACTGGGATTTCGAACCCTTTTATTTCATGACATTCCTCCTCTTTTTATCCCTCTATTTGCAGGCAGTAACTCCCAGCTTAAAATTCAGCAAATGCGCGGGAGCTAGGCAGGAGATCAACTACCCGTAAAAGCCCGATTGGTGAGGGCTGATAATCAGTGGAGGATGGACAAAACTTCCACTGATTAAAGTTTCACTTTATTACAAATTTTTCATGCTAAAATTGTCTAATTATAGTATTCGATTACATATGTAAAATCCCTTTAAACAAAAACGATTTCATCGCCATATGTTATAAAGGGATTTCTCGGTTCTATTTCTATAGTTTTATCGTACTATTCTCTATACAAAATCTTTGTAACTCTTCGACATCTTTCACTATATGAACTGCCCCAGCATCACTCAATTCAATCTCACTACCATATCCATACAATACACCTATTGAAGCAATTCCGTTACGGTTCGCACCGATTACGTCATGCTTTCTATCACCAATCATCACCATTTCTTCTTTTTTAAGTTCTTCATTTGTTTGTAAAATATGAGCAATTATTTCTTCCTTTTTTATTCTTGTCCCATCTAAATTACTCCCCACAATCTCTTCAAAAAAAGTTGTTAACTGAAAGTGCTCTATTACTTGTTTCGCAAATACAGTAGGTTTTGATGTTGCTACAAACAAACGATTGCCAGCATCCTTTAATTCTTGCAATAGGGTTGTAATTCCATCGTATACTTTATTCTCTAATAAACCACTTTGCTTTAAATATTCCCGAAAGTAAAACACTGCTTGTTCTACTTCTATTTCGTTCATATTATATCTATCTATAAAAGATTGTTGTATTGGTGGGCCGATAAATGAATCTAGCTCGCTTATATTTACTTCTTCAATCCCGATTTTTTCTAACGCGTATAGAACAGAATTTATAATCCCTTCTTTCGGATCCGTTAATGTTCCATCTAAATCAAATAGAAATGTTTTATACACACTTAATTCCCCCACTGATTTTATATGTACCCCATTAAAGCCATTCTCCTACTTACCCCCTTTACTATACTATCACCATTTAACTTTTCAGAAAATTGTTTTTTCTAACCCTTATACTTTCAGTTACAAAATCACAAAAGATATGATAAAGTGAAAAAGTTATACTTAATTTAATAGAAACTGGTGAATCAAATGTCAATTACATTAATTTTTATAATGGCTTTCACAATTGTTATCCACGCGGTTGAAACTAGCTCTTATAGTATTCGATTAGCTGGGGTACGTTTAAAAAAGATTGCCGTTGCCTTATCCGTCGTAGGAATGGTACTGCTTATTTCAAGAACATCTAACTTACTACAAGCCTTTTTAATCGGTGGTATTGTCGATGAAGCAAAACTAGATTCTTCTATTGATTTAGAGCATATTATACGGCTCGTTCTATTATCTGCTTCTGTCGGTACATTGCTCGCGATTATACTCTATCCAACTTTGACAAAGATATTTGGATACGTCATTCAAAACTTTGAAACAGATGGTTCATTCATTCGAATGATGAAGACGAATAACATTCAAAAATTAAAGTACACAAAAAAATATGTACGCTTCCCCAAATTCGAAATGATTCATCGAATGAGGATCGGTGGTATCCCAAAGCGTATTATGCTTATTAACATGTTTGCTACTGCAATTTATACAGCGGGGGTACTTTCAGCCCTTTACGCTTCCTTTTTAAACCCAGATTACGCAACAAATGCAAGTACAGCTTCTGGTCTGGTTAATGGTTTTGCTACCATTTTATTAACAGTGCTACTCGATCCACGCATTGCTCTTTTAACAGAACGAGCTTTACAATCAGAAAAGGGTGCTGAAGCAATGAGTAAAATGTATGGTTGGCTAATGATTTCTAGACTTCTCGGCACATTATTAGCACAACTTTTATTTGTACCAGGTGCTTACTGGATTTTATGGATTATTGAGCTGATGCATTAATCTACTAGGAAGGTGTATTTATCAATGAATATAAAAACGGAGCAAGATTTAATTCACTTAATAGAAAGCGACGAATGGATGATGAATGTATTACAAATGGCAAAATCACTAGAGCTACCTGATTGGTGGGTTTGCGCTGGATTTGTCCGCTCTAAAATTTGGGATACTTTACATAACTACGAAGTGCGAACAGCTACACCCGACGTCGATGTCATTTATTTTGATCCATTACATAAAGATGAGGTATACGAACAATCATTAGAACAGAAGCTGACGAATCTGGATGCCTCTATCCCTTGGTCAGTAAAAAATCAAACGCGCATGCATGTAGTGAATGGAATGCCGCCATATTCTTCTTCTGTTGATGCTATTTCTAAATTTCCTGAAACAGCAACCGCTCTTGGTGTTTCTTTGGACGAGCAAAACAAAGTCATATTAACATCCCCGTGCGGAATAGAAGATTTACTTTCATTACAAGTGAAACCTACACCTCATTTTCTTGAAACGAAAGAACGAATACATATTTATAAAAATAGGGTTAATAAAAAGAATTGGCAAAGCAAATGGCCTAACATTACAATCACTTATCCCGAAATTTAAAAAAGGTGCTTCTCATTATTAGAAGCACCTTTCTTTTTTATTTCAAAAAATGAATGATTGTTTCTGCGAACCTCTCTGCTTCTTCATAATGCGGTGAATGTCCACTTTCTCCGAATACAATATACTTCCCATTTGAAGCATCATTATTAAATATTTCAATTTGTTTTTCACACGTGACTACATCGTATTTTCCTACAATTAATAACATTGGATTCTTTACTTCTTTTATTTTTGATAACAGTGATATATGACATGCTCCCTCTAATTTTAGTCTATCAAAATGAATTTTGGAGCGATTTGAAAATACTTCCCACTCTTCATCACTATATAAACTATCGTCTGTCTCATCTTTTTTATAATTGTAAATCTCCATTCTTTTTTCTTCTAATTCAGCGCTTAATCTTATATAAGCTTCTAACAACTCTTCTGAACTAGCATTATTAGATGAATAAGCAAAGCAGTCTTCTGCCGCTAATTCTTTTCCATACTTTTTTAATAACGTTCCTGTCTTTTGTAGTAAAGCTCTACTTGTTAATGCAAAATCGAAAGTCGGACCTTCAAATATTATTTTCTCTATTGAATTTGGATACGCCCTTGCATATAACAATGCTAAATATCCACCGAAAGAATGTCCAATTATAGACCATTTCTCAATTTGTAGTAGTTTTCTTATTTCCTCACAGTCTTCAACTAAATCATTTAATCCAAAAGATTCTTCCACAGTAATTCCTTCTGATCGACAAACGCCTCTTTGATCTATCATAATTACATATAAGGAATCTTTTAATCGCTCTGCTTGATGAAATGAAAAATCATAACAACTTTCACCTGGACCACCGTGTAAAAATAATACTGGTTTATTTTTAGGACTTCCATGTGTTTCAACGTATAGCTTTTTTCCTCTAATGATCATATATTTCCCAACTTCAATCAAATTCTTCTTTATGATTATCACCTTCTTTTTTACTGAATATTATAACATTTAAACTTAAATAATCCCTATTACATTTAAAAATACGATAACTATCGCAAGTGGTGCTACAAATCGAAGTAAAAATACCCAGATCGTAAATACTATCTTTCCGTAATTTCCACCTACAAAAAATTCAGCTTCTAGCACTTTCTTTTCCATCTTGAATGATACGAAAATACTAATGAATAGCGCTCCAAGCGGCATTAATATATTACTAGATAAGAAGTCTACTGCATCAAAAATATTCTTCCCAAAAATCGTAATATCACTCCATACTCCAAATGATAAGGCAGATGGTATACCTACTAGGAAAATGCAGAAACCGATGATCCATGAAAGTTTAGCTCTTCTTTCTTGTTCACCATTTGCTAATGCTGAAACTACCGTCTCTAGTAGAGAAAATGCCGAGGTTAATGTGGCAAATGTAAATAGCGCAAGAAATACAGTTAAGAACAATCCTCCGAATGGAATTTGGCTAAATACAGATGGCAATACAATAAATAGTAAGCCCGGCCCCTCTGTCGGCTCCATTCCTAATGAAAATACTGCTGGAAATATAGCAAGACCTGCAAATAAAGAAACGAATAAATTCAATCCGACAATCGTAACTGCTGATTTTGGTAAACTTTCTTTTTTATTTAAATACGAGCTATACGTAACCATAATCGAAATCCCTATGCTAATCGCAAAGAATGATTGGCCCATTGCGAACAAAATACTTTCTGAAGTAATCTTTGAGAAATCTGGTTGTAAGAAAAACTTCACACCTTGCATTGCATTATCCAGTGTTAATGAACGAATAATAAGGGCGACAAATAAAACGAACAATGCTGGTAGCATATATTTACTTGCTTTTTCAATTCCGTTTTGTACACCTTTTGATACAACCCATATCGTAATGAACATAAAAGCGAAATGTCCAGTAATAGCCCAAACCGGATTTCCAATTGTTTCAGTAAATAACGAACCGTAATTTTGTCCCGGAGTAATAAGTTGTCCAGTTACTCCTCTGAATAAATAAATTAGTACCCATCCACCTACAACACTATAAAATGAAAGTAATATAAAACAAGTCCCAACCCCAAGACGCCCAATCCAGTGCCATCCTGTATTTGGTGCGATACTTTTAAATGCTCCAACTGCTTGTTTCTGTGTACTGCGTCCAATCATAAATTCAGCTATAAGTAGCGGTAATCCAATTAATACAGTAAATAATATAAAGATTAAAAAGAATGCTCCTCCCCCGCTCTTTCCAGCAATATAAGGAAACTTCCATATTGCGCCAAGTCCAATTGCTGATCCTGCTGCTGCCATAATAAAACCTAATTTCGAAGTCCATTGCTCCGTCTGTTTCATCTTATTTTCCTCCTAATTAAATCCTTTTATATAAATGAATAAATTTTATATACCTATCCGAATAAACCCTCCATTTCTATTTCCATAAAATAAAAAAATGGCTCAACGTCTCTATATAAAGAGACGCTAAGCCATTTACTTAACGCGGTACCACCCTTATTGATTCCATTATGAATCCACCTTAGTAGTAATCGTTTGATTACAAACCTAATATCGAAGGTTAACCGTTAAGATTTACTAAGAATGTGATTCCGTTCCACCTTACTGCTCCTAGGCGAGTTCAGGATGTCATTTGACTATGTCGCACCAACCCATAGCTCTCTGTACAAATACATGACCTTACTACTCCTATTCAATGCATTTTAATATTTAGAATATATTTTCTTTTGAAATTAATATGAAGTATATCGGTTATATTTATAACTGTCAAGGGCTATATTAAAATTTGATGAGAAACCTTTTTATTATCCTTCGTCAGACAAAGCATCATCGTAATCCTGTAATTCTTCCATAATTTCTTTTAACCGGTCAATATTATTTATAAATTCGCCGTAAGAAATTTCTTGGTAATCGAAAATTCCCTCACCGTATTCATCGCTATCAAACATTTTCACTTCCGCACCTAACTTCAACAAGTTATCAACTAATTCCTTTAAATCTTCCATATCATCAATATCATTTGCATCTGTTTCGGCAAAAAAATCTTTGTTTTCAATTTTATTTTTTATCTCTGTAATTCCTAAACCGGTGTACTTTCTTAATGGTACTACACATTTACTAAATAAACCATTAGAGCTTATTTTAATTGCCATTTTACTCATCTATTATTCTCCTTTCCATTAAAATTCTTCTAAATAGTTTGGATTAACAGGTTTACCAGGTGCATTTTTACTATACCTTCCGCCATGCCACCAATTTTCAAATGATTTCCACCAGCTACTTGATCAGGATTATGAAGAGCTGCTTGTGTCTTCATCCATTTTTTAGCATTTTTTTCAACTTCTCCTCTAGATAGCCCTTCTCTTCTAAGTTCTTTTGTTTTTTGCTTAATTGTTTTCCCTTTCAGCTTGTTGAGATGCATTTCCTTCTATTGCTCTACCTTTATCAATAAAATGCTCTCGATTTTTCTGGTACTCATATACAGTTAATTCATTCATACCTTTTTCTTAATCCTTTAACTGTCTTGCAAATTTCTCTGAATCGAATTTAGTTTTATAATTAAAGTTTATTTCAATTTCATCAATTCACGCAACGTTATCTAGCTTCCTCACTTCACCCGTACGCTTATAGTTGTTATCTCACGCTAATTTTTAATTAGGGATTTTTTCAATACACTCAACAAAAGAGATCTCAAATATGAGGTCTCTTTTGTTGAGTCTTCTTCATCTATAACTTCCTCTTTACTTATTCAATATCAGACAATCTTCCTTATTGAAATATAATAAAATCCTAACTCTCCATATACTGATAAGCCTCTTTCAGGGAATACTGTCCTCCCCCTGAGACATTTCCTACTTCAGCCATGGCGAAGCCTTTTCCCTCGCCTGGGATCCATTTGTACTCCAGTAATGTTTTTACTGCGTGCTGAATCTTTTCATTCCCCTGCAAGAAGGTTGTTTTTACGGTTGTGGCACCTTTGTTCCATAGGCTTCCGATTTTGTCGGCAAATCCTTTTGCTGTGGAGGCTACAAAGTTTACACCTTCTGTTACTTTGTGGCTGGCTGTTTTTATACCATCGACAGCTGCTTTTTAGTAGATACTTTTTATTTTCTCAATCTAACGAAATATTAACTTTTTTATTATATCTTATTTCTATACTAAGACGAAAAAAGCACTTGTTGCCTTTAGTCGACAATCAAGCGCTTTAAGTTCATATGTTTTTAAGTAGCATAAATTTGTAAATCTTGCAGTAAAAATACGATACCTTTTGTATGTCATAAAAACTACTACGTTAAAACTTACGAGTTTGTACGAGTTCATTAGTTTAATATACATTCCATGTGTTTATATTCATCACCCAGTAAAATGTCATCTCGCCTAAACTCGTACTTCGTTTTCTATTCTATCATTGCACATAGTACTCCATGATGGTACAACCATCATGAAGTACGTACCTTCTAACAGCCTATGCTTTTTTTCACTGCAAATATACTTTATTTTTTACTCATCTACATATATGCTTGTTATCTTTAACCATGCACCACAACTTTTGACATTCTCATGTGTAAAGTCACTGTAATTCATTTCGTATATTTGCTTAACCTCTTAAATTATTAATTACAATATACAAAAGTTAATAATTAAGGATTCTTCAATCCATTAATAAAATCCTTAAAGCTATTAGCTATTTTATACGTATTTTCTTCTTCACTAGAATGTGGAAAATAAAAAGAGTGATCCCAATAATATACACCATGGTTTTCAGTATCTGTAATAAGTACAATTAACCCTGAACTCGGATCATCTCCTATTATTAAACTGTTCGGTAACATATCTTCTTCAAACTCTTCATAGCATTCACTTAAATCAAAAGTTTTTTTTACACCTATACCATACAAAACATCTAAAGGGATTTCCTGATTTAATTCTTTAACAAAAAATTTACTATACCTAACTTTCGAAGTCCCTCCGTTATATTCACTTAAAAAATTTTTATAATCTTCCGGAAGTAAAAATCCTAAAAACTCTTCTAATTCTTTAATTGATTCTTCAGTTGCTTTACCAAAAGCATTTAAATTCATTTATTTCACTCCTATTTAATCTTTTAACTTCTTAGCTAATGACATTCCACCCATATGTCGAAATCTTCTGTGCATCTCTTTACTAACTTCTTGCATTGTTGTTAAATCTTGATGATGGTGCCATGTGTTTTCATCTAATTTTGGTCCATTTGGAGCTAATTCATCAGCCTTAGCAAAATCAATGTCATATCTATTAAATTCACCTATCGGAACTTCTTGTCTTACCAACCCAGCAGATTTAAAGTCGGGAAAACCTCCAGGATAAGAAACTCGATTTGGAGGAATCTCCCAATCAATATAAGTCCATATTCCTTCCTCACTAATTTCGATTTTCCCACCTTTTTTCTGCCATTTTTCAGGATCCCTAGAATATAAGGGTTTAGTAGATAATTGTTCCTCTGTAAACTTTACTATTTCTGGATTTTTACCCGTACCCTTATTTAAAACCAAAAGCGATAATTGGGTTACCAATTATCGCTTACTAAGTCAAACCATTTGATGTACTATAAAGTAACAAGTATTTTATTATCTATGATAGTTCTAAAATTGGTGTAATTCCTCATCATGTTATTACCATATGCACTAACTGCTTCATTACCATACACCATACTTTCATAGTTATCTTTAAATTCTTTTTTTATTGACTCTTCCAAACTGTCATAGTATCTTTTGATAGCTTCCTCTGCCAATTCACGTGACCCGTGCTTTAATATAAAATTAATATCTACCATATAACCCTTTTGAGGATAAAAACCCCTTTCAACAACCTCTTTTACAAAGTTGTTCAAATCATTCGTGCACCTTTCTACAATTGGCATAAATACACTATTTAACCAATTGGTGAATTCGTTAACTGTCCGCTCCCATTCTTCCTCATTTGCTATGTTCCAATATAACTGATTGCTTGGTACATTGCACTGACGTGTATTAATATGAAATATTTTATCTTTAGATTTTAAAGGAAGAATTGCGCATTCACCATAAAATACTACATTTTTATCAGATATATTATTCCAACTTGTATAAAAGAATACCTTATAAATGAAATTTTCATCTTTTTTACTCATCCAATGACCCGACTTAGAATATTTCCAACCATTATCTAAATACTTTTCAGATATTAGATTACATACGCGCTCAAATGCTTTATTCGCTTTCATATTACATCTCCAATTCAAACTACCTAAGATTCATATATTTTAAACTCAATCCTCAAATCTTGAGTATTCTTCCTAAAAACCTCTAATAATTTATTACAATTTTCAGTCGGTTTATATTTAAATCTTAAATCAATTATAAAGCCATCTACTAACTTAGCATCCGGATAAACACTATAGATTTGCCCACTTTCAATAAAAGATACATAGGCATTAATTTTATCTTGTAACAATGCTAAGTGCTGAAGTTCATCTTCCCAATCTAAATGATCTGCAATCATTAATGCTAACTTATTTTCACCCATACTCTTGCCAATTCCATCTATCTTATTTTTGTCTAATATCGACACTTATCTCTCACCTCATTTATTCATCAAAATAAGTTGTCCCTTCAGGACGAACAATTTGCGGTCGTGTTCCACTAGGCACTTCGTATCCCCCTGAAAAATCTCCCTTTCCTTCACCTACGACTGCCCCACCAGAATTCTTCAATTCAGGGAATCCCTTTCCTTGATTAGTAGTATATGGAGCAGTAGCGGAACTTTTATATTCTTGTATAATAACATTCCCATATTCATCAGATGCAATTGCGTCAACTCTCACCTTAGTTCCTTCATGCGTAACAATGGTTATTTCTCGTTGAGCATTTTCATACTGCTGTGAAAATAGATTAAAACTTTCATCAGAAAATTCTTGCCCCTGCTCTTTAAGTGATGCCCATTTTTCACTTGCTTCTTTCCACTCCAGTGGCTCTTTAGGCGCTTCACCATTCTTATATTTCCTTTCACAATATACATCATACTTCGTTTGCAACTCAGCATCTTTAAACCTACCGGTATTATCAAGTAAATCAGAATTCCCTTTTCCAACTTTACCCGTACCCTTAACAACCTTACTCTCCATATACTGATAAGCCTCTTTCAGAGAATACTGTCCTCCTCCTGAGACATTTCCTACTCCAGCCATGGCGAAGCCTTTTCCCTCGCCTGGGATCCATTTGTACTCCAGTAATGTTTTTACTGCGTGCTGGATCTTTTCATTCCCCTGCAAGAAGGTTGTTTTTACGGTTGTGGCACCTTTGTTCCATAGACTTCCGATTTTATCGGCAAAGCCTTTTGCTGTCGAGGCTACAAAGTTTACTCCCTCTTTTACTTTGTGGCTGGCTGTTTTTATGCCATCAACAGCTGCTTTTCCAGCTTTTCCGGCTACCATTGTTACGCCTTCGCCTAGTCTTTTTCCTGCTTTTACAATCGTCTTCCCAAAGCTAGAAGCGACATACTTTATTCCTTTTCCAGCAAGACTCGCGACTTTTCCGATAGGAACAAAGTTTAGGAGTGTTCATCCTGCAGCGATGAGTCTTTCTTTTGTTGATAATTCTTTTCCTGTAATAGGGTCTTTACCGGTAACTGCACGAATTGCATCATTTACTCCAATGAATTCAGCTGCTCCTTCTATTCCTTTTTCCCACCATGATTTTTCATGTTTCTTTTCTTTTGTATGGGTTTCTTTCAATTTTTCGGTTTGTTTCTTTTGATATTCTTCATCTGCTTGGCGAAACTTTTGAGCAATACGCCGTAATTCTTTTTCTGTAACTTGTAAGTTACGTATGTAAGATTCCATGAGTCTCATTGATCTCATATATTCCCCGTAAAAATGTTGACTCGTTGCTCCTTACCATTGCATTTGAATACTAAACATAGATTGATTGAGATTTTGTTGTATATTCTGGCTGTGTGTTTGCATCTCTGATATGTTTTGGCAATTTGTTCGAGTTGTTCAGGTTTGACCTGGATCTCCAAACCTTCCTCTTTTTTATACCAAAAAGAAATAGAACTGCATCAATTTTCACTTATTCTCTTTAGAGAAAACATCAAAAATACTGTCATCACAAATCGCTTCAATTTCTTCCTTTACAAATAATTTTTGAAATTTTGTTCCTGGGTTCAATATGACATTTGCCTCTAAATCTATCGTCTTCAATAATTCAACTGCATTCATTGAGACATACGGACATTCTTCTGGAATAACCATTTCTAAATGCCTTAAATCTGAATACAGTGGTAACATTAATCCTTCTTCCATTTCAAAATAATGAATTAGCAATTGTGTATTATCAGTTGAAACCAAATCCCCTTCTTCATCTACAGTTGTATCTCCCTCGACAGAAGCTACAACGTATAAATTTGATTTCTGTAATATCTCATAAAAACGAACTCTTTTTTCTTCATTCTGTAAAGCTTCCACTAATGCCTCATCTAATGGGCAAATTTCTAGTAAACTCATTGAACTTCACTCCTTATGTGAAATAAATTCGATTATTTTTGAACATTAATAACTGGTACTTCTTTTGTATTATTAGTTTTATTCACTAGATTTAAGTAGAAATGTGATACTGTAGTAGTATAATATGGCGAAATCCAAAGATACGGGAGATTTAGTGTAAATATTCCCACCAATGAACCTAAAATAAACCAACCAATGAAACTTAACCAAGTGATAAATAAATCTAACTTATGTCCTTTCATCATCACTTTACTTTTTTTAATTGCTTCACTTGCTGTACATTCTGGATCCTCTAACATAATGTAGTAAGCCATAGAATAAGAGAAAAATTTAATAATACCTGGAACAATGAACAAAAGACTCCATAAGCTAATAAATATTGTTTGTAAGATACCTAGTTTCATAGCTCTAAATATATTACTTGAATTGAAACCAGCAAATAAATCACCAATTGTGGTAGATTCATTTTTTGCTAAACCTAATGTGATATTATAATAGCCGTAACTCATAACACTTTGTACAACAATATAAAGAATAAAAATAATAGCCCATATAATAATTTGAGATAAAATAACTCCAAAATTAATTTGAGGTTCGCCATATGAATAATATACAAGGTTCTCAGGTCCTAAAACGTCTATGAACAAGCCAAAAATTAGAAATACTACTATACCAATGAAATACATACTTGCTGCGGGAATGAGGTAATTAAGAAACGTTGAACCTACCCCTAATCCCCATCGGCCTTTCAATGAGGATAATGCTTCCCTTTTTAAATTGCTAATCATCTTTTTTCCACCTTTCAAATTCTTTATTATGCAAAGTGTGACTTTAATGAATAATTAATGAGTTTAGTAGAATTCAAATTTCTACTAAACTCATTAATACTTACTCCTTATGCGAAATTTAAATCTAATTATTTTTGAACATTCATAGCTTTAATTGTATCTGCATTCTTTTTTGCTTGTTTAGTTATTTCCCCATTAATAGCATTTGCATATTTATCACGAGTTAAAAATTCAAAACATTTATATGCATTATTCGTATCATTTGACGACATGTATCCTACACCTTTATTCAGCACTATTAAAGCTACCGTATTCATCCATTCTTTTGCATCTGCTTCTGGATATCCTAGTTCCATCGAATGATAAGTTAATTCAATCGCTGAAGCTAAATCTTCAATCGTATCTTTCTTCCCGCTTACATTTGCAGCATCAAATGTACTCAAGTACTCAATTTTCGCTTTTATCCCATCCTTAATTCCTAACTCTTCAATTCCTGGTGTTTTATATAAAATTTGATATTTGTTTAATGCAGCTTTATATTGAGTTTTTTCTAATTCTTTTGCTTCTTTGATTACACGACTAGTAACATCAGAAAATCCTGTTTTTTCAAGAACACCACGGGAAGCTGCTTGACCATAATAATGTAAAGCATTATCAAGGCTCGTTTGTCCTTCTTTATTTGCTTCATCACCTGCTAATTGTACAAGTTGAATTCCCTCCATTTTTCTTGATGCATTATCAATCATATTCATACCACTAATTTGACCAATCGTTTTATCAATATCTTTTAACTGTGCAAGTAATGTGTATGAAGGTAATACTGTTTTTCCTACTTCACTTTGCCATCCTGTCGTTCCATTTATTTTATTCCATTCATTTTCTGTATCTGTCCATAATTTATTCGCATAATTAACCATTTCTTCTCTTGAACGTTCCAATGGGTGCTTTGTACGAATTGCATTTGCAATATTTAATACCGCTGTATAATATTCTCCCTTATTTGCAGCATCGTTTGCTTTTCTTTCAAACATTAGCGACATTAATAACTTATGAGATTCATCTTGAACAGATTTTTCTACTCTTGCCGTATTTGCTAATAAATTTGCTTTCTTTATAGCATCTTCCACTGTAAAATTAGGATCTTTTATTTGTCCACGAAGTCCCTCTACAGCCATACTAAATTTCTGTTCTATTGTATTTTTTTGTTGACCTGTTGCCTTATCGATCCATTCATTTGCTAATAGTAAAGCATTTTCATAATGTGGATTCTCTGGATTTAAATATACATCAATTTGAGCAATTGCTTCTTCAACCGGGTCAGATTTCACTTTTTCTTTTTGATTACTTGAATCTGCATTATTTGTTTTATCGTTATTTGTGGCACCTTCAGTTATTGAATCTTTTAGATTTTTCTCGCTTGATGTAGCTGTTGCCTCATTTTCACTTACATTTTCTTCTTTAACTACTTTTCCTTCATTACTGCTAGTAACTTCTTTCACTGCTTTTCCTTCATTACTACTAGTATCTTCTTTCACTGGGCTTGCATTTTCTTTTGTTTCAGTTGTAGACATCACTACTGATGTTTGGATATTAAGGTTCTTTATTTCTTCTTCTAATAGCTGTTTGAAAATATCTTCTACATCTTGATTCGCTTTTTCTACTAATGTAGGATCTACACTTTCAAATACAGACGTGACTAAATAAAATTTACTTAATGCCTGTTCTAAAGATGCTACATCCCCTGTATTTGACCACTCTCTTTTTTCTTCTATTGCTGTTTGATAAACTTTTTCTGCTACAGATTTAATGTAATCTTTCTTATTTTCACTTAAATACTTTTGTAACTCTTCTTGTGTAGTAACCGATTCATTTAATACATTCATTTGATTACGTAAATAAAATAGTGCTCTCTCATTTGAATATTCACCACTTGAGAGTATTTGTGCTAAATTATCTAATGCTAACTTATGTTCAGCTATCGATTTTGATTTTGATGGTGTATTCAATTGGCTAACAAGCGTCCAGTCTTCCTTTTTACTATCATAATTCGTTAGATTATTTAATGCATTTTGATTCGGTTCTTTTTGATTCGTATAAAAATCATTAAAGAAGACAGATGAGTAGTATTGTCCATTTCCAGCGTACCACTCAACTAAAATATCACCCGTTTTTGGTGATATTGTAATTGTTGGTTGTGTTGGATCTGGTTTTGGATCTGGTTTTGGATCTGGTTTTGGATCTGGTTTCGGATCTGGTTTCGGATCTGGTTTCGGATCTGGTTTCGGATCTGGTTTCGGGTCTGGTTCCGGATCTGGTTTCAGATCTGGTTTCGGATCTGGTTTCAGATCTGGTTTCGGATCTGGATTTGGACTTGGGTTTGGGTTTGGATCTGGCTTTAAATCTGAATTCGGATTTGGTTTTTGCCCATCTCCTTCTTGCCCATTAAGTTGCTGTTTATTATCATTCACCTTACCCGGTTCTGCCACAGGTCCTACCATATTAGTTGGCAAATCTAGCTTTTGTGGAGTTGGTGCATCTGATAATTTGATTTGTGGATCTTTCTTTTCCACCGACACTTCATCTGGTTTATACGTTACTGGCGTAATTGGTGATTTATTATTCCCAATTAAGTCTGCTAAATTAATAGTTGGTTTTTCGCCAGGTTTTACATCTTTTTTTGCAGGATCAGCGACTAAATTTGGGAACATAGACTGTAAATTCCCCCCTGTAATACGATCATCTTTTTTCTCTTCTGTATTACTTGCTAATTTCACTTGTTCTTTTCCTGCTGTATTAAAACCTTTGTCATAGACAAGATACCCTGATGTTCCAAATAAAGCCACTGACATTACAGATATAGCAACTTTTTTTCCTAGATTATTATAATTGTTTTCTTCCATGTTCTTTTCCCCTTTTCCTATCTTTATTGAATCCAGCCGTTTGTTTTCATTTCTGCTAGTTTTTCTTGCGCCGCTCTTACTTCAGATTCATTTTCATTTGCTTGTACAGTTTTTCTTAAGAAACGACTCGCCTCTTCATATTTTTTCTGTTTGATTTTAAACATCCCAAATGCAAAATTCACATGCGCATTTTCATCATTTTGTGAATATGCTTCTGTGAAAAATTTCTCTGCTTCATTTCCTTGTCCCACTTTATCGTATAAAATCCCTATATTCACAAGCGTATTTATGTCGCGAGTCCCACTGTTGACAACTCTATTGTAAGCTTCTAGCGCTTGTTGATATGCGGCATTACCCTTTGCACCATCTCGCGTTTCGTAAAATTGACCCGCTTCATAATACACAATTCCTAGCTGATTTAATAACTCTATATTTTTCATATCTTTTTGAATCGCTGCTTGTAATATGTAAGATGCTTGTTGATAATTCATTTCTTTCTTCGCACTATCAATTAAATTTGTTTTATTCCAAAGCACATATAAATTTGAAAGTTCAATTGTATATATAGCATTCTTTGAATCCTGTTTAATAGCTTCTTTAAAGAAAGACTCCGCTTTGTCTAACTGCACAGTTGCGGTTGATAGTTGACCTTTTAAATACGAAACAATTGCCTTATCCTCATTTGTTTTCGTGCTCATTTTGACAATAACATCTTCAGCCTTTTCAAATTCTTCCATTTTCATATGACTTACAGCTAAATCTCGCATCGCATCTTTTTTGTATGGTTCAATTCCTTTTGCATTATTCGCTAACGCTTGTTCAAAATTTTGCACTGCTTCTTGATATTTTCCGATACGGAAATTCGCTGAAGCTAATAGATAAGCAGCTTCATTATTTTCTTTATCTATTTCCCTATCTTTTATTAGTTTTGTAATATAATCGATTGCAATTTTATTTTTCCCTTCAGCAACGTAAATCGTTGCTAATTGGAGATATGCCTCGTTTTTTCCCTTCACAGCAATTGCATGACCAACAGCTTCTTCTGCTTTTGTATATTTTTTATCATCATAAGCTTGTCGCGCTTGTTCCATAAACTTTTGATATTTAGCGTTTGTTGTGTAGAAATAAAATAACGTTGAACCACCTATAACAACAACTACAGTTGAGCCAATAATCAAAATCCGTTTTTTATTCTTTTTCCACCATTTAGAAAAAGAAGACGGTTCACTTTGTTCATGAGTTAATGTAAGTGGTTGATTCGATGCTTTTGCATTTAAAATCTCATCATCTATATCATATTCCACTTGTTTTTTCGTTTGTTTTCGGCTTTGTAGAATGCTATTTGGAACTGTAATTGTAGCTGCTACTTCTTGCTGCGGCTGTGTTCCTTGTTCTTCTTTTATCTCTTTAATAATGCTTTCAATTTCCTGTTTTAACGCATGATCAATGTTTGGAAATTGTACGATTCGTGAATAGACGAAACAAGCAAATTCTGCATTGTTTTCTCGTTCCAATTCAGTAGCTAGTTCCAAATAATTTTGTAGTACCATTTTTTGATTTATTTCAGGCTCTTGACTCTCCATAGTTTGAATGATATATGCGAGTTCTTGTTTTAGAGCTGTTGATGGATTGAGTGAATTGAAAATTATTTTATATTCATATAATGCAGCTTGTTTAGACCCTCTCTCTTCTAGTAATCTTGCAATTTCCAAACATTTCGATACAAAAAGAGACTGTTCTTGTTCTGACTGCCTTTCCGCATCAATTTTTATTATTTCTCTTGCACTTTTAAATACATCGTACCATTGTGCAAAGCTTGGGCATTCTTCAAAAACATTACTATTCCATGCCCGCTTAAATAACTGTGCGATTTCCCCATTCCATTGATCATGTAATACTTGCTGAAGTAACGTATATCTCTCACATTCAGTCTGCATTTCTTCCGTTCTAAAGTAACTTGCATCCGTCCATTTTTTATTTCGAACCTCTTCACTACACCAACTTAATATTTCCCCTAATAAAATGGCACCTGCAAATCGATCGGCTTCTTTTTGCCATACCCCACTTTTCAAATACATTGGCGCATAGCCCGCTGAACCTGCTGGCAATAATGAAGGTCTTTTACTTTTTGGTCCATACATTTGCTCAACATCAACAAGTTCAATATAGTGTTGGCCTTTAATTGGATTTTCACTTAAAAAGGGTATAAGTACGTTGCTAGACGATAAATCATTGTGAGCAACCTCATTTCCCTCCATCATTTTAAGTGTTTTAAGAAGTGCTTCTGCAATACAGAAACATTGTTCTTTTGATAGCATTCTTTGCTCTTGTAAAATATCAGCCCAAGTTGGCCCTTCAACCCAAGGCATTACAATACTATTAGCAAGGTCTTCTGACTTTTCAATAACAGATAGATGTTCTTCTTTTGTAACCGTGTATCGTGAGCATACTTTAAGACCAACTAAAGAAGACAGTGGTTTTAAAAATGCTAGTTGATGCTTTTCATCACGATAGCGCTCTTTAAAAACTTTTAACGCAATTCGTTCCATACCATTTTCATGTTGTAGTTGATAGACTGTTCCTTGTCTACCTTCTTGCCCATATGGCATTTCAATCCCAACTACTGCTGGATGTTTCTCAACACGATAAACATCTTTATTAAAAATAATTCTTTCTCCTACTTCCGGTCGGAATCCCATTTTATCCCCTTACTCTCATATGACAATTTTTCATAAAAAAAACCAGGAACAATAGCTCCTGGTCTTTTGCAATTGTTCTATTCTTAGTATGTGTTATCTGTACTACGGAATTTCTCAGCAATACGTCTTAGGTCCCTCGAAATTCCTTCTAAAATCGGAATGTATTGTTGCATTTTTTGTTTAGAATTTTCAAATTCCCCTTTGAATTTCGATTGTGTTGACCTTTTATATTCATATTTTATTATAACTTATGAATTTTCTTTTTCTCAATTCATTATAAAATTTTCTTGATATAATTTACATTTTTTCACACAAAAATCCATTATTATCTCCTTTAACTTATGTTGAAATGCATAAAACCCTTCTATAATATAGAAGGGTTTTAATGTTATGGTATAAGACGTGTACAATCTCTCGGAAAAGCGCTCGCCTCTCGTACGTTTGTTAATTCTAAAAGTTTATATACGATCCTTTCTAATCCAATTCCAAAACCGCCATGCGGTGGACAACCATATCGGAATGTATTTAAATAAGATTGAAATTTCTCTGGATGTAATCCTTTTTCTTTAAAAGATGCGAGTAACATTTCATGATTATGAATACGCTGTGCACCTGACGTTATTTCTAATCCTTTATATATTAGATCAAATGAATCCGTTATGGCTTCGTTCTCCTTATTCGGCATTGTATACATCGGTCGCGCTTCTTTCGGATAATGTGTAATAAAGACAAATTCACTATTATATGTTTCCTTCACATATTTCCCTAATAACTTTTCACCTTCTGTATCTAAATCCCCAATCGGCGATTCTTTCCGGTATTTATTTTTCAAAATATCTTGTGCTTCTAACAATGTGATTTTAGGAATTTCAGTAATGACAGGTACTTCTATTTGGAGTAGTTGTAATTCTTTTTCGCAATTTTTTGCTACTTGTTGAAACATATATCGTAAAACATCCGTTTCTAATTGCATCACTTCATAAAAATCATGAATAAATCCAAGTTCTACGTCTAACGATATATATTCATTCAAATGACGGGAAGAATTATGGTGTTCCGCTCTGTAAACAGGTGCAACTTCAAAAACACGTTCTAACCCTCCAGCTACCATCATTTGTTTATAAAACTGTGGTGATTGCGCTAAATAAGCTTCTTTTTGGAAGTATGGAAGCTTAAAAACATTCGCTCCTCCTTCTGCCCCTTGCGAAACAATTTTTGGAGTAAATATACGTGTGAAATCGTTCTCTATAAGAAATTCACTAAAGCTCTGAACAAGTGTAGATTTCACTTTAAATATCGCCGCGATTCGCTCATGTCTTAATGATAATACCCGCTCATTCAGTAGTTGATCTAAGCCAACTTGTAACTTCTTTTTATTCATTTCAAATGGAAGTGGTTCTGCGCCATTTAATATTTTCACTTCATGTGCAAGCACTTCAACCCCTAATTCTGTTTTCGAAGTCTCTACTATTTGACCAACTATTTGAACGACACTTTCCACATCTACTTTATATCCAGCTAACCCGTTTTCTAATACACATTGAATAACTCCCGTTCGGTCCCGTAATAATAAAAAACTAACATTACCTAGATGACGAACCTTTTTTACCCATCCTTGAAGTAATACAACCTTTCCGCTTTGTTCCTTACATTCTTTTATGAGTGAACGCTTCATTATTGCATCCATTACATTTCCCTCCATTAATTTTATTTTTATTTACGTTATTGTTGTTGTCATCGTCATCATCCACGGTCACTCACCTCCTTTCAAAGAATACAAAAATCCGCCCCTATAAATAGGGACGGATTTTTCCG
Organism: Bacillus nitratireducens; assembly: GCF_036320425.1. Lineage (NCBI taxonomy): Bacteria > Bacillati > Bacillota > Bacilli > Caryophanales > Bacillaceae > Bacillus > Bacillus nitratireducens. Next base: position 103,754 of record NZ_JAUMJO010000001.1, read on the forward strand.
CGGTACCACCCAAATTGTCATAATGACCATCTTAGCCCTGATAACGGTAGGTACCGTTTGCTTTTACTAATTATCACGTTCAAAGCAACACTCACAGGTGTCTTTCCATCATGCGGTATCGCAATCTTCTCAACAACCGATTGCTCTCTGTAGACCTTTGCACCATGTACTTTTCCTGATCATCACTTTTTATATTTACAGAGTATTCTATCTCTTTAACTTGTAAAATGCAAGCCCCTTTAAAAAATATTTCGATTTCTCACTAAACAGACCCTTCTAAAGATATGTAATATGAACATTGAACTCTATACAATTATCATTTGACAGCTTAGAAATATGTCACTTTACCTATAAGTTGGCCGCAGTTGGAAGCATAACTTGGCCGTGAGTTAATTATTAACCCATAAGCTTGCCGTGTGTTTTATTCATGTAGCTTTGGAATAATGTTTGGTCAAATTGATACTAATAACCTTAATAAAAGAGAAAGTGGAACTGACGCTTCCGTGAGTTAATAGATCACTGTGCTCTCTTGATATGCTTTCTTTACCCGTTCAATTTGAGCGAGGTGTCCTTGTATATGTTGAAGATCTTTCAAATGAAAATAACCTTAATCTCGGATACATAAATTATTTATTTACAAAGGTGTTCTTTGGCAAGTTTACCCAAATATATATAGAAATGTGAAAAAGTAAATCTTAATCTGACCAAAGGAGATGAAGAAATTGTTTAAAAAATTCGGTATAGGAGTATTTTCTACAGCAATTGTATTAAGTGCCAGTATAGGTTTTTCAGGTATTGTATTAGCAGATAGTCCCTCTGCAAATGAACAAGTTAGGAATGGAGACTTTGAGGATGGGCTAAATAACTGGATTTTATCTAATCCTAATTCTTCTACCGAGAATATCGGCACTTCTGAACCAGGCAATCATTATCTCAAATTAATACATGCAGACACAGCCTATCAGCTTGTTACTGTAAAGCCGAATACAGAATATACATTAACATTTGATATAGCGGGAAGTATAGTTTCCCCATCAGAAGTAACAGTAGGTAATCTGAATGCCAATCAAGAAATCGTTCCATTAACAAAGAAGCAGTATACAGGATTTAAGCCGGAACATCATGAAATAAAGTTTAAAACAGGGGAAGATGTGTCAAACTTTGCTGTCAAACTTGCTTCTACAACAAATGGGAGGGTTAAGTTTGATAATGTACAATTAAAGGAAAAGGAGAAATCTTATATTTTTAATATTGATTTTGACTACAATTCAAGTTTAGAACCTTTTAAACTTGAGGGCTATATAAATTACAATATTGAAGAGCATGCAGGAGTAAATAATTCTAAAGGACTTCATTTAAGTGGATATGGCGGTGGATTTAGGGGGAGAGTTACTTTGAAGCCTAATACTACATACATACTGTCCGTATCTGGAAAAGTAACTACTCCTGGTAGAAGTATATACGTAGAAGCAGGGGGGCCTGATGTAATAAAAGTAGTCGGCATTGGATTTACTTCCTCACAGTATGAACAAAAATCGTTCGAATTTACTACTCGAAATTATAGTTCTCCAAGTCCAAACCTCATCATTTTTACTGATTCCGTATTACCAGGCGATGATAATGAATATCTTCATGCCTATCTTGATGATATCGTACTAGTTGAAAAGTAGCCATATGCCTATCGACTTGAGACTTTGAAATGTATCCAAAACGAAGTTTGTTCTTGCTAGATTTATTTATGGGAATTCAGCTCGTTTTTTCATTTTGAGGAACAATGAATTTCTTAAATTGATGGCAATGTGATGCTATCCCTAAAAGTCGCGACTTTATTAAAAAGCGACATTAAAAATATTCTTCAAATCATGGAAGCATAAGTTGGCCAAAACGGCCGGCTTATGCTTCTTTTTACAAAACATTCCATCTTTCTCAAATCCATTCAATTGTATTTTTTCCATTTTATTACATAAAATAAACATTTCCCACGCATATTATTATTAAAGTTTTATCGGAGGTGTACATATGAAAAAAACAATTAGTTTCTTTCTCCTATTATTATGCTTAGTTGTAGTTAATGAAACATACGCCTATTCACCAAAATCTTTACCAATCTCTCAAAACTCTGATCAATGGCAAGTGAATATTGATGAACCGAAAAAAACAAGTAAAAATATGCTTCAAGCTAAAAAAGATAAATTTCAAACATATCAATTTTCAGTAAAGAATGTTGGAGAAAACGAAGTATATAACGTACAAGTTGAAGTCTTCCGCAATGAACCAAATATGAAAACAAAATACGAACTCTTTTCCCTAAAAGAAGGTCGTCTAGCAAGTGGAAAAACTGGATTTAGACATGCTAACTTCCCTGTTTCTACAAAACCAGATGCGGTTGACGTTATAATCACTTGGCAAGAACACCCTTTCCGATCTATGCGAAACGGCCAAAAAGTTGAGTCTAGAAAATTTAAAGAGCATTTTGTTTTTAAAGAAGCAGTAAAATAAATTTATTGGTATATGTACATTATTACCGATACCAATAAGTTTTCCAGTACCAGTTCTTAAGCAAATTAAAAAGTCGTGGCTTATAAACGCCACGACTTTTTATATTAATTTGTGCTAATTCCTCTCGCTGCCCAAATGCGATCAATTTCAGCCGCATGTTGTCCGCCATATAAAAGAGCATCCGCTTGCTTAATTGCTTTTGCCCCGTCACGGAATTTAGCATTTGGCGTTAATGACCAATGTGATTGTAAAATAATTTTTGTTGCTACATCACGTCCAAAAGCTTGTGCCATCTCATATTGACCTTGTGCCCAAATTTCCCCATCATCATGTACCTCATTTGTAACATCTTTCGGATACACTTTATTCGTATCTAATCGGCGCAAGCACGTCGGATCTGAACTAGAATAAGCAGTCGCATCCCATTCTCCAACACATGCTTTTCCGTAGCCTGTTGTCGATACTGCATCTTCATACGTAGCACCTAAGAAGTCTCCAAACCCTTCTCCCATCGCTCCACCTTCTGGTGAACTTCCGAATCCTGGTACTTGATTATCTTGAATAGAATGACCATATTCATGCGCGATAATGCCCGCATCTTCTGCGTCATCTACACCGCCAGTACCAAAAGTTAAAGCTTTCGTTGATGGAGAATAGAATGAATTATCGTCAGTTGTACCATTTACATTTACTTTAATCGAACGATTATTAATATTTTTAAAGCCTAATCCTTGAATGTAACGCTGTAATGTATCAATATGATAATATGACATAACATCTTCAAAACTATCATTTGCACGTGTATAGTTAAATTGTAAATTTGTAGATTTCGTCTTCGCTTTTGAAGAAATCGTGACATACTCCCCAATTAAAGATCCGCTACCATCTAGACCTTTTAAAGTAACGGTCTTCAATTGATTCGTTAGAGCTGTAGAATCTGCATCGTTATTATCTTTTAAGCCTACTTTACTACCACTAGATACGACTGGATTAGGTAAAAATACTTTTCCTGATCCTTCTGCTTTTCGGTTTATATCAACCTTTTTAATTAACTTTCCATTTTCTGCGTCAATAAATGTTTCCCATGCACCGAAAGGTTTATTAGAATGGACTAAAACTTTGTATACTGGGATAGCTACTCCATCCTCAATAATATATCCAAACTCTTTCTCTGTAGGAGCCCATAAGTTTTGCTCGCTTTCTCCTCCAACATACGCCATTGATTTTTGTTCAGCATCTTTTTCACTAATCTTATTCGCTATTTCTTTCACACTTTGAACTGCCTGGTAATCAGAAACAGCAAGTAATCCCTGCCCCTGTCCATTAATAGTAACTGTAATTTGTTTTGAAAATACAGGGGCACCATTAACAACTTGCTGAAACCTAACATATGAAGCTACTGACGTTTCTGTTGTAGAAATATATTGTAAGTCTGAAAGGTCTGCCTTCAATCCATATTCCGTAGCATGTCCTTTTAAATATTCAATTGCTTTTTTCTGCGGCGAATAAGCTTCTAGCTTTACTTGCTGCTGTTTTTCCAATGCCGAAACCGTAGAAATCGTCCCCATTACTAATGGCACAGTCATTGCCATTGCCACCATTTTTTTGTTTAACATAAAACCACTCCCCCTAATAAATTGAAACCTTTACCCCATTCCCAGTGGGCTATTACTGTCCACAAGTAGCCGGATAAAAATTGAATCTACGAGTAATTCTATACAAACAATTCTATTACCTTTACATTTTGGGTAAGTGAAATTTTCTCAATATTTATGTGCAAAATGAGAAAAATACTGTAGAAATATATTTTTACAGTATTTTATTTAGGTGCTATGAAGAAAGAAATTTTCTAGAGGCTCTATCGAATGGATTATGAGGAAATTGGCCGGATAAATTCCCATCATACAAAAAGGAAGTTGGAATCATTCCAACTTCCTTTTTCTTTAATGAGCCGCGCTTAATTTAATTCGGACTTTTGTCTCACCTAAAGATAATTCATCATCTTCATTCGTTAAGTTTCCAAATGTAAATCGCTTAACGAGTAAGTTTTCTTCCAACAACTCTTTATGGTTCGTTAATGTTCGCTTTAGTTCTTCCGCTGTATCAAGAATAACATCGACTCGTAAATTAACCGGTAAATTCAACTGTTTACGATATTCTTGAACCGCTCGAATGAATTCGCGCGCTACTCCTTCTTGTAACAATTCTTCCGTTACATTCGTATCTAACATAACTGTATATTGTCCGTTAGTCGTATTAGAGAATCCTGATTTTGCAACTTTCTCTACTAATACATCTTCAGCTGTTACCACTACTTCTTCTCCTGGTGCTACTTCGTAAACAGCTCTTTCTGTAGATACAAAGTGTTGTACTTCTTCTTTTGATAATTGTTTTAGCCAGCCATTTACTGCATTCACACTTTTACCAAACTTCGGCCCAGCTGTTTTAAAATTCAGCTTTAATTGATAGGACGTGTATTTCGTTTCATCGAGTTCAACATGGAACGCTTTTACATTTAGCTCATCCATTACAATATCACGATAAGATTCCCAATCCATATCATTTTCATTATGCGCTAGTAATACAAGTTCTGCTAACGGCTGTTTTACTTTTAATGAATGCTGATTACGATTACTTCTTCCAAGTTCAACAACTTGTAAAACAGCATCCATTTCCGCTTCTAATTTCGGCTGAAGTAGTGATTCATTTACAACTGGATAATCCTCTAAATGAACGCTACTTCCAGTTAAATTCAAATGAATATCTTCAGCGACAAACGGTGTAAATGGTGCAATTAATTTACTAATTGTCACAAGTACTTCATGAAGTGTCTCATACGCAGCTGCTTTTTCAGCATTCATACCAGACTCCCAGAAACGATTACGTGATCGTCTTACGTACCAGTTACTTACTTCATCTACAAGCGCCGCGATTTCACGAGCTGCATTCGTAAATTGATAATCATCAAGTGCTGTTCTCACTTTTTTCGTTGTGCTATGCAATCTTGATAATACCCATTCATCCAATTTCGTTCGCTTTACATCATAGGTTTCATTCGGATTATACTCATCTAAATTTGCATATAAAACGTAGAAGCTATACACATTGACTAACGTATCTACAAATTTAGATTTCGCTTCCAGTACTGTTCTTTCAGAAAAACGTTTTGCATTCCACGGAGCACTGTCAACAAGTAGAGCCCATCTTAAAGCATCTGCACCAAACTGATTTACTAAATCGACTGGATCTAGTGCATTTCCTTTACTTTTAGACATTTTCTGTCCTTCCTCGTCTAGAACATGCCCTAGTGATAACACTCGTTTATAAGGTACTTTTCCTGTATATAGTGCTGATACTGCTAATAAACTATAAAACCATCCGCGTGTTTGATCAATGCCTTCTGCAATAACATCCGCTGGAAACTGTTCTTCAAATAACTCTTTATTTTCAAATGGATAATGATATTGTGCAAACGGCATCGAACCACTATCAAACCAAACATCAATTACTTCTGGTGTACGATTCATTGTACTTCCGCATTTTTCGCAGCAAACTTGCACTTCATCTACATACGGCTTATGCAATTCTAAATCTTCAGGTGTTTCTTTCGTACTATGCTTTCTTAATTCGGCAATGCTTTTCGGTGCGAATTGATGATCGCAGCTTTCACATTCCCATACGTTTAAAGGTGTTCCCCAATATCTATTCCGGCTAATATTCCAGTCCACCATGTTTTCTAAAAACTTACCAAACCGGCCATGTTTCATATGGTCTGGATACCACGTAACAGAATCATTATTTCGTAAAAATGTTTCTTTAATCTCAGTTGTTCGGATTAACCAGCTTTCTCCTGCATAATAAAGTAATGGTGAATCACAGCGCCAGCAATGCGGATAGCTATGTTCATATTTTTCTTTATGATATAGTAACCCTTCTTTCGCTAAATAACGAACGATATCCACGTCACAATCTTTTACAAACTTACCTTTAAGAAATGGTACTGCATCCGTATACTCACCTTTCTCATCTACAACATGTAAGAATGACAATCCTTCACTTTGAACGACTCTATAATCGTCCTCCCCATATGCTGGAGCGATATGAACAAGTCCTGTACCACTATCTGCCGTGACAAAATCTGCTGCAATTACGTGGTACCCATTCGTAACTTCCTTCATCGGAAACGGTGCTGTATAAGATGTGTTTACTAATTCTTCGCCTTTATGAACAGATAATACTTCATAGTTTTCTTTTAATACATCTTGTACACGTTCTTTCGCAACAATGTATACATGACCTTCTTGTTTCGCTTTCACGTATTCCATATTTGGGTGTACAGCGAGCGCAACATTTGCTGGAAGTGTCCAAGGTGTCGTTGTCCAACCTAGGAAATACTCATTTTCACTATCTTTCACTTTAAACTTAACTGTTGCACTTAAATCTTTTACTGTTTTATACCCTTGTGCAACCTCATGTGAACTTAATGAAGTTTGACAGCTTGGGCAGTATGGTGAAACTCTATGCCCCTTATACAATAATCCTTTTTCATGAATCGTTCCTAAAATATGCCATACACTTTCGATATATGGATTCTCTAACGTAACGTATGGATCATCCATATCTACCCAATAACCGATGCTTTCAGTGAATTCACGCCACTGCTTCTCATATGTGAATACACTTTCTTTACACTTTTGAATAAATGGCTCAATTCCATACTCTTCGATTTCATGTTTACCAGAAATACCGAGTTGCTTCTCAACACCTAATTCTACAGGTAAACCGTGTGTATCCCATCCCGCTTTTCGTAACACTTTATATCCAGCCATCGTTTTATATCTTGCTACTACATCTTTAATTGTCCGTCCAAGCGCATGACCTACATGCGGTAATCCATTCGCCGTTGGTGGTCCTTCATAAAATACAAAAGACTGTGCGCCTTCTCGATTCTGAATTGATTGCTCGAAAATACTTTGCTCGTTCCACTGCTTACGAATACGTGTTTCTCTCCCTACAGCTGACTCTTTTACATCTACTTTCTTCATCTACAATCACTCCTTTGAATGTTTTAAAGCACACAAAAAACCCGTCCCTATGAAGTAGGGACGGGTTTAACCGCGTTACCACCCTAATTCTATTAGCTCTTCGCTAATAGCACTTAGCAACGTACTAACATACGCGTTCTTTGTAACGGTAGACATCCGTCCGAGCTTACTTTATTCAGCCACGGCTCCTCGGAGATGATTTTCAAATAACGTCTGCACACCGGCTTTCAGCAATACACCGGCTCTCTGGAGAACAGTTCACTATTTTACTCTTTCTCGTCTTCAGATTTGTATACTTTATTAAAAGTTATTTTATGCCATTGGGCAATTAATTGTCAACTAATTCAAAATATATTTTTATTTATATCCTTTTTATCTATTTCTATACAATTAATTTTCAAATTCTCGTAATCCCGCTAAATCTTCATCTTCCTCTGCAAGTTCAGCAAAGAATCCCGTCTCATCTTCACGAAGCACAATTTCAAGTTCTTCTTTCGCCTCTTCATTTCTGTTTAATAACGCTAAGTAGCAAGCGTGGTCGTATCTTGCTAACAAGTGTGTAGCATCAATTTCTAATATATCATTTGTTATTTTTTCTGCTTTGACAGTTCGCCCAGCTCTATGATACGAAGATGCTAAAGCAATAAGAATTGCCGTTTCATTTGGATGATCTACAGCAGCATCTTCTAATAAATGAATCGCATCCTCAAACCTCTCTTGACTTTGGTATATTTCTGCTAAAGTAAGGAATCCTCTACTTACAAACGGTGTTTTTCCCGTTAATTGTAAACATATTTTTTCTGCTTTTCTTTCTTCCCCAGCTTTCAAGAATACTTGTGCTTGCAAAAGAAGCGTATCATAATCATCCGGTAGTTCTCGAACCATTTGCTTCGTTAATTCCAAAGCATCTCGTAACATGCCTTCTTCTTCACACTCAATGAAAAGATTTACAAGTTGCTTCGCTACATCATAATCCCATTTATTTTCTAGCGATGTTTGCAATACTTCTATTGCTTCTTTATTCATTGCCGCATTCTCGTAAAATATTGCAAATCGCCTCGCTGCCATACTATTTTTCGGATTTAATTTTAACGAGATTTCATATAAATCAATGATTGTAGTAATCATTGAAATTTCTTTCGCGCGATTTTTCATACGATAAAAAGCTCTCGTAAATATAGATTTTTTCGGCTGTTCATTTTGTTGGCGTTCAATCCATCTTTCTGTAATCGCAGCTGCTGCATACATAAATGCCATACTTCTTTCTGCTTTTTTCACCTTTAACGTATGAAGTGCGTCTCGTATTTGAGATATTTTTTTATGTTGTTCTACTGCTTTTACATATACATCAAATATACGTTCATTATTTAATTCTTTATGCATTACTTTCATTGCAACTTCAATTGCACTCGCATCTCTTTTTTTCACTAATACTTTCGCATAATGATATAGAACTTCTGTATGTCCCTCATCTAATTGTAACGCTTCTTCAATTCGCGCCTGTTCTTTATCTATTTCATTCATCGCACCATATACATATGCAATCGCATCTAAACGCCATATTTCGGGTACTTCTCCTGCTAATTGTTCTAATTCAGTCAGCAAATCTTCATGAAGATTCAAATCTACTGAAAGCTGTGCCAAATATTCCATATTAATATGCAAAGGCTCTTCTTTCATCGCCTGGACCATATGACTTTGTTCTTTAGAACGATCTTCTTCTTTTTCGTATATTTCTGCTAGTTGCAAATGTACAGCTGGGAAGTTTTCATCCAGCTCTAAACATATTTCATACGCTTGCTTTGCTTCTGTCAATTGTCCTAATGCCATATATGTTTCGCCGATTCGATAATATGGCAAAGCAGTTCTCTTTTGTTCGATTGCCTTATTATATCTCTTCATTGCCTGATCATACTGTCCAATAGATTCATATAAAATACCAGCATAACAACCGTATTCAATTACTTCCGTTTTTTCTTTTTGTAACGTTCTTAAAAATGCTATGCCTCGTTGCACGAAAGCTGTTCCTTTTATTCTATTTACATACTCTTCTAACACGTTCTCTATATTACTGTATAACTTTCGTATACCGTCCTCTAATTTAGAAAGTGCAGTTTTCAACTCAGCTTCATTCCCGCCTAACGCAATTTCAGCATCCCACAGCACCATACCAGCATTCATAAGGAAATCTTGATTGCCCTCAAATTGCTTATTGATATTAACAATATAATTTTTTGCATCCTCATATTGTTCCTTAGCCATGTATACTTGAATTAAACCAAAATGAGAATATACATCTTCATTATTTTCTTCTAAAGAGCGCTTATAAATAGTTTCCGCTTCTTCAAGTTCATCATTTTGAAAATAAAAATCTCCTAAACGAACATATAAAGACGCCTGATCTTCACAATTTTGAATTCCTTGTAATAAAATTTCCTTCGTACTTTTCTCATCATCCAAATCTGATTCATAGATTTCCGAAAGCTTCGTATATAAATAGGCTGCTGTTTTATCTAATTGAATTGCTACTTTAAGTCCTTTTACCGCCAAATACACTTTTCCTAAATGTTGAGCACATCTTGCACGTTCATACCAAATGTGCGCTTCATACTTATATTCTTTTAATAAATCATTAAAGAATCCATATGCTTCTTCATATCGTTCTAAATCTATTAAAATTAAACCGTGATTAACAAGTGTAAACCTTTCTGGGCTACGTTCTATAGCTGTTAGAGAATACTCTATCCCTTTTTCGGATTGATCCATATACATGTATGATAATGCTAAGAAACTCCACGCAACTGGTTGGTCTGCATCCAGTTGTAATGATGAACGAAAACTAGCAATCGCTTCTGCATAATTATCTTGCTCAAAAGAATACCGTCCATTTATAAAATGATACAACGCTTGATTGCTTTTCTTCTCCACACTTTGAAGCATATGTCCTGCTTTTTCCATATCTTGCAGACGAATAAAACACTGTGCACTATGCAATTTCACAAAGTCAGAGCTCGGAAACTTTTCCATTAATTTTTCTATACAAAACTGAATAAACTCTTTATCTACTTCCGCATCTAAATGTTTAATCGTATATAACCAAGTGTTTGGATTTTCACTTGTTTCTTTTAAAAATAGTACTAACTTTTCAATTCCCTCTTTATCTTGCTCAGCTAAATGATCAGTAAGAGAAAAAATTGATTTATAATAATTATGTTCTTCCTCATCTAAAAATGAAAGTTGTTCCATTCTATCTTTTGGTGTAAAAGTAATAGCTAAACAATCTGTATAACGATATTTTTCTTGCAACTTATCATATTCCACAAAAATCGGTTCTAAGAAATTCGGATCTTGAATATAAAAAGCTTGCAGCACGTCGTCATAACCAGAAAGTACTTGTACATGGGAAGCGTGCTCAATATCTATACTTAATAAAACGGGAATACCTTGATCAAGTAATCTCTTATAATTTTCCACATTCCCTTGAAAATAACGATATTCGTAACCTTGCTCCTCTATATATGTAACTGTATCTGAAAACTTAGAACCTGTTACATCAAAAATATGTTGTGCTATTTCATCTTGCGTACGTTTTTCTCCCCATACCCCTAACATCATTTCTAAACTTGTCGGAACGCAGTAGTTATCCTTTTGTACAACCGGAACTATTGGTAAACGAACCTTTTTTCCAGCAGGATTTTTTTCTATATGATGATATAGAGAATTTTTCAAACTCTTTTCACTTTTCAATAGTGCTTGCAAATCGTGAATATTATTTATTTTATAAAATGCCTCTGCACGTAAATGTATAAAATAAGTTGTATATGCATGATGCGGAAGCATGTGATTAATTTTATCTATTACCGCTAACATTTCTTCATAGCGCTCTAAATCTAATAAATATTTTACTTTCTCAAAATAGAAATATGGTACTTGAGGGAACTTTGCAATCGCATCATTTATGAGTTGTAATGCTCGTTGCTGTTCACCTTTATATGCATATAATTGCGCCAATAGGTACGTAGCTAACTCTTCACAATCTTTATGCTGCTGACCGGCTAAAAGTTGTTCCTCTGCCTTCTCCCACTCACCAGTCTGTATATATAAGTAACCCCATTTATCAAAAACTGCACGTGTACTATACTTTTCCGCCTTTTGCATATAGGCATAGGCCTCTTCATTTCGCTTCATATCTAACAAACATCTAACTAACGTAAAATATGCTTTCGTTAAAACGTCCGCATCAGTTTCCTCTTCATTTACCTCTTCCAAAGAATCTTTTAATAATTGTGCAGCATCAAGGATTTTACGCTCATCAATTAACTCATCACAATATAAAGAGAGCGTTCTCATATTAGGGAATTTTTTATAAGTATAACGAATTAAAAAGGAGCTATATTGATGCATCAAACCTTCATCAGCAAGGCGAATTAATGTATCAAACTCCGCAAATGATGAAACGTTAGAAAGCCAGGTCTTCACGTATGATAACTTATTCGTTTCTTTTATATGTGCAATTTCATTATTTATCTCATGTAATCCATCTACAAATCTCTTTTCTTTCAAACAAACTTCTAATTGTTTAAAATCTAGCATGTATTCACCTCAAATAATTATTTATACTGCCATTTGCAAGCAGTATTCTAACCTACTTGCTTAGATTTTACACATCATATAGTACGCATTCAACTAAAACCTCATATAATGAACGATATTATTTAATATTATTCAAGTTTTTAACTAAATATCTTAAAAACGATACTTTTTCTCGTTATTTTGTTTAATTTGATGAAATAACATGTATTATTCGAAGATGAATTTTATCTTCTTTTTTGAGGCTTTATTCAGTGGATGAAATTATATTAACGATTTCCTGAATATATCTCTTGTAACTTACAATAGATCAACGATTTGATAAGATATATGGATTTACCGACAAATCTTGATAATAATGGTAACCTATCCACATTAGAAATGTAGCAATTCTCCTTCTCCCTTACTTTTCTAATATGATATTTACTTCTTTATTTCACCAAATGTAATTTTCATATTCGGAGCATATACTAAAGATGAATGCATATGAAATGCTTTAAAAAACCGTAGTTCCACTTCATATTGAGCTAGCGCTTCTTCATATGTTAATCCTCTGGCCATTAAACGTTCTATAAATTGCTGTTTATCACCCGGATTGCCTGCAATCCCCTCTTCTTTTAGAGAATTATATAATCCTTGCTTATCATTTTGATTTAAATTAGAATCTAAAAAATTCACTTTATCACTTACTCTACATTCAATATTTTTAACACCCAATTCACTTAAATACATTGGTATTTTCATGCCAATGTTGCCATCTCTACCGTTTCTCTGTGTATCTCTTTCAAATAATCTCTGCAAAACACCTAACTGGATAATTTCCGATTGATTCTCTCCATCTAATACGTATGAAGACATATTTGACATCCAATGTGGTTCAAAACAGATTATTTTACCACCTTGTTTAATTGAATGTATCATCTTCTCTAGCATCGTTCTTGGGGAACTCATATGTAATAAGAAAGCCTGACAGATTGCTATATCGTATTTATTTTTCAATTCAATTTCTATAGCATCTCCTTTAATAAATTCTGATTCATATGGAAGCGAACGAAACAACTCTCTCGCTTCAACTATTAATGCTTCCCCGCTATCAATACCTGTATACTTTGATCCATTTGGAAGTAAAGGCAACAAAACTAAGCCTAAATAACCATATCCACAAGCATAATCAACAATATGTACCGGTTCAGTAATCTTCCAAACTGTATTCACTAAAAAACTTAAATAATCATCGTTATAATATAAATCTCTCGTATTTCTTAAATACACTAGCTTACTATTCCAATCATATTTTTCCAAAACCCACGCCTCCTTTTATATACAAAACTATAGTTCTCCATTTAATAAATGTATTCCTATGTTTCTAAAAATTTTAGAGATGTTTAATTTTAATTGAAACGTTAAATTGTACATGTTCTTTACTCTCCACCTATTTGACAAACTAATTTTGAAAAAAATAAAAAGGATTACATACCTGAAACGATATATAATCCTTTTCATAATAATATTGAGATAAGCAGAAGTTTAAATAGTACAATCACAATCTGAGCAATCGGTACAATCTATTACGTCACAATCTAAATTTCTCTTTTTTTTGCTTCTTTTTAAATAAAAATATAGTAGCACCATAAATAATACGCAGATAACAAAAGCTATTGTTGCTTCTATATATTTTTCATGAATAATAAAACCAATTCCACTTCCACCTGATATAAAAATTAGAATTATATAAATCCAAAACATGTAAGTAGCTACCTCCGTTGATATGCGGTTTAAGATGTAATCCATATAATACTAGATGCAATAAATAGTCCCATACCATTACCGCTTAATAAGCCGGTAGTTACTCTTAACAAATTTGTGCTGCTTCGCCATTTCCACTTTTGGGTGAATCCATCAATTAATAATGGAATTTGAGCAAAAAAGGATAGCATGAATGAGAGACTAAACGAAGGTGTTATTAAAAAATAAATTGGAAACATACATAAACCAATAAACATACCTGAGCATCGCGCACATAAAGGCATGTATTTTTGTAGTTTAAGAAAACTCCTTTCCGGTAGTCTATGACAAGGAATGTGTAAAATGAAACCTCGAATCAATACGGACCATCCTCTCTACAAATATTTTAATTGATTTCACAACAAAATTATAGAGTTCTTACACTTCGCAGCGTATAACATTTTATAGATAAGAATTTATTCAAGAGAATACAAAAAGAAAAATCAGGTTAATGATCGCCTGATTCTTCTTTTTGTTACAATATTACACTTTAATTTAATCTGCAGTTTATTAGTAAAGTAATATGAATATTTCTCACGGCGCATAAGCACAAAATTATTATTTTACATCTCCTCAGGTGCCTCCACACCAAGTAAATGTAACCCCTCTTTTAATACAACCGTCACAGCATACACTAATGCAAGTCTGCTGTCTTTTTCTTCGCTCTCTTCTAATATACGAACATTACCATAATATTTATTAAACGATTGTGCTACATCTAATACGTATTTCGAAATGATTGATGGCTCATTTTTGTTGAAGGCTGCTTCAATTACTTGTGGGAATTTATTAAGTAATTTTACGACACTCCAGCTATAATCATCTTTTAATGCAAACGTACACGTTTCAAATTCTACACTTTCTTTTCTTAAAATAGAGCAAGCACGCGCGTGTGTGTATTGTACATACGGTCCTGTTTCCCCTTCAAATTTCAACATATTTTCTAATGAGAATTCAATATTATGCATACGCTCATTTTTTAAATCGTGGAAGATAACTGCTCCTACACCTACTTGCTTTGCCACTTCTTCTTTTTGTTTTAAATTCGGATTTTTCTCTTCAATATTTTGTTCCGCAAGTGCAACAGCTTCTTCTAGCACTTCTTCTAATAAAATAATTCTGCCCTTACGTGTCGACATTTTCTTACCGTCTTTTAATATGAATCCAAACGGTACATGTTCCATGCCGTCAACCCAATTGTAGCCAAGCTTTTTTAATACAGTGAAAAATTGATTGAAGTGTAAACTTTGTTCCGGGCCAACAACATATAGCGCTTTATCAAATGCATATGTGTTTTGACGATATAACGCTGCCGTTAAGTCACGTGTTGCGTAAATCGTTGCACCATCTGATTTTCTAATTAAGCAAGGCGGCATTCCCTCTTCTTCTAAATTAACGACTAATGCGCCTTCTGATTCTTCAAGCAAATCATGTTCTTCTAAAATTCCAATAAAATCTTCCATTAAATTATTATAAAAAGCTTCTCCTTGAAAATTAGTAAATTCTACACCGAGAAGTTCGTATATGCGAGAAAATTCTTTTAAGGATTCGTGACGGAACCAATTCCAAAGCTCGACTGCTTCTTCATCACCTTCTTCTAATTTCTTAAACCAAGCACGCCCTTCTTCTTCTAGTTCTTCGTTCTCTTTTACCTCTTCATGGAATTGAACATATAACTTAAACAATTCACGTATTGGATCCTCTTTAACTACTGCTTCATTTCCCCATTTTTTATATGCGGTAATTAATTTTCCAAACTGTGTTCCCCAATCGCCAATATAATTAATCCCTACAACTTCATATCCACATTTTTCGGCGATATGTTTCAGCGAATTTCCTATCATTGTAGAACGTAAATGCCCCATCGAAAAAGGTTTTGCAATATTTGGGGATGAGTAATCAATAACTACCGTTTTTTCACACCCAAAGTGGTTTTGACCGTACTCTTCTTTCTTAGCTAAAATCGTTTTTAATACTTCATCACTTACAGTTTCACGGTTGAAAAATATATTTACATAAGGACCAACGGCCTCTACTTTCGTAAAGAACGGATCATTTAATTTTTCTGCAACTTCCTTTGCGATAATAGCTGGTGATTTTTTATATTGCTTCGCTAGTGAAAAGCATGGGAACGCTGCATCTCCGAATTCATCTTGTTTTGGTGTTTCAATTAAATCTAAAATTTGATTTTTCGTTAATTCATTCGTAAAAATATTCGATAAACTTTTTGCAAACTGCGTTTTATAATCCATACTACAACCTCCTTATTTTTTGAATACAAAAAACTCGTCTCTAAAAAAGAGACGAGTTTTAACCCGTGGTACCACCCTTGTTGTTCATTACGAACCACTTTCCCGTTTATAACGAGGACAGGGGGCCTCGGCTTACTCTACTATTCATTCAAGAAGCATCTCCGAAGTGCGCTTCATCTTTTTCTTCCGCACTAGGCTCACACCACCCCTAGCTCGCTTTCCTTCTGAAAAAGACTACTCTCTTCATCACCGACAGTATATTTAATTAATTATTGCTTATTATACATCTTTTCACACAATTAGCAAGGGTCAATTACACCAAAGTGAAACTTAGCACTTTTTCTTTTGTATACGTGAAAATTATGTTTTTCAAATCTAGAACTACGGAAATGATCTTTCAGAACGACACGCTTTTTCGCCACACGCTTCGCTTCCGCAATTGTTTCGTCAGTAATATCATGATACAAAGCGAAGTGTTTTAACCCTTTTATTCCATCTGATTCTATGACAGTTTCTTCAAACATCGGATCGAGGTAAACAACATCATAACTATTGTCTTCACATTGCGTTAAAAATGCAAAATGCTCTGTTTGCTTTACATCGATTCTTTGCATTGCCTCATCAATTTCTGCAACGGACGAAGACCAAGTTTGCAAGCCTTTTTCCATTATGTAAGCCATATATTCATTTCCTTCAAGTCCTGTTACTCTTCCGCCTTCACCAACAATATAACTAGCTACAATACTATCTGATGCCATACCGAGCGTACAATCTAACACTGTCATTCCGCGCTCTAGTTTAGCAGCTTGTACGAACGGATCGTGCTCTCCGCGCATTAACCTTTTTACACGAAACATCGCTGAGTTCGGATGAAAGAAAAACGACTCTTCCGTACCTTTCGGATAAATAGCTAATCGATTTTTCCCTACAACCAGCACATCTTGTTCATGCTGTTCATGCAATTTATGTACAGGTATATCATTACGTATAACGAAAGAACTATTTAATTCTGCTGCTACCTTATGTGCATAAGCTGTCATTTCTTTATTTGTTCTTCCTGCTGTTGTTACTATCATTGTTTCACCTCTATATAAAGAAAAGAGGGAGATTCACTCTCCCCCTACTTTAGCAATTCTTTTCGAAAGCTTGTTCTAAGTTCGTAATAATTTCGTCCATAGTTGCACCTTCAATTTCATGACGGTGAATGAAGTGAACAACTTCTTTTCCTTTTAATAATGCCATAGATGGTGAAGATGGAGGAATTTCTCCGAAGTATTCACGCATTTTAGCAGTAGCATCTTTATCTTGACCTGCAAATACAGTTACAAGATGATTAGGTTGTTTTTCAGCACGTACAACCGCTTGACCTGCTGATGGGCGCGCTAAACCAGCTGCACAACCGCAAACTGAGTTTACAACTACTAAAGTTGTACCTGTTGCGTTTTCCATAAATTCTGTTACAGCTTCTTCTGTAGTTAACTCTTCAAATCCAGAACGCACTAATTCTTGGCGCATTGGAATTACCATTTGACGCATGTATTCTTCATAAGCATTTGACATCTTGTATCTCTCCTTCAACTTTCATTCCAAATTCATCATATCACGCTCTATTAATAGGTGCAAAAGAAAGATAACGATGATTTCATTTTTTTGTAGGGATTTCACAAACCCCTTCACGGCAGTGTCCAACTGGGACAAGTTTTCTATTGTTAGCGATATAATCGTATACTTTACTTCCAAAACCAAGTACGATAGATAGCTTTATAAAAGGCACTGCAAACCAATAAGATGGAACGGACTTTGCTAATACGTTAATGCTATGAATTCCGTCATACCACTTATTATTTTTTAAAATATACAATCTTTGTTCCATCTTACTTTGTAATTCTTGAGACAGTTCATACTTCTCAACTACATCTTCATCTCGAAATGAAACAAATTTCATCTTACCCTTTTTATCTAATCTTTTCGTACGCTCTGCAACTGCTGTACACATCGGACACCAACTATCATAGAAAACAATCATACATTATTCCCCTTTACGAGACTCCGTCATTTGTTTCCATACAGAACCTTTTGCTTCTTCTCCGCCTTCAATACGCTCTAAAGCTAAACGCGCTTGCATCGCCACTTCAAACTCTGGATCATCTTCTGCTGCTTTTAGTGCCGGAATTGCACTTTCATCACCAAGTTCAAATAAGAACATTGCTGCACGCCAGCGTACTAATTTACTTGAATCTTTCAGAGATTTAATCATAACGAACATCGCTGCTGGATCACCTACGTCTGATAAGCAATCTCCTGCTGTACGGCGAACACTTACTGAACGATCTAATAGCGCTTTATATAATAACGGCAATACTCCATCACCTTTTACCATACCTAAATACGCTGTTGCTAAACGGCGGATTGAAACTTTTTCATCCTCTAATGCCATTTTCAATATCGGCATATCTTCTTCAGTAGGATCCATTTGTTCTAAAGCCGCAAAACGGTTTTTCCAGTCAGAATCTTTCATCATCTCTTCTGTTACTTTATATGGCTCACGCTTTTGAATCGTTACTTCAACAGCACCCGCTTGATTCAATAGTTCTTTAACCGTTTCATTTACACGTTCTTCTGAATAAGCAGCAACAATTTCTTCTACTACTTCTTTCCCGATTTCTTCAAAATTACCGTAACGTGTACTTTGCTCTACCCATTTGCGCTCTTTCACAACATTAGGTGCAGACATTTGCACTTTCATAATAGATTCTTTAAAACGATCAGGTAAGCCTACACGCTCTTCCGTTGTTCCATCTGTTAATTTCACTTGCATCGGAATAGTAAAGAACATTTGAACAAACACTTTCACTTCTCCAAAATGAGAAAGTTGTTGTTCTGCGCTTTCTTCCACTATTTCTTCACCAAAAACGGCACGAACTTGTTGTAATAAAACTTTCCAGTCATACTTCGCATTTCGCTCCACTGCTAAAAAGTCTGCTACATGGTATACACCTTTAATGCCTTCAATTTTCAAAATTTCTTGCACTTGCATTGGTGCTTGTTCTTTATTTTCATTTGTATAATTATTACGCGCTCCTGATGGTAATACTTCATTTAAAATAACTTTCATTGTATTTGGACTTGGCGTCGGTTCAATTGCTTTAATCTTCACGTAAAAAACTCTCCTTTATTGCGTGTTCTTAGCTGTATTGTAACATGTTACCCCTTTATACTCCTACTCGGATGCTTAATTTTGCTGATTTCTTCCCATCATCATAATTTTTCATTCTTTCTCTTTCCACCTAATTAATCCGAAACTATAGTTAAAAGTCTAACATTATTGCGATGCACTCTCCCGCCTTCTCTCTAAAAATGTAATGCTCTCAATCACAACTTCAGTTCTATATATTCTCTTTCCTTGTTCATCATCGTAATTACTCGTATGAATACGCCCTGTAATCCCAACAAGTGAGCCCTTCGTACAATATTCTGTTACATTTTCAGCCGACCTTCGCCAAACAACACAATTAATAAAATCTACTTGTTGTTCACCTAAACTATTTCGAAAACCTCTATTCACCGCAACACATATCCGTGCATAAGCGACACCTTGTTTTGTGTAGTATAATTCTGGCTCCTTTGTCAATCTACCGATTAATACAACTCGATTCATCATAAGTTATACCACCTCACATATTTTTCTTCATTGTAAAGAAAAATGTTGGAAGGGTAAAAAGCACAAAATGATATGTTTGTAAGCAAAAATTATTACTTTATATCTTACAAATCAAAAAAAGAAACCCTACATAGTTTAAACATGTAAGGTTTCCAAAAATATTATACTTCACTGCAAGATATGTAATATCCTCCGCGAGCCATCTTTATTTCAGCGCGGTACATTACATTTTCTAAGTAAAAAGTAATCGGTTTAACTTTACTCTCAAATTTCAATTGTTCATTACATTCTGTCGCATATCCTTCAATAGCTGAACGAATGACTTCTGCTGACGGATATGTTAAAGCGTTATCTAGTTCTATGAAAAAACTTTTAGAAAATAGTTTTTTCATAATCCCTTTTTTCTCTTTCATCATATTCCTTCACCCTCTTCAGTTCAAGCTGATAACATCCATATTTTCAATATATCTTTGAAAATAAAAAATCCTGCACATTTCATGCAGGATTTTTTTATTAGTCATTTTTCGTAAAGTAAGAAACAAAACGAAGAATTTCTAAGTATAACCATACTAGAGTCATCATTAGACCCATTGCACTGTACCACTCCATATATTTTGGAGCTTCACTACGTGCACCACTTTCGATTAAATCGAAATCTAGTAATAAATTTAATGCAGCTACTACAATAACAACCGCACTAATGATAATACCGATAGTTCCGCCTTGGTGAATATATGGAACAGTTACACCGAACATGTTTAATAAGAATACGATTAAATACATAACCATAATTCCCATTGTAGCCGCAATTACACCCGTACGGAATTTATCAGTTACCTTTACAATGCGTGTTGCATACAACACCAACATTGCAAATAGAATTGAGATTGTTAGTAATACAGCGTTTAAAACGATAGAATCGCCAAACTTCATTGTATAAACCGCTGAAATACTTCCTAATACAACTCCCTCTACCGCTGCATAGATTGGTGCACCAATAGGTGATATGCGCGGGAAGAATATAGACGCAAATGCGACGATTGCCGCAATAACTAAAGCGCCAATTAATACTGGCATCTTCATCGTACCTTGCGTCATCTGTATGTATGAATAGACAGACGTTGCAAGCAGCAAGATAAGCATGATAAACGTTTTGCCTACTGTTCCGCCAATAGTCATCGCAGAAGCACTTGCTCCCTCTTTACGAAATGCGTCTTTTTTCAACATTGGATTAGATGTTCTCATTTTTTCCCTCCTAAAATAGGTTCTACCAATAGTGTAAAGTTTTTCTCTTTACTTTTCAATATATGCAGCTTGTTTTTATTTTAATCCTTCAACGATGTCTGATAGTTCACTCCATCTTTCCATCGTTTTTTCTAGCTCTTCTTCTGTTTTCTGCTGTGCTTCAGATAATTCTTGTGCCTTTGTGAAGTCAGATCCAACTTTCGAAAGTTCTTCTCCAATTGACTCAATTTTCTCTTCTAGCTCGGCAATAGTATCTTCAATCGTTTCCCATTCACGCTGCTCATTGTATGAAAGTTTACGTTTACGTTGTTGTTTTGGAGCTTCTTCTACTACTTTTTTCTCTTTTTGAACTTCCGCTTTCTCAATAAGTTCTTTCGTTTTTTCCATTTCTAAATAATCTGTATAACTACCTAAGAACTCTCGCACTTCGCCTCCGCCAGTAAAGATGAACAGTTCATCTACTACTTTATCTAAGAAGTAACGGTCATGCGATACAGTTAAAACGACACCTGGGAAATCTTCTAAATAATCTTCTAGTACTGTTAATGTTTGTGTATCTAGATCATTCGTAGGTTCATCAAGTAATAGTACGTTTGGTTCTCCCATTAAAATACGTAATAAATATAAACGTCTTCTTTCACCACCAGATAATTTACCAAGCGGTGTACCATGTGAATGCGTCGGGAATAAGAAACGTTCTAACATTTGAGATGCACCAATGACTTTTCCATCTGTTGTATGAATAACTTCTGCAATCTCTTTAATATATTCAATCATACGCTGATTTAAATTCATCTCTTCATTTTCTTGCGTATAATAAGCAACTTTTACAGTTTGTCCTACTTCAACTTCTCCACTATCAGGAGATAACTTGCCTGCAAGCATATTTAATAGAGAAGATTTCCCGCTTCCATTCGCCCCAATAATTCCGATACGATCGCCTGGTTTCACAATATGATTAAAATTATGTAATACCGTCTTATCGCCAAATTTTTTCGTTACATCTTTTAACTCAAGTACTTTCTTTCCTAGACGACTTCCACTAAGTGCAATATCAACTGACTGTTTTGCAGCTGGTCCTTCTTGTCCCTTTAGCTCATCAAAACGCTGAATACGTGCCTTTTGTTTCGTAGAACGGGCTTTTGCACCACGACGAATCCATGCTAATTCACGACGATATAAATTTTGGCGTTTTGATTCTTGTGCCGATTCTTGCTCTTCACGAAGTGCTTTCGCTTCTAAAAATGTACTATAGTTTCCTTCGTAGCTATATAGTTTACCGTTATCTAATTCAAAAATACGGTTTGTCACACGATCTAAGAAATAACGATCATGGGTTACAAGTAATACCGCACCTGTATATCTTGCTAAATATTCTTCTAACCATTCAACTGTCTCATGGTCAAGATGGTTCGTAGGCTCGTCTAAAATTAATAGATCAGGTGTTTCAATAAAACATTGTGCCATTGCGATACGTTTTTTCTGTCCACCAGATAAATTTCCAACAGTTGCAGTGAAATCTGTAATTCCTAATTTTGTTAAAAGGGATTTCGCATTTGCATTTGCTTCCCATGCACTCATTGCATCCATACGTTGCTGCACTGCAAATAATTGTTCCTGTACTTTTTCATTACTTGGATCTTTTTCGATATTTAATAGTGCTTTTTCATAATCACGAAGAATACGAATTAAAGGTGTATCACCATGGAATACTTGCTCTAATACTGTTAGTTTCTCATCAAATTCTGGTTGCTGTGATAAATAACTAATTGTATATCCGCGTGAATGCGTCATATCACCTGTATCAGGAGTTTCTAACCCTGCAATAATTTTTAATAATGTCGATTTACCAGTACCATTTACACCAATAATTCCGACACGTTGTCCTTCTGTAATACTACATGATAATCCATCAAATAACGGTTTTTCTCCGTATGATTTCGATAAGTTCTCCACAGTTAACATTTTCATATTTGTGCATTCCACTCTTTCATAAATTGTTCAATAAACTGTTCCATATAACGATGACGAACTTCAGCCTCTTTTTTTGCCGCGTTCGTATTCATTAAGTCTTTTAATTTTAAAAGTTTTTCATAAAAATGATTTAAAGATGGATCGTTATTTTTTCTATACTCTTCTTTCGTCATTACTTCACGCGGCGGAATAGTAGGATCATACATTAATCTCCCTTTCGCTCCGCCATATGCAAATGTACGAGCTATTCCAATTGCACCAAGAGCATCTAAGCGATCCGCATCTTGAACAATTTTCCCTTCAAGTGACTCAACTGTGCCACCGTGACCACCCTTATAAGACATATTGGCGATGATATGAAGAACATGCTTACTTTCCTCTTTTTCAACATGTAACTCTTCTAACCAATCAGAAACTTTTTTCATTCCTGCTTCTTCACTATCATTTAACTTCTCATCTGCCACATCGTGAAGTAATGCTGCCATTTCAATTATAAAACGATTTCCTCCTTCTTGCTCGGATAAAGAAATCGCCAATTTATGTACGCGTTCAATATGATACCAATCATGCCCACTCGCATCTTTTTCTAAAATATGCTTTACGAAAGTTATTGTCTTTTTTATTTTTTCTTGTTTTATCATTTTATCTTCACCCAGTTACTTATTGTAACACGCCTACATTTTTTCATCACATATTTTCTTGTCCGCCCATACACTAGGTGGTAGGCATCATTATGAAGGAGGAATCAAAATGTTCTATAATAATCAACCACCTTATCCACAACAACCATTTTACCCTCAACAACAGGAACAAAGACACACAGAACAATATGAGGAACAAGAGCTTCAACAGCAAGAACAACAATACGAACAAAATCCATACGCAACACCGCAAAATCAAGAAGATGAATATCAACAAAATCCATATGACACACGTCCAAATTATGAATATCCTCAAAATCCATATGCATCACCACAAAATCAAGAACAACAATATCCTCAAAATCCATATGCATCACCACAAAATCAAGAACAACAATATCAGCAAAATCCATATGCAGCACCGCAACATCAAGAACATCAATATCAGCAAAATCCATATGTGACACCACAAAATCAGGAACAACAATATCAGCGAAATCCATATACAGCACCGCAACATCAAGAACATCAAGAACATCAAGAACAACAATATCAACAAAATCCATATGTGACACCACAAAATCAGGAACAACAATATCAACAAAATCCATACGCAACTCAGCCTCAAATGTATCAACCAAACTATGATCCACGAGTTTCACCACCGGCACCACAAACGATTGATCCGACACAACCACAAATTTTACCACCTGGCCCAACACTTGATATTACCCAACCGCAAATCTTACCACCAGGACCTACATTTGATATTACACAGCCTCAAATTTTACCACCTGGACCTATTACAGAACCGACGCAACAACAAATCCAACAAGTTGTCGGTACACAGTTTTTACCTTTAAAGAAACCTGTACTAGATTTCGTAAAACCTTGGGTAGATTACGGTTTAAATGAAGCAAAACATACATCACACAAACATGCTTTAACAGAAGTTGCTGCGATTATGTTCTTAGTTGGTAAAGGATTTAATCCGACGATTGCACATTATATTGTGGAATCTTGGGAGAAGAATGAGCAGTTTTAATCTTATTCATTTTGTGTTAAACAAACCTATAAAAGTGTCACAAATGCCTGTTATACAAGCATTTGTGACACTTTTCCATTTGTTATATTGTATTCTATTTCAATAGGAAATTTCATACTTTTCCACGTGTTTTTATATTATTTATGAGCAAATAATAGCCTTTTAATTAAACTTTATTAGATCTATTTTCATTATAAAAACAATTCATTTAACATACATTTCTGCAATAAATCTTGTATTACAATCACCTTGATAAATAGTTATTACTGTCCCATTGTTGAACTTGTGTGCGGAACAAATTTCAGGATATCAATTCAAATCAAATTTATTACGAAACGTTAATTTATCAGCCTTTTGTATATTCGATATTGCAGTAACAGTAAACGCCATCTGGATATTGTTCGTTAAAAGCCTTCACAAGCTTTTTACATATTTCCGTTCTCTCTTTTTCTTTTTGTTCTAAAATCTCTTTCTGTTTTCTTCTTTCATCCTCAATTGCTTCTTGTTTTTCTCGCTCAGCTAACGTTAACGCCTTTTGGTGTTTTCGCTCTTCTTTCTTTTTTTTTCTGATTGTACTAATATAAAGAGATACTGCTACAATCAGAACTATGATGCCAGAAATGTATGGGTGACCATTGACGAATCCTGGCACGTCGAGCAATACCTTTTCTGGTTTTCTTTTTCTTTAATTTAGACATTTCTCTTAACCTCACTTTCTTCTAAAAGGATTATTTTATTAAGTTATTTTTCCTTAACCAGAAAAATTGTCCCATGCCTTTTACATCTTTCTCATACACTGGCATTACATATATCTCTTCATTTATTAACAGTTGGAACTCTACACATTATTTCTCTTTGTTCCACCCATAGGATGCCATAGGTATCATTTCCGGCTCTATTTTTTCTTTCATTTCCCTATCCCCCTGAATAAAACTCAAAATTCCGTAAATACTGTAGACACATGGTTATCTTTCTCCGTTTTCCTTATATGAGCAGTTAGCTTTTGCTAGCTGCTCTTTTATTTCGTATCATCTATATAGAACTCAGCAACATGCTCAATTAAGTTAGCTAAAGTTTTAATTACTTTTTTAGGATTCTTCTTATCTTCAACAGCATTTTCGATATACGGCTTCATTTCTTCAAATAATTCGTAATCCATCAGTTATCCATTTCCCTTTTCTACAAAATGAAATTTTTATACTAAGCTGCCTCAAGTTCCGTAACAGTTATATAGTTCCTAGCATTCTTCCAACTTGCTATTCTCCTTTGATACGCTGGTCTTGTATAAAAACGAACTGTCGCAGGAAGTACGCCCATATAATCAGCACATTCCTGTATAGTTCCGATACATAGCAATGATTCACCTTTATAAACGACGTACTCCTTTACGTTCACTGTTCATTCTCCTTTTCTCTCAAATAACGATTTTGTTAAATTTCATAAATATAACCGCTTGTCCATTTCACTTTTCTCTATCATTGCATTTACTATAAGTAATACGAACTTTCAGAGGTGAATTACATTGGATGATTTTTTATCTTCTGCTGCATTAAACCCGGGTTCGATTGGACCGACACTCCCACCTATGCAGCCTTTTCAATTCCCTACAGGTCCCACTGGTTCAACGGGCGCGACTGGAGCTACCGGATCAATCGGGCCAACTGACGCGACTGGACCAACCAGCGCGACTGGATTACACCAATTTACAGTGGGTGTAAATGGTATGTTACCTCTTACTTTTACAAGTCCAACGGTTGGTACTCTTTCAACATTAACCATAACTATTGATGATCCTGGGGATACCGTCAGATTTTTTGCAACAATACAATCAGAGACTACTGGGTCAAGCGTAAATTCCGTACCACTTAGTGGGACTGTAATACAGTATCAAATTAGACGAGTAGCACCATTTGCGATTTTCTCAATTGTTCAAAATACAGATTTTGACGAATTAATTTCTACTTTTACAGCTTTTGATAATCCTGGAGTAGGAACTTTCACCTATGTATTAGAAGCGTCATTAATACGTGCAACTGCTGGGAATACTGAACGTGTAACCGGAGTTACTTTCACTGCTGAAGAAATCGAACCTAATTAACTATCAATAATTCTGATTATACTAATAAAAATTCCCTTTAGATCTTCTGAAGGGAATTTTATAAATACATCGGCTATCAAAATTCCATAAATACAGTATCCATTTTTATACAAAATTAAAATTTGGTCTTACTTCACATCAACACGTTTTTGACCTGCCTCCCTGCTAAACCCTTCCGGATATCTTTTTGCTAGTTTAGAAATGTTCATTTACGCAATATCTTCTAAGGTATATCCCATTTCGTGAGCCATGATTGAAATGTAGTACAAGAATTCTATATGGGTGAAATCATGTTAAAAAAGCTGAATTAGGAAATTACCTAGTTCAGTTTTTTATTTTAAGGACCATTACAAAAAAGCTGATGTTCCTCGAATTCGTATTCATGACTTACGGCATACACATGCAACTCTCATGCTTTAAGCCGGAGAGCACCCAAAATCGTTCAGGATCGCTTAGGGCACTCTTCTATTCAAATGACTTTAGATAAATATAGCCATATCACACAAAACATGCAGCAACAAGCCGCAGAAAATTTTGAGAATGTAATAAAACCCTATGAAAATATCAAATAAAAACCAAAAAATTCGAATGTGAGCATTAATAAAAAACAGAGCCTATAAACCTTGATATGATAAGGTTTATAGGCCTACATCATTGAATCTTGGGAGAAGAATGCGCAGTTTTAGTATTTATTTAAAAAAACATAAAAACTTCAAAAATGCCAAATCCCTTATGTCACAAAGGATTTGGCATTTTTAAGTTTCTAGAAAAATCCGATAATTATAGGTAGAAATTAAAAGTCATGAATTCGGTACAATACTGTATCCAAGCCCAAGGAACTGTCAAATGAAATAACGTTTCTAACTTTTTGAAGTCTATTGACCTTTTCAAATCCCCTTATATTAGTGCTCGCTATTAAGACCTTTTTCTTCTAGGACCTACAATTAATTTGATTGCTGTTCTTTCTTGATTATCGATAGTAACCTCTTGAAACGCTGGAACAAGAACCAAGTCAATTCCACTTGGAGCGACAAAACCTCTTGCAATCGCAATCGCTTTAATCGCTTGATTTAAAGAACCAGCTCCAATTACTTGGATTTCTACATTGCCACTTGCTCTTAGTACACCTGCTATGGCACCTGCCACTGAATTCGGACTTGATTTTGAGGATACCTTTAATATATTTTCCATGTAAGTTGCTCCCTCTATTATTTAATCTCTCTTTTCTTACTGTTTGAACTATAACTAACGTATCTTTAACTACTATTCATACTAAATACAAACAATTCTGTATAATTACATTCATTCGATATTTTTTTCCTTCTTCCTGCACAACTACATAAATAAAAAGCGACGACTAAGTTAAAAGCTTAATCATCGCTTTATCCATTTCTCTGTTTCACTAAAATGCTGCCCTTTAAATACTTCTCTTCTTTACTTTGGCGATATACTATCTTAAAGTTTAAATACTTCAACATTTTAAAACCTTGGATAGAGTTATCTGCTAAATATTCATCCTTTTTCTTCTCCAAAATTCATTACATAGAATATTCTAACTCCATTTTTTTGAAAACTATATCTCCTCATTAGAGCACTTTATATTATGCCAGCTTTTTATCCCAAATCTATTACCTTATATGGACAAGTATACACGCCAATTGCTTTTCGATTGCATAAACTACTATGTGTTATACATTTATTAATAATAGGAGGTAATATATTGGGTTCATACTATCATTCTTCAAGTTCATATAAAAGATGTTCATGCCACTCTTCTTCTAGTTCATATAAAAAGTGTTCGTGCCATCAATCTTCCAGTTCGTATAAAAAATGTTCATGCGACCATTCACATACATCATCTAGGCCTGCTTACGGCACTTTTTGGCAAACTGAGTTTATCACGGTTCCTTTTGGCGGTTCTTTTCCATTTAATCACGTTGGCCCTTTGGCAGGAGGAGTTTCCTTACTAAATCCGACTACTATACAATTTAGTAAAGCTGGTGATTATAGAATTTCTTTCATTTCAAGTATTAACACTACGTTAAATCCTGTATTTCCCCATATTCCAGTCATAACTATATTTTTAAATAACAATCCACTTGCTAATAGTCAAGGTGATTTCGCTTTTCAAATGAATACTTCATCAAATAACGAATGCCTTCAACTAGTTGGCGAAACTATTGTTACGGTACCTGCTAATTCAACTCTTCAACTTAGAAATAATAGTGGTTTCAATCATCAAAGTATTGTAACTTGTGATAATGGTATAAATTCAGTTGAATTAACAGTTACAAAACTAAGTTAATACTATTCCCTCACATTCAGATACTAATTTAGTATCTTTTTTTATTGCATAACGTTTTTTGATTCCTATCGTCCTCTTATACAACATAAACTTCCATTTCACTTTTCTACTCATTTACTAAATATGAAAAAGTGCCGAAATCCTTCTACCACAAGAATTCGGCACTTTTTTTATTAAAACCTATTCATTCTTTCCTACTTCTCCACATAAACCGACTTAACTATCGTACGATTATAAGGTTGTCCTTCCTTATTCATCCCTTTTATATCAATTGTAACGTTATATACACCCGGCTGTTCTATATTTTTCAAAGCACCTGTAAATGTATTTGTATTAATATTTTGCGATTCATTTGATTCAGAAACTAACTTTCCATCTTTATTAATTACTCTTACTGTTACTGAAAGATCGCCTTTCATTTCTGGAGCTACAGGTGATTTTTTGAGTTTATACTCTGCTTTATTTACTTTAACTTTTGCCGGCATTTGAAGGACGAACGGAGCATCTTTTTTGTAATCGGTTACGATTAAATATGCATCATTCGGTTGCTTCGCCATCATTTTAACTTGCCATTCTCCTGCTTCCATTTTATCAAATTTAAATGTTCTTATAGTCGCTCCTTTAAAGAAAGACTCGCCTTCACCAGTAGATACAGCACTATCTTTATTTGTATAAACTTTTCCTTTTGGAGAAATTAGTTGTATTTCTACATCCGAAGAAGCTGTTAAAACAGAAACTACCCCTTCTGCCTTTTTATCAACTGCGACAGTTTGTCCTACCCACTGATTTTGTGACAACTCTCCTCCTAAAATAGCTTGATTAGAAGTTGTGTTTAATTGTTCTACCTTTTCCTCTGAACTATTACTTGGGGCTAATAAAACCGGTACTGGTACATTCGCTGTCCGTAAATATGGTTCAATTCGTGCGAAAACAGCTGAACCTTTTCGTATATTATCATGATCAAACCGTGAATCTGTAAATAAATGTGTTCCATATGGTAACTTAGCACTCCATTCGTTCACTAACCCATCATTAGAACCGTATGATGACAAATACAACCCACCCATAGATAATGCTGAAAAAACAGGTCCCCAGCTTGTCCCAGTAGCCGTATAGTAACGGTTTAATTTAGCTGCAGGATTATTATCTATTGTAGAACGAAACTTTGCCATTTCACCTATTTGTAATGAATATGTCCCATCATCTTTTTGACCTAATATAGAGGCAAGCCACCCTGCCCACCAACTATATGATAAATCCGCTAAATTTGATCCGTAATGTGGAGTGGCAAGCGTAATAACATTTCCAACAAATCGATTCGCTCCA
This sequence comes from Bacillus nitratireducens, assembly GCF_036320425.1. NCBI lineage: Bacteria > Bacillati > Bacillota > Bacilli > Caryophanales > Bacillaceae > Bacillus > Bacillus nitratireducens. The sequence goes on from NZ_JAUMJO010000001.1 coordinate 134,220, forward strand.
TATCCAACTAACGCAGCTTGTGTATCGATACCACCTTTACTGTGAGCTACAATATTTACTTTTTTGCCAAAATGATTATAAATCTCTTCAAGCTTTTGTGCTAACAATTTTCCATTGTCCCATTGGCTAGCAGATCCTTTCCCCGCGGCATCATATAATTGAATAAATACAGTTTGATAGCCTGCTTTCAAAGCATAATCGTACATATCATTCATATCATGATATACTGTCTTTCCATACCAACTATCCGCATTACCATTTCTTCCTTGTACAAAGAGAATTGGTGATTTATTCTCATCATAATTAGCAGGTTTCTGACCTAAAAACCATTCTCCAGGAGTAAATACTTCTTGATTTGGAAAGCCAGTCTTAAGCTCTGTTACAACCTCTGCGTGTACATTTGTACTAACAACCATCGGACTCATAAAACAAAGTACAATAAGTAATACGATACACCTTTTCATAATCCCCATTAAAATCCCCCTTTTTCTCTTGAAAGAAAGCGCCATCATTACATTGAACACCAATTGTTTTAAATTCCATTTAATCAATTACTTTTACGATACATTTGAATAAGAAATTAATAGCCACATTCCTTTCTTATCAAACGTTATTCTCTCAACATTCCTTCATTCCTTTTTGCAAGAATCGTTTTAAATATTTCTCAATAAAGCTTTCTCTTTACAAAAAAAGCTGCGTATAAAAGGTTTCTTTAATAACCTTTTATACGCAGCTTCTTTGTTTAAAACTCGATGATGTACTCATCATCATATTTATCGTATTGCAAACCAGCTCCTATTTTCAATTCTGTAACTTTATCTCTTAGAAATGGTGCATCTTCTATTTTACTAGTTGCAATTTCAATTCCGTATTTCTTTGTTAAATGCGCTAACTCTATTAAAAACCATTCTCTTCGCAACGCGACTGGAATATCATACGTCCGTCTTTTCATATATACTAGCACCTCATATTTTTTCATTATTAAAAAAGTACCACTTCTACTTTCGATACACTTTTTAAAACTATCGTTTCTCATCAAAGGCCAATGAAACATTATAGTATATGCATGTCTGTTTTAAACGTGCTATGGCAAAAATAATATTAAAAAACTGAAAACAGCTCATTTAGTTTACATAAAAAAATTATGTAATAGTAAAAGGATAAGGCTTGTCCCCCCATCCTTTTACTATCAAAAGCTAGATTAAGAACATCTTGGTACACCTAAAGCTAAGAATAAACCTGCTACTCCTGCTGTAATTGGCACTTTCAACGTAATAACATCATCTACTTTTGTTACTAAAAAGTAAGCATTCCCTTCTTGTAACACGCAATTCACTAATAATTGAAATTCCATTCAAATCTCCTCCTTTCAATCGATATACTATAATTTATGAAATCTCTTTCAAAAAGTAATAGTAAATATATCTATTTTTCCTTATATACAAAATAAATGTTTATATATCCATTAAAAATAGTAATTTTCTAAATTAATATAAAACGTGTAATATCCAATAAATCCCTATATAATCTATAGAGAAAATCTTACAAATGGAGGTATAAAAATGGCGATTTTGAGTAATATTGGTGCAGCTTTATTTTTTATAGCTTTTATTCTTTTAATACTATGTATTATTTCATTCTTTAAGAAAACTGGAAAAACAAAACAATATGGTCGTCCTACTGTTATTCTTTTTATGATTTCAATTCTCTTAATAGAAATGGGCACTACAAAATCTGAACACCCAGTCATCGATTTTTTTGCTACTTTAAGTTTAATTTTATTTATTTTTTTCCTTGTTCTAGCAATCTTATCCGTAATTAAAAAGACAGGTGTAGCAAAAAAACAATTTATTATCACAGCTATTTTATTTGTCATTTTTGTTGCGCTATCAGGTATTTCAAGTCCTTCTTCTGAAAAAACGACAGCAACGAATAAACAAGTTGCTTCTAATAGTGAAGAGAAAAAAGATGACGAAAAGAAAAAGGAATTAGAAAAGAAAGAATCGGACGAAAAGACTCGTAAGCAAGAAGATGAGAAACGCCAAGCTGAGGAACTAGCTCGTAAGCAAGAAGATGAGAAACGTCAAGCTGAGGAACTAGCTCGTAAGCAAGAGGATGAGAAACGCCAAGCTGAAGAACAAGCCCGTAAACAACAAGAAGAGCAACAGCGTCAAGCTGAAGAACAGGCCCGTAAACAACTAGAAGAACAACAACGCCAAGCTGCTGAGCAAGCTCGTAAACAACAAGAAGAACAACAACGCCAAGCCGCTGAGCAAGCTCGTAAACAGCAAGAAGAGCAACAACGTCAAGCCGCTGAGCAAGCCCGCAAACAACAAGAAGAGCAACAACGTCAAGCCGCTGAACAAGCTCGCGTACAACAGGAACAACAAAAAGCACAGCAAACTCAAACAAAACCTGCTTCAGGAAATACAAGTAACGCATATTACAAAAATTGTGATGCAGTTAGAGCTGCTGGGAAAGCTCCTTTATATAGAGACAAACCAGGTTATAGCTCTAAACTTGATCGTGATGGCGATGGAGTTGCATGTGAAAAATAGTAGTAAAAAAGAAGCTTCTAGTAAGCTTCTTTTTTTATTATCAGAAACTATTGCGACGAATGCCCCTCCTCTTCCTTTTATAAAACTCATTTTATTATTCTCAAATCAGACACATAAAAAGTGATTTCAATCACCACATTATTTTTCATTTATCGCTATTCTTAATTTAGATATTACATTTAAACTTTATGGAGGCATTCATATGGAACATACATTTACTGAAACTTCAATTGTTGGTGAGATTGTTACACAATTCCCAAAAGCTAGTGATCTTTTTAAATCATATAGAATAGATTTTTGCTGTGGTGGTAATAGACCACTGATTGATGCAATTAATGAAAGAAATTTATCGGCTTCTGAGGTAATTACAGAGTTAAATACGCTTTATCATAATACGAAACTATTAAATGAATCTGAAATTGATTGGAAAAATGCTTCTTATCGCGAATTGATTGATTATGTAATTAATAAGCATCATCGCTATTTAAATGAAGAGTTGCCACAGCTAAGTCCATATGTGACGAAAGTGTTACGTGTTCATGGAGCAAATCAACCTCATTTAGCTCAAATTCATAAGCTATTTCATGAACTTAAAATGGAATTAGAACAGCATTTAATTAAAGAAGAAACGGAAGATTTCCCATTAATTTTAGAATTTGAACAAAATCCAACTGATGAAAACTATGAAAAGTTACGCAAAGTAGTAGATGAGTTGGAAAATGAACATAGCCACGCCGGAAATATTATAAAAGAACTTCGTAAGGTGACAAATGACTTTACTCCACCAGAAGGAGCTTGCGGCACTTATCGCCTTGTTTACCAGCGCCTTGAAGCCATTGAATCTGATTTATTTGAGCATATTCATTTAGAAAATAATATTTTATTTCCACGTGCAATTACAAAAGCATAAATAAAGTGCAGGACATGAGTATAAATGCTCATGTCCTGCTTTTTTATTGTATGGAATATATTTATACTTCCCCTCCCCCTCTACCCATATTCCCTTTCGCTTCTCCCTTCACATAAATCCGAATTTTAACAATTTGTGAATCATTATAAAAGTGTGATAAATATCACATCTTCCCCTTTTTTGATTTTCTATAATGAAAATATAATAATTTGTTCAGCATTTCACATAGAAAGGGAAATGAATATGAAAAAACGTTTAGTTATGATCGGAAATGGTATGGCTGGAATACGCTGTATGGAAGAAATATTAAAACATGATAGTGATTCATATGAGATTACTATTTTTGGAGATGAACCACATCCAAACTACAATCGCATTATGCTCTCTCATGTTCTACAAGGCAAAACAAATATGCAAGATATCATTATGAACGAATATAGTTGGTACGAAGAAAACGAAATAACTTTAAATACAAACGAGGGAGTTCAAAGTATTAACCGCGAGGAAAAAGTCATTGTCACAGAAAAAAATCGTACTCTTACATACGACAAACTCATTATCGCAACAGGTTCTAGTGCTTTTATTTTACCAGTTGAAGGTTCCACCCTTCCTGGTGTAACAGGATTTCGAACAATTGAAGATACACAATTTATGATGGATACCGCTAAAGAAAAGAAAAAGGCCGTTGTCATTGGTGGTGGATTACTCGGTTTAGAAGCCGCAAGAGGTCTTATTGACTTAGGAATGGACGTACATGTTGTTCATTTAATGCCTAGCTTAATGGAGCAACAACTAGATACGAAAGCAGCTTCCCTATTGCGTGAAGATTTAGAAGCGCAAGGCATGAAGTTTCTAATGGAAAAGAAAACTGTAAAGATTCTTGGTACAGACCATGTTGAGGGCATTCAATTTGAAGATGGTGAAGTTGTAGACTGTGATTTAATCGTGATGGCTGTTGGAATACGCCCGAATACGCAAATAGCAAAAGATGCTGGTTTACTTGTAAATCGCGGCATTGTAGTTAACGACTATATGCAAACAAATGATGAATCCATTTATGCAGTTGGGGAATGTGCGGAACATGGCGGTATCGCATACGGTCTAGTTGCCCCTCTTTATGAACAAGGCGCAATATTAGCAAAACATATAACGAATTTACAAACGGATGGATATGCGGGCAGCATCGTCGGTACGCAATTAAAAGTTGCAGGTTGTGATTTATTCTCTGCTGGCCAAATTTATGAAGATGATCAAACGAAAGCAATTTCAATCTTTGATGAATGTAATCGTTCCTATAAAAAAGTATTGATTCGTGACAATAAAGTCGTTGGTATCGTTTTATATGGTGACACAGCTGACGGTACACGCCTCTTTAGCATGTTAAAGAAAGAAGAAGATATACAAGAATATACAGCTGCTTCCCTTCTTCACAAAGCTGGTGAAGAAAGCGAACTTGACATTGCTACAATGAGTGCGGATGACACAATTTGTGGATGTAATGGCGTTACGAAAGGTGCAATTGTTCATGCCATTTTAGAACAAGAGTTAACTACTTTTGAAGAAGTTAAAGGATGCACGAAAGCCGCAGGATCTTGTGGTAAATGTCGTCCGCTAGTAGAACAAGTTTTATCTCATACACTTGGAGATGCTTTTGATGCCTCTGCACAATCTGCTGGTATGTGCGGATGTACAGCTTTATCACGTGATGAAGTTGTAGCGGCCATTCACGAGAAAGGTTTAAAATCTCCAAAAGAAGTACGAAATGTTCTTGGTTTTGCCCATGAAGATGGCTGTTCAAAATGTCGTCCTGCTTTAAACTACTATTTACGTATGGCGATTCCAGAAGAATATGCAGACGATAAATCGTCACGTTACGTTAATGAAAGAATGAATGGTAACATCCAGCATGATGGTACATTTTCTGTTATTCCACGTATGTACGGAGGCGTTACAACGGCAGATGATTTAATGAAAATTGCTGAAGTCGCAAAAAAATATGACGTTCCTCTCGTGAAGATTACAGGTGCGAGCCGAATCGGCTTATATGGTGTTAAGAAACAAGATTTACCTAACGTATGGGCTGACTTACATATGACTTCTGGATATGCGTATTCAAAATCGCTTCGTAATGTAAAATCATGTGTCGGTTCTCGCTTCTGTCGTTTCGGTACGAAAGATTCACTAGGACTTGGTATGCTCCTTGAACAGTCATTAGAAATGGTAGATACACCCCATAAAATGAAGATGGGTGTAACGGGCTGTCCGCGTAACTGTGCGGAAGTACTGACGAAAGATTTTGGCGTTGTTTGTGTTGAAAATGGATTCCAACTGTATATCGGCGGAAATGGTGGTACAGAAGTACGCGAAGCTGATTTTGTAATGATCGTCCCTACTGAAGAAGATGTCCTTCGCATCGCTACAGCTTACATGCAATATTACCGTGAAACTGGTATTTACGGGGAACGTACTGCTTACTGGACAGAACGACTAGGCTTCGATCACATAAAAGAAATACTACAAGATACAAGTAAGGTCACGATGTTAAATGAGCGTTTCCAAACAGCTCGTAGCACATATACGGAAGCTTGGGGACAAGCACTAGAAACGAAGTCTTTAAAAGCGATGTATGAAGTAGAAACTGTGAAATAAGGAGCTGTGATCTATATGATACAAACGAAAGAAAAAATAAGAGTTATGCGTGCGGAAGACCTTCCTATTCAAATCGGTAAAGAGGTGCAAATAAAAGGTATGTCTATCGCCCTATTCCGCCTTTCAAATGGCGATATTCGAGCTGTAGAAAATCGTTGTCCTCATAAAAACGGACCGTTAGCAGAAGGAATTGTATCTGGAGAATTCGTCTTTTGTCCACTACATGATTGGAAAATTTCATTACTAACAGGTGAAGTTCAAAAACCTGATGACGGCTGTATTCAAACGTATGAAGTAGAAGTTATTGATGGTGACATTTATATATACATGTAATTTACGAAAGGAAGCCTCCTCTGGCTTCCTTTTAAATAAAAATTGATGAGGTGCGATTATGAACGGATATGTATATTTAGTTGGTGCAGGACCAGGTGATGAAGGGCTTATTACAAAGAAAGCGATAGATTGCTTAAAGCGTGCAGATATTGTCTTATATGACCGCTTATTAAATCCTACCTTTCTTAATTATACGAAAGAAACATGCGAACTTATTTATTGCGGAAAAATGCCGAAAAATCATACTATGCGACAAGAAATGATTAACGCCCACCTCCTTCAATTTGCGAAAGAAGGAAAAACCGTTGTCCGCTTAAAAGGCGGCGATCCCTCTATTTTTGGCCGTGTTGGTGAAGAAGCAGAAACTTTAGCAGCAGCGAACATTCCATATGAAATTGTACCAGGTATTACATCTAGTATCGCCGCTAGTAGCTATGCAGGTATCCCCCTCACCCACCGTAATTACAGTAATAGCGTGACTTTACTAACTGGGCATGCAAAAGGTCCTTTAACCGATCATGGAAAATATAATTCATCCCACAATAGCGACACGATCGCCTACTACATGGGTATAAAAAACTTACCTACAATTTGTGAAAGCTTACTACAAGCAGGAAAGAAAACAGATACGCCAGTAGCAGTCATTGAGTGGGGTACAACTGGAAAGCAGCGCGTTGTCACAGGGACACTATCAACAATAGTTCATGTCGTCCAAAACGAAAATATTTCTAACCCTTCTATGACAATTGTTGGTGATGTCGTTTCCTTACGTAATCAAATCGCTTGGAAAGAACGTAAACCATTACATGGTAAAAAAGTTTTATTTGCATCCGCAACAAATAAAACAAGTTTAGCGAAGCAAAAGTTACAAGAAGCCGGTGCAGAAATATATCAAATTCCAACTTTCAAAAAGAAAGAATACACATTAACCCCTGAACAAATCAATGAAATTTTTAACGTTAAGCGTATTGTATTTTGTTCAGCTGAAAGTGTAGAAATATTGATGCGATTAAGTAGTAAACACCAGAAAGATATTCGTTCCTTACAGGCGAAGCTGCAGTATATGAACGTTGCCACTCAAGAAAAACTGATGCAATATGGGCTACTAAGTAAACAAGCAGAGTTCGCTTCCGATACAACTGTTTATTTAGGAAGAAATATTAATCGGATTGCTTTTATTCAAGAGAAAATTGGTGCCGGGTCATATATGATGACTCATGAGTATACAATTGATCATCGTTTCGATGAAATTCATTCTCGTATGCTTTCTGAATTCTCATGGGATAGCATTGTGTTTGACGGCCGTGCTTCAATTGATACGTTTCTATCAGAAGTAAAACGCCTTGGCTTTATCGATATCCTTACTCTTCCCTTCTCGTATACCGACGTTCCAACTTTACACTATGCGAATAAAGTTGGGTTTCATAATGTAGATGAGCAATTACAAGACATTATTATGAAGAAAGATTTGGTGGTATGATGAAAGGAATTGTATATGTTGGACACGGTAGTCGCCTGCAAGAAGGTAACGAACAATTCATTCACTTTATTCAATCTGTTATGAAAGAACGTAACGAACGGATTCAAAAAATAGCTTTTCTAGAGCTAACAACACCTACCATTTCTGATGCAGTTACAGAAACGATACTAGAGGGCGCAACTGAAATAATGATTGTACCTGTTTTACTATTTGCGGCAGCTCATTATAAACGTGATATTCCTTTTGAAATAGAGCAACTACAAAAGAAATATCCACATATAACATTTTCAGTTGTACCACCTTTTAGTACGCATCCACATATGGTTGAACTTGTAGTAAAAAGAATACGTGAAACTATGCCAATGCAAGGTAGTAGCGTTTTACTCGTAGGACGAGGTAGTAGTGATCCACGGCCTATTTATGAGTTACAACAAATCGGAGCAGCTGTTGAACAAAAACTCGGTATGTCAGTATCGTGCTCCTTTTTAACGAAAGGAACTCCCTCTTTTACCGCTGAGCTCAAGACTATAACATCGACTGCGTCCCATGTATATGTCATGCCGTATCTTCTCTTTACCGGATTGTTGCTTCAAAAAATTAAGTTGCATACAAAAAAATATGATCACGTTACGACTTGCAACTGTCTTCAGTTTGATACATATATGAAGTTAACGTTATTAGAACGAATGGAGGAATGTGTGTATGTATAACATGTACCCTCTTATGTTTAATTTAGATAGAAAAGTGGTTGTTATAGTTGGTGGTGGTAAAATTGCATATCGGAAAGCGTCTGGATTAAAAGATACAGGCGCTTTTGTCACCGTTATCAGCCCAGAAATTTGCGAGGAAATGACGGAACTTCCTTATATTACTTGGAAGCAAAAAACTTTTAGTAATGATGATATTAAAGATGCTCACCTTATTTATGCAGCTACAAATCAACATGCTGTAAATATGATGGTCAAACAGGCTGCTCATGATTTCCAATGGGTTAACGTTGTCAGTGATGGTACAGAATCATCGTTTCACACACCTGGTGTCATCCGAAATGATGATTCTGTTGTCACTATTTCTACTTCAGGTAAAGATCCATCGTTTACAAAGCGTATGAAGCAGGAACTAACATCTATACTTCCTAAGCTTATAAAAAAGCTTTCTCGTACACATAAATCGTAATCTATCACTTAATTAAAATAGTAATTAACTTTGGACAAACGTTTTTTAGAAGCGTTTGTTCTTTTTGTTTTGGTTCCTTTTTTGAATTAAACCGCTTGATTATCAGGCATGGTACAATTGTAAACGACACCTAATATATCAAAGACTGTTTTCTTCTCATATCGATGGGATTTCTGTCCATCATTTACCGCCTCAAATCTATTCGTTTTTGCACGTATATTCAAAACAAAATATATGACAAATAAATAACGACAGTTACTGTAATAATGCTGAAAAGTGTTGAAAATAAAACGATTTGTGCATGTAATTCAGGCTCTATTTGATACTCCATAGCAATGGTTGATGTATTTCTTGAAGTAGGAAAAGAACTTGCAATAAATAATGATTGTGCAACAATACCATCAATGTTTAGTAGGTATATCATGGCAAGTGCTAATAATGGTCCCATTAATAATCTTCCAATTAAAGCCCATGTTATGACTCGATGGAAAAAATTAAGCTTAATGTTGGATAATTGCGCTCCTAGCAATATGAGTGCTATTGCAACAAAACTATTCGCAAGCTGATTAAGAGGTAGAAAGATAGAATTAGGTATTTGAATTGTAAAAGATTGAAAGAGAACCCCTAATATGAGTGCATGAAATACAGGCAGTCTTAGAAATGATTGAATAATACTTCCGATTGTTTTTGTTGCTGATAGTAAGTTATATATCCCATATGAATAAGTTAAAAGATTCTGGAAAATCACAATGAAAATCTGAATGGAAACCCCCACTGGATTGTGACTGAAAATCAATTGACTTACTGGTAATCCATAATTACCGGAATTCATTAACGAAATGCTATTTTTTAGAGCTGCACTTTCTCCTTTTTCTAACTTTAATGTTTTTGAAATGAAATGACTTACTATCATCACACTCAGACTGTAAAGCATTAAATAGTATATTATCTGGAGCAACAAACCTGTTTCTATACTAATATCATATATATTCACAAATACAGCCGCTGGCATCAAGCAATAAGTAATAAGTGTAGATAGCTGCTTTAAGTTAAATTGGAACTTTCTTTGTAAGATTGCACCAATTAGCATCAATATTAATATTGGTAATATTACGTCTAATATAATAAAAACAAACATTTAAAACCTCATTCTAAATATATTTTAGTTGGATTAAACGCTTTACTAAATATGGACACATTTAATTCAAATGTAGACCCTGACGCTACCCAAAATACCATTTAAAAGCATTCGTATACAGGATGTTATCGGTAGCTTGTTCATCAAATAGCTGTTGAATCAATTTGATATCTCCATACTCAAAAGGTCTTTTTGCTCTTGTAGATGGTAAATCTGTTCCAAACATAAGTGCATCTGGGTTAACTTCATAAATCGACTTTAAGGCATTCTCAACATCTAATTCGACACGACCAAAACCAGTAGCTTTCACATGTACCCCTTTATCAACTAGTTTTAATAAATGTGGTAAACCTTCTTCTGATAACCCTAAATGGTCAATTGATATAGCTGGTAATTTTTCTATAGTGGATGCAATTTCGGGCAACTCTTTTGCATCCATATAAAGCTCACTATGCCATCCTACTAAATCATGAACTCTTCTAGCAAAGTAATCCAGCTTCGATAAATCTTCTGAACCACCTCTTTTAATATTAAAGCGTAATGCTTTTATCCCATTTTCATTTAAATTTAGTATTTCTTCATCCGTCACTGTAAAAGGTAATTGTGTTACGCCACAAAATGTTGAACCCAACTGTTTTAGTGCCTTTAATAAATATTCTTGATCAAACCCTTGGAAAGAACCAGATACGATCGCTCCACCAATTACATTCAAATTAGGAGATTCATTCTGATAATCTTCTACAACAAAGTTGGGTGGAAAATACCCTTGGTTCTCAATAATCGGAAAATTAAAATCAATAATATGAAAATGTGCATCAAAAATTCTCATTTCATTTCCCTCCCCTCTCTTTTCTTTAACATATCAAATATGACTCATAAAGAAAATTATGGATTATTTATACAAATTCATAATTTTATCTTATCGACCTAAACTTTATTCTTTATTTTAAGTGTACTTTTTCACAATATCCATTAGCCTTTCCAAAAAATCTGGCCCTAAAAAAATATGAAGTTTTTTCTTGTTATAAATACCGTCATATATTTTTAAAATTTCGGGATATTTCTATATATTTATATTAATTTTTATATATAAATATATAGTTTTTAGAAAGGAGCGACTATTTATCGATTCGTTAGCGATCAATAGTCATCGTTCCATTCAAAAGTTATTATTTTCGTTCTCGATATATTCCGAATGTTTTATGAGGATTTTTCGTTTGTTCATTTCAGTTTTTTAACAATCGTACTGTTGCTTTTACTTTGGAAACTTTCAATAGACAAAAAACAGAGTTCTCGATTGTGGAATTAGATTTAAGTTCATACATTTATCCCTTAATTTCTTTATCTGTAGGCAAAACAATTGCAGCTATTATATAAAGTAACACTGTTAATCCACTAGTAAAAAAGGCTGATAATGCCGTTACTATTCGAAGGATACTAACATCAATTCCATACTTATCGCTTAAGCCACCTAATACACCTGATACTTGTTTATCTTGAGTGGACTTATATAATTTTTTCATCTAAACACCCCAATCCAATTAAATATTTGTATGCTAAAAATTAGTTCGAACATTGGAAGAAATTTAAGATTTCTTTAACTAACCTGCCCTTTAATTGAATAACATCTGCTGTCTATATTTTAACATAAAATCCCATAAACCTTCTGTTTTTCATTTTAAAACCACATTATTTTAGAAAACAAGCGTTTGGTAAGATCGCAATACAACGTGGCGAATCCTATTACTAAAAGAACCATCCCATAATACTTTGGGACGGTTCTTTTTTCTTATTAATGATTCTTTAACATCACTAACAGCTTCTCTTGGCTATACATCCACACTGTAATGATTAAACAAGCAAGTGCAACCTCTGATAATGCCATAAATCCAATTGCATAATGACCTGTTAGTTGGAATAGTAACGTTAAAATTAATGGTGGGAAGAATCCTCCTAGTCCACCTAAAGCTGACACAACCCCATTTACTATCCCTGCTTGTTCAGAGAAATACATTGGAACAAGCTTAAAGATTGTTCCATTTCCAATACCTGCACAGAATGCAACTAGTAAGCAACCAAACGTATACACGTTCATGCTAGGCATGAATGATAAAATAATACCAGACAGTGTTAAACCGATAAATACGAAGATTAATATTTTAAATGGATTAAACTTATCCCCGAGCCAGCCACCAATTGGGCGCATCATTGTTGCTAATACGATGAATCCAGCTGTCCGCATGCCTGCATCTACTTTCTCTAATCCGAAGTGAGATACTAAAAAGTTTGGTAAATATACTGTAAATGCAACAAATGATCCAAATGTTAAAAAGTAAAAGATACATAGAAACCATAATTTTTCATTTTTATATACACCTTTTATTTGTTCCATTAATGGTGTATTCACCTTTTTTTCCTTACGATCGCCTAATAAAAAGTTCATAAGTGCAAATGCTGCAAGTAAAACTAAATAACACTGTACTGTCGTTCTCCAGCCAACTGATGTCGCAATGACAGGTGCTAAAAATGAAGTAATTGCTGTTCCAGCGTTACCCACACCGTAAATACCATTTACAAAACCGTGACTCTCTTTCGGGAAGTATTTCGGTAGAGAAGTTACTCCTACAGAGAATACCGCACCACCGATCCCTACAAATAATCCACCAATAATTAAATCCATCATAGAATTGGCAACACTAATGTAAAAAACAGGGAATAATAAAAGTATAAAACTAATAAAGAACAATTTTCTTGCTCCGTAACGATTCGTCCAATAACCAATTGGAATGCGAAGAATAGAACCTAAAATAACCGGTACTGCTGTGACCATAGAGATTTGTCCCGCAGTTAATGGAATATCCGCTTTAATATAAGGCATTAATGATGATAAAATGACCCATACCATAAAACCGATAACTAGATTAGAAGTTTGTAAACTTAATTGAAAATTAGGACTTTTCATCCTGTTCCCTCCTATGTATGCATAGTTATATTCATTCTCTCCAGCCTAATCACGTCCTAACATGATTAGGCTGAAAAGAATCAACCACCACTTACTGGCGGAATCATTGCTACAATATCGCCAGTTTGAATGATGTCATCTTCATTTGCATACTCTTCATTTATGGCGACCATAACCTCATTTGAAATTGCTACGTTATATTCCTTAACCAGAACTTCCTTTAGTTCAGCAACCGTAATATTTTCACACTCTATGTGCAAGGCAGGTTTGCTTACTTCTTCTTGCAAATGTGCAAATAATAGTACTTCAATCATGTTCTCATCTCCCTTTCAGGCTCACCATTTGCATATGCTATTTTCTCTAACTGATCACCTATCCATGACTCACCATCTTCCCAAAACTCTTTCTTCCAAATCGGAACAACTTGTTTTATGCGTTCCATAATATATTCATTCGCTTCATAAGCTGCTTTCCGATGTGGCGTAGAAACGGCGACAACAACAGCAAGATCAGAAATTTGTAATGTACCAATGCGATGTGTAATTGCCACATATGTCCCAGGCCATTTCTCTTCTACTTCGGTTCCAATCTTCTCAAGTTGTTTTTCCGCCATCGTCTTATAAGCTACATACTCTAAATATAGCGTACGACGTCCTTTCGTAAATTCTCTAACAGTACCAATAAAAGTAGTAACAGCACCACATTCACGCCGAATTACTTTACTTGTAACACCTTCAATTGAAATAGGTGTATCAATTACTTCATAATACGTATGTGTCATTTTGCACCTCTTATCTTTGTATAAGTTAGCAATCTATTTTTATATTATTTGTATGATCGAAGTGGTTCTTTCCACGGCCACTCACTTCCTATATTCGATTCCAATAATAATACCGAAACAATTATTCCTGCTTCAAATCCTCTCGTTCCTCCCGGCAGGACGATACATGCATTCGCCTCTGCAAGTGAAGAAATTGCACTAGATTTATCTAAACCAACTGGAGTAACTTGCAATTGGCCATCTACAATTTCCACTCTCCCTCTTACAAAACGAGTAAATGGGTTTGCTTTTGGAAAATCTTTCTGTAAAATCGCTTCTGCACGATATACATGCGGATCTTTTCTATGCAAATATGTTCGAATAACTGGTCTAACATATAATTCACATCCGACATAACAAGCAGAAGGATTACCAGATAGACCGAATAATAGTTTTCCTTCTAGCTCAGCTACAGTAGTCACGCTTCCTGGTCGCATCGCTATTTTGTTGAAAAGTACATTAGCTTGTAATCTCTCATAAATAGCAGGTAAATAGTCATAGTCTCCTACTGAAACACCACCAGTTGTAATTACAATATCTACCTCTTTCATCGCTTTTTTTACAGTGTTATAACACGTCTCTAATTCATCAACGAACTGTCCATAATACCTTACAATTCCGCCCGCTCGTTCAACTTGAGCAGCTATCATATAGGAGTTACTATTTCGAATCTTCCCTTCTTTCAGTTGTTCATGTACTTCCAGCAGTTCACTTCCTGTCGTTATAATCCCAATAACTGGCTGCCTTACAACATGTACGGAACTATAACCAAACGTAGCAAGAAGCGCCGCTACTCCAGGGTTAATAGAAGTCCCTTTTTTCACAAGTATGGCATTTTGTTTTACATCTTCTCCTTGAAAAGAAATGTTATCACCAGCAGCGAAAGAGCGTTTTAATGTCATATACGTCTTTTCGTTTTCTTCAAACCCTTCCGTTAGCTCTAACATAACAACAGCATTACACCCCGCGGGAATTGCGGCTCCTGTCATAATACGTACAGCTTGAAATGCTTTCACCTCTTCTCTAAAAACAGAACCTGCCCCGATCTCACCAATCACTTCAAACTGAATGGGGTTATTGCTACTTGCTTCTTTTGTATCTTCCGCTCGAATTGCAAATCCGTCGTACGGAGAGCGATCGAAATGCGGGACATCATGATCTGCAATAACATCTTCTCCAAGCGTTCTACCGTAGCTGTCTATAAGGGAAACCTTTTCTATTTCACCTTGATGAGCATACTCCATTACGCGTGCAACTGCTTCTGCTACTGGAATTGGTTTACGTTTTTCTAGCATTCTTTTTTCACCTCGTTTTGATAAGGATAAACTCTCTTTCTGTTCATCCTATATATTTTGCGTATAATCGTTTTGCCATTTTCACATCATTTGTCCCATGAATAAATGCCCTACCGTCTG
This sequence comes from Bacillus nitratireducens, assembly GCF_036320425.1. NCBI lineage: Bacteria > Bacillati > Bacillota > Bacilli > Caryophanales > Bacillaceae > Bacillus > Bacillus nitratireducens. The sequence continues at coordinate 149,661 of NZ_JAUMJO010000001.1, forward strand.
TAAATAAAACAAAACGATATTCATCTACTAGAAACGATAGTAAATATGGGTTTTTTTTGACACTCACGCTTTTTTGTAAACGTTTTCTAACTTCTTCTAAATTAAGAACTCGCTTTATCCCTGGACGGATTTGAACTGTATTCCGCCCGCATAGCACTTCAGTTTTCATCTGTGATCCAAATGTTAAACTTGGGTAAGTGCGTACATTCCCACAAGATGGACATGTACTTTTCTTCTGCCTATTTACTTTTAATGAGAGATATTGATTGTTCCAAATATCAAATGATAACATCGTTCCCCTTAACGCCTGAAAATCATTCACCAATATTTTCATCGCTTCTGTCACTTGGTGAGCAACGACCATTTGTACAGCCGGCTGAATGATTCCCGCTGTATCGCATGTTGCACCGCCCAGAGGATGATCCATTAGGCAGCGAAAGCATGGTGTTTGCCCTGGAAGAATTGTATACGTTACACCGTAACTTCCAATGCAACCACCGTATATCCAAGGTATATTTTCTTTTTGCGAAATGTCATTTATAAGTAGGCGCGTATCGAAATTGTCAGTCGCATCTAATATAAGATCCACTTCTTTCGTTAACTCTTCTATTTCTTGCATTGTGACATCCGTTACAACTGGTACAATTTCCACTTCAGAATTAATCTTTCTTAAATGTTCTGCCGCTGCAATTACTTTCGGTTTGCACTGTTGTGCATCTTCTTCTGTATATAACTGTTGCCGCTGTAAATTACTCCATTCGACGTAGTCACGATCGGCAATTGTCAATTTCCCAATTCCCATCCTAACGAGCGCTTCTGCATTCGCAGTTCCAAGTGCACCCGCACCGATTAGGAGCACATGTTTTTTCCTTATTTTTCTTTGTCCCATTTCACCAATTCCAGAGAACAATACTTGCCTTGCATATCGCTCTTGCATAGAGAACCCTCCTTTCGCTATCCGCCAATGTAAGACATTTCAACTTTTGGACGTTTATTTGTACTTTCCACCGTTCTTTCATCTGAATACCGATCTGTTCTGTACTCCCATGTATGTTGGAGAATTTTTAATAATGAAGCATCAGAAATATTTTCTCGAAGAAGCGTTCGCAAATCCGTTCCTTTTGTTCCAAATAAGCACGTAAAAAACTTGCCGTCTGCCGAAATACGAGCTCTCGTACAAGAAGAACAAAATGACTCAGATACTGAAGTAATAAATCCAACTTCTGCATCGCTCCCTACATATCGATACAATTTCGCAACTTCGCCAAAGTAATGAGGTTGAACAGGTTCAATCGGATATACGCGATTAATCTTCTCTATTAATTGTTCCTTCGTAATAACTTGTTCAAAATTCCATCCGTTCGTACTGCCTACATCCATAAACTCAATGAAACGGAGCTGAATTTCTTGTTCTTTAAAATAACGAGCCATATGAAGAATTTGACTATCATTCATACCTTTTTTTACGACCATATTTACTTTTACTTCTAATCCAGCAGCCTTTGCTGCTTCAATTCCTTTTAATACAGGTTTTGTACTTACATTTCTTCCATTAATTTTTTGGAAGACGTGATCCTCTATCGCATCTAAACTAATATTTACACGTTTTAATCCCGCATCTTTTAGCGCCTTAGCTTGTTTTGCTAAATGAATACCGTTTGTTGTGAGTCCAATATCCTTTAAGCCTTCTAGCTTTGCAAGCCTTGCAATTAACTTCGGTAAATCTTTACGCAATAACGGTTCACCGCCAGTAAGTCTAATTTTATTGACTCCCATACTTATAAATAATCTCGCTAATCTTTCTATTTCATCGAACGTTAATAAAAACTCTTCTTGTAAAAAAGCGTAATCAGGCCCGAACACTTCAGCAGGCATACAGTATGTGCACCTAAAATTACAACGATCAATAACCGAAATACGTAAATCTTGAAGTGGCCGCTCTAACGAATCCCTCATCTTCTCGTGCATCTATATCCCTTCTTTTCTACTGCAATCCTTAGTAGGTTTCATATTTTTTATTTGCCTTTATTATAAAAAAGAAGCTACATATTCAATGTGACTTTTCTCACATTACTTTCCCCATTCAAAAATTCTTCACAAATCCGTTCGAATTTTGTTCACATCTTTAGTCTCTCCTCCTTACGGTCATTGAAATTTCACTTTATTTTTAAAATAGCTCTTGCATTTTCAGCATATTCACACTCAAAATAGGAAATGTATTGCTTATAAGAAGAAAGGTGATTGCTGTGGCAAACAGTATGACATTATCTCAAGATTTAAAGGAATTACTTGCATCTGTTGAATATAAAATGCAGATTAAAAAGGGGAGTTTTATTTTTCAAGAAGGTATGGAAGCAACAGAACTCTATATCATCCACTCTGGAAAAGTACAAATTAGTAAACTAAGTGCTGACGGGCAAGAATTAACACTCCGTATTTGTTCGGCATACGACATTATTGGAGAATTAACATTATTCACGGACAATGCGAAGTATTTATTAAATTCAAAATGCCTTGAAGATGTTGAAGTAGGAGTAATAAAGCGTGAAACCTTAGAAAAAGCATTACTCCAAAAACCCGCACTTGTATTTGAATTTATGAAATGGATTAGTGAACATTTAAGAAGAATGCAAACGAAGTTCCGAGATTTAGTATTACACGGCAAAAAAGGTGCCCTGTATTCTACTCTCATACGAATGACAAATAGTTACGGTGTGTTAAAAGAAAATGGTATTCTCATCGATTTACCATTAACGAATCAAGAACTTGCTAATTTCTGTGCAACTTCGCGTGAAAGTGTAAATCGAATGTTAAATGATTTGAAAAAAAAAGGTACGATTTCTATTCATAAAGGAAAGATTACAATCCATGATTTACAATTTTTAAAATGTGAAATTGCTTGTGAAGATTGCTCTACCTCTGTTTGTAGCATTGATTAGCATCTTATTTCTATAAGGAAAGCCGAGGTCTCCAATTAGATCTCGGCTTTCCTTATAAGTTACTAGACATATAAAACAAAATTATTTTTTCAATTCATTAGGAATACGTCTTCTATAGATTACATAACTACGGCTTAAATATTTAATTGGAGCACTAAATACATGTACAAGTCTAGTAAATGGCCATACCGCGAATAGCCCCAGCCCTGCAATAATATGAATTTTAAACCATACTGGTACTTCCATCATATATTCAACTTTCGGTTGGAAAATAAAGAGACTTCGGAACCACGGACCGATTGTTGTACGATAATCAAACCCATTTGAGTCGATGTTTAAAAAAGTTGAAGAAAGTCCCGCTAACATTACGATAAGTAATAAAATAAGCGCAATATAGTCTCCCTTTGTACTCGTAGCAATGATACGTTTTACTGTTACGCGGCGGTACGTTAATATAATTAAACCGATGATAGAAGCAATACCTGCCGGAAGCCCGAAACTAATTGCCATTATGTGATACATATGCTCAGAAATACCTATTGAACGATATACAGCCTCTGGAATTAAAATCCCCATAACATGACCACCAATTACGAACATGATCCCAAAGTGGAATAATAGACTTCCGATTCGCAGCATTTTCTTTTCTAATAGTTCGCTAGATTTTGATGTCCATCCAAATTGATCATAGTTGTATCTAAAAATATGTCCGCCGATAAAGATTGCAAAAATGATATAGGGAAACAATACCCACAGAAATTGATCCATCATTTTGACAACTCTCCTTTCTAATTTGTCTGTACACTCCATGTATCGATAGCGAGTAGAACAGCCGCAAGAATTGGTTCATACATACTATCAGCTTCTTTTAACTGAACGTGTAATGCTTGTATGTTCTCCTTGTATTTACTCATAATTGGTTCACTGTCTTGCTCATTTGCATTTGCAAAAAACTCAAGCAATAGCGGTAAATAATCAGGTAATTCTTTATCTGTTACTTCAAAACCAGATTTTTTATAATGCTGTTTTAACTCTAATAACTCAATACCTCTTTCTCTTTGTTCACCGGTGTTCATATAAGTAAGATACATATTTGTCTTCTTACCAAAATCGAATGTATATACGTAACAGTCAATTAATTGATCATCCATTTTATCCAGCGCTTGCTTTATAAATGCTGTAAGTGATGCTTTAACGTCTTCCTGTTCAATCGCTTCAATCTCTTCTTGCAATTCAGTTAAAGCTTCTCTCCACCCGATTTCCGGATAGGAAAGAAGGAATGAAGAACATGAAAAAGCAGTTTGTAAACTTTGTTTCATATTTTTCCGCCCCCATTATTTAAGAAATTGTCGTGCAAGAGCCTGGGCCACCTGCGAAAGATAAACCACAGCTTCCTTGTTCGTTATATAAATCTGCAACTTGTTCGCGGTGAGATGTCGGAATGACGAAACGATCTTTATATTTCGCGATAGCAAGAAGACGATACATATCTTCTACATCCTGTTTCGTTAAACCTAGTTCTTTTAATACCGCTTCATTTGGTTCTTTATTAATTTGCAACGCTCTCATATGCGTTCGCATAACAGCCATTTTTTTCAATGTTAGACGAATATGGGATTCATCTCCTGCAGTGAGTAAATTCGCTAAGTATTGAATTGGAATACGCATATTATCAATAGCAGGGAAAACCTCTTCTGCTTGCCAGTTACTACCTTTCCCCTCCACCATGTTCATAATTGGGCTAAGCGGCGGGATATACCAAACCATTGGCATTGTACGATACTCCGGATGAAGAGGCAGAGCAATTTTCCAATCAATAATCATTTTATAAATTGGTGACTGTTGTGCTGCTTTAATCCACTCTTCAGGAATGCCTTGTTTTTTCGCTTCAGCTGCTACTTCTGGATCATTTGGATCTAGGAAAACAGTAAGTTGAGATTCATATAAATCTTTTTCATCTTCAACAGATGCCGCTTCTTTTACTTTGTCAGCGTCATATAGCATTACCCCAATATATCGAATACGTCCTACACATGTTTCCGAACAAATTGTTGGCATACCCGCTTCAATACGTGGGAAACACATTGTGCATTTTTCAGCTTTATTCGTTTGCCAGTTAAAATACACTTTTTTATATGGACAAGAAGATACGCAGAATCTCCATGCACGACATGCGTTTTGATCTACAAGAACAATCCCATCTTCTTCACGTTTATACATCGCACCGGATGGACAAGAAGATACACAAGATGGATTCATACAATGTTCGCATATGCGTGGTAAATACATCATAAAGACATTTTCAAAATCCGTTTTAATTTCTTCTTCCATTTTCTTTACGTTCGGGTCTTGTAACCCTGTTATATGTCCACCAGCTAAATCATCTTCCCAGTTTGGACCCCATTCAATTTTGTCGATAAATTCGCCTGTAATTGCTGATTTCGGACGAGCAACTGGCTGATGCTTACGCTGTGGACTATTTGTTAACGTTTCATAATCATAGTTCCAAGGTTCAAAGTAATCATCAATTGTTGGTTGATCTGGATTGTGGAAAATATTCATAAGGCGCTTCATTTTGGAACCGGATTTCAGCTGAATTTCACCATTTTTCAATTCCCAGCCGCCTTTATATTTCTCTTGATCTTCCCATTGCTTCGGATAACCAATTCCAGGTTTCGTTTCTACGTTATTGAAGTACATATATTCAGCACCTGGACGATTTGTCCAGGTGTTTTTGCACGTTACGCTACAAGTATGGCAGCCGATGCATTTGTCTAGGTTCATTACCATTCCGACTTGTGCTTTAATCTTCAAGCCAATCTACCTCCTTCAGTTTGCGAATTACAACGTTTAAGTCACGCTGGTTCCCTGTTGGACCATAATAGTTAAATCCATAGCTTAATTGGCCATATCCACCAATCATATGTGTCGGTTTCACATGAATACGGGTTGGACTATTATGCGTTCCTCCGCGGGTGCTTGTTAATTTCGTACCAGGTACGTTAATGTGGCGATCTTGCGCATGGTGCATAAATGCCATTCCTCTCGGTATACGGTGCGTTACAACAGCACGTGCTACGACTACGCCGTTACGGTTAAAACATTCAATCCAATCATTATCAGCAACACCAGCTTCATTCGCATCATCTTTATTCATCCAAACAGTTGGACCACCTCTAAACAGCGTTAACATCGGCAATGAATCGAAGTACATACTATGAATAGACCACTTATTATGCGGTGTTAAATAGTTTAGTGTAATTTCTTTTCCTTCTACTTCGGGACGTGATTTACGGAACGGTTTATGTTGCAGAATTGGTTTAAATGTTGCCATCGTTTCACCAAATTCTTTCATCATGTCGTGATCTAAGTAGAAAGATTGTCGACCAGTTATCGTTCTCCAAGGGATGAGACGTTCAACATTTGTTGTAAATGGTGAATAACGGCGTCCACCTTTTTCAGAACCCGTAAAGGCCGGAGAAGTAATTACTGTTTTCGGCTGCGCTGTAATTTGTTCAAATGTGAAGCATTCTTCTTCACGTTCTTCTGCTAAGTCACGTAGTTTTAAATCCGTTTGTTTTTCAAGTGCTTCCCATGCTTTTACAGCCATATGACCGTTTGTTGTAGAAGAAAGTGTTAATACCGCTTCAGCAGCATTAATTGCTTCTTTTATATCTGGGCACCCCTTCGCAATAGAATCCGTTCGAACAACTCCTAATCGACTCTTTAATTGCTCATATTCTTTTTCTGCAGACCAAGAAATCCCTTTCGTACCAATTGGTTGTTTTCCGGTATTTGGTCCAAGCGCTGTCATCTTGTCATAAATCGTTTTATAATCCCTTTCGACAACATGAATTTGCGGCATTGTTTTACCTGGGATCGGTTCACACTCACCTTTGCTCCAGTCTTTAATCTTGCCAAGTGGTTGCGCTAATTCTTGCGGTGTATCATGAAGAAGTGGTGTTGCCACAACTTCTTTCATTGGCTCAAGATCGATTTTCTTCGCTAAATCTGACACAGCTTTAGAAAGAGAGGTGAAAATATCCCAGTCAGAGCGCGCTTCCCACGGCGAACCGATTGCTGGATTAAACGGATGTACAAATGGATGCATATCTGTACTACTTAAATCATGCTTTTCATACCAAGTTGAAGCAGGTAAGACGATATCAGAATAAAGCGCTGTTCCAGCCATACGGAAATCTAAATTAATAAGTAAATCAAGCTTCCCTTCTGGCGCTTCCTCATGCCACTTAATTTCTTCTGGTCGTAACGAATCACTATCGTCATTCATTAATCCGTTTGTTGTACCTAATAAATGTTTTAAGAAATATTCGTGTCCTTTACCAGAACTTGAAATTAAGTTTGCACGCCATACGAATAAGTTACGCGGGAAGTTATTTTTATTATCAGGATCTTCAATTGCAAATTTCAGTTCTTTATCTTTTAGTTTTTGCGCAACGTATTTTCCGATTTCTTCTTGCGTTGTTGCACCAGCAGCAACAGCTTCTTTATATAATTCAATTCCATTTTTCTCGAATGTCGGATACGAAGGTAACCATCCAAGTCGAGCTGCTAATACGTTATAATCACCGTGATGTTGATAACGAGAGTTGCCCTCAACTGGTGATGCTAAATGTCCAACTGGTGTATCTTCATAGCGCCATTGATCTGTTACGAAATAGAAGAAAGATGTACCGTTTTGTAATTTCGGTGGCCCTTGCCAATCTTTTGCCATCGCGATTGTTTGCCATCCTTCAGCTGGTCGTAATTTTTCTTGCCCAACATAATGCGCCCAACCGCCGCCGTTTACACCTTGTGCTCCGACAAGAAGAACAAGATTTAAAACCGCGCGATAAATCGTATCAGAGTTGAACCAATGGTTAATACCAGCTCCCATAATAATCATCGAGCGACCATTCGTATCAACAGCATTTTGTGCGAACTCACGAGCGATTTGAATAATAAGCTCTCGTTTCACTCCTGTCATTTTCTCTTGCCATGCAGGCGTAAACGGTACATCATCATTGAAGTCTTTCGGCTCTTGTCCACCAAGCCCTCGGTTCACGCCGTAATTTGCTAATGTTAAGTCATATACAGTCGTAACGAACACTTCGCCTTCATCTGTCATAACCTTTTTCACTGGAATTGTGCGTTCTAATATTGTATTTCCATCATCAGAGAAGTACGGAATTTGCACCGTTTCAACACTATCTTCCATTCCAAGTAAAGAAAGACGTGGATCAATCGTTTCACCTGTTTCTTCATCTTCTAAACGTAAGTTCCATTTCTTTTCGTTATCCCAACGTGATCCCATTGTGCCGTGCGGTGTTGCAAAATCTTTTGTGTTCTCGTTCCAAAGAACAGGCTTCCATTCTCCTAACTTCGTTTCACGTCCAATATCAGTAGCATTTAAGAAACGATCAGCGACGAATTGATCTCCTTTTTGTTTCAATGTGACAAAGAAAGGAAAATCAGTATATTGCTTCGCATACTTTGTGAAGTATTCCACTTGATTATCTACGTAAAATTCTTGTAAGATCACATGCCCCATTGCCATCGCAAGTGCACCGTCTGTACCTTGTTTCACACTAATCCAATCATCCGCAAACTTAGTAGACTCGGCGAAGTCCGGACTTACAGAAACGACTTTCGTCCCTTTATATCGAACTTCGGCTAAAAAGTGTGCATCTGGTGTTCTCGTCATCGGTACATTTGAACCCCACGTCATAATGTAACCAGAGTTATACCAGTCACTACTTTCTGGCACATCAGTTTGATCACCCCAAATTTGCGGAGAAGCTGGTGGTAAATCCGCATACCAATCATAGAAGCTAAGCATTGGTCCACCCATAAGTTGCATAAAGCGGCTACCCGCTGCATGACTTAACATCGACATAGCTGGAATTGGTGAAAAACCAACATTTCGGTCTGGGCCGTATTTAATTATTGTGTAAAGTAACGAAGCAGAAACGAGTTGTAATACTTCATCCCAATTCGCACGAATGAATCCCCCTTTACCACGTGCCTGCTTATACTTACGTGCTTTTTCAGGGTTTTCCACAATGCTTTTCCAAGCATCTAACGGTGAATCATTATTTTGTAACTCCTCTTGCCACATACTCCAAAGAACACCACGTACATACGGATATTTCACGCGAAGTGGACTATAAATGTACCAAGAAAAACTTGCTCCACGCGGACATCCTCGTGGTTCAAAATCAGGCATATCAGGACCTGTCGTTGGATAGTTAAGCTCTTGCCCTTCCCAAGTTACAATTCCATCTTTCACATAAATGTTCCAACTACATGAACCAGTGCAGTTCACGCCGTGTGTAGAACGAATTACTTTATCATGCTGCCAACGCTTTCTGTACACATTCTCCCATTCGCGATCTTCATATGTTTCTTGTGTATGATTATCGTTATAACGATCTATTGGTGAAAAATATTTTAAACGTCTCATTAGTGCTGAAGGTTTCTTCTTCATACTGTTCACTCCTTTAGTACGTCTCTCTTACATACCCTTACTATAAAAGAGGTTGTAAAATACAGATGTGACATTTCGCACAGTTCAAGAGATTGTCATAAATTCATTTGGAAATAAGTTTGTGAGAAGATCTTTTGTTCCGTTGTGAAGATTTATGGTTAATCTTAATTATTAGGAGAATAGTATTTTGGGGTATCGACTATTTTGCAAAAGAAAAAACGCAGGAGACATTCCTACGTTTTTCTTTATAAGTATATTGAGAAGTTTTTTATGCTTTTTTGGTAGACTCTTTTCTCACGTTCTATTCAGCACCTTCTTCTAATTATTCTAATTTCACCTACTAATATTGAATGCTCAAAGGATACGTTTGTTATACTCATTTCCTTTTTCCAATGAAAATTATTATCTTTCAAAAGTCATCTACGAATGAAATTATAGTGAAGCGGTTCGCAATATGATAGAAATCAACTGGCTTTGTCTGTGGTACGAAACTTCCTATCACTTTCCCCATTCCTTCCAATTAAAAACTTCGTAAATTTCCATTTTACTGCTTTCATGACAAGTAAAACCGGTGCTTGTTCCATCATGTATGTATACAGTGGATGAACACCATAGTTCAGTCCACAAAAGATTGTAATATAAGCTTCCGTACCAGATTCTTGCCCTCCAAATTGATTACAAGTGAAACCGAGTATTTCTAACTCTTATTCTTTATATTTATCAAATAAAGACGTATCTTAGACAAATTGTTCGCTAGAAGATGAAAGCGGTATTTTAATAGAATTGTGATCAAAATAGTGACTAAGTATGTAATTAATCATACTATTAACTAATAAATTTAAATCATAAGATGTATGATTTATGTTTACAATCTTATCACGTAGATCCCTCTGCGCTTTTTCGTCACCGAAAGCTACTACTCTATTTCTTCCTTGTATGTCCCCTCATTGATTTAAAAATGTTTCGTATTACATTACTCAATTGTCTAGGAATTCAGTGGTATGTATGTGAAGATGGTAGTAGTACAAAAAAGAATTATTACGTTAATAACATAGCGAATATACTGATATTTCCTCATTTAGGTATTTACATATTTATCCTCACGGTTCATAATTTAATCGGGGATGGGAGGATAAATATGGTTCAGATTAAGGTAACACCTGAGGAATTAGAACAAGTTGCAAAACGGGCAAATGATACAAAACACATGTTAGAATCTATACATAAAAATTTATGCGATCAAATTGATTACATGTGTTATCAGTGGGCAGGCGCATCTAATCAAAATTTCGTTCAAGTGTTCAATAACGCAAGACCTTCTGTGTTTACAGCTACCAATGCAATCTCACATATTGAAGAAGAATTAAAGAGAATTGCTGAGAAATTTCGCAATACAGATAATCAGGATGTAGCAAAGGCAGAGGGTGCAATGTGTGGTAAAGTATCAATGGAAGAGAAAAGTTTTGATGAAAAAAAACTAGCTAGAGATATAGCAGGTGAATTGACAGGTGAATACGATATTAGACGTGCTTGGGATGGCATTGATCCCTCTACCGGTGAAAAGCTTTCCACTTGGGATAGAATATTTGCTGGAGGAATGGCGGTAGCTGGACTCACACCTTTTGGAAAACTTGCTAAAGTCGGAAAAGGCGTGAAGATGACTACTAATGCGTTAGAGGGTATTAAGAATGCTGATAGAGCGACTGAAGCTTCTAAGGCAACTAAGAGAATTACACAAGCTGAAGAGGAAATGGTCACTTATAGACGTGTTCAAGGTGGAACACCTCCAAATGCAAGTAGAACTAGGATAACTGTAGATGAAAATAGTAATGTAGAAATACCTAATAAGAAAGCTAATTTAAATGTAAGTACAGGTAATGATGAGCATGCAAAATATTTCTTAAATAAAAGAAGAAGTAATGCAGAGATAGTTGAATTTGATATACCTAAATCGTTAGATGATTTTATAAATGAAAATGCAATACCTCAAAAAGGATATAAATCAAACCCCCTAAATCAAGGAGGAACTGCACCGAAAATAGTTGACCCAACAACGCCAGGAAATTCTTATGAATTGCCAGCACCTTGGATTGAATGGATAGAAGAATACGCCAAGAATGGCAGGACTATAAAGTAATAATAAAAGGAGTAGATTATGATATTAGAACCGCTTTATGCAGAAAACATTATAGTAGCCGTCATATATAATAATGAATTTAGATGGTATGTAACAGATAAAGAACTATGGTTTTTGGATTATAATAAGTTAGATAATGCATATAAAAATTTAGGTGTAAGCATTGAAGATAATGACGAAATTGAAGAAAGAAATGGAATAAAAGTATTAGACAATGAAAATGTAGAAGTATTTTTACAAAGGATTAATAAATATAACACAACTAAAGAGGAATTAAATTATTTACTACTTGAAAATATTAAAAGTAAACATGCAGGAGAAGATCTATTAGATTTTAGTCCGGTGTTATTAATTAACTTTGATGATAAAATACTATATTCAATGTTCCCAGAACCAGCATCATATGAAGAATATACACCAAAAGATTGGAATGGTAAATATGAAGATTTCACTAAATTAATACCTAAATCAGAAAAATATTGGATAGATGAGTTTAATAACAATCTATTTTCACTATAATTTAAACGGGATAAGGATGATAATAGTATGAGTAATAAAGATGTAGTAACTATATTAAATGAGGAATTCGAAAATGAGCAGACTGGTGAAAAGTTACAAGGGTTAACAGTTATAGTTGATGGAAAGTTAAAGCAAGTCATGGATATAATAATCGACAAAAATGATAATTATAGTAATTATACTGAAGTAGTCAAAGATGCACTATTTGAGGGGATAAATAATATCATTAATAAAATTAATAAATGATAAATACTAACTACAAAAAATTAAATACTTAATCTAAATAATGAGGTAAGGTGTAACGAAAATAAAGCACAAATATATATCATAATAAATAATAACGAAGGCTACTACTAATATAAAAGGCGTTAGTCTTCGTTATTATTTTTTTAAAAATGAAAGGAGTTCAAAATACAACGAATATACTCTCGACTTCAAACCCTAAAATTTTAAATTTTGCGCCGCTGTTTCAGGCACCTGGCAAATACAAATTCCGAATATCTCCTCCGCCCTTAAAGAAAAAAGCCGGTATCTATACCGACTATATTTTGAACGTTTTTAATTTGTCTTCGATTTGTTCTCCAGTAATTCCAATGGATCTTAACGTTATCGAAGGATGACTCTGATTTAATAAGGAATTTATTTTCTCCAACGATACTATTTTATATCCAGACATATTTTACATAAAACTACAAATCATTATTTACCATATTGCCCAAAGTTACGGAAACAATTATACTAGATGTAATCAGAATAAATAATCTGAATATTCTTAGAATTAAAGATAAAATCTTTACTGCCCGCAATTAGATGGATACATTCTATTTTCCACTCAATAGATTAAAAAACGATAATAACATTAGGAGGATTACGATGCACCAGCTTGATTCATTACATCCCATTATAGAAAAAATAATTAATAATATTGAAAAGTTAATGGTCGGAAAGCGAAAAGAAACGATCTTAGCTTTGACAGCTCTCTTAGCTGAAGGTCATGTACTATTAGAAGATGTTCCTGGCGTTGGGAAAACAATGTTAGTACGTGCTCTTTCTAAATCTATCGATGCTGATTACAAGCGCATTCAATTCACACCTGATTTACTGCCGTCAGATGTAACAGGTGTTTCTATTTATAATCCGAAAGAGCTCCAATTTGAGTTCAAACCTGGACCAATCATGGGGAATTTTATACTTGCTGATGAAATTAATCGTACATCTCCAAAAACACAATCTGCCTTACTTGAAAGTATGGAAGAAGGCAATATTACAATAGATGGCAGGACAAGACCGTTACCAAAACCATTCTTTGTAATGGCTACACAAAATCCGGTCGAATATGAGGGAACATATCCTTTACCAGAAGCACAGCTCGATCGTTTCTTATTGAAACTAAAAATGGGATATCCTACACAAGAAGAAGAATTTGAAATTTTAAACAGGATGGAAAAAACAAATCCCCTCTCCCATTTACAAGCTATTACTACAATAGAAGAATTACTTTATTTACAACAAAGCGTACGGGAAATAAGCATGGACAAAGCAATCAAGCATTACATTGTAAAGCTTGTTAGTCAGACTCGTTCTTATAGTTCTATACAGCTTGGTGCAAGTCCACGTGGCTCGATTGCTTTAATGAAAGCTTCACAAGCATATGCATTCATCCATGGTAGAAATTACGTTATTCCAGACGATGTTAAATTTTTAGCTCCTTACGTATTGGCTCACAGACTCATTCTAAAAATGGAGGCAAAATTTGAAGGAATTACAGGAGAACAAGTTATCACAAAAATCGTTGCGCGAACTACCGTACCTACTCAAAGGAAGATGAACCTTTGATGAAACGGATACTACGAGCACTCTATCATTTTACTAAGTTATCACTTATTCCGTTATGCCTAGTCTTAACATTTGTATACGCTATGCTTCAAGGAGGATTTGTAAGTTGGTTTTTGTTTTACAGTATGATTCCTATTGGCCTTTATTCACTACTGCTTCCCTTCTATGCTTTACGGAACGCCGAGGTAAAACGAATAACAAATCAAGACGAATATGTAGCAGGAGAACAATTTTTAAGCACGATTACAATAAAAAGAAGATTTCCTTTCCCCTTACTTTATTTAATTATAGAAGATGAACTGCCATCACAATTTACAAATTGTAGACAAACGAAGGTGAATAAGGTAATACTCTTTCCAGGATTGAAACGAAATATTTCGTTTCAATATGCAATTGACACAATCCCTAGAGGAGAGCACACTTTTTCAAGCGTACGTGTCAAAACTGGTGATCTATTCGGAATGATGGAGAAAGAAGTAACTTTTTCAGTTCTAGATACATTTTTAGTCTATCCCCAGTATGTAGATATAGCGTATCGACAATTAGAAAATCATTTCGAACAAGGAGCGCTTTCAGCAAATATAAATTTAGCAAAAGACTCTACAGTCTCTGTCGGTGTCAGAGAATATAAGCCTGGTGACCGCTTTTCATGGATTGATTGGAAAGCAACTGCACGAACAAACAATATTATGACGAAAGAATTTGAACAACAGCGCAGCCATAATATTATGATATTCATGGACAGAACCCCATCCCCTCTATTCGAATCAGTCGTAACATTTTCCGCCTCTATTGTACGGGCTGTATTGAAGCAAAATTCACCAGCGTCATTCGTGTCTGTCGGAAAAGAACGAACTTTTTTCCCTTTAGACAATGGAGATAGTCAGTTGCATCAAATCTTTTGTCATTTAGCGAAAGTGCAAGCGGACTGTGTATTCCCGCTCTCTCGGAGTGTAGAAATAGAATTAAGAAAAATTTATGAGCCCGTAACGATTATACTCGTAACAAGCGATCTTTCTCCCGATATTCAAAAGGCGGCTGACTTTGCTGCTATAAAAAACAGAAAATTAATGGTGTTTGTCGTGAAAGAAAAAGCAAATCAACTCTCACATCGAGAACTAAGTATTCTAGAAACTCTACAAAAACGAAAAATATTTGTAAATGTGGTTTATGGGAACCGGTATACAAACGTGTTTTTTGAGGTGAGCAAATGATAACATTACGAACAAAATACAAATGGGATATGAGCAGATTCTTCATGCATGTATGTGCACTTCTACTTTTACTAGAATGGCTAAGACCCCTTATAGGTATTACAAACGTAGGTAGATTAGATATTTTTGTAATATTTATAGGAATTTGCTTCACTCTCTCTTTTTTTCAAACAAGGTGGCAAATTCCAATAAAGATCGTCACGATCTTATTCATCATTCATTTCCTGTATTATAAAAATGCTTTTATAAATCCATCTTGGCTAACGAAATTTTTTTCTGATATTTCTCGAAATTCCTCCCTGTTATTTCAAGGGAATTTGCTAGATATTTCTCCAGTTTTTCCAACACTTTTATTTTTTTTATCATTTTGGTTTTTGAGTTCTTTCATCTCTTTTTGGATGATTCATAAAAAACGCGGGTTGTTATTTCTTATATTGACTATTATTTATATCATAACTTTTCATAACTTACATTTATACAATGCAAACTACGCTATTATTCGTACTGTTGTCATCGGCTTTTTTATGCTTAGTCTTCTTCAAATAGAACGAATAAAAGAGACGGAACACTTACAAAATTATGCTAGAGTAATCTCAAAATTACTTAGACCTCTTACCATATTTATTGTATTGTCAGCAACTATCGCATACTTCGCTCCAAAATTTGGCCCTCAATGGCCAAACCCAATGGATTTTTTAAAATTCAACACATCCGAAGCAAGTAAAGAACAAGAAGTTTCTAAAATTGGGTATGGTTTAGATGACTCGCAATTAGGTGGTCCTTTTAAGGCGGATAATACAATTGTTTTTACAGCACAAACGCAAAACAAACAATATTGGAGAGTAGAAACAAAAGATTTTTATACAGGAAAAGGCTGGGAGGTTTCTGAAAATCCGAAAAAGGTTTCTTTTAAAAATAAAAACGACGTCGTGAGTTGGTACGAAAAAAATACAAAAACAGAAACAGCCAAAGCAACAATCACCATGCAAAAAAGTTATTCTCACCTTACCTATCCAACAGGATTAGTATCAGTTGAGGCTTCTTCTGATGTATCATACAGCGTTGACCCATTTTCAGAAAAAATCTATACGATGCACGGAGACTCTTCTACTACTTTAAATTCGTATAAAGTAACATATGAGATCCCGGAGTTTTCCATAGAAAACTTGAAAGCTGCAAAAACGAATGAAGGTCAAGAATCAAATCCTTATTTCATGACAAAATACACACAACTTCCCGAATCATTACCGCAGCGAGTAAGAGACTTAGCTGTTAATCTTACAAATGATAAAGACAACCGATATGATAAAGTATTAGCTATTGAAAATTACTTCACAGACCATTCTTTTGTATACGAAACAACGGATGTGATGATTCCTGCCAAAAACCAAGATTATGTAGATCAATTCCTTTTCGATACAAAAAGCGGCTACTGTAATAATTTTTCGACGTCTATGATCGTGTTACTTCGTTCTGCCGGGATTCCCGCTCGATGGGTAAAAGGCTATACAGAAGGAACTCTTGAGAATACACTTGCTAGTACAGAAGATGCGAATGTTTATAAAATCGAAAACAATAACGCACACTCTTGGGTCGAAGTATATTTTCCTGGATACGGATGGATTCCATTCGAACCAACAAAAGGATTTACCAATCCCTATAATTTTACAAATAATACTCCTGCTCCTACTTTTCAAAATAGCGAAGAAACTAATTCTCAAAACGAGCAAATGCACCAAAGAAACAATGAAGCGAAGCTCAAAAGTTTAATAGAAGATACAGAAGAAGCCTCTACTAAAAAGATCACAAATTCTAAAAATGGTTTTTCTTGGTGGTACGTATTCCTCTCTGCGATACCGATTAGTATCATAGGATACATTCTCTTCACCACAAGAATGAAATGGATTACATTTTTTATTATTCTTTTCTATAAATATCGAAAAGATGATGCTGTTTATAGAAAAGCTTACGGTGCACTTTTAAAACAATTTGCGAGAATCGGCATACCGCGGGGTGAAAGTCAAACATTCCGAGAATACGCTCTTCACATCGATACACTTTACAACTCGGCTGATATGCAACAACTTACTTTCAGTTATGAGAACGCTATGTATCAAAAGGAACAAGCCGCCGCCGAATGGAAGACATCCGTACACTTATGGGAAGTGCTTATGAAAAAAGCAGCTTCTCTGCCTAAATCAAATGACTACGATAGAGTGATTTAATCTTGATTATGTGAGTTTAAAGAAAACACCTCAAAGAACTACTTTGTTCTTTGAGGTGTTATTTAATATACATAATAAAAGATAGCTAACTCCTAATTATTCCCCAAGCACCTTCTCAATCTCAACCTCTAAATCCACCGGTTTCGTCTGCGGCGCAAAACGCCCTACTACTTTCCCATCTTTTCCAATTAGAAACTTAGTAAAGTTCCATTTCACTGCTTTCATACCAAGTAAACCGGGTGCTTGTTCTGTCATGTATGTATAAAGAGGATGAGCCTTATCACCTTTCACATCAATCTTTGCAAACATCGGGAAGTTTACACCATAGTTTAATTCACAAAAACTAGTAATATCAGCTTCCGTTCCCGGCTCTTGCCCTCCAAATTGATTACAAGGGAAACCTAGTATTTCTAATCCTTGATCTTTATATTTATCATATACTTCTTGTAATCCTTTATATTGCGGTGTAAAACCACATTTGCTAGCTACATTTACAATAAGAAGCGCTTTTCCTTCGTAATCTTTTAACGATTTATCTTCTCCTGTTATCGTTTTAGCTGAAAAATCATAAACTGTCATTGATCCTACCCCTCTCTTTACTATCATTCTATGTTTATACTATACTACATTCGTGAATATACAGCTCTTATTACGTACTTACACACCAAAATGATAGCGCTTTATTTTTGTTCAAAAATTCGACACAATATACTAGACTTTTATGATGGAAAGTTTTACAATTGAATTGTGAACAAAATGTGACAGTTTATATTCCATGATAAAAGAAAAGGATGGTGTTCATTATGAAAACTGCACAACATGAAACGATTTCAAATCGCGAGTTTTATTTCGTACTATATATGATGTTATTGTATGTTATTGGCTGGGTAATCGATGTAAATGGTTTATTTTTAAGCTCCTACTTTAATTTAGCAGGAGAGATTATGCTTCCAATCGTTGGTGGCATTGTTGGACTGTTCGTTATGTCTATTAATAAAGAACAAACGCGGTAAGAACATTACAAAAAGGCAGAAGACGAAACTTTCGTTTTCTGCCTTTTTGTATTTTTAGCGTATAATATAAAGTGAAACTTTAATCAGTGGGGATTTTGTTCCTCACTGATTATTAGTTGAACCAATCGGGCTTTTACGGGCAGTTGTTCTCCCACCTAACTTCTTTCCTTCAGCCAAATTTTGAGGTGGGAGTCTTACTGCCCACAAATAGCGGGGAAAACTATAAAAGTATATAAGGAGTGGTAAAGATGAAAAAAGTAGAACAATTATCTTCTCACCTATATCTTATTGATGATTACGACTTACAACATATTGAACGAACAGGTACGTACGTTTTATTAGGTGACGACATTACTTTAATTGAAACTTGTGCAGCCCCTTCTCTTCCGTATATTTTAGACGGCTTACAACAACTACATATTGATTTAAAAGATGTAAAAAATATCATTGTTACACATGTTCATTTAGATCACGCAGGTGCAGCAGGGCTAATGATGGAAAAGTGCCCAAATGCTACTTTATTTGTACATTCTCGTGGTGCTCGTCATATGATCGATCCAACAAAACTCATTTTAGGTGCAAAAGCTGTGTACAAAGAAGATTTTGATAAACTTTTTAATCCCATTCTTCCAATTGAAGAAGAACGTGTTCGTATTGTACAACATGGTGATAGGTTAAAAATTGCAGAAGACCGTACACTTACATTTTACGATACACCGGGACATGCTAAGCATCATATTAGCATTCACGATTCATTAACAAACGGCATTTTTACTGGCGATACAATTGGAATTTACTATCGAGAGCTAGCTGATCTTGGTGTAGAACTATATCTACCATCAACTTCACCTTCACAATTCCAACCAGAGGCGATGATCGCTTCTAAAAATCATATTCAAAGTATGGATGTAGATACTATTTATTTCGGTCATTACGGCGCATCATCCAATGTTACAGAAGTATATAACCAACTTGAACATTGGTTACCTATTTTTGTTGGTACTGGTAAAGAGGTCTTTGAAAAGTATAATGATTTCGATGAAGCGACTAAAGCTTTACAAACTTTATTAATGGATAAAATCTCTTCTCATCTTACAAAGTTAAACGTTCCATCAAATCATTCCGTTTATAACATTTTACATCTAGATATAGAAATTAGCGCGATGGGCATTATTGATTATTTCACGAAGCAAGAAAAAGCAAACTCCACTATTAACTAACAGTAAAAGAAGAGATATACAACAGTATTTATTGTATATCTCTTCTTTTTTTGAATATATTTTGAGTAAAGGATGGTGGAATGCAATGCAAAAAGTGATTCTATACCTCTGCTTCACATTATTTATCGTCTTATTATTATTTGTCGGAGTGAAAATTCAATTTTATTTAGATACAGACGCGCAGGTGAACTTTAACGTTTATCCAAGATTATTCTACTATACACTCTTCCCTCTTTTGGTCGGCATTTTATTACGATTCCTTCAATCCATTAATCGTGAAACAAGTAAACAAAACTGGAACTTTCAGCCGGATAAATTTATCGCTATTACGTTGCCTACACTATTCATTTCCTTTTCTCCAGCTCTACTCTTTTCACCAGTTGGAAAATATCTACCTTATTTAACTAATATTATTCTTATAAATACAACTTTCGTTACCATTATTAGTTTAATAGCTGGTTACTCACTTTTAGATTGTTTGATACAAAAAGACAAGGAGACTGGGAAGGAATATAACTAAGTGATTTCCCACTTTCACTTATTTAGTAAATCAAGATAATTCTGCCCCTAACTTGTATGCAAAAGAACCTAATGTTCAATTTTTAAGTGTCGTTGGTTATGGTGGTTTATTTATAAGTGCAATACTCCTTGTAAGAGTTTCTATACATGCGGTAAGGAAATTTAAGTAATAACAAAACGAGTATGAAATCGCATAGATTTTATACTCGTTTTTTATTGTTCATATATTTAATTGATAATAGGAAATTCATGTTAAACTAAAGAAAGTCGTGCACTAAATCAAAATACATTTCAAACAAGGGAGACTTATTATGAAATTTGGGACTTTCTCGTTTCTAACGTTTATCGCAAGTATATGTTCTTTCTTTATTTTAAGAGGACCTAATGCAAATTTAACATTAATTATTGTACTTCTAAGTATTCTTTCATTACTCGGTATTATTTTTGCGATCGCATCAAAGAATTGGCTATTTAAAATAGTTGGCACGGCATTAAATGGAGTAATACTAGTATTTGTATATTTCTTATTGCTAGCAAAAGGCATAGGTGGTTAATATATTTACGTTTCAATAAGAAAAGCTCACAGCTTAAGCTATGAGCTTTTTTACTTATCTCACCTTTTCATCTACATACTCCATATACTGTTCTGCTTTAATAAATCTTTCTTTATACGCTTCAGGTACTTCTTCTACTGTTATCCCACCACTCGATTTCGCTTTTACTAATACAGTTTGATATGACATTAACGCTTCCATATATTGTTCATACTCTTCTGAAGTTAATACTTCTTTACTAGATTTATGGCCATTTAATTTATCAAAATACGGCTGAAGTTCCATTTCTACCTTTTTCATTTCCTCTTTTTTAGCTGGTGATAATTGATCATAATCAATATTACCGTTCGAATCCCCGTACTCAAGCTTTGCATTTGTTAATTTCTTTAGTTCTTTTGTAAACTCTTCATATTCCTTTGCACCCATTTCGTCTTTCGCTTGTGATAACTTTGCATTAAAACGCATATATGCTTCTAATGTCATCGCTCCGGCATGTTTTTTTAAGTTCTCAAACGACCCGTATATACCATCCGCCATAATAGATTGGTAAGCAAAACCAGTCGTTGGGATTAAAAATGCTGCTGCAAGCACCCCTGCAATAAGGCGCTTCTTCCTTTTGTTCCCCCCTCGCTTCATTTTAATCTGAACAATTACTTTTTCTTTTAACTCCGGCGGGGCAATAATCCCCTTCGCTTCTTCTTGTATAGATTCTCTAACTCTACAATCTAAGCTCATTTCACATTCCCTACCTCTCCTAAAAAGATTTCTTCTACTTGCTCTTTTTGACGTAGTTTCTTTAATGCCGCATGAATTCTAGACTTCACTGTACCGATTGGAATATGTAATATTTGTGCTACTTCTTCTTGAGAGTAATCGTGTAAGTATCTTAAGATAATAACTTGTTTCAATTTATACGGTAACTTATGAATGAGTTCGATTAATTTTTGATTTGATATTTTACTTACAACATCGCTAGAAAAATCAATTTGTACTGGCTTTCTTTGCTCTTCTGCTTTTTTTACAATTCGCAGTCGCATCCACCTCTTTCTTCTATAAGAATGAATTTGTTTAATCGCCAGTCCAATTAGCCAAGGTCTAAATGGCTTCTCGCTATCATATTTACGAAGCGATTCATATAGCTGTATGTATATTTCTTGAACGACATCATCTACATCTGCTTTGTCTTCTATTAAAAAATGTGCTGTCTTATATATTTCTTGAATCGTTTTATCATACAATTCGCTATACGCTTCTTTATTGCCTGATAAAGTTAATTGGATTAAATCTGTATACACTGTTTCATCCTTCATGTACCATCCCTCCTTTGTCTTATACTATATATTGGCAAGAAAACGATATTTCGTTCGATTTTTCAAAAAAAATTTTTATATACATTAATATAATGATCTAATGACTTCATAAGCTTCACTTATAACCTTGCATAACAATTATATAATTTTCCAATTCTTAATGAAGATTTAAAATGATTTATATAGTCAAATTTAGGAGGATATTATATGAAAGCTATCGTTGTAACTTCGTTCGGTGGTCCTGAAGTGATGAAATATACAGACGTGGAGATGCCGGCTATTTCAGACAATCAAGTATTAATTTGTGTTGTTGCTACTAGTGTTAATTTTGCCGATATTAAATCACGTTATGGCAAAAAAGGAAACAAAGCCTTACCTTTTATCCCAGGGATAGATGCAGCTGGTATTGTAGAACGCGTAGGTTCTCATGTGAAAAACATTTATCCTGGCCAACGAGTCATTGCTTTTCCTCAAAATGGTTCTTACGCTGAATATGTTGTTGCAAATGAAAATCTTACTTTTGTATTACCTGATGAAGTTGATTTCCAAACTGCAGCCGCTTGCCCTATCGTATCTTTTACAAGCTACAATTTACTTGTAAATGTTGCAAGACTTCAACATGGTGAATCTGTTCTAATTCATGCAGCTGCTGGAGGAATTGGTACTACCGCGATTCAACTCGCAAAATTATTAGGGGCTAAAAAAGTAATTGGGACTGTCGGAAGTGAAGCAAAAAGAAAAATTGCTTTAGATGCTGGTGCTGATTATGTTATTTGTCATCAAGATGAAGATTTTGTAGAGAAAGTCAATGAGCTGACAAACGGAGAAGGAGTTAATGTAATTTTAGACTCTATTTCCGGAACTGTTTCTGAAAGAAGTTTAAAATGCCTTGCTTATTACGGTCGTCTCGTCCATTTCGGCAATGCTAGTGGAGAAGTTGGTAATTTTCAAACGAAAGATTTACACGCAAGTTGCCGTTCTATACTCGGTTTTAGCTTTGGCACTACACGAAAAAAACGTCCTGAACTACTCCAAGAAACTGCAAATGAAGTTTTCCGTTATTTACGTGATGGCCGTCTGAAAATGAAAGCAACGAAATCTTTTCCACTTCAAGATGCAGGGAAAGCACATGAATGGGTCGAAAGTAGAAAAAGTACAGGGAAAGTCATACTAACTATTCAGCCCTCTTCCTGAAATGAATACTTGAAACCGAGGTGTCATTCATGGGATCACGAATTATGCATGCTATTATCGCTAACAGGATTGCCGAGAAATTATCTATTCAAGATAAAACTTCTTTTATACTTGGAGGCGTAGCCCCCGATGCTGTGCATTCAAAGATAGAAAAAGTCACCTCACATTTTTACGCCGGCTCAACAAAAGACTATACGAGACGAATTGATTATGGATCATTTATTCATAAATATAAAGATTATATGGAGTCCCCTTTTCTCCTAGGCTATTGCACCCACCTCATTGCCGATGATAATTGGCTAAGCGGCTTTTTTCTACCTTGGCTTAAAAATAGAATAGAAAATGACGAAACGATCACACCTATGTACTACAACGACTTTAAATTATTGAACGCAAAATTACTTTATCATTACGATAAAGAACAACGGCTCTTCTCTCTTCTCAATCAAGAGACTCACATTATAGATATTGAAGAGGTTTCTAAAGAAAACGTTTTAGCTTTTCGGAAGTATCTTTTTGAAGATATGTTGTATCCAGAGCAACATTTACATGAAAACTTGCAAGTATTTACGTTCAATCAAATCGTTGGTTATATTGAAACAGCTATTGAAAAAGGCGTATTTTATATTAATCAACTCTCTAATGAAAAATCCACTTCAAACATGTAATCCCCCTCAATATATTTGAGGGGGATTTTCAAATAGCAATATTATTATTGGTTCTTTTCCATAACCGCAAAATAATTGCCTTCACTATCAGCAAAGTTAAACACTTTACCAGAAGGCATAGTTACCATTTCTCCAACAGTAACATTTTTATTTTTTAAATCTGTATATAATTGATCAAGATTTTCTGAGAAGAACATTAAAGATGGTGTACCAAGATTTAATTCTGGGCTCATCTTAGAAATAACTTCTTTATTATGTAATATAATACTCGTTTCTGCACCGTTAGTCGGAGCGATTTCAATCCATCTCATTCCTTGCTTGTTATCTTCCTCTGCTACTACATGAAACCCTACCTTTTCCGTCCAAAAATTTACTGCCTCATCTTGATTATTTACATACAGCATAATTTGTCCAACTTTATGGATCATTTCATTTCCCCCTAATGGTTTTTATACTCTATGTAGGTTTCTACAAGTGTTATTGTTATTCCTTTTGAGTTTATATGTACCTCTTTACAAAATTTACCGACTGATTCATCCCGTCAAGTTCGTTAAAATAATCATTTCTTTCAATCATGTTATACCCGTCGAATCCGATTTCATCTAATGCCTTGAAGAATATATCGAAATCTACTTCACCATTTCCTGCTGCGACTTCTATATACTTACTTGAACTATCGCTTTTCACTTCTTTACAATCTTTAATATGAGTTTGTACTATATAATCTTTTAATAGTAATAAACTCTCTATCGGATTTCCATTTACATCGCTAATTAAATTTGCTGGGTCAAAGTTAACAGCTAGTCCTTTGGAGTTTGTAGTTTCTAAAAATTGTTTTAATACTATTGCTTTTTCAGATCCTGTCTCCATAGCGAAGACTCCCCCTAATTTTAATAATAAATCCCCTATCTCATAACAAGCCCTTTGCATCTTGTCATATCGCTCGCTCTTTTCAACATCTGGAATTTTTCCAATGTGAGCCGTTATTATATTTGCTCCTAATTCTAATCCCTTATCAGCAACACGTTTCAACTGCTCTATTACATTTTCATCCTCCGCCCCTACAATTCCACTTTCTCCAAAACTAATTGCTAATGACGGAACTTTAATTCCATTAAAAAATAAACTTTTCTTTAAATTGGTCCATTCTACCTTTGAAATATTTGCTAAGTTGAAAGTCATATTCATAGCATATAGTTGAATATATTTTAAATCCCATTCTCTCGCCTTTTTTATTCCTTCGTTTACTTCAATATGTTTTGTATTTAAAAACATTCCTAATTTCCTGTTCATAAATGTACCTTCTTTTTATTATTTCGTATCATGTTAATATTCGACTCTTTTTATGTTACTTCCTTGTACAAACTAAACTAGAAATGCTACACCTTTATCAATAATCCCTGTAGAATCATTAATATTTTTAAAGTTACGATAGATGAAATTTTAATAATCGTTAATAAAATTTCATCTATTATTCCACAAAAAAAAGACGTAACTACGCATAGTTACGTCTTTCCTTTTATTTATCCCACTATTTGCCGTGCAGTAAGACTCCCACCTCAAAATTCAGTTAGAGCAAAGAAGTCCGGTGGGAGATTAACTGCACGTGAAGGCTAATAATCAGTGGGGAGGAACACCCGCCCACTGATTAAAGTTTAACTTTATCTAGGCTTCTTCTTCCCAGTAAAAGCTGGTTTCTTTTTCTTTGGTTCTTGTGGTTTCGATTCTACAAATGTTCCTTTGAACATTTCTTGTTTCGTAAACACGATACCTAATTTTTTCGCAAATTGAAGTAATTTACGTTCTTCTTGTTCTGTTACAAGAGAAACTACTGTTCCTTCTTTACCCATACGTCCAGTACGTCCTGAACGGTGAATGTATTGGTCTACAGTGTCAGGTAACTCTAAGTGAATTACATGTGTTAAATCATCAATATCTATTCCACGTGCTGCAATATCAGTAGCAAGTAGAATTTCTAATTTCCCACCGCGGAATGCACGCATCGTTGCTTCACGCTCTTGCTTGCTTGCCTCTGCATGAAGAGCTGCTGCTTTCATTTTACGGAATTTCAATTTCTGAGTAATTTCATCTAAACGGAATGGGTCATTTAAGAAAGCAACTGCTTTTACATCGCCCATATGCATAATTCTTCTTACGTAATCATTTTTTTCGCGTCGCTCACAAATGATATACGTATGCTCAACTAAGCTTTTTGACTCTGCACGAGTTACACGTACTAATTGTGGTTCAACTGCTAAATCACGTGCTGCATCTTCTGCCGCTTTTGTCATTGTTGCTGAGAAGAATACTAATTGACGATCGCGCATCGTTGATTTAATTACATCCTGTGCAGCGCCCATCATTTTTTGCTTTACAATTTGATCAAACTCATCAAATACAATTGTTTTCACTTCATGCATTTTTAGCTTTTTCATACGAATTAATTCTAAAATACGGCCTGGTGAACCGACAATTACTTTCGGGTGTTTCTTTAATTTTTCAACTTGGCGCTTAATATCTGCACCACCAATTAAAGATGCACCTGAAATTTCAGTTCCTGCTGTAAATTTTTGAACCTCTTCATGAATTTGCATTACAAGTTCACGCGTTGGAGCTAAAATAACAACTTGTGGCTGTTTTACTTCAGGATTAATTTTATGTAAAAGTGGTAATAAGTACGCTAATGTTTTTCCTGTTCCAGTTGGAGATTCAGCTATAACGTCTTGTCCTTCTAAAATAGTTGGAATCGCTTGTTTTTGAATTTCAGTTAATTCTTTAAAACCAGCCTTCTCCCAAGCTTGTTGTAAAAATGGTTGCATATCTTTTATCATTTGTTTTTCTCCTTTATCTCTATTTTTGAAGAAAATGCTGTATTGTTCGCACCGTTTCTATCATGTGTGAAATAACAGCTATTAAATCATCAACATGGTCTTCTGTAATCGCTTTTTGAAATAGAACCTCTACCTTATTATGATATGAAATCGCTTGCTTATTATATTCGTATGAAATTTTCTGCGTAATCATTCGCTCTTTTCCCCATATAGAATGCAATAAAGTTTCAATTTCTTCGCATCCTATCTCTGGTTGTTCCATTTCGAACGAGAATTCCAGCTTCATTTCACAACCTGGTATAAACTGAGGTACTTCTAATATTTCACCTGATAAATTCTTTGCATCAACAGATAGTGAAAATGTTGCCTCTACCATCGTTTTAAATGGTTCTGTTAGTTGAAATGAAATACTATACATACGACTCAATGAAGCAAGGTCCATCACATCTTTTCGATCTGTTACGAGAATATCACCGTGTAAATCGAAATCATAGACAGCTCCTTCCACAATTACCTTTAAATTTTCAAAAGCAGTTGGATCAAACATAATTTCCTCCAAAAAACAGGCGCCTTTCGATGGAAAGGCGCCACTTGATGTATATATAGTGTACAGATAAACGAGATGAATTACAACCTTTTAGAATAAACCTACTGCTTTTCCCTCTTCATTTACATCCATTTGCAGCGCAGCTGGCTGTTTCGGAAGACCTGGCATTGTTAACATTGTTCCTGTTAACGCAACGATAAACCCTGCACCGATAGATGGTTTTAATTCACGAATTGTAACAATAAAGTCAGATGGGCGCCCTAATTTCGTTGCATCATCAGAAAGAGAGTATTGTGTTTTCGCCATACAAACTGGTAGGTTACTCCAACCTTCTCCTTCATATTGAGCTAATTGCTTACGTGCTTTCGGAGCAAATTCGATATCTTTTGCACCATACACTTTTTGAGCAATTGTACGAATTTTTTCTTCCAATGGTAATTCTAATTCGTAAAGTGGTGCGTAGTTGTTCTCACCTTTTTCGATTTCTTTTAGTACTTTTTCAGCAAGATCAACTCCGCCTTGGCCACCCTTCTCCCAAACTTCTGTTAAGGATACTGCATAGCCACGCTCATTGCACCATTCTTGTAAATATGTAACTTCTGCATCTGTATCAGTAATGAATTTGTTAATAGCAATTACGAAAGGCACACCGAAGCTTTGAATTGTTTCAACATGCTTCTGTAAGTTTTCCATACCTTTTGCTAATGCATCTACATTTTCTTCTTTTAATTGATCTTTTGCTACGCCGCCATGCATTTTAAGCGCACGAATAGTCGCAACAATAACAACTGCTTCTGGTTTAATGCCAGCTGCACGAGCTTTAATATCTAAAAACTTCTCAGCACCTAAATCTGCACCGAATCCAGCTTCTGTAATAACATAATCACCTAATTTTGCTGCCATTGTCGTAGCGATAACACTGTTACAACCGTGAGCGATATTCGCAAATGGTCCGCCATGAATGATAGCTGGTGTATTTTCTAATGTTTGTACTAAGTTCGGTTTTAATGCGTCTTTTAATAATAATGTTAACGCACCTTCTACACCTAAATCTTTAACCGTTACAGGTTGATTTGTAAAATTATAAGCGACAACAATGCGAGATAGACGCGTTTTTAAATCCTGAATATCTGTTGCAAGGCAAAATACGGCCATAATTTCAGATGCTACTGTAATATCAAAACCGTCTTCACGTGGTACACCTTGAACCGGTCCACCAAGGCCAATTACTACATTACGAAGGGCACGATCATTTAAGTCAACACAGCGTTTCCAAACGATTTTACGCGTATCAATTCCAAGTGTGTTTCCTTGTTGGATATGATTATCAATAAACGCCGCTAACGCATTATTGGCAGTTGTGATCGCATGGATATCTCCAGTAAAGTGAAGGTTAATGTCTTCCATTGGTACAACCTGTGAAAAACCACCACCTGCTGCTCCGCCTTTTAGTCCCATCGTTGGTCCAAGAGATGGTTCGCGAAGTGCAATTACTGTTTTCTTACCAATTTTATTAAAAGCTTGACCTAAACCAACTGTTACTGTTGATTTACCTTCTCCAGCTGGAGTTGGGTTAATCGCTGTTACTAAAACAACTTTACCGTCTTTTTCATCCTGTAAGCGCTTAAAAATATCAAGAGATAACTTACCTTTATAATGTCCGTATGGCTCTAATTCATCTTCTAAAATATTTAATTCAGCTGCAATTTCTTGAATCTTCTTCATACTCGCTTCTTGTGCGATTTCAATATCGGATTTAACTGTTGTAGTAGTTGTCATATACCCTAGTCCCCCTTTAATTGGTTCTGATGATATTGTATCAGTTTTTTGTATTTTCTGCACTTATTTACCTCCTAAAAATTCTTTCATTTCTTTATACGTTTTTTAACATAAATACCCATAAGAATGTTAACGATTGTTGTAACTCTGTAGGTAGTTGACCTAACATCTTCTCATTTACTCCGCGCTTATATACACCGATGCCATCTACAACTTCAAAACCTTGTTCTTTCGCTAACTGTTCAAATTCCCAAGGCATCATCGTATTACAAACAACGTCTTTGCCGTATAAACGAGGATAACTATTCTCTCGAGGCTTTGCTGTCGGTCCTAAAATTGCAATACATGCGTATCCATCTTTCTTTAAAACACGCTTTATTTCATTTAATGCTTGTAATGGCTCCTCAGTCCATTCTAAAGAATTAATTGCCATTATTGCTTCAAATTGCTCATTTTCAAATGGTAATGCAGAAAAATCACCTTTTATAAAAGATAAATTTGAGCCCTCTCCGCGTTCCTTACCCTTTTGAATCATCACTTCCGATAAGTCCACCCCAACTGCTTTGTACCCAGTAACACTTAATTTATATGTACCATACCCATCACCACAGCCAATATCTAACACTTGTGCTTCTTTTTCGACGTACTGCTCAAAAAATGGAATGATTGTACTCCTGCTCCCGCTATCCCACATTTCTTGACTATTTTGATTCCAAAACTCTGCATCGTTATCCCATTTTTTCTCTGCCGATTCATGCCAATTAAACTTCGCCATACATTCCCCTACCTTCAGTTATTATCATTCATTTCATTCTACATCATTTTCCAAAATTCCTGTTTATCTTCATAAAGAGATAAAGTGAAGCTTTAATCAGTGGGGGATTTTGTTCGTCCGCCACTGATTATTAGCCCTCACCAATCGGGCTTTTTCGGGTAACCTTACTGCACGGCAAATAGCGGGATGTACAGGATAACAATGGAATCTATTTTCTCCAATTTTTGCTTTACTTGGGTTTAACTCATACTCATGTTCTTTTCCTTATGAAAGATACTATAGATACACCCAATTGAAAGAGAGGGATGTACATGCGAAGAAAGAGAAATCATCATTTTAAAAGTGGTGAAAAAAACGAAGAGTATGCAGCTGAAATATCACCAGCTGGTATTCCGATTAGACATAAGCGCAAAGAAATTGCAAATGAAATAGAAGGTACAAATACCGGAGCAATGATAGGCTATGTCGCATTATTTCTTTCGTTATTCTCCATTGCTTTTTATCCTGTTACACTCGGCTCCCTTGCGATTTTAGTTGGCTTATTAGCTGTCAACTTTGGAGCGAGAACACTTGGATATACTGCAATTGGTTTTGGCAGTTTTTCTGTTTTATTCACTTTACTATATCCGCTTGCTTTATCAGCGTTTTAAAAAAAACACACCAAGTTATACTTGGTGTGTTCATTCATGATACAACATAATATGACCGCATCCACAACAATGCTTGGCTGTAATTTCTTGAAAGACTGGATAATTTTCTTCGTCCCTTTGTTCAATAAACACCTTTTCAAATCGGTACATGTTTGGTGCATATGCCCAATCTTGTTTCGTACGTGCATATAATGTTGATGAAAAAAACTCCTCACCACCACAAACGATACATTCCTTCTTCATTAATCCCCCTCCTATGCTTGTCTTACTTCATCTATATGAACATAAGCATAAAAAAAAGACCTTCTATTACTAGAAAGTCTTCTCTGAAACAAAAAGAAATGTACCAAACATCCCTACTCCGCTATATTCTTTTGTAACACCAGCTTCTGTTTTATACGTTTGCTTTACAGTCATAAAGAAAACACCATTTCGCGCATCAATACTTTCAAACTGTAATTTTTCTTTTTTTCCATCTACATTTTGCGTGCATTCAAAGCTACTCTCGTCACATTTCAATGCATACTTATCCTCTAAATACAATTTGAAATCTGATTCTTTCGGACAAGTTATAAGTAATATCGCCACGAGAATAATACTTACCATACCCACAATTGTATAATATTTCTTCATTTGTTCTCCTTTCAAAAGACAAGAAAACTTGACTTCATGCGCCAAGTTTTCTTAGTCTACTACCCATTGCCACTCTTGTTCTTTCTTATCAAAAATGAGCCAACCTGTTTCTGTTGCGTCCGCTTTCAATTCATCGATATTATCTAGTACCTCATCCGTACTTTCGAATGATCCTACTACATATACCGGAATTTCAAGACCTCTTCTTGACTCAATTTTCCCCGCTAAATCAATGTATAACCCATCTTCCATTAACGGAACAAGCCCAAGGATAACTTCCTTTGAAATTGCTGGGAAAATTTTTGATTTTTGGAAGAAAGTAAAACGTTTCTTTCCAAACGAACCGAGTTTATATGGAATTACTTTACTTAGCATTCCTACAAAATCACCGATTCTACGGTAATACACTTTGTTGTACCAACCATCATCATGTGAAAAATAAACGAATCTATTTTTCAGTAACGGGAAGAACGTTCTTCCAAGTGGTTCTTTTTTGTGAGCCAAATATAATAATTCTGCAATTTCTTTTGGCTCTAACTCATCTAAATCGCTTGCATCATCAAAATCTACCCAACAAAATTCATCAAATTCATCAATCTCTGCTTGAATGAGTTTATGTATGTTTTCTTCCTCGACATATTCAAATAAAGTATGATAATGAAAATCTGTCCACTCAAAATTATGCTTTAAAAGTAATACTTGATGAAGCGGTGAAGGGATGTTACTTGCAAACTCTTTAAACGTAATTCCAGATGTAATAAAACAATGACCCCGACGATTACCATTAATATATATCATATTGTTTACTTGGTCAGATCCTCCAGACAAAGCACCCAGCCACCTTCGTTTTATATGTTTCAATTCTATAGCATATTTTAACATGAAAAATTTTAGAAACATAGAAAAAACTTCAAAAACTATTTACAATTTCATGTGTTTTATTACATACTGATTACAAGAAAAAACGCCTGCTCATAAGCAGGCGTTTTTAAAGGATATCATCTGGGTTTTGAGGGTGATGATTTTCCTCTTTCTTTTCTTCTTTTTGGAACATCGATTGGATTTTATCAATTGTTTGTGGAGCTAATTCAATCATTTTTTCCGCTAAATGTGTCGCATTTTGTAAATGAAGAATATTTACCCCATCTTTATTCACAACTAGAAATGCTACCGGTGTAATTGATACTCCACCCGCGCTACCGCCACCAAATGCAGGGTTACCATTCGCTCTTTGTCCATCATTCGTCTGGAAATCAGAACCTCCTGCGCCAAAACCGAACGCTACTTTAGAAACCGTTAATACTACACCACCGTCAGCCGTTTGAACAGGCTCTCCAACAATCGTATTTACATCGACCATTTCCTTCAAATTTTCCATTGCTGCTTTCATTAATCCTTGAATTGGATGATCCACCGTTCATAACCTCCTTTGTCATATCTTTCCTAGTTTTTCCGAAAGTTTGTGAACTAAACATAAAATTTTATATTGATTTCAAAAAACTTAAGTTGTAATATTTAGAAAAAATAAAAAAGGGGTCGAATCGTGATGCTGCGAAAATTAACAAAGAAAGATCATGAACAAGTATTTTCTTTTCTAAAAGAAGAAGCAGCCCTTAACTTATTTATCATTGGAGATATTGAAGCTTTCGGTTATGACACAGATTTTCAAGAATTATGGGGCGCATTCAAAGAGAACGGAACATTAAAATCAATTTTGCTACGCTTCCATGAAACATTTATACCGTATAGTAAAGGAGAGTTTATAGTCGCTGACTATGAGGCACTTCTTTCCGCATATAAGCCGCTTAAACTCTCTGGCAAGTCGACTATTGTAGAAAGATTTGAAACTGCTCCAAGTGTACAACTAGGTACCAAAAATGAAATGTATTTTTGCGAATGTCTAGATGACAACAACTTACCTAGCACGCCTGTCCAAGAAACAATTAAACATGCCACACTAGATGATGTAGAGCGAATTATGAAATTACGAAGTAACATCGCTGAATTCCCAACTGCTAATGAATCAGAGAAAATATTAAGACAAGCTCTCGAAACAAATACAGGACGTACATATTATATTGAAAAAGACGGTGCTATTATCGCATCTGCTTCTACTTCCGCTGAAAATTCATTATCGGCTATGGTTGTTGGAGTCTGTACACATCCGAATCATCGCGGGAATGGATATGCTTCGCTCATATTACAGAAAATGATCCAAGACTTTACGAAAGAAGGCCGAACGCTTTGCTTATTTTATAACAATCCAGCTGCTGGACGAATTTATAAACGTTTAGGGTTTAAAGATATTGGGATGTGGACGATGTATCGATAATAATGCATAATACACGCAGAAGAGGCTGCCTATTATAAGTAGCCTCTTCTGCGTATAACTAATATCTATTCACATGTACTCCGCTTGTCGTTACTATATGATATACTATGCTTGTTAACTCTTGTTAATTTCTATAACATAAAAAAACAATTTAAATCTTTTATCTTTACAACTGAACCAATTAGGAACGCTTTATCGTTATTCTCTGTTCTTATTTAGATATATTTTTCGAATTGCTACTGAAATTTTCTAATAAATAGGAAATTCCAATACCTACTCCACCAATAATTAGAGCAACAATAGCTGTTAAAACCCTTTTTCCCATTGGCTGTGGAAAGAAGAAGGAAGAAAAAAATAACACTACGGTAAAAATACACATTAAAATGCGCCCTTGTTTAAACATGCTTGATTGCTCCTTTTTTCTTTGTTAAATAAAAAATCAGCCCTCCATTACCAGGGAGATAACGTTAAAAGAGGCGACCAGTAGGCCACCTTCCAAGGAAAGCTATTAGTCATACATGTTATATATTTTCAACTGATATTCCATGCAATCTATCTCTATTTTACCCTTTTCTTTTTTCGATTTCTAAATATAATCTCTAATACAATTACCGTACTGAATCCTACAGTTAGTTGTAAAACTGTAAACAGCAATTTATCATTTAGAGGCATTGTAGGTACACTCCACAGCAGTACTGGAGGGATAAGTATGCCAATGATTACAAGGGTTCTCATTATTTTCCCTATCTTATTTTTTAAATCTATATGTATTTTTCAACTAATCTACAATTCTAATAATTTCTCACGTAGAACTAATTCACTCTCAGTCATATACCCTCTATGCATTTCCTCTACAATCTTATCATGATTAAAACAAAGTACTTTTTCATCACCTAGATAGCCCACTGGATAAGGAACGCCCACATAATCAAAATCACGTTTATCTGCTGATACAACCATTCTTCCAATGATCATAA
The DNA here is from genome assembly GCF_036320425.1 of Bacillus nitratireducens. Lineage (NCBI taxonomy): Bacteria > Bacillati > Bacillota > Bacilli > Caryophanales > Bacillaceae > Bacillus > Bacillus nitratireducens. The sequence goes on from NZ_JAUMJO010000001.1 coordinate 184,020, forward strand.
TAATCGGTTCTACCTCTTCTAGTTTAACTATTGTTCCAATTGGAAATAGTTTCATAGGTATTTATTCTCCTCTATTTGTAAATTTTTTAGCTAAACGGTCAAATAATATTGAACTTTCATATGCCAACATCCCAATGCCAATCATAGCAATACTGAAAAATAATTTCTGCCATAAATTAAATGGGAAAAACCACCCTGCAATAACAAGTACCATAGTACCAATAATAATCATAAACCGTCCTTGTCTGAACATACTTTTACTCCTTTTTGTCTTTATCAAGTTTAAAAAAGAATCCTCCTCCATGACCATTAGGTGCTGTCGCATACCCCCCAGTCTCTTGTCCTAAATGGACTTTGTAACCATATCCAAACCCATATTCACCTTTTAGTGTAATATCATAGTCACCTAAGAAAGGGATATAATCCGGAATCTCAATTTTATTAAGAACTACTTCATACTTATGTGCTGTTAATTCATAATCATTTTTAAAAGTATATTGATCTATTCCGAATACATAAGATCCATTTAAGAACTTTTGTGTAACTGTTAAATCCTCTGCAAAGGGAAGTTTTTTAGAGGAAGAGTGGTCTAAAGCATTCGCCTCAAACTTAATGGTACCACCTAGTCCATAACTATCTCTAACATATAATTCCGTTTCTTATCCTAATTATTATTCCTCCTTCAATCTAAGTTTCATTTACTCATCCTCCTTTTAATATACTCCATTAAATTAATTGCTCCTATCGCCATTGCTCCCCAAAAGATCACACCAAATGTATATATAATCTTTTCTTTTATTGAATATGGCCCCATCAGCCCGACAGCGACTGAAATTACAACTAGTATTACCATTATAATTTTCGGAATCTTCATCACCTTACTACTCCTTATCCGTCTTCTCAAATTTTACAAATCTACAACTTTGGACTTTACTACTGTTCCCACTTGTAAAAGCTTCATTTTCATTCCCTTTTATCTTTTGTTTTTCCAATAAAGTCCATTAAATAGGTAAATCCAATTGCTAATCCGCCAAAAACAAGTACAAAAAAGAAAGTAAATATACGATCTCCTAATGACTGCGGAAAAATAATGAGAGTAGTGCAATAATAGGTACTGTTATTAAATATATAGTTCTCATTCGCTTGAAAGGTAGCATTTATTTACTCCTTTTCCCATTGAATTTCTCCATAAAATTTATAATAAATGTGTTCCATACTAGAGAAAATCCAGTAAATATAAAAACAGCTAGCGAAATAACAATTTTATCTTTCCACGTTTCTCCATTTATCATAGCGAGTGTGATTAATAGTACTGCTGCTGCACATATTACTATTTGCGTAACTTTGCGCATAGTAATCTCCTCCTTACACACCTTAATCATCAAACTTTCCCACTTCTTTCATTAAAACTCTTTTCTCAAGTTCCTCCGACTCAATTACAATTGCCATCAATCCCTTTTCTGTACTTGTTTCATGTAACTCACCCTTCTCCCAAAACACAGCTTGTCCAGCTTCCACCTTCACTTTTTCTTTATTTGCTCCGCACACATATCCTTCGCCGTCCACAATAAGAAGCAGTTGAGATACAACTGCTTCATGATATCCGATAATTCCATTCTCTTGTAAATGCATGGCACCGATATGTATATTCCCTTGATGATTTAATATTTTTGCCATTATGAAATTAGATTGAAATGCTGATATGTGTTTCCCAACTTCTGCACTGAAATCAAATATTTTCATTCCTGCTCCTCCCTATATGTATAAAACCATCCTTACTGTCTGCATCATATGTCCTTCAAAGTCCTCTTCAAATTGCTCTAATTCCGCAAAACCTTTCGCTTCATAAAAGCGCTTTCCTTTTTCATTTGCTGCTTCTACATGTATGTACAGTTTCCGAATCCCTTTTAGTCCCTTAATCCCTCTTTTTAACAAAGCGCTGCCTATCCCTTTTCCTTGCTGATCCGGCAACAAATAAATCGCACCTAACTCTGCTTCATTTTGCAGTCTAACAGGTGAAAAATTCGCAAACCCAATTACTTCTCCCTCTTCTTCTGCAACGAATAAGTGTGTATTTTTAAGGCGATATTTCATTTTTTCATCGGAATATGCTTCATTTAAAAAGTTGTCTTGAATCTCTCTCGGAATAATTCCTTCGTAAGTATCATGCCAAGCTATTTTTGCTACGTTTTGTACAGCATGAATATCTTCTTGCTTCATTTCTCTAATTACATATGTCATCTCGATGTCTCCATTCTCTTTAAATTATATTCTGCTAATATACTAGAAGAAATGGCAAAACCATCTTCATAATTTACCTTAATTAATTTTAACTTCTCAATCGAAGCTATTGTAACATCAAATTTTTCATATATATATTCCATTACACTTAAAAATTGATTTGAATTTAACCCATTTGCAATCGTGCAATGCGGAATCCATTTTCCCGGAACGTAATAGGACTGTGGATTATCATGAAAAGTTTTGAAATAATCATGATAAGAATGATGAAGTTTTAATAATTCATCAGTAATGGTTGGTGCTAGAAAGATCGTTCCGTTAGTAGGAAAAGTTCCAACAGATGGAAAAGTTACAGCGGAGATGTTCTCTTGAAAAACTACAAACTCCTCTAATTTCTTCGTATATAAATTAACATCTAACTCATTATAATCAGCCAATGTAATATGTGGTTCTACTCCAGCTAGTTGATTTATTCCAATTATATTTGTTAATTCATTTTGCAATTCTTTAATTTTATTAGTAAACACACTATCCAATGTAGCAATAATTGCGTACATGCTTCCTCACCCCTCCGTTACACATAGCGCTTCCCACTCTTCACGAATCATTCCCATTCGAATAGAGTCATAGTATGTCCCGTTATAATAACGGCATTTTCGCATTCTACCTTCTAATCGCATTCCTATTTTCTCCGCTACTTTCATCATTCGTTCATTACCAGACCAAGTCGTAAGTCCTACTCTACCAATCTCCATATTTTCAAATAGCAAATCTCTATATAGTTTTAATGCTTCTGTACCATATCCACCATTCCAGTATGCTGGGTCATAAATTACGATTCCCATTTCTAACCAACGCGTCGGTTTATGTTCCCAATAAAATCCGACTGTCCCTATAATTTGATCGTTATTTTCTATAATTAAATTTGACAGCGGTTCTTCTCGTAAACGAGTTTGCATCTTCTCTTTATAGGACGCGTATTCTTGCATTGAGAACGGAAAGTACGGTGCATCCCATTTTTTCCACTCTGGATTTTCTTCTTTATATATGAAGCTCCATAATGTTTTTATATCTGATTCTTCTATTGTACGAATTGTAACTTTGTTCCCCTTTAATATAACGTTTTGCATAATTTCCTCCTACATTCCTCTTTATTTCATATATAATTATAATGTTTTTTCAGAAAAATCAAAACAAAAACCCTTTATTTTATTGTATAATTTTGTTATAAAATACGAATTATTTATGTAAATTAGCCTATTTTTTTGAGTTTAATTTAGAAACGGAACTTCGGAAAAAATTAGATGAAGTACGAACTCGTAACATAGTTAATAAAAAATAGGAGGTTATATCCCTCCCACTTTAGCTAAATATTGTATTCCCCTTCTTTTCTACCTCAAGTAGAATTCCTTTCTCTATCCAGCCTTCTACACCATCTTTTTTAATTAAATCATATCCGGCACAACTACCATCAATGAGAGAAACAACATCCCCGTTTCTAACGCTTAATTGTGCACAAGAAATATCCGTTTTCACTGTATACTCACCTGATTCAAGTTGCTTTATATACTCGTTTTTCACATGAAGTAATTCATTTGTTCCTAGTTGTTTACATCCGGTAAAACCTTTCATTCTCTCCACAGGCTCTATGTAATAATGCGGATATGTAACCCCGCCCTGCATTACTGAATTCGCATTAAAATCGGCCAATACCTCATACTGCGGAAAATGATCTACATATGTATAAGAAAACGTATCACCTGAAGTTGTCCTCTGAATAATAAATGCGTTTAATTGCCCTGCTTCTTTAATTGCATTACCACCATCAATCGCAATAATTTTTTTCTCCTTATCAATAACTGGATTGTTAGATGGTGCCTCCTCGGAATAGTTCACAACAGGCCAATGTCCAACAATTACGTACTTATCCGCTCTATGTGACTTATTAAAAAACTCTGGCATTGCAATTGCATTTTTCCTGTCTGTTTGTCTCCAATTCTCTCTATCTTCAAGACCAGCATGTACAAAGATATACTCCTCAGTTTCAATAGCAGTTGGTAATTCTGTTAGCCACTTTATTTCTTTTGAAAAATGGCCCATCAATATGTTTTTCACTTCACAAATATCACTTTCTTCATTAACGGTAACGTTCAATTTCGCTAGCCATTCATTAAAAATTGTATTCTTTTTCGTACATAAATAATTTATTAGCGCAGGATTTTCATTTACAAGTGCTTCAACTACAACTTCACAATTCCCTTCAACTACATAAACATTTGGCTTGCTAACTACTAAATCCATTACATAGTTTACAACGCCAACGCTATCGTTTCCCTTCTCACAAAGGTCTCCATTTATAATTAAATAATCATCATCTTTAAAATGAACTTTATGTAATAATTCCTTTAAAAGATTTAATTCACCATGAATATCAGATATTACGATAACTCTTACACCTTTTGGGATTAATAGTTTCTGAATTTTTTCCAAGTATAAACTCCCCTAACCTTCTTTTAATTCCATATTATCGTCTCAATTATAATGAGACTATTCGACAAAATAAGTAATTACCCCTCCTCATTCTTCAATTCTAAATTAAAAGGGGTTCCATATGTTCTCACACATAGAACCCCCTTACTATTATAATTCTTTATAAAAAGAATAGCTTACCTTATCATAGCCTTCTCTTTCATAAAAACGATGTGCATCAACTCTTGGAAACGCTGATGTAAGAACGATAGAACTGCACCCTTTTTCTTCCCCCCATTTTTCTACATATGACAACAGAACCTTACCATATCCTTTTGATCTGTGAGCTTCTGCAGTTACAAGATCATATACGAAAACATGTTTCTCATTATAAAAATTCGTACAAATCGCTACACCAGCTAGACTAACAACTTCTTCATCTTCATTCTGTAACGAGAGTAGTTTATAATTTTCTTTTTTCATTTTTTGAAATAAAGAACTTGCTTCTTCTCTTGAAATTTTTGTTCGTAATTGCTGTAATACAGGGAATACATCATGTAAATCAGCTTCTGTTACTATTTCTCTAATATTCATTTTGATTCTCTCCTTTCTATTTATTAAATTTTCTAAATGTTGTATCATCATTATAAAAAGTAACTGCCCTTAACTTAAGTGACAGTTCGATTATTTTTTATATGGCCAGTTTTTAAAGGAGAATTCTTAAAATGGATCTTACTATCCCATTACAATTAGAAAGTAAAACACCAATTTACTTACAAATTTACGAATATATGAAACGAGAAATTTCTCAGGGATTACTGCCTGCCGGTACGCGCCTTCCTTCTCACAGAAATTTAGCGATACAACTTAATGTTAGTCGTATTACTGTTGAATCTGCTTATCAACAATTACTAGCTGAAGGTTATGTAGAAAGTAAACCGAAACGCGGGATTTTTGTTGTGGAAGTTGATATTGATGTCATTCAAAATAAACAACACGTTGCGTCAAACAGAGCTAACAATATTAAAAATGAACAATATGACTATGATTGTAGCCAAGGCCTTATTGATCAAAAAGCTTTTCCAATTACAAACTGGAAAAGAGCATTACAAGAAACTTTATTCCAGTATGAAAATGAATTATTTGCTAAAGAAGATCCTCAAGGTGAGTTCATTCTACGAGAACATATTTCAAAATATTTATATCATGCTCGCGGGGTACATTCTACACCTGATCAAATTATTATTGGAGCCGGTACGCAGCCTCTTCTTTGGCTACTACTCCAACTGCTTGGTTCAAAAAAAGAATATGGAATCGAAAACCCTGGATTTCACCGTATAACTGCTATGATTCAAAGTTCTGCTCTTCCTGTTCACCCTATACCTCTAGATGAGAAAGGGATTCATATTTCAGCTTTACGTGAATCAAGTGCTAATGTAGCATACGTCACTCCATCTCACCAATTTCCTCTTGGAATGATTATGCCATTATCTAGAAGGCTCGAATTATTAAGATGGGCCAATGATTGCGAAGGATATATTATTGAAGATGATTATGACGGGGAATTTCGTTATGTAGGAAAACCTATCCCCTCTTTACAGGGACTAGATTCAAATGAACGCGTTATTTATATGGGAACTTTCTCGAAATCCTTTTTACCTTCTTTGCGAATGGGGTATATCGTCTTACCACCTCATCTTTTAAAAATCTATAAAGCGCTTGGAGGCATGTTTAAACAAACTGTTTCTATCCTGCAGCAACTTGCCTTTGCAACCTTTATTCAAAATGGGGATTGGGAACGCCATATTAATCGAAGTCGTACGTTATATAAAAGAAAACATATTTCTTTAGTTAAATCTATTACAAACGAAATGGGCAATAACGTTCATATACTCGGTGAACAATCAGGACTGCACATCGTACTTCATGTTCATAATGGGATGAACGAACAAGAACTTATTCATGCTGCTGCAAAACAGCGAATTAAGTTGTATCCTCTCTCCACATACGATTCTGTTCACAATTTAAAGAAGGTATCGTATGTATTACTCGGTTTCGGCAGTATTCCCGAAGATAGTATCGAAACGATTGTAAAATTATTGAAAAAAGTCTGGTTCCCTAACTAAAAATAACTCCACGTAAGTTATACTTACGTGGAGTTATTTTTATTCACTATTCTTCTGATACTTGCCCTGATCTCGCTGTCCTTCCTGGACGCTTTACACCAGTTGTTTCTGTTGAATAAGAAGCTTCAATTATAGCACTTGGATCTACAGAGAGAACGAGATCTTTCATTTTTGGATAAATGAAACGGTTTGTAATACAATAAATAATTCTCTGGTGCTCTCCTAAAAAACCACCTTCTCCATGTAGATACGTAACAGACAGTTGTAATTCTTTCATAAGCAGTTCGCCAATTTCTTTATTTTTATTCGAAATAATCATGACGCTCTTTCCTTGATTAATACCGTCTAATATGAAATCTATCATCTTCGTAACAATATAGAAAATTGCTAATGAGAACATCGCTTGCTCAATTGAAAATAAAATAGCAACAAATACAAAAATAACCGCATTTACAGCAAGTAAAAATGTACTAATTGGTACTTTAAAATGCTTGTTCATCCAAACAGCTAACATTTCTGATCCATCAATTGCTCCGCCCATTTTTACAACAATCCCTACACCAACACCAAATAGAACTCCTCCATAAAGTACAATTAATAATTCCGAAGTCGTAATTGCTGGAAATGGTTTTAAATAAATCAATCCGAGTGTTGTAACAACATTTGCATAGGATGTACGGATGAAAAACTTCTTTCCCATTACTTTTGCAGTAAATAGTAAAATCGGGATGTTAAGTCCTAAAAACACTCCGTAAAGCGGTAATCCAGCAACTTTATTTGCCATAATAGCAATCGCGGTTACCCCTCCGTCTACTAAGCCATTTGGCGCTAAAATAAGCTCTAGTGAACCCGCTACAATAATGGAGCCAATTGTTAATAATACGTATTCAAATAATTTTTTCATTCATTACCCCCAAAACTTATATATTTTCTTAGTATTATCATAACTAATTTTTTTCGCAAATACAAAGAAATTGCTTTATATACACACATTTTTCACCTTTTTGGTGATTCTTATGTAGAATCTCAAAATTTAATACACTTTATACAAAAATAATATCCCCCTAATTTTTACCTCTTAATTACATTATGTTATATAATTAAATTTAGAGAATTTACAGAAAAAGGAGCTCTTTCATGCTACAACAATTGTTCACTTCACCTATTTTATCTGTTCAAACTTTGCATCCAGGCTATGTAGACCATGCAAGCGACGTGTTTCTTGTTAAAACAGAAGCTGAAGAAGTTATTGTTCGTTCCTCAAAAATGACTGAAGAGCCCAACAATGATTTTTGGTGGGGATGTAAAAACCTTTTTGGAATTGATCCAAGGCATGTACATCGTTTAGAAACAATACACGCATTATTGAAAAAGCATACTACCTTACCCATCCCTACTATTTTGCAAAAACATGTTTTAAATGAGCGAGAGTATGTAATCGTCGAAAAACTAACTGGAAATACACTGCAAACATTTATCGGACAAGCTGATTCTATTTTATTCAGCCTTGGAAAAGGACTAGCAGAAATTCATTCGTTTCAAGCAGAGTTTATAGGAAACCCATCAAGTACTTTCCACATTCCACTAGAAGAATTTAAATCTCACATATTAAAAGTCAGTAAAGAACTTGTAAATAGGTTCTATTCCGATAACACGAGTATCCATAACGCATTTCATACTTTTGAATCACAGCTATCTTCCTTGCCTGCACCAAAGGAATCTACACTCGTTTTAATTGATATGGATCCTACTCAGTTTTTATCAGATGGTACAACTATTACGGGTTTAGTAGATACAGAAGCCTATGCAGTTGCTCCTCGAGAGTTTGATTTTATCGGCTTAGAATATGTATTTACAAAAAAAAGAGGCTCATGCTTTTAAACAAGGTTACGAAACCATTATGCCCATTCCTCGTCTTGAAGAATGTAGACACCCCTATCGATATTTGTACCGGTTATTATCTGTTCAGGGCAGTGTGGAGTTAGAAAAGTGGCTAAGTCATCCATCCTATTTTTAAATACGAATGAGAGGGATTATGAAATGAATATTGAAAAAAAGAAATCTTTAACAGCAAACGAAATTCAGCAAATGAAAGATTTAGCTCATATTTGCGGACAACAAGATAAAATTGATTACTCGTCAGATTTACATGTCAACTTTTTAACTGCCCGTAATAAAGAAATGATAAATGATTTTCTATTTTGTGATGGTACTCAATTAATTGGTGCATTAAGTATGTATGACTTTGAAAGACCGACAAAACTGGAGTTAATAGGGTTTGTTCATCCAAACTATAGGAAACAACATATAGGCACCACTCTTTTACAAACCGCAATGAAAGAAATACGGATAAGAGAGGTAGATGAAGCTCTTCTTATTATGAATGGGGATTCTGCTTCTGGGAAAGAATTTGCAAAACAAATGAAGTTACCTTATTTATATAGTGAATATAGTATGGAGTTCAAAGCAAAAGAAGTGCAACAAACAACAAAGAATACTATACAGCTCACTCTTGCATCTTCAGAATCACTTCTTAATCTTATTGAAATTTCCAGTAAAGCCTTTGGAGATTCTGTAGAAAATACCGCTACATGGTTACAGAAAATGATGAATTCACCTTCTCATCAAGTTTACATTGCTCTTATTAATGAAAAAGCAATTGGAACGATTACCGTTTCTGAGCAAGAACAATCTACTACACTATCAGGATTCGCAGTTCATCCTTCTTATCAAGGTAAAGGGTATGGTAAAGATATTCTTAGTTATATGGTACATACACTTATTATAGAAGGAGTTTCAACAATTGAATTAGACGTCGAAACGAAAAATAATAATGCTTTAAAACTATATACACAATGTGGTTTTGAAATTAAAACGAAGCATGACTATTATAATTTAATGAATTTTGAGCAGAATACATATGTCTAAAAAACTAATTTATTCTGATTATGATATTTTTGCAGAGATCTATAATAAACATTGGGGACATTTTGCAGAACACTCTTATCCAGCCTATCATAAATTCGTTTTACAAGGTGCCGCTCCCCACTCCCGTATATTAGACCTTTGCTGCGGGACTGGTCATCTTACTAGGAAACTAATTGATAATAATTTTATAGTAACTGGTATAGATGGTTCTGCTCAAATGATTGAACACGCACGTCAAAACGCGCCAGATGCATCCTTCATCGTCGATGATGCACGCTCTTTCAAATTGAATGAGCAATTCCACTATGTCATTTCAGCCGGTGATAGCTTAAATCATATAATGAAATTAGATGAGCTAAAAAACACTTTTCATCATGTTTATTTAGCATTATATGATGGAGGTACATTTGCATTTGATATGAATATGGAGAAAGGTTTTCTTGAAAATTGGAGTGCGTCCTTTCACATTTCAGAACAAAAATATGTCTGTACGATAAACTCTACTTATGACATTGAAAGAAAAAAAGCAGAGATGAACTTTATACTATTTAAGCATGACATAAATGATAATTGGCAAAGAAGTGACTTTTCTTTTGAGGAAGCTTGTTACTCTAATGAAGAAATAATTTCTTCGTTGGAATCTGTAGGATTTAAAAACATTCAACTACATGGTACAAATAGAACATTTTTCATTTGTGAAAAATAAAAAAACTGAATCATAACGATTCAGTTTTTTCTTAATATATTTACAACAGCAGTCATTTCATTATTTTCTTTATAAACACGTGGGATTCTTCTGTCTAACATACATGTAACTTCATAGTTAATTGTCCCTAACATATCTGCTACTTCTTCTACCGCAATTTCTTCTTCGCCTTGTTTACCGTAGAATACTACTTCGTCCCCAACTTGTACTGGCATTGCTTTTGAAATGTCTAGCATAAGCTGATCCATACAAACACGGCCAATAACAGGTACTCGAACTCCGTTTATTAATGCATGTCCTTTATTAGACAACTGGCGATTATAACCATCAGCATAACCAATCGGTACAGTTGCAATCCATTCTTCACCCGTTGTTACATACGTATTTCCATAACTAACACCACGATTTTTCTTCGCATGTTTAACATGAGCTACTTTTGATTTTAAAGACAACGCTGGTTTTAACACTACAACAGTATGATCAACTTCTTTGGAAGGATACATTCCATAGATTCCAATACCGACACGAACCATATTTTGAAATGTGTTGCTAAGTTCCATTGATCCTGCACTGTTTGAACTATGAATATATGGAAAATGAATTCCCAATTCTTTTGCTGTATTTACAGCTTTTTCGAATAAACTTGTTTGCATATTCGTATATGCTTTATCAGTTTCATCAGCGGTAGAGTAATGTGTAAACATTCCTACCACTTCCACATACTCCATACGGTTTAATTCTTCTAAAAATGGTTTCACTTCTTCTTCCTGTAAACCGATACGACTCATTCCTGTATCAATTTTCACTTGAATTTGCACTTTCTTTTGAAGACGGTTTGCAATTTCATTTATACTTTGTAAATCTTCAATTCTATAAACAGTCATCATAACGTCATATTGAATTGCATCTTCCACAGCTGCTACTGATGTATAGCCTAAAATTAAAATCGGTACAGTGATTCCAGCTTCTCTTAATTCTATTGCTTCATCTACAAATGCAACTGCAAGTTGGTTTATTCCTGCTTCGATAGCAGCTTTCGCAACTTCAACTGCTCCGTGGCCATACCCATTCGCTTTTACAGCAGCCATCATTGCAATATTTTCATCATTCACACGTTTTTTAAATTCTTTTACATTATGTTTTACAGCATTTAAGTCAACTTCAACAATTGTATCTCTTCCATATTTCAAGCTCATTGGTCTAACTCCTAACTCAATAATTACATTCCATTCTATTTCACGTTTCATATGACCTTTTACAATATAATACTTTTCAATATGCTAGTCAAACTACTAGAATTTTCGGAATTTTGAGTATGATATAATACCCTTAAGAAACTATTATATACGGAGGTGAGGAGAATTACAATGTTTGTTCACTCTGCCTTGCATCAACTACAAGTTGCTGTTGATACTTCTATTCAAATGCTTAACCAATATAATGAAGACGATTTAAAAATACAACCAATTCACTCGAAGCGATCATTATTTGAAATGTGTGCACATCTTTCTCTTATTTGCCATGCTGATTTACTCATTTTAAATGGTATTACAGAAAAAGAGTTACGTACCTTTTATTTAGAACATACACCAAAAACAATTACTCAAATGCAACAAATGATGATAAAAGGGTACGAACTACTTTCTAAAACTTTCTTATCCTATTCCAATGAAGAGTTAGCGGAAATTATGACTGCTTATTGGGGGATTTCTTATTCTCGATTCGAATGGTTACTTGAAATCGTTGCACACTTTTATCATCATCGCGGGCAAATTCATATTTTATTGTGCGAGCACATTAAAGATCCTAACATACCTTTATTTCAATAAAGGTATGTTAGACGATATGAAACTTCTCTAAGGCAAATAAAATACCACCTTCACTTGATTTCTTTGTAACGAAATCTGCTCTTGTTTTTAACTCTTCTCCGCCATTCCCCATCGCAATTCCTAATCCTACATATTGCAACATCTCAACATCATTCCCACCATCTCCAAAAGCAATTGCTTCTGATTTACAAATGTTTAAATGTTCCAATACCTTTTGAATTGCAGTTAGCTTCGATACTTTATTATCTTCCAACACATTCATAACGTAGCCATGAAAACGTTCAAACGTAAGTGCTGGATATCTTTCAAAGAATTTTTGGGCTTCTGTTTCATCAGCATACAGACAAACACAATAAATCTCTTCTGACAAGTTTCTAACTTTGTCAGGATAACACTCTAAATTTAACGTTTCATTTAATGCTCGTATTACACGTTCGTCTTTTGAGGCAATACCATTCATTACAAATTCTTCTGTAAAATAAGAAACACTATGACCATGTAATTCAGCAAAATTTGAAATATCATGAACAATTTCACTTGAAAGTACCGATTTATGTATAACTTCATCAGCACATTTTATATGTGCACCATTTGCAGAAATAAACGTATTTATGCCCAGCTCTTTAAATTGTGAACATAAACTATATGGTCTCCCTGTTGTAACAACTACGTGAATTCCTTTATCTATTAACCTTTGTATAGCCTCTCTTGTACTTTCGTGCATACTTCTATCAATCTCGCTTAAAAGAGTACCGTCAACATCAAAAAATACAACTTTGTACATATCCTCTTACATTCCATCTAAATGATTTGTATCATTTATAAAATGAATAGTTTTCTGTTTATCCGTAAGTTCAATCAAACTAATTCCCGTATCTCCCATTTTAAAATAATAGTCCATGCTAATTGGCATTTGGAAAAACGCTCGTAAAATACTATTTATTACACCACCGTGTGCAACAATTGCAATTCGGTCATATGTATTCTCTGTCACGATTTTAGAAAAGATTCCTTCTATTCTCATTCTAAATTCAATAAATGATTCCCCGTTTTCAAAACGATCATGAAGAAATTTTGGCTCTGGATATTTTTTCGCTTCTTCAAATGATAACCCTGCTTGTATCCCGTTATTAAACTCCATTAATTCTTCTTCTAGTTGAATTGGGCACTGAATCGCTTCAGCTAATGTTTCAGCCGTTTCTCGAGCACGTTTTAATGTACTTGCCCAAATGAAATCTGGTGGGAAATCTGCTTTCACTTTCTTTACAAGCCTTTGCACTTGCTGTCTTCCCTTTTCTGTTAATTCAAAGTCAGCTCGACCTTCATGTACATGTAAAATGTCTGCCTCGGATTCTCCGTGGCGTATTAGTAGTATTTGCATTCTTACTCCCCCTTATCTCCTTAAAACCAAGATTAAATTTTAACATATTATCAAAAATTTTCAAAATAATAAAAGCAATCCCCATTCATAAAAGAATGAAAATTGCTTTTATTACTAACTAACTTTCTTCTAAACTAGCTTTTGACTTTCCTCCTACTCCCCAATGTGAACTAGGTATTTCATTTACTAAAACACGTACACGCCCAACATCTACATCTAAATTTTTTGCAACTGCCTCTGTAACATCCGAAATAAGATTTTGAATTTGTTCTTGTCTTCTACCCTCTATAATTTGAATTTGTACAATTGGCATTTCTATCTCTCTCTTTGCTATTTATTCACAAAACATCGCTACACTTCCTAAGTGATCAAATTGTGCAATAATAGAATCTCCTGCTTTAAATGCAATCGCTTCTGATAATGCTCCACTTAATACGATATCACCTTTTTTTAATCCTTCATTTTGTAAACCAAGTTTATTTACCGCCCAAGCAATTGCCTCTGCTGGATGTCCCAGTACTGCTGCCCCCGTTCCAGTTGTAGCAATCTTACCATTTTTCGACATAACCATCCCTACACTAGCTAAGTCTATTTCTTTAGCATCCATCCATCTACTTCCTAATAAAAACTTTGAAGATGAACAATTATCTGCTATTACATCAGGTAATGTAAATTTAAAATTTAAATACCTGCTATCAATAATCTCTAAAGCTGGCGCAACATATTTTGTTGCCTTTAATACATCATCTGCTGTCACATTCGTTCCCTGTAAATCCTCACCTATTAAAAAAGCAATCTCTGGTTCTACTTTTGGATGAATCAATATTTCGTATTGCAATGGCTCCCATTCGAACGCTAACATATCTTCCAATAAATATCCGTATATCGCTTCATCAATACCCATCATTTGCTGTTTTGCTTTACTCGTTAACCCAAGCTTCACACCAACTCTTTTAGAACCTTCGTTCATTTTCTGTTCAATTAAACATTTTTGCAATTTATAAGCATCCTCTACTGTTAAATCTGGGTGCTTATCCGTTACTTTTACTACTTCTTTCCTTTCCTTTTCAGCTTGAAGTAAATACTCCACAATTTCTAAATCTGCTCCTTTCACTAAAGCCATCTTTTACACCCCCGTTTTTATCTTTGCTAATTCTGCCGCGACATCTAAAATCATATCCTCTTGCCCTCCAACTACTTTTCTTTTCCCCAGTTCTATTAAAATATCACGGGCATCTACATTAAAGCGTTTTGCCGCTCTTTCAGCATGTAATAAAAAGCTAGAGTATACACCAGCATATCCCATTACTAGACTACCTTTTTGGATTTCTTGTGGTACTGGTAATAAAGGGGCAACAACCTCCTCAGCTACGTCCATCATCTTATATAAATCTATATCTAGCTTATATCCCATACGATCCAAAACAGCTAGCAATACTTCTGTTTGGGCATTTCCAGCTCCTGCCCCAAGACACCGCACGCTTCCGTCAATACGTGTCGCACCTTCCTCAATTGCAGTGACTGTATTCGCTACTGCAACCGAAAGATTATTATGACCATGGAAACCAATTTCTATATTTAAAGATTGACGTAATGCACGAATACGCTCACGTACTTCGTGGGGTAATAAAGCACCAGCCGAATCAGTTACATAAATTGCTTCTGCACCATAATCCTCCATAAGCTTTGCTTGTTCTACTAATTTTTCAACCGGTGCAGAATGTGCCATCATTAAAAAACCGCACACTTCCATACCTAACTCACGCGCAAATTGAATATGCTGAGCTGAAACATCCGCTTCTGTTACATGCGTTGCTACACGAACAAGTTTCGCACCAATATTTGCAGCTTGCTTTAATTCATGGATAGTTCCAATACCAGGAATTAACAAAACAGCTACTTTAGCTTGCTTACACTCATCTACTGCTGCCTCAATTAGCTTCATTTCGTTAACTAATGACTTTCCATATTGTAATGTAGAACCACCTAAACCATCTCCATGACTCACTTCGATATAATGCATACCGGCCTCATCTAATGCCCTTGTAACAGATCGAACTTGTTTTTCTGTAAATTGATGTTTCATTACATGGCTTCCATCACGTAAACAAACTTCCGTTATTTTCACTGGCATTTCACTATTTCGCCTCATTCATTACACCTCTTTTCTTCTCTGAAATGATTTGTGCTGCGAATTCTTCAGCTACTTTTAATGACGCTGCTGTCATAATATCTAAATTACCGGCATAAGGGGGAAAATAATCTCCTGCTCCTTCAACCTCTAAAAATACAGTTACACGATTCCCATCAAACATCGGCTCTTGTTTTAAAGAATAACCTGGAACATACGTCCTAACTACTTCAACCATCTTTTGAATCGCTTCTTGGATAGAAGCCTCATCCATATACTTAACTTCACAATATACTGTATCTCTCATTAATATAGGAGGCTCAGCAGGGTTTAATATAATAAGTGCTTTCCCTTGATCTGCCCCACCAATTTCTTCGATTCCGCGCCTTGTCGTAATTGTAAACTCATCAATATTTGCCCTTGTACCTGGACCTGCACTTAAACTTGAAATTGTAGCAACTATCTCTGCATATGTAACATTTGCTACCTCATTAATAGCATAAACAATCGGAATCGTTGCTTGTCCCCCGCACGTAATCATATTAACGTTTTGCTTTTCTACAAAATTATTATTTGGTATAGCAGGGCAAACGAACGGCCCACATGCAGCAGGTGTTAAGTCTATTATTATTTTCCCAAGTTCCCCCAATACTTTTGCATGGTGACTATGTGCTTTAGCTGAAGTTGCATCAAATACAATATCGGCTAAATTTGGATTATCAATAATTGCTTGTATTCCATTATCAAAAATCTCGTATCCCGCTTCTTTTGCTCGCTTTAAACCATCCGATTCCGAATCTATTCCAATCATGGCATTCAGCTCTATGACTTCACTTTTTCTTAATTTATACATTAAATCCGTGCCAATATTACCTGATCCAATAATGGCTACCTTTACTTTCTCCACATCTATCCCCCCTTTTTTCAATCTTTTAATCTATATGAAGGTAACAGAAACCGATCCGAGTGAACCGAAATCAGCATGAATACTATCTTTACTATTTACTGAGACTGCACCAGATAACGCACCTGGTAAAATTAACTCCCCTGCTTTTAATCCAATATTAAACTCATGAAGTTTATTAGCTAGCCAAGCAACAGCTTGCGCAGGATGCCCTAATGCAGCCGCACCAGCACCCGTTGCAATTAAACTATTATTTTTATAAAGTGTCATTCCAGTTGTACGTAAATCTACTTTATCAACGCTAGAGAATGTATCACCAATTACAACTTTTGCCGACGATCCATTATCCGCCACTGTATCAGCAAGCCGAATTTTCCAATCAGCAATTCGACTATCAATAATTTCAAGTGTAGGCACTACATATTTCGTCGCCATTAGTACGTCAACATATGTAATATTAGGCCCATTTAAGTCTTCTGCTAAAACAAACCCTATTTCTGCTTCTATTTTGGGAGCTACAAAGGAACTTATTGAAATTTCACTACCATTTTCTATCTTCATATCGTCCAGTAAATGTCCATAATCTGGTTCATTTACCCCAAGCATTTGTTGCATTGCAACACTCGTAAGTCCAACTTTCTTTCCAATTACACAACGCCCATTCTCCAACTTTCTTTCTACTACTTCAAGCTGAATATTATAAGCATCCTCAACAGATAAATTAGCATATCTCTCAGTAAATGGAGGTATCCCTACTCGTGAATTTTCAGCTTGTAATAGTTCATCAGCTAATTCTTTAATTAACAATTGCTTTCACCTCATTTTTCAAATTTATATATCCCCTATCAACGACAATATAACTAGCCCCCACCTAACTATTTTATTTCCATAAATGTCAGATGAGAGCTTTGAACTTTAAGTTAAAACATCCCCTTTATAATTTCATCGTAACCGTCTTAGCTTCCGTATAAAATTCGAAACTATGACGTCCACCTTCTCTACCAATCCCACTCGCCTTCGAACCGCCAAATGGAGTACGTAAATCTCGAACATACCAACAATTAATCCATAATAAGCCTGAATCGATTTGTGAAACCACTCGTTGCGCTCGTCTAAGATCATTTGTCCAAACAACTCCAGCTAGTCCATAAATGGAATCATTCGCAATGCGAATTGCATCCTCTTCCGTTTTAAATGGAATAACAACTAGAACTGGGCCAAATATCTCTTCTTGCGCTACACGCATACTGTTATCAACATCATATAGAATAGTAGGTTCATAAAAGTTTCCTTCTACTAGACTCTCCACTCTTTTTCCACCATAGGCTAATTTTGCCCCTTCTGAAATTCCTATTTCTACATAACGATCAACTGTTTCTAAATGAGATTTTGATACAAGCGCTCCCATATCTGTATCTTCAGAAAGAGGATCTCCAACTTTTATTCTTTTTACAGCCGCTACAAATTTCTCTAAAAACTGTTCATATACACTTTCTTGCACAAGTAATCTTGAACCAGCTAAACAAATTTCTCCTTGGTTCCGATAAATAGCTTCAATCGATCCTTGTACCGCTTCATCTAAATCTGCATCTTCAAATACGATATTTGCTGATTTGCCCCCTAATTCTAATGAAACAGGTATTAAGTTTTCTGATGCATTACGCATAATTGTTTTTCCTGTATTACTTTCTCCAACAAATGAAATTCTTCTTACAGCTGGATGTGTTGTCATTTTTGTCCCGACAGTATTCCCTGGACCTGTAATAATATTAAGTACACCTGGAGGTAGTCCTGCATCATTTGCAATTTCACCAAGCATAACTGCACTTAATGGAGTATAAGAGGCCGGCTTGACAACAACAGTATTACCAGAAGCAAGTGCAGCTGATGCTTTCCACGTCATTTGCATAAATGGCAAATTCCAAGGAATGATTAAACTTGTCACTCCCGCGGGAGCATACTTTGCATATGACATAAAGTTATGTTTGTCATAATGCTCATGCACCATATATTTAGCCATTTCAGCAAAGAAGCGAAAATTATGAGCCGAACGGGGTATATCGAATCCTTTGCTTTCTTTAATCGGTTTTCCAACATCAAGAGTTTCTATATATGCTAGTTCATCCACTCTTTCCATAATCAAATCTGACATTTTGCATAAAATATTCGACCGCTCTTCCACAGGCATTTTACTCCAAATGCCGCTTTTAAATGTACGTTCTGCCACATCAATTGCTCTTTTTGTGTCCTCTTCATTTGCCTTTGCAATAGAAGCAAGTTTTCTATTCGTCGCTGGATTGAACGTATCAAATGTTTCGCCAGATATGGAATCCACGTATTGTCCATCAATAAACAATTTCGCATTTTTTACTTTCATTTTGTCAGTTAATAATTCTTTGTTCACCTTCCTTACCTCCTACTCCTCAATTTCTAAAACCATCTCAATTTCAATTGTTGTGTTATTAGGTAATTGAGCCATACCGACTGCAGATCGGGCGTGTTTTCCCTTTTCCCCAAAAATATCTACTAATACATCAGATGCCCCATTCATTACTTTTGGCTGATTAATAAAATCTTCCGTACTATTTACAAAACCAAGTAGCTTTACAACTCGTTTTACCTTATTTAAATCACCTAGTTCGTTTCTCACAACACTCAATAAATTCAACATGGATTGTCTTGCTGCTTTATATCCTTCATCAATTGAAATATCCTTTCCTAACTTCCCGTGATACTCATCTACACCTTGTCCTGCAGTAAACAATAAGTTACCTACTTTTACACAACTAACATAATTTCCAACTGCTGGGCGAATAGCTGGTAGTGTGATTCCTAACTCACTTAATTTGCTCTCAGGTGTTTGTAATCTCTGCATATGCTACACCTCGTTTTTTTATATCAATATTTAAAAATTCCGCAGCATTTCCCCCGAGCATCGCTGCTTTTTGTTCCTCCGATAAACCGACTGTTTCATCAATCACTTTTCCAGGATCAACTTCTCGCAATAGAAATGGATAATCTGAGCCCATGAAAATTTTTTCATGTCCAAATCTTTCAATCATATATTTCAAATTAATAGGATCATAATTTAAAGAATCAAAATAAAATTTCTTTGCATAATAACTAGGAGGGTGTGTAGTCAACCGTAAATGCGGCCATACTTTCCATCCTTGATCTAATCTTGGCAAAATATATGGGAAAGACCCTCCCCCATGTGCAAAACAAACCTTTAACCGTGGAAATTTCTCCATTATCCCACTACATATTAGTGTAGCTGCCGCAAGTGCTGTTTCACTTGGCATCCCGACTGTATACATAAAATTATGATGTGGCATTCTATCGCGCCCTAATGTTTCCCATGGGTGAATAAAAATCGGAACTTGCCATTTTTCAGCCATTCGAAAGAATTCAATAAACGATGGATCATCTAAATTTTTACCATTTACGTTTGTACCAATTTCAATACCATGTAAATTTAATTCCGTTATACAACGCTCCATTTCACGAATTGCAGTTTCTCCATCTTGCATCGGAACTGTTCCTAGCCCTACAAAACGATCTGGATGTGCTGAAACTGTTTCTGCAATAAAATCATTTTGAATACGTGCCATACTTTCGGCTTCCTCTGGTTTTGCCCAATACGAAAATGTAACAGGGATTGGCGATAAAACTTGAATATCTACACCTTCACGGTCCATATCTTCAATTCTTTTCTTAGGGCACCAGACTTGGTCTGTAACGTCACGAAAGTTTTTACCTCCAACCATAATACTTGCACCACATGTACAAGTCCGATTTAATATCGGCCAACGACCACCACCAAACTTCTCTTCAAAATCCGGAAAAGTCTCAGGAATAATATGTGTATGAAAATCTATTCGCACTTCCATTCCTCCACTTCTTCTGGCATAATGTGACCACAGTGCTTACATGCTCGAATTTCCTTATTCGAATTAAAACTATGAATTGCTTCTTTTACTTGCTTTTCAATATCATTTAATTGAACACGCACACGATGCATTTCATGATTACACTCGTCACAGAACCAAACGAAATCCTCAAGTTCTCCTTGGCTACGTTTTCTTTCAATTACTAGCCCAAATGTATTAGCAACACGGTGTGGTGAATGTGGTACCATAGCTGGCAGCATAAATACATCCCCTTCTTTTACTGTGACGACTTCCCGCTTACCTTCCTCTGTAATACACTCCACATAACATTCACCTTTAATTTGATAGAAAAATTCATCTGAAGGATCTACGTGAAAATCACGTCTTCTATTTGGACCACCTAATATCATGGCAATAAATTCCGAATCTTGCCAAATAACTTTATTATTTACTGGCGGCTTCAATAACTCCTTATTCTCATCAATCCATTTTAGTAAATTAAAAGATTGCAAAGTTTTAAACATATTATTTCCTCCTCTTTATTCCTTCTATTTATATCGTTTTAAAAGACTAACCGAGTAAAGCGCTAGACTTTTGCAACTCTCCATGACATACATAATTTCTAATTCTCGTTGAAGATATTCGCTCACCTTCTTCACAGCAAACATCTTTCACTATAGAAATATTGAAGTGTTCTCTTAGCAGCTCTATATTACCTTCTCGATTTTTTCCGAACCTAAAATCTTGACCAATATAAATGTCTACAGGATTTAGCCTTTTTAAGTCTTGAACAAAACAGCTCGCACTTTTGGTTATATATGACTCATCAAACCGAATTACAATTACATGTTCAACACCGAGATTTTGAAGACGTTTCACCTTCTCTTCAATGGGTGTTAATATTTGCGCCCCTTGAAAATAAGAACGTGGTGGTGGATCAAATGTATACACAACATTTGTTATCTTTAATTCCTTTGCCTTCTCAACCGTATTTTTAATAACAGTTTGATGGCCTTTATGTACACCATCAAAAGCACCAATTGAAACAATTGATTTCATTAATTCAGGTATACACTGCTCATGTATATAAATGATTCTCATCTCTCTTCTTCTAAAGTTAGATTTCTAAATAACCAAATTCCTTTGAAATCAAATTTGCTGTATTCATCACACTTTGAATTATGATTTCACGTTGACTTCCCTGCATATATGATATGGGACCAACAAT
Organism: Bacillus nitratireducens; assembly: GCF_036320425.1. Classification (NCBI taxonomy): domain Bacteria; kingdom Bacillati; phylum Bacillota; class Bacilli; order Caryophanales; family Bacillaceae; genus Bacillus; species Bacillus nitratireducens. The sequence goes on from NZ_JAUMJO010000001.1 coordinate 205,853, forward strand.
ATTAAGCGCCGCAATAGTTCTGCCAGTATAAGATCGAATTGGAGCAGCAATTCCATATAGTCCATGTTCATTTTCATTATCACTAATTGAATATCCTTGTTTACGAATCTTCTGTAACTCCACTTGGAATTGTTTCACGCAAGTAATTGTATTAGGGGCTCGTCGTAAAAGTTCTTTTTCTGACGTACATTCTAATGAAGATGAATGGAACGAAAGCAACACTTTCCCTGTACTTGTACAATATGCAGGCTCTCTTGATCCAACATGTGTTGAAATTTGAACTGATTCCCTTGATGACACTTTCAAAATAAATACGACATCACCACGATCATACATACCAATATGCACAGTCCCATTAAAATTTCTAACAAGCTCTTCTACAAGTGGAATTGCTCCGCTATAAATCTCTTGCTGAAACATAACCTGGTTTCCCCACTCTAACAATTTCCAGCCTAATCTATATTTTCTTTGCTCATCTTGAATGAGCATTCCTTCTTCACACAACGTACGAACAAGGTGATGAACCGTACTTGCATTCATATTTAGTTTTTCCGCTATTTCAGAATTACCTAGTACAGGCTCATCACTCGTGAAACAATTTAGAATTTTACAAATTTTACTGATAGAAGCGATCAAATCATTTACCTCCCCTATTCCAGTTACAGTTCTCTAGTTTTAGATGTTGTTAAAAATATAAGAAGATTTACATCCTAACAGTAAAATTCTTGTTATCATCTGTTGCTCCTTCCTTTTCTAAATAAAAATGTAAGCGCAAACATTTTTATTTAACTTAAAGCACCTTCAGATGAACTTGATTGCAAAGCATTGTTTACTAGGGAAAACGTTTGTTGTTTTTTGTACGCATTATAAAACATTCCCATTTTACGTACCGGATCTCCAGAATAATAACGCTCATATTGTAATAACCGTTGTCCAAAAGCTTCTCCACATAAATCCCATGCTAATTTAAATAAACGAACTCGTTCCTCAGAAGATACTCCTTCACGCCCAATATAGTATTTTTCCATATCGTCTTGAATTTCGGGATTCATAAAATCTGCACCTGTCGGTGACATTAATAATCCACCAGCACCAATGGTTTGAATAATCTCAATTGCACGTGGATACATTTTAGGTAATAAACTGCGTATTGTATCAAGTGGCAACCTTGCAGGAATAACTTCTCCATATGGATTCTTTTCATATTCATACTCAGCTACTTGTAAGAGCGCACGTATCGTTTCTACATCTTGCATAAGTTCTGCTAACTGGTTTTGTACATTCAAAAATCCATCTACTCCTATCGAATCTGCTAATTTCATAGCTACTTCAGCAGCGAAAGAAAGCTTTACTAATCCTCTTACTCCAGATTGATGCGCTGGCTGATGACCAATTCCCGTTTTAGGATACAATTGATTCCCAGCTTCTATATTTTGATAAATAAATACTTTATCCCATGGGATAAACACATTATGAAATACTAGTAATGCATCCATTTCCTCAAACCTTGATGCAAGTGGATGATCAAATAGAGAACGTTTTCCATCTTGCATTGGCTCACGACAAAGAATTCTTAGTCCTGGTGCATCAATTGGTACTGCAAAAGAGATTGCATGACGTTCATCACCTGGCTTAAAACTTGGATAGGAATATATAATTACCTCGTCTGTAATAGGGGCGAGTGTCGCTAACATTTTAGCACCACTAACATACATCCCTTCTGCTGTTTCACTTACTACACCTAAATGCATAGTTTCATCTTCTTGTTGATGAGAAGCCTTACTACGATCATTTTGCGGATTAATAATCGCATGTGTTAAAAATAAATCATTATCCCGTATATGTTTATAATAATTCTTTATATTCGCTCCCCATTCTGGATTGAACTTCTCAAAAAACCAAGAATTACTTGCCATTGAAGTTACTGTTACATTTAAAAAATCTGGTGTTCTTCCCATTAAACCGAAGGTAGCTTTTGCCCATACTTCAAATAATTCACGACGTGCTTTTAAATCCTCATAATTTTTTGGCACTAAAAAGGCATTTGAGACCCTTTCCCCTGTCTCTTCGCATATATGAGTAATCTTATCCTGATATTCTAGATTGTGCTGCATATCATATAAGTTAGCAATTTGTAAAATGGGGTCGCGAAAAACATCTTCATTTACTACATCTGTTACTTTTCTTCCACCAATCCAAATTTCAGGATTTCTTTTTCGTAATCCTTCAATATACTGTTCCCCTGTTCTAATTGCCATTCTTTCCCCTCCAATTTCCCATAATAATATACTAAAAAGTTTAGAAACTCTATTTGATGACTGAATTTTCAATCATTATATCAATTTTAATACTTACAATTTCGCTCTTATTTCACATTATGAAATCTTAATTTTTTTTAAACAACACGAAAAAGGAACGGTTTCCCGCCCCTCATCCATTCACTTTCTCTGCATCATTCCAATAATATTTACTAAACGCTTCCGTTAACACATCAATGGTATTATATAGTTCGTCCAGCGTATTATCCACACCACCCACTTCAATTAACATTGCGTTTTTAGATAAGTCTTGATTATATACACCATTTCCGTCTTTTTTATCCTTAGGGAATATTCCTCTACTTATTCCGTAATAGTTTTCATCTAAATAGCTATTGATCGCCCTTGCGATTTTTTCATTTTCAGCACGCCCTTCGTTTTCCATCCCAATTATAAAATATAATCTTGCATACGATTTCCCGTTAATGACTTTTGTTGTTACCTTCTTTCGCTGATCATCACGATGTATATCAATCGGAAACGCAATTTTACTATTCTGTGCTAATGCTTCTTTTACATATCCATGCGATGCTTTATATGACTGATACCATACCCATTTTTTACTAGCTAGTAAATCACCCATATTCGTTTTATCATGAATTACTGGAATTCCTTGTCCTTCAAGTTGCTCCTTAAAACGGTCCCCTAATAAGGACACATTTACATCTGGACTCGATGGATCGGTAGCACCTGGTAATAATGGAAAGAAGGATTCCCAGCTATGTGTATGGTAAATATATACCGCGCTTTCTCCCTTTTTTGTCCCGCTCTTTTTTTGCACTGGATTCTTCTTTTCCGCTTCTGTAACTTTGTCTTTTGCTACTTCTCGTTCTTTCGTTACTTCTTCAATTTGTACACTAGATTCATTAGGAATATTCGTATAGTTCGTCCCTTCACCAGCTACGATAATGTTAGAATAATATTTTGACATACCGGGTACTTCTTTACCAACAAACGTTCTTAAATCTTTAATTTTCAAATCCGTCGCGATAGAGAATAGTAAACTTCCAACTGAGTCTCGTTTATATTTTTTAAAATAATCATATCCATAGTAATGATTCTCACTTTCTATCATTTGTACAAAACCTTGCATCGATACTTTTCCAAACCACTGATTCGCATAATAAGATTTCATTGTATGTAAAAGTGACGTCACAATCGACGCAATAATAATTACTACTAGTGCATATAAAAAGAGTAATGAAATTAGTTTCTTTCCATGTATACGAGTTGCATACTTTTTCACTATATCACCTTCTTTATACATGAATATGTACAAGCTTTATGGAATATACGCACAAAAAAAGAGAAATGGCATCCCATTTCCCTTTCTCACTCTTATTGTTCTTTACCTGTATCATTTGAAGGTAGTTTCTTCGCTTGTTTTTCTTTAAAGATTTCTCCGATTGCACCAAGAGTACCAAGTGTTTCAATTGCATTAGATGGAATAAAGACTTTATTTGCTGGCCCTTTCGCGACCTCAATCAATGATTCAAATGATTTATAAGCCAGTACGCGCTCATCTAAATCTGCTGCACGAAGTAACTCAATTCGATTTTGTTCTGCTTTTGCAATTTCATCAATCGCTCTTGCTTCCCCTTGTGCTTCTAATTCTTTCGCTTCTCGTATACCTTCAGCTTCACGAATACGTGCTTCTTTATCCCCTTCAGCCATCAAGATTTTACTTTGTTTTTCACCTTCAGCACGAAGAACTTTATCTTGTTTTGCAGCTTCAGCTTCTAAAATGATCGCACGTTTATTACGTTCTGCTTTCATTTGTTTTTCCATCGATGCTTGCACATCTTTTGGCGGATTAATATCGACAACTTCAACACGTTCAATACGAACGCCCCATTTTTCTGTTGCTTCGTCAAGCGCTAAGCGAATTTCCGTTGAAATTTTTTCACGGCCAGATAATGTTTCATCCAGTTCCATTTTACCAATAATTTGACGCATCGTTGCAGAAGTAATGTTACGAACACCATATTCATAGTTAGAAATACCGTATGTCGCAAGTTCTGGTTCAACAATTTGATAGAAAATAATTGTATCAATTTCTACTTGTACATTATCTTTCGTTATTACCTTTTGCGGTGGTACATTCGTTTGTTGAATACGTAAATCATGATATACACGAACGCGATCCACAATCGGTATTAATAAATTTAATCCTGGGTGCATAATGCGTTGAAATTTACCAAACCTTTCAATAACTCCAACTTTTTGCTGTGGGACAATTTTAATCGTCAATGCAACAAATACAACGACAATCAACGCGAAAATAATCGTTAACGTTAATGCTACTACCATATTTATTCACTCTCCTTTTTTACTTGTAAAATAGTACTATGCCTCTTTATAACAACGACTTTTTCTCCAGCATCGATAGGAGTATCCGAAATAGCTGTCCAAGTATCTCCATCCACTTTCACAATACCGTTCACTTCACTTGTAATCGCTTGCATAACAATTCCCTTTTTACCAACAAGTTTATCTACTGTATCAGTAAAACCTTTTGCTTCTCGAAAGTTTTTTGAAATTCTTTTCGTAAAGAAGGTCAATGTTAAACTGACAATCGCACCAGCAACAACTTGTAAAAATAGTGCATCAGGGGCAAACAAAGCAATAAGACCTCCGACAACAGCCCCAATCCCAAGCCAAAGCATGTAAAACGTAATCGACAACATTTCCGCGATAAATAAAATACCTGCTATTATGAACCAAATCACCCATCCAGCCATATGCAACCCTCACTTTCTTTCTCATTTTCTATATGTATATGAAGAAAAGAATGGTTTATCCGCCCTTTCTCATAGAGGGACGTTTGCTACAAGCTATTATATATATTCGCTGTTACAACAAGCATTATTAAAATACTATATTAATATATTCTTCATTATACATGAAAATCCCTTTCAAAAAATGACAAAAAATTTAATTCTTTCAAAAATATAACTTGCAGATTATAATAATTATAATTAAAAAGCACCATTGATTTGAAAGGTGGTATTCTTATTGCTGAATCGCTCACTAGTTTACTATTTAGGCTCCAAAATATGTATTACCCTTGCTGACATTGTATACGTAATGATTATTACAACTCACATCTACATCACAACTAAATCAGCTACAATTACCGCTCTCTTTCCATTATTACAAGTTATTACAAATCTTATCGCTAACATATCTGCACCACTTATAATGAATTGGCTTCCATCTTATACGTTGCTATATACTCTGCAATGGCTGAAAACAGCTCTTTTGCTATTATTAATGATTTTATTCCCGGTCTTATCCACAAACATTTTAGCTCTATTAACTTTCATTTTTTTCATTTCATTATGTAGTGGGTGGAGTGCTCCATTACTATACAGCATCCTTCCACGCCTAACACCAAAAGAAAAATTGGTAAAAGTAAATAGTATCTTTTCCTTTTCAACACAAATTGCACAAGCGACAGCTTATTCATTTACAAGTATTATAGTTCTTCTCATTGGTGCTACTTCTACACTCATGATTAATAACATTTTGATGATTTTTGGATGTATTGCATTACACTTTTCATTACGTTCCATACATACTGAACGAGTAACAGAGCCTTCCTCTTCAAAAAGCACCGCTTTATTAGAAGGCTGGAAACTATTATTTCATCACCCTTCTTTGCGCACAGTTACACTAATGGACTTAATTGAAACTTTCGCAGGGACAATATGGATCGGTGCTATTACGATGGCTTATGTAACGACTGTTCTACATAAGGGAGAAGAATGGTGGGGATATATTAATACAAGTTATTATGTCGGTACATTAATTGGTGGTCTAATAGCGTGGAGAATGAGTTCATACATTCAAAACAATTTAATACGCTCCATGGCGTTAGGCTCTCTTATGTTTAGCATCCTTACGTTTCTATATGGTGTTACAAGCAACGCATTTATCGCTCTATTTCTTTGCATTCTAATGGGCCCTTGTTATCAAATTAGAGATATTTCTCAAACAACAGTCCTTCAATCAAGTGTCTCTCCTTCGTTATTATCAAAGATGTATACAGCCCATGGTGCACTTCTCTCGACAGCTTCAGGCCTTTCTATGCTTAGCGTTGGAATTATTACTGATATTTTCGGTGTTCGTACTATTTATATCATCGCTTCTTTTCTTATTTTATGTTCTGCTTGTTTGTCTTTTAGCTTATTAAAGCATCAAAAAACGCAAAAGAAGGATATTTCTTTTTAATCTATATAACAAAAAGGACAGGGATTTCCTGTCCTTTTATATGTTCCATTTACGATAAATTCGGAATCTTTCTATGTTTTGTCGCCTGTTCAAAAGCGTATGCTAGTTTAATTAATGTCCCTTCACTAAAAGCAGCACTTGCAAAAGTAATTCCAAAAGGCCTCCCGTTATCCATATATCCCGCAGGCATTGCTATAGATGGATAACCTGCTTTTGCACATATAGTGGATCCTATATAGGATGGGAACAGTATCGCATCAAGATTATATTTTTCCAATGCAAAATCAATACCTTGTTCTTGTGAAAAATATATATCTTCTAATCTTGCGTTTAAATATTCTTGATTCCTTAACGTATTAGGAAAATCTTTTCTTCTTTCTAACTTAGTTTGTCCATATTTCAAAGCTCTTCCTGCTATATTTTCATTAAACTCTATTAATTCCAACATAGAATGTACTGGAGTGGTAGAAGGTAATTTAGAAAGATAGTTATCTAAGCTATGCTTCAGTTCATAAAGCGGAACTCCCCAGCTCCATTCTCTATGAAAAGATGGAATATCAATATCTTCTACTATTGTCGCTCCCTTACTACGTAAAACTTGAATCGTTTCCTTAAACAATTTTTCATCGTATTCTCCAGATTCATAATAATCTTTTGGCGCATTGCTAAATACACCAATCTTCGCCCCCTTTAAACCGTTAGCATCGAGGTAAGGTGTATAATCTTGATATGCCATTCCTTCACTTTTATGAGTAGCTACATCCTTCTCATCCACCCCAGTTAGACTCCCTAGTAAAATAGCAGCATCTGTTACCGTTCTAGCAAATGGCCCAGCTGTATCTTGTGAATAAGTGAAAGGAATAATTCCACTACGACTAATTAAGCCAACAGTCGGTTTAATACCTACAACCGAGTTTTGAACAGCTGGGCTCAAAATAGAAGCATCTGTCTCTGTTCCGACGGATAATACAGTAAAGTTAGCGGCAACTGCTATAGCAGACCCTGTACTTGAGCCACCAACGAACATATCATCCTCTCCTGTACCGTAAGGATTAATTGTTTGACCGCCTCTAGCGCTATATCCAGCCCACATTTCAAAAGACATTGCATTTGCTAGTTCTGTCATATTTGTTTTACCTATTATAATTGCTCCTGCTTCTCGAAGTTTTGTAACGAGAAATGCATCTTCACTACTTATATTTTGTTCTAGGGCAATCGTACCAGCACTTGTATGCATCGAGTCATTCGTTTCAATATTATCCTTAAGTAAAACAGGTATACCATGTAATGGACCTCTTACACCTTTTGTCTTTCTTTCATAATCTAACGCTTCTGCAATAAAGATAGCATCTGGATTAATTTCTAAAATTGAATTAATTTTCGGTCCATCTTGGTCATACTTTGCGATTCTATGAAGATAATACATGACTAGTTCTTTTGAAGTTAAATGCCCAGCTTCCATTTCCTTTTGAATATCATGAATTGTTAATTCTTTTTGCAATAATGTATTATACTGTATTTCCATATTCATTCTCCTTTTATAAGCCCTTTTATTGATGACGTGTATATATTATTCTTTTCATTTTCTCCGCTCCTCGCATAAATAACTACAATCCCTTTTAAGGACTTCAACTTACCCGTTAAAAAACCTTTAATTTCCAGAGAAATAAAAAGAGTCTGAAACGAACACATTGTCGCCTCAGACTCTTTTTATTATTTTACGTATACCTCTTCTAGCAAATGTAAAAACTCTCCTTGTTTACCTGCTAATTCAGGGCATTTGTTAATATCAACCCACTCATAACAAAATACTAAACCTTTGTCTTCCTCACCAGCTCTCACTATATGTTCCCACGTATCTTTCACATCTGTTAATAATGAAATATGGAAAAAATGGCGTTTTTGATATTCCTTTTTTTCTTTCACAAAAATAATGTAATCGGAAAGAAAGCGCTCGATACAAAAATGGCGTAGTCCTGACTCTTCTTGTACTTCACGTAAAATTGCTGCCTCTAACGTTTCCCCTTCATCTACTGTCCCACCTGGCACTTGGATACCAGCCTCTCGTATATCACGATGTTTAAAAACGAGTAGTTGCATAACCCCTTCTTTTTCTCTCGTAATATATGCATGTACCTTTTTCCTATATAACATCGTCATCTTAGCCTTCTCCCCTCAATTCATTACTGTGTTACTTCTTCAAGCGTCAGTTGGTTTTCATATAAATATGTAGCTTGCGGATTCCCAACATACCGTACATGCCACGGTTCATAACGATAACCAGTAATCCCTTCTTTCTCTTTCGTATATCGAATAACAAAACCAAACTTATGGGCATTTTCAGAAAGCCACTTTCCTTCTTTCGTCTCCCCAAAAACAGTTTCTAACTGAAACTTAGCTGATTGAGATGTAATATCCATAGCTAGTCCTGTTTGATGTTCACTCGTACCAGGGACTGCACTAGACATCGCTGTCTTTGCTTCGCCATCTTGCCTTTTATACATCGTATTTAATGCTTTTTGTCGATCAAAAGATCTAAATCCAGAGACTGCAAAAAGGAAAATCCGCTCATTATTAGCTTGCTGAAACATTTCTTCAAGTGCCAACGCTGCCTCTTTCCTCATCTTTTTCTTCTCTTGATCACCTTCACTAGAGTAACGTACTTTCGGAATAACTAAATCTGGCGGTCTATACCCATCTGGTAATCGCCTATTTTTATTCACAAGTACAAGCATCGAATTCGGATTACTAATGACCGCGATATCTCCATCCATATTTGCAATCGTTTCTGTTGCTTTTGGAAATATATTATTTACATTTACTTCCCTCGCCTCTTGATCCTTGTACATCTTATAATTTATTCCTGCTACTCCAACAATCAGTATCATCGCTACGATACCAAGTAGTGCCCATCTTTTTTTCATATAACGACCTCTTATTTTAATAATTTGGCCATTTCATACTCATCGACACCTTTTCCATCGATGATAAGAGCAGATTTTTTGACACCTTCTTGTTCAAATCCAATTTTGCTATATAGTGCCTGAGCTCTTGTATTGTGGGCCATTACCGTTAATTCTAAACGCCATACATCATGTAATCTTGCCCACTTCTCTACCTCTTTAAACAAAGTCGTTCCAATACCTCGGCCACTATACTCTTGCAAAATACCAATTACAATGCCTGCCACATGTCTTTTTCTTTGAATATTATTTCCATTAACTAAAATAAACCCTACTATTCTCTTTTCTTCAACTGCTACAAATATTGTCGCATATTCATTTTCAATAAAACGGTGGACCATCTTTTCTTGTTGCTCTACTGTAGTTTTTCTTTCTCCTGGTTCGTATAACATAAATTTCGTTTCTTCGTCTAACTGCTTACTTAATTGTAAAAATGATGCTGCATCTTCTACTCTAATCTCTCGTATCATCTTGATCCCCTACCCATTCTGTTCGTTAAAAATTTTCCTTGTAAAAATATTTTCTCCACTATTCTGAAAATTCCTTTCTAAATTTCTTACTATAAATAGACAAATTTCGATATCAATATAATAATAGGGAATTTTGTCTATAATGTGACACTTCTTTCTATCTATAGATTATGAACAAACAAATAAACGTAAGCTTCTTGCTTACGTTTATCCCGTATTAACGGGTAGCCTGATTGGTAAGGGCTACTAATCAGTAGGATGAGCACTCACCAATTAAATTTTCACTTTATCCATTCACTTTTTCGGCTTGCCAAAAATATTCTCCAAATGCCTTAGCAAGTGCATCTATCGATCGATTTAATTCTTCCTCTGTATTGTCTACGCCACCCACTTCAATTAATATGGCTTGTCCTGATAAGTCCTGATTATAGACTCCATTTCCTGTTTGGAATCCTTTTTGAATTACACCACGGCTCATTCCCGGATATTTCTTACTAATCGTCTCATGTAACGCAGTTGCTAATTGTAAGTTTTTTTCATAGTTTTTGTTACCTTTCCCGATTACAAAAGCAAGCTTCGCATATGATTTATCTCCAATTGTTTTTGTCGTGACATTTTTCCGTGCACTATCACGGTGCAAATCGAAAAAGTATTGGAGTTCTTTATTACCAGCCATTGCTTCTTGTACAATTTCTCGTGACAGTTTATAAGAACTATTACTGTTTAATCCTTTACTTATTAACTTTTGACCAACATCAGTTTTATCGTTAGTAGCACCGATCCCTTCACTTTCTAACTGTTCTCGCAATCGATCGCCAACTATTGAAATATTCGTTACAGAACTCGTTGCTTTATTTGGATTAGGATCATTTGTTAAGTTAAGTAACGGCAAATAAGATTCCCAGCTATGTGAATGATATATAAATGCAACTTGTCTTTTTCCAGTCGTTTGAGATGGTTGTTTCTTCTCTTTATTCGTATCAGGCTTTGGCGCTTGTCCACCTTCTCCAGTCCGTTCTTTCACTACTTCTTCAAGAGGAACACTCGATTCTATCGGTAAGTTGGAGTAATTTGTTCCTTCACCTGCTATAACGATTTCTGTATCATATTTCCCAAATCCCGGAAGTTCTTTCCCGACAAAACTACGTACATCATCAAAACGAATATTTGTAGCCATCGAAAAGAGGAATGAAGAGATAGAAAAGTCTTGATTCAAATTCCGGTACTCCTGTGTAAAATAATGATTTTCTTTCCCAATAACGTACATGTAACCATTCATTGATAACTCATTCAACCAATTATATAAATACGTTGACTTCGTCTCTTTCATGGAAGTTACCATTAAACTAATAAGAAAAAAAGTCGCTAATACCGTAGTAATAACAAATAAAATTAATTTGCGTACACTTGTTAATTTCACGTAAAAAAAGCCTCGATTCATACTATCACCCTCTCTATTTCAAGTTATGTACAAGCTCTAGAGAATAGACCGCTTAAATTCCGGCTATATTGTTAATGAGGTGAAATGAATTGAAGCTATTAATAGGATCATTACCAATCGCTCTATCAATTACTTTTTATTTACTTGCTTTACATCCTAAAATTCGTATTGTGCTCCATATTTCTGCGTACCTAGCATTGTATGTACTTGGGACTATAATTTCTATTACTATATATGATGTTTTAATACAAAATTTAGTTTTCATGACAAGCATTCATGGAATTTTACTAAATCCATTTTTTCTTATATCAGGAGCATATATAGGGATATACACTTTATACTTACTTTTGTCTTACATTATTACAAATATAAAAAATGGAGCGTAATGAAATGCAACCACCGTTCATCTGTCATACATGCAAAAAAAGAATTGCGCGAAAGAAAGATCTTATTACCTCTACACGGTATTTCCGCTTTTATTTATTTCACAACACTTGTTTCAAAAATCAGCAATTATTTGTCTCACGTTTTATTCCTATTAATACACTCTTTGGTTTCTTTCTTATTACATATGGGCTTATTGCTGGCATCATTCTAATGTTCACGGAGCCCTCTATCATTTGGCTTATTTTTTTGCTTCCTATTTTATATCGGTTTCTTTCATATTATTATGTTGAACGTTTTTTCTCTAAATAACGGGTAGACTGACCTCTAGGAATACTTAAACATTCCCAATCATTTTCTTTTAACATTTTACCAATGTAAATGATTTGTCCAATATGTAAAGCATAATGAGCAATTTGCCTTTCGATCGCTTGCATGACAGTGTGTTCTTCTCCGCGAATGTATACTTTCTGCAAAATCTGCTCTGCTGTTAAAGTATCCATCGTTTTAAAGACATACTCCCACCCTTCTTGCCACGCAGCAAGCGCTTCTTGTTTTGAATTGTAGCCACCTTCAAATTCACCATCTCGGTTACGATCTATTTTTTCTCCATCAGACGTTAAAAATTCCGTCCATCTTGAACGCATATTACCATGTAAATGCTTAATAATAATCGCGATACTATTTGTCTCTTCATGGGCACACCACATTATCTGTTCATAAGATAATTGAGAAAGTACACGTTCTCCTTGTTTTTGTGTTGCCTTGAAATTCGAAATGGCACATTGTAAATATTCTCGTCCGATATCCATGTTTACCCCTGCCTTCACACTAACTAATTTTCGTTCCATTTGGCAATTCCATATTAGGCTGAAGCAACACAACATCACCAGCTTCAGGTACTCCCCCTAAAACAAGCACTTCTGATTTAAATCCAGCTACACGTTTTGGCGGGAAATTCACAACAGCAACTACTTGTTGACCGATTAAATCTTCTGGATTGTACCTTTTCGTAATTTGAGCACTTGATTGCTTAACCCCTAACTCTCCAAAATCAATCTCTAACTTAATTGCAGGAACCCTTGCTTCTTTAAATTCCTCCGCCTTTCTTACCGTCCCAATACGCAAATCCAAATTTAAAAAATCTTCAAAACTAGCCATTATATCAATCCTCCCAATTACTACTTAGACAAAATATAAAAATCCCCTTCAAAAAAAAGAAAGGTGCCTAGGCACCTTTCTTTTGTAACTCACTTGATTCATTTGATTTATAGAAGAAGAAACCGAGAACCCCGCCAATACATGCTGGGATTAACCACCCTATTCCTTCTTTATATAATGGTAGCATTTGTAATACGTTAGAAATCGCGTCAATTTTAATGTTCGCACTTTCTAAACCGTTAAAGAAACTAATTAACAAAGCGCCTAAAATAGCTCCAATATAAATTGTATTACGATTTCCAATCCATTTATGGAAATACGAAAGTACAATTAATACAATTGCAACTGGATAAATAATCATTAACACTGGCAAAGTAACTGCAATTAATTGTGTTAAACCTAGGTTAGATACAATTAAACTAAACACACATACCATTGTTACAATCGTTTTATGCGAAAGTTTTGGGAATAAGTTTGTAAAGAAGCCAGCACAAGCTGATGTTAATCCAACAGAAGTTGTTAAACAAGCGAGTATAATAACAAGTCCTAATAAAATTTTACCACTTGTTCCATATAACTCATTTACAACATTCGTTAAAATAAGTCCACCATTCTCTGAGACACCAAGTGATGTACTTGTTGAACCAAGATAAGCAAGTGATAAATAGATTAACGTTAAACCAAGTACAGCAATAATACCTGATACAACTGTTATTTTTGCAATTTGACTACTCTCTTTTATTCCTTTAGAGCGGATAACTTGTACAACGACAATTCCAAATACAAGCGCACTAATTGCATCCATCGTTAAATATCCTTGAATAAATCCACCAAAGAAAGCATTTTCTTTGTATGCCGCTAGCGGCGCAGCTGGTTCTCCAATCGGATCAATAATTGCCTTTCCGACAATTACAGCAACAATCAATACTAACAATGGTGTAAGAAATTTCCCGAACCAATCCACTAACTTAGATGGATTTAATGATAAATACCACGTTATTCCGAAGAAAATTATAGTGAAAATAAATAGCATGTACCACTCTGAAACCAATGCCTCTGATAAAAATGGCTTCATACCCATTTCAAATGAAACGGCTCCCGTACGCGGAATCGCGAAGAATGGTCCAATCGCTAAATAACTAATCAATGGGAAAATAAACGCAAATATAGGGTGAACTCTAGAAGATAGCGCTTTCAAGTCCCCCTCTACAAACGCGACAGCTGTCACAGCTAATAGGGGTAATCCGACTCCCGTTACAAGGAATCCGATTGTAGCAACCCAAACATTCTCTCCAGCTTGTTGCCCTAAAACTGGTGGGAAAATTAAATTTCCTGCTCCTAAAAATAGTGCAAATAACATTAAACCAATTGCTACCGTATCACCTGGCCTTAAACGTCCCTTCATACTTTTCATTTGCATAGCACTTTTTCATTGTTTATCTCTCTTTTCACAATATGCTATGCATCCTCCTCTCTGCTCAAGATGATAAAATATGCCCCTTACAAAGCAGTGTCTTTCTCCATAATTTCTCCATTCCCCTTATTCTTACTCTAATTATTAATTTTTGATTTTTTCGAAAATTTAACTCATTAGAGTGGTATTGCGTGGAGTATAGTTGTCAGACCTCTTTGTTTTTATCACACATATAGTAACATATTTAGTTGAAAAATAAAAACATATTTTCAAATTGATTTTTTTGAAAATCAAAATTATCTACATTTTTTATTCTTTTACACAAATATTTTTACAATCTCACCTATTACCCTATCGTTATTTCCAAATAATTTTATACACGTAACATAGCAAAAGCCATCCAACATAATTAGATGGCTTTTGCATGTTACTCTATCGTTTCAACTTCACGTGGATTTTTCATCTCTTCCACATACACAACTCTAAATCCATGATCTTCTAAATCTTTCAATAACGTCTCTAATTCACCTTCGTTAAACTCTTCTCCTAATGTAAACATAATTCTACGAACTAATAAGGCATCATTATCAAAAGTCATTAAACTCTGGATACCTGTATACTTTTTTAACACTGTCGATAATTTTTGAATTGCCCCATTATAATCCTGCGTCCCAATCATGACAGAATATTTACTAGAATGAACACCCCAAGCATCTTCTAATAACTCAAAAACCTTTTTATGCGTTAAAATTCCAAGAAAGACTCCTTTTTCATCAACTACTGATAAATAAGGTAATTTTTTTATTGTAAAAAACACTTTAAAGAACGAAGAATCTTCTCTGACATATCCTTCTTTATCGTTTAATAATTGTAATACACTCTCTTCCAGCGAACCTTTATATTCTAAAATATCTACTTTATATATATTCCCTAAATATTTCTCTTTTTTTTCATCTAAAACTGGTACACAACGATAGCCAGTTTTATTTAAATGCTCCAGTGCTTCCCCTATTGTTATTGAACTTAAGCAAAATAAAACTTCCCTTTTCGGCACATAATTCCCTTTAATCCTCATAAACAGCCTCCTTATGTTAAAATACTTTCTGTGCCATAACTATATTATATTTTCAGAAAAAAATAAATGATTTATTTTATTTTTCTGAAAATTGTTCATTTTTCCGTCATAATTTATTCATTAATCATACACTTGTTTAAAGTGAAACTTTAATAAGTGGGGATTTTCCCACCCCACTTATTATTAGCCTTCACCAATCGGGCTTTTACGGGCAGTTGATCTCCCCACCTAACTTCTACGCATTCGCCGCATTTTGAGGTGGAGTCTTACTGCCCGTTAAAGCGGGATAATCACAGTATAGTATATTCTCTCTAACCTACTTCGAGAAAAATATGTTGTAACTTCATCCGAAAAAGGCTAAAATAAGAATAAGAATTTTCTGAATATTCAAAGAGTAGGTGATTGTATGTCCTTATTGCGCTCACATATATGTAAATTCATGGTCGGTGTTTTGATTATTTTTGTCATTAGTCCTATTCCAGCATTATTCATTACACATAATTACTCTTATTTAACTGGATTTGTAAGCATTTTTCATAATTTTGCACAGCCTTCTTCCATTTCAATTCCAACAATTGATTGGATGCATGAACCTATCCTTTTCTCAGCAAGTCAGCTTATACATGCACAAAATATAATACATACCTCTAATCATTCGTCACCACTGTTCCCCTACATATGGGAAATTTATTTTTTATCGATCGTTCGTTTCACATTCACTCTTGTAATCGGTTTCTTTATAAGTCTAGGAATTGGTCATCTATTTTTAAAAGCACCCAATTCATTAAAAAAGTGCAGTTCTTTATTTCGCTGGATACCATATTCTTTTAGCACTGTGATATTACAATGTTCAGTGCTATTATCACTTCTCTATATCGCGAAATTCATAAATTTTCCTTTCTTCTCCTCTTTTATCATCGTATGTAGCACTTCCATGATTATCGTTATGCAAGCAATTAAAAAATGGCTACCGTTCTTAAATAATACTAATGAATACGAAATAAAAAATTCATCTTTTCTTATTGATACATTATTTATTGCCCTTACTTCCAATCATAAATCTATTTTAAGTTCCATTATTCTTTCATTCGTTTTTATGGAATGTATTTTTCACACAAACGGACTATTACAATTTGTCGTTCAATTTGGCGGAAAAGCACCTATAGTTGTTACAATTGGTTTATTACTACTTTATATTCCATATAGCATCTTATCGTTTCTCCAAGCTTTATGGACAACAAACTACACTAAACAAAATACCTATACTTTAACTAGAAGTATTTCGAAACCATAACATAGAATAACCGTCTACTTAAATTAAATGTAGACGGTTATTCCTATTATATAGAGGACAAAATAACAGCAAATTAAAAAACCACTATTAAAACCTACCATTATTTACCCATTTTCTTTGACTAATCTTTTCATTTAGATTTATTATAAAAGTATAACATAATTGCAGGAGGTGACATCTTTATTCCAAACTTTGGAATAGAGAACACACTTGGACATATTAAATATTTTTCTCATCTTTATACTTATCCTTATTTCTGGCTTTTTCGTTGCATCAGAATTCGCTGTTGTAAAAGTACGAAAAAGTCGAATCGATCAACTTGCCAATGAAGGTAATAAGCAAGCATTAGCTGCAAGAAGCGTCTTATCTAACTTAGATGTTTATTTATCCGCTTGTCAGCTTGGCATTACTATCACCTCTTTAGGACTTGGTTGGCTTGGTGAACCAACTGTGGAGCATTTACTACGACCGCTATTTGAAAAAATCAATATTACTGGAACGATGGCTAACACGTTATCCTTTATTATTGCTTTTAGTGTTATTACTTTTTTCCATGTTGTATTAGGAGAGTTAGTTCCTAAGTCTTTCGCAATCCAAAAAGCAGAAGCAATCACATTAAAATTTGCAAAACCACTTATTTTATTTGATAAAATTATGTATCCGTTCATTTGGCTTCTCAATAGTGCAGCTATATTTTTCACAAAATTACTCGGTTTAGAACCTGCAAAAGAAAATGAACTTGCTCATTCCGAAGAAGAACTACGACTCATTTTAGGTGAAAGCTATAAAAGCGGCGAAATTAATCAAACCGAATATAAATATGTAAATAATATTTTTGAATTTGATGATCGTGTTGCTAAAGAAATTATGGTACCTAGAACTGAAATGGTTTGTTTATCTACTGAAAATACGTTAGAAGAAAATATGAAAATCGTTGCAACTGAAAAGTATACACGTTATCCTATTATTGAAAAGGATAAGGATGATATTATCGGAATGATAAATACGAAAGAGATTTTTCATAATCAAACAAAAGGCATTTACAAACCACTTGATGCCTACATACATCCTGTTTTAACTGTATTTGAAACAGTTCCCATTCGTAAAACGTTAATACACCTCCAAAAGAACCGCGTACAAATGGCGATTGTTATGGATGAATACGGTGGAACTGCTGGCCTTTTAACGATGGAGGATATTCTTGAAGAAATTATCGGAGAAATTCAAGATGAATTTGACGCAGACGAATCACCAATGATCGAAAAGCGTACTCCTAAGCTTACTGTTTTAGATGGGAAAGTACTCATTTCTGAAGTAAATGATATGTTTGGCCTACATATCGATGAAAGTGATTTAGATACAATTGGTGGTTGGCTTCTCTCTCAATCAATTGATTTAAATATTGAGGCTGGCTATTCAGTTGAATATGATGGTTTTCAATTTAAAGCATTAGAACTTGATGGGCATCAAATTAAAAAGATTGCTGTACATAAATTAGATACTACAAAGGAGTTATAAAGTGACTGTTTTATTAACAATTTGTATCATTGCTTGTTTCATTGTTTCATTTCTTGCCTTTATATACCCCATTATCCCTGGCATCCTTGCCGTATGGGCTGGCTATTTCATTTATCATTTTGGAATAAACGGCGGAGAGTTAACGACATCTTTTTGGATTATTCAAGTCATTTTTACACTCTTCATTTTCGTTGCTGACTTTATTGCAAATGGATACTTCCTAAAAAAATACGGAAGTACAAAATCGGGCGAACGTGTTGGTATGGTTTCTATCATTGTCGGATCGTTCTTCTTCCCACCATTCGGGCTTATTATCATACCGTTCTTATCTGTATTTATTACGGAACTAATGCATAAAAAGGCGCCAAAAGACGCCCTTTTAGTCGGAATTGCAACTGTAGTCGGTTTTTTAAGTAGTACAGTAGCCAAAGCCATTCTCCAAATCATTATGATTATCATCTTTGTATGCTATATCATTTTTTAGCCATCCCTATTTGGGGATGGTTTTTTAATATGAAATACCTACTCGGCTTTTCTCGTATAAGCTTTTATTACGTAAACTCCATGTAAAATGAGCTGTATCACCAACTGTGATTTTCGATCCATCTGTTGGCAACATATCTTTTTCAGTTCGATATAAACCAGTTTCATCACCATTTATTAAATGCGTTGGACAAACAACAGTCCAGCAAAGTTTACTATTTTCCAGCGCTACATAGGCAGCTAAATGATCTTCCGCTGCTGTTGTTGTTTTTCTTTTCGATTCATTTGACTGGAAACGATATATACTTGGATTTGTTCGTGCTTGTAAAATGCCAGCAGTTCCTATTGTAACTATCTTCTTTATGTCCTCTTTTTCCATACATTTTATAATAATTGGAAAACTCTTTGCTAACGTTCCATTCCCATCTGTTCCAAGAGTACTAATTACAAAATCGCACCCTTTCACTGCTTCCGTTATATCATTTTCATTTAATACATTTCCCTCTATAATATGTAACCTTTCATGCTCTATTTCCACTTTACTCAAATCACGAACTAATACTGTCACTTCATATGAATCATGTAATGCTAACTTCAAAATGTGTGAACCTACTCTACCTGTCGCTCCTAATATACATACTTTCATATACTATCCCCCTCTTCCATTCTATCTCTCTATTTTTCCGCAAAACTTACAAATATACAACAAAAAAGCTTCCCCATATATGTGAGGAAGCTCTATTATCCATTTATCCTGCTATTTGCGGGATAATATTCAGTGGGGGATGGACAAAACCTCCACTGATTAAATAAAGTTTCACTTTATTTCTTTTCTTTTGAATCAGAAGACTTTTCTGTTCCACTTGTTTCTTTATCTTTCTTTTCATCTTGCTGCGAAGTTGTGTCATCCTCTTTCTTTTTATCCTCACCTTTACTACAACCTACCATTAATAAAGAACTTGCAAGTGCCATAGCAGTTAATGACTTAACCCATTTGTTCATTTGCGTTTCCTCCCTTTGATAGAATATGTACAATCCCATATTACTCTTTATTTTTAAAGGAAAGATTTAAAAATAGTAAAGATATAGTAAATTTTTGTAAATATTCCGATAACAAACCCACTCTTTAATCTTCACCCTCTAATTGAACATAAAAAAACTAAGGCGCCTTTCATTCCGCCTTAGCTTTTCACGCGAATTTTTCATTTTCATATACATGTTTAATCTTATATTCCTTCTTCACAACATATTGCCAAACATTATATGCATAACGGTTCATTTTCACAAAACAATTTTCAAGAAAAGAACGAAATTCCGGGTTCGCAACTTCTACTGCCACTTGAGCAAACTTTAATGCTAATCGTTTCAAATGTGTAATATAACAAATAGCAATCCCAATATCCCCTGTATACTCATTATCTGTTTCCCTATCCATATCAGGAAATTCCGGACACATTTGTTTACAAGTTATATGTTGTATATTTTCTCCTTCTTGAAAATTCACTTGTTCATTATATGCTTGTAACATATACGGCAAATGATGCTGCAAAATACCCTTTAATTCTTCATCTCGAACCTTGCTCGTATATTCTCCAACTTTATATATAAGTGTGTAACTATATGTCATCAATTCTTTCATACAACCCATTAAAGCGCCTCCCTTCCTATTTCATCTCTATACTATAAATATGATGCGATAACATTTGATATTCTTGCTAGAAACCAATCCCATCTACTAATTTTCTCAAAATCTTCTTCAGAAAATCGTTTTGATTTATGAAAGTCTTCTTTTAGTCGACTCCAGACGTCAGCAACGACTGTCTTATCATATATGAAACAGTTAGATTCGTTATTTATGTAAAAACTTCTATTATCAAAATTTGCTGTACCAATATCAACCATTTCCTCGTCAATGATTGTTACTTTCCCATGAAAAAATCCATTTCGATATTGATAAATCTCCGCTCCAGCATCTAACATGTCTTTCAAATAAGGATAGGCAGCCTGTTTTAACAATACGGCATCACTTTTAAATGGGACGAGGATTTTTACACGGACACCACGATTTAATGCATCTTTCAGCCCCTTCACCATTTCTTTACTCGGTACAAAATATGGTGTAGCGATAATTAAAGAATGTTTTGCCTTCTTTAAAAACGCTCCATACTCCTTCCATAAACCTTTTCCATTCGAAAATACGTATTGATATTTTACATTTCCTTTTACAGGTAACTCTTGATGTATAGGAAACTTTTCTCCCGTATCTTCTTGCCAATCTTCCGCAAACTTCCTTTCCATATCAGTAGCTCCATTCCCTTCGATGCGTACATGATAATCACGCCACGGACCAAATTTAGGATCCTGTCCAAGATATTCCTTTCCGATATTGAAGCCACCGATGTACGAAACTTTCCCGTCTATTGTAACAATGCGTCTATGATTACGTTGATGCAAAGAATAAAATAAGTTTTTTAATTTAGGTTTTTTACTAAATGTAAACTTCACGCCTTTTTCTTTTAATTGATTAATTATCTTTTTCTTAAGCTTATATCCGCCGATACGGTCTACTGACAATTTCACATCTACTCCGCTAGATGCTTTTTTCTCTAATAACTGTAAGAATTTTTGGCTTACTTCATCTTTTCCTACAATATAAAAATGAATATACACATTCTTTTCTGCACGATTTACATCCTCAAATAAACTTTTATATAACTCATCACCGTTCGTATATAATTGAAAATCCCCTAATCGAATTTGTTCTAATTCATATCCACTAGCCATTTTCTTCCCCATTTCCACATCGATGTTCATCCATATGAATACACCTATAAAACAAAGTATTACAATTAAAAAGTGCTTCATGGATATGTTCCTTTCTCTAAATACTGTTATTCCTATATCTTTCCTTTTTTTTAACATTACCATTCAAAAAATATGTCATTGCATGATATACGTCCATATCAAACAGGAGCTCATTTGCATATTCTATGTTGTATCTTAAAATAAAAGGAGGAAATAACAATGGGCTTCGCACATGGTAATGGATTTGCGCTACTAGTCGTATTATTTATCCTCTTAATTATCGTAGGTGCTGCTTGCTTCTGCTAAGCAGTTATTGTAATACGATATGTGGATGAAAAAACTATAAAAGCGGACACCTAATTTTAGGTGTCCGCTTTTCATTTCAAAAATCCCCTAGCCTATTCCAATACTAGTACCACCGGGAAAGTATGTTTCATCAAAAAGTTAACAGTGTAGCTACCTTCTTACTCTCTGCCTTACGAATATGGCGTTGCTCTGCACGTAACACAGCAATTCGATGCAATTCTTTCTCCTCTTCTGTCTCAGGGATAACACGCGGTACAGGAACTGGATTATTCTCCTTACTAAGCGCAACAAAAGTAACGAATGAAGTTGCCGCTACACGTTTTTCACCTGAAATTAAATCTTCCGCTACTACTTTCACAAAAATCTCCATAGAAGTTCTTCCCGTCCAAATTACGAAAGATTCATAACTAACACAATCTGAAGAACGAACTGGGTGTAAGAAATCTACCCAATCCATAGACGCTGTGACACATTCCATTCTCGAGTGTCTCGTTGCTGAAATTGAAGCAACCATATCCATCTCCGCCAATATCTTTCCACCAAATAGCGTGTTATGATCATTTAAATCTGTTGGAAATACTCGGCTCGTTTTAAACACTCTTGATTCATTAGCTGTTTTACCCTTTACTTCAGTCATTGTTATCACCCCTTTAATTATTCATCCCTAATATCCCAATATACACTACATCTCATGAACTACACGTTTAATATTAACAATCTTTAGAACTTTTAGTCCATAAAAAAGAACCGATTTTATCAATCGGCTCCTCTAAATACATATTGTTCTTTCGGCTGTTCAACTTTATTCCATTTCGTTACCTCTAAAACAGGAATATTTGCATGGAACGGCTGATAAAATTCAGTTGAAATTTCTCCCTCTACCTGAATCCAATCATCATTTTTCCACTCTACACCTTCTGGTTTTTTAACTAACATACCATATACACCCGAATCCGCTACACAATGTATAATACCGAAACGGAATAAGAAATATTGTTCCTTTTTAGAAGAATCATCTCGGAAAACAAATCCTTTATAAGACAGGGTTTTACCAGTAAATTCACCAGGATAATTATAAATTGTCTCCATACCCTTTAAGAAATCTTCATCTTTTAAAGTGATATTATCTTTCGTAACAAACTCTTTCTTCCCTTTTTCCATTACACCACGATATCCTTCTTTCCCGTAATAAATACTCGTATCCGGTCTTAAAAATTGTCTTGTCATAAATGGATCTTTACTTTCCGCTTGGGCAACAGGGAAATGAAAACCCTTCGCTTTAACAATGTCCGAATCTAATGTTGCAATCGGGAAAAACAAACCTGAAATGATTGGAAAACAGAACAATGAATACGAAAATACTTTTTTCCACCATGTATTCTCATCTTTCGAATGATCATGACCGCAATGGCTATGATCACAACTACAATCATGTTTCTCTTTTTCCTTTTGGTGCTCTTTCTGGAAAACGATAATAATTTGTACAATCGTTAAGAAACCTAAAATAATAGCTGCCGTTTTTGATAAATAGGCATACTTCATATTTATATACTTCGTAATGTTACCGGAAATATGAAGCTGTCCAATTAATATTGTAAAACCTAATAATATATATGCTCGAAACATAACCTACCACCCCATCGCATAAATGAGTAGTGAGCTTGCATATACAACAAGTGTAACTGTAACCGTCACGACAATTACAAATTTTGTTTTAAATGTTGCAAGCATCATAAACATATTTTTAATATCCACCATCGGTCCATAAACAAGGAACGCGACAAGTGACGCTGTTGAAAATGTACTTTGGAACGAAGAAGCAATAAATGCATCTGCCTCTGAACAAAGTGATAAAATAAAAGCAAGTCCCATCATTACAGCTGATGAAGAAAACGGACCTTGTCCAATAGCAAGCAATGTTGAAGTTTGTACAAACGTTTGAACTGCAGCAGCAATTAACGCTCCTAACACTAAATATTTCCCCATTGAGAAAAATTCCTCAACAGCATGTGTACATACATCCCACATTTTTGTACGTAATGGACGCTTATGATTCACTTCTGGGAAGTGATCATCTCTTAATTGATGTTCTTTAAACATAAATGATAATATAATTCCAACAATAATTGCTACGATAATCGCTACAATAGAACGATACCATACCATGTGCATACTACTTCCAAAAGCAACATATGTTGCAAATAGTACAACTGGATTAATAATCGGTCCAGTTAACATAAATGCAATCCCTGCGTATGGTGGAACGCCTTTTCCGATTAATCGTCTTACAATCGGAACAATTCCACATTCACATCCAGGAAACATCATGCCTAAAAAAGTAGCTAATAAAACAGACAGAAATCGGTTCTTCGGCATCCATTTTGCCACCATATCTTCTGTCACAAACATTTGAATGAATCCTGAAATAAATACACCAATTAGCACAAACGGAAGTGCTTCGATTAATATTGAGATAAAGATTGTATTCATTTGCAGGAATGCTTTCGGTAATTGAAACAATTCCATGATGTATTTCCTCCAACTTTTCTTTAACAATATGTAATTTTAACCCCATTTTATTATTTGAACAAGGGTTATCCAGAATTCACAACCTTCATACACATTACATTTCACAATATATATTCTGTTCCAAAATTGAGATTTCATAGCAAAAAAAGCTGATCTAGCGCAGTTTTATAACTATGCTAGATCAGCTTTCCTATCATTAAAAGTAACGTTTCTTCCAAAAAACAAATGCTAAAGTGAAAGATAATGTTACACATATAATAAGTACAATTACAAAACCATGTGCTTCCCCTTCAAACGGGACCTTTACATTCATTCCAAAGAAACTAGAAACCATCGTTGGTAATGATAAAATGATTGTAATTGAAGTCAACAGTTTCATAACACTATTTAAATTATTTGATATAACCGAACTAAATGTATTCATCATTCCACTTAAAATGTGACTATATATTTCCGCCATTTCAATAGCCTGCTTATTTTCAATTAATACATCTTCTAGTAAATCTTGATCATCTTCATACATTTTCAAAAATGTACTGTTTCGCATTAATTTTTGAATTACAATCTTATTGGCCTTTAATGATGTTGTAAAGTAAACTAAACTTTTTTCTAGACCTAGCAATGTGAAAATTTCTTTATTTTTCATCGACTTATTTAATTGGTGCTCTAAATCGATTGTTTTTCGATTAATTTGCTTTAAGTATCTTAAATAATAAGTAGAAATTGTATATAAGAGCTGAAGTGCGAAGCGCGTCTTTTTAAACGTATAAAATTCTTTAATACGTTGATTAATAAATCGTTCAAAAATTGGATTTTCTTCTAAGCAAATAGTAACAAAACAATCTGGCATTACAATCATACCTATTGGAATCGTGTCATAAATTGAATTTCCTTCTTCATCATGTCTGACTGTCGGAATATCCACGATAATTAAAGTATTATTGTCTTCCTTTTCAATACGAGAGCGTTCTTCATCATCCAAAGGGTCTTTAATGAAATCTAAGTCTACATTTAAAGTTTGTACTAGATACTGAATTTCTTCTTCTGTTGGATGAAGTACATTAATCCAGCAGCCCTTTTGCATTTCCTCAATCTCTTGTAGTTTTCCGTTTCGGTCTGTTAAATAAATATTTAACATACTATCACCCCGATTCTTTTTACATGTAGGAATCTACCTCACTTAAACAACAGTTTTTGAACCGCTATTTTCAGCATATGGAACAAACGATTAAATTTCAATAGAAAAATTATTTTGAAAACGTTTTTTTAAGAAAAATCTTGTAAACATAGAAAAAGACAGAGTATTCTCTGCCTTTAAAAAAGCTTATGTTGCCTTTATAACATATTTAGAAAGCATCCACAAGTTAAAGCCGACTGAAATCGTATAGCCAGCATATGTTGAAATAATAAAACTCACATAATCAAAATACGGTAGCAATACAATATTTAAAACTATCTTTACAATTATTCCGATTACTAATCCTAGAACTGTTTTCTGCTGTTGATTGATTCCTTGTAGCATTGCAGCCGTTACTGTGAAGAGTGAAAATAGTATACAAGCAGGAGCATAGTACTGTAAAATGATTCTCCCCATCTCCGGATCATTCCCGGCACCAAATAAAAGAGTATATACTGGCTTAGCTAATACCATCATCCCAATTGCGGCTGGTACCGTAATCCCTACTACTAATACATTCGTCCTCGTAAAATGTTTGTACAACAATTTTGTATTTCCTGCTGTATAAGCTTTCGTCATCTCCGGTACAAGAGACATACTAAAAGCGGTCGCAACGGAAACAGGAATGAGTACAACCATCTGAACAAGACCAATTATCGCATTAATCTTTTCAGCTTCTCCTTGCATATATCCTATTTGTATAAGTAGTTTATTAATTGTAAATGTATCAATTGTCTGATACAACGGAATTGCTAAACCAACCACAACAAACGGTATTGAATATGTAAAGAGCTCCCTATATAACGAGAAAAAAGATTTCGTTGTTTGTTGTATACTTGCCATCTCTTTTTTCTTTAAGTGCCTTCTCCTTTTTACATAATACGCACTTAAAACCGTTAATCCACCTATAGCTCCCATAAATGCACCAAACGTTGAAATACCAACCGCTAGCGAAATAGACTCTTTTAAAACATATAAAACAACAAAACTTCCTATTAAAATGGTTAAGACTCGAAAAAATTGCTCAACAACTACACTTAGTGCAGAAGGCCCCATCGATTGAAATCCTTGAAAGAAGCCCCTTAACAAACTCATTACTGGTACAAGTATTAGCGCAAAACTTACAATTTGAATGTTATTTGCGACCGCCGTTATACTATTCCCAGTTTGATCATTTCCATCAATTACAAGTTTAGCTAAATGTGGAGCTAATATATATAGTGTAAAACATGAAATAACTCCCATTATAAACATAAAAACGATACCACTCTTTAATACTCTTTTAACCGTATGATAATCATTCAATTGATCATATTTTGATACCATTTTTGAAACGGCAAGTGGCAATCCCATCGTTGCAATACTAAGCATAATTGTATAAGGACGGTATGCATACGTATATAATACGTACCCACTCGTACCTACCATTGCTGTAAATGGTATAACATATATGAACCCTAACATTTTAGATATCATCGTTGCCATCGTTAAAAATATCGTTCCACGTAAAAACGGTGATCCTTTCATCACATTCCCCCGCTACGCTTTATTATTACACATTATGGACAACTTCTTTTTTTTAGAACTGAAACAATAAAAAAAGCCAATGAAAAATCATTGACTTTAACGCGCTGCTTTTTTCTTTTTTAAATACTTTAAACCGAAATATAGAGCCACAAAGAGAACAGCTCCTATAATTATGTAATGTGTGTAATCAGATGCATACTCTTTAATATGTCTCCAATTTCCACCAAGCTTTTCACCTAAGTATATAAATAGTATTGACCATGGAATAATCGCTACTACTGTATACAGTGTAAAGAGCTTTAACGGCATCTTAGCTAATCCTGCTGGAATAGAGATAGCATGGCGTACAACTGGGATAAAGCGTGCAGAGAATATTACACCTGCCCCGTATCGTTTAAACCAATTTTCTGCAATATCTAGATGATGCTTATTAATAAGTAAATATTTCCCGTATTTTTCAACAACCGGACGCCCTCCGTAGTATCCAAGCCAGTATAAAAAGATTTGCGCTAAAGTACCACCAATTGTTCCAGCGATAACAGCTCCGACAAAACTAATTTTTCCTTCTGCAACTAAAAATCCTGCATATGAAAGAACAATTTCACTCGGGATAATTTCAATCATTAAACCTAGCGCTACTCCAAAGTATCCTAGACTTGCAAAGAATTGCAATAACTGATCTATTATGTTTGCTAACATTTTCTTTTCTATCTCCTTTTTTCTTCACATACCATCCCATTATCACATAAAGATTGGCATCTGCCAATATCTTCATTTTAACAATATGTACAATTCAAACAGTATTAATCTATTATTTTTTCTTTCTGCGGGTCTTTCATGTAGGCAAACATTTCTTTAATCTGCTCTTCTGTATTTCTAGCAATTGATAAATCCGGCAATTCATCTTCACCAAAAAACTCTATTTCTTCCGTTTCAATACTAACTTTCTTTTCCCCACCAACAATATTACAGCCAATAAAAATCTTATATACATGCGTTGCTGAAGGCGATGGTTGATGTTTTTCTTTATCGAATATTGCTAGTAGCCTAAAATGATCTACTTTATAACCTGTCTCTTCTAATACTTCTTTCGCTGCGACTTCTGTTGGCGTATAACCAATGTCAGCCCATCCACCTGGCAATGCCCATTTCCTATCACTTTTTTCTTTCACAAATAATAACTTTTCATTTTGAAAAACGACTGCTCTTATATCAACTTTAGGTGTTTGATAGCCTGTCTCACTTGCAAATAAATTCTCTACAACTTCCCAATCTGTCTTGGTGTAATGTGACATCATTGAAATGGAAAGATCCCGTAATTGTTGGAAACGCTCTATATCATACACATCCTTAGAATACGTTAAACCCGCTTGAGCTATAGATTGTATTTGTTTTACCCAATCAATCCACTTGACTGTCATGTTTCCACATCTCCATTCTTTATTAAATAAATATTACGTCAATTCAATTGATACATCTTTATTATACAAAAAAAGAGATTGATAATGTTCCAATCTCTTTCAAAATTAATCCAATTCATGTAAGTGGTCTTGTATATACTTCCTTCTTTTATTTATATATTCATCAATCATATCAGCTTCTTGATCAAATGTTTCTAATTTTTCTTTCATATATGGATCTTGTAGTAAATATGGACGAATCGATTCACACAAACCTTCTACTTTCGGCATCATAAACGAAACGGTAAATTGTTCTTCTAATATTTCTTCCAAAATACTTCGGTATTGTTTTCTAAAAACAGGTATATCTAACAATCTCGCACTTAACGTATTATACCCTTGAATCCGAATGTACTCATGATTAAGCGGTCTCCCTTGTACATCCCTTCCCCAAGTCGCATCGTAATCCCACGGTATCACTTCAAATAAATTTGTTTCATCATTATGATACAGTGCATAGTTATGAACAAAACCATCAAAGTTTTGTGTAAAAATAACTCCAGCTAACCATCGTAAATATTTATCTACATGTAGAAACTTCCCGATTTCTTTTTCATAATCTTCCCTCGACAAAGTATTCGCTTGAAATACAAATTCACTCAGTTGTTCTTCACTATTTTTATTCGAATATTTAAATTCATAACCCGCAAAGAGCTCTGTCTTAACATCTTTATCTCTCTCGCTCATTAGAGAAAAATTTGCGTCATCATCTATCGCATAATAAATAGAACCACTCGGCAACCCTCTATTTTTCAAAAAGTTTTCATCAACTGATTCTAACTGTAAATACACACCTTGAATTTGACCATTAATTTTTATAAATACATGTTGTGATTTTGGCGAAAGTACACCAATATCATGAAAAAAATCTAAAGATAATTTATTTCGTATGAGAGACGGATCCATAAACTCAGAATTTAAATGAAACTCTTTCGCGCCTTGAAATTTTTTCGGTTTATAAAACATAACATGATAAGACTTTTTCTCAAATTCGCGAATATGAGCCCCTCGGTATACGATATCAATGTCATACTTCTTTTTTCCATAAGTTAATTTTGCTGGCACTGGACTATCTGACCAAATGTCCTTTTTCAATTCCACTAAGTACATTGGATGAACAAAAAAATCATATGAAGGCAGCATGTTTTCTCATCCCTTCTCAGTTCTCTTCATTCAATGTATGCGCCTTGTCTTGTCCATACATCCGCTATCATCTATTTATATAAAATTACACTCTTGTCCTGTTCAGAAAGACTTCATCTCTCATATCATGTTAAGGAAAAAGAATACCTTTTCACTTTAATACATGATAAGGAGGATTTCTATGAAACGTGATATTAGAAAAGCTGTTGAAGAAATCAAAAGTGCTGGGATGGAGGATTTCTTACATCAAGATCCAAGTACTTTTGATTGCGATGATGATCATCATAAATGTACAACAGGGTGTAAATGTACAACAGGGCGTAAATGTACAACAGGGCGTAAATGTACAACAGGGCGTAAATGTCCAAGAACAAGGTGTACTCGCGTGAAACATTGTACTTTCGTTACAAAATGTACTCATGTAAAAAAATGGACTTTTGTTACAAAATGTACTCGTGTACGCGTTCAAAAATGGACTTTCGTTACAAAGGTTACTCGTAGAAAAGAATGCGTTTTAGTTACAAAACGTACTCGCAGAAAACATTGTACTTTCGTTACAAAATGCATACGCTTTGAAAAGAAATTTTTCTGGACAAAACGAAGTTTCTGTAAAAAATGCGAATTCTTCCCTCACGGACACGGTAGCTCTTGCGATGACGATTGTGATCATGGTAAAGACTGTCACGATGACGGGCACAAATGGAATGATTGCAAAGATAGCAGACACAAGTCTTCTTCTTGCAAGAATAAAAAATTCGATCACTTCTGGTATAAAAAACGTAATTGCTAGTTTTTTATGCCCACCAAAAAAAGGTCGCTTTGCGACCTTTTTTACGTTTACTGAAAATGACTTATATCTGCAAATTGTTTTACTTTGCCAAGATCTTCATCAAATTCAATCACACTAAGACTCGCGCTATGCATAAATGGCTCTCCCCATACATGTTCAATTTCAAGACCTGCAAAATGTCCTACAAGTAGTTTCGCTGCTGCTGCATGAGTAACTATTAAAATATTTTCTCCTTTATGCTTTTCTAAAAGAAAGTGTATCCCTTCAATTACTCTTTTATGAACGGCCGCAAAGTTTTCCCCTGATGTTGACTGAAAAAGATGTGGTTCATTCCAAAATAAATGCACTTCTTCTGGATATTGCATTTCCAAATCGGCAATTGTTTGCCCTTCCCATGTCCCCATATTTATTTCATAGAAACGTTCATCCGCTATAATTGGAATATTGCGTTCCCTTTTAATCAATTCAGCAGTATGAAGCGTTCTTTCGCTTGGACTACTATATATGGCATGGAGTGGTAAATCCTTCATACGCTCCCCTAATTGTTTCGCTTGTATCATACCATTTTCTGTTAATGCTGAATTTTTCCGTCCTTGCATCCGCCCTGCTACATTCCATTCTGTCTCACCGTGCCTTGTTACATATACCGTTGTCTTCATTTCCCATGCCCCCTTACCATTTTGGCCGTGATTCCCACGGCTCTACTCTCCCGACAATCCATTCTGTACATTTACTTTCAATTCCTTTTATAACTCCGTCAGCAATCTCTTCATGAGTAAGCCATCTTGCATATGTATCTTCTAAAATAAACCCTAATATAATTCTATAATAACTACATAATGCCCCACCTATTTTTTGTGACTTCGTACGCGATGCACTACTACCTAATATATGAAATAAACTGTACTTTTCCGATGACAATTCAACCTCATTACAAATGAGTCGTAATGCATGCTTAGCACTCGAATGTACCCATGCAACTACTAATGTAATTGGACCATTCTGTTCAATTGTATTTGTAATAGATCGCTTTAGATCATCGTCATTATGATAATCTAAAGGAAGACATGTGATATTTTCTGGTGTAATACTCGCTCGCTTAACATTTTCTAATCTCCCTTCATCTCTCCCAATAATAGAAACATGAAACCCTTGCTCACAAAGCCACACAGAAACCCTCTTTAGCATTCCTGTTCCACCAATTACAAGTGCATGCAACTTCTTTCCCCCTTAGTAAAATGTCATATGAGGTTTTTCTTCCCTATAATAATTTAGACGGTCTTGCAGTGTCCCTGAATGAAACTCAAATTTATGGCCATCTGGATCTTGAAAATATATAGATTCACAATCTCTCACATCTCGTTCTCTGCCCTTTAAAATATGAACTTCATTTTCTTCTAATCGCTTTAACAAACAATTAAAATCTTCTTGTTCTACAGTGAATGAAATGTGCGTATAAGATTGATGAATCTCATTTCTTGGAATATGTACCTCTTCATTAAGTGCTACCCACACTCCGCATATATTAAAATATGCAAGCTTTCTTCCTTTAACCAATAATTCTCCTTCTAGTATTTTTTCGTAAAACACAATAGATTTTTCTAAATCTGAAACCGAAAAACAGAGATGATTGATTCCCCTTAACAACTATAGCTCCCCCTTATACAAAAAAGATGAGCGAAAATTCACTCATCTTTTATTATACTATTTCTTTGTAATATATGCCCATTTATAACTGAAGTCTCCACCAAACGTATGGTTAGCGATACCTTTTACATATGTCTTCTCTAAATAAGCCGTACTTTGTTGATACGTAGGTGAGATTGCAGCGTCTTGACCAATTAAGATTTTTTCAGCTTCCGCAAGTGCTTTCCAACGTGCTGCATCATCTTTTAATAATTCTCCTTTTGATTTTGCTACTAAATCATCATACTTCGGATTAGAATAATCCATTTCATTAAATGAGCTTCCCGTTACAAACATATCAATATAAGTCATTGGATCTGGATAATCTGGACTCCAAGCAGATAATGAGAATTCATATTCAAATTTCTTTTCTAAATCTAGCTTCTGCTTATATGGTTGTTGTTTCAAATTCACCTTTAGACCCGGTAAATTTTTCTCTAACTCTTCTTTAATAAAGTCGCCCACTTTTTTACGGCTACCGTTATCATCATTCAGAAATTCTACTGTAATTGTATCTTGGCCAAGTTCTTTCTTCGCTTCTTCCCATAATTTTTTTGCTTTTTCTGCATTATCTTTACTGTCACGGAAATTTTTATTTACAGAACGGAAATCTTTCCCATCTGGCCCTGTCGTAAATTTTTCAGGTACTAAGAAATATGCTGGCAATGATCCGTCATTTAAAATAACATTCGCAATTCCTTTTTTATCATATGCCAAATCAATTGCTTCACGTACTTTTTGGTTTTTAAATGTTGCATTTTTTTGGTTAAAGCGCAAGAAATACATACGTGGATCTAACTTTGTTTTAAATTCATCTGGCTTATTCTTTTTATATTTATCAACAAATTCAGAACTTAAAATAACTCGATCTGCTTGATCACTATCATATAAATTTACTCCTGTGCTCGTTTCTTTCACAATACTTACATTAATTTCTTCTAACTTTACAGTATCTTTATCCCAATAATTAGGGTTTTTCTTTAACTGATAACTTTGTTCATGTTTCCATTGACTCATAGTAAATGGTCCATTGTATAATAATTTATCTGCTTCTAATGCATATTTATCCCCTTGTTCTTTTACATATTTTTCATTTAAAGGGAAAAATGTTGGGAATGAAGTCAGCTCAAGGAAATATGGTGCTGGTTGTTCTAATTCTACTACTAACGTTTTATCATCCTTCGCTTTCACTCCTAATTGATCTAGCGGTAATTCTCCTTTATTTACTTTCTGTGCATTTTTCACATCAAATAAAATAAATGCATACTCAGCTGCCGTTGCTTTATCTAATGCACGTTGCCATGCATATACAAAGTCTTGCGCTCGAACTGGATCGCCATTAGACCATTTCGCATCTCGTAATTCAAATGTATATGTCGTTTTATCCTCACTAACCTTCACATCTTTTGCCATACCTGGAGTTGGCTTATTGTCCTTATCTAAACGATATAGCCCTTCCATTGCATTTACAAAGGCCCGGAATGATACTGAGTCCGTTGATTTTGATGTATCCATTGAAGGAATTTCTGCTGTTTCTAGTAAGTTTAATACTTGCTTATCTGCTACTCCCTTACCTGCTTCTTTCTTTGTTGTAGATGCCTTCTCCCCATTTCCGCAACCTGCAACCAATACACTAGTTGATAATGCAACTGCAGCAATCGTTGTTACCTTTCTCTTCATTCTTCCTTCCCCCAATCTATATGTATAAATGAAATCTAGTATAATACATATTATTATACAAAAGATTCAGATTATTTCAAATATTATTTTTCACACACAAAAAAAGAAGCAGATAGAAAGTTCTTTCCATCCGCTTCTTTTTCTATCACTTTTACTTGCAATCCATCCTCTATTTCAAACGGATTTTGAACCTTGAATATTTCTTCCATCATCTTCAAAAACTCTTCTTCATTTTTAGATTCACCATTAATCGTAAGGGAGTATGGTTCAATTTCACTCAGTTTATAATCAACAATAAATTGAATTGTAACTTTTTGTCTTGGCATCCCTGGGCTGTATCCTTGAAATTCTACTAATTCCATACCTTCCGATCCACGATAATATATCCACCCTGAATTTTGAAAATAGCTTTCAAACGATTCACCAATCGAAAAGAATGGATATTCATAAAGCGAACTTGTACGTACTTTTTGTATAATATCTCGATCAGTCGGAAAAAAGAAATGGCTTAAAAGAAGGCTAGCAACTGCTAAAATAGTTACGATTGTTGCTCCCATTTTACTCGTTCCACCACTATCACGGATGAGATAATTTTCAACCGATTCATCTTTAATTCCCCGTGCTTTTATTCGATATATACGCCTTTCTGCAAATTGATAATATAATCCATTCGCAAAAATCCCCATCCCAAATAGAATAAAAACGAGTAATAAAAACGTAAGAGGCACCATATTAATGATTGGCAACGCTACGTTGAACCCCATATAATAAGAAAACGCATCACATGCTACTAATAACAGTATAAATAAAGCAGCAGGTAAATAATGCTTACGATATCCAAGCCAACCTACATTGAAAATAGTAGCCAAACCATTCCAGCTCCACCTAGCAATTCGCTTGTTCTCAAGCTCCCATTTTCTTTTGTAATACGGATATTGTCTCCCTACATATACTTCTAATTCTTTGTCTATTAACGAGCTACTTTCCCCTTGTTCATTATGCAAATTCCGTTGACAATTTGCACAATTTAACTGATCATTAGTACAAGGTCGCCCACAATTTATACATTTCAAAACGATCCCTCTTTCCATCCACACTTCATTTTAAAATACCTTCATGCTTCAATAACCACTCTTTCCTCCATAAACCACCCGCATACCCAACAAGCTTTCCACTCTTTCCTATTACACGGTGACATGGAACGATAATTGAAATTGGATTCCGGCTATTTGCTCCTCCTATCGCTCGTACAGCTTTTGTATTGCCGACCTTCTCCGCAATATCTAAATATGAAGCACTTACGCCGTACGGAATAGTATAGAGCGCATCCCATACATTTTTTTGAAATAATGTTCCCTCAGCAGACAACGGAACCGTGAACTCTTTTCTTTTCCCCTTAAAATATTCCTCTAGCTCATTTATACACTGATCTATCATTTCATTTGTACGTTCTTCTTGTCGTTCATCAACAAATATAACAGACGTAATTCCTTTATCATTCGCTGTAATTTCCAGCAAACCTAATTCACTTTCATAATATGCCTGATACATATGTCATCCTCCAATTCATTTCATATTAGTCATTGTAACACGAATAGACAAAATTTTTCGTATAAGCGTTTTGTTAGGGAAACAAAAAAGAGAATGATACAATGTAAGAAAATTCAATCAAGGAGGCTATTTGATGCATTCCCAACTTTTTTCACCCTATACAATTAAGGACGTTACACTAAAAAACCGTATCGTTATGTCGCCTATGTGCATGTATTCATCAGAGAATGAGGATGGCCAAGTAACTAATTTTCATCTCGTCCATTATGGAACCAGGGCCGCTGGTCAAGTAGGTCTAGTTATGATTGAAGCAACAGCTGTGTTACCTGAAGGACGAATTTCTAACAAAGACCTAGGCATTTGGGATGACTGTCTAATTGAAGGCTTACATAAAACGACAACTTTTATACGTGATAACGGTGCAAAAGCAGCCATTCAACTCGCTCATGCCGGAAGAAAGGCTGAATTAGAAACAGACGCTTTCGCCCCCTCAGCAGTTCCATTTAGCGACGGAATGAAAATACCAGTAGAAATGAATAAACAGCAAATTAAAGAAACTGTTTCCGCTTTTCAAAAAGCAGCTTTCCGCTCTAAACAAGCTGGATTTGACATTATTGAATTACACGGCGCTCACGGTTATCTTATTAATGAATTTCTTTCTCCACTTTCCAATAAGCGGACTGATGAATACGGGGGCTCACCTGAAAATCGCTATCGTTTCTTACGCGAAATCATTGATTCTGTAAATGAAGTTTGGAACGGACCGTTATTTGTTCGTATTTCGGCAAATGATTATCATCCTGACGGGTTAACGGTTCAAGATTATGTACAGTATACAGGATGGATGAAAGAACAGGGGGTAGATTTAATCGATTGTAGTTCTGGTGCTGTTGTACCGGCACATATTGATGTGTATCCTGGGTATCAAGTACAATATGCTAAACATATTAAGGAACATGTTAACATTGCAACAGGCGCAGTAGGATTAATTACAACTGGATCACAAGCAGAGCAAATTTTAAAAACTAACGAGGCAGATTTAATTTTTATCGGACGTGAGTTACTTCGCAATCCATACTTCCCAAGAATAGCCGCCAATGAACTAGGCTTTGAATTACAAGAACCATATCAGTACCGACGAGCACCTGGAAACATTAAAACTAATAAATAAAACCGAGAAGTCATTCTTCTCGGTTTTATTTATTCTATAGTTGTAATTTCATTTGAATTATAAATATGGATACCCGATTCCTCTCGTAGCGCCGTTATATACATTCCTTTCGCCACATCTTTAGCTGAAATTGGTTTGTACTTTTTAAAAGCTCCTTTAAATATAAACGGAAGAATACGAGATAATTTCTCAGCCATTCTTTCTCCAAAACGATATTCTTGTCGATTTCCTACTAATAATGAAGGCCTAAAAATGTGTATGCCACCAATAACTAGCTTTTTCAGCTCCTCTTCCATCCTTCCCTTCACTTGCGAGTAAAAGAAGAATGATTTAGGTTTCGCTCCCATTGATGAGATAACAAGAAAATTTTGCACGCCCTGTTTTTCAGCTAAGCAAGCAGCTCGCAATGTATATTCATAATCTACTTTTTTAAAATTCGCCTTCGACTTCGCTTTTTTTATCGTTGTCCCTAAACAACTGAATACATCATCTACTGCAAAAAATTCTTTATATTCCTCTAACACTGAAAAATCCACCTGTTTCTGCTGTAATTTCTCATGTTGTAATTGTAATGGTTCCCTTACAAAAATAGTAACCGAATCGTAGTAATCTGAGTCAAGTAATAGTCGCGTTATTTCTTGTCCAACTAACCCACTTGCACCAAGTACTAACGCTGTTCGCTTATTCATATATGTGTATACCTCTTTATTTACTATTCTCCCCTATAGCTATTCGTCGCTAACAGGAGTTTCCATTCTCCCATTTTACCATAAGTAAAGCACTATGCGTACGCATAGTGCTTTACTTACTCTTTTTTCTTTTCTTTTTCTTCCATTGGTAATTTCGTTATTGTTGTAGCATCTCCTAAATTACTTATTAATCTCCTTAAAAAAATTAAAACAAAAGATAATGGCAAAACAACCGCAAGTATTAATAAGATGGCCTCCATGAAGTAACCCAAGCACTCATCCCCTTTTTTCTGCTCCCTCCCAATATATGAAAGTAACATTGTCACATATGCACTAATAATAAAAATTAATACCTTTCTTTTTGACAAATTTATAACAAAATCAAATCGTAATGATTATTATTTATTGCAACTTTCATAAAGATGTATTATACTAGGTTCGCGAACTAAAACGTAATTATTCCGTTTTGCATTAAAACGATATTTTCTTCTAATATTTGGAGAAAATATAATTGTAAAAAAGAAAAGAGGAGAATTATATGCCTAAAAAATTAGCTCTATTTTCATTTATACTTATTTTCACACTCATCTTTGCTGGATGTTCTAACAACAAAGAAGGTGTAGCGAAAAAAGATGGGAAACTTTCTGTTTATACAACCATTTTCCCACTCGCTGACTTTGCAAAAAAAATCGGTGGTGATTATGTAAATGTAGAAACAATTTACCCACCTGGTGCGGATTCTCATACATTTGAACCAAGTCAAAAGCAGACTGTACAAGTTGCGAAAGCCGATTTATTTGTTTATAACGGCGCAGAATTAGAACCATTTGCCGAAAAAATGGAAAAATCATTAAAAAAAGAAAACGTAAAAATTGTAAATGCATCTAAAGATATCGAACTTCGTGCTTCATCTGAAGAAGAGCAGCACGATCATGGAGACGGTCATAAAGAAGATGAACATCATCATGATAAAGACCCACACGTTTGGATAGATCCTACTCTTGCGATGAAACAAGCAGAAAAAATTAAAAATGCACTTGTAGAATTACAGCCTGAACATAAAAAAGAGTTCGAAAAAAACTTTGCAGCACTACAAACAAAATTTACTGATTTAGATGATCAATTTAAAGCTGTCGTTGCAAATGCAAAAACGAAAGAAATATTAGTTTCACACGCAGCTTATGGCTACTGGGAACAACGATACGGTCTAAAACAAATCCCAATCGCTGGAATTTCAGCATCTGATGAACCATCTCAAAAACAGCTGGCTGACATTACAAAAACAGTAAAAGAGCACGGTCTAAAATATATTTTATTTGAAACATTCTCCACTCCAAAAGTAGCATCAGTGATTCAACAAGAAACTGGCACAAAAATTTTACGTTTAAATCACCTTGCTACTATTTCTGAAGATGATGCTAAGAACAATAAAGATTACTTTACTTTAATGGAAGAAAACGTGAATACATTGAAAGAAGCTACTAACTAATCAACTTTTTTATCCCGTATTAGCGGGCAGTAAACGCCCGATTGATGCGGACTGATAATGAGTGGGGGATGAACAAAACCCCCACTCATTAAAGTTTCACTTTAAAAGAAGCTGAATATGCCATTCAGCTTCTTTTTTGTTTGTTCTCACTTGACTTGACCAAAATAACAAGTAAAATTATCCATATTAGCTTTTAAGCTATATTAATTTAGAAGGTGAGTTGGAATTATGACTCTTCACATTAGTGAAGTAACAGCAAAAAATTGGCGTTCAGTAGCTGCTTTAAACGTCGCAAAAGACCAGCAGCAATTTATTGAAAGCAATGCGTTTTCTTTAGCAGAATCATTATTTGAAGGAAACGGAACGTCAGTAGGTTTATATGATGGAGAAACACTTGTAGGGTATGCAATGTATGGATGGTATTGGGAAAAACGTAAAAGTGTCTGGTTAGATCGCTTTATGATTGACGAGCAATATCAAGGAAAAGGATACGCAAAACGTTTCCTTCGCATACTCATTCAATTCTTACAAAAAAAATTTGAATGCAAAATAATTTATTTAAGTTTACATCCTGACAACAAACTCGCAATGGGACTATATGAGTCATTTGGCTTCCGTTTAAATGGTGATATTGATGATGAAGGCCCAGTTGTAGGTGTTGTAATGGAATTACTAATAGATGAAAATACAAGCCTGTGAAAACAGGCTTTTTATTATACATTTATCAATGTTATTTCTATTTTTAGTTTCTTCCTCTTATATACTCCATTTTTACAATCTAATATTCTTTCAATGAAGTTCTCCAAAGTATAAAAAAATAAACCTGCAATTACGCAGGCTTATTTCACACACTCCTCGAAATGTTCTTGGAACCATTCTTTATTAATATCTTTTCCGATAAACACGACTTCACTTACTCGTTCTTCGCCCTCTTGCCACTCTCTATCATATGATGCAGCAAACAGTGTATGCACACCTTGGAAAACGATACGTTTATCTACTCCATCAATAGATAAAATTCCTTTGTAACGATATAAATACTCCCCTAGCTCTTGAACGACAGCTGACATCCACTCATTCAATTTTTGTAAATCTAACGGACGTTCTTCACGTAATACAAATGATTTTACACCTTCTAGATGGTTATGTTCTTTATGAGGGTAAATTTGTAACGTATCTTTCGTTTTAAACGTTTGTATTTGTAGTAATGATGGAATATCCACATCACAGTTAGTGGCCTCGATTAACTTTGCAGTCGGATTAATTCCTTGTAGTTCATGCAAGAGATTTTCTTTCTCACTTTTTTCAATTAAGTCTAATTTATTTACTAAAACAACATCAGCAAATGCAATTTGCTCTTTTGCTTCTAGTCCTTTTTCAAAATGCTTATGTATATGGTAACTATCTACTACCGTTACAACACCGTTAATTTGATATGCAGATTGAATAACAGGATCTAAAAAGAATGTTTGAATAATCGGACCTGGATTTGCAAGGCCAGTCGTTTCAATTACTAAACCATCAAAATCCATTTTCCCTTCTGCTTTTACATCCAATAATTGTTTTAAAGCAACGAGTAAATCTTCACGTACAGTACAACATAAACAACCGTTTGTCATCTCCATAATCTCTTCTTCGACATTCATAATCAGCTGATTATCAATACCAATTTGCCCTATTTCATTTACAATCACTGCTAATTTTTTACCATGATTTTCTGTTAAAATACGATTTAATAATGTCGTTTTCCCAGATCCAAGAAAACCAGTTAATATCGTTACTGGAATCATTTCGTACATCTCCTTATAGCTATATGTTTCTA
This sequence comes from Bacillus nitratireducens, assembly GCF_036320425.1. NCBI lineage: Bacteria > Bacillati > Bacillota > Bacilli > Caryophanales > Bacillaceae > Bacillus > Bacillus nitratireducens. The sequence continues at coordinate 246,432 of NZ_JAUMJO010000001.1, forward strand.
CATTATAGCATATAGAAAAAATCGTTTTTGTAGCAAAACATATTTATTGTATGTACGACCCTGTAACTATATAATAATACGTAGAAAGAAAGCCTTTTCAAAAATATTATTCATTCATATAGGGGGTACTTATAGTGGAACGAGTTCAAATGGCCGAAACACTAGAATTTTCTCGTATTATTCAAGGTTTTTGGCGTTTAGCAGAATGGAATATGACAAAGCAAGAGTTACTTTCTTTTATTGAAGACTGTATGGATATGGGGATTACTACTTTCGATCACGCTGATATTTATGGCGGATATACGTGTGAAGGATTGTTTGGAGAAGCGTTACAACTCAAGCCTTCCTTACGCGAAAATATGCAAATTATCACAAAATGTGGAATCGCTCCCCCATCACCTAAATTTCCAGAGCGATATGTTGCTCACTACAATACGAGTGCTGAACATATCATAAAGAGCGCGGAAGATTCATTACAAAACTTACATACAGATTATATTGATGTATTGCTCATCCATCGCCCAGATCCATTTATGGATCCAACTGAAGTGGCAGAAGCATTCTCACGCTTAAAGCAAGAAGGCAAAGTTCGTCACTTCGGTGTATCTAACTTCTTACCTTCACAATTTAATATGTTAAGTTCGTATTTAGATTTCCCGCTCATTACAAATCAAATTGAAGTATCTGCGATGCAGCTTGAGCATTTTGAAAAAGGTACGATTGATTTATGCCAAGAAAAACGAATCAATCCAATGATTTGGTCACCTCTTGCTGGTGGTGAAATCTTTACTGGTCAATCAGAACGTGCCATACGTGTACGTGAAACTTTACAAAAAGTTGCTACTGAACTAGATGTTACTAGCATCGATACGGTTATGTATGCATGGTTGCTTGCTCACCCAGCTAACATGATGCCAATCGTTGGATCTGGTAAATTAGATCGTGTTAAAACAGCCGCGCTTGCTACAAAAGTTAATTTAGATCGTCAACAATGGTTTACAATTTTCGAAAGCTCTAATGGACATCCTGTACCATAATACTCAAAAAGAAGAGCTGTTTCTTTACAGCTCTTCTTTTTCATATGTATTTCTAGTCATGGCAAATACACACATATCCCTTAATCCATTTCCATCTACTGCAACACTCGCACTTTCTAACGTACCTTCTAACTTAAATCCTAATTTCTCAGGTATCGCTCTACTCTTCTTATTTAAAGAATCGCATCGAATTTCTACGCGGTTTGCTTTCAATTCAGTGAAAGCATAATCTGTTATACCTTTTGCAGCCTCTACCATATAGCCCTTTCCACTAAACCTTGAATCAATCCAATACCCGATTTCAAATTGAGGTATATCCCAATTAATACGATGTAATCCGGCAGATGCAACAAATTCACCTGTTTCTTTCAAAAAAACTAGTAATCTCAAATCCTCACGCTGCAAAAATTGAATATGCGATTTTCTAATACTCTCTTCTATTTCTTCCTCTGTTTGCTCTTTTTGTGCAAAGACCATCCAAGGTTTTAATTCTTGTATTGAAGCTTGAATTGCGTCATATACAACTTTACCGTCATCTGGTTTTGGCATTCGTATATAAAGCCTTTCAGTATAAAATTCAGAAGGAAAATCGAATAATAACGGATTCATTTTCAACACTCCCTATATTTCTTTTATATATAATAATATCCATCTCAAGTTATACAGTAAAGAAATTTCTGAATTTTACACATTTTGATCATTTACCTCTACAGCCACACGAACTCCGGATTCAATCGCACCTTGAATCCATCCGTGATACAGCGTTGTATGATCACCAGCAAAGTAAATTCTTCCCTCAGGTTTTACAATGACTGGCTGTAATTCAGATTCTTGGCCAGCTTGAAATAGTGCAAACCCTCCAAGCGCATATGGATCTAATGTCCAACTCTTTGATATTCCAGACATAAACTCATCATATACTTGACCACCTAATATTGTTGCTAAATTTTGTAATGTGTAATAGATACGATCCCCTTTTGATAAACCATCCCATAGTAATGCATCGTATGACCACGTATAACTCCCAAGCATAATGGCTGGTCCTTTTGAACCGATTCCATGACTTGGATAATACGCATAACGTATAGGAAGATCTGTTATAATTCTCCCACCTAATTGCCCTTGTTCCTCCCAAAAACGACTTTTAAATTGAATTCCTATTTTTGTAGCTGGCATATAATGCAATTCGCGAATTGTTTTCCACTTCGCATGAGATATAGAATCAAATGGATCTACTTCTACAAATCGCATTGTTGAAAAAGGAATTGTAACAATAACTAAGTCCCCTGTAATACTACTATATTCAAAAGTTTCCTCGTTCCGATAGAAAGCTGTCACACCGTTATCTTGTTGATGAAGCTTCATTAATTTTTGATTATATATAATATTTTCTTCTAGTTGTGGTAAAAAAGACTTTGGTAATCTATCATTCCCACCTATTATTTCGCAAAATCCGCTCTCCTCTTGCATAATATATAAAAAACGTAACGTCTCAACGAATGACCTTTCTAAAAAACCTTCTAAATCTAATAGAACACCTATCATCTCAATCGTTACTGGCGAAAAATACGTATTATATTGATAAGGATGATACTTTAAAAATTGCCCTGTAGAATATCTCCCAAAATCCTTTACTACAATATCCCAATTTTTCTCTGGGTTCTTTTTTATAAAATTTATAATGGGCTGTACCGCTAACATTAATAGTTCCTCAGACGTTTTCCCAACTTCATTCATTTCCACAGGATATCTTAAAATACTTGGATCTTTTTCGTATTGTTTTAATGTCGTTTTCCGACCATTTACGTAGATAATATCTGTCTCATTCCTATTAATAAAAGGGCTCACCTGTAGCCCAAACTTTCTTATATATGCCATCGTTAATGTATGCGAATACGGAATTCTCATTGCTCCAACATCTAAATATAATCCGGTATCTTCCATTCTAACTGTCTCTATACGGCCACCTACCCGGTTGTTTGCTTCAAAAATCTTCACTTCATGTCCCGCAGCCTTTAATAAAGATGCCGAAACTAATCCAGCCATACCAGCCCCTACTACAATAATTTGTTTCGGGCGTGACGTCTTCTCCAATCCTTTATCTATAACTTTTAACGTTTCATCCATCTCATTGTTAAACATTATAGCTTTCTGCACAATTCCACCCCTTACTTCATAAAATGAAGCTATAATCAGTGGGTTTGTTCCTACCCACTGATTATTAGTTGAACCAATCGAGCTTTTATGGGCATTAGTGGTTTAGTGCATTTTATTCATAAATCCCCTCAAACATAACACCATAGCAAGTCGAATATTCACTAAAAGTACTTAAGGTATAGCTCTCACATCTCTTCACGCTCCGTATAATATAGCAACTGTAAAGAAGGAGTGGTTAAAAATGAAACATACTTATGATTACCACGCTACAAAAAAGTATTTAGAATTAAAGAAACAACAACTCTGCAAAAAACTTAGTAATATGAAATTATCTGAAAAAGAACGTGAACAAATAAAACTTGAGATTGATAACTACGAATATATATTAAACTTAGTCGAAATGAATCATTATGAACGTGGGTTTTCTCGTTAAAAGTGGATATATTATCATCCTCTTTTTTGTATGAGCATTTCACTACGCATTTTTCGTAAGTAAATATATAATAGAATGTACATTAAGATTGAGAGGTATATTCTATGATCAAATTAAGTGTATTAGACCAATCACCTATTTCTGATGGCAGTACAGCAGCTGAAGCTTTTTCACATACAGTAACACTTGCACAAGAAGTTGAAAAACTAGGATTTACACGTTTTTGGGTATCCGAACACCATAATTCTGTAAGCCTAGCAGGCTCAAGTCCAGAAATACTCATTTCACATATTGCAGCAAAAACGAATCGTATTAGAGTTGGCTCGGGTGGTGTTATGTTGCCACACTATAGTCCATATAAAGTTGCCGAGAATTTCCGCGTGTTAGAGGCACTTTATCCAAACCGTATTGACCTTGGTGTTGGTAGAGCGCCTGGTGGTATGCCGATAGCAACTCGCGCACTTCAAGAAGGCAAAATGGTCTCACTTGATCAATATCCAGAACAAATTGCAGATGTTGCTATGTACTTACATGATCAAGTACCAGAAAACCATCATTATGCAAATTTAAAGGCTACTCCAGTTATCACAACATCTCCTGAAATGTGGATGCTTGGTTCTAGCGGGGAAAGTGCAATGATTGCCGCAAAGCAAGGCGCTTCCTTTGCATTTGCACAGTTCATTAACGGATACGGTGGACCTGAAGTAATGAAGGCTTATCAAGAACAGTTCCAACCTTCCTATTTAGGTGATAAACCAAAATCAATCGTCTCTATTTTTGTTATTTGCGGAGAAACAAACGAAGAAGCGGAGAATATAGCATCAAGCCTTGATTTATCGATTTTATTATTAGAACAAGGAAAACGGACTACTGGAACCCCGTCTATCGAAACCGCTCAAAATTATTCGTATAGTGCTTATGACCTATTTCGTATTAAAGAAAATCGTCAACGTATGATCGTCGGCGATCCGTCTTCTGTAAAAGAACAAATATTAAACTTAAGCAAAGCATACAATGCTGAAGAGTTTATGATTGTCACAATCACTCATCAATTTGAAGATAAATTAAACTCTTATCGCTTATTGGCAGACGCTTTTAATTTATAATAACGAAAAGGAGATGCATCACATATGATGCATCTCCCTTTCTTACTACCAATCAATTGTTTTTGTTTCCTATATATTCAATAGCTTCTTTTAATACCACATCAAAATTCTCAGGATAATCATGATTTAAATTAGGTACCACTTTATACTTATGTTCTATATTTTTATCTTTTAATAACTTTACAAATTGCTGTGTACATTCGAAACAATCTTCATCTTGATCCCCACATATTATATATCCTTTTATGCTTTTATCATGTAATATTCCAATCATTTCTTCCCATTCTTCCATTTCAGGGAGCCACGGTGCCACAAAAATAAAACCGTTCACTTCTATTTCACCTTGTAACATGGAATGTAGCGCTACTCTTGCCCCAGCAGAAAATCCACCAATGATAATGTTTTCAAATGTATTACTCAACATAATCTTATTGTAATGTCCTTTTAACTCTTCTCTTCCTCTTTCGATATTATCCCAAACATATCCATCTGAAAATTGAGTTTGAGACGATTGAGGAAACACTAACAAATAATCTCGTTCCAAAGCTGAATGCCAATAAGGTTCTACTATTTTTATATTTTCTTGATCACCATGCATTGTTATTAATAGATTTTCATTTTGTTTACTGTATATATATTTCACGTCTGCTTGTTCCAATTTCTTTGCTAACTCTTCTCTTTCTTTACATAATTGAACCATTCTATGAAACTCTTCAAATTTATGTAATGGTTTTAAATCATCATCGGAAATTAAATACTCACTTCCATACCAAAACCCATTTTCTATAATTGCTTTCTTCATTAAATGCAACGCTTCATCTTCAAGTCCTGCTGCACTTGCTAGCGCATATTTAAAGTTATATATTTGTGCTTCATTACCCACTACACCTTTAGCATGCTCCATTATATAAGTGTATGCTTCAAAACTTCCTTTTTTTGCATAACAATCTAGCGTTTCATTTAATAATTGAATATAAGTCATACTATTTTTCATATAGAAATCCCCCGTAACCTTTTATAATATTTTTTCTCCAATCATCCTATCATTCTTGGGTCACGGTATAAGTAGTAAAATTCTACAATTCACCTTAACAATACCTGATTTTCAGAATGATATTTAATAATTAATGTATGTATACGCATAATACACCACTCCTTCCTATCCACTAGTTATAGTATAAAATTAAACAGACTGAAAAATCAATATTTTAAAAACAAAAAAAGACAACAATATATTATTGTTGTTCTCATAACATCTGCCCACTATTCTTTTTTTTCTTATCTGGTTTACTTGAAACTAAATAATGCTTTTCTGAAATATATAAGTTTCTTTTTAATATACGATTTAAATATGGTCCTAACTTCACTCCGCATATGAGACGATCTTCGCTATCTTCAACAATTGGGAACATTTCTTTTTCTGTTACATATTGATCTACGGCCTTTTGTACGATATCAATTTCTTTAACTAGGTTTAAATTTTCTTCTGTATGCTCAAATACCTCAAGCGTTTCCTTCGTTATCAGAAAAAAATTTGTTGGAAATGCAGGTAAATATGGCTTTAATAAATCATAATTTACTGTGTAATCATCGTTTACTAAAACTGTATAAACGATATTAGCGTTCGTTTCTAGAAACTTAGCCATCGCTTGCTCTAATTCGTCTTTCGTAATTTCCCTATCTTCTTTTCCAGTTCTGAAAAAGCGAAACATCGTATCGCCTCCTTTTTACTATATTATAGCATAAAAGAAAACTGAAAAATTATAAAAAACTCTATTGAAAGAATTTTTCGATAGAGTTTTTCTTTAATCCATTTATGTTTATTTTAAGAATGCACTTAACATCCACACATGTTGTTCTAATGTCGTATGAATTGCTAATAGCATATCAGCCGATGTTTCATCACCAGCTTCACCAGCTACTTCCATACCTTCTTTTAATTCTTGAATGAGTGCAGAAAAATCATTTACTAAAGTTTGTACCATTTCTTCTGCAGACTCTTTGCTTGTCCCTTCACTCACAGTAGAAGTTGCTAGATATTCTTTCATTGTCGCTAAAGGTTTTCCTTCTAGCGCTAAAATACGTTCTGCTAACTCATCAATGTAAGTCCCTGCTTCATTATAAAACTCTTCAAATTTCTCATGTAATGTAAAGAAGTGTGGTCCTGTCACATACCAGTGATAATTATGCAGTTTCACATATAACACATTCCAGTTTGCTACCTGCTTGTTTAATACTTCAACAACATTTGTTTTCGTACTCATACAATCCACTCCTCTTAGCATTTTTATAATTATTATCTTTTAATAACCTAATTACATTTTACCATACATTTCCTACTCGTTTGAATGAACAGCTTATATGTAACAAAGTTTTAACAACCTTAATATTTCCCTAATATCATATAATTCATGTATTCTTTCAACTACTTCATATGTCTAATTGTCCAAGCTCACACATATGCATAATAGTAAGTCAAGCTCATCATAGAAGAAAGAGGGATAACATGGACAATCAACAATGGCAAGTAGCAAAGAAAGTCGCTGCTACTTATATCGGAACTGTCGTTGGAGCTGGATTTGCTACTGGGCGAGAAATTGTTGAATTTTTTACAGTGAACGGATTTTACGGAACCATTGGCATATGTATAAGTGGATTTTTTTTTATTTGGCTCGGTACAAAGATGATGTTACTTTCATCACAAATAGGGGCATTTTCAGCTCAAGAATTCAACAAATATTTATTTGGGGATGTATTTGGGAATGTCGTAAACACATTACTATTACTCGTATTATTTGGTGTAACAAGCGTTATGTTGTCAGGAGCCGGGGCAGTATTTGAAGAACAACTCCGCCTCCCGAGACAACTTGGTATTTTCATCACAGTCATCGCCTGTCTCATTATTGGGAGCCGGGGATTACAAGGTGTTTTTGAAGTAAATACACTTGTCGTACCTATAATGATGATCTTTATTATTGGACTCGCTATCACAACCTTTATTCATGGTACAACTCCTCTTATTAACACCGTTCCTACAGAAAGTTGGAATATGAAATGGATTACTAGCCCGATTACATATGTTGCATTAAATCTTTCACTCGCCCAAAGTGTTCTCGTCCCATTAGCCAGTGAAGTAAAAGACCGAAAAGCTATTTTATGGGGTGGTATTTTAGGAGGCGCAGGGCTCTGCTTCATTTTATTATGTAGCCATTTAGCAATATTATCAGTTGAACAATTTTATCAATACAACATCCCAATGGCTGAAGTTGTAAGAAGATTTAATGCCACTTTCCACTTTTTCTTTGTTCTTATCATTTTTGGTGAAGTGTTCACAACATTAGTTGGGAATATATTCGGAATGACAAAACAAATGCAATCCATTACAGGATGGAAAAGTCATAACATTATTTACTTCATATTACTAATTAGTTATTGCTTTAGTTACATCGGATATAGCCAATTGCTTCATATTCTATATCCAATTATCGGTTGGGTAAGCATCATTTTACTACCGATTATTGCTTTTAAACAACTTCAAAAAACATGAAAAAGCATCCGCTTATACGGATGCTTTTTCATGTTCATTCACACTCTTCACATACTTCCCAATACGGCCCCATTTCTACTGCAAGATACGGCTTTAATTGCAAACGAATCATTCGACTTGGCATACGTTCTAATACGAATTGAATGCCTTCTTCCTCTTCATCTAACTCAACTTTTGAAATAGCAATTCTTTGCATTGTAGTAATAGGGCTTCCATCTTTATATAAAGTGATTTTCACCTCATCATATTCATTAAAATACAATTCAACATTCATTTGCTTTTTTAACATTTCATCAACAATTTCATAATTATCATTTTGTTCCTGGATTATATATTTCCAGCCGCCTCTATCCAATTCTATCGGAGCAGCTTGGAATAATGTCATCAAATCCTCGTATAGCATAAGATAACCCCTCTCTTACTAAAAAACGATGAGTATTTTATATACCCTTTATCTCTATCACTATCTATGTTTATTGTACCATATATCACGAATCTTACCGCATTCATTTGCTTTATAAGCACATACAAAACATATAGTATTTTTGATTCCTTCTCTACTCACTAGTATGTCCCTTTACTGATAACCTACCACTTTCCTTATTTCCTTCACACTGCTTATAAATCTAAAAATTTCACACAAAAGAAGAGTGATTTATATCACTCTCCTCAAAAGACTTTTCCTGCGGCTGCTAATGCTAATACTATAATTAAACTGGCAAATAATAGCGATACAATTAAACTAAAAACCGGTAATATTTTCTTTTCATTCTTCTTAGATAATAATCTCAAGCTAAGAATGATATTTAATGGGACAAATATAAAATAAAAATATTTAACGATTTGTAATGAACTATTTGAAAGTGTTTTAAATACAAACACTTCAATTACAAAAACAGCAAAGAATAAAATACTTAACCAAAACGAGACATAACTAAGCCAAGAATGTCTTTTCGTTCCCCAATACACTCCCATAATAATCTCCTTTATATGTAATCTATACAATATTCATTATACACGCACTTAACAAATCCCTCTATTTTTCGACAAATATTTAATAAATTGAACCTCTAATCATTTATATTCCCTATATATAAGCCTACAATAATCCGTTTATCGGCTAAAAAGACTGCCTCTAATAGCACTAATGCTATTTTGAGACAGCCTCCCCTTTTTATACTTTAAATCTTTCAATTAACACTTGTAACTCTTCAGCCATTTGAGATAGTGTACCAGCCGCAGAACCAATTTCTTCCATGGAAGCTAACTGCTCCTCAGCTGACGCTGCAACACTTTGTGTACTCGTCGCGTTATTTTGTGCTGTCATTGCAATTTGGCCAACTGAAATAGATACTTCATTTGCACCTTTTGACATTCCATTAGCCGTTTCAACCATCGTTTTAATTTGATCAGCAATTTCATTTGTAGATTGTAAAATCTCAGTGAAATTTTGTTTTGTTTCATTTGCAATAACAAGTCCAGATTGAACTTCTTCATTTACATTATTCATAGATTTTACTGTCTTACTCATATCATCTTGTATTTCACAAATTAATTTACTAATTTCACTTGATGATACACTAGATTGTTCTGCTAATTTTCGTACTTCATCAGCAACAATTGCAAAGCCTCTTCCATGCTCACCAGCTCTTGCAGCCTCAATTGCTGCATTTAAAGCTAGAAGATTTGTCTGATCTGCAATATTTTGAATGACTTCTAAAATATCACCAATTTGCTTTGATTTGTTATTCAATAACTGAATAACAGCATCTGATTGCGAAACAGATTCTGCAATAGACTGCATTTGATTCACTGTTTTTCCTACTAACTTTTCACCATCTTCTGCTTTTTCACGAGTATGAGCGGAAGCAGTATTAATAGATGATGAACTAGTTGCTACATGCTGAATCCCTTCTGTTACATCAAACAGTAACATAGCCCCATTTTCTACGCTTGCTGTTTGCGTCGTTGCACCACTTGATATTTCATCCATTGCTGATGTAATTTGTTCAGTCGCTTCACTCGCTTGTCTCACACTTGCTGTTAACTCTTCAGATGCAGCTGCAACATGCCCTGCTGAAGTATTGATTCTTCCAATTAATGTGCGTAGTGAATGAGTCATCTCATTAAAACCTTTCGCAAGTTGTCCAATTTCATCATTTGAATGTATTTGAATCGTTTGAGTTAAGTCCCCTTCGCTTATTTCTTTAGAAGTGACAACTAATTGTTTTAAAGGTTTGGTAATAGAAATTGTCACGAAATAAATAAGCACTCCACCTACAACTAATGAAATAAACATTACAATTAACATATTATAAAATACAGGTTGAGCAGCCTCAACTATTTCATTTGAGTACATCGTCCCAGCAATTTTCCAACCTGTTTTTAAGTTTGTGGCAAATACCATTTTCTTTTCACTACCGTTATAAGTGTATGAAAAAGTGCCATGGTTATCTTCGTAAATTTTCTTTGCCCAAGAATCATCGGCCTTGTCACCCAATTTTTCTTTAGGGTGAGCAATTATTTTTTGTTTCCCATCTAAAATGAAAGCATAGCCTTTTTTACCAATATTGATTAACTTTGTTGTTTTTAATAAATTATCTAAATTTAAATCTACTGCAACAACACCATTTTTATCTTCCGTTTGTTTTGCGATTGTTACGACAATATGCCCATTTCCTTGTGCCTTATATGGTTCAGTGACAACAATTCCACCTTGCTTATTCACTGCATCTTTATACCAAGAACTCTCTGTTGGATCATAATCTGTTACCATTTTTATTTTTGGTTCTTGTACAAATTTTTTATCGTTTCCGGCAACATACACTTGTTCTACATCTTTGTTCAAACTAATATATTGAGATAATATTTTTCTTAGTTCGTCCTGATTATCCCCTTGATACATATCACTATGAATCACTCGTGCAAAATTATTTACATCGTTGAATTGCGCATCAATCATTTGATTGATTAAATTATCTAATATTCGTATATTATCCTGAGCGCTATTCATAATTTGTGTTTCAAAATTCTTTTTAGCTGTTTGATACGACATGCCCCCAATAATAGAGACTGCCGCAATTAATATAACAAAAAACGAAATTAATAGTTTTTTTGCTACCTTCATATCTCTAAACCAACTTACTAGTTTACGCATTATAAACCTCCTGTATTTTAATATTAAGTTTTAAAGATTTAATGGAGTTAATTTTGAATATATCCCATTCCTTAGTTTCTATTTTTATACTTTGTTTTGATGAACACTTTGTAAAGTTTAAACAAATTAATTCCTTTTGTCTATATATATGAATAATATTATTATAAAATTTACAAATGTAAAAAACCAAAGGAACAAGCCCTTTGGTTTTTTACATTTTTTTATGTTGTTTAGAAATCTTTTTCCATCTATCTCGTTCGGCTCTTGCCAGAGTAATGTTTTGTTTTCTCATAACATATGCCAATTCTCTTTGCAGCTTTTTATAGCTTAGCAAGCGCTCTACGGGTATAATCCCGTTATCTATAGCACCTCGCACTGCACATCCTGGTTCACCATCATGTTTACAATCTCGAAAGCGACAGGTATTTGCAAGATCTTCAATATCAGAAAATGCAGTTTGGATTGCCGCGCTTCCTTCCCAAAGCTGAAGTTCTCTCATACCAGGAGTATCAATTACTAAACCACCACTTGGTAATTGGAACAATTCACGGTGAGTTGTCGTATGTCTCCCTTTACTATCTTCTTCACGTATATCGCCGGTTTTTGCTACAACTGTTCCTATTAATGCATTTAACAAAGTAGATTTCCCTGCGCCTGAAGATCCAACTAAGGCAATTGTTTTTCCTGGTGAAACAAATTGTTGCAATGATTCTATTCCGACGTACGCTAAGCTATCAACAACAAATATAGGAACACCGATTGCTACTGCTTCAGTTTCTGCAATTTTTTGTTCCACATCTTCACATAAACTACTCTTCGTTAAAACAATAATAGGCATTGCACCACTCTCATAAGCCAATAGCAAATAACGTTCCATCCTTCTTACGTTGAAATCATGGTTAAGAGCATTTACTAAAAAAAGATAATCCACATTCGTAGCTATAATTTGTTCTTCTGTTCGGTAGCCAGCCTCTTGTCTAGAAAAAGAACTTCTCCTTGGAAAAATACGATGAATAATTGCCTTTCGCTCTCCTTCTATTTTCTTTATATACACCCAATCGCCAACTGCCGGATAATCCCCTTTCGTTAACGCTTCATGACGAAACTTTCCAGACAGTTCCGCTACATATTCACCATCATTACAAATAATCCGATATATATGCTTATGCTCAAGTAAAATACGGCCTACTTCATAGTTCTCTACAGCTTGTTCTTCAAAAAAAGAATCCCATCCGAAAGATTCTAAAATATTTTGATCCAAATTGATATCCTCCCTAGTTTGAACTTAGTGGAAGGATTGTGCGCTCACTTATAGAGTATCGCCCTTTCCGTCCACCTTTGTATTTGGTTTATTATTCATATAAGTTAATTTCGCCATAACACATCACCCCGTTCTCATTTTAATTACTCTCATTATATGGAATATTCATTTAAAAAGCTACCTTATTTAACGTAATTTTCAAATAATTTATTTTTCATCATTCTAATTTGTCCACGGTGACTAATTTCATCTTCTAGCACATGAAACCAACGGTAGTGCTGATTATACGCTACGCCATTAGGCCACTTTCTTTCTGACATAAGCCATTGATCATTTTGTTCACTCAAATACTTCAGAGATTCTTCTCGAACACTTTGTAGAAGTTGTACATAATACTGTATTTCATGACCACGGATTGTTCTCCCCGCTTTCCCTAAATACAGTGCGTCTTCCCATATTTCTAATTCTTCTTTTGTAAAATCGCGCTCTTGAAATGAAATAAGTTGATGCGCTTTTTCTATAGCCGCTATATGCTTTAGTAACGCTCCGATGGAATTCCCTCCACTCGGCATACTTAAATCTAATTGCTCAACTGATAGATCTTTTATTTCCTGTAATGTTACAGCCCTCGTATGCTCCAGCATGCTTACTAATTCCCCTATATTTTTTGTATAACCATCTACACTTCTTATTCGATAATCTATATTCATATCACGCACCCCTTTCTACATTCATATTAAGGAATAACTGCTTCATATAATAGACTGAAATATATCAGATTCTTCTGTTATAATTAAATTGAATACGGAATAAACCCAAACAAACTTTCTCAATATGCTTATATGAAATATTAAAAGGAATCAATATAAAATTATCGAATCTTATTCACTAAAAGGAGTGGATTCGATGGAAATGTATCAATGGCTAACCGCTGTTCTCGTTGGTGGCATTACTGGCTTCGTTTCCCATCTGATCAATAACCAAGGCAAGTTATTGCTTCCACGCCGTTTAAAAACTTTTTTTCATTTTGGATTTTTAACTGATATTTTTACAGGCAGCCTCGCCGCACTTCTTGGACTCGTTTTATTCGATGTCACCTTAATAAAAGAAATTATAAAAGTCTCCATTGTGACCGCTATTTCCGGTCAAACGTTTTTACTTCACCAAGCTCTTGGTGGTGAACAGGCTAAAAATACGCAAATTGGGAAAGCTGATGAGAAAATCCAAGAAATTGACAAACTATTACGACGTTAGTCTATACTTTCTTTAAAAATTATTGTTATAATAAAAAATAAATATTTTCTATTGCGTCGTTTGTCAGAAGAAAGGGTGTTTCGTATGACAAAAAAGAAAATAGAAGATTTCTTAACAAACACCGAAAAAGAGGAACTGCTAGAAAACTATAAATGTTTACGAGAAGCCCGCACAAAAAGCGAAGCTAACTATTTTGGTGAAGCAGTAAACCATCTATTAAATAAAGCTAAAAAACGAATTGTTGATGATGCAGGGATACATGATGAAAATGCAGCAACTGTTCAATCAAAGAGAAAAGCACTGTTTTAGCTAAAACAGTGCTTTTTATTACGGCATTTTTCACATTACTTTCACATCTATTTCACAAATATACGTACTCCAGTATGGTAAGCTAAGTTTATCCTTTTCCAAGGAACTATATGCCGATATATAAATCCCTATCTCTTTAGGGATTTTTTATTTTTTGGATTTCCCCGATTTATTTTTAAAGGCTTTATGATGCAATTTCTGTTTCACTATCTTCATTAAGCCTTTCGCTTTTTCTAAACAAAAATAAAGCTCCTATATATAGTAGCGCAGTAAAACTACCTACAAGTATAAAATTGTGAGATGCTGCAAATAACATTCCTGCTATTGCCGCTCCAATCATTTGGCCAATATACATAGAAGCATTAGCAAGAGCGGCTCCTGTTCCTCTTGCTATACTAGACATATTTTGTAAGCGCCCCATCATCAATACAAACAAAATTCCTGTCACAAAAAATAAAACAAAGAAAAATAACTCTACAAATATAATGTTCTTTAAATGAGGAAGTATGACATATAGCACTGCTGTAAATACAATTCCACCATAGAAAGAAATGTTATAACCAATTTTATTTACGATTCTCGGCCCAAAAATGTTACCGGTTAAATTTCCCAATCCTAATACGAGCATAGCTGTACCTACTTCATGAACTTGTAAGCCAAATTGACTGGAAAGCCACACACCAAAGAATGAAAATGCTGCAAAATTACCAGTTTGAAAAACAAAATATGCAAAATAAGAAAGTGAAACCTTTGAATCTCTAAGTAATTGCTTATAGCGCTTTAATATATTTTTTTCATTTCCACCTATTTGAACTGGTTGTATTTCTGGTAATGTAACATAAATAAGAACGACAAGTAGTGCTGATAATATACTAATGACGAAGAATGGTGTTGTATAATGTATCGTTGCTAAATATGCTCCAATTGGCAGTCCTAAAATTTGGGAGATTGATAACCCTGCTGTTGCAATTCCAATTGCTTTTACAATTTGCTTCTTCTCTATAAGGAGCGGAATAGATGCCCATACTTGTGGAGATACAAAAGCTGCACTTACACCTGCTAAAAATCTAAATGTTAGCATCCATAAAAAACTCGGTGCCATTCCACACAAAAATGTACTTAATGCAAAAAAACTCATTCCTAATACCATCACTTTTTTTCTGTTTAAGCCATCTGATATAGGACCAGCGATAAGCGCAAATCCAGCGTATCCTACAGCATATGAACTCACCATCCATCCTGATAATTCAGTTGATACATGATACACCTGTTGTAATGTCGGCAAAAGTGGTGAAATTAAGAACGTATCTGTACCAATCATAAACATTATCGTAAAGAATACAGCTAGTACTCTTTTCATTTATATCTTCTCCTTTTATATAAAAAGAGGGAACTATCCCTCTTTTCAACTAAGCTTCTAAAATAGATTCAATCTCTTTCATAACCTTCTCATTCAATGAAACTTCCACCGCTCTTACACTTTCTCTTATTTGCTCTGCCCGCTTCCCGCCAGGAATAACAGTATCAATTCCTTTTTTGTTTAATAACCACGCTAAAGCTAAATGCGATACTTCGAGATTCTTTTCTTTAGCTAAGCCCTTTAACTTCTCAACTTTCTTAAAGTTACTCTTATATGTATTTTCTTCAAATAGATTTACACTTTGACGCCAATCCCCTTCACTCAATTTTAAATCTTCTGTATATTTTCCACCTAGTATCCCAAAGGCAAGAGGCCCGTACGGAATAAATGAAATACCTGATTCTATACAATATGGCAAAAGTTCTTCCCCAGTAGCACGATCCAACATATTATACGGTGATTGTACAACATCTATATGTCCGTGCTGATTCGCTTCTTTTAATTGCTCTACATTAACGTTTGATATTCCAATTGAACGAATTTTCCCTTCTTCTTTTAGGCGAGTAAGCTCTCCAATTGAATCTATGTAACTTGTTTCAGGATTTGTAAAATGTAAATAATATAAATCAATATAATCAGTTTGTAATCTTCTTAAGCTATTTTCCACAGCATTTCTTAAATAGCTTCGTTCATTATTAATATAAACCTCTCCATTTAATAACGGTTGTATTCCACCTTTTGTAGCAAGTACAACTTCTTGGCGTTTTCCTTTCAATACTTCTCCTACCAATTCCTCTGATCTACCGAATCCGTATGAATCCGCTGTATCAAAAAATGTAATCCCTTGCTGGATAGCTTCTTCTATTAATCGTTTTCCTTCTTCCTCATTCACATCAGCATATAAATTATGCCCCCCTACAGCGTTTGTTCCTAACCCCAACTTCGAAATATTTAGTCCTGCCTTTTGTAATTTTGTATACTTCATTTTTTCTCCCCCCTATATTTCTATTGTTCGAATATATTCGAACAATAGAAATATACCACTTCATATGTTATAGTGCAAATATATTAACTTATACAAGTAGGTGAAAAAATGCGTACTCTCTATCATCCTAATCGAGAAGAAATTCAATTCTCTTCTGTCTTATACGCACTTAGCGATCAAATTCGTTTACAAATTGTAACTATGCTACTAGAGAAAAATGAACAATCTTGTGGCGCGTTAAACATTCCAATTGCGAAATCAACTTTATCTCACCATTTCAAAGTGTTACGTGAATCTGGTGTTATGTATACACGCCTTGAAGGCACACAACGTTTCATTTCAATTCGTGAAGATGATTTAAATGCTAGATTTCCTGGTTTATTAGACGTCGTAATACATGCAACAGAACCGTACTAAAAACATCTCATATAAATATGAGATGTTTTTTAGTCATTACTATTCTTTTAATAAATCTATTAATCCATTCCCTTCAGATGTACGTTCATACCCTAAAGGTACAGTCCTTTTTATAAGTTGCGCGTATATTTCTGGCTCTGATAATTTTCTACCATACTCTCTTTCACACTGCTTTATGAGAAGCGCTAGCGCCCCAGCGACATGCGGCGTCGCCATTGAAGTACCACTTAATACTGCATATTTCCCCTCTGGATACGTAGACAGTATTTCATCACCTGGCGCTACTAAATCAATTTCTTGATTTGAATTACTAAAGCATGAAATTTTCCGCTCTAAATTAACAGCACCTACTTCAATTACTTCAGAATAAGCACCTGGAAAATCTAATTCTTCCGTATCATCGTTACAATCTCCATCATTTCCTGCAGCGCACACAACAAGTACGTCTTGTTTTACCGCATTTTGAATAGCTTCATGTAATTCCGGTACATCTTGCGGACCACCAAGTGACATTGAAATAATTCTCACTTTCTCTTTATTCGGTCCTCTCCAATTTACAGCATAATGAATGGCCTCAATAATTTGCTCATAACTTCCAGAACCATCTCCAGCTAATACTTTTAAAACTAACATTTTAGAAAGTGGTGCGACTCCTAAAACACCGACACCGTTTTCAGTCGCTGCAATCGTCCCCGCTACATGAGTACCATGCCCATTATTATCAAGGTACACATTGGGATCTCCTTCATAATCTTTCGTGAAATTTCTTCCACCAATAATACGATCTTTTAAATCTACATGATTCACATCACAACCTGTATCTAAAACAGCAACGACAATGTCTTTCCCCTTCGCACTCTTTTCCCATACTTGCGGAGCATGAATCAATTGTACACCTGGTGGAATTTCATTTACTTGCTCAACGACTTTATTAACAATAAACGGAATTAATTGTATACCTTTTTGTTTATTCGCTGTACTACTATTCATCGTAATCCCTCCTGAAAATGTATTATTTTCATTTTAGACCACTATGGAATACGTTTATATTTAACATTCGTTTTATTCGTTGCATTTCCCTTCCTCTCAAATGTTTCTCAATAAACAAAAGAAAAGGACCTATTATGGTCCTTTTCTTTTTCAGTTTTTTAATAGAATAATATAAAGTGAAACCATAATCAACAAGGGGATTGTTCCTCTCCACTGATTATTAGCCCTCACCAATCGGGGGCTTTTACGGGCAGCCCGACTCCCACAAATAGCGGGATAAATTAAGACTAAATCTCACTCTTTTTCAAAAACTGCTCAATTTCTTTTATTACATGTTTTGCGCCTTCTATACTAACAGTAATGTTTCCATTTGCTAATGAAATATTTTGATCTGAAACATCACCTGTTATTTGACAAGCATTGTAAGGTTGATATTTTTGTAAAATGACTTTGTCTTCTTCTACAAAAATTTCAAGTGGTGATTTGATTTGTATTCCTAATACATCTCGTAATTCTTTAGGAATAACTATCCGTCCCAATTCATCTACTTTTCGAATAATTCCTGTTGCTTTCATGTTACTCCCCCCTTACTCTCTATTATTTTTTTCACCTCGCTATTTTCATTTTATCACTATATATTTGGTAATGGCTTACTCTTTTTAGAAAATATAGTACAAAAGTTAAAAAAACACATTTAACGAATATTCAATCTTTCTTTCAATTGTTTTAAATAACGAACTCGTATAATGATGAAATACAAAACCTGAATACTTACAAAAATACTTAATACAATCGTATTCTCTTTAAACAGTGAGTACTCAAACATTTGTCCTAACGCAGTTAATGCTACTGCCCCGTGCAATGTTGCAACTCCAACTGGAACGAAGAATAAAAGCGCTAGGCGGATTGTAACTACTTTCGATAATTCGCCTCTCGTCAATCCAACTTTTCGAATCATTTCAAATAAACGAGTATCGTCCTCCAAATCAGAAAATAAGCGGAAGTAAAGGAAGCTTCCTGCACAAACAAAAAATACAATACCAATAAAGAAACCTACAAATAAAATGGGTCCTGCAATTTGTAAACTTTGATTTTGATCGTACTCTTCTGCACTAAACGTTGCATGTTCTTGATAGGGCTTAATCTGATGCGTAAGCTCTTTACCAACCTCAATTTCATCTTTCATTCCTTTTGTTTTATACATATAATCTTTTTCTTCTTTAAATCCATCTTGTAATGCATCATATTGATTTTTAGAGATTACATAAACATTACCTCTTAGTATTTTACTTAATGAAGAAGTATTAACTTTTTTCACCTTTAAGGGCTCATTGGCATTTGGGAAAGAAATTTCTTTTCTTTCCTTTATCGGTGGCCCTGGTATTTCTACTGACAGAAATAGGGCTTCTTTGTCTGATAAAGTATTAAACGGTTCCCCTGTTAACTTTGCATACTCCTTATAATCTGATTCTTTTATAAAAATGGAGCTCCTTAACGACTGCTCCTCCGTTTTCTTCGATGAAATATGTATTTTTGAAGCTGCTATATTATGTTTCTTTAATCCCTCGTCAATGATCTTCAGATGCTGTGCCTCATTACTATTCCCTTGCTTAGAATGATAGTGAAACGCAATTGGTCTGTCCATAATTTCTTTCGTCATTGAAGCAAAGCCAACTAATGTACCTATTGCTGAAAATGCTACAGTTGAAATAATGGTTACAATAAAGAACATTCTTGCGTTATCTCTCATACGGTAAGCTAAATCTGATAACGTAATAATATTTGTCTGTGTCCAATAGAAACGTTTACTTTTTTTACATAATCGAATAATAAAGACGCTCAACTGCTTGTACAGTAAATACGTACCAATAATGACTACCGTTGTAACAGGAATCATCATCACAAATACCATTGCACCATGTGACATAAGCGCTCCTGCATAACCCGCACTAAGCAATACTACTGCTAATATAGAAGAAATTATAGATGCTTTCGGTTCCGGCTTCGCTTCTGCTGATCCTCTAAACAATTTCATAATTTTATTTTTCCGAATCATTCCTGCACTAAATAATGAAATAATCATAAATAATACAAAAAACATAATACTCGTTACAACAATCGCTTTCATCGGTATGTAATAGGACAAAGAGATATCTAGTTTCAATATCATCAGGGCTACAAATATTAATATTCCTGAAAATAACATACCTGACAGAATTCCGAAAATTATTGCCCCTATTCCAATCATGATATTTTCAAAGAAGATAAGACGCTTTAATTGGTATTTCGTCATACCAAGCATCATTAAAATTCCTAGTTCACGCTTTCTCGTTTTTAAAAACATTCCCATTGAATATAAAATAAAGAAGAATGTAAATAAGTAAATAATTGACTGTGCAAAAGACATACTTACGAATACGTACTGTCCTAATTCTCCCGCACTTAATGCCGGATGGAACGCAAAAAATGAATACACAAAAAAGGCCATAATAGCAAATGCACTACTCAAAAAATATGCTGAATATGTTCGTCTATTTCGCGTTACATTTCGAAATGCAAGTTCTCTAATGTTCATACTACTTCTCCGCCCTTCTACTAACTATGCTTTTTTATATTAGTAAAATCCGGAAATACCTTCCATCGATTCAAATGATAAAAACCTTACATTATTGAAAGGTTTAAAAAAATTGCTTATACAAAACAGTTTATTTATAATAACTTCATTCATATTCATACACGCATCCTATTGTATATTCGTTAGTTTTGCGAAATAATAAAGGATAGAAGTATGTACCAATATACATATAAACTTATTTACTGCTTTAAAACGAATAGGAGGAAAACATAATGACATTGCAAGAACAAATTATGAAAGCATTACATGTTCATCCTGTAATTGATCCGAAAGTAGAAGTTCGTAAACGAATTGATTTCTTAAAAGATTATTTAAAAATTACAGGTGCAAAAGGATTTGTACTTGGAATTAGCGGTGGACAAGACTCTACACTTGCAGGGCGTTTAGCGCAGCTTGCAGTCGAAGAAGTTCGTAATGAAGGTGGTAACGCAACGTTTATCTCCGTACGTCTTCCGTACAAAGTACAAAAAGATGAAGATGATGCACAATTAGCATTACAATTTATTCAAGCTGATCAATCTGTTGCTTTTGATATCGCTTCAACTGTTGATTCCTTCTCAAATCAATATGAAAACTTATTAGGTGAATCATTAACAGATTTCAATAAAGGAAACGTAAAAGCACGCATTCGCATGGTTACACAATACGCAATCGGTGGACAACAAGGACTACTTGTTATCGGAACAGATCATGCTGCAGAAGCTGTTACAGGATTCTTTACAAAATTCGGAGATGGTGGTGCAGATTTATTACCATTAACAGGTTTAACGAAGCGCCAAGGACGTGCTTTATTACAAGAGTTAGGTGCAGACGAGCGACTTTACTTAAAAATGCCAACAGCTGATTTATTAGATGAAAAACCAGGTCAAGCTGATGAAACAGAATTAGGTATTACTTACGATCAATTAGATGACTATTTAGAAGGTAAAGCAGTTCCAACTGACGTTGCTGAAAAAATTGAAAAACGTTACACAGTAAGCGAACATAAAAGACAAGTACCAGCATCAATGTTTGATGACTGGTGGAAATAGAACATAAAAAAGAAGCTAATCTCATTAGCTTCTTTTTTATGTTAACGATATACTCCTACCCTTTTCTCTAATAGATCCTGCAAGCAATCTTCATGTTGTTTATTAAACAATGGCGGCATTTTGTCTAACGGGAAAAACTTCAGATCTAATGTTTCATCGCCGTCTATTTTTTTGTTCCCTCCAACGATTGAAAACTTAAAGAATATTACAATTGCCTGTGCCTGATCTCCATTCGGATATTTTTGAAAATATTTCGTATACACACCAATGAGCTCATCAATTTCCACATCATATCCTGTTTCTTCTTTAATTTCTCGAATCGCAGTTTCTGCGGCAGATTCTCCGATTTCCATTGCACCGCCAGGAAATCCCCAAGCATTAAAGTCTCCTCTTTTTTGCAGAAGCACTTCACCAAGTTCATTAAATACACAACCACCTGCAAAATTCAAAATAACATAATCATGCCCTACTTTTTCACGTAATTCTTTTATATAATTAGCCATCTTCTTCCCCTTTTCATACATCTTCTATCGCTATTTCTTATCTTTTTCAAGCAATTCAATAATTCGATCTAGCTTCTGGTTCATATTAATCACATGTTGTTTTTTTGCAGCGCTGTTTTGCAATAACCTTCTAACAAACAAAGTAAATGATAGGAAAAACAAAACGATAAGTCCGATTACTAAACAAGTATATATCAATGTAAATATATTACTTTCGAACAAATTCATTCAGATTCCACATCCTTCCTCTTTTATTTTATCCCATAATTCTGATTTTTTAAAGTAATACATAATAAAAAGAGCACCTTTTACAGATGCTCTTTTTCATTGCTTAATACGTAAATGTAATTGTCGCTAATGAATAACCTGCCATTGCACTATATGGCGCAACTTGATAAGATACACGCTTTGCACCTTTTGGCCAAGTTATTTCATCTAGTACTTTCTTTATATCTTGCATTGTTCCATCCATGGACTGCTTATATCGTACTTCTACCTTTTCTGGCTTAGAAGCGAATTGTTGCTGTAATTTTTTCTTAAATTCACTGTAATTTTCTGCCCCGTATTGTGCAGACAAATATTTTAAATTCGTTTCTTTTAACATTTGTTCATATGCAGCAGTTTTTGAACTACCAGCTTTTATTTTGTTCGTTAATTCACCAAAGTAGCTTGTAGTTGCTGCTGGATATTTACTACGATCCCATTCATGGTCTTTACTTAATTGCTCGTCAGACATATTAAAATATGAATATGTCACACGCCCAGCTTTATCTGGCACTGGATCATCGAATGTAGTATCAAGGTGGTACCACTTGTTGTCAATGTTCACTAAATTCCATGCGTGAGCTTGTCCATTTCCTGTACCTGTTACAATATGATTTTGAATACCCGCTTCTTTTAGTAACTCATATGTTAATAATGTATATCCTTGGCAAACTGCAGAACGGTTCGCTAACGCTTCATATGCTGTATATGCTTGATAAGAAGTATCATAGGATACATGTTTCACAACATAATCATGAATAGCTTTCACTTTTTCATGTTCATCCATTCCTGGTTTTACAATTGAACCGATAATTGTTTTTGTCTGAGATTTTACATATTGTGTTTGCTCTTTTGATTCACGGTATTTCACTTGCAGTGTAAACGTATAGTTCCCCGGCAGCCCTTTAATAGAGTATTTAGTAGAGGCTACATTATATTTTACATACTCATCTACATCTACAATTTTATTAAACTCACTATACAATTGGTCCATAACATCTCTAGCATTTCTATCTTTTGTTTTATATGCGATTGTAATATTTTCATCTCGATTATCAATCTGTTTTTTTAATTCTTTTCTGAAATCATTTAACAACTTCGCATCTGATTGTGTTGTCACTGTAGTCTGATCCGTAGCCGCATAAGATACAGCTGACGCCTGTAAGCCTCCCATTACTATAGTTGAACAAAGTGCGGCAGCTGTTACATACTTACTTGTCTTTCCCATCTTGTCACTCCTTACATTCTATAACTATACGAAAAAGTATCGTATAGTTTCAGAGTATACAATATTTTTCAAAATAGGTCATATGAGATTATGCATATTTAACATTGTAAAAAGGTTGCTCTTTTTACAAGAACAACCTTCTTCATTAACAAGTTTGTAACACACAGCATGCATTTTCAAAACGTCGATTTTTTAAATCTTCATTTCCAATACAGAAATAAAGCATCCCTAAATCTCCCCACATCATATTACCATTTTTAGTATCTGAATCAATTTGGAATAAAAGCGTCATATGCTGTGGATCTATCCCCATATATTTTCCAATCTCGTACAATACCTCATCTTGTACAGAGAATGGCTCCCCAAACATTTGATGATTATCATAGTTGTCTGGAATTAGCTCCTCCAGTAATTGCAAGAAACGATCTGAATCTGCCTCATCTTCAATGAAAAGTTCTGGTAATTTATAAGTCAGTTCAAAAGTAATTGCGCATTGAGTATACTTCGCTTGCGTTTCATCTGCTCTTCGTAATTGCTCTACAGGAATATCATAATAAAGTACACGCCCCGCTTCAGTTGGATTCACATCTTCTTCAAAGTAATTTTCAATGCTAAAGAAATATAACATCCCTGTCTTAGGAAGATTGTGATCCATACCAACATTTTGTAAATCATTTAAATTTAATTGAGCGATAAACTGTAACGGATTTCCTTTATACATTGGGTATTCAAATGAATCCGGTAAATCAGGAACTCCCCCCATTTTCGAACTACCTATCGCAATCATTTCTTGTTGCTTTGGCACAACTTTTACACAAGGAAATACAGTATGAATAAGTTCCTCTTTTAAATGTGACAGTCCATATTTATCAATTAATACTTCAATTTTTTTATCCATAAATTCTCCTTACATTTACATACTTATTTGTATCATAGCACAAAGATTATACTCCATTTATCGTAAAATCAACAAGCCCTCCAAAAAACGGGCTTATCCCTCGTACGCGAACAAGTTTAAAAAAGCATAGTATACATTGTTCCTACAAACACGATAGTTCTTTATTTCTTCCAGTACATTTTCCCCTCGTTCATTTTTATTTTTAATTTAAGGAGGAATTCCACATGGGTTACGGATATAGTTGCGGCGGTTACGGCGGTGGTTACGGTTACGGCGGTAGTTGTGGTGGATGTGGTTATGGAGGTTTCGCTTTATTAATCGTTTTATTTATCCTTCTAATCATCATCGGCGCTAGCTGTTGGGGCGGCTTTGTAGGCTGCTAGTAAACTTAAAAACTATTGTAAAAAAGCACGTACAATACGTGCTTTTTTGCCATTTTTAAATCTTTTATTCGAAAGGAAGTATGATTGATGAAGATTGATGGTGTTTTTGAAGGAGGCGGTGTACGCGGAATTGCGCATGTAGGGGCAATTTGCGCGTTAGCTGAAAAAGGCTATGAATGGGAGCGTGTAGCTGGAACATCAGCTGGTTCCATTATCGCAGCGCTCCTAGCAGCAGGATATTCTTGTTCAGAGTTAAAAACGATTATAACTGATATTGATTATAATACATTTACGAAGAGAACCTTTATTGACAGAATCCCGTTTATCGGCAAAGGATTAAGCGCATGGACTACTCTTGGTATTTACTCTAATATTTTTATAGAAGAATGGATTGAAGAATTACTTCGCAAAAAAGGAGTTCACTTATTTACAGATTTACCTGATTTAAATAAGCTTAAAATCATCGCTTCTGATATAAGTAATGGTAAAATGGTTATCTTCCCCGATGATTTGCCGAACTATGGATTTTTAAATTATCGCTTCTCTATTGCTAAAGCTGTAAGAATGAGTAGTACAATCCCCTTCTTCTTTGAACCCGTAAAATGGAGAACCCCAAAATGGAAGCAACCTTGTTATATGGTTGATGGAGGGATTTTAAGCAATTACCCCATTTGGATTTTCGACTCACCTACCTCTCCTCGCTGGCCGACTTTTGGATTTCATTTTGTAAAAGATGAGATTCAAGCTGATCCTGCCCACTATAACGAGCCTATCTCCATGTTCAAAGGACTATTTAAAACAATGATGCAAGCCCATGATTTACGCCATTTAGATAAAGAATCTAAAGCAAGAACGATTACAATTCCAACGGGATCCATTACAAGTACAAACTTTGAGTTAACAAAGGAAGAAAAAGAGTGGCTTTACAATTCTGGTTATAACGCTGCAAATAAATTTTTACAATCTTGGAACTTCAGGCAATATGTTGATAAATATAGAGACGGAAATCAGGATCGAAAAACAAATCGGTATTTCCGTCAACTTGACTCATAATACTATTATTTTTCATACGAGAACACGTAACACTTTCAAAAAAAATAAGCCTAGTAATATCATATATTACTAGGCTTATTTACTTCTTGCATAATTATTATACGTTGCTTAAGGATAAGTTAACCCTTCAGCTTCCTCCGCAGTAATAACTGTGTATCGATTTCCCGTTCGTAATCCTAACAATTCTGCTTTTTCAATTGCATCCTGCTTCGTCTCCGCATAAGCAGCTAAATATTTATCCCCATCGATAATTTGGCAAATTACATATTGTTTCATTATTTTCTCCTCTTACATTTTCATTAGTTGTGCAAGCTTTTTTATACCTATTTCAATTTCTTCTAGCGTCGCGTATGAATATGATAGGCGCAAAAATTGGTTTGCACTTCTATCATACAAAGTACCTGGATTTAATAAAATCTTTTCTTGCAAAGCTTTGTCAAATAAGCTACGGTTCGAAACGGGTACATTCATATGTAACCAAATATAAAAACCACCTGCCGGTTCATACCATGTTGCTATATCATGACAATATTTCTCTAACATTTGTAACATAAAATCTCTGCGCTTTTTCAACTTAATTCTTACAAACTGTAAATGTTCATCATACAATCCATTTGTAAACCATTCCGCTGCAATTTGCTGGGATATAGAACTTGAACCATAATCTGTTTGCATTTTTATGTCTGCCAATCTTTGAATGACTGGCTCAGATCCAACAATCCATCCAATTCTTAATCCTGGACTAATTACTTTAGACATACTCCCTATATGTAGTACAATTCCGTTTTTATCATATGCTTTTAAAGGCTTTGAAACAGGCTCATCAAACCATAAGTCTTGGTACACCGCGTCCTCTATAATAGGCAATCCAATTTCATTACAGATTTCCATCACTTCTATTCGTTTCTTCGCATTCATACTAAAGTTCGTCGGATTATGAAAAGACGGGATTGTATATAAAATAGATGCATTAAATTGCTTCTTATATTTCGTAATATATGATGCATTTAAACCATTCTCATCCATTGGTATTCCAATTAAACGCATTCCTGCTGATTGAAATACATTAAGCGAATATAAATATGATGGTTTTTCTAATAAAATTGACGCTCCTTTCGGAAGAAGCCCCATAGAAATAAGTTGCAGTGCTTGAATTGCCCCTGAAACAATTAAAATAGATTCAGGAGATACATATACCCCATGCCCTTTTAAATATTCCGCAATTTTTTCTCTTAAATAAAGATTTCCTTTCGGTTCCTCATACCCAAGTGTAACATTTGATTGTAAAATTTTATTAATAACTTCCTTCATCTTTTTCTCAGGTAAGAGGCTCGGCGCGAGCTCACCTGTTCCTAATCGAATTACATTGGGCGTAAATTCAGCTTGATTAATCTCTTGTACAGCAGGAAGATTTGGATAATGAAGCCCTGTTTCCACATAGGACCGCCAGTTAGGAGGGGGTGCATATGTGGCAGTACTCTCACTATTATTTATTACAATTGTTCCCTTCCGGCCATTCCCCTCAATATACCCTTTTGCTACTAATTCATCGAAAGCCATTACAATTGTACTTCGATTTACTTCAAACGTTTGCGCCAAATCTCTTTGTGAAGGTAATTTAGTTCCAACTGTCCATTCCCCATTAACAATTCTTTCTTTTATATAAGATTCTATTTGTTTATATAATGGAATAGGTGAAGACATATTAGGTTTCCAAACTAACCTTTCCATCATATCACCTCACATTTTTTTTGGTTGGTAACCTATCCAACCATATGGATGGATACAAACTTTCATTTCTTCTATACAATATACACTATCATAATTAATCACATTAAGTAGGAGGTAATATGATGAGTGAAGCAATTATTCACGGTATCATCCTTGCATTTGGTCTTATTATTCCATTAGGTGTCCAAAATGTTTTTGTCTTTAACCAAGGTGCGAGCCAACCAAATATTTGGAGAGTAGCCCCTGTAGTATTAACTGCATCTATATGTGATACGTTGCTAATTTTAATTGCTGTACAGGGTGTCTCCCTTGTGCTCCTAACTTTTTCTTGGTTAACAACCACCTTGTATTTGATTGGATTTTTCTTTCTTATGTATATGGGCTGGGTTATTTGGAGAAGCGATCCTGCAAATGATGTAAAACAAGAAAAAAGTATGCCTTTAAAAAATCAAATTATTTTCGCAGCATCGGTTTCATTACTCAATCCACACGCAATTTTAGACACAATTGGTGTAATTGGAACAAACTCTATCCAATACATAGGAAGTGAAAAATGGGCTTTCACTTTTGCAACTATTATCGTTTCTTGGATTTGGTTTATAAGCTTAGCTTTAGCGGGGAAATTTCTAAAAAGAATAGACTCAACTGGAAAGACAATCTTATTATTAAATAAATTTTCTGGTCTTATCATATGGGGTGTCGCACTTTATATGTTAAAACAAGTTATTTATTCTTAATGAACGAAAGAGAATTGCATGTTACTTAAAACATCATGCAATTCTCTTACAAATTATGAAGTAGGTTCCGATTTCTGTTTTACCGTCTTTGCATCTTTTGCTGGTTTAATCCAAATCATTGCTATAACAGCACCAATACCAGCGAAAATACTTGTTAAATAAAACACTTCATGGTCAGCACCTTTCATGAAAAAAGAATATAGAGGTGGTCCAGCTGCTACACCGATAAATCGCATTGAACTATAAAATGACGTAACCGTCCCCCTTTGTTCCTTTTCAATTCCTTGTGTAATTAGGGCGTCTAAACATGGGAGTGCCATACCAATTCCTATTCCCATAATAACGAGACAAAGAAGTAGCAAATAGATCCCTTTTATAAATAAAGGAATGATGACTGATGCAGCTGCCATTAAAAAACCAATATAAATACACTTCTTCATCATATTTTGATTATCTCCAATTTTTTTACCAGCCATATATGAACTAAGTGACAGTACAAGCAACGGGATAGCAAGTACACACCCCTTCCATATACCATGAATGTCATACTTTGATTCCAGTATAGTCGACAAATAAAAGAGAATTCCGAATAAAATAAGCATAATAATTGCACCTAATACAAAAATGGCAATCAACCATCTTCCCTTTTCTCGAAACGTAGAAAGAATAGATTTTATAAACTCTTTAAGTGGTGGTACTTCTCCTTCTTGTTTCTTTGCCTTTACTAGAACAAGTAATAAAACGATTGATACTACGCATAAAATTGGAATTGCCCAAAATGGTAAGAACCATACAATGGCAGCAAGAGCAGATCCTAAAATAGGGCTCAACACTTTTCCAAATGTATTGGATGTTTCAATGATTCCTAAACCTGTACTAACTTGTTTTTCATCCCTGTATAAATCACCAACACACGGTATAACAACTGGCATTGCACCAGCAGCACCAATACCTTGAATCGCTCTACCGATCAATATCCAAGTGTAGGGATTATCAACTTTCCAAGATACCCAACCAGTTATCGCTCCTCCTATAGCCGCAATCAGCAAACTCGGAACCATTACCATCTTTCGTCCCCATCTATCTGATAAATAACCAGCAATCGGTATAAGTAAAATGGCTACAATAGAGTAAATTGTAATAATCATGGATGCTTGAAACGATGAAATATGTAATTTTTTTTCGATAGTCGGTAGGATTGGAATGAGCATTGAATTCCCTAATGTCATAACAAGTGGAACTGATGCAAGCGCAATTAAACAACAGTTTTCTTTTTTTAACATGTTGGCTTCGGAACCTTTCATCATATATTTCTTACCATATAATAGCCCTGCTGGAACGTAATTTTTCATTCCACCAGGGCTATTACATTTTACTACTTCCCATTTACAACAAAAGAAATTGGGGAAATTATAGTATTATTCCTATTCTTTGAATCCAGTTCGCAATATATCCATACCAATTAATTGAAAAAAAAAGAAAGGAAGAATCCTTCCTTTCTCCTATAACCTTCTACAATTAGCGAGTATATCCGCCACCAAGCTGTTGTTCTGCCATCGCTACAAGGCGTTTTGTAATTTCACCGCCTACAGAACCGTTTGCACGTGAAGAAGTATCAGCTCCAAGTTGTACACCAAACTCTTGTGCAATTTCATATTTCATTTGATCTAGAGCTGCTTGTGCTCCATGTGATGCTAATTGATTAGCGTTACGATTTCTAGCCATTACCGATCACCTCCTTATTTATATATAAATTGTGTTAAATTTCAATTTAAATACATGGTAATTTTTGGTTATTTTTATTTTTAAAAAAAGAGTCTCTACAATGAGAGACTCTTACATCATTTTATATTAAGAAGTTACTACTTCTAAATTTCTATTTATTAATACTTTCATTTCTTCTTTTAATATATCTTTCGCATTATGTCCAAACCATTCGAGTGATGCGAAATGGTCAGTGTCTCTCACTTCCTGAATAATCTCATCATAATTTACGATACCTTCAAATAATGGAACCATACCAATTCGACTTCCCGCTGCTGCATATACATTATTTGGTTCAAACACATGCAAATAATCTGCTGACGATATATTCTTAAAATGGTAATGTTGTATCCACGGCCTTAGTCGATGGAAACTGTCAATTGGATCTGCACCAGACTCCCATATATGAAGAAAATCAAGGTTTATTTTCAAGTTCGGATGGTCTACTTCTTCTAATAATTCCAAAGTAGAGGGTAACGTGTCCGTTAACGTATTTGGATGTGTTTCTAAAAGTACATACATATTGTGCTGAGCAAATACTTCACAAATCATGCGAATTCGATTCACATACTCTTTTCTTTCCTGTTCCGAGAAATCTTCGCTTCCTTTTTGTCCAGCAAACGTACGAATTTTGTTCGTTTTAAACCAATTAGCTAGTATTGCAAGTTGTTCACATTTCTCTATCGTTTTTTCAAAATCTGCCGATAATGATATGTCTAAGTAATCACTTATCATCGTAATTTCCAAGTTTTTATCCTTTAAACAACTCAATTCTCTTTCCGTCGTTTCATACTCTTGCATATACAAATTTTGTGCATGAGTCCCCCACAATTCAATTCCTTCAAAACCGTTTTCATATGCAAATTGAACAATATCAGTAAATGAAATTAATTGATGACGAAAGGAAATAGTACATAACGAATATTTCATAGGTTTGAACTCCCTTATCTTAAAATTCAGTTAGCTTTTTTAAAATGCTAAGACAGACTGGTTTGTTTTCATTTCTTTCCATGATAAAAACTGTCTCTCTAATTCAGCCTTAATTTGCAGTTCAATTGCATTCATTTCATCCAGCTTTTCAACAATTGATAATAACATACCTTTATTATTCGTCATTGCCATTTTAATTGCACGATACTGTACATTTGTAAATCCTTGTACAATATCTTCTACCCGATCACACCAATAATCAAATTCTTGCTCCGAATATTGCAACGTTTCACGGAAGTATGCAAAAGCATGTTCATAACTATATTTACGAATTGCAAGTACTGGTATTTGTTTTACTGCCGCTACAAGACTAGAAAGCGAGTAACCTTCTTCTTCATTTGCCATTTTTATAATTAAATTTTTCAGCTCCATAGTCAGTTCATTGTCGTTTCTTTTGAAAGTTTCTATGAAATAATTCGCTACCATTTCTTCTGTTGGCTCCTGAATTTCTTCTACATCAATGATATACCCTCCACCAAATGGGTTGTCTTGAACAGAGTGAAGTACTTTTTCTCTTTCCATATTCCCTTCCCAGCGAAAATCAGGATCTAGCATGAACCATTCTTCTTCTTTCTCTGTCTTCGATATCATTAAATAATGCGGAAACGGTTTTTGATGGAATTTATTTTCCCTCTCTGGTAATAGAGACATATCAACCATTACAATGACATAGCGATTCTCTGGCTTGTTTTCTACTAATTCTAAAAAAGTTTCTACATTGCTACTTTTATCTTTTGCGTGATCATACCATTCGTTCACTTTCATACCATACAATTTTTCATACCATAGTAAATAATTATCATGGTTAATATTTTCGGAGTGATACGAAATAATGCCACCTTCTGTTATATCAAAATCTCCATCCCATAATCCGAAATAAAATGGACGGTAATCTATATCGCTACGCCTTTTTATAATTTCACAAAAACAACTCACTAAACAGTGAACTTTAATTGAAGTCATATTCTCATCCGCTTTCCTAAAGGTTAATTATTCACATTTACTTCTTATAACGGCTGTAATTCCTCCATAAAATCAAGCAAAGATCCTACAGTAAGAAATGCTTTTGGATCTACCTCATCCTCTGGAACGCATAGCTTTACATCCATTTCTATGTAAACTATGAGTTGTAGCATCATTACCGAATCTATATATAAGTCTTGATTTAAACGCATCGTTTCTTCTAAATGTTTCACGTTTTTTAGTTCCATTTTTCCTGTCATAATTTTCAGCACTTCATTTTTTAATGTTTCACGTCTCATGTTGTAACCTCTCCCATCTCTAGTAACTTTCTACTTACTTTTCCAGTTTTATTTTTCGGAATTTCAGTTACACTTTCAATCTCATGTGGAACTTTATAAGATGGTAAATGCTGAATACACCATTCTCTTATTCGCACTGGATCAATATGAGAGATTACTTTCGCTTTAACAATTTCGCCCATCACAGGATGTTTCCCTCGATATACAATTGCCTCTTGAACGCCTTCTAGTCGAAGCATCGTTTCTTCTACCTCTATAGGAAAGACTTTTAATCCTGAAACGTTAATCACATCATCCATGCGCCCCATAAAATGAAGGCCACGCTCAGATTTATACCCCAAATCTTTCGTGAAGATTTCTTTATCGTTCATTTTCACTACGATTTCTTCAGGCATATTTTCATCTGAACCTATGCTTATACTCGCATGAGGTAGTGGATTTCCTAAATCTAAATGGCTTTTCATATCATGACATATACTAATACACCCCGCTTCAGAACAACCGTATTGCTGCATCATATATGTTGTCATTTCTTTTAGTTTATAAAATAATGCTTCTGGTAAAGGTGATCCGGATGTCATAATTTTATGAAACTGAAACGTTCCTAACGGAAAACTCCCCATAATATGTAACATAAGTGGTACTGCATATATGATATGTTTTTCTGTATTGCGAACTATATTTAATGCGAATTTAGGGTTTTTATTCGTAATGACGATCGGTCTGCTTCCCCGCGTAATCGCAGATAACGTACCACATATTAGTCCGTATGAATGTGAAACAGGAGCCATAACGATCGGCACTTCATCTACTTCACAGTTTAAAGCTTCATTATAAGCAGTAATTTCTGTATCAACTTCCGTCCATGCTCTACGAATTAGTTTCGGTTCTCCTGTTGTTCCAGAACTATATTGCAATAAAGAAGGCTCTTCTAGTAAAGAGTTCACTACTTCTAGTTTTGTAAAATCGCTATATTCTCCATATAAAATCCCTATACAATTTGCACGCTTTGCCATTTCAATAGCCGTTTCTTTTGGCGTATCTTCATGTATAAGTAATACTGATGATTTCTTTTCTTTTAAGAAAAACACAAACGTAATAATATCGAATGGATCTTTCAGACAAAGCGCAAATCTATTTCCTGCTGCTTCTTGAAATTGTTCCATTTCCTCATAAGCTTGTAATCTCAAATCAAAATCACTTTTGCTATACTCTTGTTTATTAACGATTAGCATGATTTCCCCCTATAACAACTGATTTTTGTTTGTTAAGTTGTCTTGCTCTATACAATGGATTTGGAACTTCATGAACAAGTGATTCCACATCTAAATATAAACGACGCTTCGTCAATTGCTCGGCGTAAAATGTAGGTGTATATAATTGAATCCTTTCAAATCTCTCTTTTAAATGTGGATATTTGCTAATATGATTTTCCATTTCTTCGACCACTATCATCCAAAAACTTTCTTCTTTCCATTCATATTCATCCGCAAGTACGAAAGCTAATTCTCCTACATTAAATAAGAACAGTGCATCTAGTACCATCTCTTGTAAACATTCGATACGATCCATTTCAAAGAAATCATTCATTTTTCCATTCGCATACGTTTTATGCATTTTAGTAAAGTCAGGACATTTGTCAATTTCTTTTAAGAATGGACGATAAAACTCAAGTCCTTCATGGAAATCCTTTAATGCAATTCGGACAGGTAGCCCTTCTTTATGAACTAAAATCATATTTTGTCCGTGTGATTCTAATGCGATCCCATGCTCTACAACAAGATGTATAACTGGTATAATCGCTTTTTGAATAAGTAATCGTAGCCAATTTTCTATTCCATGTTTGTTTAACCATGCATCAATAACTGGCGTCCCATCTTTCTCTTTTGCATATAAGCCGTTAAAGGGCACGGCATCCTCTTGTCTATCCAAATATTTATGAACGCTTTCACGCCAAATGCATCCTAATGAACCATATACAGATTCCTTATTCGTATCATACGTTACACCCGAAAACTCATTTAAAAAAATGATGCGCGATTCATCTCTTAAATACAGATCATCACTTACAACATCATTTAACCAATTTGATATTGCTGGTGCACTCACAACAGAATATGGTTTCAGTGTACGGAGTGTTGAAGTGTTGAGTAAATTCATCGATAATTTAACGTACGGCTTCTTTGGATTCGTAATATTTCTTAACGTTCTCATTGACTGTTGCGCGCAATAATCATCCTCTGACTCCTCTAAATAAATGATGCATTTATCCTGTATATGATCAGCATAATTCGGAATAATAAAGTTTTCCCACTGCCAAGGATGAACCGGAATTAACCAATACTGTTCTGGATTAGAACCTAAACTTCGAATACGATTCATATATTCTTCTATTTTCTGCTCACCAATTTCTTCTTTTAAAGTATCGCTATAAATCACTTCATTTTCATAACCTACAGTCGCATAATTCTTATGCGCTGCAATCCATATGAGTTTTATTGGCTGTATAAATTCATATCCATAATGAAAATTGTCACGATATTGAAATCCAACACGTGCTTTATAACTAGGATGATATGGATGGCCGTCTATTAAATGGCTTTCAAACTCATCGTAAGATTTTTGAGTGTATTCTTCCTTATTATTTCTTTCATATTGTGCAATCGTGTCTTTAAATATTGTTTGTTCTAATTCGTGAATAAAAGAATCTAATTTAGTTCGTTCTACGCTAACAATCCGAAAAACTTCTTCTAGAAATTGCGACACAGATTGTATTTCTTGTTGTTCCTCTTGAACTCTTATTATTAATGAACCTACAGAGATACGTCCAAATGTCATTCGTTCTCTTCCGTAGCATTTGTATGTGACACTTTTGTTTTCTTCATCAAGTCCTTGTATTATAAAAAGAATTTGTTCTTCCTTTTCTATGCGAACTGGCGTAATGATCCCTTCATAAATTAACGACTCTACTAATTGACGTAGCACTCTTCTTCGCACTGAAATGTAATCTTCTGATTCGAGCGCCTTCAATATTTTCGTGTGATACATGTCCACTCTCATAAACCCCTCCACTTTATGACAAAATACCATTATTTGTATTACGTGAAATTTTAACGCTATTTATGAACGAACAGCCACTTCCCTAACGAGTGGATTATGTACTTGCACATAAATTGCTTGCTCTAATGGATTACTTAACTCATCGACATCGAAAAATCTCGTTAGTAAATTCGCTTTACATGCCAACTTATCTTCGTCCAGCAATTCTCTTAAAAATGTAGAAGGTTCCCGATTATACGGAAGGAATGATTCAAGTACAGACCTTAATTCCGAGAGAAGAATTTCCTCCTTAATTAATCCTGCTGTGCCAAAACCATTAATGAGGCCAAACATATGATTGAAAATTAAGTAGTAACGAAATCTCTCATCTACAATATAATCGTCATATAAATTTCCAGTACGTTCTCCAATACCAGCTAATTCATTATTAAGCATCTCTTTCATTGAATTACAGAAATAAAACCCTTGATTATCACGGAAATAATATTTGACCGGATAACCATCCTTTAGCTGAACAACGCTATTTTGCTGATGGGCTTCTAATGCAACACCATACTGTAAATACATCCATACCATCGGCTTTAAAGAAATGTTCATATATCGTCTAAACCACTCTAAGCTTACTTCTTCACAGCTTCTACTTTCTAAATCTGCTAGGCGATGAATAATATTTGATAACCGAGTACGTTCCCCAGGTATAGCGTCTTGAACTAGCCCAGCAATTAATGTAGCGTCATTTGCATGTTCACTATAAAAAGGATTCTCGCGAA
Source organism: Bacillus nitratireducens (assembly GCF_036320425.1). NCBI lineage: Bacteria > Bacillati > Bacillota > Bacilli > Caryophanales > Bacillaceae > Bacillus > Bacillus nitratireducens. The sequence continues at coordinate 282,754 of NZ_JAUMJO010000001.1, forward strand.
TAATCACTTCAAATCCAGATTCTTGTGTTCCATAATTTAATGTAATAAAGGCTGGATCACAAATAAAATCAAAGCCTGGAAATCTTTCTCGTACCTCACCAATAGCCGTATTTAACATTTCCTTCCCTTCAAGACCACTCTCAAGTTCTTTCAGTTTATTAATACGCATTGAATTCGTTACTTTCACCGGAAATGAAAACTTAAGCATATACTTCGAATCCGGATGATATAGTGTCCTTAGTGATGATGTTGCCATATAATACTTACCGGCAGGACCGATATATTCAAGTACTCCTTGATCTATCCAATCCTGTACGTAAGGTTGGTGTAATAGCCATTCTGCCTGAAGCGGATGAATTGGAATTAATGAATATTCATCTTCAGTACAATACTTCGATATAAATTCCTTACTAACCATCTCATCATTACTTAATTCTTCTTTTATAATCGTTGTTGTAGAATCTGCTAATAATGATTTTTCATTTACTATACTTTTATGTGCCCTAAAATAATGAAGCTGACATTCTCCTTTTAATTCTGGAGAATACATTGCACTTTTCCACTCCAAAATACCTTGTCTACTCTTTGGGGTTGGATGAGTTAAATGTCCAAATAATAAAGATTGCTCCGCCTCTATAAAAGATGTATGGAAACCATATAATTCGGATGTATCTTCTATTCTCTCTTTTGTAAATTCCTCAATATTTTGACAACTACAAATGACTCGAAACATAAGTTCAGCAGGATTCGTCCCTTCTCCGTAGTTGATAGACATCTCTTTTATTAAAAATGTAATAACTGTAACGTAATCTGCTTTTATAACATTCTTATTTTCTCCCATTTGATAATAAAATTGTTCTCCAAACAAATGACGATCTGTTGGTGATTTATATATAACCTCTCCATACAAAGTAATGTTTTGTGCCGATAACCGACAGCATAAATAAGTAGAGCAAGTATCTCTTTGTAATGAATGGTAGAAAATATCCTCTATCCTTTTATCCTCTGTAATCCATTCTCCACTTCCTGTTTCTCTTAAATAACAATTTAAAAAACTTTGTATTGTTGCATGTTCCGCGATTTGTTTCGCACGCTGCATACTTGTCCTCCTCTTTATATGAACGCTATCGGAATTTCATATTACAATTGATAATTGAATCTTGTTATCAATTAAGATTCTAATTGATTATCATTATCAATTCAATAGTTTATTTCAGAATTTTTAAATCTGAATAAACTTTTCTTTTTTTCAGACTTTCTTTAATCTGATTAAAAATACATAAGAAAAATTCTCAATTTCAAACTACATACTTACTTTTTTTCATTAGTAATCCATCCAAAATAGTTAAACAAAAGAGGTATACCTTAATTGGTATACCTCTTTCAAACAACAAGTTTACATAATAATATTATTTATATTTCTCCAACAATACGCTGTTTCTTCTACATTCAGTCTTTCTAAAAATTTCGTATCAATTTTTTCTGGACTATATTTTTCATAAAACTTTTTAGAAGGATTATTCGTAACTACCCAAACTAACAGCGATTGCATATTATTTTTTTTGCACTCAGATAAAAATACTTGAACTAGCCTTTTTCCTATTTTCAATCCTTGATACTGTCGTAACACATAAATCGCATATAATTCCCCATCACAATTATATGTACCGCTTCTTTCAACTCCCCCGTCAATAAATCCGATAATTGTTCCATCCAACGTCTCTGCTACAAATCTATATTGGTGTTTATCTTCTTGTTGAAAAATGTTTTCCCATAGTTTTTCTCGTTGCTCATATGTTATATTTTCTAAAATTTTTTCAGCAAATATCCCTTTATACGTTGTTTTCCAGCTATCAACATGCACCTTTGCTATACCTGGTATATCATCTTTTATCGCTCTTCTTATATGTATTTCCATCATTTCTCCCCCTTGTTTACTCATCATTATATCAATTTATTTCCTTGAAAATCCAAATAAAAAAAGAGTGAATTCACTTCACTCTTTTTTATCATAATTATCTACTTTCAACTTCAACTGAGACAACACGATCAATCTCTTTTAGAGAACTGTATAACTCAGTTGTATATAAATCTTCTGGAGCTAAAATAACCATCTCCAATTGCTGGAATGCTCCATTATCAATATCTTTAATTTTCACTCGTTTCACATGCATACCTAAATTTTTAATTTGCTTAAATATACCATCTAATTCTTGATGCTCTTTTACAGTAATTTTTATAGATAAGTCCTTTTGTCTTAATGAATAAGGGCCTGCAATTTTCACAATTTGCGGAAGTACGTTAATCGCTAAAATAATTAAAATCATAGCAACCGTCGCTTGTATATAAAATCCTGCTCCAATCGCAATACCTAAAGCTGAAGCAGCCCACACCATAGAAGCTGTCGTTAATCCCGAAATAACGTCATTACTTCTTCGTAAAATTACCCCTGCTCCAAGAAAACCGATACCACTTACAATTTGGGCAGCAAGACGCATTGGATCCATATTTGTATGACCCGGTACAGAATAAACATTCACTGATTCAATTGAAACCATTGTAATTAAACAACTCGCTACGGAAATAACCATACTTGTTTTCACACCAAGCGGTTTATTCTTTAGCTGCCTATCTATTCCGATGAATAATCCTAAAAAGAGTGCTAAACCTAATTTGAATAAAAATTCATATGACATAATTCAATCTCCTTACTTTACAATGTTTCCCTTGGAATAATTCACTATAACTCTTTTATGATATCAATTCCAGTCTTTTCTATTCATTTAACGACAAAAGCCGAAAAAACATTTTTATTATAATGTTTTTTCGGCTTTTTCTATAGATTTTTTATCGTAATTAAGATACTTCTTTATTTTTGTTCTTTAATCTTAATTTGTGCATCTTTATAAAATGTTAATTTATTATCATTATACTCTTTTGTATATTTATTAAATTGTTCTTTCGCCTTTTGCGCTTCCACATTTAACCCATTAACAGTTTTAACTTTTTCACCAATTTCTTTTAACTTCGTTTCTTTTACTTTTAATTTTTCATACAGCTCTTTTTCAGTCGCTAACGCCTTCGTGTAATTCTCATTCATCTTTTGGAAGGCATCATAACGATTTTTATACGATTCTTCTACTGTTTTTGCTTGTTTTTGTAATTTCTTATCTTCGAGTTTTTCAATATTACTTTGAACAGATGTCGTTTCTTTCTGCGCTTTTTCTAACTGTTCCTTCGAGTTTTTCAATACTTTTTCACGCTCGTCTACATTTGCAGTAGCTTGCTCTATTTTCTTTGAAACTGCTTCATTATGCTCTTTACCTTCTTGTAAAATTTGAGAATAAAGTTCTTGTCCTTGCTGTTCTAACTTCTCTAATTTTTTTGTGTCATCTGCTAAAGATTTTTCTTGTGTAGCTGCTGCTTCAAAAGCCGTAAATAAATTTTCTTCTGGCTTTTCACCAAAACAACCTGATAATAATCCTACTGATAATGCTCCAACTACTGCTACTTTTCCATATTTCAACGTCAATTCCTCCATTACATACGGTTATCATGCCAGAGGTTCACGGGGAAGTGATTCTCTTCATGATATGCTTCAAACTCATAACCCTTTTCTTTTAGACCCTTTAATATTGCTGGCACAGCTGCGACTGATTGCGGATGAATATCATGCATTAAAATGACTTCTTGAGGATTTGTTGCACCAGCTAATACATTTTGAGCGATTTGTGCTGCCGCTGCATCGACTGGTACTTTATTGTATTTCCAGTCTAAAGAATCAATTGTCCAGTCCCATACTTTAAGACCACCCTCTACTACTTTGTTTCGAAGGTCTTCATTTAAACCAGGCTTCGACCCGTATGGTGGACGTGTTAATTTAGGTGATTTCCCAATAATATTTGCGATTAAGCTTTGATCTTCTTTCATTTCATTAACATATTCGCCATTTTTATATAACTTCGCAAAATTGTGTGTCATACTATGCATTCCAACATAATGACCCTCTGCATTTTCACGTTTTACTAAATCAGGAAACGCTTTTACATTCGCTCCGATTAAAAAGAATGTCGCCTTCGCATCATGCTGTTTTAACATATTTAATAATTCAGCCGTATATTTTCCTGGCCCATCATCAAATGTAAGATAAGCAACTTTTCTTTCCACTCCGTTAAAACGACTTGGTGCCGTTTTATTCATTTCAACTTTCGATTGTTCACTTGCAAGCTGCACTACATTTTCTTGTTTCGCTACAGCTTTTGCTGGTGAAGTAATAGATTGAAACATGAAATACCCAATAGCTACTATTGCAATCGCTATTAAAACGACTACTACACGTTTAAAGTTAAAAGCCTTTTCCATTCTATCGAATTCCTCTCTCTATTAATCTCATATATAAATCACCCAATATAATTATACATCTATTTATTTTTATTACACTATATAAACATACTTTATATAAAATTATAGTGGGAGTTTTATCAAAATTGTTGTTCCTACTCTTTCTCTACTTGTAATACTAAGCGTACCACCATGAAGCTCCACCATTTTTTTTACGATAGCTAATCCAATACCTGCGCCCTCAATATGGTTATTAATCTGATAAAATGACTGCTCTATAAATGGTAGATGCTCTTTAGCAATTCCAATACCTTGATCTGTCACCTTAATCACGGCTTTTCCATCACTTTTGGCCGCTTCAATGTAAATTGTACCTTTTTCATTTGAATATTTAATAGCATTGTGAATAATATTTAGAAAAACTTGTTTTAGTCTATTTCGATCTCCTACTAGTTCTACTCGTTCTAAATTAGCGACTAGTTGAATCTGTTTCTCTTCTGATTTAGGAGTTAATTGCCAAATCGTCTCTTCTAGTATATCGTACAATTGCACCTTTTGTTTATATAAATTAAAATGATTTGACTGCAATCTTGAAAAATCTAGTAACTCTTCTACTAAATGTATCAATCGGTCTGTTTCACCTGAAATAATTCCCATACCTTGCTTTATTTCTTCATCTGTTAAATGATCTACTGTTTTTAACGTCTCACTCCACCCTTTAATCCCTGTTAAAGGTGTTCGTATTTCATGCGAAATAGAGGCAATAAATTCATTTTTCATTTGCTCAGCTTTTTCTATTTTATCGGCCATATAATTTAAACTATGTGCTAACTCACCTAATTCACCAGGATAATCTTCTTTAATTTGCTCCTTTAATGTACCTTCTGCAATTTGCGAAGAAGCATGAATAATAGATTCGATAGGTTTCACAAACGAATTCGCCAATCGTCTACTTATTAAAAATACGATACCTGAGATGACAATTCCAACTGAAATAGTAAACAAAATAATTTCGATTATCTTTGCATTGACATCTGTTAACACAGTCGTATATTTTAAAACGCCAATAGTTTGTCCTTGATGAATCAGTGGACTATATACTTCTAATTGTTTCACACCATCTTTCGTAATAGTAACTTGATGATACATTTCTCCTTCTAGTAAAGAATATGGAATAATCACTTTACCTTCCACCTTTTGTCCACTTGACGACTGTATAATCGTACCATGACGATCAATCAATTGTAATTCCGTTCCTTCTAATTGGAAACTCTCAATTATTTCTCCGCTATATTCTTGCAAGCGAATAAAATATAGTGAATTGTATTCTGAGAAAAAACGTGTACTTGTCTTTGCATGAGATTCAACATATTGCACAATACCATTATAATAATATCGATAAATGGAAACTGAAAATACTACTTCAAATAATACAAGCATAAGTATAATGACCGTCATAAAATATAAAGTCACTTTCCGTCTCATCTTATAGTTTCCTTCCACACATATCCTTTTCCCCACACAGTATGGATAAACTCTGGTTCTGACGGATTACATTCTATCTTTTGACGTAACCGTCTCATATTTACATCGACTACCTTCGTCTCGCCTACGTAATTAGTTCCCCAAATCATATTTAAAATTTCATCACGCGAAACCGGCTTCGAAGCCTGATTCATTAAATACTGTAGTATCATGTACTCCGTAGGGGTTAAATCAACTAATTGTCCACCTTTATATAATCTTTCTTCTATGATATTTAACGAAAACGGACCAGACGTGATTGTATTCGTTTTTTCTTCATGTACTTCTATTCTTCTTAATAAAGATTGTATACGTGCAATTAATTCTACTGGACTAAACGGCTTTGCGATATAATCATCTGCACCAATTCCTAGCCCTTGTACTTTATCTTCATTTTGTACACGTGCGGTTAGCATAATAATACCCATTTTTTTATTTTCTTCCCGGATAGCTTTACAAACTTGAAAACCATCAATCCCCGGCAACATAACATCAAGTAACGCTACATTAACAGTTTGTTCACTTAAAATCTGTAACGCCTCTTCTCCAGTACTAGCTTCTAATACATAAAATCCAGCACGTTTCAAATTTAAGACAATAAAACTACGGATTGGTATTTCATCTTCTAAAACTAAAATTGCTGACATAATTCCCACCTCCCTACTCTTGTTGATAATCCGCTAGCGGTTTTATATATGCTTTTACTTTTTCAAATTTAGATTGCTTCGGTACTGCATATACGTGAGAAGCCGTTTTAACAGCTGCCTCGTATCCTTTTATTTTGAACCATTCTTTCCGCTTAAAAATATGGACTTCAAGCCATATTTCATTTGTAGTTACATCTATAAATTTTTGAACATCCGATGCGTCTTGCTGAACTGGGACAGTTATTTTTCCAATTAGCGCTTGAGGGATTTTGACAAAATAACCTTTCTCTATATTGACATATCTTTCTTCTATCGGTTTAATTCCCTCTTCACTCCACTGTATATAACGTTCAAACATCGTGCTCTCTCCGTACGATACCTCTTCCCAACCTTTTGGACGCACAGTACGAACAAATTCAATAATACCGTCCTCATTAACGTCTTTACTTTCCACAACATACTCATTGAATAAGTCTTCTTTCCCATCCATAGGTAGTACTTCATAATGATCCTTATCAAATTTCGCTACATATGTTATACCTGAATGAGCCCCAATTCCTGCATCAATTACAATTGCCTTTAATGTTTTAGAAATATGGCCCATTTGTATTCTTTGAATACTATTTATAAAAGGATCAAATGTAACTTCTGATACTGTCTTAAACTGTTCAATGAACTCAACTTTCAATTGTTCGTCTTTTTTATACGTAACAAGACTTATATCATTAAGGCCATTTTGATTTAAATCCTCTATAAATAACTTCGTATATTGCCGATTATAAATCTCCTTCATATCATCATTTTCTTCCGAAAAAGCATACATTACATGTTCTAAAGATTCACGACTTACAGTGATCCCAATTAATAACTCTCGCTTCCCGTTCCCTGTAAAATCACCGACTTTAACGATATCTATATCCTCACCATCAAATGTATGAGTGGACTTTAGTTTCCAACCATTGTTGCTTTCCGCATAAATAGCTAAGTATATACTCCAATCTTCATTCTGTAATTTATAAAATACAATCGCTTCTTTTTTATTATCTTGTTTAAAATCCATTGACCAAATCATCTGTTTATCTTTATTAGACATTGGAGTAAGCAATCGATAATTAATAGGCAAATCTTTATCTATTTGCTCTTTTAATTCATTCATCCACTTTTCATTTGCAGGAGCTGCCATTAAACTTGTTGGAGCTTCAGACATTTTACATCCAGTCAATATAAAAATGATTCCCAAAATGCTTATCCATTTCTGCATATGATATCTTTCCTTACTACAGATTTTAAGTATTTCTCTATACTATTTGCTTCTCCAATATTCTCATATATATGAGTATAATTTTTCTAAAATAAAAAATCGTTACAGAAAAGTTACAATTATATTCCCATAAAAAAAGATTGGCGAAGGCCAATCTTTTTTGACTATTCATTTCGAGTTGGTTTTGGTGTAACACCTAAATGCTCATTTAACTTAGTCGAAATATCTTTCACATTTTTTTCGTTTGGAATGTAATAATAAATACCACCAATACGTTTATCAGTACCTTCAATTTGCATCTTTTCCATTTGCAAATCTGATCCTGCCATATTTTTCGTAATAGCAAGCATATCATCAAATGTTAAATTTGTTTTCATATTTTTATCAACTGCATCAAGTAACGAGCCCATTTTACTAATTGATTGAACAGACATAGCTTTTTTCGCAATTGCTTCAATTACAAGTTGTTGTCTTTGACCACGCATTGCGTCACTATCAATTTTACGCGTTCTAGCAAGCGCAAGGGCTTGTTCACCATTTAAATGTTGGTAACCTTTTTCTAAATGAATCATACCTGCTTGGTCTTTACTATCTTGTTCAGTGAAAGTAACCGGTACATCAATATCAATACCACCAATTGAATCTACAATTTGTACGAATGATTCAAAGTTAAACTTCACATAATAATCAACAGGAACATTTAAAAATCTTTCCACTGTATCTCTTGTGCTTTCAACACCGCCAAATACGTGGGCGTGTGTAATTTTATCTAATTTCTTTCTAGTTGGAATATAAACACGTGAATCACGCGGAATACTTACTAATTTAACTGATTTATCATCTTTATTAATTGTCGCTAATAAAAGTGCATCTGTTCGAACAGCTTCACCATATTGGTCTTTTCTCATTTCACTTCCATCTACACCCATGATTAAAATTGAAATGTTGTCCTTTAAAGGTTCAACTTCTTTATCACGCTTTGATGACTTATCAATTTTTGCATACGCATCACTTACAACAGCTTTTGCTTTGTTATATATAAACGATCCATATCCTACTCCTCCAAAAATAAGTAGGAAAAATGGAATTAAAATGAACCATTTTATTGACTTTCGTTTAGAACGTTTTTTATTGCTTCTCGTATTTTGTTCTAATTCAGAGCTCATGTTCATTCTCCTCTCTTTCTCTTTTCCTAGTATAATGTATGTCTAGTAATCTTCATATTGAATTTCCTTTCAATCACCTTACATTTTTGTAAGGTTACATCATGAATCCAATATGTATTCCATTTCACATTATACTCTCGTGCTTATTTTTGGCAAGTCACTGTTTATCAACTTCAAAAATTTAACACTTCAAAACATTTGAAATTACAGATTTATCATTCTTTTATTGCAGATAGTAAAATTTTCACCTCACAATTTAGCAGGAATAAAGAGTCCAGTTTGTGCCGTAAAATCTTGATTGGTGCGGACTATTAATCAGTGAGGGATAAATCCCCCCACTGATTAAAGTTTCACTTTATTATTTTTTATTTGGTGTGTACATTATTTGTTTCCCATTATTATTAATTAAAGCTGATTTTGCTTTTATTTTCATTTTTTCTATTTCCACATCTTCATTTGAGAAATTCACAATGATTTTAATATCTTTTCCATAAGAAGCCGATTGTACTAACTTATCTTCTGACAGATATGCAAAGTCCGTCATTTCTTCTTTTACTGCCTTTTTATGAACTTCATTCCAAACTTTCAGATGCTCTGTAATTTCTTTTTTATGCTTATTCCACTCTACTGCATCTAAATGGTACAACGGCGGAAAATTATACAATAACTCATATAGCATACGGCTTCCTACCTCATCTTTTACTTTCAAACTTCCCCATTCCCAGTGATGCGTTGTAATAACAGAATCGTTGTATACTAATTTATATAACGGAACCGAATATACTGGATTTAAATATACTTGTTTATATTCTTCTTTCAACGGTACTTGTTTTGCATATTTTTCGGGAACATTTTGATTGGGTGAATAATATCCACCGACATAATACGGGCTTGTTTTGTTTTTCCTCATATCTTCATCGTCCCATTTAATAACTGGAGTTTCAATTCCATGAGCAAATGCAATCGTACTACTTGCAAAGTCATTTCCGCCCTCAGAGCCAACTACCATACCTTTTTCTTGGGCAATATAATCCATTCGTTGTAATCTTGCTTTTAAGTCTTGTTCTTGTGACGTTATATGTTTTGCTGAATAGTCATCATAAATTTCACCTGTTGCATCACAATCAATAAACCATGAATTATATTTAGGACCATTTTGTAATATATCGTTCATTCTTTCTTTTACGCTAGGAAGTGATAATGTCGGATTTAGTTTTCTTCCTCTACCTAAAAATCCTTGCACCTTTTCTCCATTTTTCTTCGTTACAGTAGCCTCTTCATATAACGATGGATCATTAAAAGATGCTGTATTCCAATTCTTATCACCTTTCTCATGAATTGAGTGATAAGAATCATACGGACCAACTAAATATCCCATTTTCTTAGCTTCTGTAACGAAATTAGGCTGCATATATCCTTGTTCCCAGTTCGGTAGACCAATCCACGCTTTGTCTATTCCTGCTTCTTTCATTTCCTTTATAATATCTGTCCCATCTGCGTTACCCCATTTACTTACTTCTTCAACCGCGTCACCAAGTATCGACTTTAATAAATGCTTATTTAAGTTATATAACTCCATATTCGATAAGTGATCTATGCCTTTCTTTAATAGTGCACTAGCTTCCTGATCAACTTTAGGAAAAATATCCTCTTTATAAAATCCCTTCATTGATAATACTTCGTTTACATAACGCAAAATAACATTTTTTTGATACTTATCGATGAAATCTTGTTTACTTACTTGCTCAAATACATTCAATTCTCCAGGCTCTGAACTATTCTTTTGAATAAGCTCTTTTATATGGCTAAACACAGGGCTATTTATTTGCTCTCTTAGCTTCGGCCAATTTACGTTACTTTCTGATAATCCATTTTGATTCCAAAAGTAAAAATGAGCTGCCCCGTAAAGTTTTTCGATTTCTTTATTTTTTCTTGCCTTTTCTTGTAATGTTTTAAATTCACCTTTTCGAGCAATATTATCCTTATACAGTTTAGCAATACTTACTGCATCATTATTTGTCACATATAACTGAAATCCGTACGTTTTATTTTTATTTATACTCGGGAATTCATGTGTAAAATCAAATCCTATTTTCGGATCCGAATGAAATTTCAATTCATTATTAAACATATTGTTCGCAATATATACGATCGAATATTTCGAACCATTTAATGCGAAAAACTTCATAGAAAATGATTCAGCAAATGAATATGAATCATCCTTTAAAAACTTCTTCCAATTCTCATCATTACTTGGGATTTGCTTACCTTCCCATAACGGAAGTATATAATTTTCAGCTTGTACTTTCGGCCATGTAAAGCTTTCTGCACCAGTCGATTCCACTTCAATATTTAAGTGGTCTTTTTTCTTTTCTAAGTTTATTTTTACTTTTTCATCTGGATATTCCCACGATGTGCGATCCTTATCTTTTTTTACATTTGATACTTTCATTTTCGGTAACGGTTGTGATGCCTGTTCCTTTACGCCATCATGTTCTACAGTTAACGCGAAAGTCTCTGGATTTACATCGTAAGTAAAATCTTTATACGTCGCTTTCTTTATTTTAGACTCTTGTACAGTATTATTACCTTTTACATCACACCCAACTAAAGTCGAAAATGACATAGTTGTAAGAAGACATATTGCTATCATTTTTTTCATCTTCTGCACCTCCACCACTGAATATACAGGGGCTTTGTTACAGGAATGTGGCAAAAAATAATAGAGCTAGCGGCACTAGCTCTATTATGAGTATAAAAAAAATTCAAGAATAACTATTATCTGATTTAAAGAAAATATGTAATACAATAGGACTTTAATCCTAGTTTTTTATTCGCACTAATAATTAGAATTTCACCAAGCTTTCCTTAACTGAAAAAGTAAGTGTATATTATATATCCTAAAACTAGCACTAAAATTAATATCCCTGTACCTTTCCAATTCATGCCCCCTGTCATATCAACAGGGCTACCTGATTCCGCTCTATTGAGCCCATCATTCAAAGAACCGGTAGGGTTATTTTTCAACTCACTTTGTCTTATGTGTTCTCTTTTTTCTTCTGGTGACTCTTTTGAACTCATATAATCGCCTCCAAAATTAATGCGCGCTTTACTGAATTATACAATACTCATTTTCATTTTATATGCTGATGTAAAATATATTTACAACATAAAAAAGCTAGCGATGCTAGCTTTCTTTATAATCCAATATGTTCTTCCTTATTTACAGTAATCCCTTTATGATCGATTTCAAGCTCACATACTTTCATAGCGGTAAATACTCTCGCTAATTGCTCCGCAATTTCTTGTCGCTTCTCATATGGAGTTAATATAAAAATGGATGGTCCCGCACCGCTAAGTGCTGTGCCATATGCTCCGAATTCTTTTGCACATTTACGAATTGATGGTAATAACGGTACAAGTTCTAAACGATACGGCTCGTGAAAATGATCTCTCTCCATCATTTCACCTACAACTTCCCACTTCTTTTGACAAAACGCAGCTACTAATACGTTACTTATCGCACTAGCCTTAACTGCTTCATGAAATGGAAACATCTCTGGTAATACAGATCGACTCTCGTCCGTATTTAGCTCTTCATTCGGAATAAGAGAAATTACGCCTAATTCCTTACTTTCAATCCTTACGACAGAAACATTCTTTCCATCCAGTGCTCCGATTACAGTTCCACCTAATATAGAAGCAGCAACATTATCTGGATGTCCTTCAAAATTTGTTGCAATTTGAACTTTCTGATCAGTTGTTAAGTTCAAATTTCCAAGCTGATTCGCAAGCTCTATTCCCGCTACAATTGCTGATGCACTACTTCCTAGACCTCTTGTCAGCGGAATATTACTAGTAACTTCTATTATATAGGGTGATAAAGAAGGACATACTTTACATGCCGTGCTAACAATTAAATTTTTATCGTCTGTTGGAATTGAATCTTCAAAGGAATGGATTACTTGCCATTTATCTGCTTCCGCCTTTACCACCACATCTAAATATAATGACAATGCTATTCCTACTGAATCAAATCCAGGTCCGACATTCGCTGTACTAGCAGGGACACGTACTCTCAATGGTATCACGACATAATCACCCCTTTAATATGATCTTTAATTTGCTCTATATCATTTGACACACTTGCAATATCAAATTTATTAGAAGAAATTGCGATATCAGGATCTTTCAAACCGTTTCCAGTTAAAACTGCAACAACTGTTTCTCCCTTTTTGATTTTTCCAGATTGCACATGTTTAATGACGCCCGCTAATGAAGCATTTGATCCTGGCTCTGCAAAAACTCCTTCAGTTTTTGCTAACAATCTATACGCATGTAATATTTCTTCATCTGACACCATATCTATTTCACCATGAGACCGCTCGGCAGCCTCTACTGCATACGACCAACTCGCTGGGTTACCAATACGAATCGCTGTTGCAATCGTTTCAGGTTCTTCAATTACATGCCCTTTTACAATTGCAGCTGCTCCTTCGGCTTCAAAGCCGTGAATTCTTGGTTTTTTATAACCCTTTTCTTTTTCATATTCACAGAATCCTTTCCAGTATGCTGTTATGTTCCCTGCGTTCCCAACAGGAATAGCTAGAACATCTGGTGCATTTTCCAACTGGTCACAAATTTCAAATGCTGCTGTTTTTTGCCCTTCAATTCGGTAAGGATTTACTGAGTTTACTAATGTAATCGGCTCTTCTGCAGCAATATTTCTTACAGCCTTAAGTGCATCATCGAAATTCCCTTCTATTGAAATGATCTCCGCTCCATAAGCAACTGCTTGCGCTAATTTCCCATGCGCAATCTTTCCTTCTGGTATTACGATAATACATTTCATTCCGAGGCGTGCCGCGTATGCGGCAGCTGATGCTGATGTATTACCTGTAGATGCACAAATGATAGCCTCTGAACCTTCTTCTTTCGCCTTTGCAACTGCCATTACCATACCACGGTCTTTAAAAGAACCTGTTGGATTCGCTCCTTCATATTTTCCGTATAACTGAATCCCTAATTGTTTTGATATATTTAATAATGGAATCAGGGGTGTATTCCCTTCCATTAAGCTGACATCAGGTGTGTTTTCATTCACCGGTAAATAAGAAGCGTACTGTTTTAATAGTCCTTTATACATATTGTTTTTCCTCCTCAATAATGTAGTAACTGTTTATTTCACTTGCGACATCTTCTATCGCTCCTAAAACTTGTTCGAATTGATATTTTGAAGTTTGATGCGTCACAACTACTACTTCTGCATGCTCACGATTTAATGGTAATTGGATTACCTCTTTTAAACTAACAGAGTAATTAACGAAACATTCCGTTATTTCACGCAACATTCCAGGTTCATCTCGTAATGAAATACGTAAGAAATATTTCGAAACCACTTCTTCATCTCCTTGTAATTCATACGGTTCTGGTTCTTTTAACGCACTTTTATTTTTCGGAACTTGATTCATATTTTTAACGATTGAAATGATGTCACTTACTACAGCAGAACCAGTTGGTAACTTCCCAGCTCCAGGTCCGTAAAACATCACTTCTCCTACCGCTTGACCGTGAACATACACCGCATTAAATTCATTATTCACATTCGATAGCGGATGATGACGTGGTAATAAAGTCGGTTCTACACTTAAGTGAATGGATGATCCTTGTTTTTCAGCTTTACCAATTAATTTCATTGTAAATCCTAATTTTTCGGCCATCTCTAAATCTTCTTTTTCAACCTTTCGAATACCTCTAACTTGAACATCATCTAAAGAAACATTCATCGAAAAACCTAAGTTTGCAAGAATTGCTACCTTTCTCGCAGCGTCTAGTCCATCTACATCCGCTGTCGGATCTGATTCTGCAAACCCTAATTTTTGCGCTTCCTGTAAAGCCTCTTCATACGACCATCCATTTTGACTCATCTTTGTTAACATATAATTTGTTGTTCCATTTACAATTCCCATTATTTTTTCAATTTGATCTGAAGCTAGCCCGTCTGATAATCCTCTTAATATTGGAATCCCACCGGCTACACTCGCTTCGTAACATAAGTCACATTCATTTTTATTTGCCAGTTGCAGAAGCTCCGCACCATATACAGCCATTAAATCTTTATTTGCTGTTACGACATGTTTCTTACTTTGCAATGCCTTCACAATATGCACTTTCGCTTCTTCAATTCCGCCCATTACCTCTACTACAATATCAATATTTGAATCATTTAGAACTTCATCGACATTACTTGTTACTACGATTCCATCGATACAAATATCACGTTCTTTTTCCAAATCACGTACAACGACTGTCTTTACCTTTACTTCATATCCTGTATCAAGAGTGATTTTTTTATAATGTTCTTTCAAAATATGGACAACACCACTTCCGACAGTACCTAATCCTAATACCCCAACATTAATAACGTTATTCATCTTCTAATCTCCTCCTAAATAGTTTAATTGTTACACCTATGAATCACCTTACTCTGCTTTTTAATCATGCAGGTGGTGGTTATTTCCGTACGTACTAAACGCTTCATGTTACCGCACCTCCTTTCAAAGTGATAAAAAAAACACACTCATCCCTAGGAAAGGGACGAATGTGTTTTCGTGGTTCCACCCTTGTTCCAACCTAGACTTACTTTCTTCTAGATTGCTCAAGTTCAGATAACGGCTGATACCGTCAATAATTACTAGATTACTCGTTCACTATTGAAGTTCAAAGGTGGTAAGATCATTTTTCGTGTTAGGAAGCTCACACCCTTGACTTCCCTCTCTGTAAACCGTAAAAATGTTCTCATGTCCTTATCGTTACTTTTTCGCTCATGTTTATTTGTTAACTCATTATACTCGCATAAAAAACAAAATCAATACTATTTTTTAATTATTTTAAATTTTCAATCTTAAAAACTATAAAAAAACACACTCATCCCTAGGAAAGGGACGAATGTGTTTTCGTGGTTCCACCCTTGTTCCAATCTAGACTTATTTCCTTCTAGATTGCTCAAGTTCAGATAACGGCTGATACCGTCAATAATTACTAGATTACTCGTTCACTATTGAAGTTCAAAGGTGGTAAAGTCATTTCTCGTGTTAGGAAGCTCACACCCTTGGCTCCCCTCTCTGTAAACCGTAAAAATGATTTCATGTCCTTATCGTTACTTTTTCGTTCATGTCTATTTGTTAACTTATTATAGTTATCAACTTTTTAAAAAGCAAGCCTATTTTTCTTCACAATTTTAAAGATAATTTTTCATTATATTTCACAATAACATTTCATAAAGACTCCTCTTATTACGTATCTTACAACTTAACAACTTACAAGGCAGCAGTTCACATATGAAAATCTCATTCTAAAACGAGAAGATCCCGCTCTTATTAAAACTATATTAACAAAGTAATTTTCAATACAATCTTTTTGTATAACTTTCTTCTAAAGAACGTGCAACTTCCTCTTCTGAAGCATTCACTTTCGCATGCTCCATTAACATTTTCGCCGCTGAGGGTAGCTCTTTTTTATTTAACCATGACTCTGGATCCCACATTTTTGAACGAAGAAAAGCTTTTGCACAGTGAATATAGCATTCTTCTATTTCAACAACAATTCCAAGTAAAGGTTTTTTTCCATTTGCCTGCATTTCTTTCAAAATTTCTTCATCGTTTGTAATTTGTGCTCGGCCGTTTATTCTCAAGGACTCCCCGAGACCAGGAATGAAAAAGATTAATCCTACGTGCGGATTCGAAATAATATTTAAAATAGAGTCTATACGACGATTACCTGGTCTTTCTGGGATGATAATTTTATTTTCATTTAATACATATACAAATCCAGGTGCGTCTCCCCTCGGCGAAGCATCACACTCTCCGAATTTATTTGCAGTAGATAATACTAGAAAAGGCGATTTAGACAGAAAATCTACACAATGATGATCAAGTGATGAAATAACTTTTTTCAAAGCCCGTTCACTTGGTTGCCCCAATATTTGTCGTAATTCTTCCTCAGTTGAAATTATTGATTTTATTTCCTTATTCTCTATCTTCACTAATAATCACTCCTTTTTCTTTATTTTCCCAAAATTCAATACAAATATTGTATAATAAAATTTGCAGAAAGGGGAATTAAAATGACAGAGTGGTTAACAATATTTGATCCTGAAAGAAATACACTTGGAAAGAAATTACGTGATGACGTGCATCGTGACGGTGATTGGCACGAAACATTTCATTGCTGGTTTGTAGAAAAAGATGCTGAGGATATGTTCTTATATTTCCAATTACGCTCTAAAAATAAAAAAGACGCTCCGAGTATATGGGATATTACTTCAGCTGGACATATTATGCATGATGAAGAAGTAGAAATTGGCGGTCTTCGTGAAATTGAAGAGGAATTAGGGCTTTCCTTTCAAACTACTGATTTAACATACAAAGGTATCTTTAAAATAGATTATGAACTTTCAAATCTTACTGATCGTGAGTTTTGCCATATGTATTTTCACAATGTAATAAAGCCACTTCCGTTTGCACCAGGTGAAGAAGTAGACGATGTGATGAAAGTACACGCAACTTCTTTTCTACAACTATTAAAAAGAGATATTTCATCTATAACGACTATTTCTCTTTTAAACAGTAAACCGATAACGATAACATTTGAAGATATTTATCCATATGACCTTGAATACTATGAATTTGTTGTCGAACAAGGAAAAGAATTGCTAAAAAATAATAGTTTGTAAATAAAATAGGACTCCCAGCTTATATTGCCTGGGAGTCCTATTTTATTTATCATTATTGTTCAAGTGTCTTCAATCTTTTCTCTACTCGCATAAATAAGCGAATGATTAACAATAGCATGACAGCCATAATCACCGCTGTTGTATGAGGATATCTAAACAATATACTAATAGCACTTCCAATTAACATCATAATGTATCCATTCTTTTTCATCACTTCTGCACTATACTTGTTACCCGCATCCCATAATTCTTTATTTTTCATAGATCGTTTCGTCCGGTAACCATATGCTGCGTTAATATCCGTCGGTGGATTTTTTTGAACAATACGTGCGGCAAGTATAAATATAATACCGATTAACATGCTTATTCCTATGTTTACTAGTGCATACATCAATTATATCCACCCCCTAACTTACACCTTCATTATACTATACAACCCTCAAAATTCCAATTATTAACATTTAATTTTCTCTCTTTAGATGTCTGGAACATACTTGGAAGTGTTACAAAACGTGCCCCTTTCGTTTTTAACTGTGGAATAATTTTGTCTAGCGCATCTACAGATCCTTGCAAGTGTCCACCTGGAGTTGAATGCTGAAGTATGACACTACCTGGAAATGAATTCCCTAACACATTATTTGTAATCGTGTCAGCACTTACACCTTTCCAATCAACCGTATCAACACTCCACTGTACAATCATAAAATTTTGCTCTGTCGCCCACTTCAATTGATTTTCAAGTATTTCACCATATGGTGGACGTATGAATTTCGGTGCATAACCAGCTAAACGATTTAATATTTCTTCCGTTTTTATAATTTGATTACGGTACTCAGCCTCATTTACTTTCGCTAAATTCGGATGATTGTACGTATGATTACCAATTACATGCCCTTCATTTGCGATACGCTTTACTACATTCGGAAACTTTTCTGCATTTTCACCAAGTAGGAAAAAAGTAGCTTTTACATTATGTTTTTTTAACTTATCTAATATTTTTGGTGTAAATAATAAATCTGGTCCATCATCAAATGTAAGAGCAACTTCCGCTTTATTGTAAGGACCTGAAAATGCATATGCATATTTTTCGACCCATGAAAATGGTGTCCATGATCCCCTCTCCTCTTCTTTCATTTGTATTTCATAATTTTGAGGAACATGTAATGCGTATGGCAATGAGCTTATATAGTCTCCATAATAAAATGAGTTATATGGCATATAAGCATACGAAACATTTCGCTCTAACCCCCATTGATATGGAACGAACATTTCTGGCGAATAAAAATAATACATGATAAAAACCTCCCTAAAGTTTCATATGTGATTCATCTGTACTTTGTTAGAGAAATTGTTATTCATGAACAAAAATAAGACTGTCCGTAATTAGGACAGTCCTGCTGCTTTATATTATTAATAAATCGATGTAATATCTTTCGGCAAAGCTTTCACATGTTTTAAATAACTCGTCACTTTGTCATCATCATCTTGCGGATATTGATATCCATATGTGTTAGCAATTTCATTCGCAACTTCCCTAAATAAATCACCCATTACAAAGAATGACCGCCATAAATTTTCATATTCTGCATTTGAAAAGGTCCTTTTAAATTGCTCCCACATATCTTTTTCAATATATTGCTCGAAATGCTTTCCAAACTTCCCTACATTAACTGTAAAGTCTGTTTTCATACCAATATGCCATTCTAGCATTACGATGAACATATCTCGCATTGGGCCTTCAAGCATTCCTTTCGCATAAGAAAGTTCCTCGCGCCACAATCCTTTTCCTACATTTGTACTGCACCACCAAAATTCATTACAGCAATCTAAAAACTCTTTTTCTGTGGGCTTTTTTATTAAATAATCCCTATCGCTTGCTGGTGGAAATTCATCCATACAATCATCTTTATCAAGAAGCAGTTTACTTAAACTATCTTGCCCAACGAATATATCTATCAAATCAACTGGAACTAACGTTAAATCAATCCGGTTCCCATCCATGAACTGCATTAAATACGGAAATTTCCCGTCTTCATCTGCTGGAAGTAACGTCATTTCTTCTGGCATCTGGACAATCATTATTTCTCCAAATCTACGTATCCAATTATGATTAGATGTAAAAGATTGGATATCTTTTACAACATACATAATATCATAATCTTGGAAACAGTCTTTTTTCACATTTGGATTTACACGTGATCCATTCATGATGACTGCTCGAATTCTTTTATCCTCTTTTGCTGTATTTATAATTAAGTCTAGCATTTCTTTTTCAGTTCTCATCTATTTCTAACCCCCAATTTTTTTATATAAACTTATATTGTTAAGTATGTTGGAGGTCCACGAGCTAACTGTATTGCACACAATACACGTTATAATTTTTGAAACTTCCTTTTCATCCTTTTTGCCTCCTTACATCACTCTTTTACAACTGCCATTACAAATCCATCATACCCTTTACTTCCGACAGTTTGAAGCGCTGTAGCACTTACACGCGGCTCAGCAGCTATGAGCTCATAGAAACGGCGTATCCCTTGTACACGAGGGTCGTTACTCGTATTGTCAATAACTTCTCCTTCACGTACTACGTTATCCCCAATAATTACAGTGCCAGGGCGTGATAGTTTCAGTGCCCATTCAAAATAAGCAGGATTATTTTGTTTATCAGCATCTATGAAAATAAAATCAAATGGTTCATACTTCTCATTTTCTATTTGTTTTAAAGAATCTAACGCTAATCCTAATCGTATTTCAACTCTATCATTCAAATTGGCACGCTCAATATTGCTACGTGCAATTTCAGCATGCTTTTCACTTGCTTCTAATGTAACAATTTGCCCTCCAGATGGCAATCCTCTTGCAAGCCATATAGTGCTATATCCGCCTAGAGTGCCAATTTCTAAAATGTTACGAGCTCCTTGGATTTGTACTAATAGTTGTAAAAACTTCCCTTGAATTGGCGATACATCATGCGCCGGCAAATTAGCTGAAGCATTTGCTTGAAGAACTTCTTCTAATGTAGAATCTTTCGGTATTAATACATCACTCATAAATTGATCAACAGCCGTCCATTTCTCAATCGTACTCATGGAAATACCATCCCCTTCAATTTTTTCATGCTTTTCTACCATTCACGTTTGATTATACAGAAAATTCCGTTTCATACACAAAAAATAAAGAAGGGATACCCACTCCATTACAGAATAGATGTCCCTTCTTTGTATTTTATATTTATCCCTTACGGATTAGTAGACCAAAGTCCTGCTGATTTAATAAATGTACGTTTATTTAATTTCAGCTGCGCTACGATAAACTCTGCAATATCTTCCGCTTGCATTACTTTATCAGGGTTTCCATCAGTTAATCCTAAGTCTACAGCCATGTCAGTTGCTACTGTACTTGGAGTTAAAGCTGTTACACGAATGTTATGTTTGCGAACTTCCATCGCTAACGATTCTGTTAAGCCAAGAACACCAAATTTAGAAGCACTGTATGCACTCGTTACTGGTGCACCTTTTTGTCCTGCTGTAGATGAAATGTTAATAATATCACCAGATTGTTGTTCAATCATGCTTGGTAAAGCTGCACGAGTTGCATAGTATACACCCATTAAGTTTACTTGAATGATTTTTTCCCAATCAGCAACATCTAGTTCTAAAAACTTACCGAACTTAGAAATACCAGCGTTATTAATTAAAATATCGATAGATCCTAATCCAGCTTTTAACGTTTCAATTGCATTCGTTACTTCTTCATATGAAGATACATCCGCAGTCGCAATAACAGCTTTTACACCTTCTGCTTCCACTTCTTTCGCAACTGCTTTTAAGTTTTCTTCTGAACGAGCTAAAAGACCTACATTTACGCCTTCTTTCGCTAATGCGATCGCTACAGCGCGACCAATTCCTCTACCTGCTCCTGTAATTAAAGCATTTTTTCCTTGTAATAATTCCGCCAAGTGTAACACTCCTTAATCATCTCAGTTGTTTATTATATTAAAAGTGTATCTATGTTTATGAAAAAAGGCAATGATGCACTTTCATGTGCGTAGGTTACTTATAGGTAACTATAGTAATGGTAAATGCATTTTTAAAGAAAAATAGTGTTAGAAGGTCTCCTCCTAACACTATTTTTCTTCATGATTTGGAATACGCACAATAAATTTTGTACCATTCCCTTCCTCACTCTCGACTTTTATTTCTCCTTGATGAAGGTCGAGTACTTTTTTTACAATCGCTAAACCTAAGCCACTTCCTCCATAAGCACGGTTTCGTGAAGAATCCACTTTATAAAAACGCTCAAAAACATGTTGCTTCTGTTCTTCTGATATACCAATTCCCGTGTCCCGAATACTTACTTCTAGGAATTCCTTATGTTCTTTTAACTGAATTGTAATCATACCACCACTTGGAGTAAATTTAATACTGTTATGAATTAAATTAATCCACACTTGACTCATACTTTCTTGGTCCGCAGTAATTTGCACTTTCTCTAAATCAAGGTCTAACTCAATTTCTTTTTCAGCCCACAGCGGTTCACTATTTAATACAACTTGCTTTAACTGTTGATCTAATCGATAAGTCACTCTTTCTGGTACATACTCTTCTGATTCTAAAAGTGTTAGCTTTAATAGATTTTGACTTAGTTTAGATAATCTCGTTGTTTCCGTTTCAATAATGGTAAGATAATGCTTTCTTTTTTCCTCAGAAAGATTATTATCTTGCAGCGCTCTAGCAAACCCTTTTATAGAAGTTAATGGTGACTGTATTTCATGAGAAACATTCGATACAAATTCCTGGCGCAGTTTCTCCATCGCGTTCAGTTCATCTGTCATATCATTTATACTCTTTACGAGTACACCAATTTCTCCATCATACTTTTCTTCATTTCGTATTTTTACAGAGAAATCCCCTTTTGCAATTTTTTGTATCGGTTCAATAATAGTCCAAATCATCGCCTCTCGCTTCGGTCTCATTAAAATTCCAATTACTGTCCAAATAAGAACAATAAAAACAAAGCCAACCATATCACTAATTAGAAAAGTAATAAAAGGCGATACGTTTATTTCCAGAGCTTTCATGACACTTGACGATACAAAAAAGGCTATAGACCAAATTATAGTAAGAAAAGTAAAGAGCGCTACTATCGCCCCCATTACTTTTAACATCTTCATCTTACTCATTCTTTCTCTTTTTCTCATTTACTTACCTCTAAGCGATACCCTAAGCCCCTTATCGTCCTTATACTAAACTTCGATAACTCTTCTTGAAACTTTTCACGCAACCGATTAATATGAACGTCTAGCGTGCGTTCATTCCCTTCAAAATCATATCCCCATACGTCTTCTATTAATTGCTCTCTTGAACAAGTTCTTCCCGCCTTAGATCCTAATGTAAAGAGCAATTCAAATTCTTTTAATGGCAACGTCACCGTTTGTTCTCCGGCGTTAACTTCAAATGTATTACGATTTAACAGTACATTCCCAACTTGAATAGATTGCGATACTGTAATTTGATAACGTTTCAACAATGCCTTCACTCTTACAACTAATTCTAAAGGATCAAATGGTTTTACAAGATAATCATCTGTTCCGAGGTGAAACCCTTTTATCTTTTGAGATGTTTCACCTTTAGCAGTTAACATAAGAATCGGCATATCATAGTATTTTCTTAATTCATAACATAAATCAAATCCATCCATATTTGGCATCATAATATCAAGAATCGCCATATCAACTTTCACTTCTTCTATTCTTCGAAGAGCATCTAATCCATCAACGGCTTCATATGTTTGAAAACCTTCTTTTTCCAAAAATACAGAAACAAGTTCTCTAATATGCGGATCATCATCTACAATTAAAATTTTGGGTATCAAGGAATCATCTCCTTTCTGCTTAGCATACTTTTTAGCACTCTAAAATTAACAATCAGTGAAGTGCCCCCTCACTGATTGTTTTCATTCTATAATGCTCCTTCTTTAATTTTCAATTGTTGCATTGCAAATTCACGGTACATGTCATGTGTCCGTAATAACTCATCATGTGAGCCACTTCCTGTAAGATTCCCTTTTTCAATAAAGATAATTTTATCTGCATCTACAACAGTAGAAAGTCTATGCGCGATAACTAAAGTCGTTCTACCTTTCATTAAGTTATTTAACGCCTTCTGAACAACTGATTCCGATTTACTATCAAGACTTGAAGTCGCTTCATCTAACATAAGGATTTGCGGATTTCGTAGTAACGCTCGAGCAATCGCAATTCGTTGTCTTTGCCCTCCAGAAAGCTTCACACCACGCTCTCCAACTTCTGTTGCGTATCCGCTTGGTAAATCATGAATAAACGCATCAACATACGCCATCGCTGCCACTTTTTCAATTTCTTCATCCGTCACATCATTCTCAACACCGTAGCAAATATTATCACGAATCGTTCCATCAATTAACGGACTATCTTGTGAAACATAACCAATTTGACGTCGCCATGACTGTAATGAATAGGCCGTAATTGGTTCTTCTCCTAATTTTATTACACCATTAGTCGGCTCATAAAAACGTTCTAATAGCGAGAATAAAGTTGTTTTCCCACTACCACTTGGTCCTACAATCGCTGTTACTTTTCCAGATTCAATCGTGAAATCGACATTTTTCAATACTTTCTCATCTTCGTTATACTCAAAATTCACATTTTCAATAACGATCGACTGCTTTGCATTTGTAACTTTCACACCAGTTTCATGGTCTTCTACTTCATATTCTAGAATCGTATTAATTCTTTCAGTTGCACCAATTGCCTTTTGGAATTGTGTAAAAAACATAGATAATTGACTCATTGGCATTATAATTTGAACTAAATATAAAATAAACGCTACAAGTTCCCCTGTTGTTAATGCGCCACTAGAAACTCGCATTCCACCATACCCTACGATAATAACAAGCAACGCCATTAAAACAAACGACATAACTGGTGAAATTAACGCTTGCACTTTTCCTTCTTTCAAACCAAATTGCAATAACTTTTGGATACCTGTATTACCTGTTTCATATTCTCTTTTTTCCGTATTTGAAGATTTCACTAAACGAATTTCTGATAACACCTGTGTTAACACACTTGTAAAAGAAGCTGTTTCATCCTGAAGTGCTTTTGAAATCTTATACATTTTTCGTCCAAGTGGCACTAAAATTAGTACAGATAATGGAATAACCGTTAAAAGTAATGCTGTCATTTTCCAATCTAAAACAAATAATACAATTAACGATCCAATAATTGAGATACCGCCTGTTAATAAGTTTGACAAATGCTCAGAAATTAATGTTTTAACAACACCTGTATCATTTGTCATACGACTAATTGTATCTCCAGTTCTATTTTGATCATAATAAGACACTGGTAAAATAAGTACCTTTTTCCACAATCGTTCTCTAAGTCCAGCTACAATTTTTTGTCCAATATAATTCAGTAAATAAATTGACAATCCTGCAGCAATTGTTTGCATTATAAAGAATGCGACTAACGCAACAATTTGTCCTGTACTAATTGAAGAAATCGAGAAATTATCAACTAATCCTTTTGTTAACATCGGAATAAACAAACTCGCTCCAGTAGAAAGTAAACTCATTAATAATGCAAAAATAAGAATGCCTTTCGGTGGATTTGTATCTTGAATAAGACGTAAAAACTGCCTCCAATTTCCTTTTTTCTTTTCTGTATTCCCAACTTCCATTGTCGTTCATCTCCTCGTTTTCAACAAAACTATGATTTCTAAAAATAGAATACGATATAAATGTAAACTGAATGTAAACACACTTTTTCTATTTTTACAAAATATACATATAAACTCATCTTTACAACAGATATAAATATCTGATATTATTACCTGGTACTTAATATTATTCTATGCAAATGCTAGACTACGCATAGAATATTTATAACCGATTTTCTTAATTAGCCAATTTAAAATACTAAATAAATCTCCAGTTACTGAAAGGAGTATCCTTTTTGCAAACAAATAAACACTCTGAAAAGGAAACAATCATTTTTATTCATGGATTAGTTGGAAATCGCCGTGCCTTCAAAAAAGAGCATAAACGATTTTCTGCATCCTACAACATTATAACTTATGACTTATTAGGCCACGGAGATGATAAAGGAGAGGCTATCGACTTTTCAATACAGCGCCTCGTAGATCAATTGTTGAACTTGTATGAAAAAGAGGGTATTAAAAAAGCTCATATTTGCGCTCTAAGCTACGGCTGTTATATCTCTACGACATTTGCGCAAATGCATCCTGAAAAAGTATTAAGCATTTGTCATATTGGTGGACATTATAATAATCCTTCCCGTTTATATAATGTTTTTCAGAAATTTTGGGAAAAGCGCGGGGATGAATATTCAGCTTGGCTTTCTCAGTATGCAAATACTATTTTCCCAAGTGGGATATTAAAGGCTAACCCATTCGCTGTAATTTCAAGAAATATTTATTACCGTTTCGGATTACAATTACACTCTTCCATTATCGCTGAGTCATTACGACATCGCTTAGAATTCGACTTGAAATCTAAATTAAAAGCACTTCCCCATCCTATATTATGGGTGATGGGAGAACATGATCATCTCTATAAATCTTGTCTCTTTGATTTAAAGTCCATTCTTCCGAACGTTTTATATAAAGAAATTCCATTAGCAGGTCATGCAGCAAACTTATTCCGCCCAAACTATTTTCATGATTTATATGCTAAGTTTTTGCATGGAAAATTGACATAAAGTGAAACTTTAATCAGCGGGGATTTGTCCATCCCCCGCTGATTATTATCCCGCAAATAGCAGGATAAATACTACTATACTGTTAGTTTATCCAACTATGAAAAAGGCTTCCCAAGTTTCCCTGGAAAGCCTTTTCTCTATACGAATAGTATATAAAATACTTCTTCTTAGTATGCTTTTGTGTAACCTAATAGGTGCTTACTCCAGTAAGAGTTGCTTACAGAGCTAATGCGTACGCCAGTTGCGTCAGTTTCTGCACTGATGAACTGTCCATTACCTAAGTAAACGCCCATGTGAGAAGGACCTGATTTATAAGTATTTTGGAAGTATACTAAATCACCTGGTTGTGGACTGTTAGTCTTTGTTTTAGAGCTCCAGTATCCAGCAACTGTTTGACGAGCGCCTTTATGACCAGTTTGATTTAATACGTAGTGAATGAATCCACTGCAGTCAAAACCAGCAGGTGTTGTACCAGCAGTTCTGTATGGTGAACCATTTAAAGATCTAGCGAATCCAGCGATTGAAGATGTATCTCCACCTGTTGGTGCTGTTGGTTTTTGTACTTCGTTCGTACCTTGGTTCGTACCTTGGTTCGTACCTTGGTTACCACCAGTAACTACATTGTTCACTCCGCCTTTTACAAACTTAACAAAGTCTGCACTTACGTAACCAGTGCGGCCATTATGGTTAATTTTATACCAACCATTTTCAGCGCCAGTAACGTTTAATACTGTACCATTTGTTACCCCACCAATTACAGGGTTATATGTAGCTGGACCTGTACGTACTTTTAAAGCACCTGTGTTAACAACATAAGATCCACCAGTTTGAACTGTAGTAGTATTGTTGTTGTTGTTTGTAGTTGGTTGCTGAGTTTCGTTAGATACAGCTGAACCACCTTTTGTTACGAAGTCTTTACTTACGTATCCAGTTCCACCATTGAAGTTAATTTTAAACCAATCTTGAACTTCACCTACAACTTGAACTGTTTTTCCTTTATTTACAGAACCTAAAACAGTATGAGATGCACTTGGGCCTGTACGTACGTTTAATGAAGAAACGTTTACTGTGTAAGTACCTGTTCCTTGCTGAACAGTAGTAGTAGTTCCTTTGTTGCCACCAGTTGTTACGAAGTCCCCACTTACATAACCTGTTTGACCGTTTACACTAACTTTGAACCAACCGTTTTCTTGTCCAATTACTTGAAGTACTTGACCTGATTTCACTTTAGAAATAACGTTATGTCCTGTACCAGCACCTGAACGTACATTTAATACATCAGCTGTTACTGTGTATTTTAATTCAGAAGTTGTTTCTACCGTTTTTGTTTCAGTTACAGTCGTTTGAGTTTGAGTTTGAGTTTGTCCATTAATTTCTTTTAGCGCATCATTTGAAACTTGTGCATGAGCAGAATCCATTCCAGGAACTGCTACACCTACTACAGATGCTGCTGCTAAACCTGCGATTACTTTTTTCATAAGTTGTCTTTACTTCCTTTCCCTACTATCCTCTTGAGAAAACTATAAACTTAGTACTTTACAATATTATCAAAGTAAAATATTCATCCAGTTCCATTTTTTAGCAAGAGTTTTATTTTTCACACATCATTTATTTTAAACGATTGAAGTGAATTTAGTGTGAACTTCATGTGAACTTTATCATTAAACAGTGTGTTTTTGCAATGTTTTTTTCAAATTTCTTATGTATTTCATTGAAAATTCGACATTCCATTCATTATCTTAATATATATTTTTCTTTTGCTATCCACTTTAAAAAACTCTATTAATCTAATACAATGCAAAGAATGTATTTTCTAGTAAAGTCCCTTCCATGAAGCATACTCTTAATCATGACAAAAAATGCTTTTTTTATCATTAGTATAATATTTTCAGAAAACTTTTTTTGATATTATCCATCGTTTTTAAAAGATTTGACGATTTGTAAGATTTAACTCCAAAAATTCTGTTCTAATTTGACGAAAATACACATTCCACTATCTATTTTTCACTATCCATGGAATTTTCAGGATATTTATATTATCATATATAAAGTAGGATTTTAATCCATACAAATTTTATTCACCCCACACTGAAACCAATCGAACTTTTACAGGTCGGTATTCTATACGTATCATTGAATTTTAATATGGAAGCCTTACTGCCCGCAAATAGTGAGATAAAAAAAGGAGATATATTTATGAAAAACATAATAGATGATCCTATAAATAAAAATATAGAACTGTACTATGCTTTTTTTCAATTCGTTTCAATTATAACATTACAAAAAGTATCAACTATTGAAACACGTAAAAACAAATTAAAAAATCAGATGAAAAATTCCTACAAAAAAAATCCTTACTACTTATAAAAGGTGAACAGATTATATCTCTGTTCACCTTTTATTTTTTATTTTATTTGTAAATTTTCACACGAGTTTCTAATGGCTGATATTCTTTATCTCCTGCCGAAACTACCGGTTTACCAAATGGCATTTGCGCAGTTAACTTCCAGTTTTCAGGTACATCCCATTCTTTTCTTACTTTTTCATCAATCAACGGATTATAATGCTGCAATGTAGCACCAAAACCTTCAATCTCTAACGCTGTCCAAATCGCAAATTGTAACATTCCAGAAGATTGCTGCGACCATGTAGGAAAATTATCTTTGTATAGTGCAAAGTTCTCTTGCAAACTTTCTACTACTTTACTATCTTCAAAATACAAAACTGTCCCATAGCCACTTCTAAATGCATTCATTTTCTCTTCCGTAGGTGCAAAATTATTTTCAGGTACAATTTTTCGTAACGTTTCTTTCGTAACATCCCATAATTTGTCGTGTTGTTCACCTAGTAATACAACAACTCTTGCACTTTGAGAATTAAAAGCCGAAGGTGTATGTTTCACAGCATGATAAATCACTTCTTGAATTCTTTCATCAGAAACTACTTGCTCTTTACTAATTGCGTAAATAGATCTTCTGTCTTCAATTGCTGAGTAAAAATCTTTTGCCATCAAAATTCCCTCCAATTTTTATTTGAGGCAATATCATATGTATGAAGCATATAATGCCCCTAAACTTATTAATAATAAGTTCTTAACTTAATAATATCAACAAACAATAACAAACTCAAATGATATCACTTAAGTTTTTACTCCCAATACGTCAAAGAATAAAGCAGACAGTCTATTGTCACCAACATCAAGGTTCAATAAACTGTCTGCTTTATTTTTATAAAAATCTAATTTACTTCTTTCTTCACCTAATTAAGCAATTGAAATGCATAGGACATTAATTTATTTGTTTCTGTAAAACGTTTTGTTTTACTTTTTGTCCCCATAACAACTGTAATAATGCGATTATCACCTTGTTTTGCAGTACCTGTAAAACAATACCCTGCGCTATCTGTAAATCCTGTTTTTAATCCGTCTATTCCTTCTATATATAAAGCTTTATTATTTTTGTTTAACATCTCATTTGTGCTTGTAACATTAACATTATTAAATGCTAACTGACTTTGACGTAAGTGAGTCACTTCTAATATCTCTGGATAGTCTTTTATAAGATGATACGCTAATTTTGCTACGTCAGCTGCTGTCATTTTTGTTTCACTTCCGTCGGGCTCCTGCAATCCGGAAGCATTCGCAAATTTAGCTTTATCTGACATTTCTAACTGCTTTGCTTTTTCATTCATAAGTTGAACAAAGTTTTTTTCTGTCTTAGCTACATGTTCCGCTAAAGCGACAGCCGAATTATTAGCCGATTCAATCATTAACGCATGATATAAGTCCTTAACAGTTAATGTATCATTTGCTTGCATCGGGATTTTTGCACCCTCTGTTTGTGCCGACTTTGCACTTATTTTCACTGGATCTTCCCAGTGGACTTTTCCATTATGTATACTCTCTAAAACGAGATATGCTGTCATCATTTTTGACATACTAGCAGGGGCAACAGCTTCATTTTCATTATTTTGATAAATAACTTCTCCATTACTCGCATCGATAATAATAGCTGCTTTTGCATCAATTTCTGGTGGTATATATTTTGGTGGAACTACTTTTTCAGATAGCCCTGTTTTAGGTAGCTCTGCCACTTGTAAAGGCTGAGTATCTACATTTGTTTCACTCTTTTGAACTCCTTGGAAAAAGAACCAACATATACCCAGAATTACTACTAATAGGATTGTTAATCCTCCCCATTTTAACCGCTTCATTCTAAAACTCCTTTAGCAAACCTTTTATACACTCATGTTTAACCATAACAACAATTACTTTATATCGTCAAGGTAAAAAGCATATTTATTCATCTACAACAATTATTATTTCAATCCCTTTCTCTTTTTTATATGTGTTACACTAAAAATAACGAAATATAAGAATATTCAATAATAATAAGTTCGAAAACACCATATAATAGAAAGGATTTATACAAATGATACTTCCAAAAGCATTAAAATATGGCGATACAATTGGCATCTACTCTCCCTCTTCACCAGTAACCTATACTTCTCCAAAGAGATTTGAACGAGCAAAATTATACTTAAAAAAGAAAGGATTTCGTATATTAGAAGGCTCACTAACAGGTCAATATGATTATTATCGTTCAGGAAGCATTAAAGATCGTACAGAGGAACTAAATGACTTGATTAGAAACCCTAACGTTTCTTGTATCATGGCAACAATTGGGGGAATGAATTCAAATTCATTATTACCTTATATTGACTATGATTCTTTTCAAAAGAAACCAAAAATAATGATTGGCTATTCAGATGCAACAGCGTTATTACTAGGGATTTATGCAAAAACAGGAATTCCTACATTTTACGGTCCAGCACTCGTTCCTTCTTTTGGTGAATTTGAGCCTTTCGTAGATTGCACGTACAAATATTTTGCGGATACTGTATTAACTGATCAACACCTTCCTTACAACATAAATCAGCCGTTATTTTGGTCAGATGAATTTATTAATTGGGAAGAAAAAACGAAAGAAAAAGAACTTCGACCGAACAATTGGATTTCAGTAATTGGTGGAAAAGCTACTGGACGTATTATTGGTGGGAATTTAAACACTATACAAGGTATTTTTGGTAGCCCCTATATGCCACATATTCAAGAAGGTGACATTCTCTTTATTGAAGATAGCTCAAAAGATGCATCTACTATCGAAAGAAGTTTTTCATTACTTAAAATTAACGGCGTTTTTGATAAAGTTTCAGGTATCATCCTTGGAAAACATGAGCAATTCAATGATTGTGGTACAAATCGAAAACCTTACGAAATACTATTAGAAGTATTACAAGATCAAAAAATTCCTTTTCTAGCCGATTTTGATTGTTGTCATACTCATCCAATGATTACTTTACCGTTAGGTATTCAAGTAAAGATGGATGCAACAAATAAAACGATACAAATTATAGAACAGTGGAAAATCTAACTCTACTACCTCCATTTCAACTCTATAGCTACGTATGGCCTTCTATTGTTTTACATTAAAAGACATGATACTATATATTTTGGAATGTGAAGGAATAAACAAAAATCATTTCAATATGCCTTCTACATAATAAGAAGCTATTGATTATATACATCGAGTTTACATGCGTGTATATAAATGTAAAAGAGAGTGAATATATGAAACCAACTATTAAAAACTATGTATTTTTACATGTGGCCTTCTTGATATATTCTATCATTATGGTTTACATGAAATGGGCATCTCAATTCCCTATTGCATCAATTTCATTTTTTATTGCTTACTTCGGACTTGTTGTACTTTTATTCGGGTATGCAATTCTATGGCAACAAGTCATTAAGAATTTTGAAATTTCTAGAGCATATTCACACCGCGGAATTATAATACTGTGGTCAATGCTATGGTCAGTATTCCTATTCGGAGATAAGATACATTGGAATCACATACTTGGTGCAGCTATTATTATCGTCGGGATTGTGGTGGTGACAAAAGATGAATAGTTATATGTTATTATTTATTTTCGGGATAATTTTAGCCAATTACTCACAAATATTATTAAAAAAGGCTACTTTACAACAATACGATTCTAGAATAAAAGAATATGTGAATCCTTATGTTATCATCGGCTACTTTTTATTTGTAATTAATGCCGGATTAAATGTGATCGCCTTAAAGGGCTTGGCATTAAAGCAAGCATCTGCATTAGAATCATTAAGTTATATCATAATTTTAATTTTCGGTTGGTACTTCCTAGGGGAGAGAATAACGAAACGAAAAGTCATTGGTAACATTATTATTGTTATTGGTGTAATCGTCTATTGTATACAATAATAAAAAGATCCGTTTATGATAAACGGATCTTTTTATTATTGCCCTAAGTTTTGAACTTTATCTTTCAAATCACGAACTTGTTCTATCGTCTGCATAAGCTCAGAGTCTTTAAACTGCTCTACATTCATTTTTCCTTCCTCTATCTTTTTCATAGATGTATCAATTAATGTATTTAACTTTTCATTATATCCGACGATTTGCTGGTGAAGATCCTTCGCTACATCCGGTGGTGTTAATTCATTAAAAGCTGGTATATCTTGTTTAATTTCAGTAAGTTTCGTTTCTAGTTCTTTTCGAGCTTCTCCATCATTAACAGCCTTTTCAGCTAATGCTGGTGCTTCATTTGCAAATGCACTTATTTCATTTACATAGTCTGTCGCTTTTTGAGCATAATCTATAGAGTTCTTCCCTTCCTCTACTAGCGAACATCCCATCAAACCAATTGAAACTACAATTGAAAGTAGCATTGTTTTTGTAAACTTCATTTTGACCTCCTAAATAATTATCATACTTTTATTCATTTATAAACACTTTATTTTCTTCTTATACACCTTATCACATCATATCCTATTATTTAATCTTCCTCTAATACATTCTAGAGAAATCATTATTATCCTGTTCAACATGTACTTCGAACAATTTATCATACATTTATTCATTTTCACCTCGAAACTATCTTCATTTAAATATAAAAACAGACATACTTATTTTAAGTACATCTGTTTTCGAGGTACGTATAACTCCCACTAATTAAAGTTTCTCTTTATACTCTTACATGTCCTATGATCGTTACAATATCTATTTCTATATGTACACTAATAATATCTTCTATAATGTCCGTATACCCTTGGCCTAAAGGTGTTCCGTAATGTAATATAATCCCCTTTTTTTCATAAACTGACTTCGGTACAGTAAAAATAAATTTCCTTATATTCCGTTCATCAGCAGGCTCCATAATTAACACAATGCCATCCTCTTCAAACATATAATCACGCCTTCCAACAATCCTTTCACTATGGCTCAGTATTGCCTTGAAAGGCTAGGTTTTAAACACCCTTTCTAACAATATATAACCATTCCATGTTCAACTAGCTTATACGTCCTATATGATTTGACCACAAATATAAAAAAACACAAACCTTGAACTGTCAAGAATTTGTGTTTTTTCATTTTAAAGTTTCACTTTATCGAGCTCATAAAGGCTACGATATTTCTCATTTTCTTTCAGTAACTGTTCATGGCTACCTTGTATAGCGATTTGACCACTATCAAGGAAAATAACTTCATCTACATGTTCAATTCCTACAAGGTGATGTGTAATCCAGAGAACAGTCTTTTCTTCTGTTGCAGAAAACATTGTTTCTATTAAGGCTAATTCCGTTTTAGGATCTAAACCGATAGTCGGTTCATCAAGTACAATAATCGGTGTTTCTTGCATAAGAGTTCTTGCAAATGCTACCCTTTGCCTTTCTCCACCAGAAAACCTCTTTCCCATTTCATGCATTTTTGTTCGTAATCCATCAGGAAGAGATGCAATATGTGAAGCTAGCTGTGCTTTCTCTAAAGCTTTCCATATCTCTTCATCATTAGCCTCTGGTTTACCGATTCGCACATTATTTCCAATTGACGTATCGAACAAATGCGGTTTTTGATTTAATACAGAAATATATTCGGATAAAAGATTCGTATGCGCTTGTTCACCATTCAATAAAACTTGGCCATTTACCGGACTTAACGCCCCTGTTAACAATTTTAGTAAAGTAGATTTCCCTGTCCCACTTCTACCTAAAATAGCAATTTTCTTTCCTGCTTTTATTTGTAACGATATATCTTTCAATACGGTCTCGTTACTATCCGGGTAACTATACGATATATGATTCAGTTCAATATCTACATGTTTTGGTGCAACGTAATCCTTAGCTCCATGTAAATCCATTTCATCATGTAAAACACTATCACTTTCTACACCATTAAGACGATGAGCAGATTCTACATACGATGGGATTCGATCGATGGCATCTGAAATAGGAATAAGCGCATTCGTTACAGATAAAGTCATTAATACGAAGGCCGCGATAACTGTAGGTGCAATTTGTTCACTTGCCGCTTCATTCCCAGTCCATATAATCATTGAAATAACTACAATCCCTACTACTAAATGAATGAGACTGTCTCGAATATGATACCAGCGTTTCAATCTCTTCTCTGTTTTTAACAATTGATCATTTTGCTCTACATACGCATTAATAAATTCATTTTTTCTACCACTCGCCTGCCAATCAGATAACCCAAATACTGCATCTGTCAATTGTTGATACAAACGATTTCTTCCTTGCTTCAAAGCGATATGATGTTGTTTCATTAAAAGCAGTGATACAAACGGAAGAAGAAAAACGATAATAGCTAACATACAGCCTGCAATGAGTGCAAACACTACGTCAAATGCACCAATAACAACCACAAATATGCTATATACAACTAATGCTAATATGCTAGGAAATATTGTACGTAAATATAGGTTTTGCAAATGCTCTATATCTTCGGATAATACGCCTAACATATCGCCCGTTTGAAATCGTGAACGGAAAAATAACGCCTGTGGTTCTACTATTCTATATAGTTTCGTTCTCATCTTTTCTAATATGCGTAGTACGACATCGTGTCCAACTAAACGCTCTAAATAATGAAATACCGCTTGCCCTATACTAAACGCACGTGTTGCAACAATAGGAACATATACAGCCATTACATTTTCTGGTCTGAGAGCAGATTTAGAAATTAAATAACCTGAAATAAAAAGTAACATTGCACCCGAACTAACTCCAAGAAGCCCAAGGAAAATAGTCAAAGTCATTCTACCTTTATTTTGCTGTATATAAGGCTTAATCCAGTTACTCATCGCTCTCCCCTCTCTTCGCTATGAAAATGTAATGTCTCATTCGTTAAAAGTTCTTCATATGTTCCGCTTTCTATAATTTTCCCTTTATTTAAAATAAGAATATGATCCATTTGCTTCATCCAATGTAGACGATGTGTTGCAAGAAACACTAACTTACCTTCAAACAGACGTAACATCGATTGCTTTATTTCAAATTCAGTTTCAATATCAAGATGTGCTGTAGGTTCATCTAATAAAATGATTGGCTTTTTACTTAAAAGTGCACGTGCCATAGCGACACGTTGTTCTTGTCCGCCGCTAAGCATACGTCCACCTTCTCCAATTATTTCATACATCCCATTTGATAATGATGCAACGAGCGAACGAAGACCTACTTCATTAATAACTCTCTCAACTTCTTCATCAGTTGTATTTGTTTCATAGAAACAAATATTATCTTTTAATGAAAGCGGAAAAATATATGGTTGCTGCGGAATATAAGCAATATTCTTTTGCCAATCTTCACGAGTAGATCCGTCAATTTCAACACCATTTACTAACATCTTCCCAGCCGAAGGAGATAAAAATCCTGCTAATACATCGATTAACGTTGATTTCCCTGCTCCACTTTCACCAATAACGCCTATAGCACCGTTACCTTGCCAAGTAAAATCAATTCCCTCTAATATAGCCTTTTCAGATTCATCATTATTTACTTTTACATCTTGTAATTTTAAGCTACTAGAGGCGTTCCATACTATATCTACATTTGAATCTTTCATTTCTATTCCTTTTTGTTTCTGTAAAATCTCTTCTATTTGCTCTATCGCAAGTTGTCCATCTAATGTAGCATGATAATTCGCTCCAACTTGTTTTATCGGCAGAAAATATTCCGGAGCTAAAATTAAAATCGTAAGTGCTGGCAATAGTATTATCGTTCCATCTATTAACCGTATCCCTAATCCGACTGCTACAAATGCAATTGATAAACTCGTAAAGAAATCTAATGCAAAAGAAGAAAGAAAAGCAACTCGCAAAGTACGCATCGTTGCTTTTCTATATCGTTTACTTACTTTTTCAATCTTTCCTTCATGCTGTTTACTTTTCCCTAAATACTTTAATGTTTCTAACCCTTTTAATGTATCTACAAAATGATTAGAAAGTACACGATATATTTCATATTGGCTATCCGCCATTTTCTGCGCTGCTAATCCTAAAAGGATCATAAATATAATCACAATAGGAATCGTTACAACTAAAATGATTCCTGACTTAATGTCCAGTGTAAAAACATATAGAACAATTAGTCCTGGTACGATACTACTTCTAATCATTTTAGGAATTGTCAATTCAATATATGTTTTGAATTTCTCTATGCCTTCAATCGATAAAGTAACCAAATGACCAGTTCCATTCGTTTGGACAAATCTCGGCCCTAATGTAAAATATGCTTCTATTAGTTGTTTACGTAATGCGAATCCTGTTTTTTCAGCGAAACGCTCAACCAATATTTGCGATGTTCGCACCAACATTTGGCGTACTACAAACGTAATCCCAAAATAAACAGTTTCATTTAGCACAGCTTGCACTGTTTCTCCATGAAATAAAAATGTAATTGCTCGTGCTAAAAACACTGTCTGTGCAATAATACTACACGCCTCTAAAATGCTAATAAAGGTTAACGTTACATATAAAACTCGGCTACCAGGATACGACGGAAGTCCTCTTTTTCTTTTCATTAGTACTCCAAATCTTTGTCCGACTTAACAGGTTGTCTAAATACATAGAAACTCCATATTTGACTACCGATAACAAACGGTAAAATAGCAAGAGAAAAATAGCTCATCAGTTTTAATGCATAAGGTCCTGATGCCGCATTATAAATTGTCAAATCATTCACCGCTCCTAATGAGCTAATCATGACACGCGGGAACATACCAATGAACACACTTGCACTTAGCAAAATGATTGTTAAACTCGTCATAAAGAAAGCCCAACCATCTCTTCTTCTTTTATTTAATAAAGTAGAAACAAATAGCGCTACAAAAGCTCCGATCGGAACCATTAGCCACTCTGAACCATGTGCGGTGAAAATATCTGTTTTCCATAACCCTACACCTGCAAAAACAAGAAGTGTTATTAATGCAAAAGGTGCAATCTTTGTTGCGGCAATACGTGCGCGTTCTCGTAATGTTCCTGTTGTACGTATAGTAAGAAATTGCAAACCATGAACAATACATAGAAGAAGAAACATAACTCCTCCAAGTAACGCAAATGGGTGAAGTAATTTCATGAATCCGCCTACCATATTTTTACTTTCATCAATTGGTACACCTACCATGAAGTTTGCAATTGCAACTCCCCAAAGTACGGGAGGTAGCAAACTTCCAATAAACATGCCCCAATCCCAGAAACTCTTCCATTTATGATTTTCTATTTTCGCACGGAATTTAAAGGAAACACCTCTTATAATTAATGCAAGAAGCATAAACACAAACGGAATATAGAACCCACTAAATAAAGTTGCATACCAGTGCGGAAATGCCGCAAACATAGCACCACCAGCACAAACAAGCCATACTTCATTTGCGTGCCAAAACGGTCCAATTGTATTTAAATATATACGCTTTTCTAAATCGTTCTTTCCTAAAAACCTTGAAACGATTCCTACACCAAAATCGAAACCTTCAAGTACGAAGAATCCAACGAATAAGGTTGAAATAATTAGAAACCATAACTCATTAAGAGATAACATACTCTTCCTCCTTATCAAATGGATCATGGCTTTGATAATCCTTTTTCACTTTCTTATTCGCATGTCCTTTAATGATACGAACGAATAAGTAAACAGTAATGCCTCCAATAATTACATATAGTGATGTGAATGAAACAAGGGAGAATAATACTTCTCCAAATGTAACGTTTGGAGATACTGCATCTTCTGTTTTCATAACACCAAAGACAACCCAAGGCTGACGTCCCATTTCAGTCATAATCCAACCTACTGTATTTCCGATAAACGGTAGTGCAATTGCATATACCATTAATTTTAAATACCAAGTTTTTTCAGCTAAACGATCTTTTCTTGATAAGAACCAGCCGTACGCTCCTAGAAGAAGCATAAATGTTCCACTCATTACCATCGCTCTAAAACTCCAGAACATAATATGTACTGGCGGAATATAATCTCCAGGTCCATATTTTTCTTCATATTGTTTTTGAATTTGATTCATCCCTTCAACTTGACCGCTAAATTTATCATATGACAATAGACTTAACATATAAGGAATTTGAATTTCAAACGAATTTTCTTTCTTCTCTGTATCAATTTTCGCAAACACTGTAAATGGCGCTGGATCCTCACTCGTATTCCATAACGCTTCAGCTGCCGCCATTTTCATCGGATGCGTCTTAATTAAATTTTGAGCTTGTGCATGACCGAAAAATAATACAAGAGCTGTTGTAATTGTTCCAACAACGATAGAAACTCGGAAAGACTTCTTAAACACCTCAGTCTCTTGTTGTTTTGCAATTTTCCATGCACTAACACCAGCAATAAAGAATGCGCCTGTTGCAAGTGCCGCTGTAATTGTATGCGGGAATTGCACCCATAACTGTGGATTTTGAATAATCGCTAAGAAATCATTCATCTGCGCACGTCCATCTGCAGCCATTTCATATCCTACAGGGGACTGCATAAATGCACTTGCAGTTAAAATCCAAAATGCTGATAACATTGTTCCTATTGAGAGGAGCCAAATACATAAAAGGTGAACTCGCTTCGGAAGTTTATCCTCACCGAATACCCATAAACCTAGGAATGTAGACTCAATGAAAAATGCTAATAAACCTTCAATTGCCAGTGACGGTCCGAAAACATCACCAACAAAACGTGAATATGTTGACCAGTTCATACCAAACTGAAATTCTTGTAAAATACCTGTTACAACACCTACTGCAAAGTTAACAAGGAATATTTGTGTCCAAAACTTTGTCATCTTCTTATAAACTTCTTGTCCCTTTACCACATACAACGTTTGCATTAACGCAATGATAAAAGCTAAACCAATGGATAGCGGAACGAAAAAGTAATGAAAAATCGTTGTAGATGCAAATTGTATTCGTGCCAATTCGAGCGTTTCCATGCTAAATTCACTTCCTTCATAATTTTTTATATCGTAATATCGATTGAATTCACTTCATAACGAACAATTCAATCATTTGGAAATACAAAAAGATAAATTCGTTTATGTACTTTCTGAAAATATAGATTGTCAGTTTTTTAGATAATTACAAAAGAACTTTCTTCATACGATTTACCTTTTCACTATTTCAGTAGTGTTTTATTCGTTAATCGAATTGTATAATATACTTACATAATAAATTCAGGTGATTTTTGACGTATTATTGACAGGATTTTGTCTGAAATATGTCTTTTGTAATTTTTTTGAATTAGATTTCTTACATTTTAAAAACTTGTTTTTCAAACATACAACGGACTCTTATATCAATTATTATTACATTTTTCTCTTCATGCGCTTGACTTTCCCCTTAAAAAAATGTCCTCGAATCAAACCTGAAAATACGCTGCATTTTTGTCAAGAGAAAAATGTATTTCCAAAATTCAAATTAAGAATATTGTTATTCACAAATAGAAAAATCCTTTCCTTTTTTTAGATTAAAAGTTCATTTTTTCGTCATTTTTTGAAACTGAATTAACATAAAAAATACCGAGAGTCAGCTAGACTCCCGGTATTCTTCAATTATTTTGCTATGTGCTTTCTAACAGCCGGCATAATTTCAGTTGCAATTAATTCGATGTTTTTCTCAATCTTATCAAATGGTACACCGCCAAAATCAATCTGCGCCATAAAACGTTGCTGTCCAAATAATTCATATTGGTAAAGCATTTTTTCAATAATTTGTTGCGGGCTACCAATCATTAACGCGTCACGATAATCTACTGCATTAGTAAATTGTTGTTTTGGATACCCACCACCACGTAGTGCAAGCATACCAGCATGAATATGAGGATAATATTCACTAAGTGCATCTTGTGAATTTTCTGCTGTATAAAATAAACTTGTTGTAGCAATCGGTAATGTTGCTGGATCAAAACCACTTTGTTCAGCAGCTTCACGATATGCATCCACCGA
Organism: Bacillus nitratireducens; assembly: GCF_036320425.1. Classification (NCBI taxonomy): domain Bacteria; kingdom Bacillati; phylum Bacillota; class Bacilli; order Caryophanales; family Bacillaceae; genus Bacillus; species Bacillus nitratireducens. The sequence continues at coordinate 323,524 of NZ_JAUMJO010000001.1, forward strand.
AACTTTAAAATTAATAGCTGGGCCACCAAGTGTCGTAAGCATCATTGGTACACCTGCGTGTCCTGCTTTAATTGCACTAGCAGGTGGCCCTCCAACAGCACGCCAAATTGGCATATTGTTATTTTTAGCTCTCGGTATAATTGTCGCATGTTCAAGCGGCGTTCTAAACTGCCCTTTCCATGTTACACTTTCTTCTTTATTTATTTTTAATAAAAGATCCATCTTCTCTTCAAATAGTTCTTCATAATAATTTACATCGTAACCCAGTAAACTATATCCCCCAATACGGGATCCACGACCAGCAACGATTTCCGCACGACCATTAGAAATTAAATCGATTGTAGCAAAATCCTCATATACACGAACCGGATCTGATGTGCTTAATACTGTTGCAGAACTCGCGATTTTAATGTTTTTCGTAGCTTGTGCAATAGCTCCTAAAATAACTGTATGAGCTTGCGTTGTAAAATGCGCTTGATGACTTTCACCGACAGCAAACACATCAAGTCCAGCTTCATCTGCTAACTTAGCTGTTTCAATTAGTTCATGAATTCTTTTTTCTGCACTTATTTTCGAACCATTATGCGGATTTAAAATGTGATCTCCAATTGAATATAATCCAAATTCAATTCCTTTACTTGTATCAATACGGTATTTTTCCATAGTTGTTCTCTCCCTTTTAATCAAGTTGAATTAATTTCTCCTCAATCTCTTTTCTTCTCTCTTCTAAAAATGGTGGTAAATCTAGCTCTTTTCCTAATTCAGCAACTGCTGAATCTACAGTAAATCCTGGTCCATCCGTCGCAATCTCAAATAAAATTCCATTTGACTCACGGAAATATAAACTTTTAAAATAAAAGCGATCAATAATCCCTGTTGATTGGAACCCTTTATCTTTCACAGCTTCATTCCAGTAACTCAGTTCTTCATCATTTTTTACACGAATAGCTAAATGATGAATACTTCCTTTACCAGGTCTTTCACTCTCTCCCTCTTGCTGTTTCACCAAAATTTCTCCAAAAGATTGACCAGCAATAGATTGATACATCCCCTCATCGTCCGAACGAGATACTTCTTTGTAACCAAACAAACCTGTTAATGTTTTTGATAATTTATTTAAACTGCGCACTGTCATTTCAACTGTTCCCATACCTAAAATACGATGATTCTGCTCTACAGAAGAGTCATCCCATGCAGTCCAATATTCAGGCACCTCTTCACCGTTATTATTTAGTAGCACTAACCGTAGGCCATCTGGATCTTCAAAGTGCAGTGCGTCTCGGCTGGCGTAAGTTGTAATTTCTCCATGCGCCACTTGAAACGACTCAAAACGTTTCTTCCAAAATGTAAGGCTTTCTATTGAAGGTACGAGCAAACCTATTTGCGTTATTGCATTTGTGCCACGGATTGTTCTTCCTACATTCGGCATTTCAAAAAATGATAATTCAGTTCCGGCACTCCCTGTTAAATCGCCATAAAACAAATGATACATAAATGGATTATCTTGATTGACTGTCTTTTTCACTCGGCGTAATCCTAAAACATCTCGATAAAAATTATTATTCGTTTTCGCATTTTTAGTCACCATAGAAATGTGGTGATGTCCTGGAATTGTATACATAAAACTTCCTCCTCTTTATCACTTGATTAGTCAATTGATTGAGTAAAAAAAATTACTCATTCGGTAATTCTTTTTTTTCACTATGCTTATGAACTTTTGTCATCAACTCGTATAGTATTTTCTGCTCTTCTTCATTTAATACATCATCAAAAAATGATGATTGAAATGCAAGTTGCTCTGGCAATGCTCTTTCTAAAACCTCTTCCCCTTGCTCTGTAAGACTAATTGTTTTCGTTTTCCAATCTTGTTTTCGTATAATATATCCTTCTTTTTCAAGACGTGTTAACATTCGAGAAATACCGCCTTGTGTAACGGTAACCTTTTCTGCTAACTCCATTTGTGTTAATGGCTGATAAGTCCGTATTTGCAAAAGCACATCAAATTGAGCTGTCGTTAAATCAAAACGTTTTAAAAACTCATTTGACATTTGATTACTTTGGTTTGTAAATCGTATTAGGCGTAACCATATTAACGACCCTATCGTATTTTCACGCATGTTTCATCACTTCCTAGCGTTGATCTTACTATCACTTTACCACTCAAGTGATAAAAAAGCAAGTAAAGAGTAAATACATATTTAATCCCAAAAATCTTAACCAGCTATTTTTCCAATTAGAAATAATAAATTAGCATCAATTGAACTATTTAATTAACGCAATAGACTTTTATACAAAATAACAATCTCACGAATTCCATACACCCAAGTTCTTTTCTAGAAATGGCAAACCCTCCTTTAGATAAGTTAAAGGAGGGACTTCATATTATATAGCTTCACCTAAAACCTTTTTATCTTATATAGAGCTATTCCTTATTACCAAAACCTTATTCCAAAGAGTTTAAACGTTCTGTTCCACCCCTGTACTCTTCTCCTTCTTACTTCTTTTAAAATTCTTCAACTTCTTAACCGTTCCAACTAATCCTTTTGGAAAAACCAATAACACGATAATGTATAATAAACCTAGAATAATCGTCCACCTTTCAAAAATCGGATACTCTGTAGCTAATTCTGATAAATAATATTTCAGTGATTCAATAATCCCCGCTCCAGCAATAGCTCCGATTAACGTTCCAACTCCCCCAATCATTGTCATCAATAATGCATTTAACGTCATTTCAATTGAAAATACAGTTGTATTAACAAAGCGTAATGTGATGACAAATAAACCACCGCTAATCGCTGCAACTACTCCTGCAACAACACTAGCAATAATTTTATAATGAAGAACTTTATAGCCAAGTGCTTCAACTCGTTGTTCATTTTGTGAAATCGCCTTTAACACTTTCCCAATTGAAGATTTTGTGAAAAGGCGTAACAAAATGAAAATACTGATTAGACATATAAATGTTATATAATAAAATGTAAAACGATCACGGAATATATCTGGTACACGAAATGTAAATCCATCTCCTCCATGAGTCAGTGAACGCCATTTTTCAGCAAGTACAAAAAACAGCTGGGAAATAGCGAGCGTTAACATTGCATAAAAATGACTTTTCAGCCGTAAAGAAAGCAAACCGATTATATAACTAACGATGGCTGATACAATAATTGCGGTTGCTATTCCTATAAAAAAGTTTGTGATAGACACCCCTTGTCGATCAAATAAAAGTGCTACCCCATACGCCCCTATACCAAAGAACATACAATGACCGAATGAAACAATACCTGTATATCCAAGGAGAACATCAAAACTCATAGCGAAAATAGCAAAGATGAAGATTTGAGTGAACAAAATTAACAAGCTCCGTGAATCATTTACGAATGGAAATACACTTAAACAAATGAGCATAAATACTCCGAAGTATACTTTAATTCGATTCGATGTGCTGTTCACCATTTCACCCCTTTTCACCAACAAGTCCCGTTGGCTTCACTATTAAGAAAAATAGTAACATTAACATATTAATTGCAAGTGATAAATCCGGTATAAAATATGCTGTAAAAGCACCAGCTAATCCAACAATTAAAGAAGCGATTGCTGAACCTTGTACGCTTCCTAATCCTCCAATTATCACTACTATAAAAGCTAAAATCGCATACTGCATACCCATCTCGGCGAAAATAACACCTGAATACGGTGCTAATAAGAAGCCTCCCAAAGCCGCCATCCCTGCTCCTAATAAAAAGACGAAAGAAAATATCGCTTTTACATTAATACCGAGCGCTTGAACCATCTCTTTATCCATTACACCTGCGCGAATCATAAGACCTATCTTTGTTTTTTTGAGCAATAATAGTAAGGCAATGTAAATGATGATCCCAATTAAAATAACGAATAGACGATATTTAATTAATATAACGCCTTCAAATGTATAACTACCTTGTAACCATAACGGTAATTTAGCACCAATTGGATTTGGCCCCCAAAATACTTTAATACATTCACTAAGTACAAGCATTCCTCCAAGCGTCACAAGAAGCTGGCGAACATGATTTCCATATACCGGTCTAATAAGGAATCTTTCTAAAATGAATCCAAGAAACATCCCCATAGCAATTGCTCCAATTAAAGCGAGTAAATAGCTTCCAGTTGTATTAAATATCCATACACCTGTAAAAGCTCCCCATGCAAATAACCCACCATGTGCGAAGTTTAGAACGCTCATTAAACCGAAAATAAGTGAAAGACCTGACGCTAATAAAAAAATGAGCATCCCTGTTGAAATCCCATTTACAAATAAATTGATTAACACATCCATCCTTCTCACCCCGGATTCATGTTAAGAGATTCCTAAATATTTGTGACACATTTCCTTATCCTCTTTTAATTCATGCATAAAACCGTTATGAACAATTCTTCCGTTATCCATAATATAAAAGTAATCACCAATTTGACTAGCCATCATAAAGTTTTGTTCAACGAGTAAAACTGTTGTTTTCTCTTTCATTTTCAAAATGGCTATCATTAATTTTTCTATCATAATGGGCGACAAGCCTTTACTCGGCTCATCAATAAGTAATAAACCATCACTATTAATAAATGCTCTTGAAATTGCTAGCATTTGCTTTTGCCCTCCGCTTAAGAGTCCGCTTTTTTTGTGCCAAAATTGCTTTAAATCTGGAAATAATTCAAGCATCCAGTCTATTTTTTCTTCCGCTTCTTCTCCCTTCCCCCTAGCAAGAGCGAATGTTTCTTCTACTGTCAGGTCGTGAAAAATACCTTGATTTTCTGGTACATACCCTATTCCTTTCCTTGAAATTAAATGTGTAGATAATCCATTTACTTGTGTACTATCATAATAAATTTCACCATGTGCGATATGGTGAAATCCCATAACCGAACGTAATGTCGTAGTCTTCCCTGCCCCATTTCTTCCAAACAGTACAGTAATCGTTCCTTTCTCAACAGTAAGAGATACCCCTTGTAAAATATGAAACTGATCTAAATACGTCTCTATATTATTCACTTGTAATAGTGCCACTATATAATCCCCCTAAATAAGCACTTTGTACACGCTCATCTTTCATCATTTCTTCGGGCAAACCTTCAGCCAATAACTCTCCATGGAATAAAACGATAAGATGGTCTGACAAGCCTAGTACCATATCCATTTTGTGTTCAATAAGTACAATTGTACTCTCTGGATGTTTCTTAATATTTTCAATCACTTGTAAAATAGCCGGTACCTCCTCAACTGATATACCTGCCGTCGGCTCATCAAGTAGTAACACATCCGTTTTTAAAGCTAATAACATCGCAAGCTCTAACTTTCGTTTTTCCCCATGCGCTAGATCTTTCGCTAATACATGTTCTTTCTCGTGAAGTAATACTGTTTTTAAGAAACGTCTCGCCTCTCCAACTTGTTGCTTAAATTTTGCCGAACTCGGAAAAAAACTATAGTAATCTTGCACAAATGATTGAACACTTAAACGAACATTTTCAAGTACCGTTAACTCTGGGAATATATTTGTAAGTTGAAAAGAACGACCAATTCCTAATCGAGTACGATCCGAAATTGATAAATTTGTAATCTCTTGTCCTTTAAAATATACTTCACCCTTTGTTGGAGAAATTTGTCCACTTAGTAAATTGAATAGCGTTGTCTTTCCTGCACCATTTGGTCCAATAATTGAAATGAGCTTTCCTTTTTGTACTGTTAAATTCACATCCTTAATAACATGATGCTCGCCAAAAGATACGCAAAGATTTTTCGTTTCTAGCAAATGTGTCACGAAATCCCTCCCTTTAAAGCTTTAAGTATGAAAGAAATACGTATAAAGAGGGTGTACTCCCTCTTTATACAAAAACAACAGAAAATTCAGTCTATTTATTTTGAACTTGGGGTTCTGTCTCTTTCATCGTTAATTCTCGCTCTAATACTGGCACCGGATAATCAACACCATCTTGCTTTTTCAATGTGATAGAATAAAGTGTCTGCATCGCTTGATGATCCTTCTCTCTAAATTTCATCTTTCCTTTCGGTGTATCAAATTCCATTCCTTCCATTTTCTTAATCAATGTATCTACATCTGTATCACCTTTTGTTTTCTTTAAAGCTTCTACAATTGAAATTGCCGCTGACATTCCTCCTGCTGTAAATAAATCTGGCACCGCACCATTAAATCTTTTTTTATGTTCTTCAACTAACCAATCATTCACCTTATTTTTCGGAAGTGTGTGATAATAAACAGAAAAACCTTGCATTCCTACTAACGCATCCATCGTTTTTAATGCCGGTATATCTGGTGCACCGGTAGAAATTTTAATACCCTGCGCTTCCACATTCATATCTTTTAACTGTTTCCAAGGTGAATTCGCACCTGCCCAAACGATAAATAAATAATCTGGTTTTGAGCTAATAATATTTTGAATATTTGCAGTGAAGTCAGTCGAATTTGTATCAGCATATTGCTCGTTTACAATATTCGCACCTAATTTCTTCGCTCCAGCTTTAAATGCCGCAATTCCCTCACGGCCGTAAGCATTATCTTGTGCTAACGTTGCTATTTTTACATCTTTTTTAGCAATTGCCGCAGCACCAGCGACTGCATCTTGAGATGAATTTCTACCTGTTCTAAAAATATATTTATTCCAGTTCTTCCCGGTAATACTATCAGCTACTGCTGGTTCTACAACCATTATTTTTTCATATTCCTCTGCAAGTGGTAAAACCGCTAATGTATCACTTGAACTAGACGATCCGACTAAAAAATCGACTTTCTCTTCTTCTAATAACTTCGTAGCTTTTTTAACCGCTACATCAGCTTTCGTTTCCGTATCTTCTACAACAAACTTAATCTTCTTCCCTTCCACTTTCCCAGTTCCACCAGTTGCATAGTCTAACCCTAATTCAAATCCGTTCACTGTTTGTTTTCCATATGATTCTAATGGACCTGTTAATGAAGCAAGAACCCCTACCTTAATCGTCTTTTCATCCTCTGTACTTGTTTTCTTTCCTGAACAAGCTGCCGTTATTAATAACGAACCTAAAACACAACCAGCAGCCACCATTTTTAGCCATTTACGTTTTTTCATCGACATTGTGATCCTCCCCATACTTTACTTTCTGATAGAGTCAAACACGCCAAAGTTACCCATCCGTAATTATGACTTTTCCTTTGAATAATATAAACGAGATTGTTAGTATACATGTATCTTCTCCGATTTCCATTAAACACCTTTACAATTTCATATAAATATTTTATTCCTACCTATACCGCATTCCCAAACTATTAAACTTCTATCCTTTCTAACAAGCATTTTGAGTCTCCAATATTAATTAGCTTTCTTAAAAAATTGAATTCTTTGGAGTAAACCATCTGTAATAATGATATTCCCTTGACTATCCACATCTATTCCTTGTGGTGAGAAAAACTGCCCTGACATACCATTAAAACTTCCAAAAGACTCTAAAAAATCCCCATTTTCATTGTAAATATTCACACGATTATTAGAAGTATCTGTGACATATACCGTATTATTTATATCGATTTCAATTCCTATTGGCAAAAAAAGATCTCCTGGACCCTCTCTCCAATTTTCTAGTGGATCTAAGTTTCCAGCTCCATGATTTGTACCCCATTTTGTAAGAAAATTACCCTCATTATCAAATTTTTGAACCCTATTATTAATCCGATCAACAACATAAACATTATCTTTTGAATCAATTGCTAATTGCATAGGTTGAAAAAACTCTCCCTCTCTACTTCCTTTTCTCCCCCATTCTTTCATATATACAAAGAATGGATTAAATTTTTGAATACGATGATTTTCTGAATCAGCTATAAATATGTTTCCTTTACTATCAATAGCTATTCCAGATGGAAATTGAAAAAAACCTGGTAATACTCCAAATGAACCATATGAAGCAAGCGCTATCCCTGAATTGGTGAATTTTTGGATACGATGATTTACAGAATCAGATACATACACATTATTGTAACGATCCGTTGCAATCTGTCTTGGAACAAAAAACTGTCCTGGAAGACTTCCGAACCCAAGTGGCCCACCAGTACCACATAAACTTCCCCACTTAGCAACAATCTTCCCAGATATATCATATTTCAAAATTCGATGATTAAAAGAATCAGATACAAAAACATTTCCATTCGTGTCTCTTTCGACATCATAAGGTCCTGCATATTGTGTATTTCCATTCCTTTCATTACCTATGGTTTTCTTCATTACCGCTGTTAGGCCTACCTCATTATATAAAAGTACACGATTATTTCCCGTATCTGTTATATAGATATTCCCTTTACCATCCGGAAAAACTTGATTAGGATAAACAAACTGAAAAAAGTTACCTACTGTATATAAAAATTGATCTTTATTTGTAAATTTCATTATCCGATTGTTATATGTATCTGCTACATATAGCGATCCAGATGTTGAGTCAAAATTTATTCCTCTTGGATGGTAGAATTGATATGGGCCTAAACCTGCAATTCCTGTTCCGATTACTCGCTGAAACTCCCCTTTTTTATCAAACACTTGAATACGATTGTTATATGTGTCTGCAATATAGACCTCGTCTTGTTTATTTATCGCAATTCCTTGTGGTAAAGCCATTTCTCCATTCGCCTTTCCATAACTCCCTATTGTTTGAATATACTGCCCATCCGGGCTATATTTTTGAATACGATGATTGTATTCATCCGTAATATAGTAATTGTTATCGCTATCTACTGCAATTTCCCTAGGAAACGAGAACTGCTCACTTCCTTTACCTTTTGTGCCCCAACTTTTAATAAATTGAAACTCCTCATTAAATTTTTGAATACGATAATTCGCTGTATCCGCAACTAAAATATTACCTTCTTTATCAACAGCAATACCAAATGGCATATTAAACTGTCCCGGACCTTCACCTAAAGTTCCTATAGCATCAACAACTTCTCCATTCTTATCTATTTTCAAAATCCTATTATTCCCCATATCAACAACATACAAAAATCCTTTTGCATCCCTTGCCATCGCCACTGGTGTCCTTAGTAACTTAGAAGTATCTAGCTCACTCCCCCATGATTTCACATATTTTACAGCAGAGGCACTTCCTACAGAAGCAAACATCCCTAGACTCACAATAACAATGAAAAAACAACATATAATTTTTTTGATAAAATCCATGCTTACTACCATCTAATCACAGTAGCTGCCCAAGTATACCCAGTACCTGCACTAACCACTACTGCAATATCTCCAGGCTGTAATTTCCCTTGCTCATTTGCAAAATGAAGACCTATACATGGGTCAAGCGCTGACATATGTCCATAATGATCTAAATATACAACTTGCTCTTCTACTAAGCCCAGCCCCTGTAACAATTCTATTAGCATAGAGCGTTTTGTATGCAGTGGTAACAATACTTTAATATCTTTAGGAGTAAATCCACTTTTTCTTAACGCCTCCCGAATAACCTTATCAAAATTAGGGGTTGAAATGGGATCTAAACGTTCTTTCATACTAATAGGATCTATTACATCAATATAATGTTGTCGATTCTCAACTGTATCATAGCTCGCAACCTGCTTCGATCCACCAGCTGGAATACGAACATCGTCATGAAATGAACCATCCGTTATAATCGCACTGCCTAATATTTCACCGTTGCTAGCTCCCTTTTTTACTAAAGCTGCACTTCCGCCATCAGCAAAATTAAACATAAAACGTGAGCGTGGATTATCATAATCTACAATTTGAGATTCTTTACATCCACCTACTAATAATATATTTTCAATTGATTTATCAGAGTAGAGCATATCCTTTGCAACTTTGAGAGCGATTGGAAAGCAAGAACTAACATTCATAATTTCAAAAGCATAAGCATTTTTCAATCCAAGTTCATGCTGAATTTTTGGGGCACTAGACCATACGTGGTAATCTTTATGTGGACTGCCAAAATAAATGACTACATCAATAGATTGAGGATCTACTTGTAATAATATTGACTTTGCAGCAGCAATAGCTAAATCTGATGCATGCATCGTTTCGTCTGCGACATGTTTTTCATATAACCCAAACTTTTCTATAATAATATTCTCAGGAATACCTGTTTTTTTAGATAAATCTGCGGCCGTCTCTACGTCTTTTGGGAAGAAAACACCAGTTGCTTCAATCCCAATTCTCATTAGACAATTCCTCCTTTTTTTGGCACCATCATAGTCGCTACACCCGTTAACACTAAATCTCCTTTTTGGTTATGACACTCAGTTAACAATTTCAAAACTCTCTTTTCTATCATAAATTCTTGTACTGTTGCCGTAGCTGTAATCGTATCTCCTATAAAAACTGGCGCTGTAAATTTAATAGTTTGTTCCATATAAACGGAACCCTTTCCTGGTAAATGAACACCTAACAATTGTGATAATAAACTAGACGTTAATAAACCATGTGCGATTCTTTGATTAAATCTAGTTTGTTTTGCATACTCATGATCAATATGAATTGGATTAAAATCCCCGCTCAAACCCGCAAACAATACAAAATCCGTTTCTGTTATTGTTTTACTACATGATGCCTGTTGACCGGAACTATACATAATCATCCCTTCACCTACTTTTCAGTTGATTTGCTAACTGTGCTTTTTGAATTTTACCAGTTGCATTTTTAGGCAATTCCTCTAGAAACACAATTTCTTTTGGAACTTTATATTTGGCTAGAAATAAACGACAATGATCAATGACTTCCTTTTCAGTTAATACACTGCAACTCTTTTTCACAATAAAGGCGATTGGAATCTCTCCCCACTTTACATGTTGTGTACCAATTACTGCTACCTCACATACTTCTGATAGTTTATTAATAACTTGCTCTACTTCAAGGGGATAAATATTTTCACCACCGGAAATTATCATTTCTTTTTTTCTACCGACAATGTATACAAAACCATCTTCATCAACTTTAGCTAAATCTCCCGTATATAACCAACCATCTTGAATCGTTTCTTCTGTTGCATCTGGCCGATTCCAATACCCTTTCATTACATTTGGTCCTCTTATTAGTAACTCTCCAACTTCACCAATCTCAACTTTATTTTTGTTTTCATCAATAAGTACATAATCACAAAACAGAACAGGTTTTCCAATTGAGCCTACTTTACGTCTTGCATCTTCTTCTGAAAGCATAAATACGGTTGGTGATGTTTCAGTCATACCAAAGCCTTGACCAAATAAAAATCCTCTATCTATAAATTCTCTCATCAACTCTTCTGGACATGGTGCACCACCGTTATAAAACCAGCGAACTGATTGTAAATTTGTAGTTTCAAACTTTGCGCAATTAATTAATGCTTGGTGAATTGTAGGTACTCCCATTACAACAGTCACTTTATATTTTTCTATCATAGAAAGAGCTATGGTTGGCTCAAATTTTCTCGGAACAATGATTATTCCACCTGCAAATAAAGTTGGAAATGCGAATAAACCAATCCCACCAATATGAAATAAAGGCAATAACACAATGGAGCGGTCATGAACAGTTAGGTCAATCGCAAATGTATTATTAAGCGCATTCCAAAACATATTCTCTTGTGTAAGTACAGCTCCTTTCGGTTGTCCTGTTGTCCCCGAGGTATAACATATAATAAAGGATGCGCTTTCATTTATCTCTTCAAAGTTGTCAATTTTTCTATCTTCTATTTCTTTTAAACTTTTAATCGAAATAACTCTTTGTACATATGTTACATTCTGCATTAACAGTGCCATATTTTGAAATGTTTCCTCTACAAATAAAACTGTAGCTCCACTATCTTTTAACTGAAATATAAGTTCATTTTCTGTTAACCGTATATTCAGTGGAACAGCAATACATTCTACCTTTGCTATAGCAAATAAAAGTACAATATATTCCAAGCTATTTTGTGATAAAATAGCTATCCTCTCTCCTTTTTGCACATTTAAGTCGTAAATTAAATATGCTGCTACTTTACTTACATACTCATGTAACTGTTTATATGTCATTTCCTCCTCTTCTGTAATAATGGCAATGCGATCTGGATGTAAATAGGCCCGTTTTTCAATCCAATAAGCAATGCCTTGCATATTTTCCCCACTCCCTTATCTCTTTCTCAATCCTTCAAATATTAATGACATCGCTGCTTCAAATACATCTTCCGGAACATCTTTCTCTTCCCAATAGCCCCATCGCATTCCTAAAAATTGACCAATTGACATAAGACAATACGCAATTGTTTCTTTATCAAGTTGTTTAAATTCTCCCGCTTCCATGCCAGCCGATAAACTTTTTAAAAATCCATTTGCGAGCTTTGCATAATACCATCTATATAAATTATCATCAACAACTACCGCCTGTTGTACAATGTTATATAGATTAGGACGATCTTTCACCCATCGAAAAAAGGCCTGAAAACCTCTTCTTTGTGCCTCTTCATAACTTGATATCCCCTTCATTTCTTCTTTAATAATTAAGCGTAACTCACGGTTCAATCTGCGAATCAATTCATCAAATATATCTTTTTTAGATGGAAAGTAATTATAGAAAGTTCCGTGCGCTACCGTTGCTTCTTGTGTAATATTCACGATAGAAGCTTCGTAATATCCTTTATTACCAAATACCTCTTCTGCAGCACACAATAATTTCTCTCTCGTTTCTAACCCTTTTGTTGTTAGGTTTTTTACATCCATTATTATTTTTTCTGACACCTGAATCACCTCTTAGATTTGATTATAAATATATTTATGAATTTTTCAATTATTTTCATTAGACAAAATCCGCAAGCGTTTTTCTACATACAAAAAAGGACTAACTTATTTTGAAGTTAGTCCTTTAATCTTAATTAGAATTAAGTTCTACTTTCTCTAACCCCTCAACCAATTGCTTCTTATCTAATCCTTCCCCTATTACTACCAAGTTTGTCGGGAAACCAAAATCCTGCTCCAGTAAAGTTGGTACGCCAAACGAATATTGGAATAGATGAGGGTATTTATCTCCATGGAATTTCACAAAACCTTTCACTCGATAAATACTATCTGGTAAATTCGAAAGCCATTCATATAATTTGTCTTGATCAATTGATTTCGTAAATTGATACGTCATTGTTTGTATATGTAAATGCTGTTTAACATGAAGTGTCTCGTGTTCTCCATCACTCATAAATTCAGCTTCTTCTATATCCTTTAAAGATATATTACAATACTTTGTTTCATACAACTTCGCATGATTATTTATTGCTTTTACATCTTCGAATACTTTACTTTTATCTTCCTCTGTTAATAAATCTGATTTATTAATGAGAATATGACTTCCATATTTCATTTGCTCATGTAATAGCTGTTGTACATTTGCACTTAATATACTTCGGTTTAACCATCTTACTGCATCTAATACGACTACTATAGATTTCACTTCAAGGAAAGGAGCTAAAATTGGTGATACACATGCATCTAACACTTCAATTGGATGTGCGACGCCTGTTGTTTCTATATAAATTACATCCGGTCTTTCTTGTTGATATAGTGAATGCAATTGTATTTCAAGCTCTTCTTTTAACGTACAACAAATACATCCTTTCAGAAGTTCCTTTAACACATTCTCTTTTCCAATAATATCTGTATCTACCGAGTATTCACCGATTTCATTCATCAAAACTGCAACTTTTCGATTTTTCTTCTTTTCTGCTAATAATAAATTTTGCAGCAATGTTGATTTTCCGCTACCTAAAAAACCACCTAATATATGAATTTCTACTTTACTCATTTGACCGACCATCCATTTCTCTACTTCAAATTTCTTCAAAGCGTAATTATTACGATTTATACTTATCATTTTATTAAAAGAATACTTATTTGTAAACAAAACTGCTAGATTATCGTTTCATTTTCCATTCACTTCATGAGCAACTCTAATTCCAGACTCGATTGCTCCCTGCATCCATCCATGTGTTAATGTCGTATGTTCTCCTGCAAAGTGCACTCTACCCGCTGGCGGCGTAATATATGGAAACAATTCAAGCTCTTGCCCTGGTTCAAAAGCTGTAAATGCTCCGCAAGAATACGGATTTTGACTCCAACTAAAAGATTTTCCCGCAACATACTCACTATAAACCACATTCCCATAAATTTGCGCTAAATTTTTCAACGCATAACGAATACGTCCTCTATTCGGGAGACTATCCCATGTTAATGCCTCATCTGCCCACGTATAGCTTACTATAACGATAGATGCCCCTGGTGACTGAATGCCATAGCTCGGATAATATGTAAAGCGGATAGGTAAATCTGTAATTGACTTACCACCATATTGTCCTGCTCTTTCCCAAAATCTACTTTTAAACTCTATCGCAATTTTAGTTGAAGCAATATAATTCAATTCACGAATTGCCCGTCTTTTATAATAAGAGAATAAATGATACGGCTGGACTTCTACAAATCGCAAAGCTGAAAATGGAATTGTGACAATAGCGATGTCACCAGTTACTATACATGAATTTAACGTTTGTTCATGTGTTACTTGCATCATTACTTTATTATCTTCCTGTATAATTTTTTCTACTTTATACGGCATAAAAATATTATCCTTTAGCTCTGGTAAAAATGAATTTGGTAATACGTCCATCCCGCCTGTTATCTCATAATATTTCGTCGTTGAAGTGAAAAAGATCATTTCGCGTAATACTTCAATTAAAGACATTCCCATGTATGCTTCCATATCAAGAAGTACTCCGATCATATCTATTGCCCCATCTGAATAATACTCGGTTAAAAACGAACCGAGCGAATATGTTTTATACTTTTTTTCAACAATAATCCAGTTTTTATTAGGATCTTTCTTAATATAATTAAGTATCGGTTCCAATACCTCTAACATTAATCCTTCTGCCGTTTTCCCCCTTTCTTTATCTAAAACTGGATATCCAAGTACACTTGGGTCCTTTTCAAACACATCCAATCTCGTTCTTTTGTTATTCGTATAAATTATATCTGAAGAAGTTTTATTAATAAAAAGGTTTAACGGTAGTTTAAATTTACGAATGTAGGCTAAAGTTAAATCATGAGTATCCGGAATACGCATAGGGCCTGCGTTAAAATATAACCCTGCGCTAAATGGTTCACGAATCGTATACACCCTGCCACCTATTCTGTTATTCGCTTCTATAATCGTTACCTCGTGTCCAGACTCTTTTAATAAAGATGCTGCAACTAATCCAGACATCCCTGCACCGGCAATTGTAATCCGTTTGGGGTTATTTGTTTTGGCAAGCCCTTCATGAATAATTTGAAGCATTTCTTCCATCGATAATGGATTCCCCATGCCAATTCCCCTTTTATGAAGGATTTTACTGAATTATATTCTTTTAACAGGATTCCTATGTTTCATTCAAGCAATTGAGCGGATACATTTTCAATTACTTGAATATCTTTTATAAAATGTAATAAAATAGATATGAAACTTTAGAAGTAAGACGTATTATCTTACATAATAAAATTAATGAAATTGCGAGGAATTTTGAAATGAAAAAAGGTATTAACCGTGTTGTATTAGTAGGAACAGGAGCAGTTGGGTGTAGTTATGCTTACTGCATGATTAACCAAGCTGTAGCTGAAGAATTTGTTTTAGTGGATGTAAATGAAGCCAAAGCTGAAGGAGAAGCAATGGATTTAAGCCATGCGGTTCCTTTCGCACCAGCTCCAACAAAGGTTTGGAAAGGTAGTTATGAAGATTGTAAAGACGCAGATCTTGTTGTAATTACTGCTGGGTTACCACAAAAACCAGGTGAAACACGCTTAGACTTAGTTGAGAAAAACGCTAAAATTTTCAAGCAAATTGTTCGTAGCATTATGGATAGCGGATTTGATGGCATCTTCTTAATCGCAACTAACCCTGTAGATATTTTAACTTACGTAACTTGGAAAGAGTCTGGATTGCCAAAAGAACGCGTAATTGGTTCTGGTACAACTCTTGACTCAGCTCGTTTCCGTTATATGTTAGGTGAGTACTTCGATATTGGGCCTCATAACATTCACGCTTATATTATCGGAGAGCACGGTGATACAGAACTTCCTGTTTGGAGCCATGTATCAATTGGCATTCAAAAACTAGAAACGCTTCTTGAAAAAGACAACACATATAACCAAAAAGATTTAGATGATATTTTCATAAACGTGCGTGATGCAGCTTACCACATTATTGAACGAAAAGGTGCTACATACTACGGCATCGGCATGTCACTGCTGCGTGTTACGAAAGCAATCTTAAACAATGAAAACAGCGTATTAACTGTATCAGCATACCTTGAAGGTCAATACGGCCAACAAGATGTTTATATTGGCGTACCTGCTGTCTTAAACCGCGGAGGCGTTCGTGAAATTTTAGAAGTTGAATTAAGTGAAGAAGAAGAATTAAAATTCGATCACTCTGTTCAAGTATTGAAAGAAACAATGGCTCCTGTTCTTTAATCATATATTTTAATCAAAAAAGCAATCCAATTTATATTGGATTGCTTTTTTATATTTTTACAGTTCCCCCTCAATTTAAACGGTAATATTATCTATAATAAAGTGAAACTTTAATCAGCCCTCACCAATCGGGCGTTTACGGACAGTTTATCTCCCACCTAACTTCTTTGCTCCACCCGAATTTTGAGGTGGGAGTTTTACTGCCCGTTAATGCGGGATAGAAAGGAGTGATTTTATGAATGATTCTTGGACAATTGTCATCCTCTTACTAGCTGTATCCGCATTAATACTTTTTCTCTTTTTAATCATCCGAACATTATTTCCAGCCAAAAAATATGATAAGAATCTCGGATTGATTCTTATCATTTTAAGCTTATTAGCAATACCAATCAGTATCTTCCTTATAGGAGGATGGGCAGGTATGGGGGTCGGCATAATCGCGGTGTTTATTTTTACTGCTGTTATTATAGCTTTAATTGCAAATAAATTTATAAAACTACCTCCTCCAAAGAAAAAATAAGAAATAACCGATGTTTTCTCCAAAAGACAACATCGGTTATTTCTATCACTTATTACTTTTAATCGATTTATCATTATTTACGTCAAGTACATCTAATAAAAAGATAAAGATCGGTATCCCGATAATAAGCCCCCATATTCCGAGGAAATGCTCTGAAAAGATGAGAATCATAAATGTATAAAAGACAGGCAAATTCGTTTTTGCAGACATAAATTTTGGATTTAAAAAATAACTTTCAAGAGCATGGATTATTGTAATGAATACTAGTATGTATACAACATACATAACTCCACCGACGTTATAGGCAATGATACAAAGTGGAAACAGGGAAATAATAACACCAGCAACTGGAATCAAACCGAGTAGAAAGACCATGACAGCTAATACAAGGAGCTGTGGAAATCCTAAAATGACCAGTGCGATTACAGTGAGCACACAATTGACCACCGCAATTAAAAACTGTGCTTCAATCACCTTTCCAAACGATCTTGCAAATCTTTCGCCGAAATATGCAATCTCCTCATAAAAAATCTTTAATTTACTATCTTTAAATTTAGACGTGAACGAAATAATACGCTCTTTTTCTAATAAGAAAAATAAGCTTAGAATAAGAGACAATAGTATTTGCAAACTTACCTTTCCTATGTTTGCTATTGATTGATAAATGACATCCACACCTTGTTCAATATATTTTGATACTTCCATTTCATTAATTGCTGAAAGTACATATCTAATCATCTCATTATCAGGTGGATGCTGAAAAAACAATTTAAATTGATAAATCAATTGTGAAATTTGTATCGTTAGTACCGGTAAATACTTATACAATGTTGTGACAATAAAGGTCACTAATATTATATATAAACAAGCAATAACTACCTTCCTATTTACTTTCAACTTCTTTGAAATAAAACGTTGAAACCGATCCATTAAAAATGTCAGTATAAACGTAATCAAAATTAAATTGATCATACTTTTTAATCCATATAATACAAGCACTAATATTATTAAAACGAGAAACCGTTGAAACCCTCTACTTCGAAAAAAATTTTTCACTTCATTCATTAAGATTTAACCTCCCCCTTCAATGGATGGAAATTGGATATATTGCAACACACACTTATTCATTGTAATACTATTACATTTTATGAGCTTCTATAGACAATCTTTCTTACTAATTGGGAAGAATCCTTTTTTTCTTTTTTATTGTCGGATTTTTTATCTAATACTTTTCTAAAAGCTACTTTTTCAACTCTATATTTTAGGAGATCGTCTATTTTTAGATTGCTGTTCATACGCATATCCAATATTAAAAAGTTCTTTTTCACCAAACTGTTTCCCAACAAACACTACGCCTACCGGCTGACCATCAGAATCATACCCTGCCGGCACTGCTAATTCTGGATAACCAGCCACAGCTGATAGAAGAACTTCATCGTTATTAATCATCACAAGAGCATCCAAACCTTTTTCTACTAAATACCTATCTAGCTCTTTTCTTGCATTTTCTTGGCTCGTTTGAACTACTTTTTCAAACTCATCTTTCGTTATAGCAGATTTTTCAGACCCCTCAATTAATGTTTGTCCATATTTCATTCGTCTTTTACTATCTTTTTTATTAAACGCTATAATCTCTTCTAACGATTTTACAGGCACATTTTTTTGCTTCGAAAGATAGTCGTTAACATTATGCTTGAACTCATATTCTAATGTTTGCAGATTATCTACACCCTCGCTGTTTAACTGAATATCATCAGTCAATATCGCACCTGCATCTTGAATGTCTTTTCTAATCTTTTCTGCTACTGCTTTTCTATTTTCATCTTGTTGATCTACAGAAAAAAGAATCCCTATCTTTTTCCCTTTTAATCCATCTATCGATAAATCATTCGTATAATTTATTCTATCTCTATCTTTCATTTTTTCTGTCATAGCATCTTTTTCATCATAACTTACCATTGTATTAAATAACGTTGCCGCGTCTTTTACCGTTCTTGCCATAGGCCCTGCAGTATCAAGCGTTTCAGCTAACGGAATAATTCCAGTTCTACTAATCATACCTAAAGATGGACGTAATCCAACTACTGATTGCTGAGATGCTGGTGCTACAATTGATCCAGTCGTTTCTGTGCCAATCGCAAGCGGTGCAAAATCTGCTGCAACTACTGTAGCAGATCCAGAACTTGATCCCGATGTATCAAACGTAATCGGACCGTATGGATTTAAATTTTGTCCTTTTTTCCCGCTATACCCACTTGGCATTGTAAAGGATAAATAATTTGCCCATTCAGACATATTCGCTTTTCCTAAAACAAAAGCACCTTCTTCTTTCAACTTCTTCACGATCGTCGCATCTTCATCTGCAATCCAATCTTTTAATACATAAGTTCCTGCGCTTGTCGGCATCACTTTTTCCGTTTGTATATTATCTTTTACAATGACAGGAATGCCATATAAGTTCGATTTCTTATTTAACGCTCTCTCTTTATCTAGCTTTCGTGCTACTTCCATCGCATCAGGATTAATCTCTGCAACAGCATTTAATGATATTCCACTTTGGTCGTGTTCTTGTATTCTAAAAAGATAAATACTCGTCAATTCTTCATATGACAATTTTCCATCATCGACCATTTTTTGAAGCTCATCCACAGTCGCATTTACAACTTCTTTTTCTTTTATCTTTATATTATCTATGTCGATCCCTTTAAGCTGATTATGTATCGGTTTTAACACTCTGCCTTTATCATATACAATACGTTCAGGTTCCTTCGGAAAATAATTTTTATACACGTAATATCCTCCGGCACATGCCACTAGGACCATACCTCCAGCGATAGACAACGTTATTTTCACCCATTTTTTCATGTTGTTTCCTCCACTCTAAAAGTTGCTCATTTATATAAAAAAGAGAGTTACCTTTTACTTAACTCTCTCCAATCAAAATGCTAAATGAAAAAATGAAAGATTTCAATCTAATTACTTCTTTTTTGCATTTGCTTCGCTAATAATTCCTTCACTTGATTATACGTTAATCCTGAATCTTTATTTAAACGTTTTACTTCCTCAACATCAGTACCTACTACTGTATATTTTTTCTCATCATTCATTTTTCCACTTCCCTTCTTACTACGTTATTTCTTATATTTTTCCCCTAAACTCTTATAAATTAACACAAATACAATTAAGGACACTGTACGAAACTCAATGGATAAAGGCAGTTACGTAAGAGGAAAAGATAAAAAAATGTCGAATTTATATACTTGTTGAATTTAAGGACTTGGAGGTTACATTTTGAAAACATATGAGTTTAAACATAACATTCCAACATTAGAAGAGTATAAATATTTGTGTGATTCTGTTGGATGGACTAATTATATGAATTTTGAAGTAGCGGATACTTCACTGAAGCATTCTATTCACTGCATCACAGTCAAAGATAATGAACAAATTATCGGCATGGGGAGAATTGTCGGCGATGGATCTATCTATTTCTATATTCAAGATATAGTGGTTCATCCAGATTATCAGAAACATGGTATTGGGAAAGAAATCATGCATCGTTTAGTTGCATACTTAAATGAAAATGCACCTGATAAGGCGTTTGTCGGTTTATTTGCATCACAAGGTAAAGAATCATTCTATGAAAAATTTGATTTTAAAGATTACTCACCAAACATGACAGGGATGTTTACTGTCATTTCAAAAAAATAAGCATATAGATTATTGATTGTACGGAAAGACATCGATTCATATGGAGGAAATTGTTCTTGCAGTAACATTTTCCACAATCGAGTTTAAACATTACATACGAAAGGACAGTACATATTAGCCATATGTACTGTCCTTTCATTTATTTAACTCTGTATATATTAAATTTCTTAATAAAATTTCACTACATCTTCAGTAGGTAAGAATGTTCTTTCTCCTGGTTGTTCATTTGGCTCACCAAATGGCATTTGTCCTACTAAACTCCACTCTGCTGGAATGTTCCATGTTTCTTTCACTTCAGCATCTACGATTGGATTGTAATGTTGTAATGATGCGCCAATTCCTTCAGCTGATAATAACATCCATACAGTATGTTGTAACATTGCATTTCCTTGATGAGACCAGAATGGGAATTGATCTCTATATAACGGTGCATTTTCTTGCATTTTTTCTACAGTTGCTTGATCTTCAAAGAATAAAACGGTACCTACACCTGCATGGAAACCTTTTAGTCTTTCTACAGTCGCTTCAAAGTTTTCTGCTGGTACGCGTGATCTAAGCGTTTCTTTTACGATATCCCAAAACTTTTCATGTTCTCCATCCATTAATACAACCATACGGCCACTTTGCATATTGAAAGAAGTTGGTGCATGTAAAGCTGTTTTTAATACTTCTTCAATTCTTTCCTTTGTAATTGCATCATTTTTTGTTACTTTACGAATTGAACGACGGTTCACGATTGCTTCTTTTAAGTTTGTTGTAGTTGCTGACATTTTAGTTCCTCCAAATATTTGTTTTATAATTTATTTTGTTATTTCATAACAAGCGAATTAGCAATATCCATCTGTATTACATTGCATTCCTTCAAAAGAATTTGTTTTATTCTTTTCAATTTCTTTATCAATTACTCTCTCTAGCGTTTCTTTACTAGCAAGCCCTTGAATAACTTCATCACCAATCATGACAGTTGGTACCGCCATAATATTCGCTTCATCATATGCACGCTGAATTGCTTCTTGATGTTTTTCTTTATATTTTCGATTTACTAATGCATCTTTAAATTCAGCTTCTGGAAGCCCTACTTCTACCGCTAGTTTTGTTAACACATCAATATCTTCAATGTTTTGTTCTTCTTGGAAAAATGCGGTGAATACGCGGTGATGATACTCATTTCCAAGTCCACGTTCTTTCGCAAATTCACATCCTTCAAAAGCTAAATGTGTATATGGATGCGGTGAAACACGTGGCAAGCGCATATCGATTCCTAATTTCTTCGCTGTAGGAAGAATGAAAGCATCCCATGAACCTAACTTTTCTGGCTCATTCCATGGATCTATTTTTGAATATGGACTTGGACGTAATTCAAATGGCATCCATTCAATTTCTACATCTTTTTCTTTTGCTACTTCATCTAATGGACCTTTTGCTAAAAAACAAAATGGACATATAAAATCTGAGTATACTTTCATTTTTACAGTCATAATTTTTACACCTTACCTTTATAGTTGTAATCAAAATAGTTACATTAATAATAAAAAAATATAGATACTATTTTAAGCATTCATTTTCTCTTGTAAAGATTCAAACAACTGCCCCATCGTAATATTTCTCAAAACTTCTTCCATCGCGGATTGTGCTTGAATTAATATAACTTCTAACACCACTTGAATATTCGCGCCAATTGGACAATCTGGATTTGGTTGTTCGTGAATATGAAATAGTTTGTCTTCTTCCACTACATTTACTGCATGATACACATCTAACAACGTGATTTCATGTAAATCCTTTAATAACCCCGCGCCACCTGGTCCGCGATTTACGTAAACAAATCCAGCCTGTTTCAAGTACGACATAATTTTACGGATTACTACCGGATTTGTATTTACACTTTCGGCCATATAGTCTGAAGTGCAAAGTGAAGATGGATTGTTTTTTAAAATAGATAAAATATGAACAGCTATAGAAAAGCGGCTACTAATTTTCATCGTGATCACCACCTCGATGTAATCATTATAGTTACAACAAAAAGATAAGTCAATCCTTTTGATAGATTTTTTATAAGCAAATTAAAAAGTGTCCCATTATGATATATGAGACACTTCTTTTTATTCTGTAAATAGCGCTTGAAATTCTTCAATAAATAGCTGCACAGCGATTGAAGAATCCTTTAATGAAGGAACAGCTAAAGCAATTTCTCTCCATACTTGCGGTTCCAATTCTCTCGTTTGTACATTCTGTGGTAAATTCGTTAAAGATAATTCAGCTAATATTGCAATACCTAATCCTTCTTGAATCATATTTAAAGCTGTAGTAACTGTCGAAATTATATACTCCGCCCGAAGTGGTACGTTAGCTTGTTTAAACATATCAATAATGGGTGGTTCGTATCCGCCCTTACATAATATAATCGGTTCATTCTCTAAATCACTAATTGTAATAAAGTCCTTCTTACAAAGAGGATGATCCTCTCTTAAGATAACAACCATTTTCCCCTTCGTTAATGGGACAATCTCCATATCTTTATTAGGCAAAATAACAATTCCTATATCAACAACCCTTGATACTAACCACTCTTCAACTTCTTTAATCGTCCCTTCACAAAGAACGACTTCTAAGTTCGGATACTTCTCCTTAAAAAGATTTATCATTTTGGGTAAGAAATGTGCAGAAGCACTTGGAAAACTCCCAATTCTAATCGTCCCAACTTCGTGTCCTTTCTCCATTGCCACCTCTTGTTCAATCTTCTCAACACCGTTCAAAATCTCTCTAATATGTACAAGAATTCTGTTTCCAACATCCGTAACGATTAACCCTTTTCGTTTATCGCGTATTAGAATAGTAACTCCTAACCCTGACTCAATACTTGAAATCGCATGACTAACGGCTGGCTGTGTCATATTTAACTCCCCGGCTGCCTTCGTAAAACTACCTAACTCAACAGTTTTTATTAATACTTGAAGTTGTGTAATGGTCATAACTAATCACTTATACTCCTTATAAAAAAGATTCATTTTATTTATCATAGTCGATATCATATCATAGTGAAATGAATGACAACAAGGAGGTCTTACCGTGACACAGCTTTCTCGAACTAAAGCGACAATAATCCTTACCTTTCTCGTTATTATGTGGGGAATTAATTGGCCGTTATCAAAATTCGCTTTGCATTACACACCACCCGTACTCTTTGCAGGGATTAGAACATTAATAGGAGGATTTATCCTACTTATTTTCGCATTACCGAAATACAAACAGTTAAATTTAAAGGAAACTTGGCATCTATACTTTATTTCATCTTTACTCAATATTATTTTATTTTACGGATTACAAACTGTCGGACTTCAATACATGCCCGCCGGACTATTCTCCGCAATCGTATTTCTCCAACCTGTCTTACTCGGCATTTTCTCATGGATTTGGCTTGAAGAGGCAATGTATGGCTTGAAAATTTTCGGACTTATTCTTGGATTTATTGGTGTAGGGGTTATTAGCTCTAGTAGTTTAACTGGACATATTTCTATTATCGGTGTTCTACTTGCTTTAGGCTGTGCCATCGGCTGGGCACTCGGCACAGTATTTATTAAGAAAACTGGACACCGCGTTAATGCCATTTGGATGGTAACACTTCAACTTATTATTGGCGGACTTTGCTTAATCGGATTTGGTTCAGAATTTGAAAGCTGGTCTAACATCGCTTGGAGTATACCATTTGTAAGTGTACTACTATTCATCTCATTCTTTGTTATTGCAATGGGGTGGCTTGCTTACTTCACACTTGTTGGAGCTGGTGAGGCTAGTAAAGTTGGAGCTTATACATTCCTTATCCCTCTTATCGCTATTATTGTAAGTTCAATTTTCTTACATGAGGCAATTACGATTAGTTTATTCATCGGTCTATTATTTATTGTGGTGAGTATTTGTTTTGTGAATATAAAACCGAAAACACTTGCTGTAGGGCAGCAAGTTGAAGTGAAATAAATAGACATAAGAAAGAGCCTACTTTTTGTAGGCTCTTTCTTATGTCTATTTTGTGCACCATCACTTTAAGTACCAACAAAAAAGGAGATCTCTCTTTTTATTATAACTATTCATATCAATAATCTTTCAGCTCTATCCCGTTAGCAGCTTTCGCTATCATTTTCGAAATCATCTTAAATTGTACAACCATAATGGTTGGTATACGCAACATTAAGTTGCGAAGAAAGATTTTGAAGTTTGATTTTTCAACCATACTCCCGGCAGCCATTAATCCTATTTTTTGATTTTTCTCAACAAACTTTCTCATTTTTTGTTCATAGGCAATAAATGCACGGGCGAAGTCACCATCTGCAGCTTTGAGTTCACCAGCTAATACGAAAGCCCCGACAAGCGCCAGGCTAGAGCCTTGACCCGATAAAGGTGATGGGCCATACGCTGCATCGCCTACCAATGTAACCCTCCCCTTTGACCAGGTCGGCATGTGAATCTGGCATATCTCATCAAAATAAAAGTCTGTCGCATCTCTCATTGTCTTGAGTAGATGCGAGGTTTCCCAACCTGTCTGACCTAAGAAGGCATTTTCTACAAGTTTCTTTTGAGATTCTATATCATAGCGGTCGTACTTCAATGCCTCTGATTGGAACAAGAACATCCCCCTTGCCTCGGTATTGTCACGAGCACTATATATACCTACTGTTTTGCCTGGTATCGTATAAAGCAGCTGGTGGTGGTCGAGGTTGAGGTAATTCTCGAGGTTAAAAATTGAGATATAACAGCCAAGCGTACGTTTAAACTGTGCTTCGTCGCCAAAAGTTAAGGTGCGCACATTAGAATGGAGCCCGTCCGCACCGATGACCAGGTCAAATCTCTGTGGCTTTCCATGAATAAATTGAACTTCTACACCAGCTTCAGTATCATGTATAGCGGTAATCGAATCGCCCCAAATGTATTCAACCGTATCCTTGGTTAAATCGTACAAAATGTTACTAAGATCGTCACGCATGATTTCTATGTCCAGACCCTGCTGGTTCCCCATACTCGCTTCGCTTATTTGACCTTCGAACTTACCCTCGCTGTTCACGAAATAAACACCAGTCATGTTCGTGTCAGCTGCACGAACTTGATCAAGTATGTCCATCCCCTTAAGCACCGTAATAGCTGCACCACGGATATCAACCCCGTAACCCCCCGTGCGCAATGCTGGTGCACGTTCTATTACAGTCACGTCGAATCCGTGGCGTTGAAGCCAGTAAGCAAGTGCCGGGCCGGCAATGCTCGCACCAGAAATAAGGACGCTCATCGTTTGTATCATAATTGCTTATTCACTCCTATCCTAATTAAAGCCTTAACATCTCCACAGTATATTCACGACCTATTCTACTTATTTACCACAACAAAATAATAGGAATTTAATTTTCCAACAAAATGGTCCACTTCAAAAAGATACGTCTTTTTATATGCACCCCTCGATTTTGATTAAAAATTAATTTCAGTAGCTTTCATAAATATTTAATATAAAAATTGTATCTCAACTTTCCGCTCAGCTGAGCAAATATTCTTGTGGTTTCATTCTTCTCATGACCAAGTAAGCTTTTTATTACTTCAAGTGGCGCACCGTTGTTAATCATATATGTAGCATAGATGTGACGTAATTGATGAGGATGAATACTCTATTTAATCCCAGTACAATTTGATATACGTTTGATAATAAATCTTAGGTTATCAATACTTATACGTCTTTTGAGCCTTCTTCCCGTAATAAACAAACCAGGCCCCTCATCATCGCTTTCATCTAGATGCCTTTTTAACCAAATAGTGCAACGAGTATTAAAGTATACCTCCCTTTCTTTATCACCTTTCCCATGCACAATGACAGAATTCGTTGAGAAGTTAATATCATCACGATTCAGTTTTACGACTTCCCCAATACGGCAGGCCGTAGAATACAAGAATTCAAATACTGATATGATTTCTCTCGTTGTATTGGGATGTTTATAAACCATCAATTTTTCGTTCCTCTCCTATTCTTCATACTTCTGTTCATTAGCCAAAGTATGAAGAATAAGAGCTTTTTTATATACAAATAATAAAGCTCAAGGAGTTGTTGACATGAATTTCATATTAAATATATTAGGGATTTTCATTGTAATATTATTCGTTTTCCTATGTTCGCCTAATAAAAGAAAAATAAAATGGAGACCAATCAGTATTCTAATAATATTGGAACTTTTTATTACATGGTTTATGTTAGGTACCAAATTGGGTAGTATCATAATTAATAAAATTGCGTCATTTTTCAGTTGGCTACTATCATGTGCGAATGAAGGTATTCGATTTGCATTTCCTTCAGCTATGGAAAATCAAACAATTGACTTCTTCTTTAGCGCATTACTTCCTATCATTTTTGTTATCACTTTTTTTGATATTCTTTCTTATTTTGGAATTTTAACTTGGATTATCGATAAAGTAGGTGCAATCATTTCAAAGATTTCTCGTTTACCAAAGTTAGAAAGCTTCTTTTCCATTCAAATGATGTTTTTAGGAAACACGGAAGCACTTGCAGTTGTTCGTGATCAATTATCTGTTTTAAAAGAAAATCGTTTGTTGACTTTTGGAATTATGAGTATGAGTAGCGTCAGCGGTTCCATTCTTGGTGCTTATCTATCAATGGTTCCAGCAACATATATTTTCAGCGCCATTCCTTTAAACTGTATTAATGCATTAATTTTAGCCAATGTTTTAAATCCTATAGAAGTCACTAAAGAAGAAGATATTATTTATTCACCTTCAAAAAATGAAAAAAAAGATTTCTTTTCTACCATTTCAAACAGCATGCTAGTTGGGATGAATATGGTTATTGTTATTTTAGCCATGGTAATTGGATATGTAGCATTAACAGCATGTTTAAATGGGATTTTAAGTTTTTTTGTAACAGGTTTAACAATTCAAAAAATCTTCTCTATTATCTTTAGTCCCTTCGCTTTTTTACTCGGTGTATCAGGCAGTGATGCTATGTATGTTGCTGAATTAATGGGGATAAAAATAACAACGAATGAATTTGTTGCAATGATGGATTTAAAATCACACCTAAACTCTTTACATCCGCATACTATTGCAGTTGCAACAACATTTCTAGCCTCTTTTGCTAACTTTAGTACAGTGGGCATGATTTATGGAACTTACAATTCATTATTTGGCGAAGAAAAATCATCAATTATCGGTAAGAATGTTTGGAAGCTTCTTGTTAGTGGAATGGCTGTTTCTTTATTAAGCGCTATGCTTGTGGGGCTTTTCGTATGGTAAATGAATATCGAAGATACTTGACACCCTTACGGATGAAATTTATGTACACAGTGCAAGGCATAAGAAAATCTGTCCCCCCTTATTAAAGGAGGAACTATTATGGGATTTGGTAGTAGTTGCGGCGGAGGCTGTGGTTTTTCTGGAGGATTTGCTTTATTAGTTGTATTATTTATTTTATTAATCATAGTTGGAGCTGCTTGCTTCTGCTAAAAAAACATCAGAAAAGGCACTCCTATATGAGTGCCTTTTTTCTATACGGGATGGCGTCGGGAAAATGCGAATTTACAAAGTTAAGGAAATTTATTAAAGAGCCCAATTCCTCAGCAATAAAATTGAGAATTGGGCTTTCTTCGTTACTATAGTGATAGGTAAGCTTTTGACGTTATCGCCCGTTTTCCCCTCACTCCACACCTACTTGGTTGTCTATTTTTTACGACGTACTACAAAAATACAAGTACCCACCGACGATACAATCGCCAAAATAGATAAAACAATCGCTATTACTTGCATATTACTAGTGCCTTCATTCTTTTCTACACTAGACACTTCACCATGTTCTCCTGTCAATGACGCACCTTTTGCAATCGTAGTAAGGGAATGTGGTTTCTCAGCTTTCTCATCACCTGTCCATTCTACAATTTCTCCGTCTTTATATTGCTGATATGCATCCCACGCTATTTTTTGTTCTTTATCTGGATTTTTAGCGACGAAAGTAAATCGCTGGAACTGACCAGGTAAAATCCCATCTCCTGTTGCTTCCCATATTACAGTTTTAACTTTTCCAGCTGCATCTTTTTGTTCTTCCACTTTCCATCCTGGTACTGGCTCATACTGTTGAAACTCGACTCCAGATGGTATTTTCAGTGTAACTTTTGTTGTTGCCATATTCTTTTCAACTGGTACCTTTATTGTGTATGTCTCCCATGAGTTAACATCCGAAGTTGCTGGTTGCACCGTTACGTGAGCACTAACAGGTAACGAAAAAATTCCCATTGCAATTATTGTTGCGATCATTGTTGTTCCTAATTTTTTTATACGTTTCATTTTCTATTAACTCCTTTTCATCTGTAACGTCCCTTTATCTGCCACCTACAATAAATTTATAATCTGTATCGAAGCTATCAAGAGATTTTGTCAATCCATGAACATGTATATTCCAGTTTCCTGTCATGTTAATATACATGCCTTCCGCTTCATATTCTCCTGGTGAAGTGGCCGAAACCTTAAATGAACCTTTTCCCATATTCATATCTAACGATTGAGTAGTCAATATAATTTGTTCCATTTCAGTAACAGGCTGTCCGTTCTCATCCTTTAAAGTAATATGAAATGTATTCTGTCCTACCTTATTAGGGCTTACATGTAAAGTAATTTCATATCCATTATCTAATTGTTTACTCTCTGTAAAAGGTCCAGTAGGAGGCATCGGCGGTGTTTGTACGTTTGTCATAAAAGCTACGATTACGAAAATGATAATTCCAATGATAAACTCTACTTTCACCGTAACTCCTAATCCTTGCTGTGCTCGCATTTTCCCTCTCACATAATGAATAATTCCCAATACCCCCATGAAAACAAATAAAAGCATCTTCGCTAATAAGGCCAATCCATACTTCGTATCAAATAGGGAATGGATCGTGGGAATAAAAAATGTACTGTTAAAAAGGCCTGTTAATAAAATCACTATGACAGCACCTGTTGCCCATGGTGAAAAACGCTTAATTGCATCCCAATACATAGTCCACTCGTCATCCTCTTTACGTAAAAGAAGAATAATCGATGATAGACCGCCAATCCATAATGAAGCTGCGAATAAATGCAGAAAATCCATCACGACAGCAATGTCTTTAAACTTTAAACCATATGCGTGACTATTAATGGCTTTCATAACAAGTAACCCAACAAACAGTAGCATTGGAATGCTCCATACTTTAAACGACGAAAGTTTCTCACGCTTCACTGCAAAATAAGTAATAATCATAAGCATACTAATAAGAGCCATTTGAGTTATCCATACATAACCAAAAACAGATAGTTGTAATGTTTCTTTTAATAATATAGGATCGAATGCTTCTAGCCATGAAACATCAGCATTTATTTTCGCTTGCAATGGTAAATTGAATAGTAAACTAATGAATATACCAAATAATGAGATCCATATTATTTTTTTACTCTTTGATCGAACAAGGGTTGCATTCCCTTTATATATAATAAGATTAAAGAATAGAACTCCTAAAAATAGTGAGAAACTTGTATATAGAATCCCGCGTTCCACAATCATATCGATTTGTGGAACGTAACCCATCTCCTCTACTTGTACATCTTCCCCTCCCGCCGCAGCTGGCCCAATACGGAACGGAATAACTCCTTGAATTGGATGCCCATCAGCTGAAATAGCTTTCCACTGAATAGAATAGAGACCGTCTTTAAGATTCTCCTTTAACCCTGCTTCTAATAATTTTTTATTTTTTTTATCAATATGAGCATCTTTTAAATCTACTCTTTTACCTGAGGTATCTCTTACAAACAATGTATTAAAGTGTGAAACTTGTATATCCTCATCAAATTCAATTTTCACAACAGTTGGTGCTTTCTTCAACGTTTCATTTTCAGCAGGGTTTGATTTTACAACATACGCATGAGCAGACGCGCTTTTTGGGATTAATATGATAAACACGCATGCGATTAGCAACCATGCCCCTAATCTTCTCATTACTTTCACGCTCATTTCACTTCTTTCTTCTTCATCGCTACACTTTCATTACTTTATACTTCCTAGTTTGATTTCCTGACGAAATATTAACCTGATGAAGTATAAATTTTCATACAATATGATGATTTATTTCTCCCCACCTTTAAACTTCCAATACAATAGTAACTACTTTAATTGAAATAACTTATATTTTTAAAGTCGATTGTAATTATATCATAAAATATATTTATGTAAGTTCCCTAAGAAGAAAAGTTATCGTGAATCATTTGTGAAGAAAATGTGAAATGCATAAATAAAAAGGTGTTACATTATTGCGTAACACCTTTTTTAAAAATATCCTTCCTCTATTTCTCTTCAGGATAATCACAATACTCAATGATCGTGCCTTCTGTATCCGCCGGATTAAGGTAAATTAATCTTCTACCATGTTTATTCATTCGAAGTGTGTGTTCTAGTGTGCGAATACCTTGTTCTTTTAATTCTTCTAAAGCTACATCTAAATCATCTACACGATACGCGACGTGATGAACACCTTTCCCTTTTTGCTTTATAAATCGTGCTATTGGAGAAGTTGTATTATTCGTCGGAGCAAGTAATTCGATTCTATGACCATCAACTTCAAGAATAGCTACTTCGCTTTCAACACCGGGTGCTTCACTTACGTATCGATCTATTAAAGTTCCTGATAAAACCTTTTCATAAAAATGAATCGTACTATCTATATCACGAACTGCGATGCCGATATGATCAATTGTTTTTTTCATTTTATTTCCCCTACTACTTTATTTTTTCTATTCTTATCAATAGTAACAAAAAAAGTTATAGAATCAAATTCTATAACTTTTTAAATTCAACCTATTTTCTTATTCGCACTAGCTGCTGGGCGAACTTGATTTTTCACTTTTAAAACGCTAATGCCATATCCGATAAATCCGCCGATAATCGCTGGGAAGATCCAGCCTAATCCTACTTCCTGCATCGGAAGGAATTTAGTGAACACACGGCTTACTACTTCAATGTTAACTCCAGCTGCACTTAATCCATCAAATAAGCTGATGATAAACGTTACGATTAAACTCACTTGATAAACTTCAGCTCTTCCTTTGAATAATGAGTGGAAGAATGTTAAGAAAATCAACACGATTGCTAGTGGATAAATTGCTGTTAATACTGGAACAGAAACTGCGATTAATTGCGTTAATCCAACATTTGCAACAATAGCACTAAACACACATAACGTAATTGCAATTACCTTGTAAGGAACCTTTGGGAATAACTTATGGAAAAATGAAGAACACGCTGATACAAGTCCTACACTAGTTGTTAAACAAGCAACTGTAATCATTAATCCTAATAATACCCCGCCATATGATCCAAAATAGTAGTTAGAAACTTTCGCTAATACTTCTCCGCCGTTTTCTAAATGTCCAAGCTTCGCAACACTTGAAGCCCCCATATAAGAAAGTGCTGTATAAATAATTGCTAGAATAGATGCTGCGATGATTGTCGCTTTTGCACAAACAACCATAATTTGTGTTTTCGTTTTCGCACCTTTTTCTTTAATTGCATTAATAATGATGATCCCAAATACGAACGATGCAAGCGTGTCCATTGTTAAGTATCCTTCTTGGAATCCTTTGAAAAATGCATGTGATGTATATCCTTCAACTGGTGCTTGCATCTCTCCAATCGGATGAATAAAAGCAACGATTACTAAAATACCAATGAATGTTAATTTAATTGGTGTTAATATTTTTCCAACAATATCGACAATTTTCGCAGGATTTAGCGAAAAAAAACAAGTGATGCTAAAGAATATAATTGTAAAAAGAATTAACGGTGTAGAACCTAATCCCTCTGGCATAAACGGCTTAAGACCAATTTCATAAGAAACATTTCCCGTTCTTGGTATTGCAAATAACGGACCGATCGCTAAGTATAAAACTGTCGTAAACACAATCCCGAATACCGGGTGAGCTCGACTTGCTAATGACTGTAAATCATCTTTACCTGAAAAACCAAATGCTAATACACCTAGTAATGGTAATCCAACACCTGTTACTAAAAATCCAGCGTTAGCAATCCATACATTCTCTCCTGCCGATTGACCAAGCATCGCTGGGAATATTAAATTTCCTGCTCCAAAAAATAGTGCAAATAACATTAATCCGATAACTACTATGAACGAAAACGGTACTTTATTCGCCATAATATAACCCCCATTCAAATTTCCTTATCTCATTTCCAATTTTAACTAATTGAATTTTCTGAATATTTAATTTAAGTATCAACTATTCTTGAACTCATTATAGTTTGATATATAATATTTTGCAATACTATTTTCAAACTTTTCATTTATTTTATAAATATACATTTTTTAACATAGAAAATAGACTAAAAAACCAACATGGTCATCCATGTTGGTTTTTCCATTTACTGTCATTAATTAAAATTTCGCAGCTACTTTTTTAACGTTTTCTAAACCTTCTTCAACAATTTGTTGTGAGCGATCTGGATATTGATTGTGCCCTTCAATTACAACTGTCTCTGGATTTGTAATGCCCCAGAACCCAAGTACGTTTGTCACATAATTAACAGCCATTTCCATAGGAGCCATTTGTTCTGAAGAGTAATCTGAACCGCGAGCACCTAATACAACTACTTTCTTATCACCAGCTAAACCTTCTGGGCCGTTTGCTGTATATTTAAACGTTTTTCCAGCTTGAGAAAGATATGAAATGTAAGTAATTAACGGTGCTGGTACTGTAAAGTTCCATAATGGGAATGCAAATACTACTTTATCAGCCTCTAAAAATTGATTTAAATATTTATCTACTGTAGCAACTGCCTTCTCTTCTTCAGCTGTTATCTCCATTCCTTGACTACGTTTATATCCACCTGAAATAGCGATATTTCCGTAATACGGAAGATCTAATGCAAATAAATCTAACTCCGTAATTTCTGTATTCGGATTTGCTTCCTTATAAGCACTTACAAATGTTTCATACATCTTTGAACTAATTGCTTGCTCCGCTGGACGATCGTTTGCTTTTACAAATAATACTTTTGACATTGTTTTATTCCCCTCTACTTTTGTATTTTCTTCTTTTTTACCAAACAATGAGCTAAATAATCCCATTTTCTTCACCTAAACTTTCTTATCATATTCATTATTCATCATCATAAAAATTCTTATTCTAATAAAAAGTTCCAATTGATACCTTAACCTAAGCAAATCAAAACTTTTTGTTATTTAATTACCTTATGTAAGTGATTGTAATACACCTACTTACTTTAGTCAAGTAACTTTAAATAAAAAACAATATCTCGAATTAAAAATATTTAATAAAGATATTTCCTCAGTCAAAATGATCGATTCAAAAACACATAAGTGAAATACCTTGTATAATACAACTAGAGAGAGAAATTCATCTATAGAGAGGGTTTATTAATGAGTACTTTAGAAAAGGTTCAAACCTTTATCATTCTTGCAGCTGTTATATTCGGGGTTATATTAGGACAATTTAATATGATACATATGTATTCGGAAAAATTTATTGTTCCCTTCTTATTTTTCATGCTTTATGGATTATTCCTCAGCATTCCATTGAAAGAAATAAAAAATGGATTCCGTAATTTAAAATTTGCTGGAACGAGCCTCACTATTAATTTTTTATGGACACCTATACTCGCTTGGGGATTAGGAGCACTATTTCTTTCAGATCATCCGGCACTTTGGGTTGGATTTATTATGTTAATGGTTACT
Source organism: Bacillus nitratireducens (assembly GCF_036320425.1). Taxonomy (NCBI): domain Bacteria; kingdom Bacillati; phylum Bacillota; class Bacilli; order Caryophanales; family Bacillaceae; genus Bacillus; species Bacillus nitratireducens. The sequence goes on from NZ_JAUMJO010000001.1 coordinate 357,990, forward strand.
CCATGTACAGATTGGTACTTAATCTTTACTGAAATAGCGAAAGGAAATGTAGCACTTTCTACTGCAATTTTGCCTGTAAATTTAATATTGCAAGTACTGCTCCTTCCCATTTATTTATTTTTATTTGCTGGTGTCATGAAGACTGTAGCGGTTTCTGTTTTAGTAGAAAGCATTGTTATCGTAATCATCTTACCATTTGTACTTGCACACGCTACAAAGTTCATTATGAATAAACTGAAAAAAACTGAAACACTCGAGAATAAACTCATTCCGTTTTTCAGCTCTGCGCAAATTGTATTTTTAAGTTTAGCAATCGTAGCGATGTTTGCATCACAAGGTAAATATTTACTACAAAATATGAATGTCGTTTTACTATTACTCATTCCGGTTCTATTGTTCTTCATCATTAATTTTGTCCTAGGACAATTTATCGGGCGCATGATGCGTTTATCTTATAAAGATACAGTAAGTCTAAACTTAACAACATTAGCAAGAAACTCACCTGTTGCACTCGCTATTGCTGTAACAGCTTTTCCTGACGAGCCTCTTATTGCACTTGCACTCGTTATTGGACCGTTGATTGAACTGCCAGTACTTGCTTGTGTTTCACAAACGTTGTTACTTATTAAGAAAAAACAGCAATATACATAATAAAAAAACGTCCTACTTTGGGACGTTTTTTTATTTTCGAGAAATTATAGAAGCAACGATAATTATCCGCTCTAAGGATTTTATACGTTATAGAAAATTAATTTGTCGTTACATTAACAATGCCTTTCTAATTAAAAATTATAGGAAAAGTAAATATAACGAAAGCTGCCCAAAGTCCGTAGATTGGCAGATACTTCGTAACGGCATCTTGGATAGCTGTTGGTCCTGATTTGTTTTGTAGAAAACGCATATAGGAAAACATAATCCAAATGAGATTCGCCCAAATCAGTATGTTTACGCCTAAAACAGCAAGTCTATTAGGTGTAATCCCGTAAGAAGAAAGTCTGAATACGATAGCTGACAAAGCGACAGTGTCAATAATAAGTGCCAGAACAATTAAGGCAAAATTTATATAATCTGAAATGCTTTTTTTCTCGTCTGAGTCACTCTCAACGATAGAAAATATGGTAACAGCCAATACACCAAGGAGTATTCCGTTGAAGGCCATTAGGAAATTGCGGTCCAAGAATGGATTTTTTCCACTCCATATAACCGTTATAAGATAGATCAACAATGTAATCAGTACAAGCGGACTAAAAATTTTAGCTATATATGGTGTAATATTTTTAGCAAGTTTAAGGTTCATTGATACTAAGTATGTAGCCACTACAGCGAGGGCCGCAGCACCAAATAAAACAACATTACTAAAATAGAATTCTCCTATATCCAAGTCAACGAAGCTAAATAACTTCATAGTGAATACTGCTAGTATCATTCCGCTCACTGCCATGCTCGCGTAGAGAAGACAATATTCTAAATTAAATTTAATATAAGCTAACCTTGTACTGCCTTTTGAATATTCATTTCCTGTAAACGCAAGCCCTACTAAGACCCATAACAATATAGGAAGATGTAAATACGCAAGGATACTACTGTCTTTATAATTTAATGGCAACATATTAAGATACAACCCGGCAATTAAGAACAACGCTGCAAGGAAATAAATAATACTTTTTTTCGGAGTATTATTGTAAATAAAATAAGCAGTAATAAAAGGAATTACACCAAAAGCTAGGTTAATTGGAGCAATTGCTTCCTGCTCGACAAAGTGGAAAATGATTCTGGTGCTTAGCCCAGCTAGAATAGCTAACATGCCCATGAATAAGAAAGCTTTTTGAAAGAGCGATATTTTTTCTGCATTTTCCGTTTCCTTGAAATGCATCCTTTCATACCAAGCAGCTAGAACCTGAGAATCAGGATTTTCATCCCATGCTTGTGAGAATGACTTTTTAAAAGCTTTTGGGTCTTTTCTATACATTCTCTCCAACTCATGAGGGTTATCCATATTTTCAATAATCAAATTGTTAATGTCCATATTTATACCTCCTCTAATTAAAAAAATAAAGTTATTACCTTTTCCATAAAAAGCACCACACTTATTTATTATGATTTTGATTTTAATATAAATTTTATCGTTTTACAATAAAATTTTATTATTTTATATAATATTTTTGTTGTGTATTTTTATTCCAAGCAAAAACAAAAAGCATTCCTCATTCAAAGAAATGCTCTATAACTTTTTATAAACATCGGTGTAAGCTACTTTCAGCTGTTCTCTTCATTGCTTGTTTTTATTTTCTAATTTCTTATTTTTCCTTTATATAAAAGAAATGATCAAAATGATATAAGCGTCCAATTTAATAACACCTTTTCAAACAATTATTTCAAATAAATTTTAGTGCTAGTATACAAAACTCTGTAATTATAAAATAAAAAAGCATGACATAAAATTGTCATGCTTTTTCTTTTCTATCTATATTTTCAAACCTAATACAGAACATTTTACTCGGGAAAGAGCTTTTTCATTTGTTGAAACCACTTATGTCCTTGTATAAAAAGTTCTTTACTAATAAGTAATGTAATTACTGCGTTTTTCAAATTAGTAAAGAACTTTTTACCTTTTATTTATATAGCTACAGTCAATTTTGAAACTTCCTTAAGTAAAGAATTTTTTATCCCGGCTCAATTTTTCGTAAGATGTCTTTATTACTTGATTGAAGGCTATTTTTGCTTTGTTCATATCTCCTAATCAACCATTTCCCAAAATTGAGATGCTACTTTGGAAATTCTTTGGTCTTTTAATTTTACTATTACAGGCTCTAACTGAAAATCAAATTGTTTCAATTCAAAAAGCGTTGTATGTTCTAAAAATGATGATGTGTAATCCATTCTTGGAATAACGGATAATCCTAGTCCTCTACTAACAAGTGCTACAACCATCCTTATATCTTTACACTCAATAATGATATTTGGCTTGACTTGATGTTCATCAAATACTTTGAAAAGGTCTTCATTGAAGGAGAGTCCTTCCATTGCTCCTAGCATAATGAATGGAAACTGGGCAATTTGTTCAATCGTCACATGCTGTGATGAAAACGATGTTGCCCAACTTGATGGAATAATCACAGCGGTTGGTTGTTTTTTTAATATTTTCATCTCATATTGTTCACTATTGCCCAATCGTAAAAGTAAGGCAACATCAATTTCTCTTTGTTCTAGTCTTTTTAATAATTCTTCTGAATTTCCAGTTACTATTTTTATTTTGACATTAGGGTATTGTGTTCTAAACGTACTAACATAGTCAATGAGCATATTCGAACATGTAGACGATACACCGATACTTACTGTTCCGCCTATACCTTGTTCAATTTCTTGAATTTGCTGCTTTACATCTTGAATTTGCATTAACATTTGATTGGCATATTGGTATAGTATTTCACCTGTTGCTGTAAGCTCCCATTTTTGACGATATCGATGAATTAAAGTTGTGCCAAGATCAGTTTCAAGCTTTTTTAATAATTGGCTAAGTGGGGGCTGGGCGATATGGAGCACTTCTGCTGCTTTAGAAATGCTTCCTTGTTTCACAATTTCTTTAAAGTAATATAATTGCCTGAAATCCATTGCATCTCTCCATCATATGTTTTTTGATATAATTAGTTTATCATATATATATTTTTCATATGTCGAATTTAGCGTTATATTTAATTCTATAGCTATAGTCTTTATATTGATAATATTAACTAGAAAGTGAGAGATACTATGAATCATTGGAGCAGAACCTTGAAGCGCATCATCTTATACGTGCTCGGGTTATTTTTTATGTCAATTGGTATTAGCATGTCGATTCAAGCAGGATTTGGTGTATCGCCTGTGTCATCATTAGCATATGCAAGTACGCTAACGATTGGTTTATCGGTTGGTGTGACAATGGCGCTTGCAAATGTTTTATACATTATTATTCAAGTGATTTTAAGTAAACGAATGGAGTTAAATGAATTTGTGAGTCAATTCATTATTTCGTTTTTATTTGGGTTTCTCATGGATGCAACGCTCTTCCTTGTACAACTTTTCCCTGCACCTGAAACTCTCCTTGCTCGAAGTGTATATTTGATTGTTAGTTTATTTGTTATAGCGGTCGGTTTAATGGGCTATACAACAGCGAAACTGCCATTAATGCCGTATGATGCGTTAACTTATGCAATTAGTGAAAAATTTAATTTAAAATTCGGTAAAGCAAAAATTTTGAGCGATTTAATAAACATTTGTGTGGCTGGTGCAATCTGTATAGTTTTCATTCAATCATTAGGCTCAATCGGAATCGGCACACTAATTGCCGCCTATTTTATCGGCAAAATTTTAGGGTGGATGATACCGTATTATCAACCACCTCTCCAACAATGGGTATTTAAAACAGAAAAGGCTGTCTAAGGAATCATAATAAAGTACAGGTAAAATAGATGAATCAAATTCCTCAGCCGAAATCAAATAATGAATTTTACACCTTACCAAGTGCCAGTCCACATTAGGAATGGCACTTCTTTATTACTGCCTTTTCTTTGACCTTCTATCACTTTGGTTAAATGATAAAACAAGCATTGTATTAAAACTAACCTGCCGTTTAGTTAAAGAAGGATTTTTAAACAACTTTTTTATATTTTAAAAGACTTTATTGCTACTTAACACTATTTCATACCATCTTTTCAAACAATTATTTCAAATAAATTTTAGTGCTAGTATACAAAACTCTGTAATTATAAAATAAAAAAGCATGACATAAAATTGTCATGCTTTTTCTTTTCTATCTATATTTTCAAACCTAATACAGCACATTTTACTCGGGAAAGAGCTTTTTCATTTGTTGAAACCACTTAATTCTCAAAAACAAAATTCATCTTATTATCTTTCCACTCTAACTTCGCATCAAATGTTTTCTCGCCTTTTTTAAAGCCTTTAATTAAATCGGTCTTCTCACCTTTTAATAGCTTCGTCATGTTTTTTTGCGAAATTGTTTTACTTAATATCTTCTTCGAAACGGTAAAGTCACACTGTGTTGTATTATAGTTAGAACAACCGTAAAACGTTGACTTATCAATCACATCGCCATCACATTTTTTACAACTACCAACCTTTTTACCCGTTGTAAATTTCGATCCTTTTCGTTCAACCGATTCAACATGTAATCCGGTGAAATCCCATTTCTCCGACATTTCCACCGCATCTTCAATAATTTTAGCTGATAGCTTTTTCGTTTGCTCCATAAATGTAGCTGGTGAAGCTGTACCTTCTCCAATCTCCGCAAGGCGTTGCTCCCATTTTGCTGTCATTTCTGGTGAAGCCAGTATTTTATCACCAATTGCCGTAATTAATACTTTACCTTTGTCGGTTGCATACACTTGGTTTTTCTGCACATCTATATATTTACGGTCTTTCAGCATTGTAATAATACCTGCACGCGTTGCCTCAGTACCTAAACCTTCTGTTTTCTTTAATACTTTCTCAAGCTCTTCATTCTCTAAATACTTACCAGCCGTTTTCATTAACGTAATAAGTTGTCCTTCTGTATAACGCTTCGGTGGCTGTGTTTTTCCTTCTTTCACTTTCACCTTTACAACTTTTCCTTGTTCACCTTCAGCTACAATTGGAAGAATCGTTTCGTCATCTTTATCGTCTTGGAAAATAACTTTACGCCAACCTTCTTGAATTTGCTGTTTTCCTTTCGAAATGAACGCAGCACGTTCGTCCACAAGAGTTGTAATCGTTGTGTAATCAAAGATTGCTACTTCATAATGTGCCGCAATCAGTCTTCTTACGATCATATCGTAAATTTTCTTTTCATCACCTGATAGTTTGCTTGGATTTGTAACTTGCTCTGTCGGTATAATTGCGTAGTGATCTGTAACTTTCTTTTCATTCACATAACGCTTATTATTCATAATCGATTCAACTGGTGCTGGCAATAAACCTTTATATTCATCAAACTGACTTAACTTCTGTAAAATATCAGGGAACGTCGCTGCCTCTCCTTGTGTAACATAGTTAGAATCCGAACGAGGATAAGAGACAATCCCTTTTTGATATAGTGCTTGCGTTATATCAAGTGTCTTTTTCGGTGAAAATTTAAAGGCTTTATTCGCCGTTGCTTGCAGTGCTGATAAATTAAATAAAAACGGTGGCTGAAACTCTTTACGCTCCGTTTTCATTTCTTTTACTACAGCCGGTTTGTTTTGACAAAACGCTGCAATTTTATTTGCCAAATCAGGATCATTTAAGCGGGACTCATTATCTTTCTCCCATTTCCCCTCATATTTCTTTCCTTCTATATTAAAGGTTGCGAACACTTCCCAAAACGGCTCTGACTTAAAGTTCTCAATTTCTTTCTCACGCTTTACGATGAGTGCTAATGTTGGTGTTTGTACACGACCAGCGGAAAACACATCATTCATTCCCTTTTTCTTTAGCAAAATGCTAAAGACACGCGATGCATTCATACCAACGACCCAGTCAGCGCATGATCTTGTATATGCTTCATAATACGTATTAATCGTATCTGCTTCATCAAGTAAGTTTTTAAAGCCTTGATAAATAGCTTGCTTCGTTAAAGATGAAATCCAAAGACGCTTCATTGGCTTTTGCACGTTGCAAAGATTAATAATGTTTCGTACGATCAATTCCCCTTCACGCCCAGCATCGCCCGCGTGAATAATTTCTGTTACCTGAGGGTTATGTAACAGCTGTTTCACAACGTTAAATTGCTTATACTTTGACTTTGTTACCTCAAACTGAAAACGCTCTGGAATCATCGGTAACGTATTAAGTGACCATTTTTTCCACTCTGCGTGATAATGCTCTGGATTACATAACTGCGTCAAATGACCAATTGCCCATGTACAGTACGCTCCATTTGGAAATAACTCATTCGCTTCTACTTCTAAATATCCATCTTTTCGGCGATATTTAAACTGTGAAACAAGAGCCAAACCTTGATCTGGTTTCTCGGCAATAATTAATTTCATTTTATAACTCCCTATCTGTATTCCAGTGTTACTTTCATTGTATATATGTTTAGAGGCGATGATAATACAACAATCTTATTTATCATTCGCGGTTTGTCTCACAAATGGGAGACCTATAATATTATACGCTTATTCTTTATGGCTTCACAATAGAAACTCATTATATAACAATTTCTTTCACATGCTCATAGACAAAAAAGACGCTCAAAATCGAGAGTCTTTTCCATTCACTACTATTTACTTTCATATATTCTATAGAATTTAAAATACAACAATTCCTTATGAAGCATCGTCTACTAAGATAACCATCATTATTTGAGAATTATATTGAACTTACCTTTTTTAAATTGTGCAGATAATTTGCAGATATATATTAGCATAAGTATTCTCCATTTGAACATATGATGAAGTGAACGATAGGACAGGGAGGTATCTTGATGTTTGCTTATACGCTAACTACCTTAACACTTTGTTGTATCTCGATTATTATTACATCATATATTTCTAAACGTAAGGGTACCCTAATGGAGTATATGGTATTTATTATGTCTTTTAGTATGAGTATCGGTTTAAGTATCGGTTTTTATTTAGGGATTCTCTGGAAAGGAGAATTACTATATTCTACTTTGCTTGCTATTTTGATCAGTGGTTTTATCGGTTTTTTAGTCGGTCTACGTTTTCACCTGTATACCGCCTTAGAAGGAATGTTCTCTGGATTAATGGCAAGTATAATGGGCGCAATGATTACAGAAATGTTAAACGCTCAACAAGCTCATAGTATACTGTTTATTAGTCTTTTACTTACTATAACGATAACTATGTCATGTATGATTCACCTTTTATCTGAAACCTTCTCTACTTTTATCCATCGTCGGTTTCTATTATTACTTTCCATCAGCGTAGTAATTGTTCTTACTGTATTCGTGACATTCCCAGATCACACTCCCCCATCTTCATCCGAGCATGATCAACATATGCATAACGCTAAAGACTAAAATATATAAAGCAGTTATCCTATGGATAACTGCTTTATATTATTCTGGCTTATTAGGAATGTTAGGGTTTGGAACATAATCAGATTTATAATCTGTATATTTCACTTCTGTTACCATCCCCGCTGAAGCATGGTGTAAATCATGACAGTGGAACATCCATTCACCCGGATTGTCTGCTACAAAGGCTACTTCATATTCTTCTCCTGGTTTTAAGTTCAATGTATCTTTCACAATTGGAGAACCTTCTATCGGTTTTCCATCTTTACTCAAAACCTGGAAGAAGTGACCATGTAAATGCATTGGATGATCGTCCATTTTAGAACGATTTACTAATTTTACTCTTACTAAATCACCCTTTTTCACTGAAATTGGGTCAATATCTGGGAATACCTTTCCGTTAATTGTATATACCATTTCATTTCCATTCATTTGCGTATTTAAGTCCATATTATATGTGGCAGTATACTGCTGGTCTAACGTGAAACTACCTAATTTTTTAGCACCATATTTCGTCATATCTAATTTCGGTAATTTTTCTTTTTCGTTTGCTTTATCTTTCATCTCTTTGCTTCCATCATATTCAATAACAGCTTTCATTCCTTTTGCAGCCTTATTTTCTGAATGGTCTTCAACGTACCATTTCCCAGGATTGTTAGCTGTAAATTCAACATCATAACGTTCACCCGGTGCAATTGAAATTACTTTGTCTTTTATAACTTTTGGATCGTTAATTGGTTGACCATCTGTTGCAATTACTTTTATATCATGACCGTGAACGTGTATATCATGTGATAGATAACCCGCATTAACGAGTCGCAGACGAACTTTATCACCCTTATTCACTTTTAATGGCTCTACTAAATCTGCGCTTTTACCATTGATTGTGAATAAGTCATACATACTCATATCATGTCCTTCCATCTTCATATTTCCATGATCCATGCCTGCCATATTGCCAGAGTCTTTTTTATCGCTCTTCATGTCCATACCTGAATGATCCATGCCTTTCATATCATCATTCTTTTTCGTATTTTCATTATCCTTAGATTTATTACCTGTTGGCCCTTTTGTCATTTCTTTTAACTGCTTATTAATTTCTTCTTTATCTGTTATCCATTCATCTAACATTAAAGTGTAATCTTTATCATATTTTTCCTTTGTATCTTCTACAATGAGCGCTCCATACAAACCTCTATCTAATTGATTTACAGAATCTTGATGTGAATGATACCAATACGTTCCTGGTACGTTCGCTTCAAACTCATAGGTGAAACTTTTTCCAGATTCAACCGCATCTTGCGTCACGCCTGGAATTCCATCCATATTATTTGGGACAGGATACCCATGCCAATGAAGAGATACTGGTGCAGATAGTTCATTTTTTAATGTCACTTTCACCTTTTCGCCTTTTTTCACCCGAATTTCTGGACCAGGAGATGAGCCATTAAATGTCCAGACTGGGACAATAACACCGTTACTTAATTTTTGCTTTTCTTCTTTCGCTATTAAAGTAACTTCTGGTCCTTTTTCAACTTTCAATGGTTTTGTAGCCGTTTCAGTCTGTGGTGTTCCTTTATCGTTCATATTTTTATGATCGTTTGTTGTATTTGTGGTCGCGGAACATGCAGCAATTAAAGATATGACAGAGACTGTAGCTGCTGTTAATACAAATCGCTTCATGGAAAACCCCTCCTTTTTCTTTTTCAAAATCATTATAAAAAATGATTTTCAAGAAAATATGGAGATGTGCAATGGATCAAATAAAAAGACGCCCAAAATTGAGCGCCTCTACTAATGATTATTTCGTAACAACTTCATCTTCTTTTACATTTACATTATTTTTACTCATAAACGCTTCAATCTCTTCAACTTCTCTAATGATATCTTTTGACAAGTTTTCATGTCCGTCTTTCGTTACAAGAATATCATCTTCAATACGAATCCCAATTGATTCTTCTTCAATATATAGACCTGGTTCAATCGTAATAACCATACCTTCTTCTAACACTCTATCTTTGTATGTTCCTACATCATGAGTATCTAAACCAAGGAAATGGCTGACACCGTGATAATAGTATTTTGATAACTCTTCATCTTCTTGAATTAAACCAATTGCTTTACACTCTTCTGCCAGTACCTTTTTTGTATGCTCATTTAATGCAGCAAACTTTAATCCTGGCTTAATAAGTTCAGTTGTTTCTTTCAATGCTTTTAACACGATATTATATATTTGTTTTTGGCGACTAGAGAATGTTCCATTTGCCGGGAATGTATAACTTATATCAGCGTTATAGTAGTCTTTTTGAGCGCCTAAGTCTAGCAGTACTAAATCACCATTTTGAATTTGTGCATCATTGTCTTCATAATGAAGAACTGTAGCATTTTTACCACTCGCCAAAATTGTATTGAACGCATGATGCTTAATTCCAGATGATTTCAGCGTGAAATCAAAATGTGCTTCTAATTCATATTCCATCGCATCTGCTTTTGCATGCTTGAGTACGTTGTAAATCCCCTCTTTAGTAACAGCAATTGCTTCCTTAATAATTTCAATTTCTTCTTCTGTTTTAAAGACACGTAATTCACAAATGTTTGGATAAACATTTCCAATTGTTATGTGTGGGTACTGTTCTCTTACGTGTTTAGCAAATGCTAACGTTTTCGTCTCAGTACCGCTCCACTCACGAAGTTCCAAGTCTAAATTCACTTGTTTTACATTTTCTGTGAAAAGTGTATTTGCCATTGTCTTTTCAAAGCTATCTAAATATACGACTTTCTTTATACCTGAAATTTTCTCTGCTTCTTCGTTAGAAACTGTTTTACCGACCCATTTTTCCATTACTGGATCTGACTTTTCAATGAAAAGTGTTTCTTCTACACTATTTCCAAACTTCTTCAACATGAAAATAACATTTGGCTCATCTATTCCCGTTAAGTAGTAAAAATTACGATTCGGCACAAATTTATAATGTCCATCAGCTGACATATGAGGTGCTTGTCCCGCAAATAAAATAGTAATAGATTCATCTGGTAATGTTTTTACTAATCGTTCTCTATTTTGAGTAAAAAATGTTGATTTCATAATAATCCCCCTAGCGTTCTATGTATGCTTGTAAAACTAATTATTCAATACAATCCATTCTATTATTGTTATAATTTTTCGTCAATTAATAGTACTCATAGAGAAAGGAAATTTTTCATTACTAGGGCCCCTTACATTCGAAATTATGCATACCACTCCACAATTTCTTGACATTTACTCCATATACTTAAAATCTCATATATAGGAAAGGAGCTAAAACTTTGAAATATTATGTAGCAACAGGGATTGCAATTACTTCTTTATTCATTATTACAGGATGTTCTAGCAACGCCGAAATAGCACCGGCGAACAAAGAAACGGTGCGATTTCAGCCAAAACATACAGAAACAGCAAATACGAGTCTGCAAAGCTTCTATAAGGAAACTACTTCTGGAAAAATCGAGCACATTCACGGAATTGGCTATGCAGGAAATATGCCTGGGGTTTCTATCGCCACTCATAGCGGGATAAAAGTTTATCAAAATGGCAAATGGTTTGAAACTAAGACTGAGCTACATGATTATATGGGATTTCAGGCAACGAAGAATGGGTTCTTTGCCAGCGGTCATCCTGCACCAGGCACAAATTTAAAAAATCCTTTAGGATTAATGAAAAGTTCTGATGGCGGTAATACCCTCGAAAAGCTAGCGTTTTATGGTGAATCTGATTTTCATAACCTTGCTGTCGGATATAATACAGAAGCAATTTATTTGTACAATGAGCGCCCTAATTCCAAATTGCAACAAGGTTTTTATTTCAGTACGAACAACGGACAAGATTGGAAAAATAGTAAGTTAAAAGGTCTTTCAAGTACGATTCATTCCTTTTCCGTACATCCGGATCAACCTAGTGTAGTCGCGGTAAGTGCTAAAGACGGTGTATATTTGTCTACAGATTATGGAAATACATTTGAACTATTTTCTAAACCAGTTGAATCGACCGCAGTTACATTAAGTAATGAAGACATTATCTATGCCTCTATTAATAAGCAAACTGAGCAACTGATTACGAAGAAATCAATTGCTACAAATGAAGAAACAAACTTACAGATTCCATCTTTAGATTCTAAAGATACAATTATGTACATATCACAAAATCCTCAAAATTCAGCTGAAATAGTTTTTGCTACAATGAAAGCTAATGTGTTCCTTTCTACAGATGAGGGTAAAACGTGGAAACAGATTACGAAAGAGGGAACATTCCAATTTAATTAGAAAGGTGAATTTAACGTGTTTTCAACAATTAGTGAATGGAGCTATCAACTAATGTCTCCTTTAATGAATGTCGCGAATGCTACGAAATCGGTACCTCTTTTATTTGCGTTTTTATTAGGCGTAGTAGGTACCCTTGCTCCTTGCCAATTAACAGGAAACATTAGCGCTATTACACTTTATGGCAATCAATCTTTACAAAAGGGACATGTATGGAAACATATATTGTTATTCATTTCAGGAAAAATAATAGCTTTTACAACGCTTGGACTATTCGTATGGTTTTTAGGAAAAGAGATTCAGCAAATATTAACTTTGTATTTCCCATGGTTACGAAAGATAATTGGACCTTTATTAATTTTAATGGGGCTAATGTTGGCAGGTATTATTAAAGGACGAAATTTCTTCTCAATCAAATTTATACGAAAACAAAATGAAGTTGGCTCATTTTTACTTGGATTCTTCTTTTCCTTAGCTTTCTGTCCGACTATGTTCGTTCTATTTTTCGGAACGTTAATCCCTTTATCTTTCTCATATAATTATGGTTACTTGTTTCCAACATTCTTTTCGATAGGGACTGCTCTTCCTATCGTTATATTAATATTCATCATCTCCTACCTTGGATTAAATGGGGCACTACTTAAAAAGAGCCGAAAAATAGGAACAAACATTCAACTTATAGCAGGGGTACTACTCATTTTAGTTGGAATTTATGATATATCCTTATATTGGGTATAAATAAAAAAGGTAAGTTCAAGTGACTTGAACTTACCTTTTTTACAAATTATATTTAACTCTTCTGCATGCCCGTTTGCTTCATCTCCCACTTTTTATACAGTAGTACTGCACCAAATAAAAATACCCCCGCAACAAATGAAGCTACTGGTAACATTTTTATCATTTCATCAGGAAATACGAGCGGTAATAACGGAAATGCATACGCTGCGGGAATACGTACTCCAACGATTTTTAATAAAATAAGCATTAATATCATATTGAATAGAGTAACTACAATCCATGAGTCAATTGCAAAATACAATAACGTTCCAACAGTTGCCGATATAGTTAAAACTACTATTTGTTTAAACGCCATTTTTTCATTGTACATCGGCTTTTGAAGTGATTCATACACGACAACTAATATTGGAGGAATAACTGCTAATTGCTCATAACCAGTTATCCAACATAAACTGATCCACACAAAATTTAGTATTAGAAATACAATCATATACTTATACTGTATATTCACTTTTCGCTCAATACCGTTGTTCAATTTAAATATAAAAACACCAACCATTAATATAAATGTTAAAGCGCAGACTGCGATAACAAATGACCATTCCGTCGCATTTGTTACTAATGGTAATAAACCTGTCGCAATAGATGGTGCTAAATTGGATTGAATTACACGTAAAAACAGCATCATCAGTACAAGCGTTAAGCTTACTTTCCCTAAATAGGCTATCTCCATTTGATTCACCATAAAACCAATTACAGCTGTTATTGACGGTGCAATAAAGATTTTTTCTGGCTGTCTTAACCATCCTGGCTCACGATACACCCATAAAGCAATTGCCATTGCTGCTATTTCCGGCAAAATGACTTCTGGATCATTTAATAACACACCTGCTGTTACCATAGCTAAAATAAATAAAATAGCAATTGTAAATGAGATGATAGTTTCTTTCTTTGAAATTACTGCATTCATTATTACATACTCCTTTTTGCTTATTACTCTCATAAAGTAAAACAATACATTAACATACCCTACTAAGGTATTGTATATTAACGTGTTTTCTATTTCAAGTATTAGTAGTTATTTACACTCACTCTTATCCCATACACTTACAAAACAAGGAATGTTAATAGGTATTGACACTTATTAAATGATACGTTAAAATAACTATACATTAGTAAGTAACTAATGTAATTAAATCTAACTAGAGGTGAATCAAATGAAAAACATTTTATTCCGTATTAACGAATTATCAAAAAAAGAAAAAGCATCTGGATTAACAGTTGATGAAAAACAAGAACAACAAATGTTGCGTCAAAACTATACAAAAACATTTCGCGGGAGCTTAGATTCCATTTTATTAAATACAAAAATCGTTGATCAAAATGGTCTTAACGTTACACCAGTTGCATTACAAGATGCTCAAATACGTTTAAAATTAAGCAAATGAAATCAAAGCTAAAAAAACAATCGTATAAAACATAAAAAGAGCTGAAATTCCTATATAGAAATTCCAGCTCTTTTTATTGTCTTTTCTAATTTAGTATACGAGCGATACATCGCGATTCTCCACGATACGATCATCGCAAAAGCGAGTAAGAAAAACATTCCACTTAATTGGGTTAAATCAATCGACTGACTTAAATATGATTTTAATGCTACTCGCACTGCTAATAATCCAACTAAAATAAATATAAATGCTTTAGATGGTTTCATATATATATGTTCGCCTCTTATTTCGAACTTAGTTGTTTTAATAAGAAATATAGAAAAAATAAGTCCTACGCTGATTGCCTCTACTATTTCTAACGATGTTAACCGAAACTCTGGTAAGAAGTACATCGATGCACCAGTACTCATAAAGATTGGCGGTAATATAATTTTCTTTTTCGTTACCGGTTTTTTCGCTGACTTAAAGCGAAGAAACATCACTCCAACAGCCATACAAACCGCTACAATACTTGATAAAAGTGCTAAACTCATATTCTCCACTCCTATCTATTTAAAAGACTTTTTTAGCAAAATCATAAACCAAACAAGCCCAATACTTATAATGACATGACCTAATCCAGCCATATGGCTTAAACCATTAAAGTCAGTTCCGTTTACTTGTAGAAGACCTCTAAATACCATTGTAGCAATAGTAAAAATTAATCCTACATTATAAACAACAAACCACGCACGAAAACTTTTTGTTTCATGGACATTAAACACTTTAAATAGAGCTAGAGCGATCAAAAAGAATACGAAGCCGAGCACTAATACGTGTGTATGCACTAATTGCAACATAGTGGATCCTTTAATTCCTTGCGCTTTCGTATACTCTCTTGCAAATACACCTGATAATAAACCAATAATTAAGTAAATGAATGCTGCATTATATAATTTTTTCATTATATTCCTCCTGCTGTAGAACGACAATTTATATCGTCACTTTCCATATTCACTCCAATTATTTTACGTAAAGTTTATGAACGGAATATGAACGGAATGTTACATTCTATTATTGGAAACAAAAAAGCCATTCCACAACTTTTCCTTGTGGAATGGCTTTTACTTATTTTAAATCTTCAATTGTGAAAGCACCCGGTAATAACTGTTCAACCGTCACTTCTTTTTCATCGCCTTTTACATTCGTTAGTAAAACTGGCATTTTCGGATCACAAAATTCAGCAATCACTTGTCTACAAGCACCACATGGTGAAATAGGTCCGTCAGTTTCTCCTGTAATGACTAAGTAACTAAAGTCGCGCTCACCTTCTGATACTGCTTTAAATATTGCTGTTCTTTCTGCACAGTTACATAAACCGTAAGAAGCGTTTTCTATATTACAACCAGTATAGATTTTACCTTCTTTTGTAACTAATGCTGCACCAACAGGAAATTTAGAATACGGAATATACGCTTTCGATAACATCTTATTTGCTTCTTCAATATATTTTTTCTTATCCATATTATTTCCTCCTCAAAATAAATGTAATATTGATTAGTCAGTAATAACTGTATGAACTAATTTAGGAGCCACTGCTGTTTCAGCGATAGAAATGTTCTCATAAATTTTTGCTTTTACATCTTCTACATTTTCGCGATTTGCATAAATCGTTACGAACGGCTCGCCTTCTTTTACTGCATCGCCAACTTTTTTACGTAACATTAAACCTACTGCTAAATCGATTTCATCTTCTTTTGTCGCACGACCAGCACCTAATAACATAGCTGCGATACCGATTTCATCTGCAACAATGTTTGAAATCACACCTGAAGTTTTTGCAGGTACATCAATTACATACTTCGCTTGTGGCATTTTTTCTGGATTGTCTACAATCGAGCTGTCTCCGCCTTGGTTGCTTAAGAACTCTTTAAATTTCTCAGTTGCTTTTCCATTTTTCATAACTTCAATTAGCATTTCACGAGCTTCTTCTAATGTATTTGCTTTTTTAGCAAGTACAACCATTTGGCTACCTAATACAAGTACTAATTCTGTTAAATCTTCTGGGCCTTCACCTTTTAATGTATCAATTGCTTCCTTCACTTCTAGAGCGTTACCAATTGCAAAACCAAGAGGTTGTGACATATCTGAAATAACAGCCATCGTTTGACGTCCAACATTATTTCCGATACGTACCATTGCATGAGCTAATTCTTTTGCATCTTCTTCTGTTTTCATAAATGCGCCAGCACCTGTTTTTACATCAAGTACGATCGCATCAGCACCAGCTGCAATTTTTTTACTCATAATTGAACTTGCAATTAGAGGAATCGAGTTTACTGTTCCTGTTACATCACGAAGTGCATAGATTTTTTTATCTGCAGGTGTTAAGTTTCCTGTTTGTCCAATAACAGCTACTTTGTCACGGTTTACAATATCAATGAACTGTTCTTTCGTAATTTCAACGTGGAATCCTTCTACCGCTTCTAATTTATCAATTGTTCCGCCCGTATGTCCTAAACCACGACCAGACATTTTTGCTACTGGTACATCTAAAGCAGCAACTAATGGTCCTAATACTAATGTCGTTGTATCACCAACACCGCCAGTTGAATGTTTGTCTACTTTAATTCCTTCAATTGCTGATAAGTCAATCGTTTCTCCAGACTCAACCATCGCCATCGTTAAATCTGCACGTTCACGATCTGTCATATCTTTAAAGAAGATTGCCATTGCAAGTGCACTCACTTGATAATCAGGAATACTTCCGTCTGTATATCCATTAATAAAGAATTTGATTTCTTCAGTCGTTAATTCTTTGCCGTCACGTTTTTTCGCAATAATATCTACCATTCTCATTACAATCACCATTCCTTTTTATATGATATGAATCTATTAAAATAATAAGCCTACGATTGTTGCTGATAAGAAACTTACTAATGTTGCACCGAAAAGTAATTTCAAACCGAATCTTGCGACTACATTCCCTTGTTTTTCATTTAAGCTCTTAACTGCTCCAGCAATAATTCCAATTGAAGAGAAGTTTGCAAATGAAACTAAGAATACAGATATAATCGCTGTCGTTCTATCTGAGAAATTAAAGTTTCCTTTTGCTAAATCTGTCATAGCGACGAATTCATTTGATACTAATTTTGTTGCCATAATATTTCCGGCATTAACTGCTTCATGCCAAGGTACACCCATAATAAATGCAAATGGTGCAAATACATAGCCAAGAATTTCTTGGAATGAGATACCGATTACACCTTTAAATACTGCATTAATGAATGCGATAAGAGCAACGAAACCAATTAACATAGCTGCCACTGTAATCGCAACTTTAAATCCATCTATAATGTATTCCCCTAATACTTCAAAGAATGTCTTTTTCTCTTCTTCTTGTACTTCTAACATATCCTCTTCTTCAGTAACTTCGTACGGGTTAATGATAGAAGCAATGATGAAACCACCGAATAAGTTAAGCACTAAAGCGGTTACAACATATTGCGGTTTTAATAACACCATATATGATCCAACGATAGACATAGAAACGGTAGACATTGCAGATGCACATAATGTATACATTCTTTTCTCTGGCAATAATCCTAGTTGTTTCTTAACTGAAATAAACACTTCAGATTGTCCTAAAATCGCAGAAGCTACCGCGTTATATGATTCTAGTTTCCCCATTCCATTTACTTTGCTTAATACTAGACCGATAGATTTCACAATAATAGGTAATACTTTAATATGTTGCAAAATACCTATTAAAGCTGATATAAATACGATTGGCATTAATACACTTAAAAAGAATGAAAACTCTTTTTGATTTACTAATCCACCAAATACGAAGTTCACACCATCAGCGGCATATTTTAATAATTCTCCAAAACCATCTGCTATTCCGCTAATTAATATATTCCCTACACTTGTATTTAATAATAAAAATCCCAAAATGAATTGTAATATAACCATCGTTATGATTGGGCGATATTTGACTTTCTTTCTATCATTACTAGCAAGCCAAGCGATACCTAAAATCAATACGAGGCCTAAAACACCGATTAAGTATTTCATAAGCCGTCTCCTCCCATTCGTATCCGCTTACATTCTTTTCAATTGTTAAAGCAATAGATACACTTTACTTTAAACGTGTATCTATTGCTCTTCACTCTTTAATGATTAGTAGTTATCTGTAGCACCTTTTGCATCATTTAATACGATTGCAACACTAGCACTTGCTCCAACGCGAGAAGCTCCAGCAGCTACCATTTTGTCTGCATCTTCACGTGTACGAACGCCACCAGATGCTTTTACACCAACGTTTGGTCCTACTGTTTTACGCATTAATGCGATATCTTCAGCAGTTGCTCCGCCAGTTGAGAATCCAGTTGAAGTTTTTACGAAGTCAGCACCAGCTTTTACTGATAATTCACAAGCGCGTACTTTCTCTTCATCTGTTAATAGGCAAGTTTCAATGATTACTTTTACAAGAGCTTTTCCTTTTGCTGCTTGTACTACTTCATAAATATCTTTTTCAACGAACTCGTTATCGCCATCTTTTAAAGCGCCTACGTTGATTACCATATCAACTTCAGTTGCACCTTTTGCGATAGCATCTTTTGTTTCGAAAGCTTTTGTTTCAGTAGTGCTTGCTCCTAATGGGAAACCGATTACAGTACAAACGTCTACATCATGTCCAGCTAATTCTTCAGCAGCTAGCTTTACCCATGTAGGATTAATACAAACAGAAGCGAATTTATATTCCTTTGCTTCTTCGATTACTTTCATAACATCTTCTTTTGTAGTATTAGCTTTTAAAATTGTATGGTCAATTAACTTTGCAATATTCATTATCTTCACTCCTCATATCTTTTAACAACTTCATTCTAACTCTTAGTTGAACAAATGTAAATACACTTTTGAAATTTTGTTCATTCTTTTTTAGAAGGGAATTTCTTGTAATACATTGAAAGTAGTATAAGCTTGTAAATAAAGGATGTGAACCACTTGTTTAAGTCAAAATTCTTTATATTCACATTGCTAGTATGCACTTCACTATCCATATTTATTTTTTATAAAAGGGATGTTATTTTCCAAGAAGGAAACCCCATTCCATTTGCTTTAGCTATGTCTAAGATGGTTATTCAAGACAAAGAAATGGTGGAAGTAGAACCGATAGATAATCAATACCCCTACTTAGTAAAGCGCGGAAAAATGGAACCTTTTATCGATATGATGGAGCAAGATGGATGGACTTTTGTAGATAGAGATATTATGGCTAACTCACTAATTTTTGAAAAAGGAGATCAATCAAAGAGCGTTCCTTACAAATACTTTACAAGGTACTACACCTTGATTTATTCATACTAAAAATAAAAGGCTTTCTCAAAATTAATATTTTGAGAAAGCCTTTTATTTCTAATCTTTTTTATAATGTAACAATTCTTTTGCTGTATGCTGATCGATAATTAATACATTTGCATACCCACCACGTAACGCACCATCAATTGCTTTTATTTTTCTATTACCACCCGCAACTAAAATAGAACGTTTCTTCAACTTTAATTCTTCTAACTCAATTCCAATTGTACGCTTATTAATTTCTTCGCTACTAATATTTCCGTCTCCATCAAAGAAACGTGAACAAATGTCACCGACCGATTGTTTTTTCAAAATGTTCGTTTCATCCTTATCGAAATATCCTAATCGGAATAATAGCGCTTCGTCTCGCACTGTTCCAACAGTGAAAACTGCAATATTCGCTTGTTTTCCCATTTCGATAATGTGATGAATATGTCTATCTTGCTCCACTAATTCTTTTGTCACTGCATTATCAAATATGACCGGAAGGGGTAGATTTCTTGGCGTCGTTTGAAACGCATCTGCAAATAAAGCAATGGTCTCATTCGCATATGTATTTACACTTGAGTGACTAATGCCACCTTTTAATTGGACCACCTCTACGCCTTTTACATGTTGTGGTACAATTTTTCTGGCGATTTCATACATCGTCATTCCCCAGCTTACACCAACGATATCCCCATTTTTCACTGTCTTTCCCATGTACTCAGCTGCATATTTACTAATATACTCAGTAATCGTTGCATATTCTGGAACTGGAGAAAACACAACATGTGCCTCTAACAAGTTGTACTTTTCTTTCAGTAAATTCCCAACATTATCTAAATCAGCAAATGGATCAGCTATACTAATTTGAACAAACCCTTTTTCTTTTGCGTACTTTAATAATCTAGAGATCGTCGGTCTTGAGATATTTAATTTGTTAGCAATTTCTTGCTGACTATAATCTGATTGATAATATAATCTTGCAACTTCAACGCTTAATTGTTGTTTATCTTTTTCCATAGTAACTTATTACAAACCCTTTCCTGTATTTCCCTTTCGTTACAAGCATTATACAGCTTTATGCAAGAAATTTCGACTACCGAATTTTATCCACCTAAACTTCTACTACACTTAGTCTTTACAATGAAACTTTATTTTTTAGCTTCATACACTCGATACAGATGATCTTGAAGTAGTTAAATCGATTTATATTTAATTCATTCTTTGTCTTTCTATACATATTTATTTTTGGAAAAACAATCTAACTCCAAATACTAATAATACTGCGCCCGTAATACCCTCTATTGTACGGTTCACTCTTTCTTTTCTTAAAAAAGTTCTTAATTGACGTATGAGTGAGATATAAAGTAAATACCATATTGCTGTCAAAGTCGTAAATGTGACTCCTAATAAAAGAAATTGGAGGAAATGATTTTGATTACTCACAATAAATTGGGGTAGAAAACTAAGGAAAAACACAGCAGTTTTTGGGTTTAAAATTGCCGTAGTAAATCCTTGTCTAAAACTTTTAATTGCTCCAATATCCTTAGAGTCCATTACTACTGAACCTGACATATCTTCTTTTTTATGTAAGGCACTTTTAATTGACTTTACAGCTAAGAAAATTAAATAAAAAGCTCCAGCATATTTTATAAATGTAAATAACATAGAGAATTTCATTAGGATGGCAGAGAGTCCTAGCGTAGCCATTATTGTATGAATCATCATTCCAGATATCGTTCCTAAAACAGTCTTTATCCCACCATTTTTACCATGCGAGATAGTATTTTTTGTAACTAGTGCAAAACCAGGACCAGGCATTATTATGATTAGCATTGCTGTAAGGATAAATAATAAATAATTTTCCATGTTCTAGTATTTCCTTTCCAATTTTTAATTTTGCTTACAGTATAGCTTTTTTCGTTAAAACATTAAATATAAAAAGCTTGATCGGAAGTTTATTAAAGTTATTAGTATCAATTTGACTAAACATTATCCCAGAGCCACATTGATAATACACATGAAAAACTTATATATCAAATTACAAGTTCAACTCTCACTAAAAACGCAATAAAAAATAAACAGCGGAACTAGTCCACTGTTTACTTTGCCACGCCTTCATGTAATTTTTCTGTATAATCCTTTACATCTTTCCAGCTATCTTTCGCTGTATTTAAATCTTCTTTTATAAAGGTAAATTCTTCAGGGCTGATTCCTTTTACGTTTTGTAGTAAATTATTATATTTTGCCCCTACCGTATACCATTGATTTGATATATTTTGCAGTGCTGTGATTGCTGCATCGATTGTTTCTGTCATGTTTGTTGTTTTATTTTTCACATCAGTCAAAATTGCGACTTCTGCTTGTGCTCCTGAAATTCTATCTTTTAAATTGGCTATTTCTCTTTCTGCATTTGCGATATCTTTTTTCGCAATCGCAATCATCGGTCCACCAGCAAGACATGTTATTAATGCTACGCAAAGTACGCCACCAGCAATGACCATATCATTACTCTTTTTGATCGAATCATTATATGTATTTATTTGTTGCTCTAATGCTGGAATACCTGCATTCGTACTTGCTAAAATCGCTGTTAATTGATTTGTATCCTCTTTAAAACTATTTGTATCTTTCGCCATTCTATCGCGAAAAGCTTTTAAATTCCCTAATAATACATCTACCTCATTTTGATTCTTTAAAATGTCCGCATACAACTTTTCTAAATCCACTTTTAATTTACCGCTATCCTTTTGATCAATCGCTACTAGCATGCTATTATAGTACGTTTGAAAAGTATTATTGTAATTAATAATATTTTGATCCGTCTTCATAATTTGAGGCTTCATATTATTTAACCAATACGCCGCATTAATTTTTGCATCTCTTTGGTGCTGAACCATATTTCCTTTAAACTCACTATTAATTGAACTTATTTTACTCAAATCAGTCTCTTGCTGATTTTGAATTAATTTTGCATATGAATCCATTGCGAATATGCTCGATGTCGTTTGCGCCATTACATCTTGGAACCCTGCTGGTCCGAGAGAATAATTTTTCGCATTTTCTTGCAATGTTTTTACGTTTTGTTCCGCTGCAAAAGGATGTAAAGGAAGCACATTACTCGTTGCCACTCCAGCAATCATTATCGTTAAAAGGCATTTTTTATAGAAATTATTACGCATACTTATCACCTATTCTTTTTATGAGGATATGAAACGTTAGAGGTAAAAGAACTCCTGCTCACTACTGAACAGGAGCTCTCTATTTTATGATAATCAATTATCTATACATAATGTTGCAACAGTTTAATTGCTATTATGCTTTTTTCGTATCTACTACTTTAATGTCTTCAGCATAAATCTTTTCTGCATAGTCTTTAATGTTCTTCCAGCTATCTTTCGCGATGTTTAAATCTTCTTTTATGAAAACAAGGTCATTTGGACTAATTGAATCTACATTTTGAAGTAAAGAATTGTATTTTGATCCCATTGTGTACCATTGATTTGAAATATTTTGCAACGCTGTAATTGCAGTGTCAATCGTATTTGTTAAATACTCAGTTTGTGTTTTAATGTTCGTTAACCCTGCTACTTCTAATTGAGCAGTCGTAACTTGTCCTGTTATCTTTTGAATTTCTGCTTGTGCATTATCAAGCTCTTTCTTCGCTAATACGATTCCAGCTGTTCCACCACCTACAGCTGCTGTACCACCTGCAATTAATGCGATTCCTAGCGGCGTTCCTGCACCAGTAGCAATAACTACTGCACCACCGATAATTGCAATTGGGCCTAAAGCTGTCGCAACAGATGAACCGATAATAATTGCATTATATTTACTAATTGCTTCATTATACGTTGCAATTTGATTTTGCAGAAGCGGAATTCCAGCATCTTGACTAGCTAAGATTGATGTAATTTGATTTGCATCTCCCTTGAAGTTTTGAGTATCCGACGTCATTTTATTTCGGAATTTCTTCAAGTCTTCTACTAACTGATCTACTTGCGCTTTATTTTCATTAATACTACTTGATAATCTAGTTAGACCTTTCGTAAGAGTTGCTTTATCCTTCGCATCTACCGCAGCAACTAAAGTATCATAATAGTTTTGGAATTTCGTATTGTAATTAATAATATTTTGATTCGTTGAAATAAGCTGTGGCTTTAATACATCTAGCCACTGTTTCGCATTTCCTCTAGCTGTATCTTGGTGCTGAATCACTTTTCCTTTTAAAGCTGCATCAACAGTCGATACATTACCAAAGTTAACATTTCCTTGTTTAATAATTGTTAAAGCGTACAGATCCATTACTAAAGCGTTTGAACCTGTTCTTTCCATTGCATCTTTTAGGCCTTCTGGTCCTAATGAGTATTCTTCATAGTCATTATAAGCTTTTGCTACTGCATGAACTGGAGCTTGTTTCACTGTACTTTCAGCTGCATACGTATGGGCTGGCATAATATTCCCTGCTGCAAATACTGCCATAAGTGCTGATAGAGCCATTACTTTATAAGGTTTTTTTGTCATTTTTCTTCTCTCCCTATATCGCTAATTATTTTTCTGTTTAATGTACTTCAACGTTTGTAACGTAATCTTCAAATTGATTTGTTTGCTTATTCATTTCATCACTTACTTTTTTAAGTTGATTGAAATGTTTTTGAAGTAAACTACTGTCTGTATACGTGCCTTCTTCAATATTTGTTTGAATTTGGATCATATTATTGTTTAAAACTTTCCAATCCGTTAATAACGTCTCTAAAGTTGAAATTTGGCGATCAATTAGTTCTGTAAAGCTACTTACTTGATCTTCAACGAATGTAATTTGAGTTGCCTCTGATTCAGTTTGTGATAACTTTTGAATAAGTGGTAATAACTCTTTTTGCTTTTGTTGAATACGAAGAGCGGCTTCCCTCGTTTGACTATCTGCAGCATTTACAATTTCATTACTTAAAGTACCGATAGAAACAAAATCAATTGTTTTCGTTTGTGCAGTTTGATTTGTAATTGTAAATACTTGTTTACCGATATTAATAGAACCTTTAATAATTTCTTGTGGTCTATTCAAAATAGTAGTTAGTTCAGCTTGAATTTCCCCTTGAATTCTTTTTATGTCTTCTCTTAATTTCACAATATCTCCACTTGACCCTTGCAGTGTTTTTATTGCTTCATCAGCTTTAATTGATAAGTTGTTACTATCTTTGTCTAATACCGTTTTAAATCGATTTAACTCTAATAAATCTTGCTCCATACTCTCTTGAATGCTTTGGACTTGCAATTGTAATTTTCCATATGCGTTTGTAAAATCTGCTTTTGCCTGTCCATCTTCATTTACTTTTCCTGCTAGTTCATAGAGCTTACTATAATAGCTATTAAATCTAGTGCTGTATCTCATCATCTCTTGATTTAAGTCGATTAGCTTCGGATTATATTCATCAATCCACTCTCGTACATTCGCTTTTGCAAATTTTTGATGATTCGTTAAACTACTCATAGCGTTTACCTTAATGTCTGGTTGTTGTAAAATAACTAATCCGTATGCTTGGATAAGTGGTGACTGTGACCCTAACATTCTAATTGAATTTGATAATGTATTTGGGGCAATTGCATTTTGCACGTTTAATACTTTCACTTCTGATTGCCCTCCTTCAGCGTAAGCGCTTACAGGAATGAAGCAACTCGTAGATACTGCTGTAACCAATAACCCTGTAATTAAAGTCTTTTTCACTTTAACTCCTCCTATGTATTAGCAACTATTACTATCGCATTTTATTATTCTATTTTCTTGCAAATGATTTGAGATGGTTAAAAATAGAGAACGTTCTCACCGTGAGTCATGTACGAACCACCTCTCTCAAACTTTATTTCTACAGTACTTACTTATTGTTATAAAATATTTCATAACTTTTCACATGCGCTTAGTATGAATGACATTGTATAAAATTTCTGTTTCATCGTAATTTCCACATTCACACAGTGAATATATTACATGAAAATATTATTCATTTTAAGATAAATAACGTACGTAAATATGAAATTCCGTTTTATTTTTATTTAAGTTTTGTACTGTAAGGTCATTTAAACACAGCTATTCATCTACCGTAAAGAAGTATTTTAATTCCCTTTATTTTCAAGCCTCATGTCTTTATTCCAAAATAAAATCCACTTAACTTTCTCCATTAAAATATCCATATATCACAACAAAAAACACTGTTTACTCATAAGTGATTATATTATATCAATATAACTTTAAGGCCTATATGCAATTATGCATAACATATACACAAAAAGGATAGCTTCACTTTCGTGAAGCTATCCTTAAAAAGTCTTATTACTTTTTCAAATGATATGGAACTGTCGTAATAACAACATTTCTTTTATAGAGTAAATACGCACGAATGAGTAAACTAGACTGATTATGAAGAATGTTATGCCAACCTTTTTTCGGAATAAACTGTGGTATAACGACCGTAACTCGGTAATTTGATTCACTCGCCTTATATTGTACTGTATCAATAAATTTTGTTAGCGGCTGAATAATACTTCTATAATGAGAATGTAATGTAACAAGCCTTACTTCAGGTTGCCACTTCTCCCATTTCTCTTCAAATTTCTTTTCCTCTTCTCTGTCAAAAGCAACATACACAGCGATAACTTGATCTGCAGAAAGAGCTTTAGCATAGTTCAGTGAATTTTCTACTACATGAGTCATACCTGCTACAGGAACGACAATTACATTCCCTTCAATCGGAACAAGTGGTTCACAAGTTTTTAAACTTAATTGATCCCCCACTGCATCATAATGCTTCTTAATTCGATGGAACAAGAAGATAATGACAGGTAAGAAAATAAGGATCGACCAAACTTGTGCGAATTTAGTTAAAAAGAACATACTCATTACGATAAAACTAATGACTGCACCAATTAAATTGACCGTTAATCTCAAAGCCCATCCTTCAGGTTTTTCACGAAGCCATTTTATTACCATCCCAGTTTGAGAAAGTGTAAATGGAATAAATACACCTACTGCATATAACGGGATTAAATGTTCTGTTTGCCCTTGGAAAGCTACAATTAAAATAATTGAAGCGATTCCAAGTATAATAATACCGTTTGAGTAACCTAGGCGGTCTCCTCTAATCGTAAACATTCTCGGTATAAACTTATCTTTCGCAAGGTTAACTGCTAATAGCGGAAATGCAGAATAACCTGTATTAGCAGCAAGAATTAATATTAAAGCTGTTGTACCTTGTATGAAATAGTACATGAAATTACGTCCAAAAGTTTGTTCAGCAATTTGTGAAACGACTGTTACTTCCTTACTTGGATTAATTCCGTAATAATAAGCTAAAAAGACAATTCCTGAAAATAAAACTGCAAGTAATGCACCCATTGCAAGCAATGTTTTCGCTGCATTGTTAGGTGCAGGATCTTTAAAGTTTGGGATTGCGTTAGATATCGCCTCAACACCCGTTAAAGCAGAGCTTCCTGAAGCAAATGCTCGTAACAGTAAGAACAAACTAATTCCTGCAACTGGTGTTCCAATCGGCGTGTGTAAAGTCGGTGACACGTGACCAGTTAAAATATTGTATATCCCTACACCAATTAATATAAATAGTGCTAAAACGAATAAATAAACTGGATATGCTAAAACAGAAGCTGATTCCGTTACCCCTCTTAAATTTAAAATAGTAATCAATATAACAAATATAATCGCAATGATTACATTATGTGCATGTAAGCTAGGGAAAGCTGATGTGAGCGCATCTGTACCTGCAGATACACTTACTGCAACAGTTAAAATATAATCGACTAATAAAGATCCTCCAGCTATTAATCCTGGATTCATCCCTAAATTTTCTTTTGATACTACGTATGCCCCCCCGCCATGCGGATAAGCAAAAATAATTTGTCGATAAGATAAAATAAGAGCTGTCAATAATACTAATACCCCAACAGCGATCGGAATAGAATACCAATAAGCTACCGCTCCAAGGCCTGCTAGTGCAATTAATATTTGCTCTGGTCCGTATGCAACTGATGACAATGCGTCAGAAGATAAAATGGCTAGCGCCTTCGTTTTATTAAGCTTTTGCTCTCCTAACTCAGTTGATTTTAACGGCCTTCCAATTAAAAACCTTTTGATAGATGAAACCACTGCTGTCCACTCTCCAATAATTTTGTACGAACTTTTCTGCTAGTTACAGCGTATAAACTATTTCTTCAGAAAACAAAAAATGTCTACAAGCCATAACGAAATAGACTTGTAGACATTATATTTTTTGTCGCACAAGCTCCACCTTCCTTCTCAATATAACGCTTACGAGGTTAGCTGTCGGATTTGGACCTTTGAGTAGCCCTACCTTTTTCAAGGATTCACCCCATTGGATTAAGTACTAATCCATAAGAACGGGTCCCCCGCACCATGCGGTTTCAGCGATTTAGAAAATTGAAACTGTGGATTATAATACTCCTTTATTTTCAAAATGTAAACAAAAATTTTTAAAAAGAAAAAATTAAAATGATTGCGCATAATCCGCCGATAAATATACATAATGAATACTAAAAAATCGATAAAGGAGACCTATATGTCTAAAGAAAAGAAGCCTATTTTTTCCGATTCCTATTTAGATGCATTAGCAAATGAAATTAATCAGTTGTATGGGAAACGCGAACAAGAAATAAACTTGACAGAAAGAGTTAAAAGAAATAAATAATTTGTCATAAAAAAGAAAGCAATACATTTATATATTGCTTTCTTTTTTATTTTTTCATACATCCAATTCTATTGCCGATTTGTTAAAGACCATTTCTTCATACACTTTTAAATTTTGATATACTGCTCCTAATAATGGTGCTTCTATAGAAAATTGCTCTGCTAAATCCAGTAAAT
Source organism: Bacillus nitratireducens (assembly GCF_036320425.1). Lineage (NCBI taxonomy): Bacteria > Bacillati > Bacillota > Bacilli > Caryophanales > Bacillaceae > Bacillus > Bacillus nitratireducens. The sequence continues at coordinate 386,683 of NZ_JAUMJO010000001.1, forward strand.
ATCCTTGTAAGTGCTTCGCTTCAATGGACGAACCTTTTTCCATATCACGCTGCATCGATGACTTCATATCATACGAAATTTTATCAATTGTTTTCATATGTTCCTGGGCAATGTTCTCCTTTACCGGAGCTCCTAATGCCCTCATGATTTGCACAGATTCTTCAAATAAGTTTTGGATAAAATCGCGTCCACCTTCGCTTTCGCGAATCGGTCCTATTGGTGCACGCATTAATGTTGTCACACCTGACATTACAGTAATAAATAAATATTTATGCCACATATCTTGCGTAATATTTTCACTTAAAACAAAACTAGATTTCGTACCTGCAAATGCTTTGGAAATATGATTGATTCTCTCTGAATCTTGAGACTTAATTTCTCCAAATACAAGTCTGTTGGCAGCACTCGTTTGTACAATTTCTCCCTGATCGTTTAATGTCGTCTCGATAAAGCATAGACCGCCAATTACTTTCTCTTCACCGAATTCCTTTTGTAATAGTGATAAATGAGCGATACCATTTAACAATGGGATTATTACAGTATTTTCACCTACAAACGGCTTCAAATCTTGAATTGCCTCGTTTAAGTGATACGCTTTTGTTGAAAATAAAATGACATCAAATGGAGAAGTTCGATCTTCTTTCGTTATTAATTTCGGTTGGAAGGAAAAATCTCCGTTAATACTTCGGATTACAAGTCCTCTTTCCTCCAATTGTTTTTTCCGTTTACTACGAACAAGAAACGTAACATCTTCTCCCTTTTCTACTAATCGACCTCCAAAAAAGCCTCCAACGCCACCAGCTCCTAATACTAAAATCCGCATACAACATCCCCCTTTTCAAAATACAATTTTATAACTTTTAGTATACATAACATTATACATGTCCCCTATTAAATAAGCTGAATTTTCATTCTTAATAGAGTATAAAACAGTGGTTATTTTCAAATGAATTTGGGCATGTTGTTTCTATAGCATACATGGAAAGGAAACAATGTAGATGGAGGCAATACAAGCAATTGAAGAAAAAGATGTAACAACAGCTGTATTTCAATTTATATTCCCGTTTTCTTTTAAAACTGGATATGAACAAAATATGTTCCCTTTCTTACAGAAAAATGATTTTCGCCCTTTTCGACTCGATCACCTTGAAAATGAAAATACATACTACGGAAAGTTTCAAGTTTCACATCAAAATATGGAAGCATACTATCTTTCATTTACAAATAAAATTCTATTTCCTCACTCAGAGCATCAAAAAGGATTACAGCGCTATTCTAAAGACCTTAACTTAACTGGACATTTAACAACAAATCTTATTTCCGTTCCATTCAAAATACACTCTATTGACGTAACACTTTGCCCTTATGAGCTTGGCTTCTTAACAATACGGACAGAAGTAGAAACCTCTCCAAACATGACATTATCAGAAGCAATTGAATTCGCTGCCCGCTTCCGTGTACTTGAAACTAAAAATGACACAACTGAGACTATTTGTATTGAATGTAATGGAAAACAATATTCACAAGTAGAGAAGCTTATATTCGGCGATTTATTTCATGGCTTAACAGACTTCTTTGAGAAAAAGAGATTGCGGAGCTCTTACTTTCAAACATTCCCATTCTTTGAAGATCAACGAATGTATGTACAAACTTTATTATCCGTGAATAAGGAGTCAGACCTTCATATAATCGATGTATACCGAACTTCCAGTCTTTCCGGATTAACAGACGCTGGCAAGCCGTATATTAGCGCAAATAATGTTCCTTATATTCAAGATTATTTAACAAAACATTCTTATCAAAGATGGGCTCCTAATCGCTACTTTGTTATGGAAGAACACATTTTTACATGTATAACAAATGAAGGTGAACAAGCAATCGCTAAACTTGCTAGTCAAATGTACGGGGAATTTTATTACGCTTTATTATTAAACTTATTTCATAAAGTTGTTTTATTAAAGATGGCAAACGCTTATGCCGAGTTAAATATTGAACAAGATACAAATGAAATAGAGAAATTAATTTATTCAATCAATTCGTTTACAGCGAATTACTTTTCTTTAGAGCTAGTATCCCAATCACAGAGTGAAGATATTTTTTTTCGCTTAAGAAGGCTATTTAACATTGAGGTTCTATACGCGAATGCGAAACAAAATCTTGATAGTTTGTTTAAATATCAAGAAAACGTCGCCTCTAAAAAAGATAGCCTTTTATTATTAATTTTAACGCTCTACTCTGTAGTAGGCCAAATGTTAGGTTTTACTATGATTGATCTTTTAAGAAACACCGATTCAAAAAAAATATCGTCGCCACTTGAATTTTTCGCGCTTCTAATAGCAATCAGTGGCATAGTCATTTCACTTATTTTAGGTGCGCAAAGTTTATACCAATGGAGTCTACAACATAAAAGAAGAAAAGCATGGGTAAAACAAACTGTACTTTCTGCTGTGAAAGAGAAGGATAGTACAAAATAACTAAAAAACAGATGGCAGCACGATGCTACCATCTGTTTTCTATTATGCTTACTTCCCTGCTTCGATTTTTTCTAATGTAGCAGCTACTTGCTCTTCTGTTAATTCGTGTTGCACGATATAACGATTACGTGGGTGTACACGACATTCATGAGAACATGCACGTAAATGTTTTGCTTCGTTTTCTTCAGAACATAAAATTTTCTTATTACATTCTGGATTTGCACAGTTTACATAGCGCTCACAAGGTTCACCTGAAAAGTGGTCTTTACCAACGATAACATGTTCTTTTTGGTTTACTGGTACAGAGATACGCTCATCGAACACGTAACATTGTCCATCCCAAAGCTCACCTTGTACTTCTGGGTCTTTTCCGTACGTTACAATACCACCGTGAAGCTGACCTACATCTTCGTAACCTTCACGAACTAACCAACCAGAAAACTTCTCACAACGAATTCCGCCTGTACAGTATGTTAAAATCTTTTTACCTTCAAGTGTTTCTTTGTTTTCTCTAATCCAATCTGGCAATTCACGGAATGATTCAATATCCGGTTTAATCGCACCTTTAAAGTGACCTAGATCAAACTCATAATCATTTCGTGCATCAATGATAACTGTATCTTCTTGTTTCATTGCTTCATAAAAATCTTTTGGTTCTAAATAATTCCCAGTTATTTCTTTCGGATTAATGTCGTCTTCTAGACGAAGTGTCACTAACTCTGGGCGAGGACGTACGTGCATTTTCTTGAATGCATGCCCCTCTTCTTCATCTATTTTAAATACGATACCGTCAAAACGTGGATCATTGTTCATTGCTTCCATGTATTTCTCTGTTTGCTCTACAGTACCAGAACAAGTTCCATTAATTCCTTCTGTTGCTACAAGAATTCTTCCTTTTAACTCAAGTGATTTACAAAATTCTAAATGCTGTTCAGCAAATTCTTCTGGATTTTCAATTGTTGTGTACATGTAATATAGTAATACTCTATATGGTTTTGTAGTTGCCAATGTATTTCTACCACCTATCTAAATTTTAAAATCATGTATAAGTTAACGTTCATATCAAAACATATATAATAAGAAAATACATACTAAATTGTACTTAGCCTATTTTCTTCTATTTACAATTTTTTCTATAAGTTAACAAAAATAAAAACAAGATTACATCACAAAACACTATGGTTATGTTGTAATCCCAATATATTATATATCATACAATTTCATTTCCATCAATTAATATGCTGTAATATAGGCTCTATGTTCACATAAATTTCAAAAACAACCCTATAATTTATTATCTTCCCCCTTATTCAGCATCCATAAACTCCCAAAACATTTTTCACATCATCACACCATTCTTTGCACGAAGTCATATAATTTGCATTAAGGAAACTTTTATGTTCAAATGAAATTGCCACATAATATATTTAAATGTATTGAAATAATGTGTAAGAATAAATACAATAATTTCATCAAGTTAAGATTTCAAAGGGGAATACTACTATGAATAAAGATATAACAAAAGATGAACAAGTCCCTTCTCAAAGTACAACAGTTCAATCAGCCCATTTAGCATTAAGTGGACAAACAAAAGGCTTTAAAAGACTGTTACCATTCTTAGGACCTGCTTTTATCGCATCAGTTGCTTATATTGATCCCGGGAACTTCGCGACAAATATCGCGGCTGGGTCACAATATGGGTATTTATTACTTTGGGTAATACTCGCTTCTAATTTAATGGCTGTATTAATTCAAACTTTATCAGCCAAATTAGGAATCGCTACTGGGAGAAATCTTCCTGAAGTAGCTCGCGAAAACTTCCCCAAACCAGTTTCCATTGGTTTATGGATACAAGGGGAACTCGTTATTATGGCTACAGATTTAGCTGAATTTATCGGAGCAGCACTCGGCTTATACTTACTATTTGGAATTCCGATGTTACCAGCTGCTTTAATTACAGCGGTTGGGTCATTTATTATTCTTGAATTTCAACGCAGAGGCTTTCGTCCATTAGAAGCTATCATTACAGGGATGATTTTTATCGTTGTTATCGCTTTTGGTATCCAAGTCTTTTACGCAAAACCGGAATTAAGTCCTCTACTCTCAGGGCTTTTCACTCCAAAATTCCAAGGTGTAGATAGCATCCTTTTAGCAGCTGGAATTTTAGGTGCGACAGTAATGCCGCACGCGATATATTTACATTCGGCCTTAACGCAGCGCCGCGTAGTCGGAACAAATGATGAACAAAAGAAAAAGATTTTCCGCTTCGAGTTTATTGATATCATTATCGCAATGGTTATCGCTGGAGCAATTAATGCGAGTATGTTAATTGTTGCTGCTGCACTATTCTTTAAAAACGGCTTGCATGTTGAAGATCTTGATGTTGCTTTTAACCAGTTCAGTACTTTAGTCGGTCCTGTATCAGCTGCTTTATTTGGAATTGGGCTCTTATCAGCAGGACTATCTAGCTCTTCTGTCGGTACAATGTCAGGTGACATTATTATGCAAGGTTTCATTCGAATGCATATTCCGTTATACTTACGCCGTTTTATTACAATGATTCCACCATTAGTTATTATCGCTTTAGGTGTAAATCCAACTTACGCTCTCGTTATGAGTCAAGTTGTCTTATCTTTCGGTATTGCCTTTGCATTAGTACCACTTATTATGTTTACAAGCAGTAAAAAAATTATGGGTGCACTCGTTAACCACCGCATAACAACCTTTATCGCTTGGATCATTGCTGCACTTGTTATCATTTTAAATATTTTCTTACTGTATCAAACATTTGTAGGTTAATGAAAAAAGGTATTCCAATAAAACTGGAATACCTTTTTTAGCGAAGTAATTCTCTTCTAATTACCTCTTATGTATGTACCTCTTTCTGGCATTATCGCACCTTTTTCAGTTCGAAAATAAAGTGGTAATCCTTCCGAAAGAAATATGCTCACCTTAGATGGATCCTGCCTTTGATGATGAATATGTAAATGGGGCTCACTTGAACTTCCTGAGTTACCGACTTGGGCAAGTACCTCTCCTTCATTTACATGTTCGCCTTCCCTCACTTTAATTGATCCTTTTTTTAAATGGGCAAGAATCAAAAATGTCCCTGATTCATCTAGTCGTAAATAAATATGATTCCCCGCCATTGACTCAAAATCATCCGATCCCGGAACTACATCTTTTTCATCGTTATTGATTGATACAACTGTTCCAGAAGCTGGTGCCATTACTTTCGCTCCATATATTCCATAATCCTCTAACTTACTACTTTTCACTTCAGCAGGCGGAATAAGAATATCATATGCCCATCGTTCATTTGGTTTTATAACATGATAGTTCGTTTCTAATCGATCACCGCCCCAGCCCACTAATGCTCGTTCATTTAAGGGAAAACGAACGACTATTTTAGGGCTCATAGAATGTACATCTGCTGGATAAGCAAGTCCCCCTATGTTAGCAAACCATCCTAAAGGCCAAGCTCCAATTATAGAGAAAAGAACTATGAAGAGTAGTATTCTATCTATTCGCTTTCTGAAAATGCCTTTCCACACAAATAGTAATGCTGACCCTATCAAAATAAAGATTGATACTAAGCTAAAAGCTTGTATAATCCACCAAAAAATGACTGATATAACACCATTAGCTAAATAAGCTACACTCCAACTTGTCATTAAAAAAGCAGCTAAAATTACTAATACATATTTCTTCCACATGTTGTATCCCTACTCTCATATCTTTGTTCTAAATGATACGAAGTGAAAATTACGACATACAAAAGAAATACTTACGACTTTCTTACATTTCTTTATACTGCGGTAAAACAATAGTGAAAACCGTTTCTTTATCGTTACTACGTACAGTGATATCTCCTTTATGAAGTTCCGCTATACTTCTCGCAATTGCAAGTCCCATTCCTTTTCCACCCGTATGAGAGCTACGTGATTTTTCACCACGATAAAACTTCTCAAAAACGTAAGTAAGGTTCTCTTTCGGAATACATTGTCCAAAATTTGTAATTTCTACTTCAACATTCATGTCTCTTTTAGAAACTTGAATTAAAATCTCTTTTCCGTCTTTCCCGTACATAATACTATTACTAATTACATTTTCGAATAGCCTCACCATAAGCGCTACATCAATTTCCACATGTAACTCTTTATCACCTTTAATACAAAAGCTCATATCGGCATCATCTAGCTGTGGTACAAAATCAATCATGATTTGTTCAATGAATGCTTTCATATTTACTACACTTTTATGTAATTCAATCTCTCTATAATTTATTTGACAATATTCTAATAAACCATTTACTTGATTTTTTAATTCATAACTTTTTCGCTTTAATATACTTACATACTGTTCACATTCTTCTCCATTTGAATGAAGCTGATTCCCTAACAGGTCCGCGTAACCTATTAGAGATGTTACAGGTGTTCGTAAGTCATGAGAAATATTACTAATCATTTCATTTTTCATTTCCTGCGATTTTTTTTCATTCTCGATAGACTCTTTTAAATTTTTGGCCATTCTATTAACATTTGCTGCTAATTCACCAATCTCGTCATTTTTTGAAATAGGTATATGTATTTCCAAATTACCACTACTTATTTCCTTCACACTCTTGTTAATTTCAGATAATCTTTTCATCATTGTTTTTGTCATGAATGCAAAGTATATTGTAGTAAAAATTAAAAAAGCTATTAAATATAAAAATGAATATTTTTCCTCTAACGCAGTAACATGACTATATATATTTCCAATTACAATTTGAAACGCTATTATACTTACAGTTGCTAACAAAATGCTACATATGAACGCGATAAAAAACTTAGCTCTAATGCCTTGTAATGATTTAATCTTCAATTTTATATCCGACTCCCCAAACATTTTGAATAAACTTCGGCTCTTTTGAATTCTCTTCAATTTTATTTCTCAATCTTGCAATATGAACCATTACTGTATTATTACTTTCATGGGCCCTTTCTTTCCAAACGCTCTCATATATTTCTTCAATAGTGAACACACGATTCCTCGTAACTGCCATTAAGCACAAAATATCATATTCAGTTTTCGTAAGATTGATTGTTTCTCCATATAACATTACTGTTCTCGACACTTCATCTATTTCTAAACCTCTAATGTTTATTTTCTTTTCTATTACTTGAACGGTATTTTGATTAAAATATGTATACCTTCTTAATTGAGCTTTCACTCTTGCTATAAATTCAATTGTACTAAACGGCTTCACAATATAATCATCTGCCCCAGTGCTAAATCCAATTACTTTATCTACATCTGATGATTTAGCGCTTAAAAACATAATTGGCAAACTATATTTCTCTCTTATCCTTCTACACAATTCAATCCCATCCATTTGAGGCATCATAACATCAAGGATAGCAAGTTGAACATCATTATTATTCAATACCTCTAACGCCTCTTCTCCGTTGTCAGCACTAAAAACAGTAAAACCTTCTTGCTCTAAATTTACGTTAATGAATCGAATAATATCTCGATCATCATCTACAATTAAAATTGAGTTTTTCTCCATATCTAAACCTCTTTTTGAAATATATTCCACAATCAATTTTAACATAAATTAAAATCATCATTATACCTTGAATAATCTTTATTTTCAGATTAAAGTGTACAATAACAAATACATTCTAGTTTCATATGAACAGGAGTGAAGGCATGTTCCCTATATTAAAAACTGAGCGACTTATTTTAAGAGAACTTACTGAAGAAGATGCGCCGAGTATATTAGATTGCTTTTCTAATTCCGATGTCCTGCGCCATTATGGCCAAAAACCATTACAAAATCTCGATCAAGTAAAGCAAATCCTTAACAATTTCAAGTTGAGTTACAATGAAAGACGCGGTATAAAATGGGGCATCGAATTAAAAGACAAGAAAGGAATCGTTGGAACAATTGGTTTTCATGATTGGTCTTCTGAACATAAACGAGCAAATATTAGTTATGCCTTTTTGCCTGAACACTGGGGAAATGGATATGCTACTGAGGCAGTTTCTGAAATAATAGGTTACGGCTTCAATACGCTCCATTTAAAACGTATCGGGGCAATTGTCTTTCTTGAAAACGAGGCTTCAAATAAAGTGCTATTAAAATTAGGTTTTGAAAAAGAAGGAGTTCTAAAAAATTATATGTATCAAGATGATATTCCATATGATACGAATTTTTATTCTTTATTAAAATCGGTTTAATAGAATTAATGTGTAAAAACTCATATCAGTACAACGGATTCAGGTAGTGGATTTTTAATGAGGGGTGGAAAAACGAACGGTTTTCATTTCTTAGATCATCGTACGACTGATGCGAAGTACAATACATTATACAATCTAAAAAAAACGGTACATGAGCAAAATCTTACTCATGTACCGTTTTTACGTTCTTTTTCTGTTTTCGCAATGCTTTTGGAATGTATACACAGAAAAGTTCACTTTCCATGTAATACCTCGTCATCGCATATACTCTAGAACGAGATCCCCACAAACATATCGAAACTCACAAACACCGCACTTTCCTTTATACTTATCCGGATTACGAAGGTTTTGAAAAACAGGGGAGTTTCGATAAATTTCAGCTAGCGATGTTGTTCTAATATTCCCAGTTTTAATCGGCAATAGTTCCTTCTCTTGTAAAACGACCACTAAGAACTACTAAACATAAAACAAATAAAAATGTATTTTTAAAAGTTTTCAACATCATTACCTCTTTTCTAAAACCATAAAGAACGTACTATCCGGTAGCGCAGCTGCATTCCCAGACTCATCTTTAAATTCGATTTTCTCGCTAAGATGATTTGTATAGCCATCCTGCAAATAGTTCATAGCTTGAACGATGTTTACTTTATCTCCAAAGATACCCTTTACGAAATCCTTATAGTCGTTTGGTGTAAAGATTCCAAACTGCTCCTGCACCTCATGAACGAAGGAATCCTCGCCCCAGGTATACGTATATAAGAACTCCATCGCATCGTTAACAGGCATTTTGACTGTATTGTCTGCAAGTACCTCATACTGGATTATACGCCCCTTAAATTCATGGACATACTGCTCTAAGAACTTCATTCCGCCCGCATCTTTAAAACGAATCACACGCATTAACGTTTTATCTTCGGTCATGATGCCATCACGAATGATAATACGCCCCCCTGGCTTTAACACCTCGTAGGCACTTTGCAGCCCCTTTTTAATTACTTCATGATTGAATTTCTTACCTCCATACTCGATATAAGAAAACAGCTCATGAAGGATAGAAGAATATACAATCGTATCAACCGATTCTTTATCAAACGAGCTACTTAAGTTGATTGCATCCCCTTTAATGACGTCCCAAGACCGACCCTCTTTCTGCTTCTTCTTTTTCAACGTATCAATCACGTTTTCAGAAATATCGATACCGTAGATTCGTTTGTTCTCAGTCTCTTCTTCGATCATATCTAGCATGACACCACCACCGGCTCCGACATCTACAACCGTATCTCCCTTTATATAATCAAGAATAATTCGTTTATCATCAGCCGAACTATTCATATGCTCCAGATACACTTCTTCGTTATGGAATCTATCATACGCATCCTTACGTAACCCGAAGAAATCAAATAGCAGCACATTTGCCCGAGCATGCATCATATCTATCTTTTCTGCCTCTACACAGAAGGTAATTAACGCCTCACCTACAGCAGAAAACTGAAACGACACGTACGCAGTCTTCATATCTTCATCAACTTTAGCCTCAAAAGAAACATGCGTTGTATCCGGCTTCTCGTTCTCACGGTACTCCCGTAGATACTTCTCAATAACCCGCTTACGATACACGTTGTCCTTCTTCTCGCCTTTGAAATCATAGTGCAACTGCTGCATCAATGTCTCGAAATGGATATGCTGAACCTTTCCAGTGCCTATCTCGTTCTTTAACATAACAAAAACTGTCCAAATATCCTCGAAGCTAAGAGCATGCATAGACGGTTCTACATACCACAAATCCTTATCAGATAAGAAGGGTTGAACGCCACTCTTCTCGCTCCCCATAATTATATCTTTTTCAAATGCTGACTCCTTATTTTTTGGCGTGAGTCTATGTATGCGAGAAGTAAATGGCTCCACATAACCATCAAACAGACCATCAATTGTAATCTTCACATCGTCCTTTACTTCACTCCACAAGGATTTTGATACGCCCTCAATAATACATTGATTAAGATAGTATAGAATCTCCTTTAACCTAACGTCTCCGTACTCTTCTTTATATGTGTTAATCAAATCAACATGAGAGTCTAAGCGAGCCTCCCCGCGGATATATTGTCCGATTAATCCATGTGTTCTAATTAAATCTCGAACAAACAAATACTCAGTAGAATTTAAGTTTGTCTCTATACGTTCGCTAAACTGAATATCAGTAAAGATATCAGCAGAACCCTCGTTATGTACCAATAGGTTTATCCCGTTTTTCTTCCATTGCTCCCGCTGTTTTAAAGAGCCTACCTTTGCAAGCTCACTATACGTTAATACCTGTTCAATAATGCGATACGCTTCTTCATCTAAAGACAACCCCTCTAACACTTGCAGCGTACGGTGTACATAGTACAACACCGCATCTGTCTTTAATGCACCGAGTACCTGTACATTCTCATAGTTTTGATGTATCTCCTCTGCCTCGATTAGATGCTTTAACCACGTAGGGAGAGCATCAGAAAATCCTTCAATGTATTTGTTTAGAACTTCAATGTTTTTCAACTTATTTACCCCCATATATAATCAATATCTGTAGTAAGGTCTGGGACACCTTCTCCAAAAAGATCATCACCTTATGTCCCCCTAAATGCTACTACTTGCTATTTACCATCTACATCTCTTTCAAATACAAATGCATCAAATCCAGTCTTTTTATCATGTAAAAGAGAGTTATCGATTTCGTTACTAACATGCCAAGTTTGTAACACATTCTTTTGTTCATCTCTTATTTTAGCTTCATCAGGAATTTCGGCGGAACACTTCTTAAATTGATGAACATATATTGTGACAGAATCAACTGAAAATGGAAACGGCAAGCGGGTGCACTCCACTTGCCGTTTTTTCATAACTTAGTATGTATTTGAATTTCTTTTGCTTTCTCTTTTTCACCCTTCACACGTACAATTAAATCATATGATCCGGATTTTGGCGCTTCAAAAGAAAGCAGACCTTCTTTTTGAGAAGTGACTTCTTCTTCATAAATAACCTTATCATCTTTTGTAACTTGCAATAAAATCGTACCTTCTTCAACGGCTGCTTCATAAGGAATTTCCACATTTCCTTTTTCAGCTTTAAGCGTTTGCACATCGTAATACCCTTGCAACGAACCAATTTTCAAAGTCGTTTCGCCATTTTTTTGAACCTTTGTGACTTGTGTTGCTGTATTGCATGCGCTTAACAATACAACAAGAGTGAGAATCATAAATATACGTAATGATTTCATAGAAATTCCCCTTTTTTATGTATATGAATTAAGATTCATTCTTTAACTATTTCAAAAACACCAACAGCTTAAAAGAATCACTGCTTTTCTTCAATTTCTTTTTTAAATAATTTTTGAAACTCTAATTCTGTTTCATTAATAAAACCGAGATGTAACACACTAGAGATATCTTCATGATTCAAAAAGAAATTGTACTCCGAAGAAATATTACCATGAGGGAAATAACAACATACATAATCCCATGTTTTTTTTGTTTCAGAATCCATCTGTCTTCTTCCATAAACCATTAATGGATGCTCCCAATCTTTAAACATTACAACAGAACCTATTGGAAGTAATTCTAACTCTAAATTTTGTCCCATCTTATTTCGCACCTCTTAAAATAGCTTTTTTTACAATAAAATAAATAATAGAAAATAGTAAACAAGCTCCAATTGTACCGAATATTGCAACTGAAATGTTACCTGCTAATGATTCATTTGGATCTAATGCATTAGGTAAAACTGTCCCAAAAATTGCAATGCAAGCTAATATAATCATAAAATATTTTAAAATTTTTACTTTCTTATTCACACTAATTTTCCCCTTTATTCTTTAATAGCAAACTCTCCACCAAATCCCCATAAACCTACACCAGGACCAAATGGCACATGGAATTTTATTCCGTTTTTTCCAGCTTCTAAAGATCCACCGACTGTCCCAAGTGACGCCGATCCTCCAATTTGTAATTTTTTATCAGAAAATGGAAGAGGAATTTTTATAGCACTCTCATATTTTACTAGGGTAGCTTCAGCTCCTATATGTAAATTCCCATTTTCTACATGAGCACCTAACTCTGCAGTAGCAAGTGCTACTTTAGCTTCACCCCCTACTCCAAATCCTCTAATATTCTCTTGTTCTATTCCAGCTTGAGCTACTGTAAAACCAACCATAGGTCCATAAGTTTGTTCCCTCTTTTCTTTATCTTTCACATCAAATCTATCATAAGTACGAGAACTTACAAATGGCTCCGCTTCAAGTGTCAGACCCTTAATAAATAAACCACCATAACCCTTGTCCTCTACAAATGAATTTTCATACTTTTTACCATTGACTACATTACCAATTCCTTTTACAACTACTCCAACACCTAATTCAGCTGCTGATTTTGAATTCATCAAAAGTGAGTCATTTTTAGAACTTTCAGGTGAATATTCCAAATCAGCCTTTTCAAATTTCTCTGCTATACGAATTAATTCATCTTCTATTTGTTTTAATATATTAAGAAAAGATTCATGTGCTTTATTCATTCTAGGTAAATCATTATAAAAACTTAAACTTGATGCACCAATCCATCTCATTTGAAGATTAAATAATTCCCCTTGAATATTCAAATGACGATCTAATTCTACATTCCTAGCATATTTAAAATTCTTTGCAATTCTTCCGGTTTAACTTGTATATTCCCCATTTATATCCCCCTAATAACACATTCAATAAATTCTATAACATAAACATTTAATTCTAATCATTAAAAATTCTACTTTTTCTTACTTTAATTGTCTCTAAAATATAGATAAGAACCCCTAAACCAAATATCTTTTCAGCATCAGAGATATTATTACCTAATTTAATAATGGGTACATTTAATCCGAATCTTTCACTCCATTCTAAAGGCATATATCCTCTTTTACAGTTTATTAATATACGATTATCCGTTGTACGAAAAGACGTTTCAAAAAAGTCAAATTCCACTTCAATCTCAGAAAGTTTTATCTCTTTTTCATTCATTAAAGAACCACGTACCATTCCAAATCCCTGTACAATATTTTCTTTAAACATACCTACACAATTATAATTTGAATCATAAATAGCCCAATCATAATTTTCAGATTCACTATGAAAATATGCAAGTATTTCTCCATTATTTGTTTCCAATCCAAAAACTTGTTTATTTTTAAAAAAAGGTAATGTTGAAGAAGTCATCTTTGTTCCTGCTACATATTTCCCATCAGGAGTATATAAACCCAAATGCTTATTACTTTCGGGCAATTCTAATAAAATGTAAGTATCGATATCCCAAAAATTTAAACCGCTTTCAACTATATTCTCTTTTAATAAATTCCCTTTTCTTAATTGCCAAAATCCAATACCAAAAACAACAAACGAAACTATAATAATGAAAATTACTGGTCCCCAATTAATATTACCCCAGGTATTATACATACCAATTAATCCATAAAGAAAAAGCCCAATTCCAATCAGACACTTAAACTTCCCCTTTTTTTTATAATACTCAAATAATTCCACACAAACACCTCTATCAATTCATCTTAATACCCCAAATTACCTTTTAAGTATACCAAGGACAAAATATATAATCTAATATTTTTTTTATATAATTAAAAACAAGCATAGTTACAGTAAGAAAATGCTTGTATGCTGATCTGTACTGCATTCCCTTATTCCATGTATGCTATATTTCTATTCTTCTTTTTCTAATATTAAAATCCTACAAAGAATAGAATAACATTCGTATATTTCGTTTTTAAATTATGTGAATCAAGGGCGAATTCAGCTTTTTTTAACTATTTAATTTCATTTACTACTAACTTCTTTTTACTTAAATAAATTGCTCGATCTAATTTTTTACAATTTCTTATGAATACATAACTACAATTTTTCATTTATCTCCTTTATAAGGTGGGAACACCACTAAAAGATTCCCCTGCACTCTGTAAAAAAAACCTTACTTTTAAAAGTAAGGTTTTTTTATTTACTTCTTATCAATATAGGCATTCCTATAAGTATAAACGCCACCAAATTGATGCTTCTCAATTCCTTTTACATAATCCTTTTGTACGTATGCTGAGCCCATTTGATAAAGCGGTGCCACCGCAGCATCCTCTAACAGAATACGCTCGACCTCTTGCAATGCTTCCCATCTTTTCTTCTGATTTAGTACTAGATCGCTTTTCGCTTTCTTTATTAATTCATCATAGTGACGGTTAGAATAATTCATTTTGTTATTCGGATTATCCGTCGTAAAGAGTTCTAAATAACTAATTGGGTCTTTATAGTCCGGCCCCCAATTTGCCATAGATATTTCGTAATCTCCTGTTTGTTCTAACTGTAATTTTTGCTTAAATGGCTGTTGTTTAATTTGTATCGTTAATCCTTGCAAATTCTTTTCTAAGTCACCTTTTATATATTCTGCCATACGTTTTGCATTATCTTGTTCATATGTTAAAAATTCAAGTTTTACTTCGTCTACTCCCAGTTCTTTTTTCGCTTCTTCCCAAATCTTTTTCGCATTTTGCAAATCATATGGAGAAAGATCTCCGTTTTCTTTTCTAAAATCTTTACCAGTCTCTTCATTTATATGACCAGCCGGTACAAGCCCACTTGCAGGTTTTGCTCCGTTATTAATAAAGTGAGCGACGAAATCATCTTTATTTAACGCTAATGAAATAGATTGACGTACCTTTTTATTTGCTAACGCTTTATTTTTTTCATTAAAACGAAGCATAGCAATTCCAGGATCGCTCGACATATGTAATTCCTTACTGCCTTTATACTTGTCTACAAATTGAGAATTAATAGGCACTCGATCTAAATCACCAGCTTCGTATAAATTAACAACCGTCATTGTATCTTTTACAATTTGAAAGTTTATTTCGTCTAATTTCACTTTCTTTTCATCCCAATATGTAGCATTCTTCTTTAATTGAAACTCTTGTTCATGCTTCCACTTCTCTAATACAAATGGGCCGTTATATATGAGATTACTAGGTTCGAGCCCGTAATTTCCCCCTTGTTCTTTCAAAAATGATTCATGCTGTGGTAAGTATATAGGTAGGGCTAGCAACTGTAAGAAATATGGAATCGGCTGTTCTAGTTCCACTTCTAACTTATAATCATTTATGACTTTAACCCCGAGTTCATCAAGAGGCATTGTCCCTCTGTTTATTTCTTTTGCATTTTTTATATAAAACAGCATGT
The DNA here is from genome assembly GCF_036320425.1 of Bacillus nitratireducens. Taxonomy (NCBI): domain Bacteria; kingdom Bacillati; phylum Bacillota; class Bacilli; order Caryophanales; family Bacillaceae; genus Bacillus; species Bacillus nitratireducens. The sequence continues at coordinate 402,622 of NZ_JAUMJO010000001.1, forward strand.
ATGCATATTGGGACGCTGTTTCAGCACTTACCGCTTTTCTCCACGCAAACATAAAATCATTTGCTGTTACTGAATCTCCATTAGACCACTTTGCATTTTTACGCAAATCAAATGTATATTTTTTACCATCTTCACTTCTTTCAAAAGATTTTGCTATAGCGGGAGTTGGATTATCTTGATCATCTAGCACATACAATCCCTCAAATATGTTTTGCATAACGTGTGCTGATGTACCATCCATCGTTTTCGTAGTATCAAGGGAAGGAATTTCTTCTGATACTGTTACATTTAACACTTGTTTTTTAGCTTCTACATCACTTTTATTCGCTTTATTATTACAAGCTGTTAAAAATAAAGATGTAACAAGTGCCATTACCATTAAACGGCTCTTTTTTCGCTTCATGAATTGCGCTCCTTAAATATAAAATATTATAAAACGTTATATTTTGTTACTTCCATAATAATAAACCATTATTCATTATTAGTGGTTAATTATTCTCATTTTATTTAGCAACATATCAGCGATATTTTATGTCTATTTCGTATAGGTGTTAGCAAGTTCGTTTGCAAACTTGTTAGCGCTTTTTATATTTCTTCTATTACATACACTTTCACAAACACATCATACTTAGCTGCTAACTCTTCCATTTTCTTTCCTCTGTATTTTGGGACAGTAAAGAAATGAATGACTGGCATCTTCCCGTTATATTTCTGCTTATATATTTGTGTGAACTCTTCATACTTTTTTAACTTCTCTTCATTCACTTTCATTTTCTGTGACCGATCTACTTCGACTCCATGAAGTATCCCTTCTTCGTCACGAAATTTCACATCAGGAATATAAAAAAATATGAGGTAACATTGAAATCATCATTCCAGATGAAATAAAGAAAGAACACAAAAAAGAATTAAAGAGAATGGAGATAGCTCATCCTCAAAAATAAAAATAAAAGCCGTAATTAACGGCTTTTATTTTTTGTCACCAAACTATTCTTTTGTTAAAAAATTATTAATTCACTTTAATATATTCATACCACCACTTACCACCTGGTCGAGTATCCATCCACCAAGTGATTTTATCTAGTTCTGAATTAGGCAATACCTCAGTTTGGATATAAGCAAGACCTGTTAATGGATTAACAACAACTTTCCCCTTTGTTCCTCGTTCAACCATAGCTTGAATCGCTTCATTTAGATGGTTTGTCCCGAATTCACCAGACTTAACATATTGATATCCACCATTAGAACCGCCGTTTCCTCCACCATCTCCAACAGTTTGTCCCGTTAGAGCATATACGATAGAATTTGCGATTTTATCAACATTCCATTTAGCCATGTCGGATTCGTTATCGATGAATCCTAATTCGATAAGAATAGCTGGTGCTTTAGTTCCATTCAATACGGCTAAATCAGTACGTTGTTTCGCACCACGATCACGCCATCCAATATCTTTTGCTAGTTGAGCTGAGATTTTAGCCGCTAGGTCTTTTTGATCATAATACAGAACTTCCACACCCTGCCCATTCCCATCACTTGCATTAAGATGAAAAGAAACAACCAAATCCACATTATGGGAATTACTATTTCGAACGATATTATTTAAATTTTGCGCTTGAGTGCTGCCTACTTCGTCTGTATCATCATAGACTGTGTGTCCTAAAGCTCTTAACTTAGCTGCCACCGCATCTTTCACCTGACGATCCATAATATGCTCTTTTCGATTTCCAGAATTAGCCCCTTGTACAATACTGTTGTGCCCTCCGTGTAAACTATAACGAGTCATTATTCAACATCTCCTTTCTTATTATCATATTCAGAACTTGTCTTATTGCTCTTGTCACTTGAAATTTCAACTACATTCGTTAGTGCTGAAGGTTGCGGAATTTCCATACGACCAGCGTTTTCTAAAAGTGAAAGCAACTCATTTCCGATAAAAAAATTGTCGCTTCACGAATAGCACTATTACTTCCAAGTGCTGTATCTAATTGGGTTGCCACTCCGATCAAAAGAAAAAGCACCGCCTTTTTGCGATGCCTTTGAAGCCAACTTTACTTTTTAACCTGCACACAGGACGTTCAATGCTCCGTCAAAAGTACCTGTATCTACACTGTTTATTGTTCCAAGTGTAACCGTATTCCCGTAATCATTTGTACCTCCGAAAACAGTAATGATATCTGCGTCATCGGTCATGTTTGCATATCTTGTACACATTGGCTGGTCGTGTCCTTCCCACACTGCTATACGAGACCCCGAAATACCATAGTTGTAAGGAATTATATTATTAACATTACTAATCACTATCCAATAAGGAGTGTCTGCATAATTTAGTGATGTAATACTACCTCCTAATACAGCACATATTACAGCAGAAATACCAACAGAAAAATGTTACATTCTTTTGAATGTTTATTCGTTCAATAAAAAAAGCTACCCTATTCTATTTTCTAGAAAGGATAGCTTTCTCAAAAAGGTATATAAATACCTATCTTTGTAAACCACGTTTATAACGACTTGCTTCAAATATAATACGCTCTTCATCTAACGTTTTACATTCGCCATTCCAAACGACACGTTTTCCGTTAATAATTACATCGCTTATATCTTTTCCACTAGCAGCATATACAAGGTGTGATAACACTTCATCAGCTGGTTGTAAATGCGGTTTATTCGATGGATCGATTGTAATAAAATCAGCACACTTACCAACCTCAAGTGATCCCGTTTGTTTCATCCCAATTACTTCAGCTGCTCCTTTCGTCGCAAGAGAAAGAGCTGTTTCAACTGGTAATGCTGTTGCGTCTTGATGAATACCTTTTTGTAATAAAGTTGCTATACGCATTTCTTCAAACATATCTAAATTGTTGTTAGATGCCACACTATCTGTTGCAATTCCTACTTTCATTCCTGCTTCTAGCATCGCTTTTACATTCGCTATACCAGATCCCAGTTTTAAATTACTATTTGGATTATGAGCTACTCGAACATCATGTTCTGCTAAGAAAGTACGCTCATTTTCATTTAATACTACACCGTGCGCAATAACTGTTGGGCGTTTAAACAACCCGCAACTTGCTGCATATTCTACTGGACGTTTTCCGTACTGTGCTTCAATATCACGTACTTCACGCTCTGTTTCCGAAAGGTGAATATGAACCATCGTTTGATTTTCTACGGCAATACGTGCACACTCTTCTAACAATTCTGTAGAACATGTATATGGACTATGTGGTGCAACCATCGTAGTTAACATGCCACTTTCGTTATAATAACGCTTCACATATTTCTCAGCTTCCTCAATCGCTTTCTTTTCGTCTTCTTTCGTTCCGAAGCTAAATAAAGTTCTTGAAACAGCAGCTCGCATCCCACTCCTTGATACCGTTTCCATAATTGCGTCTTGATCTACTCCAATTGGATTAAACATGTCAGAGAATGATGTTGTACCACTTTTCACCATTTCAAGTAATCCTAATTCCGTGCTAGCGACCGCTAGCTCTGGCGTAAACTGACTTTCAAGTGGCCAAATTCTCGTCTCAAGCCATGGCTGCAATAACATATCATCTCCGATACCTCTCAAAAGGCTCATAACAACATGTGTATGTGTATTGACAAGTCCTGGTAAAACCCACTTTCCTTTCATGTCAATTACTTCATCTACTTCAAAATCATTAGCGAATTCTCCGCTATTTATATCTATAATTTGATCATTTTCTACAATGATATATCCATTTTCTATCACTTCATTTTGTTCATTCATCGTTGCAATTGTAGCGTTTACATAAGTTGTTTTCAAAAGTATTTCCCCTTTCAACTCTATGAAGTTCCCTTTAATAAGTTACCACCATTATAGTAACTTATTAAAGATTAAGAGTCAAAAGATAATTTTAATTCTTTCGTTGTCTTTTCCTTTAAAATGCTATATTGTTTTTCATTTGTATCTGCAAATGCTTCTTCCCGATTTGATTTCTCATCCATATAATTCAATTTTTCATTAAATTGTGTCTCTGTAAAATCAAACACCTTTCCATCTATAAGGTTATAAAAATGCCATACTTCTCCTACTTTCGTTTTTTTAATCTCTCCTCCGTATAAGTCTTGAACAACTAGAGCCGTTACACCACATTGTCCCTTTGCCGGATTTTCGCTCGTCCACTTTGAACTTGTTTCAATTGACCACGATTTTATTAGTGCTTCATATATTCTTTTTCCCTTTACATTATCCATTTTCAGCTTCTCCTACTATTAATAGTTTTACACATCATATTTCAAAAGAGGCAGTAAACGATCCTTAAAAACCGTTGATGGTGTCTCTCCGATTAACTTTGCTCCCATCTTCAAGTAAAACCCTTTTGCATTTGGATCACTATCAATTGTAAAACTTTTTATTCCTAGTCCCTCTGCTTGCTCTATTACAAACTCCCAAAGTATTTTCCCGTACCCTTTCCCTTTGTAACTAAGATGCATGTATAGAAAATCGAGAGCATTGTCATTACGTAAAAATGAGAAAAATCCAATCTTCGTATTATCGTTTTCTAAAACATATACAAAATTATTTTTTATGTACTCTTCTGTAATTGTTAAATCTTCCTTACAAGCAAGTATGAATTCTTCACTATAGTTCCACGTTGCTTTTGAATGTAGTGCGAGTTCACTTAATTCATTCGCTTCACTTAATAACGCTTTTCTTATCTTCATGATTCTTTCTCCTCACCTTCGATATGTAAACTATAAAAATGATTCGAAAAATAATTTGAAAAACCTTTTATTTTCATAGATTAGAGATTATTTTTGTAAATCTTTATTATAGGTAACAATTTTTAAAAAGAAAAAGAACGCCATTCCTGAAAATTGGCGCTCTTTTTCTTTTAACCTATAATGGCATATTATATTAAGAATTATTTGTTTTACTACTCCTATAATACACACCTATACAGTTTCTACTACCGCTTCAAGCATTGTTCCATTTTTAGCATAATTCGTGTGCCAAGAAAAAGCTTTTTCTAACACATGAGGAGTTTGTCCACCTCTTGTTTGTGCTTCTTCGAAATAAGCTCTTAGCTGGTCACGATACATTGGATGTACGCAATTCTCAATAATAAGTTCCACTCTTTCTCTTGGCGCAAGTCCTCTTAAGTCAGCATACCCCTGTTCAGTGACGATAACATCTACATCATGTTCCGTATGGTCTACATGAGAAACGAAAGGAACAATACTTGAAATGTTACCACCTTTTGCTATCGATTTAGTAACAAAGATAGCTAGACGTGCATTTCTCGCAAAATCACCAGAACCACCGATACCGTTCATCATTTTTGTACCTAAAACATGAGTAGAGTTAACATTTCCGTATATATCTAATTCTAAAGCAGTATTAATAGAGATTAATCCAAGGCGGCGAATGATTTCAGGATGATTAGAAATCTCTTGCGGGCGCATCATTAATTTGTCACGATATTTTTGAAAGTTAGAAAATACTTGTTGCATTTTCTCTTCAGAAAGCGTGATGGAGCAGCAGGAAGCAAAATTGACTTTCCCAGCATCCATAAGATCGAAGACCGCGTCTTGTAAAACCTCGGAATACACTTCTAAATCTTCAAATTCCGAATCTAACATTCCATGAAGAACTGCATTGGCCACTGAACCAATTCCCGATTGTAACGGCGCTAAACGATTTGTTAATCGGCCTATTTTGACTTCTTTTCGAAGGAACTCTATTAAATGTTGTGCCATAATAACAGTTTCTTCATCTGGAGGAACAATTGTCGATGGCGAATCCAATTGATTCGTAAACACAATTCCCTTCACTTTTTCAGCATCAATCGGAATACCGATCGTTCCAATTCGATCATCCGTTTTTACGAGCGGAATTGGAAGTCTCTCTCCTTGTTTACCTGGTTCATATAAATCATGTAGCCCCTCTAGTTGTGCGGATTGAGCCATATTCATTTCAATAATAATGGACTTAGCATTTAGGGAAAATGCTAAGGAATTTCCAATTGAAGTGGTTGGAATAATCATTCCGTCTTCGGTAATCGCAACCGCTTCCAAAATAGCGAAATCTATATCCATAACGTCAGCACGGAGTAACTCTGCTGTATGAGACAAGTGCTGATCCACAAATAAAAAGTCTCCGTTATTAATTCCTTTTCGCATAGTCGCATCGGCTTGGAAAGGCAACCTTTTCCCTAAAATTCCTGCCTCAGCAAATAATTTATCTACATCCGAACCTAAGGAAGCTCCAGTATAAACATTTACTTTAAAAGATTTATCATCTTTAACTTGGTTCACTAGCGCAAATGGGACTGCTTTTACATCCCCAGCACGTGTAAATCCACTTAATCCTAAAGTCATTCCACTTTGAATCCATGAAGCTGCTTCTTCAGGTGTAACTACCCGATTTTTTAAACGTTGATCCCTGATTCTATCCAAATTATTCTCCATATGTAATCCCTCTCTTAATGAATATTTATAATTATTTTACACATTAACACTATCAAAATAGGGATTTTAGTATACAATGCCGAAAATTCAGATAAAACAGCGGATCTAGGTTCCAAAGCAGAAAAATCTAGAATCCTAGAAGCTTACGAAAATAGCTAGCATACGATTGACTAACTGGTACCCTCTCTCCGTTATCCATAGAAAGTAAAAAAGTAGAATGGGTATCAGGATAAATCGCTTTAATATGATTAACATTTACAATAAAGGAACGGTGGCATCTAATAAATGAATCTTTCGGAAGCAAATATTCGAATTCTTGTAGAGAGTACTTATGTGTTCCTGTTAACTCTTCTGAATTCACATACGTCTTTTTATCTTTAGCCTCTAAATACATCACCTTTGAAAAAGGAACCGGAACCCATCCGTCTGTTGTTTTTAAAGTAACGACTGACTTACCATCCGTTAAAGCGGGATAAATTGCCGTCACGCAACCTTCAATCTTTCCATTATTTGAAAATGGTACGGCCATTCCATGATAAGGAATACCAAAAACATCCCGGTTAATAAACTCAGAGGCTTTTTGCTTCGTTACCATTGCTTTATGAGCAATCGTCCCTTCCTTTATAGGATCACCGGCGCTAATCTTTAAATCAATTCGTTTACTTGGCCGATAGTAAATATATTCTTTCGTATTCGAAACGGCGATTGATATTTCATCTGAAAATAATTCCCCAACAACATCTAGTAGTATACCTAATGTTTTATCTTCCATATTATTAACACCTCATTCACTATTATACTATTATTATGATTTGTAAAACCGTTCAGCAATTTGAACGGTTTTACAAACAATTTAGTTCACCTTAGCTCCATAACATCTTGCTACTGCAGCTGCCTGCGCTATGTCTAATTTCACATTTTTCAAATCGAAACTTTTAAAATCAATTCTATCAACTATCGCTCCTTTTAAATCTGCACCACTAAGTTTCGCCTTACCTAATTGTGCACCTGTTAAATCCGCTTCACGTAAATCTGCTTTTTCTAAATTACATTCATATAGGTCAGCTTCAATTAAACGTATACCCTTTAACATTTGTTTACTTAAGTTCGCGAACCTTAAATTTGTATATGACCAATCACCCGATATTATTGTTATTCCGTCTAAATTCGCTTCTTCAAAATCGGAGCCCGTCATTTTACATTCTTCAAACTTAGAGACGAACAAATTCGCACCCACAAACTTACAATTTGCAAATGTAGTTCCTTGATGGATAGAAGCATTTAAAAGAGAACCAGTAAAATCACATTCTATAAAATTACAGTTTTTAGTAAAAACTTCTGATGCGTCTATCCCTCTAAAACGGCATTTTATGAAGGTACAATTTTTTAGTTCCTCTTCTTTAATCAATTCATATTGAAAATCTATTTCTATATATTCTTTATTTACAAATCCGCTCATAATCTTTCCTCCATTTCCTCAAAGAAACCTCACTTCAAAAAAGTGAGGTTTCTTCTCATACAATATGTCTATCTAACCAAGAAATCAAATCTTTAAACACTTCATCTCTATTCACTTCATGGAACATTTCATGTCTACCATTTTCATATAAACGTAGTGTCACGTCTTTCACACCACATTTTTTATAGTTTTCATAAACTTCCGTTACACCTTTTCCCATATCTCCAACAGGATCACGATCACCAGAGAATATATGTATTGGAAGATTGTTTGGCGTCTTCTTGTACTCTTCTAGGTTATTTACTTCTAATACACCGGAAAACAATTCGCGATAAAAGCTTGTTGTACAAATAAATCCACATAACGGATCCGCAATATATTTATCAACTTGATTATTATCTGAAGATAACCAATCAAATTTCGTACGATTTGGCTTAAAGTGTGAGTTGAAATTTCCGAAAGATAAAAAGTTTAGCATCGGACTTTTCGTTTTTGCCCCGCGTAATTTCATCTCAATTGTCGCTACTTTATGACCGATACTTCCTAAAAGCCCTGGATTTCCACCAGTTCCTGAAATAAGAAATCCCTCATATAGTTCACCTTTAAGTTGTACAGCACGTCTTGATAAAAAAGAACCCATACTATGTCCAAGTAAAAATAATGGACTTGTCTGCTCTTCTTTTATCATTTTCGAAACAAAAATCACATCAGACACAGCCTGATTCCAACCTATATTTGGTTCGAAATGACCATAGTCTTCTTCTCTTTTTACTGTTTTCCCATGCCCTTTATGATCATGAGCATAAACACCATATCCTGCTTCTAATAAAGCAGCAATAAAGTCTGTATAAACACCTGCATGTTCTGTCATACCATGTGCAATTTGAATAATCCCTCGCGGATCTCCTTCTGGTAACCACTTACGTAAATAAATTTCCGATCCATCCAATGCCGTAACGAAACTTTCCTGTACGTTCATTTCGTCAGCCCCCAACTCTATTATGTATCTCAAAAAATGAATATCCATTCATTATCCTTATTATGTATTATATGCAATTGCTTTCATTATGACAAATGACGCACTTTTCCAATTAGCTTTTAAACTATAATGTTGACGAATCAACAATAAAATTATATAGTTACTTACATAAAGTAATTATTATATTTTTGGGAGGTTTCTATTATGATGCCATCATTATTTTTAGCACACGGATCACCGATGCTTGCTATTCAAGATACAGAATATACAAGTTTTTTAAAAACACTTGGAGAAACATATAAACCGAAAGCTATTGTTATTTTTACCGCTCACTGGGAAAGTGAAGTATTAACGATTTCCTCTTCAGATGAAGAATATGAAACAATTTATGATTTCGGAGGTTTTCCTCCTGAATTATACGAAATCAAATATCGTGCGAAAGGCTCTTCTAGCATTGCATCTATGCTAGCAACAAAATTTAAAAATAAAGGCATTCCAGTCCATCATAATATGACGAGAGGGTTAGATCATGGTTCATGGACACTTCTGCACCGCATGTATCCAGAAGCAAATATTCCTGTCGTACAAATATCAGTCAATCCATTCCTTCCTGCAAAAGAACAATTTGAAATTGGAGAAGCACTAAAAGGACTTGGACAAGAAGATATTTTAGTAATCGGGAGCGGTGTTACCGTTCATAACTTACGAGCTTTGAAATGGAATCAAACTACACCTGAACAATGGGCAATTGAATTTGATGATTGGATTATTAAACATATGCAGACTACTGATAAAGATGCATTATTTAATTGGGAGAAAAATGCCCCTCATGCACAACTAGCAGTACCAAGAGCAGAGCATTTTGTTCCTTTATTTATCGCTATGGGAAGTGGTGAAAATAACGGTGAAGTCATTCACCGCAGTTACGAGCTTGGTACATTAAGTTATCTTTGTCTCCAATTTTAAAGAAAAGGATGAAGCAATCGTTGCTTCATCCTTTTCTTTTTTATTCACTTAGTTAACTAACTTCCAAATGTCGTTTCTCTGATACTTCTTCGTTCTTATTGTGAAAATAAACCCAAATGCACGCAATAAATAATAATGATGATGTAGAGAGGAAAACATATTGGAAGCCTGCATGAGCTGCAATTTGCCCACCAAGTACTGGTCCAATCATATTTCCTAAAAACTGAAACGATTGATTATATCCAAATATTCGTCCCGTAACATGGGTTGGTGTATGTTGTTTTAGTAGAGTTTGTACGGAAGGTAATAATCCTGCTTGTGCGATACCTAATAAAAATCGAAGAATTAATAGTTGCCAAGCTGAGGTTACAAATGCTTGCGGAATAAAAATAATTCCTGCAGCAAACAACGCCACAACTAACGTTTTTTGAGGACCGATTTGATCTGATAATCTTCCTAGTCTTGGTGCTGCTAAAATAACTGCTAAACCTGTTGCAGACATAACTGCACCTGCAAGCATTTCAATATGATCTGTTCCTGGTCCTGCCAAATGCTTTACGTACAACGTAATAATAGGTTGAATTGACATATTTGCAAGCTGAATAATAAACGTTGCTACAAATAAACTTATTATTAAATGTTTTGCCGGGACCATCGTCCATACTTTTTTCGGCTGTGCCTTTTTTGCTTTAGCAGAATGATTCTCTTCATGTAAGAAGAAAAAGACGATGAGAAAGGAAAGGAATAAGAAAGCTCCTGTAACTAAAAAAACATGGCGCATTCCGATTAACTCTGACAAATAACCTCCGAGTATCGGCCCAAGTAATGAACCACTCACGCCTCCAGTTGAGATTGTAGAAATTGCCCACCCTGAATGTTCTTGCGGAGTTTCTGCAGCAATAAATGTCATCGCTGTAGAAAGGAAACCTGATACCGCTCCCATTAAAAACCGAAGTGCGACTAGTTGATACACGTCCGTCACATACCCCATAAGCGTCATAATTATCGCCATACCAAGGCTCGCACGTATAAGCATCAATTTCCGTCCATGTATATCACCAAGCTTGCCCCATATTGGTGATACGATCGCACCCATTAAAAATGTCACTCCAAATGCAAGTCCCGACCACTGTGCAATACTAGAAGTGCCGGTCACCCCTAATTCCTCAATATAAAAAGATAAAAAAGGAATTACTAAACTCATACCGGCTGCAGTGGTAAAACAACCTAGCCAACAAATCATTAAATTTCGTTTCCAGCTGGCCATTTTCACACCTTCTTTCATTCGATACCCATTCTACACCGTTTTCTAGAAAAAGTTTAGTAATTTGCTTTATACATAATAAAACGCTATCCCTTTGCATTCTTTGCAAAGGGATAGCGTTAATTATCTCCTATGGGTATTAAACGTGCATTACAGCATCGCTCGTAAAACTCAATCGGACCTGCTTGTCCTATAATTGCATACTCATATCCGCTTTTCTTCATGTTATATAAACAATGATTCAATAACATCTTCCCAACACCGTTCACACGATTATGTTTCGCTGTACCCATCGGGCCAAACAGCCCTTTCTTTCCTCTCACAACGTCATAACAAGCGAAACCAATGATTTCTCCTCCTTGTTCAGCAATAAAAATAGGTAACTCTTCTTTATATGTCCGAAATCCATAATCTAAAGATTTTGACCAACGCTCACCAAATTCATCCTTAACAAAACGTGCCAACTTTTCAAAATCAGAAGAGATCGCTTTTCTAATATTACAGCTTAAACTATTACAAATAGGATCAAATCTTTTTAATGCAACCGTCAAGTCTCTTGGTTCAGATGTAATTTGCAATACATCTTTTTTCATCTTTTCACTTATAACCTTATCAATAACTGTATCCCCTTGAAAAATTGCATATAAAACATGCCCTTCATTTATTAATATTTGCTGAAAACGTTCCATCCGTTTCCTCGCTACTTTTAAAACTTCTATCGTCTTATTTGAAACTTTAAACTCCCCAACATTTATGTATTCTATTTCATTTGCATAATATTGTTGGAGTAACGATATCTTTGCTAAAAAATCCATACCCACCGTGTGAAATAAATACATATGTAATTCCGCGCAAACTCCAGTACCTTCCTTACAAGCTCCTATAAATAGATGAACTGGATGGATAATACCTTTACTACACTCAGCCTCTTCTGCTGCGATCTCCAATATTTTATATGCACGTTTTGTAAATTGGAATTCCACCATCTATATCCCTTCCCCTAATGACTTATTATCAAACCATAACCATATATAATAGAAACAATTAATCCAACTATTAATATGCCTGGAAGTAAATTTGCCACTTTAATTTTAATAAATCCAAGTAAGTTTAATCCGATTGCGAATATCATAATACCGCCAGTAGCCGTCATTTCCACTATAAATTGATTCATTAATTCTTTTGGAACAAAACTATTAATTTGTGTTGCAAAAACTGCAATTCCTCCCTCATATAAAATCACTGGAATCGCTGAAAATACTACGCCAATTCCTAGAGTTGTCGTTAATATAATAGAAATGAATCCATCGATAATCGCCTTTGTAAATAAAATATCATGATTCCCGCGAATCCCACTGTCCAATGCACCAAGTATCCCCATCGCACCAATTGCAAAAATAAGCGTGGCTGTTACAAAGCCTTCTGATATGCTCCCTTTCCCTTTCGATCCAACTTTATTTTCTAGCCAATCCCCTAACAGTTTTAACCTTTCTTCTAATTGTAGCCATTCTCCAATTACCGTACCAATAACTAAACTTAGTATGACCACAAGAAAATTTTCACTTTTTAATGCCATTTGAAGTCCAAGTACAGTAACCGCTAAACCGATTGCATGCATAATTGTTCCCTTCATACTTTCTGGAATCGCACTAAATAATTTACCAAGTAAAGTACCAAATATAATACAAATCCCATTTACAACTGCTCCTAATATAACCATTTCTCATTCTTCACCCTTCGAATTCTTTATTTCTATATTTTGGTTTATACATTGATTTACAGGTTATCTATATGTTAACTTAATATTGTGAATATTGATAAACAAATTTTACTACATAACCCGCAATTTTTTTGTTACGATACATAGACCGATAACTTTCCTTTATTAGATTCATCGATAATTTAATTGAGGAAGTTTTCAATTGCGGGATAAACTCAAAAGGGACGGTAAATATGAAAACTTTACTAAAACGATTTCTGTTAATAGCCTTTTTCATTACACCAATTGTTTTATTAATCAACTACTCTTTTATTTCAAAAGCGAAAGACAAACCTGATATGCAAAACAAATCTAGTAAAACAGCTTCAAAAAGCGAAAAGAAAATAGAAGAGCCTGAAATCACACTCACCTTCTCTGGTGATACAATGTTCGATTGGCAATTACGTCCCGTAATCGAAAAAAATGGGGCTGATTATCCATTCCAACATGTAAAAGAAGAAATAACAAAAGCTGATATTTCTTTTATTAATTTAGAGTCAGCATTTACAACGAGAGAAAAAAAAGTACCCGGACAACAATTTTGGATTAAAAGCGATCCATCCACACTACAAGCAATAAAAAATACTGGATATGATATTGTCAATATTGGCAATAACCATACGCTTGATTATGGACAAGATGGACTACTAGACACCATTTCTCACGTCGAAAAATTAAAACTACCTTACACTGGAGCCGGAAAAAATACTGAAGATGCTTATACCGCTCGTGAACTAACTGTAAAAGGAAAAAAGTTTAAATTTCTTTCCTTTGTACGCTTTATGCCTAACTTTAATTGGGTAGCTGGTGACAATAAACCTGGTGTTGCAAACGGATATGATCTAGATCTTGTAACAAAAACGATTCAAGAGCAAAAGAAAGATGCTGATTATGTAATCGTTTATATGCATTGGGGCGTTGAAAAATCAAATCGTCCAATAGAATACCAAAAACAATATGTACCTAAAATGGTTGAAGCAGGAGCTGACGCTATTGTCGGCAGTCATCCACATTGGTTACAAGGGTTTGAGTATTATAATAAAGTTCCTATCGCTTACTCATTAGGGAACTTTTTATTCCCAAGTTATGTGAATGGAAAAAGCGCCGAAACTGGCGTTTTAACTTTAACCTTTAAAGGAAATGATGTCCAAATGTCATTCAATCCTTACATCATTCGCAACAACCAAGTTTCTCCTGTAAATGAGGAAGAAAAGAAAAAAGCTCTACAATATTTACAAGCAGTTTCAACTGATGTAGAAATTGATGATACAGGGAAAATAATAAACAAACGCAACTAAACAGCACGAGTGCCATTTCTCTGTAATATAGATTACAGGGTAGGTGATGAACATGCTAAAAAACTTATTAGAAAATGTAAGTCTGTTAGAAAACATATATAAAATATCTATAGCAATCCTGCTTTTATGTTCAGTTTTTTCTATTAGGCTACTAAAAAAAATAAAACGAGAGAGAAAACTTTCTCCCTTTGAATTTACAATGTACATAATCATTCGTATTGCCATATTTTTTTGGTTAACTAGCTTTATCCTTCTTGAATATGGAGCGTATTTAGTTTAACTATAAAAAGATAGAACAAGCACTATTTCCTCTGCTTGTATCTATCTTTTTTCATTTCAAATACAATCATATGTTTACTTTTTTCTACTAAATAAGTAAATCAAACAAAACAGGATTTTTATTAAGCTCCACAAATTGAATATCATTTTCTTTAAAACGACTAATTAATTGGTCGTAATCTTCTTTATGTTTTAATTCTACACCGACTAGCGCTGGACCATTTTCTTTATTATGTTTCTTAATGTACTCAAATCGTGTAATATCATCTTCTGGGCCTAATCCCTTATCAAGAAACTCTCTTAGTGCTCCTGAACGCTGTGGGAATTCAATGATGAAGTAATGCTTTAATCCTTCATAAATGAGAGAACGTTCTTTCATTTCTTGCATTCTATCAATATCATTATTTCCACCACTTAGCGTACATACAACTGTTTTCCCTTTTATTTCATCTCTGTAAAGATCAAGCGCTGCAATTGAAAGCGCACCAGCGGGTTCAGCTACAATTGCATTTTTCTTATACAGTTCTAAAATCGTCGTACAAACCTTTCCCTCTGGTACTAAAACAATATCATCAATTACATCTTTACAAGTTTCAAATGTTAACTTCCCTACCTTTTTAACCGCTGCCCCATCAACAAAACTATCTATTTTCTCCAATGCCACATTTTCATTTTGAAGAAAAGCCTCCTTCATAGATGCAGCCCCCATCGGTTCTACACCAATGACCTTTGTAGCAGGACTAACACCTTTCACATATGTACCAACACCTGATGCTAACCCACCACCGCCGATTGCTGTAAAGATATAATCAACTGGTTTCTCCATATCATGCATAATTTCAACCGCCACTGTTCCTTGACCAGCAACGACATACGGGTCATCAAACGGATGAACAAATGTCATCTTATTTTCATCACAATAGCGCTGTGCTTCTTGGAACGAGCTATCAAATGTATCACCAACTAATACAATCTCTGCGAAATCACCACCGAAAAATTGGACTTGTGATACTTTTTGCTTAGGTGTCGTTGTAGGCATAAAAATATTTGACGGAATCTTCAATAAATTACACGTATAAGCTACACCTTGCGCATGATTACCAGCACTTGCACAAACAACACCATTTTGTAACTTTTCTTTCGGTAAACTTTGAATCAAATTATACGCACCACGAATTTTGAAAGATCGAATCAATTGTAAGTCTTCTCGTTTCACATATACGTCACAGTCGTATTTCTCAGATAAAACTGTATCCCGTTGTAACGGCGTTTTAATAACGATATCTTTCATGCAATTATGAGCCATTAAGATATCTTCAATTTTCACTCTCTCCTTTACCTTCTGCACCATTTCATATCATCCTTATCTCTTTTAAATTGGCTCAATCGAAATTCGGGATTTTTAGAACTGCACCTGTATTCGCCGATGTTACCATCTGTGCATAACGTCCAAGCCAGCCAGTTTTCACTTTCGGTTCTGGTCGTTTCCATTCTTTTTTACGCTTATCTAATTCTTCATCACTAACTCTTACTTCTAACAATCTTTCCTCAACATCGATACAAACGATATCCCCTTGCTTGAGAAGTGCAATCGTTCCGCCCGCAGCTGCTTCTGGCGAAATATGCCCTACCGAAATACCACGTGAAGCTCCAGAGAAACGTCCATCCGTTAATAGCGCAACATCTGCACCTAATCCCATACCAGCAATCGCTGATGTTGGTGCTAACATTTCCGGCATACCAGGGCCACCTCTTGGTCCTTCATAACGAATAACAACTACATCCCCTTTCTTAACCTTCCCAAGCATAATGCCCGCAAGCGCCTCATCTTGTGAATTAAAAATAACGCAAGGTCCTTCAAATCTTTTTACTTCAGTTGCCCCGCTTTTAATAACTGCCCCATCTTTCGCAAGGTTTCCTTTTAATATACGTAATCCCCCTTCTTCACTATGAGGGTTTTCGAGAGAATGAATAACTTCCCTATCTTTAATCTCTGCATGAGCAATGTTTTCTCTTAACGTCTGCCCAGTAGCAGTTATTCGATCTAGATGAAGTACCCCTTCCTTTCTGCTCATCTCTTTCAAAATTGCACTAATCCCACCTGCTCGATCAATATCTTCCATATGCCAATTAGAAGCAGGGCTTACTTTACATAAATGCGGTACACGTCTTGAAACAGCATCAATACGGTTCATATCGTAATCTAACCCTGCCTCTTGTGCGAGCGCTAACGTGTGTAATACTGTATTCGTAGATCCTCCCATCGCCATATCAAGTGCAAATGCATCATCAATTGCCTCTTCTGTCACAATATCGCGTGGCTTAATATCTCTCTCAATTAAAATTTTCAATTTCTCTGCTGCTTGTTTAATTAACTCCTCACGTCTTGGATCAATTGCTAAAATACTACCGTTTCCTGGAAGAGCTAAACCTAACACTTCACATAAACAATTCATAGAATTCGCGGTAAACATCCCCGAACAAGAGCCACAAGATGGACAGCCATGATCTTCGATATCCTTTAATTCTTCTTCTGAAATTTTCCCAGATTGATAAGCTCCTACCCCTTCAAAAACGGAACTTAAATCGACAACCTCTCCTTTAGATGTTTTTCCCGCAGCCATCGGGCCGCCTGAAACGAATACAGTTGGAATGTTAATACGAAGAGCCGCCATCATCATACCAGGTGTAATTTTGTCACAGTTTGGAATACAAATCATGCCATCAAACCAATGTGCATTTACAACTGTTTCTACTGAATCTGCAATGATTTCACGACTCGGAAGCGAATAACGCATACCGATATGTCCCATTGCAATACCGTCATCTACTCCAATTGTATTGAATTCGAATGGCACCATACCTGCCGCACGAACGGCTTCTTTTACAAGTTTCCCAAACTCGTTCAAGTGCTTATGCCCTGGAATAATTTCAATAAAAGAATTACAAATCGCAATAAACGGTTTATCAAAATCCTCATCTTTCAAACCAGTTGCTTTTAATAAACTACGATGTGGCGCTTTATCAAAACCTTTTTTAATCATGTCACTTCTCATCTTGTCAAATCCCCTCTTACGTATTTTTCACTTATATTCTCTCAATCTATTTCTTTACTAACGTTTTCTTTTCTGGTTCCTTAATCCAGCTCATCATTTCACGAAGCTCTGCTCCTACTTTTTCTAGCTGATGATTTTGTTCTGCTTTTTTCATCGCATTATACGTTGGACGCCCTGCTTGATTTTCTAAAATCCATTTCTTCGCAAATTCACCTTGCTGAATTTCTGCAAGAACACGTTTCATTTCCTTCTTCGTTTCATCTGTAACAATTCTCGATCCTGTTACATAATCTCCAAACTCTGCCGTATCTGAAATAGAATGACGCATATTCGTTAATCCGCCTTCATACATTAAATCAACAATTAACTTTAATTCATGTAAACATTCAAAATATGCAATTTCAGGACGATATCCACCTTCAGTTAACGTTTCAAAACCAGCTTTCACAAGTGCTGTTACCCCTCCGCAAAGTACTGCTTGCTCACCGAATAAATCTGTCTCTGTTTCTTCTTGGAATGTCGTTTCAATTACACCTGCACGTGTACAACCTACACCTTTTGCATACGCAAGCGCTACACGTAATGCCGTGCCCGTAGCATCTTGATGTACTGCGACTAATGCCGGAACACCATTTCCTTCTTGGAATACACGGCGAACGAGATGACCTGGACTTTTTGGTGCGACCATCGCTACATCTACGTAACTTGGCGGATTAATTTGTCCGAAGTGAATATTAAATCCATGTGAGAAAAGTAACATTTGGCCTTCACGGAGATTCTCTTCTACTTCTGCTTTATACACATGTGCTTGCTGTTCATCTGGCAATAACATTTGTACAACTTGCGCGGTTCGAACCGCTTCTGAAACAGACATTACTTCAAATCCATCTGCTTTTGCTACTTCAAAAGACTTACCATGGCGAACACCAACTACAACTTCCACACCAGAATCACGTAAATTTTGTGCCTGCGCATGACCTTGAGATCCATAACCAATTACCGCAACTGTTTTCCCTTGTAATAACTCTAAATTTGCATCTTTCTCATAATACGTTTTCATATTCCATACACCCCTTATAATTTATTTACTTGCAGTACATCAATTAATTTTTTTAACTGACCAACAAGTAATGTCGCTTCATTTTCAGTACAAACTGCTGTGAGTTTCATTTCAGAAACGCCACTAGTATCTCTTTCGTTTAAATGTAAAGAAGAAATATAATAACCACGCCGAGCAAAAATTCCACTTATACGTAATAAGACGCTTGGCTCGTTATGAATAACGAGTGAAAAAGTATGACTCATTCTTCCCACCTCTTCATAATCATTTCGTTATTCCCTTTGTTTGGCGGAACCATCGGAAATACGTTTTGACCTTCTTCTACACAAAAATCAACTACGACAGGACCGTCATGAGCAATTGCTTCTAACATCACTTGTTTCGCCTCGGTTGAATTCGTCGCTCTTAATCCCTTCACTCCATAAGCTTCTGCCACTTTCACAAAATCTGGCGATCCGATTTTTGACTCTGATAAACGATTTTCATAAAACATTTCTTGCCATTGCCTTACCATCCCTAAAAATTTGTTATTTATAATAAATACTTTCACAGGAATATTATTTTCAGCAATTGTTTGTAGTTCTTGAATGTTCATTTGAAAAGAAGCATCGCCTGCAATACAAATGACGAGTTCTTCATCTTTTGCAAGCTGAGCACCAATTGCTGCCGGGAAACCAAACCCCATCGTTCCTAGTCCGCCAGATGTTAGAAAAGTCCGTGGATTTTTCGCTTTATAAAAATGCGCAGCCCACATTTGATGCTGTCCGACTTCTGTCGTAACAATCGCTTCACCATTCGTTACTTCACTTACTAGGCTAATAACATGTTGTGGTTTTAACTCACTTTCTTTTTGATTGTAGGAAAGAGGGTATTCAGCTTTCCATTCCTTGATTTTCGTAAGCCATTCTTTTGTTTGTGTACAAATTTGCATATGTAACAGCTTGTGTAACGCCTTTTTCACATCACCGACAACCGGATATTCCACAGTTACATTTTTATGAAACTCTGAAGAATCTATATCAATATGTACCTTTTTCGAATGCGGAGAAAAGAGTTCTAATTTTCCTGTTACACGATCATCAAAGCGAACACCTAAAGCAAGTAGTAGATCACATTCTGTTACTGCCATGTTTGCAGCATACGTCCCATGCATGCCGAGCATTCCTAAAAATAATGAATCTCCCGGCGGATATGCACCAAGTCCCATTAAAGTGGAAACGACAGGAATACAGTTCTCCCTCGCAAATTTGATGAGTTCATCAGATCCACCCGAATGAATGACGCCTCCTCCAATATAAAGAAGTGGGCGTTTAGCTTTTGAAATTTCTTTAGCCACCTCTCTAAGCTTTATACTGTCTGGCATAGGCTCTATTTTGTATCCTGGAATTTCAATTACTTCATTGTAAAAACTTGTTACCTTTTCATTTTGAACATCTTTTGGAATATCAATTAATACTGGTCCTGGTCGCCCGCTTTCGGCTATGTAAAAAGCTTCTTGTACAATACGTGATAAATGATTCACATCACGAACTTGATAATTATGCTTCGTAACAGGTACTGTAATCCCGACAACATCTGCTTCTTGAAATCCATCTTTTCCGATGAGGGGTTTTGCAACTTGCCCTGTAATGACAACTAAAGGAATCGAATCCATATAAGCATCCGCTAAGCCTGTAACTAAATTTGTCGCCCCTGGGCCAGAGGTAGCAAAGACTACCCCAACCTTTCCCGAAGCTCTCGCATATCCTTCTGCCGCATGAATGGCAGCTTGTTCATGACGAGTTAACACGTGCTTTAAACCACTTTCGTATAACGCATCGTATATTGGTAAAATCGCGCCGCCCGGATAACCGAAAACAGTCGTTACACCTAATTTCTTCAAACATTGAATAACGTGTCCAGCACCTGTAGCTTCTTCACTCTGCAGTTCATCATATGCTGTATACTGTTCCTCCATTTCAATTAACTCCTCTCCCTATTTACGCTAAACTTTCCGCCAATCCTGGAACACGTACTCCTCTTTCTCTCGTTAATTTTTTAAATTCTTCGGTTAATCTTTTTGTTACATCTCCTGGTTTTCCATCTCCAATTTCTCTTGAATCTACTTTCACTACAGGAATTAGTTCCGCTGCAGTTCCTGTTAAAAACACTTCATCTGCTACATATACGTCATGGCGAGTAAACGGCCTTTCCTCACACGGAATATTAAGTCGCTCACATAACTCAATCACACTATTTCTCGTAATACCTTCTAGCGCCCCTAAGTACGAAGGAGGTGTTAACACTTTTCCATCTTTCACAATGAAAACATTATCTCCAGATCCTTCACAAACATATCCTTGTTGGTTGAGCATAAGTGCCTCAAGTACACCTGCTTGTGCGGCTTCAATTTTCACAAGTACGTTATTTAAATAGTTCATTGACTTAATACGTGGGTCTAATGCATCTGGTGTATTACGTCTTGATGCAACAGATACAACGCTTAGTCCATTATCATAAAATTCCTGCGGGAATAGCTTTAATTGCTCTGCAATAATAATTACGCTCGGTTTCACACAACTTCTCGGATCGAGTCCTAAGTCACCTTTTCCTCTTGAAACAATTAATCGAATGTAGGCATCCGCGTATTCATTCTTTTGCAATGTTTGTAAAACTGCTTCTTCCATTTCGTCAACCGTCATTGGAATTGTAAGTAAAATAGATTTCGCCGATTCATATAATCGTTTCACATGTTCTTTTAAACAAAATACATTTCCTCCGTAACTACGAATCCCTTCAAATACACCGTCCCCGTATAAAAAGCCGTGATCATATACTGAAACAACTGCCTTTTCTTTTTCTACAAATTCCCCATTCATATAAATGTACTGGTTTCCCATCTCACATCGCTCCTCTTTTTTTCTCTCTATTTTTGCAATCTATTTCTATATCGATTGCTGAGATGAGTATTTTTAACAGAATATTCAGTATATAAATCTTAAAAATATACTCGTCTCAACAATCGATTACATACTTGTAGCAATCCATTGCTGAGACGAGGGAATCGTGGTACCACTCAGCTTCCTTATACTTCTCACGAAATATAAGCTCTGCAAGTCCAATTAGACTTTTTGTTTTTCTATCGGAAACAACTCCGCTACTTTTTACTAGTTTTCAAAAGTAGTACTCCGAGGTGATCTTCAATGATGAAATTGTTACCACCCTCACAGCTTCTGGCAGCTCTCTGAAACAATTTTTATCATTTACTCTCCTCTTCTACGCATTATCGTATTCTATTTTTAAAATAAAAACTCTCGCCTCAGCAATCAACTACTACAAATTAGTAGCTTTGATT
The DNA here is from genome assembly GCF_036320425.1 of Bacillus nitratireducens. NCBI lineage: Bacteria > Bacillati > Bacillota > Bacilli > Caryophanales > Bacillaceae > Bacillus > Bacillus nitratireducens. The sequence continues at coordinate 424,514 of NZ_JAUMJO010000001.1, forward strand.
GCTGAGGCGAGAGTTTCGCGTTACCACTCAGCTTCCTTATACTTCTCACGAAATATAAGCTTCATAGGTCCAATCAGACCTCCGTCCTTTTACCGGAGACGATGCCGCCGCCCTCTACTCAGTTTCCCTTTCGCAAGCGATGCTCCGAGGTGATCTTCAATGATTCGATTGCTACTACTCTCACAGCCTAGGAGTAGCTCTCTGAAACGACCATAATCATCTACTTTCCTCTTCTTTGCATATACAACATATAAAGTTAGAAAATTCTTAATTAACTTTTATTTGTTACACGTATTATAGGACGCGACTCTTTTCATTGTCAACATGTTTTTAGAAAAAAATTAAAATTCATTCTATTCATTAGAAATCTATTTATTTTTTCTCAAAACAAAATCGGAATGAACTTCTTACACATACTCATATATTACTTAAGTATGTTCGCGTTACTACATAAAGAAAAACAACTTAAAAACATATACAAGTTATGAGGAGATGAAAAAATTATGTTAAAAGGTAAAATAGCATTAGTTACAGGAGCAAGCCGAGGAATTGGACGTGCTATCGCAAAACGGTTAGCAAACGACGGTGCATTAGTTGCTGTTCATTATGGAAATCGAAAAGAAGATGCTGAAGAAACTGTTCATGAAATTCAATCAAATGGCGGATCAGCTTTTTCTATCGGTGCAAATCTTGAATCTTTACACGGTGTGGATAACCTATATATTTCTCTAGATAACGAACTACAAAAAAGAACTGGTGGAACACAATTTGATATTTTAATAAACAACGCTGGAATCGGTCCTGGTGCTTTTATTGAAGAAACGACTGAACAATTTTTTGATAGAATGGTTTCAGTAAATGCAAAAGCACCATTCTTTATCATTCAACAAGCACTACCACGTTTACGTGATAATAGCCGAATTATTAATATTTCATCAGCTGCCACCCGCATTTCTTTGCCTGATTTCGTTGCATATAGTATGACGAAAGGTGCCATTAACACGATGACTTTCACGCTTGCAAAACAACTCGGAGCACGAGGAATAACAGTAAATGCAATACTTCCAGGCTTTATTAAAACAGATATGAATGCAGAACTATTGAGCGACCCAATGATGAAACAGTACGCTACTACTATTTCCGCCTTCAATCGCTTAGGTGGAGTAGAAGATATTGCCGATACCGCTGCTTTTCTTACTTCTCCAGACAGCCGCTGGGTTACTGGACAATTAATTGATGTGAGCGGAGGATCTTGTTTATAAAAAACATATATTTTCAAATCTTTTTTATTGCGCAATAAAACATTTTATATAATACTGTATAAAACATATACATTTAGGAGGATTACAGCAATGTCCGAAAAAACATACGAACTCGCAACCTTCGCAGGTGGTTGCTTTTGGTGCATGGTAAAACCATTTGATGAACTTCCTGGTATTCATAAAGTACTTTCTGGCTATGCAGGTGGTCATGTAGAAAACCCAACATACGAACAAGTAAAGACTGGAACATCTGGACATTTAGAAGTTGTACAAATTACATTCGATCCTTCTATTTTTCCTTATCAAAAATTACTAGATTTATATTGGCCACAAATCGATCCAACTGATGATGGCGGACAATTTTTTGACCGTGGTCCCTCTTACCGCACAGCAATTTTTTATCACAATGAAACACAAAAAGAGCTTGCAGAAAAATCGAAGCAAACTCTAGCAGGAAGCGGTATGTTTAAAGAGCCAATCGTAACTGAAATTCGCCTGGCTGCACCTTTTTATGAGGCTGAAGAATACCATCAACATTTCTATAAAAAGAACCCAGAGAAATATGCTACTGAGCAAAAAGAATCTGGCCGTAAAGACTTTATAAAAGAAAATTGGCAAAAAAAATAATAAAAATGCATCGTGCTTTCTATTCAAAGTGCGATGCGTTTTTATCTTTGAAAAAAGTACCATACAATGATGAGAACAACCGCTGTTAATGTCCAAAGTGCTATTTCATTTTTCACTCTACTCTTTTTCTTAGTCATTTCCTCTCCTCCTAATAGCAATACAACGTATTCAAGATTTCCTCTGTTTAATTGTCCACCTTATATACGTGAATACATCCTTACAAATTCTTATAACAAGACCACCGATGATTCCGATTGCAATTGAAATTACTAACGTCTGTCCAAAACTAAAAGATTTTGTATATGTTATGTAGAAAACAATACACACAAGTAAAATATCTGGTAAAGAAAATAAAAGCTTTTTATACAATTCTTCACCTCTCCTATGCTTTATTTATAAATCATATCCTCTACTGTAGATTTAAAAAATTCCATTTAGACACTCATTTTACGGAAAAAGAATAAGAACCTCTTTTAAAAAGGGATTCTTATCTACATATCCTATTCCATAATTACTCCTAAACTAGAATAATATTACTAGTGATTTATTATAAATTAACTATTTACCAGGCAATCGGATGCTGCGCCAACTACCTACATCGCATTGACCGTATGTATTATCACCTACTGCTACCACCGTGCCATCTAATTTAAGTCCAACCGTATGCGCACAACCAGCCGCTATCGCTACAATATCACGCCAATCACTTACATTACATTGGCCATACTCATTCCAACCTACTGCCGCCACAGTACCATCTGATTTCAGAGCAATTGTATGATTACTCCCTACCGCTATCGCCACAATATCGCGCCAATCGCTTACATCACATTGCCCCCGTTTATTATTACCCACAGCCGTCACCATACCGTCAGATGTAATACCAACTGTATGAAGATATCCCGCCGCTATCGCCACAATATCACGCCAGCTACTTACATTGCATTGGCCATATCGATTATTACCCACAGTCGTCACCGTTCCGTCCAATTTAAGACCGACTGTATGCCAGTCACCCACCGCGACCGCCACAATATCACGCCAGCTAATTATATTACATTCTCCTTCTTTATTTCGGCCCACTGCTATCACCGTGCCATCCGGTTTAAGGCCAATGGTACGGCGCCACCCCGCCGCAACCGATACAATATTATGCCAATCATTTACATCACATTGGTCATGATTATTCCAACCCACTGCAACCGCAGTACTGTCACATTTAAGAGCGATTGTATGAGCATTACCCGTGTTCGTCGCCATATGAACATTGCCCGCTGCGACCGATACAATATCACGCCAGCTACTTACATTGCATTCTCCTTCTTTATTTCGGCCCACTGCTACCACCGTGCCATTCGATTTAAGAGCAACGGTATGACCACGACCCGCTGCTATCGTATTTTTAGGCCACCTTTTCACTTTTAACACCTCTTCTTTCGGTGAAATGTAATTCATGTTTTACCTCCTTGCATATAAGCATCTGTATCCAAATAGATATTTTCATCAAATTTCATTATAAATGAACTAACTTTTTTATAAATCTACATCTCCAAAGGAACCTATTACTTCTTCTTCAAAAAATAAAAACCTCCAGTTTAAATACTAGAGGTCTTCTATTTTTATTTCTTTAGTCTCTCAATAAAATCCTGTAACTTATCAAGCGATTTCATATTATGATTACAAGCTACACCATCTTTGCAAATATAGTTTCCCTTTCTAACGAAAGTTCCTGGTACATCACCTTTAATTTCAACTAAAAACATTCCTACTTCTTCATGCCCATGACATAATGAACAAATGCTTTTTTTATTTAAACTTTGAAATGTTCCTTGCAGACCAACAAACTTATTTTTATCATTTTTCGCTATAATAAATTTCCTGCTTGATCCCTTGTCAATCCAGCTTAAATAAGTTAATTCTTTCATATCCAGTTCTTCCATATCAGGAAGTTTTAACTTTTTCGCCTTAGGAAATAATTTCTTTAACGTTTGTGCTGTAACTTCCTGAAACGGAATGACATACGGATTTATTTTCATTAAAAACGATTCTGCATCTTCTCTATTTTGAACTGTTAATACCGTATCAATTAACTCTTTCTGTTCATCCGTTAAATTCTCAAATACATGTATTATCTTTTCAATCGCAAGTGATTTTAACGCTTGAATTACACCTCTATCATTTGCCGTTGCATGCCCATTTGCTAAAATATAAGCTTGTGACTTTATAAAATTATATTGATCACTTCTAATAAAAGCTTCCATCTTTATCACTCCATACAAATTGTTGATCTAGTCTTATTGTATACAATGATTCAGCTTTTTGATATGTAAAAGATAACTTAGAAATGAACATTACATACTCCGATTATTTTCTACCGATTCATTTCCTGACAAAAGAATCCTTCATCTGTTTTCCATTCCGCATATAGTACATCCTCAAATTTAGTAATCCCTTTTTGCTTTATTTGCTTATACAGCCACCCTTCATCAAAGCCTGCTTCCCTTAAATTATCCTTCACTACTTTTCCGTCACTAATTAATGAAATGGGTAAGTATACAGGCTTATGTTTTAAACTTAAATCATTTATAGTGGGAGTTTCATATTTACTTTTTTTCAGAACACTTATGTTTCCGTTAGGTTCCAAAATCATATACTCAACTTCCCGGATTGAAAAAATATCTTTTTGCTGCCGTAGCATTTGCTGTAATTGGTTTATGTCCAAATGATTTGAACTTAGTTGTTCCCGGTCAATATATCCATTACGGATAATGATTGACGGAGAGCCTTCAAAAAAACTTCTCGTCCCTCTAAATTTTTGCGTTATTACTTCTATTGTATAAATTAACACTACCCATACAAGTACTGCATATAAAATAGACCATACTTTTATTTCCGGATCATATATAGTATTTCCTACTAATTCTCCAAGGACAATGGCCGAAATAAAATCAAATGGCGTTAACTGAGATATTTGTGTCTTCCCTAATATTTTAGTAGCAATCAATAGCACAAAAAAACCAAAAATCAATTCTATTGTTATTTGTCCAAGATGATTCATATAGGTTCACCTTTCTGTCATATGAAACATAACGTTTTCATTTCCCATCCACGCCCCAATACTATACAATTACGATTCATTTTTGCTATTATCATGCCCACTCATACTAAAAATATCGAATCCAATTTTGTAATGAACCTATAAAAAAGAGTCTGATTCAAAATAACATATGAATCAGACTCTTTTTTATAATTTATTTGGAATACACTATCTTTTTAATCGTTTCTCCAGAAAGAAAATATTCTTCTGCTAATTGATGAATTGCAATTCCACTTTTAAAAGCGTCTTTAATTGCTTTATTTCTTTCATCTAGTTGTTTTCTTCCGCCAGATCGTGTACCCCATTTATAATGTTTTGTTTCTTGTTTTGGAATGTAAATTGTTTCACCTTGTATATACTTTTGAATTTCAGCAATTAAACTCTCTGGTAAAACGGCCTTAGCTTTTACGTATTTCATTTCTGCTCGCCCCTTATTTTTTATGGTTCATTTCAATAAGGTGCAAAGCCAAATATAAAAAATGATACAAGCTCATCTTGGCGATTAATTGTATATTACTTGTCTACCTCACGCAAAGTATCGCCATTTCCATACTTGGCTTTGCATGAGACGTTGCAGTGTCTGGCAATTGAATTGTAATCGCCATATAAACACCTCCTAATATACCTTTTGCATTTTATTATATGACAAATTCCTTCCCCTTGCATCCACATCCTTTTTAAAGCACGAAATTACTTAGTTTGATATAATACTTTTTAGTCCAATCAAAAAGTATAGTGAGGTTGCGTTATGAAGAAGAAAATAATCATTACAATCGTTACATTATTCATTATTACTATAGCATTATTCGGAACATACAAATTGATGAACGCAAGAAGTTTTCAATTGTTTGGAGATTTAACAAACCGAGTAGAAACAAATGAAAAAGTGATTGCTTTAACTTTTGATGATGGCCCTACTAACAATGTAAAACAAATATTACCGCTACTAGATAAATACAGTGCAAAAGCTACTTTCTTTTTAATCGGAAATGAATTAGAGAACAACCTATCGTTAGGAGAAACTATCGTACACTCTGGGCACCAAATTGGAAACCATACATATTCTCATAACAGAATGGTTTTTAAAACACCTTCTTTTATTAAAGAAGAAATAGAAAAAACGAATTCATTAATCCGCCAAACAGGATTTACAGGCGAAATTGATTTTAGACCACCAAACGGTAAAAAGCTAATTGGTCTGCCATATTATTTAAATAAAAACAATATCGAAACAATCACATGGGACCTTGAACCTGATACTTTTTATAAATCTGCGGCCGATAAAATTGAATATGTTGCTAAAAACGTAAAACCAGGTTCTATCATTTTACTGCACTCTATGTATGATGAGTCTAATGAAAATTTACAAACGATTGAAGGTATTTTAGACTCTTTATCTAAGAAGGGCTATCAATTTGTAACAGTAAATGAGCTGCAAAAAAGAGCAAAGTAAAAAGGTAGCGTATCATACCACGATACGCTACCTTTCTTTTTATATAATTCCAAGTACATTTAGGAATACGATAATAATCGCAATTGGTGCAATATAGCGAAGTAAGAATAACCATAATACGAATAATTTATAGCCTTTATTTTTACTTACACCAAGCTCTTTCATTAATACATCTTTCTTCATTTTTAAAGGAACAAAGATAGAAACTAATAAAACACCAAGTGGCATTAGTATGTTACTAACCGCATAATCTGCTAAATCAAAAATTGTTTTTCCAAATGGTTTCACATCGCTTAACAAACCGAATGATAATGCTGATGGCACCCCAACAACAAAGATTAATAATCCTACGATTAAGGCCATTTTTTCACGTTTCCCTTTACCTTTTGCAGTTAAAGATGCAACGCTAATTTCTAACATCGAAATTGCTGATGTAATAGTAGCAAAGAAGAATAGTAATAAGAAAACAATGAAGAATAATTTCCCGAACGCCATTTTACTGAAAATAGCTGGTAGTACGATAAATAATAGTCCAGGTCCTTGAGATGGTTCCATTCCAAATGCGAATACAACTGGGAAAATTGCTAGTCCTGCAAGTAATGTAATCACAAGTGTTAAAGCTACGATAGAAAATGCTGAACGCGGTAAACTTTCTTCTTTCGGTAAGTACGAGCTATACGTTACCATAACGGCTACACCAACAGATAGTGAGAAGAACGATTGTCCCATTGCATATAAAATAATTTCTGACGTTACGTTTGAGAAATCAGGTTGTAAGAAGAAGCGAACACCTTCTCCAGCACCGTCTAATGTAAGTGCACGAACAATTAATACAAAGAATAAAACGAATAATGCTGGCATGAAATATTTATTTACTTTTTCAACACCATTTTGCACACCTTTACTTACGATAAAAATAGTAATAAGGATGAATAATAGCTGTGATCCAACTGCTAAATATGGATTGGAAATGATTTCACCAAACGTAGCTTCGTATGCACCATTGCCTTCCCATAGTCTACCTGTAATTGCATTCCATAAATATAATATAATCCAACCCCCTACAACGCTGTAGAAAGAAAGTAGTATGAAACAAGTTACAATCCCTAATTTACCTAACCAAGGCCATAGTGTTTTTGGTGCGATTTCTCTATATGCATCAACAGCCTCTTTTTGTGTACTTCTCCCGATAACGAATTCAGCTAATAATAGCGGTAAACCAATTAATAATGTGAAACCGATGAAAATAAGGAAGAACGCGCCGCCCCCTCCAATTCCGGCCATATACGGGAACTTCCAAATCGCTCCAAGACCAATCGCTGAACCTGCTGCAGCTAATACGAAACCTAATTTCGATGTCCATTGCTGTGAATTCATTTGTTAATCTCCTCTCTTTATCTTTATCTTTTTCTGTTTTACAATCCGGTATTTATATTGTTCTATCCATACTCTTTTCTAATACGTTCACTTCCTCCCTAATAATAAAAAACGCCCCTACGTAAATACGTAGGGACGACAAAAATATCGCGGTACCACCCTAGTTATGAAGATACAACAAAAGTAAGACCTAAATAAAAAACGTCCCTACGCAAATACGTAGGGACGATAAAATATCGCGGTACCACCCTAGTTATGAAGCCACAACAAAGTTAGGACCTAAATAAAAAACGTCCCTACGTAAATACGTAGGGACGATAAATATCGCGGTACCACCCTAGTTGTGAAACAATCTTCACCACTTTATTTGATAACGGTATAAACTACCGTCTTTCATTTCCTCATAATGTGAGATTTATGAAAGATGCTCCAGGACGAACTTCATGAATAATCTATATACTGATTCACACCAACCATCAGCTCTCTGAAATAGGGAGATTTTCACTACTATACCCTTTCATTGCCCAAATATTATTTTCCGAATTGATTACTATCATTTTTATCACACATTAAAATTAGTGTCAACTTATATTTTGAATTTTTATGTATTATATTCTATTTAAAAATTCAAAATATGACTTTTGTATGAATAGTATTAGAACATTTATGGTTTATACTGTATTAACTTCTCTAGCAGGTTTATAGTAGTATACGATGAATGCAAGACAGCACGAGTAGGAGGAAAGGATTTTGTCCACTTCAAAAGTTTTAAAAGGCACTGCTTTATTAAGTGGTGCAACAATGATTTCACGAATTTTAGGTTTTATATACTTCTTTCCTTTTCAATTATTAGTTGGAACGCAAGGGGTCGCTTTATACGGATATGCATACTCTTGGTACGGTATTTTATTAAGCTTTTCAACAGCTGGTATTCCTATTGCCGTCTCCAAATTTGTTGCAAAACATAATGCGCTTGGTGATTATAGTACAAGTAAAAAATTATACAACTCTAGCGTAAAATTGATGTTGTTTATGGGCTTTTTAGGATTTTTAATTTTATTTATTGGAGCACCGTACATATCACAATTTATTATTCGCTCGAAAACGCCAGATCCACAATTTATCGCCGACGTGACACTTACAATGCGAGCATTAAGCTTCGCGCTTATTATCGTACCAGCTATGAGTGTTACACGTGGTTATTTCCAAGGTTTTCAACATATGAAACCAAGTGCTGTTTCTCAAGTTGTGGAACAAATCGCACGCGTTGTTTTCATTTTAGTTGGTAGTTTTATCGTCTCAAAACTATTAGGTGGTTCAGTAGCTTCTTCTGTTGCGGTTGCTACGTTTGGTGCTGTTATCGGGGCACTTGCCAGCGTCTCTATTTTAATGATGTACTGGAAAAAATATAATGGATTAAAACCTCCTGAAGGTGAATTAAAGTCAAGGGCATCCGAGATTCCATTAAAAAATATTTATATAGAATTACTTCGATATGCAATCCCAATTGTATTTGTCGGTATTGCAATTCCGCTCTATACATTAGTAGATCAATATACTGTAGCTGATGTACTTAGAGCGATGGGAGAGCCTTTAGAAACCGCGAATGCAGTTTTCGCTTATATAACGAACTATGCACAAAAGTTAATTATGATTCCCGCTTCACTTGCAACCGGATTCTCATTAACGATCATTCCAGCTATAACGAAATCATTTACAAGCGGGAAACTAGATGAATTACAAGGACAAATTTCAAAAATATTTCAAGTATTATTATTCTTCACTATCCCAGCAGCATTCGGTTTAGCTAGTATCGCTTACGATGCATTCCGCATGGTTTATGTAAATCCTGAAATTGCACTTGGTGGATCACAATATTTAATTTCATTTGCACCTTCTGCTGTATTAAGTGCGATTTTCACAGTTTCAGCTGCTATATTACAAGGAATTGATTATCAAAGAAAAACAATGATTGCATTCTCAGTCGGTATTCTCGTTAAAATTGTGGTGAACACACCGCTCTTACATTTATTCGGTGGACATGGTGCTGTGCTTGGAACAATTCTTGGCTATCTCGTTTCAAATATTATTATGTTGTACTGCATCGTTAAATTTGCGAAATTTAAAATTGGCGAAACAGCAAAAACAGTATTTCTTATTACGATTTATTCCGCGGCAATGTCTGCTGTTGTAATCGCATTAAGAGCATTTATAAGTTGGATTATTCCTGGCCAATCTTATATAGAATCATTAATTATTGTGTTTATATGCGCCGTAGCAGGAGGACTTGTTTATCTTTTATTCGTACTAACGAGTGGACTTGCTTCGCATATTCTCGGTGATCGTATTCAACGTTTACCTGTATTAGGAAAGTTAGTAAAATAAAAAAACAAGAGATGTAACGCGTTGTTACATCTCTTGTTTTTTACTTCGCATATTGAATGCGCTTTTGTTGTTCAGCAATATTTAATTCTGGAGCATATTGTTCTACTAAATGTAATACCTCTTCGATCAACACTTCTAACTCCTGTACACTATACTCCGGTTTCCCTATTAACGTATTCGCCATACGCTCATATAGATTTTCAGGTTTGATATTCATACGCTCTACATTATAAGCCATCCATTTAAATGCAGGGTGATGTACATACAGTTTATTCAAACCAAATAAAACACCGAATAAATCTCTTTGTACTTCACAAATAACATCGTAAAGCATAAGCCAATCCTTTCGTGTTAAAAGAGCCTCTCGATTATGCCAACGATTGCTTAACCAAAGATTTTCTGAAATCATCCTTTTCGCCAATTCTTCTGGATATACTTCAATCCTATCTTTTAGAGCATGTACTTTTACTTCTCCATACAAACTCACACCATCATGAACCGATGATACAATACATTGTTTCTCATAATTTATATCATACTGCTCTACAACTTCTGAAATAATCTTTTCTACTGTCAATGTTAAAAAGTTACTAATCTCTAGCTTAATTCCTTCTTTCGTCAAATACGTTTCCGACCATTCTTCATCCTCATAGGGATGATATGACAAAATCGTTCCACCAATATTGTTAATTGGACCTAGACGCTCTTCATCCTCTGGTGGTTCTGACCATAAAATATGTAATTCAATATCTGAATGTTCATCTTCTAACTTTCTCGCTACAGATCCTGCTAAAATAATAGCTTCGACTTTCTTGTTTTGCCTATAAATCTCCGACATCTCTATCGCTTTCTCTTTTAATCCCATTGCATTTCCCCCTAAAGCTGCAGTATTCCCCTTACTTTTCATTTATCTATTTCGATATTAAACATTACATTACCTTTTCAAATTCCTACTAAATCATATTTCTACCCAATAACGCTGAACAATTTCGCCAGAATTAGAAGAAACTACTTCATTTTCTAGCACACCGCCAACCTTTTGTATTGTTTTAGCAGAACCAATATTTTCTTTATCACAAGTTATTAACACTTTCTTCAACCCTAAGTTTTGCGCCTCAGCCAATGAAAGTTGCAGTTGCTTCGTAGCGTAACCTTGGCGACGTTTATTCGGATGGACACTATAACCGATATGACCGCTTTCCAGTAATAATTCTGGATTTAATCGATGTCTAATATTCACAAAACCTATAAGTTCTCCTTTTTCAAAACTTAAAAATTGGCTAGACGGTACTCGATTAGCCAGTAAACTTTCTCCTAATTCTTGTTTACTCACTTTTTCAAACCATTCATCGAGAGAATCAAAATTTTGTAGAGAACTGCTGCCGTGTGGTTGTTCTCCTGATTGTAAAAACGCATGTCTATATGCCATAATTTCCCCACTATATTCATGTATTGGCTTTAATAGTTTCATTGTCATTCTCCCCTCTTAATAACCAAAAACAAACACCTTAATAGCTCTATTTCGCTATTAAGGTGTTTCTATCAATTTCATTCAAATAATCCCATACTCAAATAACGCTCACCTGTATCAGGTGCAATACATAAAACTTTTTTACCAGCGCCTAATCGTTTCGCTATCATAATTGCTGCGTAAACAGAAGCTCCTGAAGATGGCCCTACTAATAAGCCTTCTTGTCTTGCTAAATTTCTCATTGTCGTTAATGCCTCTTCATCTGCAATTTGAATAATTTCGTTATACACTTCTGTATTTAAGTTTTTTGGAATAAAACCAGGACTTGTTCCTACTAGTTTATGAGGGCCTGGAACACCGCCAGATAACACTGGTGATCCTTTCGGTTCTACTACTGCAATATATAAGTTTGGTAGTTTCTCTTTTAATGTTTCACCGGTCCCTGTAATTGTTCCACCCGTTCCCGCCGTTGCTACAAATGCATCAAGCTCTCCATCCATTTGTTCATAAATTTCAAGTGCAGTCGTATAACGATGTATATTCGGGTTTGCTGGATTTTCAAATTGCTGCGGAATAAAACTATTTGGAATTTCTTTTTGTAACGCTACCGCCTTCGCAATCGCTCCTGGCATTCTTTGTTCTGCTGGTGTTAAAACTACTTCTGCGCCGTATGCTTTCAATAAATTAATACGCTCTTTGGACATATTATCTGGCATAATTAAAATCGCTTTATATCCTTTAGCAGCTGCATTCATCGCTAACCCAATTCCTGTATTTCCACTTGTCGGTTCAATAATTGTATCACCAGGTTTTATAAGTCCCTTTTCCTCAGCGGCATGAAGTAAATTATAAGCTGCACGATCTTTCACACTGCGTGACGGATTAAACATTTCCAGTTTTACATACACATCCGCTGCGTCCTCTGGAATAAATTTAGATAATCGGACGACAGGTGTATCTCCTATTAATTCTGTAACGTTTTCACATAATTTCATAGCGCATCCCCTATTCTATCGTTTTCTTATCATTCGGCAGTAACCATGAAGTAAGTCCAATTAATGGTAAACAACTACATAATAGCATAATAAATTGAAGGCTATACATATCAGCTAATTTTCCAAGGACTACAGCACCTAATGCTCCAAGACCAAACGCAAGGCCAACAATCAATCCTGATACCATCCCTACTTTTCCAGGAACAAGCTCTTGTGCATATACAACAATTACACTAAAACTACTTGAACTAATAAAACCAATACATAAAAATAATGGTACAACCCACACGAGTGAAACGTGAGGTAGTAAAAGTGCAAGCGGCGCTGAACCGAGCATTGAAAATACAATTATCTTTTTCTTACCGAATTTATCTGCTAACGGACCACCAAAGAAAGTACCTAATACACCAGCAATCATAAAAGCAAAGACGAAATACTGTGCGTTTTTTATAGATAATCCATAATGCTCTATTAAATAAAATTGATAGAAATTCCCGATACCAGCACCGTACCAAGAACGTACAAATGTTAGAAAAACAAGAAGTATAATAACAAATTTAATATGTGTACTTACAATTGCATTTTCCGCCTCAAGTGCAGCCCTCTTTTTCCTCCTTACAGCACCAGTGGCTAATTCATTTTTATACCAATTTGATACAAAAATTAGTAATACAATTCCTACTGCTGCAAAGGCTGTAAAACCTAAAGAACCAATTTGACCAAGCGGGACGAAAATTAATGCTGTAAAAATAGGTGCTAGAGAATTCCCTGTGTTTCCTCCCACTTGATAAATCGCTTGTGCTAAACCACGTTTGGCACCTGCCGCCATATAAGCAACGCGGGCACCTTCTGGATGAAAGACTGCGGAACCTAATCCAATAAATAAAACAGAAATAATAACAATAATAAAATTCGGGGCAAACGCGAGCCCAATCATCCCAAGCATGCTCGAAAACATACCGAGTGGTAATAAAAATGGTGACGGCTTCTTATCTGAATACATACCAAAAACCGGTTGCATAATCGATGAAGTCATATTTAACGCGAACGCTATCCACCCTACTTGCATGTAGGATAAATTCATCGTTTTTTCCAAAATAGGAAACAACGCCGGCACAACTGCTTGCATCGAATCATTCAAAAAATGTCCGAAACTAATCGCAAATAATATTCGATATATCGTCGGTGTTTCCGCTGCACTTTTTTGTGAAACTGCCTGCATATACGAATCTCTCCTTCCCGTACAAAATATATATTTATTACAGTAAGTGTAATAAATTCTGAGTTTTGAAACATTTCTATTCTATACTGGTTTCATTTCTTTTTCCAGAAATATCACTTCATAAATATTAAATTTTCCCTATCTGTTTTATCAGATTTATTTATATGAACTCTCTGTACTTTCTTTTATACTAAGTTAGGACGACGGGAAGGCTTGCAATTATGAAGAAAAAGACGACCCTAAAACATATTAGGATCGCCTTTTTTATTAAATAGCAAAACGCTTATACTTCTCATAATCACTCGTCTTACATTCTAGTGCAATTTTCGTACCTTCGTTTTCATAACTCGTAGATAAAACGTGCGCATGATTGTTGAAATACGAAACTACCTGTCCTTGATCATATGGAATTAACATTTCACACTTCGTATACTCTTTATAAATGTGTGAGCGAACTAATTCTACAAGCTCTTCAATTCCAACATGTTTCTTCGCAGATAGATACACGCGATCTTCTTGCACTTTCGGAATTTCAACATCTACCATATCTGATTTGTTGTATGCATAAATCGTCGGGATATTTTCCACGCCAATTTTCTTTAACGTTTCATTTGTAATATCAATTAATTGCTCATAATTGGGATTTGAATAATCTACAACGTGAATGAGTAAATCTGCTTCCGCCACTTCCTCTAGCGTTGAACGGAATGCTTTCACAAGATGATGCGGTAATTTACTTACAAATCCAACAGTATCCGTTAATAAAAATGATTTATTATCCGGCAAATCAATATTTCGTACAGATGTCTCTAACGTCGCAAATAACATATCTTTTTCAAATACTTGTTTTTCTACAGTACCATTAAAAATTTCAAGCATTGTATTCATTATTGTTGATTTACCTGCATTCGTATATCCTACTAATGACACAACTGGCATTTCATTTTTCTTACGTTGTTTACGCTGCGTTTGACGCTGTGCAACAAGTGCCTCTAATTCTTTATTTAGAGCCGCAATTTGTTCTTCAATTTTACGACGGTCTAATTCCAACTTCTTCTCACCGACACCTTTATTTTTCGTGCCAACTCCCCCGCTCTGTCTTCCTAACGATTCACGAAGACCGATTAAACGAGGCATCATGTACTGAAGATGGGCCACTTCTACTTGTAACTGCGCTTCTTTCGTTTTCGCACGTTGCGCAAAGATATCTAAAATTAAAATGGTACGATCAATTACTTTACAATCTAAATCCTCTTCTAAATTTCGAATTTGTGAAGGAGATAATTCGTCATTAAAGATGACCATATTTGCATCTGCTTCTTTCACATACGCTGCTACTTCTTCAATCTTCCCTTTTCCAATATAATGCGACGGATTTACTCGTTGTAAATTTTGCGTCACTTGACCGATTACTTCCACATCACAAGCTTCCGTAAGATTTGCTAACTCTTCCATCGAATATGCAAAATCAGCTTCATTACCTAAATTTACTCCAACTAATATTGCTCTTTGTAATAATTCTTCCATATATTTATTCCTCCATTTCGATTACGCAAAATAAAAAACACAGGTCACTGCCTGTGTTTTCGTAAACGGATAAGGGTTCACCAAAGAAATAGAAGAAAGCAGTGCTTTCATTCTATAACATGGTCAAAAAGTCCCAAGATAGTATACGTATCCAACAAGTGTTCACCTATACTATCCCATTCTATTTATAAAGGCAAAACAAAAAGAGGGCGTATTCGTCCCTCCCTCTTTTTCACATATAAGCTTAATAAAAAGGGTTCCTTTAAAATAGGCAGACCAATCCCGTTCACTCTGTACACAGACAGAGCCTTTGAGCGCTATTCAATTATTGGCACAAAGTATTGAGACGTAATCTGATTAAGATCAAAGGAAGCCCCTCCGTTCATTTTAAGTTACATAAAGTGTAGCATAAGTAATTCGCTTTCACAAGATTAAACCACCCATAGAAACAGAAAGAAAATCTTTGTATTTTTACTTTAATCGTCATTTTTTGCGCGTTCTTCTTACAATAAAAATCACAAGAGCTACTATCAGTAACAGGCCTATAGAAATGGTAACAACTTGCCACCAACTTAAACCACTCACCATTTCGTCTTTTAAATCGACTTTCTTCGTCGGAACAGCTTCCTTCGCAATATGACTTAACGTATTTCTCTCCATCTCTGCCTCATCTAATCTCTTCGTTCCACTGCACATAGATGTCTCTAATTTTCCCTCCCCTCTATAAGAAGAAAAAACTAAATACTCTCCTCCCTCTGCAAAACGAAATGCACAGCTACTTACATTTGTATATATAATAACTTGCGAAGAACTTGTCCCTTTCCAAATTTTCTTCACTTCAAATAATGTTTTCATTCTTCCGTCCTTCTCTTGAACTTCTAATACATTACCTTCAAACACTACATCATTATTTTGTAACCTTTCTTCTGGTGATGCTTTCGTACAATCACAAGCATAAGACTTCTCTGGTAAAATAAAATAAGTAAAGCTACAAATTAAAACAAGAGACAATACATATACGATTCTTTTCAAGAATCTCAAACCCTTCATTATCAATTTTAGAAGCTTTCCGTATATTATTTGGACATCACTCCTCAAACCCCTTTCTGTTCATTAAAATATATTGATTTTATTAAACAGAAAATCTTTATTGACATTTTTATAACCTGATATTAGTATCAGGTTATAAAAACAAGTTAGGAGATGTTCTTATGAATTCTCAATCTCGTATTACTGCAATTGGTACTTATGTTCCAGATCAAATATTATCTAATAATGATTTAGAAAAGATGATCGATACGAATGATGAATGGATTGTGCAAAGAACAGGAATGAAGGAAAGAAGGATTGCTAACAAAGAAGAATACTCCTCACACTTAGCCATTAAAGCAATCGAAAATTTGTGTACAACATATAAGAAAAACTTAGAAGATATTGACTGTATCATCGTCGCTACAACTACTGCTGACTATGTTTTCCCTAGTGTTGCTTGCCAAATACAACAATACTTCAACATACCTCATACACTAGCTTTTGATTTAAATGCGACTTGCGCTGGTTTCACATACGGACTGCATGTCGGTAATAGCTTAATCACTTCTGGATCACATGAAAAAGTACTCGTCATAGCGACAGAGACATTATCTAAAGTTACTGATTACACCGATAGAACGACCTGTATTTTGTTCGGTGATGGCGCTGGAGCTATTTTATTAGAAAGAGATGAAAATAAACCAAGCTTTATCGCTGCTCACATGGGAACAAATGGTGCTGGTGGCATTCATCTATACAGAACAAACTTATCTACTACTATGAATGGCACACCACTGCAAACAAATGAAAAAATCGTTCAAAACGGAAGAGAAGTATATAAATGGGCAACACGCACAGTGCCAGCAGGTATAAAAGAACTATTACATACCACAAATATGCAAATAGATGATATAGACTGGTTCGTACCACACAGTGTTAACTTACGGATGATTGAATCTATTTGCGAGAAAACTGAAATTCCAATTCAAAAAACTTTAACCAGCGTAAAATACATGGGCAATACATCTTCAGCTTCCATTCCACTCGCTTTAGATTTAGCTAGAAAAGAAGGGAAATTACATAACGGAGATACACTTTTACTGTACGGTTTTGGCGGTGGTCTTACGCATTTAGGGCTTATTGTGGAGTGGGGTTTAGACTAACACTTTTTATACAGCTAACATTACGGTAAATGAAATTATATAAACGATTCCAGTTAAACTATTAGTTAATCACAAAAAGCGGCATTCAAGGATTTATTAGCTCCCTTTGAACGCCGCTTCTTTCATTTAAATTTTATTTACCTGTCCGAGACCATATCACAATTGGAATAAGCAGTAAGGCTACAGCCCCTCCCGCTAATGATAATGCCGCATAACTGGAATTAGCTACTACCATTCCTGACATCGCTCCACCTGAAGCTCCGGCTAACGCAATAAAAACATCTATTTTCCCTTGTGTTTTAGCACGTGTAGAAGGAGTTGTGGAGTCAACGATTTGAGCTGTACCACTAATCAATCCAAGGTTCCACCCTAATCCAAGTAAAGAAAGAGCAACAATTAATAATAGTAAAGAATCACTCGGTGCTATCGCAGCTATGACACCCGCTGCAAGTAAAATCATCCCACCAGCTATACTCATCGTAGTACGGCCAATTTTATCAATTAACATTCCTGTAACAAGCGATGGAAGGTACATTGCCCCTACGTGGAATCCAATGACTAGCCCTACTTCACTTAGTCCATGACCATGGTGTCCCATATGTACTGGCGTCATAGTCATAATCGCAACCATCACTATTTGAGTAAGTATCATTACGATTGCTCCAACAGTAACACCACGTTTATTTTCTATCATTTCTTCTGTTACTGGTTGCCCTTTATATGTATGTTCTTGTTTATATGTTTCTATTATGTTAGCGATAATTAACGGGTCTGGACGAAGCATAACAAAAAGAACAAGACCCGCAAGTATAAATGCCGCTGCTGATAATATGAACGGACCAGCAAGGTTAGGAATTCCAATTGAATCAGCAAAATTCCCCATTACACCTACTAAATTTGGACCAGCTACCGCACCAAAAGTCGTCATAACCATCGTAATACTAATAGCAGTTGCTCGCTGCTTCTTATCTGCTAAATCGGTACCAGCATAACGAGCTTGTAGATTCGTCGCTGTACCTGCACCGTATATGAGTAAAGAAACTAGTAAAAGAATAATACTATTTGTTAACGCAGCCAATACAACTCCAATAGCCCCTAGTCCCCCTACTATAAACCCTGTTGCAAGTCCTATTCGGCGACCATATTTCTGCGATAACTTCCCCACAAAGAAAGCCGCTACCGCAGATCCCATTGTAAACATAGCAGCCGGTAATCCTGCATATGCATCTGTCCCAAGCATTTGCTGCGCAAGAAGTGCACCTACTGTAATTCCAGCAGCTAACCCCGCTCCGCCAAACATTTGTGAAATACTTACGATTAGTAACGTTCGTTTATATAATTTTTGTTGCTCTTCTTCTGTATACATATGGTTACTTATTGAAGCATCCGCCTTACCTAGCATTTTCTCACCCACTTAATAAAATTCATTACTCTTGTTAATGTACTATGTTTAACGTTACATATTCAATGTCATTTTTCATCCGTCGCTTTAATTATTAAAAAATCTCTAACTATACTTTACTTATCTCATGCTATATTAAAAATACTACTATTCACAATATACAAGGAGAAAACAATGAAAAAAACATTAGAATTATGCGAAGCTTGCAAACATAATCCAGTACAGCAAATAGAAGAATCTGATGAAGCAAATCAACCTTATAAATTATGTAGCCAATGTCATGAACGTCTTATCTCATTATCTTTACATCCAAATGAATGGTACAATCTTGCAATCGTTCATTCACCTTATAAGTATTATTTGCACGACGATTTTTATGAAGGAGATGGTGAGGCGACGCAACCAGAATTAGAGATGGATGAGCACAAACTTACACCCGCGCCTACTTTAGAAGAAGTTCGCTCAAACTTTAAAAACTTACTTGATTACACAATGACTCGATGGTTTCTTCAAGAAGAAGAAATTGAAGCTCTTAATATGTACGATAAAAGCGAAATATTAGATGCTGTTATGAACCGCTTTTCTAACACGATAAATGGCGTAATTAAAACTCGATTACTCGAGATTGTTATATGTGTATTAGGAGAAAATGCCTCTGATTGGATAAGAAAACTGTGGAAGGAATTTGATGAAGATTTAATTGCACCTCTTTCACACGCTGCCGCTTACTGTTTACCATTTGAAGAAGCATTTCCTTTAGTAATAGAAAAGCTAAAATCAGTATTAGAGAGGGAGCTTCCGACCACATCCTTCATTTGTCTACATTCTTTTCAATCCTCAGCAACATTAGATTGGATAGAGGAAAACGCAGTATCATTTCATAGCGATTGGGGACGATTAGCTGCAGTATCACAACTAACTTGGACACGCATTAAATCTTGGCTAACAAAAGGACAACCATTAAGTTTAATAGCACTGAATGCAATGATAAACTGTATCCCTTCAAATGAAGATATAATACATGAAATGAATCCCACAATTTTATTAACAGATCCGTCAGAAATAGAGTCTATTTTAATAGCATACAAAGAAAAAGACAGTGTTTCTAATGTTAAAACAAGTATTGAAACTATTTTAGAAAACAAAACGGTAATATTTCAATATGCGAATCCTTTACAAATATCTATCAAGAAGAAACCAAAAGACTTTTTAGTTATGGATGGCACCGTACAAATTCATGAAAACAGACTGGATGAATACGTAGAATTCATTCATACAAACAACTATACCCAAGTTTACATTAATGACCTTAGGTATAGTATGGAGCACCTTGATTTTCTAGAACGCTGTCCGCAAATCGAAGCGCTACAAATTAATAGTACCTATATTACCGATTATTCAGCTTTATATAAATTAAAAAACTTAAACTCTTTATCACTAGAAGAACCACAAGTCTCTTTAAACTTAACAGCACTAGAAAGCTTTAAAAATATAGAGGAGCTTTACATACAGTGGAATAAAAACATTACAGGGTTCGAATCTTGTTCTAACTTAAAAGAACTATACATTTGGAAATACAAACCGAAACAAAAAAACCTTGAAGAATTAATGTCTTTACAAAACCTTGAAAAACTAAGAATTACACAAGGGAACATTAACTCATTAAAAGGATGTAGAGCATTTCCTAAATTAAAACATTTAGAAATCAATTATGTAAGAAATTTAGAACATATTGATGAAATCGAAAACAATGCTTCAACTTTAAAATACGTCGAATTCGATCATTGCAGTAAAATTAAAAATCACGACTATTTGCGTTATTTAACAGAGTTAGAAACGCTCATTCTATCAAGTTGTGGTAACATACAAAATCTACAATTCATTAAAGAACTACCAAAGTTAAAACATTTAAGCTTCGTGGATTCTAAAGTTGTAGATGGTAATTTAGAACCTTGCATCGGCATAGATTTTGTTGGTTTTAATAATAAGAGGCATTACAGTCATAAGTTTAACGAATTAAACCCAGATTTTTCTTTACACTTCCTCTACCACTCTTTCCCTTCTCTTTTTACTCAAAGCCTTGCCTTCCCAAAATAACAAACTTACTAAAGCACAAATTAAAATAACTGGAACACTCGCTTTATATAAATCAGTAAAACTCATAGCCATCTTATTTTTGGCATACCGACTTACATCTTTTGAAAATGCAAGTACTTCTTTCTTTATACTCTCCTCTTGTTTTTCAACTTCTTTTGTTACTTGATTCGTAATTTCTTCTCTTTTTATATCTCTATATTCTACTGGAACGCCACTTAATACTTCATCCACTTTTTGGTGAATTAGTTCGTCTTTTTTCTCTTTACTTAATCCCACCAATGTTTCATTTTGTTTCTTTTCTACATTTGTTTCTATACTTTGTTTCTCTATTTTTTCTTTTGTTACCTGTAATATCTCAGCTTGCTGAGCACTATTCACATGAATATTACGCACTTTTTCTTCTGCATAACGATATACATTCTCTTTATTTAAAGATAAGTTGTGAGTTAAATTAGATACAAATATTGCAACCGCTAATACAATCCCTACTTGCCGCAACATTGATACAACACTTTGAGAAGCAGTTAATAATTCTCCTTCAAACGAAGATGCACTTAAAACTGTAATTGGTCCCACTACTAAACCATATCCAACACCTAATATCATACACGGAATAATAATTTCTATATTTGTTGAATTGACGTCAATCATTTGCAACCAATAGTAGGATAGGCCCATAACAAGAAACCCTGACAAAATAATAGTTACTTTTCCAAGCTTTTTAATTAAAGTTGCTGCAACAGGTGAGATAAAAAATATCATCGCTGAAATAGGTGTCACTAGAAAAGCAGCTTCAATTTCCGTTCGGTGCTGTATTTTTGTCAAAAAAGTTGGAAGCAATACAGTAACGCCAATTAAGAATAAATTACTTAATATAACAACGATAGACGCTCCGACAAACATTCGATCTTTAAATAAATTTAAATTCACCATTGGATTATGAATCTTTCGTTCCACTAAAACAAATAGAATAAGAGAAATAGTGCTAATTGCATAACAAGACAAAGCAATATTACTTTGCCATCCCCATGTATTACCTTTTACTAGTATGAGAGTAAAAGAGAAAATCGCTGAACTACTTAATATAAGCCCAATCCAATCAATTTTTGAGATAATACGTTCTTCATTTTTTATTTGTAGCATAATACAGCATAAAATGATTCCAAGAATACAAATCGGAACATTGACGAAGAACACCCATCTCCATCCTACATTTTGTGTAATAATTCCGCCTATTACCGGACCAAGTGCAGCTGACAATCCTTGCGTTACTCCTAAAATAGCAAGTGCAACATGCCTCTTTGCTAACGGCATAGCTGATACACCAATTACCATACTTGTCGGAAATAAAATTGCTGCTCCAACACTTTGTATAAAACGAGAAAAAATAAGGAAGTCACCTGTATTAGCAAAAGCACAAAGCACTGATCCACCACCAAAAATAATTAAACCGAGAATATACACCTTTGCTTTCCCAAAAATATCAGCTATCCGTCCTAGCGGGATTGCGAGTACTGCAATCGTCATTGTATAAACATTTAATATCCAAGACATCTTCTCTAATGAAGTATTTACACTCGATTGTATTGCTGGTAAAGCTATATTCATAATCGTTGTATCAATCATACAAAGAAAAATACCTAAGCACATTAAAAAGACAATCTTAATACCCTTTGACTGCTCCATGTTAATCTACCCCTTTATTTATTGTGAACGTGTTTTTCATTCTTCCGTTTTATTGTTTTCTTTTGCTTCTAATTGCTGTAACTTCCTCTTCAACATCTCTACTTGTGCACTATATGATGCAATACCTACATCGAGCGAAATTTCTTCAACGAAAGTAATACCTTCTCTCCATTTTTCATATTTCAAACGAAGATCCGCAATGTACGCTTCTTTCCTTTCAATTTCGTCTTCAATCCATTTTTTTATCGTCCTATCATCACTATAATTACCAAAATACATCCTCATTAAAAAATCTGAACGTAAAACGTCTTTCTCTACATCCGTTTGCATGTATTTATAAAACTCTTCACGCCCTTCATCTGTAATAAAGTACATTTTCTTATTCGGTTTCCCTTCTTGCATGACAATTTCTTTTTTAATTTTCCCCTCCTTTTCCAATTGTCGTAACGTTGGATAAATCATTCCAAAGCTTCCATCAAAAAAGTAAGTAAATACATCCTCAAACACAATTTTAATGTCATAACCAGACAATTCTTTTTCCATTAATAAACCTAAAACAACATCTCTTCCCTTCAAAATAAGACCCCCACACAGTATATAATCAATAATCATATTAACATTGTTAATATGATTATTGATTATATACCTTATTCTGTAAATTGTAAAATGTTTCTAACTAAAAAAGCTGTCTTGTAATTTGGTAAAACCAAATTACAAGACAGCTTCCCTTCATATTTCCTATACATACCTTTTTACTATTTGACTCCTGCATCTTGCACAGATTTAATTTCCTTTTTCTTACCTTCTTTTATTTCATAATAATACGAAGGTAATTCTATATTATGTTCTAAGAAATAATCTTCAATTAATGAAATAATCACTTTCAATGTTTTCAAACGAGCGTATAATTTATCATTACTCGCAATAATATTCCATTTCGCATTCGGTTTATTTGTGTTTTCAAACATGTCTTCCATTGCTTCTACATACTCATCCCATTTTTCACGATTACGCCAGTCTTCGTCTGTAATTTTCCATCTTTTAAGAGGATTGTTCTCTCTTTCTGTAAATCTCTTTAACTGTTCGTCTTTACTAATATGATAGAAAAACTTTCCTATTATATAATGATCATCAGTTAATAGTTTTTCGAAATCATTAATTTCACCATACGCTCTCGTCCACTCTTCTTTTGTAGCAAAACCTTCAACACGTTCAACTAATACACGCCCATACCATGAACGGTCGAATATAGTAATTTGCCCATATTGAGGTAGTTTCCGCCAAAAACGTTGTAAATAATGATACCTTTTTTCATGAGGAGCAGGCGCGCCAATTGGATTTACTTGGAATCCACGCGGGTCAAGATGTTCAGTCAATCGCTTAATTGCTCCGCCTTTACCTGCTGCATCCCACCCTTCCATAACGAGCATAACAGCGATTTTTTCTTCTTTTAAAATTTGCTGTAGTGCTAATAAGCGCATTTGATATTTTTCAAGTTTCTTATTGTACTTGGATTTTGATTCAATTCTTTTCGTTAAATCTACATTGACAAGATATCCATTTTCCATAAATCAAATCCCCCTTGTTGTAAGACAATGCTATTTTAACATATTATTGGTAATTTTTTCACATTAGAAAAAACTGTGTAGAAAAATCTCTACACAGCTTCCTTCTCTAATTGCACATCTACTTCAATATTCTCATTTTTATTTTTCACAGCTTTCATAAAGAATACAGCAGTTAAAATAACTGTAATAACCGCACCTACAATATACGATGTATTTAGCGGAATATTAAAACCAATTTTTGCATTTAAAATGTAAATTACAGTCATGAGTGTCATAAATATCGCTGGAATTAAGGAAACAACATACGGTTTCCCTTTTATGAATAAATACATCGTTCCAATCCATAACGCAATGGCTGCAGTCGATTGGTTAGCCCAAGAGAAATATCTCCATAATAGTGTAAAGTCAATTTTCGTTAAACCATATGCAATAACAAATAATGGAGTCGCAATAATTAAGCGATTTTTTAATTTTGTTTGATTGAAGTGGAAGTAATCCTCAATAATAGAACGTGCCGCACGGAATGCTGTATCTCCAGATGTAATTGGTAATACAATGACACCAAGAACAGCTATTGTGCCACCCACAGCACCTAACATCGTCTTCGAGATTTCACTTACAACCGCAGCTGGTGTACCCGATTTAATTAGCTCATTTAATTCACCGTAAGAGAAAATACTCATTGCCGCAGCTGCCCAGATCATTGCAATTATCGCTTCTGCAATCATCATACCGAAAAATACATAACGGCCATGTTTCTCCGTTTGAAGTGTACGTGAAATAATTGGTGATTGTGTTGCGTGGAATCCTGATAAGGCACCACACGTAATCGTCAACATTAATAATGGGAAAATAGGTGCATTGTCTGGATGCATATTTTCAAACGTTAGCTCTGGAATCGGAGAGCCTTTTATTATCATCATTCCCCCTATGCCAATAGCACTTATTAGCAATAATGCACCTAATACCGGATAAATTTTACCTATAATTTTATCAATCGGTAAGATAGTCGATAAAATATAATATATGAAAATTACAGATAAAATAATAGTTATTGATACTTTCCCTTGCAATACGATATCAAGTAATGATGCTGGTGTTGTTATAAACACCGTTCCTACTAATACTAAAAGTAAAAGTGAAAAGATATTTACAATATGTCTCATTGCATTTCCTAAAAATTTCCCTGCTAATTCAGGAATATGCGCCCCTTTATTTCGAATAGAAATCATCCCTGTAAGATAATCATGAACAGCCCCTGCAAAAATCGCTCCGATAACGATCCAAACAAATGCAACTGGACCATATAAAGCACCTAATATTGGTCCGAATATAGGACCAGTACCTGCAATATTAAGTAATTGAATCATAGAATTCTTTCGCCTATCCATAGGTACATAATCTATCCCATCTTGATTCACATAAGCTGGTGTCTTTCTTGAATAATTTACTCCAAATATCTTTTCAATAAACTTTCCATATGTAAAATAACCGATTATCAATACGACGATTGATACTAAAAATGTAATCACGTCTATCCCCTCCCCTTCAGAAAGCATTTTCTTATTTCTATATAAGAAATCGCTTTCAATTTATTCTAGCATATTTAACTATATTAAATAAATTATTTATACGGAATTTTTAGTATATTCTTTTTATAAGATAAAAAACAGCCTCTCTTATTTACAATGCCACCTTACATTATATGGTATATTTTTTCCCAAAGAGAAGATAATAACCAATAAATCCATTAAAGAATGGGAGCTCTCTAAAGATGAAACGAAAAATATTTTCCCTCTTTGCACTAATCTGTTTAGCACTACCAATACAAGCTAGTGCATACACATTTCAATCACTACCAATTGCGTCAAAGTCTAAACAGTGGTATATCGAAATTGACAAATCTCATAACTCAAACAAGCAAGCAGTACAGCCAAAACACGGTGTATATGATACGTATAGTTTATTCGTAAAAAACATCGGTAATGATGTCTCAAATGTATCAGTGGAAATACTTGATAACACACCTACATCTAAAGCTACTTTTAATCCTAATACATCAAATAACAACGTTTCAAAAAGTCATACAAGCTTTGACTACATGGTATTCCCATTAGACTTTAATAGCCATAATTTTAAAGTCGTCATTACTTGGGAAGAAAAAAAATTCTCTTACAACGGCCATCCAGTAAATGAGAGTAAAAAAATGAAACAAACATTTGTGTTTAATGAAGAGTAAGCCCTAATTTGATTAGGGCTTACTCTTTATTTACAAAACCCGATTGAATTGCTTCTGTCAATTCTCTTGCAATATGTATTTTTGTAGCGTCTACACAAACTTTTTTGTCCCAAACATGTACAGAAGGCCCTTCATTAGACAAATGCTTAATTAAGATGAATCGATTATATGCCATTTTACTTTCTATAGGAGTCGCAATATACACCGTAAAATTCTTTGCTGCAAATACCTTTTCTCCCAAAACATATTTACAACCTAACTCACCTATTACTAAATCATGTAGGTTTTCTATAGTCATATACCATATCCCCCTTTTAGCCTACATAATCAATCGAACCGCCGAATATTTGGTACAGACAATGCCATTCCAATTGTTATGAGTACTAAAATAGCTAGCATTATAATTGTTATCTTTCCACCTATTACAGTAGCTAACCAGCCTACAACCACATACCCTAATGGTAATAAAGCAAATGAACCTAACATATCAAGGCTTGCCACTCTTCCAAAAGCTTCTTCTGGTACAAGCTCTTGTAAACTTGTTTCCCAAATGAGCCCAAATATCATCATACCGAATCCTTCCATTGCCATTAAAGCTATTAAAGCAGGTGCCCAAGAAACGAAAGGCATAATTAATAGTGCTATTCCACTTATTAACACACCACCATATGCTAGTAATCCCCTCTTCCGCCACTGCTGTCTCCCACCAAAAATTAGTGCTGCAATTACAGCTCCAGCACCAGAAGAAGCCATACCCAATCCATATACGTAAGCTTCAAAATGATGATGAACATTAAACAACCATGGAATTAATACAACGATAATTCCTGCATAACAAATATTTATGAAAGAAAAGACTAAAATTGTAATCCATAGCCACGGATGACTTTTTAGAACAAGAATCCCTTCCATAAAATCTTTTTTGTAATTGACTTTATTTCTTTCAAATTTCTGTACTTTATTAAACTTTATTTCTCTTAAAAATAATAAACATAAAAATGATAGCAAATACGTTACTGCATCCAGTCCAAATCCTATTCCAGCAGATGCAACTGAAACGATTAATCCTCCAAGAGCCGGTCCAATTAGTCGTATACCTTGATTACTCATTTGCGTTAATGCATTAGCTGCATTTCGAATTTCCGGTACAAATACTTTTGCTCTTACAGCTGAATACGCCGGCTGAAATATACCTTCCATAAGTCCATATAATGCCACGAGTACATATAAAAGTGGAATTGTTAAAACGTCCATAAATATAAGTGTTGCAAATAACATCATTAATATGCAGCGGATTATATCTGTAAATAACATCAATTTCACCCGGTCAATTCGATCCACGACTAATCCAGCAAACGGTAACGCAAGAATATTAGGAAGCATGTACATTGCCATAGTCATTCCCATTACAACTGTTGAACCAGTTAATGAATATACAACGACTGGCAGAATAACCATCGTTACCGAACTACCTAAAGTCGAAAGTAATTGCCCAAGCCATAAAAACTTAAAGTGTGGTGACACTTTAACTGGCAATAACAATTTACCGACATAACCTAAATTCTTCTCTGTCGGTATTTCTCCTTGCATATCTCTCTCCTCCTTTCAAATCAAGTTAATATCTAGGGTTAAACACAGAAAATTCAAACTTCAATACTTTTAATTATATACGAAACTGTTAATCATCGGTAAAAATATAAAAAGAAAATCATAATGAATCAACAAATATTACGTGTTGAATACAAATAAAAAAGATGTTTTCATATATGAAAACACCTTTTTTATTTATAATTTTAAGTTCTTCTTCAATGTCCAATACTTTTCTTGAGCATTTTCAAATGAGAATTCTACCCAGCCATTTGGATCTTCACGATATACATTTACTTTTTTACCATTCTCTAATTTTCCAACTTCATTTTGTGTAACATTTGGTACACTCTTAATTGGATTGTTAAACGGGAATGGAACTTGATAGTAAGATCCTACTGATTGAACAGTAGCTTTCGCATCTTTCGCATAATCTTTATATGGAATTGCTTCACCTAATGCCTCTACATTTAATGTATTAGGGTTTTTCGGCAATCGGTTTACATTTTGATAATCTTTGTTATTGAAAGGCTTAATACGCTCCATAATATTGGCGATTTTGCCAGCCCATTCTTTGTCAGTTGAATACATTACATTCATCGCAGGTAATGTGTAACCGTTGAAATACTTAGCACCTTGTTCTAAGTAATTCTTTCTCACATAATCAGCATTGTATGAAATACTTAATCCATAAGATGGTAAGTATTTTGCATGTGCGAATGGGTCCCAATCATACGCTCGTAGTCCAAATAAATTATGTTTACGATATGCAATTTCTGATTTCCCGTATCCAGACTCTAAGATTGCATGTGCTGCTAAATATAAAGAGTTCACGCCATACTCGTTTTGCGCTTTAATAAAGTCTTGTCCAACTCCAACAAGCGGACTATCGGGATGATATCTTTTAATATAATTATCAATCTCTTGAGGTGTTACATTAGAAGGTAATGTTACATCTAAATCGATATATGATGCCATGGCATTATATAAAAATTGCGCATATTCTTCACGTGTTAAAACACTAGTTGGATTAAATGCACCTGCACCATTACCTGCAGCAACGCCGTTAGACTCTAATGCACTAATCGCATCATTTGCCCAATGATTTTTCGGAACATCATTAAATGTATGATTAGCTTTTACTTTTAGTTTAAAAGCTTTTTGTAAAATTACAGCCATTTCAGCACGAGTTAAAGATTCTTTCGGTCTAAATGTTCCTTTACCGTCACCTACGAAAATCCCCATATCTGTTAAAGCTAAAATTTCTTTTCGGAACATTGTTGTCCCTTCGCTAATATCAGAGTATGGATTTTTATACTCGCTTTTCGCTTCTGGTTTTAATGCACGATATATTAATGCGGCTACTTGCTCACGATTTACAATATCCCCAAATCCAAACTTACCATTATCATATCCTGCAATAATTTCTTTTGACGTTAAATTAGTAATTGCCTTATATGACCAATGA
This sequence comes from Bacillus nitratireducens, assembly GCF_036320425.1. Taxonomy (NCBI): domain Bacteria; kingdom Bacillati; phylum Bacillota; class Bacilli; order Caryophanales; family Bacillaceae; genus Bacillus; species Bacillus nitratireducens. The sequence continues at coordinate 454,172 of NZ_JAUMJO010000001.1, forward strand.
CCTTTCGGAACGTCTGGAAATTCCTTTTCAGCTGCAAATGAAGTGGCTGGAGCCATCACTACTTGAAGTGCGACTGTCACTGCTAACACATTAGAAATAATTTTTTTCATATTTTTTAACACGTTATGTATATGCTTGTCCCGTGTTAACTTGCCTCCCTTTATAATAAAATTTTCCCTATTAAACTAACAAACTCTTAATTTAATTAGTCAACAGTAAAAGTATACGTGATAAAAATAAACTAATCTACCATTATTTTATTTATAATCAGCATAATACGATATATCTTTTTATTTCGATACAAAATTATATAAACACATATAAAAAGCCCATCTCTATATAGACGATGGGCTTAACAAACGATGTTTTTTATTTAGCTAAACGATACTTTGAAACATTGAAACCTTTCCACTCATAATAATCTAAAATACCAGCATAAACTGCCTCTGCAGCAATTTGTCTTCCTGATTCAGTAGCTAATTTGCCATTATCTATATTATTATCAATAAAGGCAAGCTCTGTTAAAACTGCTGGTACTGTATTTTTATTTACTACATAAAATGAATGATCATCTTTTATATCTCTATCTCTTGTATGTAGTGCCTCTACTACTCGCTTTTGAATTTTTTTCGCTAATACTTCGCTATCCTTTTCAATCTGTGTCTCTTCTCCACGCTTGGATTTTTTATAATAATATGTTTCCGTTCCATGACCATCATGATTTTCAGAAGAGTTTGCATGAATGCTTACAAATATATCTGCATTGTTCTCTTGACCAAATTTCACTCGATTCACAAGAGACTCATTCTTGTTACTTCCTGGATTTCCGTTCTCTTCACGTGTTAACAAAGCTTTTAAAGGTGTATTTTTTTCTAACAATTGCTGTAATCTTAAAGATATATCAAATACAATTTTACTTTCCTCTACACCTTGTCCTGGATTCCCTGGATCAAATCCTCCATGACCAGGATCAATAATAACTACCTTTTCTACTAAAGGGTTACCTATTTTAAGAGAATCTGCCTTTTTAATAAATTGAGCTGCCTCTGCTTTAGTTAGAATTTTTTCAGGCTCCCATTTATCACCAGTACCAACAGAAATCCCTAATTCAACTAGGATGTTAGCTTTTGCTTTACCCCAGCTTTTTTCTAAATCACTGAATTTAGTTGCTGGAGTACCATTTACTTTAGAATCTAATTTGTAAGCTTCTACAATAAGAGAGGCCATTGAAACCCGGTCAATTTTCCCAGTTGGATCAAATACGCCTGGGCCTTTCCCTTTAACAACACCAGCTTTTTCTACAGCTGCGATGTATGGGGTATACCATCCGTTTTGAGAGTCACCAAAAGATGGTTTAGCATCTTTATCGAATGGTAAGTTTAAGATTTTAGCCATCATTGTAGCTGCTTCTGCACGAGTAATCTCTTTTCCAGGCTCGAACATTCCTTTCTCGTTACCTGTAACTGCGCCTTTTTCTGCTAAGTAGTTAATAGAATCTTCTGCCCAGTGCCCTGCTTGGACATCTGGAAACGTTTTTATTTGTGCGAAACTACTAGGTGAATAAGATAATATACTAGCTGCGATTATTCCTGCTGCGATTATTCTATTTTTCATAGAATATATTCCCCTCTCAAGTACAATGTTTTTATATAACAGACTAATTATAGTTCTGAAAATTAGTAATAGTCAATTGTAATTTGTATAATTTTGTATTATTATTGTATTTTTTGTCATATATAACTATAGTTAAAAACTATAAGGTTTTATAAGAGGAGAGATTCGTATGAGCAACAATTGGAAAGATATAGAACACCGTATTTACACGATGTGTATGATCCAGCGAAATAATGAAGTTTTACTTATAAAACGCCCTGACCATCTAGGCTTCCCTGGTTACATCGCTCCTGGTGGTAAAGTAGATTTCCCAGAAAGTATCGTTCAAGCTGCTAAACGAGAAGTAAAAGAAGAAACTGGATTACTTGTTTCAAATTTAACTTTTAAGGGATTAGATGAATACGTAAATCCGAAAGAAAATGTTCGATATATGGTATTTAATTATTGGACAGATTCATTTGAAGGTGAACTCCTTTTGAATCCTCCTGAAGGCGAATTATTATGGGTACCAATCGATACAGCACTAAATCTTCCTATGCAAGATTGGTTTAAAGAAAGATTCCCATTATTTTTTGAAAAAAGTACGTTTGAAATTCAACGTGTTTGGGACCAAGACTTAGATAAACAAGTTGCTATGACAATTACCCATACATAAAAAAGCTTGGAATCTCTCCAAGCTTTTCTTACTTCTCTTCTATTTTCTTAATCTCATAATCAATTTCTAAAAACTTAACTCCGAATATCCACATTCGATGGTTAGCTGTTAATATTTGATCCTTGCCCTCTTTAATCATAAAAGTCTCTGCTAATGGTAAGCGTATTGTAAAGAAGCGAGTATGTAAGTATATCCCTTCATCTCCCTTACCATTTCTTCTCAGCTTACTAGTAATGATTAAATCATTACTCTTATTACATAATTTCAAAACTCCCGTCATATTCGAATATGGTAAAGGTAATCCAATATTCATATACGTCTCATTCTTATGTGTATGTTTTGAGTAAAGAGCTACAAAAATAGATTCTCCTGCTTCATTTTTTCTTAGCCAAGCCCTTACATTCTCTCTTCCATCCTTCTCATCTATTATCCCCATGATAGAACCATGCATCGTTTCCCACTTGCCGCCCATTCCTAAATGTATTTGTCCTACACGCTTACTCATTTTTGCATAACAAAATGCAACCGGGCGGAACCAACGAGTCCATTTAATATGCGATTGTAACTGATACTCTTTTGTATTTTCATAAAAACGAATAATACTTAAAGGAATCTTTATCGCGTCAAATGCCTCACTATGAAAATCATTCATTTTATCAACTAAACCTTTGTATTCCTTGCTATCTATTAAATTTCTGTTATGTAAAAATGCTTCACCAACTGTCGCGGTTCCTCTTAACCTGCTCATTGGTTTCCCATAATATTTATAATTCGGAGTACTCTTTTCAATCATCCAGCCAACAAATGCTGGTAACGCTACTCCAATTCCATTTACCACGCCGTGAATCCAGACCATTTGTGCAATTGTAATCGTCATTACATGTTTCAAATTCCCATATGAATATATAAGTGAAAACATAATTGTTACCATGAGTGTGCTAGAAGATATGATCAGGAGAATCTTTGCACTAATAGCATTAAATTTCGTGCGCCAAACATAAATCCCATAACTATAAATAGCGCATAAATATAGGAACACTGCAAAAAATTCAAATACCCTCGAGTACGTAATTCCTATTGCAACTGTCATAGGTGAAATGACGATGACAAACATAATAGCATCATATACTTTACTTCTCTTTTCTCTTTTCCTCCCAATTAAACCAGCTGATAACGGCAATAGAAATGCCGAATAATGAAAGTGTGCAGCTGTAAGCAAAACAATGTCGGAACTAAAGTGCATAATGGAAAGCTTTGCTACAGAAGCAAAAAACCAGAAACCACCTAAAAACAAATACATAAACGCACTATCGATAGCTGTCTCCTCTAACGGTTTCAATCCTCTTTCTAGCAATCTACTTATACCAAATAACGCAACAATTCCTGTATATACAAACCAAAGTAACGCAAATAAATAATGATTTGTTACGAAAGCTAGCATTGCACTGATTGCTGCGATTGGATATAAAAACGATACAAATTTATAAAATAATACATACGATCCATTTCTTTTTTTCTTGTCAATAATACAAAAAGACATCGGTATAAATAACAAAATAGATAACAATATAATTGCTTCAACAGGATTTACATTCGACCACTCGTATATTAGAAATATAATATAACAAGCAAGCCCAAATAGTATATTTTTCATCTCGTATATTTCCTTTCCACAAATGTCCCCTTATAGGAAAATAGTGAGCCAATTAACGGATTTCGTACTTGTACATGAATTCGAAAGCATTGTAGTGTTTCATCATAACTTTCTACAATTTTCGCCTCTCCGTATAAAAATCTAGGTAACGGTATTTTTCTTCCAAACATAAAAAACCATTGTTTCTTTGAAGAAATATGCATCCCGCCCTTTTCATCAATATAAAAATTCAATGTAGAAACGAGTAAATGTGGCTCACCAAAATAATCTACAATTTCATTATTCTCTTCATCCAGCTGCATAACAGCGTTAAAATATCTTTTCTTATTATGAAAATAAAAAGTACGATTCCACCGTACAAATTCTTTCCCCTGTTCATCTCGCTCAGCGGTATTATGTATCGTAAATGGCACCTTCTTTCCTCGCTCAGAGAAAAACATTCGAAACTTCGATGCAATTTTCAAAATTAATTTAACGAAAAAAGAGCCACCGTAAATTTCATCCATTTCCCCTTCTCCTGTAAAACTATTCTCTTCTGTAATCGCATATCGCTTCTGTAATTTTGGATGAAGATTTTTATAGGTATCTCCTAATAATCTCTCATAAATATTAACCATACATTTATCCCTTTCTCTTCCTCTTGCAATTTTTTGCGCTTGGCAAATTAGTGCAATTCATATAACCGACAATCGATAACCCTATTAAAAGAAGGTTTAATGTAATTGGATTAAATGGTTGCGTAAAACTAGCGATATTCGTCGATCCTGCCGCTAATGTTAAAACTATCAACAATATAATATGCAATATAAATAGTTTTCGCTTTTGAAGTGGCAATAGCCACATAACACCCCATATTATTTCTAAAAATCCAACTATTTTAAGTATAAAAATACTACTTTCATTCGATCCGATTAGTGCAGAAAGCATCTTTACTTCTTCTGAATGAGTAAACATCAATTTTGGTACAATCCCTTGATATAACCATACGAAGGCAAATAGAAAGCAAACGAGCCAATACGTCATTGTTCTTCTAATTAGCAACTTAGGATGAAGTCCCTTTTCTAACCATAATTTTAAAGCATCAAAACTCCATGCTGTCGCCCAACCTAATAAGGGTCGAAAAACATATGGATCTATCATATTTCCTATACGACCAAACCTTGTATCATAATCATATTGCGTCTCAAAATAAATATGTTCTTTACGCGGTGTATACTTCCAATAACCACGCCCCATTTGAATAAGTGATAATTTATTATCTGTCCAAAATTTTAAAGAAGAAATCCGTTCACCCGTTTCTTTTCTTATTTCTCCTATCGATTCCCCTTCACCAGCTATTTCAAGTCCAAATCCAATTTTAGTTTTATATAAAAACTTCTGCGGTTCTCCTTCTTTTTTCTCTAAATACGAAATTTCAGTAAAGCGAGCATCCCATTCTGTGTGTATATCTGGTTCCTGTGTATATCCCCATAATTTTTCCATTGTTGTGTTCATTTCTGCTGAAACATAAATAGGCTTTTTCCCCTTCATTCTTCCACCTCCTATGCACTATAAATTTAATGTACATGCTATGAATTTATTTTGCTACACTTTTCACAAACTACCCCCCAAAAAAGATGGAATTTTTAAAAAATATATAAAACACTTGATTCCCTGAAAAATTTAAATTATTATAAAACAAATGTTACCAACAACTTCATAAATCAAACACTCTCGCCTAAAACGTGAGATAGAGGTTGCAACGCTTATAAGTATTCTAAAGGAGACACAGAGATGTCTATGAATTTAGAAGAAAGGAAGTGTTGCCGAAATTGATAAATTTCTCTGCATTTATCGATTGGGGCTGTTTTCGAATAGAAACAGAACTGTCATATGTACAGACATGTACGTGTGAAGAGCTATCTACAAAAAAGAGATATCATTTTTTATGATATTCCTTTTTTGGCGGTTTTTTTATTAGCTCCGTTTTCTGTTTCCCTTTTCCTGTAACAGCACCATCCTCACTTATTTGAGATGGTGTTTTTTGTTTTTCTCTCTGGTAACTACAGGAATATTGGGATTTGTATATGTCCTAACCTATTCTTAAAAATGGACGAAAGAAGGAATTCGTAATGGAAACGATTGTACAAAAGTTTGGCGGTACTTCTGTTGGAAGCGTCGAACGCATTCAACATGTAGCAAATTTAATTATTGAAGAATATGAACGAGGACATAGCATTGTCTCTGTCGTTTCAGCAATGGGAAAAAGTACAGATGAACTTGTCGCACTTGCTAACGCTATTACTGAAAATCCAAGTAAACGTGAAATGGATATGCTCCTATCTACAGGAGAACAAGTAACCATTTCATTATTAACAATGGCACTACAAACAAAAGGTTATAACGCAATTTCATTAACAGGGTGGCAAGCTGGTATTACGACAGAATCTGTACATAGTAGTGCACGGATTACTGACATTCATACAGATCGAATTCAGTCTTATCTTACTGAAGGTACGATTGTTATTGTAGCTGGCTTCCAAGGAGTTAGTGAAAAGCATGAAATTACAACGCTTGGACGCGGTGGTTCTGATACGACTGCTGTTGCATTAGCAGCGGCATTAAAAGCAAAAAAATGTGATATTTATACGGATGTAACCGGCGTATATACGACTGATCCACGCGTTGTACAAGATGCTTATAAATTAGATGAAATTTCTTATGACGAAATGTTAGAGCTTGCCAATCTCGGTGCTGGCGTGTTACACCCACGCGCTGTTGAATTTGCTAAAAATCATAATGTAGTTTTAGAAGTACGATCAAGTATGGAACAAGAAAACGGAACAATTGTAAGGGGAGAATGTAACATGGAACAACAATCAATCGTTAAAGGTATTGCATTTGAGGATAATATTACACGCGTCACAATTAAAGGATTAGAACAAGGTGCACTTTCAACAGTTTTCTCTACATTAGCAGCGGCACATATTAATGTAGATATTATTATTCAAAGTATTACAAATGAAGGAACTGTTCACCTCTCTTTCTCAATCCATTCTAATGATTTAAGAGAAACATTAGAAGTATTGGAACAAAATCAAGAAGCACTTCACTATGAATCTGTAGAATATGAAAACCATTTAGCAAAAGTATCAATTGTAGGATCAGGTATGGTATCTAACCCAGGTGTCGCTGCGAATATGTTTACTACTTTAAAAGAAGGCGGTATTCATATTAAAATGGTAAGTACATCGGAAATTAAAGTATCAGTTGTAATTGACCGTATTCACTTAGTAGATGGTGTTGAAGCACTACATCAATCATTTATGGCGAAAATTGAGCCTTTAGTGCAAATGAGCTAATTTCCACCGGTAAAACTTACAATAAATTATATGAATCTATTTCCTACCTATATAAATAGAAAGCTGTTTGCATTGTATAGAGTGACAAGAAAGTTATTTACGTTAAAATAAAGTCGTTTACAACAATCGGGCCATTTAATGGCGTACAGGATAGGAATATTTTGTGGGGAAGTCGAAGTTATTTTATCGAATAGCAACTACAGTATCAAGTTCTTGAAACCACTTGAACATGATAGCATTCACGAAATAAAGTTCGCGCACATTTCAATAGTAGATGTTTTACGAAGTGTTGTTCGTTAACAAGATGGTATATACTATACCCGAAAACACCTTGTCACTTTTTCCTACACTGTGACAAGGTATTTTTGCTTAGAAGGAATTTGTAACTTTTTAATAGTATAATTATGAGGATGATCAATTAATATATTTTTACACATAAGGAGATAAAGACAATGACAAAAAACAAATTACTAAGAATGGACAATGTCAGCATCGTTGTAGAATCCCTTGATGACGCAATATCTTTCTTCGAGGAGATTGGCTTGAACCTCGAAGGGCGAGCCACTGTCGAAGGTGAATGGGCTGGTCGCGTAACAGGACTCGGTTCTCAGTGCGTAGAGATTGCTATGATGGTTACACCAGATGGCCACAGTCGAATTGAACTTTCGCGATTCCTCACCCCACCTACTATAGCAGATCATCGGACAGCTCCTGTAAACGCCCTCGGTTATCTGCGCGTCATGTTCACCGTTGAAGACATTGACGAAATGGTATCCAGACTTACTAAGCATGGTGCTCAGCTCGTTGGCGAAGTAGTTCAGTACGAGGACTCGTATCGACTCTGCTACATTCGTGGAACCGAAGGAATTTTAATCGGTTTAGCGGAAGAACTCGGTAACAAATAAGTAAGTAATGTTTTATCAAAAGTCTTTACTGAAATATACAGTACTGAAGTAAAAATATTTGAAGAAAATTCTTATTCAATAAAACTTAGATTTTCAACCCCGTCCTAACTTTAGAACGGGGGTTATGCTTGTTTGGGCTTTTAAAATTAAATAACTTTATTATCATTTTACACATAGATTTCAAGACTCTATACAAACAGCTTTTTAACATATTCTTTACATCTAAAAATCATTATAAAACAATCGAGTTATTTACAATACCCTTTCCCAGGAAATATAACGGCCTCTTCTCACTTCTTATCATATATATTTTTCCCTTTAAATAACGAGCGAAATTCATTCAAAATAACTTTCTTCACGTCAGAATAAAAGACCATCATGAAAAGTGCAATTCCTAATAAAATCTCTTGAATTCCTTCATAATCAATGAAAGCACTCATAATTAGCAAACCAAACCCAATATAAAAACCAAACTCATTCTCTTTCTCAAAATCCTCATCTTCATCAATATGTATTTTCTCTTTTAAATTTCGGTTCCCTTTTATTAACTCATCGAGCGTAACATTATACATTTCGCTCAATAAAATTAAATTTTCAATATCAGGGCAACTTTTATCATTTTCCCACTTACCCCGCTTTAACAGGCAGTAAATCTCATCAAAGCTTTTAAGCACAATCAAGGCAGCCAGATTCGATTAACTGCCTATAAAAGTCCGATTGGTTCAACTAATAATCAGTAGGATAAATCGCCCACTGATTAAAGTTTCACTTTATACACTGCTTGCCTCGTTATACCAATCTTTTTAGCAACATCTTCTTGTGAATACCCTTTTGATTCTCTTAATTTTTTAAGTTGTTGTCCTAAACTCATAACGTCCCCTCCTTTAACAAATTATTACATAATAGGAGATAAAAAAGAAAGAAACTATTGGTAAAATTCAATGTAAACCATTCGTTTACACAATGAAAAAGAGAGAATAACTCTTTGAGTTATCCTCTCTCTTCTATTAAAACAGATGAATGTTTTCTTTCTTGCAAGCTTCACGTAAATCGTCAGGCCATACAGAAGATTGAACTTCACCGATATGTGCTTTACGTAAGAAGTACATACACATTCTTGATTGGCCGATACCACCACCAATTGTTAATGGTAGTACATCTTCTAAAATACCTTTATGGAAATCATACTCTCGTTTGAAGTCTTCTCCCGTTTTCGTTAACTGCTCATCAAGTGATTTACTATCAACACGAATTCCCATTGATGATAATTCGAATGAAGCTTGTAGTACTGGGTGCCAGAATAAAATGTCACCGTTTAATTTCCAATCATCATAATCGGATGCGCGTCCATCGTGCTTTTCACCTGAACGGAGTGCATCTCCAATTCCAATAATAAAGACTGCACCATGTTCTTTCGCAATTGCATGTTCGCGATCTTTCGGTGTTAATTCTGGATATTTATCTTCTAGTTCTTGAGAAGTAACGAAAACAATTTCTTCTGGTAAATACTTTCCAAGGAACGGATACTTTTCAAATAAGTGATCTTCCAATTCTTTGAATATTCCATAAATTGTTTGTACTGTTTTTTGTAAGTAATCGAAAGTACGCCATTCTTTTTGAACAATTTTTTCCCAATCCCATTGGTCAACATAAATGGAATGCGTTGCATCAAGTTCTTCATCACGACGAATCGCGTTCATGTTAGTATATAAACCTTCACCAGCTTCATATCCGTATTCATGTAATGCGAATCTTTTCCACTTCGCTAGTGAATGAACAATTTCTAATTCTTCTCCTGAATGTAACATATCAAATTCAATTGGACGTTCTACACCGTTTAAGTGATCGTTTAATCCTGATTTTTTCGTTACGAATAATGGTGCAGATACGCGGAATAATTCAAGGCGTTTTGCTAATTGATCCTCGAAAAATGTTTTAACTTCCTTAATTGCGATTTGAGTCTCTCTTACTGTCATTAATGATTGATACATGGTGGTTTCCTCCTAAAATGTTTGGATGTTGTGAAAAGAAGCCAACAAAAAAAGCCCTTCTTCCCCAAAAAACTGGGACGAAAGGCTTTGGTTCCGCGGTACCACCCAAATTAGCAACAGAGGTTGCTCACTTATACAGTACGGAGATGAAAAAATCTCGATACTGTTCTTCTTGTAACGGCGAAGTTCCCGGCTAAGTCTACTTTCCTATAAAGGATTTTGGTTAGCGACTCCAGGAGGTTCTTCATAATAGGCTTCGTATCAGGCTCACACCGTCCCTGACTCGCTTAAACTACGTCCTACTACTACTCGTCCTTTCATAGTCGTTTTGTTGTCACATCTCTGAAACATTTTATTAATGATTATTCTATACAAAAAATAGAGAAAGTCAACAAAAAGTTTCCAAATATTTTTCAATTCTTTATTTTACGTCTTTACCGACTGTTCTTAATATAACATTTTTATTTCCTTTGTCTCTTCAATCCAAAAAATGTTTCACTAATTGAAACTAACATATATACCACAAGTAATGTGATTGTTCGAAATATGGAATCCGCAGTATTTCTTATTATTTTCATTTTCTTTATAATTCCTTTCAGTTTACTCGCAATTTCATGGTATACTATAGCATTCAAGCAGTTTGTTTTTACTTAAAGCAAGCATAGTCATTTATCGATAGTATTTTTCTAAAACATTGGCTATTATCAAATAAGATTTTTTATATAACGGAGTGATCATATGAGTAAAACGAAAGCAAAACCGAAAAAAGGTGTAGGACAAGGTACAGGAAGTAAAGGATGGAACCGTTGGCAATCAAGTGCAAAGAAAAAGGCAGCTGCAAAGCCATACAAAAGTAAAGGTACAAAGAAGTAAAATAAATAGTGTCTTATCCCGCATTAACGGGCAGTAGGACTTCCACTAATTAAAGTTTCACTTTATCTCTTTACTTTGTACAAAACAAAATATAATTATTACAACAAAAAAGCTATGCTTTCATCTCTATGAAAGCATAGCTTTTTCCATATTAAATCATAAGAATATCGCGGATTTCTTCCTCCGTAATAGAAGATAACTTCTCTTCTCCCGGTTCGATAATTTCAGCGATTAAATTTTTCTTACTCTCTTGTAACTCGTGCATTTTTTCTTCAATTGTTCCATGTGCTACTAACTTAATCACTTGCACTGTATTTTTTTGTCCCATTCGATACGCTCTATCCGCTGCTTGTTGTTCAACAGCTGGATTCCACCATAAGTCGTACAATATAACTGTATCTGCACCTGTTAAATTTAGTCCTGTGCCACCAGCTTTTAACGAAATAAGAAATAGATCCCCTTCTCCTTCGTTAAATCGATTGCATAGCTCTACACGTTCTTGCGCTGGTGTACTCCCGTCTAAATAAAAGTATGGAACTGCTTGACGATTTAATTCACGTCCAATTATCGAAAGCATCTTCGTAAATTGGGAAAAGATAAGAATTCTCTTCCCTGTACTTCTGCATTCCTCCAAAATTTCTAGAAGCTGATCGAATTTAGCTGAACTCCCTTTATAGTCATCAACAAACAATGCAGGATGACAACAAATTTGCCGAAGCCTCGTTAAACCAGCTAAAACTCGAATTTTATTTTTACGTAACGTATCTTTATCCAAATGTTTTAACGTTTCTTCTCTTAACTTCGCTAAATAAGCTGCGTAAAGCCTCTTTTGATCTGGTAAAAGTTCTGATGATTGTATGTGCTCAATTTTTTCTGGTAGCTCCTGTAATACATCTTCCTTTAACCTTCTTAACACGAAAGGTTTTACCCGCTTCGCAATATCTTCACGTCTTAAATCACCGAACTCTTTTCTTCCTGGTAATAATTCTGGGAAGACGACGTGGAAGATAGACCATAGCTCTTCTAATGAATTTTCTACAGGTGTGCCTGTTAATCCAAAACGATACTCAGCTTGAATCGTTTTCACTGCTCTTGCCGTTTGCGTTGTAGGGTTTTTAAACGCTTGTGCTTCATCAAGAAATAACGTATGGAATGGTATTGCATATAACCTTATATCTCTTCTTAGTAAAGGGTATGACGTAATGACAACATCAAATTTCGTTATATCTTTTACAATTTTCCGGCGCTCTTCTTGATTTCCATCGGCAATAACCGCTCTAATATGTGGAGCAAATTTTTTCAACTCGCTAAGCCAGTTGTAAACAAGGGACGATGGAGAAACAACTAATATAGGCAGTTTCTTCTCTCGAATTTCCGGCAAAACAGAATCTATAAAAGCAATGCTTTGCAACGTTTTTCCTAGTCCCATATCGTCTGCTAAAATACCCCCAAAACGGTAATGTGCGAGTGTTTTCATCCACTGAAATCCGTATACTTGATAATCTCTCATTTCTGCATTTAACGTATTTGGCACAGCAAACTTTAATTTTTTCGGATTTTGAATATTTTCTACTAACTCTTGAACAGACTCATCTAAACTTAAAACATTTCCTTCTTGTAGTGAATTCATCCATTTCACACTACGAATAAGAGGGACGTCTATTTCTTCTCCCTTTAAAAACTCTTTTCGAATACTAGACTCTTTTATAAATTGATTAATGTCATTAAACTCTTTACTCTCAAGTGATAGTAGGGAACCACTTGCTAAACGATAATATTTTCGCTTCTCCTCAAGAGCAACTAATACACCTTTAATTTCTGCCTCTGGAATACCTTTTATATCAAAGCGGAATGATAACCAATCAATTCTCTCTTTCCTTCTAACCCTTATAAGAGGAGCGGTGTCTCCTTTATGAATACGTAATTTGATTGCTGTCGTCGCATAAATATCAACTAAACCTTTTAACGTTGGAACAACATGATATAAAAAATTATACTCAGCTTCTTCATTATGCATAAAATAACCGCCTTCCGTTTTCGCAAAGGCACTTTCACGCATAATGTCTAAAATCTCTTTTTCCTTTTTCTCATCACGATTAAAAACAGACGGCTGTCCATCCTCTTCTAACGGATTGATCAGGACGTTTCCATAGTGAAATTCAAGACCTGCTAATAAGCGGTTTTTCACTCGATCTAAATATAATTTCGCTTTTAATACGGGTGTTTCAACACGATCTGATACTACCTCATCTATTCGCACAGTTCCTAGCTTCATTAACCCTGGTACAACTTTTGCTACAAAGTGCTCCATCTTATCTGCTGGAATATACAATTGGTTACTACTAGAACGATTCATCATTTTTTGTAATTCGATAAGCCTCTTGCAATCCTCAGCGTTCAACTGATACAGTTTCCCTCCAAATAGAGCATAACTATACGTATCCATTACGTCTACTTGTTGTAAGCCGTCAATATAAAGTGTAAACCCACCGTTACTTCCTTTATTAAACTCAAAATGTAAAGGAAGTAGTCCTTTTGAAATTTGTAAACCGTGAAAAGATTGTCCATCTTGATTAAGTCTGACAAACTCAGCTTTAGAAAGGAAAGAAAGCATATCCATCCACGAAGCTGGCGGTATTAAAATCATGCTATCATCTTGTTTTGCATGTACTTCGAGTGTATCTTCATACATTTTTTCGTTATGATACATTTTAATAAGTTGCTGAATAATCGCATCCGTTTCTTGCCTAAAGCTATGTACATCTGGTGTGTATGTAAATTCATTGGAACAATTAAAAGGTTCTCTTTTCTCCACATTAGAAAGAAATTCTCTAATATGATTTACGAAATACGTTTTGGCAAGTTTCAACTGAATTCCTAGAAGTGCCCCGCCCTTTTTCGTAACTACTGGTGTACAAATAAATTCAACATGAAGTAATTCACGTGTATCAAAGCGGTGTTGTTTACTTTTTGGCCGCAGTGGTTTGTCTGCAAACAACTGAAACATCCCGCTTGTTAATTGTTCATTTCCGCTACTAATAGGCACCATTCCACCGGTTTGCTGATTATAATTTATTTGTATCAATACTGCCGCAACATGTTGACAGTATGTTTGAAAAGACGCTAACGAAGGACAACTACATTTCGCAACAACATCACCTTTTTTAGCTTTTTCTACTGTAACATGAAAATCTTCGTTCCCTTTTACCGTCGCCTCGCAAATTTCTTTATTTTCATCATAATGATTTATTATTACTTTATTTGATTTATAATAAGCTTCGCCTCTTTTATATGAGGTCTCTCCGCATACTTCTTTAATAATCGATTTGTTTAATACAAAACTCATTTTTTGACACTTCCTTAATTTAAAACCAGTTTCTCTTAACTAACATTTTACATGCTCTACGAGAAAATATAAAATGTAGATTTAATAAAAAAAGATGCTCGTATATAAGCATCTTTTTTCACTCTATCTCCATCAACCGTTTCGCCTCAAAATACAACACTTGAATAAATTTTTTCGTATTAATTCGCGTATGTCCAGAAGTTGCTACTTCTTCCTTTGTCATTTCTGTCATCCGTTTTCTAACTACAGTGAAATCAAAAAATTTCGGAGCATAACTTTCAAATTTTGGATTTGAAAAGTCTGTTAATCCAAGGGAAGCTAAGTGATTTAACGATTGATAAATCGCTCTACGTACCCTTTGTTCAGATGCTTTTCTCTCCTTATCTATATCTGCATCTGAAGCTATATTCTCTAATTTTCTTATAGTTATATGATGAAAGATATCTTTTAGCGCAGGAAATCCAAATTCAAACGTTTGCTCTTTTTCTTGCCCATATAAATATTCCAACATACTAAGTAAATCTTTACTTCCATTCTCTCCCGCGATACCGAGTTCTGATAATAAATAGCGTCCTGAATCCGTTATTTTTTTCCCTTCTTGCATTGGCTCATTTCGAACTTGCGGCTGTTCCCACTTGAAAACGTTATTCAATGATTTTTGAATATCATATATAGAGCGCTCTAAACGAATACGTTCCATCACTTTCCGTACAACAGATATAACCTCAATTTTATTTAATGGTTTTGTAATATAATATTCCACACCAAGTGTATAGGCCTCACCTATAAGCTGCTTCGATTCAACTTGAGAAATCATAATAATTTTCCCAGTAAAAGAGGATGCGATATGGCGAACTGTTTCAATGCCGTCTCGCATTGGCATTAATAAATCAATAAATAAAATATCTACTTTTTTAAAATTTAGTTGATCTGCTTCAATAAAAGCCCCGTCTTCCGATTCTCCAATTACTTCCCCAAGATCGCCATCTTCAATAATTTGTGAAAGCATGGAGCGGAAAACTTCATCATCATCTACGATATAATAAAACAAACCTATTCCCCTTCCTGCTTTAAACTGCACTCCGGTAAACAAACGATAAACTTACACCCTTTTTCAGTTTCATTGTCTTCTAACCTTACTTCTCCGCCGAGCTCTGTTACCATTTCGTGTATGTAAGAAAGTCCAATACCTGTTGACGGTGTTCCCGTTTGATCATACTTGGAAGTAAACCCGGGCTTAAATACTAATTTCTTATACTTTTGTGCAATACCAGGTCCATCATCAATTACTTCAAAGATTACATGTTGATCTCGTTTATATAACTGAATAAGAATGAGACCTCTATCTTCAATTGCTTCTACTGCATTCGCAACTAAGTTATTAAAAATTGATAGCACTGTATACACGTGATATGCAGCGTGTTCACCTTCTATATGTTTAGAAAAACGTATATCTTTACCTAGCATTTCAGCATACTTTTCATTTATTCTTACAATCATTTCTGCAAGTTCATGACCTTCTACATACTCAGCCACATTTTTATCTAATAGCAGTTTAGATAATCCTGCAAAAATTCTTTGATTATCCTTTTTTATTTCGTGCACTTCTCCTGCTATTTTCAATGCTGTTTTACTACTGGAATCACCGTTCGCTTGTAAGTTTCGATATAGTTGATATGCTTCTTGTGTAATCAACTCTGCATTTTGTAACGTTTTTTTCAAGTGAACAGATTCAACATATAAATTTGAAAGGTGCATGAACATTTTTTCATTTTCTTTTCGGACTTGTGACTCTTTTAATTTCGTTTCATATAAAATCATCATATTTAAAAAGCCAAGTGCAAAGAAACTACGGAAAATAGCAATAATGATAAGTTTATTTACTTCAGAAACTGTTATCGTTGTACCGAGCACGACCATATGATAAATCGCTAGTTCTGACATACTTGCGATAATTTCAATTGTAATTCCAAGGCATCCAATAACGATTGGTTTCTGATGAAACTTATTTACCCTACAAAGTGAAAAAAGACTTCCATAAATAAAATAATAAAAGAACACAGGATAACGCAAATAAAATGATTCTGTCATATGAAATGAACCTTGCATAACCCAGTCAAGACATACGCGGAATAAGACCACAGATATACCAACAAGAATACCTGCAGCCGCTGCTGGTATTCTTCTTAAAAATAGTAATAAAAAGAAGAAAAGCGGTGTCCCAAAGCTAACACGAAACATATCATTAAAAGGATGAAAATTAAGCTCTCCAGCAATCGGAACAACTACCATTAATATAATTAAAAGGGATATATCTTTCTTCCATAACTGATTCCAATTCAAAGGTGCCACTTCCTATACTTTTTTCGGCAATAAAAGTGAAAGCCCGCTTATTTTTATAAACGGGCTTTATTTCTATATTCTAACCTTTTCTACCGCTTTTATTTGGCGATACTCTGGCTCCCAGATTGCTTCTTTCACTGCAATCTTAATATCGTTATCACTTAAGTTCTCTCTAGCTACACCTTCTGCAACAGCAACTTTCGCTACTTCAATTGCAACCATTTCCGAGATATTACGTAACTCTTCAACTTCTGGCAAAATAGGTGCTCCTGGCTGACTTGTGTCTACCATGCTTGCAACCGCTTCAGCAGCTGCTGCGAACATTCCATCAGTCATGACGCTTGCACGTACCACAATTGTTCCAAGACCAAGCCCTGGGAAAATAAGTGCATTATTTGATTGTCCAATCACATACGTTACACCGTTATATGTAACTGGTTCAAATGGACTTCCTGTTGCAACTAATGCTCTTCCTTCTGTCCACTCAATTAAATCTACTGGTTTTGCTTCAGCAAGTGGCGTCGGATTCGACATTGGTAAAATAATTGGTCTTTCAACGTGAGAAGCCATTTCTTTAATAATTTCTTCTTTAAACGCGCCTGCAACAGTTGATGTACCGATTAAAATTGTCGGTTTTACATGTTTTACAACTTCAGCAAGTCCGATCACATCATTTTGTTTCCACTCACTTACTTCCGCTTCTTTTCTTGCATACGGCATTTGGAAATCAAGAAGATCTTCCATATTATCTGTAACTAACCCGTTACGGTCGATACACCAGAAACGATTATGAGATTCTTCGTCTGATAAGCCGACGCGGACCATTGCATCTCTTACTTGGTCTGCGATACCGATTCCAGCTGTACCAGCACCAAATACAACAACGCGGTGTTCACTTAATGGTACACCAGAAGCTTTCACTGCCGATAATACTGCAGCAAGTGAAACTGCACCTGTACCTTGAATATCATCATTAAATGTACAAACGTCATGACGATATTTATCTAAAATTTTTCGTGCATTTCGAGAACTGAAGTCTTCCCAATGTAAAAGCGCTTTCGGGAACTTATTGCCTACTGCTTGTACAAATGTATCAATAAATTCATCGTAAGCTTCACCAGTTACACGTGGATGACGATTTCCAATATAAAATGGATTGTTTAATAGTTCCTCACGATTTGTACCTACATCTAAAATTACTGGTAACACGCGACTAGGATCGATTCCAACTGCGGCCGTATATACAGCTAGCTTTCCAATCGCGATGTTAATACCACCAACACCCCAGTCACCAATTCCTAATATACCTTCTCCATCTGTTACAACAACTAAATCAATATTCTCAGCTGTTGCACCGATATTTACAAATGCTTCTTCAATACCTGAAGGATCATTAACTGATAAATAAACACCGCGTGGTTTACGATATTCATGGCTATATCTTTGAATTGCTACACCAACAGTAGGTGTATATACGATTGGTAACATTTCACGTAAATGATTTGTTAAAATACGATAAAATAACACTTCATTTCGATCATGTAACGCTGTTAAGTATACATTCTTTAATAAATCATCCGGCTGAGAACAGAATTGCTCATACGCTCTACGTGCTTGTTCATCTAGCGTTAAAACTGCTGGCGGTAATAACCCTTTTAAACCTAATTCTTCTCTTTCTTCTTGCGTGAAAGCTACCCCTTTATTTAAAAGTGGTGTTGATAATACTTCTACTCCTCTTAATGTCGTTTCTAATGAACCATTAGAAGCCACTGTAAACTTACTCATAACATCCCTACCTCTATTCATATATAGCATTTCTATATTGTAAACAAAAAAGAGGGGATTGTCCCCCTCTTCTTTTAATTTTTCTTTAAAAGAGTTGCTCCTGCAATCCCTGGGTGTGTCATTTCGAATGGATCTAGAATTAACTCTAATTCTTCTTGTGACAATACACCATTTTTCACACATAGTTCTCGAACGGATTGCCCTGTCGCAATTGCTTCTTTCGCAACGCGAGCTGCTGCTTCATAGCCGATATGAGGGTTCACGGCTGTAATAATTCCTACACTCTTCTCAACATACTCTTTTAAGCGATCTTCATTTGCTTCAATTCCTTTTAAGCAATTATCTGTAAAGGCACGGAAACCGTTATTCATAATGCTAATAGATTGAAGTAAGTTGAAAACAAGTACTGGTTCCATAACATTTAATTCTAATTGTCCTGCTTCTGAAGCAAGGCAAATTGTATGGTCGTTACCAATTACTTGGAACGCAATTTGATTAATTACTTCTGGCATAACAGGATTTACTTTCCCTGGCATAATTGATGAACCTGGTTGACGAGCTGGTAGCATAATTTCCGCTAAACCAACACGTGGACCTGATGCCATTAAGCGAAGGTCATTCGCAATTTTAGACATATTCATCATACATACTTTAAGTGCTGCTGATACTTCTGTATATGCATCCGTATTTTGCGTTGCATCTACTAAGTCTTCTGCACCAACAAGTGGTAATTCACTAATTGCAGCTAAATGTTTTACAACTGCTTCAATATATTCTGGATCTGCATTTAAGCCTGTACCAACTGCAGTTGCTCCCATATTTACTTCATATAGATGTTGACGTGATTGCTTGATACGTTTCATATCACGTTCAAGTACGCGAGAGTACGCTTTAAATTCTTGTCCAAGACGAATTGGCACAGCGTCTTGTAAATGTGTACGACCCATTTTAATAACATGGTCGAACTGTTCTGCTTTTAATTCAAATACATCATGCATATAACCCATCGTTTGTAATAAGCCTTCTAATGCATTTAATGTTGCAATATGAATCGCTGTTGGGAATGCATCGTTCGTTGATTGCGCCATGTTTACATGACTATTTGGACTAATATAATGATAGTCTCCCTTTTCCATTCCTAATAATTCAAGAGCACGATTGGCCATGACTTCATTTGCATTCATGTTCATTGAAGTACCTGCTCCGCCTTGAATTGGATCTACGATGAAATGATCATGCCATTTTCCATCAAGAATTTCTTGAGCTGCTTCTGCGATCGCGCCGCCCTTATTCAATTCCAATCTTCCTACATCTGTATTAGCAAGTGCTGCAGCTTTCTTTACAATTGCGAACGCTTTAATTAAACCTTCATGAATTTTGTATCCTGTAATTGGGAAGTTTTCAACTGCACGCATTGTTTGTACGCCGTAGTATGCATAGTTTGGTACTTCTTTTTCACCTAAAAAATCTTTTTCAATTCGAACACCATTTTTAACTTCAGTTAATGTTGCCATGATTATTCACTCCTTAACGATTTCTTATGCTGCTTTTGTTTCTTTGACTGTTTCTACATATTGTTTTGCTTTCTCATTATCGAATTCGCCTTCCCACTTCGACATAACAATGGCCGCTAATGCATTTCCTAACACATTGACAGATGAGCGAATCATATCTAAAATGCGGTCAATTCCCGCAATTAACGCGATACCTTCTAGTGGTAACCCCATTGAACCTAACGTTGCTAATACAACAACGAATGATGCACCTGGAACTCCCGCCATACCCTTGGATGTTAACATGAGAACGAATAATAACGTGATTTGCTCTGTCAGCGACATGTGCACACCGTACATTTGTGCAACAAACAATGCCGCTAAAGCTTGATAAATAGCCGATCCAGTCAAGTTAAATGTATAACCTGTCGGAATTACGAAAGAGGCAACTGCCTTTGGACAACCGAACTCTTCCATTTTTCTCATTATATTAGGTAAAACAGCTTCTGAACTTGCTGTCGTAAATGAAAGAATAAGTTCTTCTTTTAAAATTTTCATTAATGTAAAAATGTTTACTCCAACCATTCGTGCATTAATACCTAATACAATCACAACGAATAGTATAACAGTTACGTATACAGCTAGCACTAGTTTTCCTAAAGGAAGTAGTGTCGCTACACCAAATTTTGCAACCGTAACAGCAATTAATGCGAATACACCAAATGGTGCGAATTTCATCACTTGATTTGTAACCCAAAACATTGCTTCGAGTACACCTTCAAAAAAGTTAAAAACAGGCTTTCCCTTTTCACCGATTGCTGCAACTCCTAAACCGAATAGTACTGAGAAGAATATAATCGGTAATAAGTCACCTTGTGTAATAGACTCAAATATATTTTTCGGTACAATATGAACAATCGTTTCTGCAAAGCCTTTCTTCTCTGTAGCATCTGCTGTTTGTTTATAAGAAGAAATATCACTTTGCTGTAAATTACTCATATCAACGCCAGTACCTGGTTGGAATATATTCGCTGCAAGTAATCCCATTAAAATAGCAATTGTCGTAATAATTTCGAAATAAAGAATTGTTTTCCCGCCTAGTTTCCCAAGCTTTTTCATATCTCCTACACCAGCTACCGCAACAATTAATGCTGAAATAACAATCGGTACTACAATCATCTTAATTAAATGAATAAATATATCCCCAACTGGTGTGATATAAGAAATCGCCGTTTTATTGCCATAAAAGATTGCCCCTACTACAATCCCTAAAACAAGTGCGACAAAAATTTGTGTTGCCAATCCGAATTTTTTCATTTATGTTCATCCCCTTTTATGCGAACGCTTTCATTTAGTATTTATAAAAGCTTACTCACACATCATATAGGCGAACCTACAAAATCATACAAAAACCTACAAGTTCGTCACAAAAAATTCAAATATTTTTCTCCAATTTTTCATTGACACCATTTTGTTAAAAAGCGATAAAATATACTTGATAAGTAATCAGATTGTTTTGTATAATCAAAAAGATATACACTTACAATAAATCGAAATGAAAAGGAGTGGATGTTATGAAAAATTATGTACAGAAATTCAGCCTATCTTCTTCTTTTCTTTTTCATTTTCTCAGTAAGGAACAAGGGCATTCGCCTTTGTTCCTTTTTTATTGCCATTTATATAGGGGGAATTGTTATGAAACCATATAAACGCGTCTTAATTAAACTAAGCGGTGGCGCGCTTGCTGATCAATCAGGAAATAGCTTTAACTCCAAACGGTTAGAACATATCGCAAACGAAATAATATCCATTATTGACCTAGATATCGAAGTATCCATTGTCATCGGCGGCGGTAACATTTTCAGAGGTCATCTAGCTGAAGAATGGGGAATTGATCGTGTAGAAGCTGATAATATCGGTACACTAGGTACGATTATTAACAGCTTAATGCTTCGCGGCGTTTTAACAAGTAAAACAGATAGAGAAGTACGCGTTATGACTTCCATCCCTTTTAATGCAGTAGCTGAACCATATATTCGCTTACGTGCAGTACATCATTTAGATAACGGTTATGTTGTCATATTCGGTGGTGGTAACGGGCAACCATTCGTTACAACAGATTATCCAAGTGTACAAAGAGCCATTGAAATGAATAGCGACGCCATTTTAGTCGCAAAACAAGGAGTCGACGGCGTCTTTACAAGTGATCCGAAACATAATAAATCAGCGAAAATGTATCGAAAACTGAACTATAACGATGTTGTTAGGCAAAACATACAAGTAATGGATCAAGCGGCTTTATTGCTTGCTCGAGATTATAATTTACCGGCACACGTCTTTAACTTTGATGAGCCTGGCGTTATGAAAAGAATTTGTTTAGGTGAACATGTTGGGACATTGATTAATGATGATATTTCGATGCTTGTGCATGAAAAATAGTATTTTCCATTAACAAAGGGTGCCTTTTATAGACACCCTTTGTTCGTTAATCATCACAAATAAAAATCAACCCATCCAACTACTTTCTCTTTACAACGCTCCCAGAAAGATAAGTTGTCAAAAAATGTTTCTGTCATCTCTTTCGAATCACCAATGTCTTGCGTTAACGCCTCATTCACTTGCGCTATGATAGGTCCACCATGAATATACAAATTCATCTCATCATTTATATAGAAGCTACGTGCAGTTATGTTCGTTGTACCGATAACAGTTAATTCATTATCAATAAGCATTAACTTTCCATGAAACATCCCTTTTTTATAACCATACACAGTAATCCCGTTTTTAACAGCTTGACGGATATAAGGATATGCCGCCTCTTTAATAAGAGGTATATCCGGTTTATATGACCAAAGTATTTTCACTGTAACACCACGTTTTTGCGCCGCAATTAAAGCATTCATTAACTCTTTATTCTTCGCTATAAAATAAGGCGTTGTAATTACGATTGAATGTTTCGCTTGTTTGATTAACTCTATATACTTTTCAGCGACGTGGTGACCATTGTAACTAGTCATCGTATGTACTGTGTTCCCTTTACTGGCTTTATTCGTACTTCTCTTTATATCTTCTTTCGTATCTCGCTTCCAATCTAAAGCAAATTGTTCCTCTAAATCTTTTGCTCCTTCTCCTCTTATCCTTACATGATAGTCACGCCAATATCCAAATCGCTTATCTTTCCCTAAGTACTCATCTCCTATATTAAAACCACCTGTATATCCAATCTCCCCATCCATCGTCGTAATACGCCGATGATTACGATGGTGAAGTGAATAAAATCCGAATGGCAATTCAGGTTTTCTACTATATGTAAAATGTACACCACTTTCCCGCAATTCATTTTTCATCTTTCTTTCAAATGATAAATCATTAATGCGATCAACCGATAAATAGACGTTTACTCCTTCTTTCGCCTTCTCTTTTAATAAGTTTAAAAAAGTATGGCTACTTTTATCATCCGACAAAATAAAAAAATACGTGTAAATAGACTGCTTCGCTTCTCTTATATCAGTAAATAATTGTTTATAAAACGACTTCCCTTCTACATATAATTGAAAGTCACTATAATGAGGTGCATACTCTGTCGGCATATTTTTCCCAGCTTCCATTTTCCTGCCTACAGTAACATCGATATGCATCCAAATTAAAATAAAAACGAAAATAGCAATAATAATAGAAGTAACTCGCAATATCTTTTTAATCATTTTGATTTCCTTCCGCTCATATTACTTACTATTTCGTAGTGTTTCATTAAATTATTTTTTCATACGAAATGTATTTCTTACTTTTAATTACGAATATAAAAAAGGCGTGGCATTACGCCACACCTTTTTTCATTAAACAAAATTCCTCGCATCATTATTTCTTCCAAACTTATAAATAGCAATTAAGAAGAATGCTATCGCGAAAGCGAATAAAATTAAAATATTTAAATACAAATCTGAAATTGGAATTCCTTGTTGTAGTTTTGATACTGTGTCTAATAGCCATCTCTGCGGAAGAAAATCAGCTACTTTTTGTACCGCTTTTGGCATAATGTCATACGGAAAATAGCATCCAGCGAGTAAACATGTCGGTACAATGATCATATTTTGCAGTGCATTTGCCGATGCTGAGTTTTTCGAAAAAGCGACAAGGACTAACGATATTCCAATCGCTATTAACGCAAATAGCATGAGTACACCAATCATCACTACGAAAGGCATATTGATATTTATATGAAAAACATTCGTTAAGAATAAGATTGTAATCAGAATTTGTACTGTTAATAGCATCATATTTACCCCGACATTAGATAATATAAATTTCTTCCCATCTATCGGCGTTGATAAGAGTCTAAAATACGTTCTATTTTCTTTTTCTTTTAAAATATAACCTGATAAGTTCGCTGCTGAAAATAGCATAAACATAATAAGGTAACCCATCGTTTGGTTTGTCATATCTTTATTTTTCGAAGTATCTTCTAGCGTCTCAGTTTTCATTTTAATTGAACCTTTTTGATATCCTGCGTACATATTATCAAATGTACTTTGCTCTGTTCCTGCTACTTTACTAATCGCAGCGATATTATCAACATAATTGTATAAATATGATTTTATAAATCCTGTTACTTGATCACCTTTAATCGATGAAATTTCAATATGAGCTGGTTTCCCTTCTCGAACACTTTTTGAAAAACCAGAATCTAATGTAATAACTCCATCAAGTTTTTTGGAAGTGAGTTTATCTTCTACTTCAGATTCTTTAATTTTACTTACCTTTACATGATTTAATCCTTCTAAAAATTTCACCGTATCATTTGCTATAGATTGATTTTCTTTATTTATAACCCCGATATTTAACGTCCCTTGCCCCACATTCCCATACATTGAGAAAGAGATTAGCGTTCCGATTATCGGCAAACTAATAATAATGAATAACCCTTTTTTATTTTTCAAAAGTACAGATAACGTTTTTTGTATGAGCCATAAAATATCTTTCATACTATAGCCCCTCCCGTCTACGTAATGCAATAATTGCAATTAATAAAAAGAGTGCCGAAATGCCAAGATTTAAACATATTACCGGCAGTGCTGCTCCTACATCATTTGCATAAATAATTTTCATAATAGCTGTGTTTGCCCACGTTAATGGTGATAAATTCGTAACAAAATTTTCTTCTATTACGAAATATGCACCACCAAAAATAGATGCTAATTGCACAATAACCATAATAATCGCTCTAGATGATTCCGGTGTTTTTGTAATATATCCGATTCCTAAACCGAAGCTAATTGCTAGGAAGATTTGTGTTAATAAAATAAGAAATATGATTCCAAGATGGTCGCCCCAATTCGCTTGAAAAACAAATTTACTAAATAACATGACGAGTAATATGCACAGAGCATTTGCTACTAGGCTACCAAGTACTTTTCCAATGAATATTTCAGCCTTACTGATAGGTGCAGCAATGAGACGATCTCCTGTTTTACGTATTCGTTCTCCTCGAATTAAAGAACTCGCTCCCATCGCAGCATATAGTGCAATCATCGTTGTCATTACAACCGCGTAGTAATCCATAGAACCTGGTTTTTTCGCAGCTTGTAAAGATGTTTCTTTTATATAATCATTATGATTTCCGCTTGAAAAAACTGTGCTCACCTTACTAGGATCTACTTTTGCAACTTCGGCCGCTACATTGTACTTATCAACAAATGTTGTAAGCATGCCTTCCACAATACTTCCCTCAACACTACTTTTGTCACTTCCGTAAAATTTTGCACCATCTTTATTTAACTCTACATAAGCAGCATATTTATTTTGCTTCACTTCTTCTTTCCCATCTATACTGCCGGAAGCTTTTTTAAAATGAATACCCGATTTATCGACTTCTTTCGTAAATGCTTCGAACGATTGAGAAAATGTGCTACTCGCTTCATCTTTGTAGAGCACTTGTATATCTTTAATTGCTTGACTATCGCTATCAAATGCATTCGTTAACGCTGTTCCTAACACAAGCATAAGTACAATCGGAAATGCTAACATAAAAACTAAAGTTCTTACGTCCCTGAAATCTCTTTTAATATGCATAACTGCAATATTGAAGATGTTCAATTGATGAACCTCCCTTTACCTTTTCTTCATTTACCTTTTATTTATCTCGTAAGTTTCTTCCAGTCAACGTAAGGAATACTGTTTCTAAGTTCGGGGCCTGCTCCTCTAACGAACGAATTTCAATGTCATGATTAATGAAATGCTGAATAATTTTATTTAAATTATTTACTCCTGCATCCGAGTTTACTTTAATTACGTTCTCTTCAATTTGAACAGCTTTCACACCATTTATCTCTTTTAAATTTTCTACATCTAAATTTTCTACTGACTTTACTTCAATCCAAATATCTTTCGTATCTGTAATAATCGCTTTTAACTGTTCTTTCGTTCCTTCTGCAATTACTTTACCGTGATCGACAATTGCTATTTTCGAACAAATCTCTTCTACTTCTTCCATGTAGTGACTCGTATAAATAATGGTGCTTCCCATTTCATTTAATTTTCGAACAGACTGGAGGATATAGTTTCTTGATTGTGGATCAATTCCAACTGTCGGCTCATCCATAATAATTAATTTCGGTCTATGAGCGATTGCACAAGCGATATTCAGTCTTCGTTTCATTCCACCAGAAAAGTTTTTTGGGTAACTTTTATGTTTATCGCTAAGCCCCACAAATTGAAGTGCTTCCTCTACTCTCGCTTTTAACTCCACTCCTCTTAACCCATACAATCCAGCAAAGAATTTCACATTTTCATAGGCAGTTAACTCTTCATAAATCGCAATATCTTGCGGAACGATACCGATGTTCATTTTGGCAAATCGATTATGTTTCTTTATATTTTTTCCTAGTATGCTAATTTCACCTTCATTACTTCTTAACAACCCAGCAATCATATTTATCGTTGTACTCTTACCAGCACCATTTGATCCTAAAAAGCCAAATATCTCTCCTTCTTTAATAGATAACGACATATTATCTACCGCGATGAAATCACCAAATTTTTTCGTTAAATTTTTAATTTCTAATGTATTCATCATTTCACCCCTATTTCGGTTTCTCTGCTGTTTATTATAAACAAAAAAAGTGAACCTGCTCAGTGCAGAAGTTCACTCTTTTCACATGAGAATATTCACTTTTTTCATATGAGATGATTCATCCCTCATATCGGCAACAACATCGTTACTGAAAAACCACTTGTTCCATCTACAATGATTTTACCGTTTACAGACGCTGTTCGCTCCTCCATCCCCATAATACCGAGGCCTTTCTTAACGAGATCTGCACCTTTACCATTATCCTTCACTTGTACTTTCACCATCTTGTTAAGTACATGAATATCGATTGAAATGACTGTCGCATCAGCATATTTCATCGCGTTCGTTAGTGCCTCCGTAACATTTTCACCGATAATCTTCCACTGAATTGGTGAAATCATATCCAAATTCCCTTTATATACGAAAGGAATATTTACATCATGCTTACCAGCAAATTCCTCTATGAATAATTTCATACGATGAATGCCAATTTGCTCTGTTGGTGGCTTCATATTTTTTAATGTAACCCGAATACTTTCAATTCCATCTTTCGAAATATGAATTGCATTTTGTAATAACTCGGCAGATTTTTCTTTATCTATCCCCATTAATCTCTTTGCTGCTTCCATTTGAATTAGCGCACCTGTCATCGAGTGACCGATTTTATCATGAATTTCTTGTGATAACCGATTTCTCTCTTCTAACTTAAATGTGTACTCCGATTGCCTTATGTACTCTTTATTTTCATTTAGGCTTTTCGTCAGTCGCTGCATATCTTTTCGCATCTTATCATTTTGTGATTCAAGCTTTAATACACGCGATATATACCGTTCTGCCATAGTTAATACGATGAAAGAAAATGCAACAATTAATCCATATGTCATTCGAATACTTTCTTCTGTAAAGATAATAGGAATCATCATAATGATAAAAAGCTGCCATTTCTTCTCTATATAATGAAATATTATTTCATATAAGTTCAATGGTAAAAACAAAATAAAAAACGGATGAACCTTCCATGTAAATAACATAACTATACCAATTGAAACACTAGTTAATATATTTTTGTACGTATCTTTTTTAAATATAGAAATCAGAACGTTTACAGAAAGATATAAAAGCAAAGTAAGTATAATCCATGGTAAGTTCGCGACATTTAAATAAATGTAACTAAACACAATATATATAAAGACAATTAATTTACTTACAATTAACCAAAATTCCATATCTTTAATCTACTTTCCCTGTTAAATAATAAATTGCAATTTGTGTACGATGTTCAAGTCCAGTTTTCCCTAAAACTGATGTAATATAATTTGCAATCGTTCCTTCAGATATGAAAAGTTTCTTCGAAATTTCTTTATTTGAGAAACCTTTCGCAATTAATGCGATAATACTAAGCTCTCTTTCTGTGAAAAGGCTCTTATCAATTTTAGATTCTTCTTCTTTACTTTCCATTAAATTAGACTTAATTTTATCAAGTACTACATCTTGCATAACAGTTTGACCGTTATATACTCCTTTTATTGCATCACGGATACGCTCTGGATCGTTATTTTTTAACAAATAACCTTTCGCTCCGTTTTTTACTGCGTCCAAAATATATTCATCATCATCAAACGTCGTTAAAATTAGCGGTTTCGTTTTCGTCTCTTCACAAATGAACTTTGTTGCCTCTACCCCGTTCATGTTTGGCATACGAACATCTAAAAGGGCAATATCGACGTCGTTCTTTTTGCAATAGTCCACTGCTTCTTTCCCATCATTTACTGTATCTACAACTTCGAACTCTTCATATGTATTTAAAATAATTTTCATGCCTTCTCTAATAAAAGAATTATCATCCGCTATTAATATTTTAATTTTCATGTTTGTTAGTATGGACCTTCCCCTACTAACATTCACATC
Organism: Bacillus nitratireducens; assembly: GCF_036320425.1. Lineage (NCBI taxonomy): Bacteria > Bacillati > Bacillota > Bacilli > Caryophanales > Bacillaceae > Bacillus > Bacillus nitratireducens. The sequence goes on from NZ_JAUMJO010000001.1 coordinate 483,149, forward strand.
CTTTCTTCCCGTAACATTTCCTACTTGCTCATTATATACTTCTCTTTACCATTTTTTCACACCTTTTTTCATATAGCTTCCTTCCTAAAAATATATTATTCTTTTTTTACAACATGTGTAGGGTGACCGATCATTTCTTACGTCTATATAATAGAATGCGTCAAAAAGGAGGGAGAGACCCATTGAGGAAAAACAATTAATTGAAAAAGCACAGCAAGGAAGCGAACATGCTTTTCGTATCCTTGTACAAACATATCGTCATTATATTTTTCAAGTTATCTTTTCTATTTTAAGACATGAAGAAGATGCTAAAGATGTTACACAAGAAGTATTCGTAAAAATTCACAGCTCTCTCCCTAATTATCAATTTCGCGGATTAAAAACGTGGATGGCACGTATTGCCACCAATCACGCTATTGATTATAAAAGGAAGAAAGCTAGAGAACACGAAGAACTCTCCTTATGTAAAGAAACTGAGGAAAATATAAAATCCTCTCATAACATTGAAGCTTTACTATTGACGAAAGAACAAAAATTATTGATTGCTCAAAAACTAAGAGAACTTCCGGAAAATTACCGTGATGTCGTTCTCGCGCATTATTTAGAGGAAAAAAGTTATCAAGAAATTGCTTTTCAGGAAAATATCGAAGTGAAAACAGTCGAAATGAAACTGTATCGGGCAAGAAAATGGATTAAAAAACATTGGAAGGAGGAAGAGTTTCTATGATGCATTATTCAAAAGAAGATTGGCGCAATTATACTTTAGATTTTATAGCAAGCAATGAACGTGAATCTATGGAAGAACATCTTTATGAATGTGATCATTGTTTAGCACTTTATATGGAAAGTATTGATGAACAACATGAAAACCTTCCAATGATAAATGATGATTCATTTACGAACGAAGTTATGACGCAAATTAATTTTGAAACACTACAATCTAATGAAAATATAAAAACAAACTCACTAAAGCGCACGATTATTCACTACATAATTGCAACTGCGGCTACAATTATTTTTATGGTAAGTGGTTTATTCCAGTATATTTTCACAGCAACATCAAATTTCGAGAAATCTTCAAAACATAACGAGTCTTCTATCTCACAACAAATTGTAAACAAATCGGTAGACACATCAAAAAAGGACGGAGGTTCAAAGCATGAATAAAAATCCCTTTTTAGCACTTGTATTAGGGCTAATTCCCGGGCTTGGACATTTATATTTAAAGAAATTTGGACGGTTTATTTTATATAGCGGAGGGGCTGTATTTCTATTTATCTTTGCAGCATTTTGTACAATAGCATTAGGTGCGCGTGATATTGCTTTTCTTTCTCTATTTTTACTAGTCGTCTTATGGGCGATCAATTTATTAGATTTAGTTATCACTATTATTAATCAATCAAAAAAACAAGCTGCCGGAGAATTTACAGAGTCCTCTAAAGAGAGCGAACGATTTTATATCATTCTCCTATCAATCATCCCTGGACTTGGACATTTTCAATTAGGACTTATGCAACGTGGACTTACATTTTTAGTAGCTTGCACAGGAATCGGAAGTATGATTATTTTCGTTGCACTTTTAACATCGCAAGAAAGTTTCCTTATCTTCCTTATTACATTACCTGTTTTATGGATTTACAATTTCTTCGATGTTGTTCAGCAACTCCAGAAAAAAGAACGTGGCGAGCAACTAGATGATCGTACTATTTTTGAAGAGTTTGAAGAACACCGTGAACAAGGAAAGAAGAATAAAACATTCGCTTCTATTTTAGCGATGTTCCCCGGAGCAGGACATATGTATTTAGGCTTACAACGCCGCGGCCTTCAGCTTATGGCAGCCTTTTTACTTTCCATATATTTACTCGACTTATTAAGACTTTCAGCGTTTTTATTTTTAGTTCCAATCATTTGGTTCTATAGCTTTTTTGACGCTTTACAGCAAACCGCAAAGTATGGAAAAGAACGTGTAAATGACGAACCTATCATTGATTATTTTATCAATCATCAAAGATGGATCGGCATTGGGTTAATTACACTCGGTGGTTATTATTTATTAGATCAAACAGTCCTTCCTATTTTGAACGATTACTTTGCAACTATATTTAACATTCATCTTAGCGAACTATATTATCGCTATTTCCAAACATCTATCGTTGCACTCCTCTTAATTGGTGGCGGCTTTAAATTGTTAATTGGAAATAAAGAAAACAAAGGTGGTACAAAAGAATGAGAACATGGCGCGTTGGAACATTTTCAATGGGGCTTTCTATTATTGCATTAGGTTGCTTCTTACTATTTTCAGTTATAAAAGGTACTGAGGTATTAGATTCCTTAACAGCCTGGTGGCCTGTTTTACTTATCATACTTGGCGCTGAAATTTTACTATACCTTCTATTTTCTAAGAAGGAACATTCATTTATTAAATATGATATTTTTAGTATTTTCTTTATCGGAGTTTTAGGAAGTGTTGGAATTGCTTTTTACTGCTTATTATCAACTGGATTGCTAGAAGAAGTTCGTCATTCTATTAACACAACTAGACAAACGAGTAATATTCCAGACGGACAACTTGATATACCTGAATCTATCAAAAAAATCGTAGTGGATGCGGGGCATCACCCTCTAACGATAGAGGGTGATAATACAAATCAAATTCATCTTTTTGGAACATATGAAATGACGACAAAAGCAAATGAAAAACCTAATTTAAAAAGAGATGATTTCCTTTCAGTTCAAACGGCTGGAGAAACGATGTATATAACGTTAAAATCATTACCGGTTCAGCATACGTTATTTAACTCAGCACCACAGGTAAAACCAACACTCGTTCTTCCGCAAAATAAAAATGTAGAAGTTCGTGCTTCAAATAACGAACTATCCCTTTATCCAGGCCAATTACAAAATAATTGGTTTGTACAAGAAAGTTCGAATGTATCTGTTCATTTAGCAAAAGAAAGTGATGTATCTTTAATCGCCGTAACAAACAAAAAAGAAACTCATGGAAACACACCATGGGAACAAGTAGAAGATTTAACGAAAAAAGAAAATAATTCTTCAGAAGAAAATCCAGAATTAAACGAGCAAGAACATTGGTATAAAAACTCGATAAAAACAGGAAATGGGACGTACAAATTAAATATTGAGAAAGCTTATAATATAAATATGAGTGTTATCGAAAAATAAGAAACCTTCCACAATTGTGGAAGGTTTTTCTTATATAATCGCTTTTATTCCTTCTAAAACTAATCCAATCATAAAACCACAAACAGCCCCGTTTACACGAATCCACTGCAAATCTTTACCGACATTATTTTCAATCATTTCGATTAATGTTTTATCATCTAACTTATCAAGGTTTTCTTGCACAAGCTTTCCAATTTTCGAATGATTCTTTTCAACTATAGTAACAACTTGTTTTTGTAACCAATCTTCTATTTTTTGAACAGTCAGTTCGTCTTCTTTTATTTTATTCATTTGTGTTTGTAAGAATGGAACAACATATTTATCAGCAAATTCTTCATTCTTCACAAAGGTAACTGCCCTTTGTTGTACTTGCTCTAGCATCTCTTTTATTTTTTCAGTAGCATCCCAATTTGCAATCCATTTTTCTTTCCACTTCTCTAATTCCTCTAATAAAGATTCATTTTCTTTTACATTTATAATTTCTTGACGAATCTTCGCTAATATAAGTTGTCTTGTGCTATTATCAGCATCTTGCAAGCTGTTAATATTGCTAATAATAAACTTCTGCAAAATGCCACCAATTTTATCTTCATCAACAATGTTCATAAACGATTTCAAAGTAAACTGTAGGAATCCATCTACTTTTATGTTTTCCATCGCCTTCATGCCTAAGCTTCCGAGCTGATAACGCGCTTCATCTTGAGCTGTCCAATCTTTCACTTTTACCAATATGTAATCAAGTGTTTTTTCATCATATTCTTGCACTACTAATTGATCCACGAGAACTTGTAATATGTTACTTGTGTTAATTGTATGCAAATACGTTTTTAATTCTTTTTCAATAATAACTGCCAATTTTTCCGTATCTATTTGAAGAATCGCTTTCTCAGCAATTGTTACAATCCCTTTTTTCACAGCATCAGACTGTAACTCTTTCTCAGCAATTTGCAGTACCATTTGCGCTAGCTGCATTTCTTTTACTTTACTTGTAATACTTTCTTTCGTTAGCCATTCGTTTTCTAACGTAGAAACGAGACCCTTTGTTACCCGTTTCCGATTTTTAGGTAATAATGCTGTATGTGGAATTGGAATTCCCAACGGATGACGGAATAAAGCTGTAACCGCAAACCAATCCGCAAGTCCACCAACTAACCCAGCTTCAAATCCCCCTTGAATAATCTCCCCAGCTACCGTTCCTTGAAAAGGGATGGTAGCCGCAAAACCTACGCCCATAACCCCAAGCGAAATACCCGCTATATATTTAGTCTGTAATGACATCGTATACACATCCTCTTATTATGTAAAATAAAGCTTTTTGTTATTTTCATTCGATATTAGCAATCCTTTATATCTATACTATAAAGAACTAGTGCGAAAATAACAAAGAATTTTATGTACATGAAAAAAATGAGGCTGTAAATAGCCTCATTTTTATTTATACGTTAATTCCACACCTGTTTTATAATACCCATTCATCACGTCTTTTGGAACCATACTTCCACCAGTTCCCCACACAATATGTGTACCTTCCTTCACCTTCTCTGTTAACTGTTGTTTTTGTAAATATTCATTTTCAGTTTTGCATACATTCAACGGCCCTATCATACCCGCTAATGCAGATGGCTCTAAATAAATATTTTCAGTATCAGCCAGTTCTTTTAATAATCTATATAACGCTTCATCACTTACTGTGTAATTTCCACTCAAAAATGGTTCCATCGTTTTACCGACAAATCCAGATGGTCTTCCTACTGCAAGCCCATCCGCATCAGTTACATTGTCAATCCCGATATCTTGAACGGCAATTTTATCGTGAAGCCCTGTCATTAAACCGAGTAACATACATGGAGAGTGCGTAGGCTCCGCAAAGAAACAGTGTACGTTGTCTTTATACAATAACTTTAAACCAAATGCTACTCCGCCAGGTCCTCCCCCTACTCCGCACGGAAGATAAACGAATAAAGGGTGCTCTTCATCTACTACAATCTCTAACTCTTCTAATTGTTTTTGTAAACGTGACGCTGCTACTGCGTATCCTAAAAATAAATCATGTGAGTTTTCATCATCAACAAAATAACAGCTAGGATCTGCATCTGCTTGCAGTCTTCCTTCTTCTACCGCTTTACTATAATCAGCTTCATATTCAATAACGTTTACACCTTTACTTCTTAATAAATCTTTTTTCCATTGTTTTGCGTCTGCTGACATATGGACCGTCACATTAAAACCTAATTTCGCACTCATAATCCCAATGCTAAGCCCTAAATTTCCAGTAGAACCTACTGCAATTGAATACTTCGCAAAAAAACCTCTAAATCTATCACTATCTAAAATTGAATAATCGTCTTCCTCTGTTAACATTCCATGCTGAAGTGCTAATTGCTCTGCATGTTTCAACACTTCATAAATGCCGCCTCTAGCTTTAATTGATCCTGATATCGGAAGCCCGCTATCACATTTTAATAATAATTCCCCTAAAATAGGTTGCCCATAACTTTTCTCTAAAGATTGTTTCATAGAAGAGATTTTCACTAAAGGTGATTCTATAATACCGCCCGTTTCTTTCGTTTCAGGAAATACTTTCGCAATATATGGTGCAAAACGCTTTAATCTCTCTTCCGCATCTTTTACATGTTCTTGATTAAGTGGCGAATTTTTTATTGCTGTTTCATACTTTTCCATATTCGGGTTTATCCAAAATACTTCTTCTGTTGCGATTAAGTTATTTACTAGTGGATATTGCTCTTTTAATGCCTCTATCTCCTTCATTCCTCTTCCTCCTCATATCCTTGTAGCTAGCCATATAATAAATTATAATTAAATTAATTTTAATATAGTTTAACATAAATAATTCATTTTAGTTAATTTTAATTTAATTTATTTAAATATAATTTAATAATTATTAAGGAGCATTTATTATGGAGAATATAGATATCGGTAAAAAAATTGAAAAACAAAGAAAAGAGAAAGGATTAACTAGTAAAGAATTGGCAAAGATGGCCGAAATCACACCATCCATGCTTAGTCAAATTGAACGTGGTTCTGCTAACCCTTCCATTCAAACGTTAAAGGTACTCGCAAAAGCTCTTGATGTTCCAACATTTAGTTTTTTACTCGAAGAAACAAATACAGATGATTTAATCGTGCGCTCTCATAAAAGAAAAAAAATGATTATCGATAATTTATCATATGAATTGTTATCACCTGATTTCACAGGAAATTTAGCAACAGCAATTATGACTATCCCACCGAATACTGCTTCATCAGAAAATGTTCTAGAACATAAAGGAGAAGAATTAGCATTTGTATTAGATGGAGAAATCACATTGCACTTAAATGAAGAAGAATACACATTAGAAACTGGTGATAGCGTAAAAATACCAGCTTATTTAAAACATAAATGGGTAAATCAATTCGAGAAAAATGCGATTGTTTTATTTTCTGTTACTCCGCCGATTTTTTAATTCATATAATGATACAGAAATAGCCATGCATAGATGCTCTCTGTGCATGGCTACTTTTATTTTTTTGGTACGAACAAGATCCCTAAACTAATAACAAAAAAACTGAGTATTTGCTGTATTGAAAGACCAAATAGAACTGAATTTTGTTCACTAATAAGTGAAATAATGATATGAGCAATTCCCTCGCAAATTAGAAAAAAGCTTATATTCTTTCCCTTTCCTAATCTTTCATTTTCAATCCATAACGAGCCAATTATACAGAGTGCGAGTATAATCTCATACATGAAAATAGGATGATACAAAAATCTTGATTCATATATTTTCATCCCCCACGGCAGTGTCGTTTGTGCACCTACTTCTTGATGGAATAGAAAATAAAAGATAATACTCACGCACAATCCAAAAGGCAATGTATCAAGTAAAATCCGAAGAGAAAATTGCTCTTTTTTACTTTTCCAAACAATATATATACTGGCAATTATGCATCCTACTATAATATGTTGCATGCTCCCTACAGCTAATAATGCTTGCACCGGCGATCCAAAAGCCCATACTGGATTTAATATTGCCGGTGCAAATTTCCATACTAATACAATGATGAGAAAACCATTCGTTACTGCATCCATCATTTTTTCATATTGAATATTTTGCTTTTTCATCCTTAGTTTCATCAGAGTAAATCCAAATAAACTTCCTATTATAAGAGAAACTGGTTGTAACCTCACCATCCACTCCATCACTATGAAATCCCCTCTTAATTCTCAATTAATTTCTTAAACTTCTTTTCTAATTGATCTGGAGGTAATACACCTCGTGCTTGATCTACTATAATTCCATCTTTATTAACAAAAAATGTCGTTGGTAAAGAGAATACTTTATAATCTAATCCAGCTACTCCGTCCATATCTAATAGAACTGGAAATGTAAATCCGTGGCGATCTGCAAATGCACTCGCTTCTTGTACTGGATCACCGATTGTTGCATTTACCGCAAAGATTTCAACATCCTTTTTATATTTATCATACAAACGAACTAAATCAGGAGCCTCCATTTCACATGGGCCACACCACGATGCCCAAAAATTAATAACATATGGCTTTCCCTTTGCATCATTTAATGAATACAACTTCCCATCTAATCCTTTTAATGTTATGTTTGGTGCTTTAAATCCTACTTGTGGTAATACTTCTTTCTCTTGTAACTCCGCTTGTTTCGCTTTTCTTTCTTTTTCTTCTTTCTTTGTATTATAAAAGTTAACTCCTGTCCAAATTAGTGCCCCGGCCAGTATAATAGCAATTAGTTTCTTCACTTTTCTTCCTCCTCATTTCTAAAATCCTGTAAATCCACCAAATATACGAATAAAGAATGCTGTAATTTTCGTCATTTGATTTGTATATAATAAAACCCCTGTTAGTATCATCATTCCACCACCAATTTTCATCATGACATTGGCATATGTAACAATCCACTTTACCTTTCCAATAAAAAATGCCATCACGAAAAACGGAACTGCAAATCCAAGGGTGTACGCTGTAATATACAGAAGCGCACTTTCAGGATTGGTCGCACCGAGCATAAGCACTGCAGAAAATATCGGTCCAACACACGGTGTCCATCCTGCTGCATATGTCATGCCGACCAAAATTGAGCGAATATACCCTGTCGATTTACTTCTATATTGTACTTTTTTCTCTGCCATAAGCCACTTAGGCTGAATCAATCCAGTCATAAATAGCCCCATTAAAATAATAAATATCCCACCAATTTGCTGAATCAGCCTTTGATTAGATGAAAAAGTAACCCCAATCCAGCTTACCGATAAACCTAACGCATAAAAAATAACCGAGAAACCAATCATAAAAAATACTGTATGTATAATCGCTGACTTTTGCATAATTCCACGATTTTCTTTTAAATCTTGAATAGAAACACCTGTAATATACGATAAATAAGATGGATATAGCGGTAAAGAACATGGTGATATAAATGAAAGTACCCCAGCCCCTACTACTAGCCAAAGTGTTAAATCCGCCGCATTCATTTTATCCCTCCCGAACACACTACAATGCGTAGTGTTAATTATTAAAAAAAGAGGCTATATGCACTCTCCGACAATAAGTACAATCGACATACAAAATAGCCCTAACGTTACATATACTGAATTTGTATGTAATGGCATATTCAGCTTAACAACTTTCTCATTCAACACTTGCTCAATTCGTAAATTAATTGCGGTTTTCGCAAACGACGCTGTAATACATTGATTTTCCATCGTCTTTATTTTAATTAATTTTAATAATGCACTACCTAGCTCAAAGGAAGATTTCATTTTTTGCATCGCATATTTATCTGCTGATAGCTCTTGATATACATGATAACGCTGCAGCATCCCTTTTAATATAGGAATATACATCATTCCTTCAGCTAACAAGGTAAAGAAAAATAACTTTAATGGATCTCGATTTTTTTGATGATATTCCTCATGTAATACAATCGCATCAATTTCTTCCTCAGAAAATGCCTGAAACATTCCTTCTGAAATGACAATTTTCGGTCGAAATAATCCAATTGTAAATGCCGTAATCTGTAACGTTGATAATACGTATACTTGCTTTCCTTTTCTAGTAATAGACACGAGATTTCTTTTCAATTTTTTACTATAAAAAAATTGCTTCCAAATTCTTTTACTCATAATGATTACAGTAAATAACAGTAATCCGGCTATCATTATACGAAGTATTGATAGTTCCCTCATATGTTTTTGTAATTCAAATAAACAAAATTGCGAAAGGAAAAATGCTTTATTTTGAAAAAGAAATGGGTATGTAACGTAGTATACTAACATGCTTAAAAAAAGCACACTAATAGTCACTGCTAACAAAACGATTTTACGCATTTGCCACTTCATTTTATCGGTCCTCTTTTTTTTAGCTGACTTAATTTCTCTTCTAATTTTTTTATTAAAGATGGATCAGCTTGTTCTAACTCATCTATCATATGGTTCACAACAAGATCCCCAAATTCACCCATTAATTCCTGTGTCATTTTCTTCGTTTGATTAGATAAAAATTCTTCCTTCGTTTGTGTAGTACGATACATACCACTTCTTTTCACAATATGCTTTTCTAAATGTGCTTTCTCTACTAATCTGTTCATAACTGTCATTACAGTATTAAAATTCACCGGGGTTTCTTCACTTAATTTCTGTTGCACATCTTTAATGGTAATACCTTGAGTAGCCCAAACAATTTCCATTATTTTCGCTTCAAGCGGTCCGAAAAAGTGATTTAACCCTTGCTCATTTAATTTGTAGTTTTGAGTAAACATCGTATGGCCCCTTTCACACTACAGATTGTAGTATAAAATATATAGAAGGTCAAACATAAATGATATTAACTGATACTTAAATGAATCCTAATCCCTACTAATTAGTTAGCTGTACCGCGTTCGATTCATTGTAAACCTAACTTCTCACCAAATGTATCATAAAGATAATATTCTAATATTTGCACGCTAAATTTCTCATTACGCCCGAGTGCAAATAATTCCCGATCCTTAGCTACGATAGTATCTAATGGAATCACCACATTATCCACTATTTTTGCAATTTCAATTATATTACTTTCTACGTTTACTTCTGTTTTAAATTCAATATTTTCTAATACTATATGTGAACGTCTTCCTGATGCAAAAAAAGTAAAGTTAGGATTTTTAAAAATTCCAATTTCACTCTCTAACGGATATAAATATTTATAAATTATATCTCTGTGTCCATCTTTTATTATTTTTTCATCTTTTTCATCATCTAAATATTCTTTCACCTTCGCTGCGAACTCAAATCGAAAATCCACTCTTTCACGCTCCCTCTTTTCAGTTTACGCTAATAAATATATTAATATAATTTTACCATATTATGAAATAAATTCCTATAAAAAGGAAAAAATATTTTTTGTAAAACTACTGTTATTCCCCGTACTTTTTAATATAAATACTCTTTCAATATTCATTAGTACGTCATTATATTCATTTAAACATATTGTTTCCATACTTTGAAACAATATTATCCAGTATTATATATCAATAAAGTGAAACTTTAATCAGTGGGGGTTTTGTTCATCCCCCACTGATTATTAGTCTTCACCAATCGGGCGTTTACGGGCAGCCCGACTCCCACCTAACTGCTTTGCTCCAGTCGAATTTTGAGGTGGGAGTCTTACTGCCCGCAAATAGCGGGATAAACTGCATCTAATTCCTTTCTATCTACAGCTATCAATACCTCATGCTATTTCAATATATTGTTTGCTTTATTTCCCCTTATTCATTAAATCACAGAAGGAATGTAACTCCCCACTATCGAATTTTTACATAACAAATATTATTAGGTGGTGCTTTACTATGAAATTAGCTGTCATTGGTGGCGGTGATTTACAAGATCCAAATCACTTGCATATTAATGAACGACTTATAGAATTAACAAATAAACAATACCCAAAAGTATTATTCATTCCAACAGCTAGTCATGATGATGAAGGATATATAAAGTTATTTTTAGAAACATTTGAAAAGCAATTACATTGTGAGGTTCAAATTTTACGCATTTCAACCGAAACACCTACTAAATATGAAATAGATGAGATGATTTATTCTGCCGATTTCATTTATCTTGGCGGTGGAAATTACGTTCACATGCTTGAACAATGGAAAGAACATAAACTAGATGAAAAGTTACTATTTGCTTTAAAACGTGGAACACTTATTGCAGGATATAGTGCCGGCGCTATGTGCTGGTTTACATCTAGCATACGTTCAGATTATGAAGGTTCTGGTTATGTAGAAAGTAGTGGCTGGAGTATTGTTAACAAAAGATTTTGCCCTCATTACAATCAATTAAATAGAATGAATGCCTTCCATACGTTTTTACAAACTCACCAAGGTAATATAGAGGGCATCGCATTAGAAGATAATTGCGCTTTATATATTACAGAAGGTTCATTTGAAATTATAGGTGCGCCAGATACAGCTTGGGAGTTTTATATGAATAATGGAAAACTCATTAGACAACATTTTGACATAACTTTAAAAAGTTATTTATAAGCATTCATCAAAAAATGTCCCTAAGTATAATGACTTAGGGACATTTTCATCTTTTAACTCACTAATCGTGTAATTCGTTTCTTCTGCCATGAAAGCTTATAATATGCATACTGTAATATTAAGCTGACGATGAATGCAGCTGGATACCCAATCCATATCCCTTCTATTCCAAGGCTCGTATGGTAAGAAAGATAATACGCCACAGGTACTTCAACAAGCCAAATTGATACAACACTGATTACAGTTGGCCATAGTACAGTACCACTTGCTCGCATTGTCGCACTAATAATTTGTGCATGACCGAAAATTAAGTAGCTCCATAATGTAATCATGATTAGACTATGAGCAATGTCAATTGTATTTTGACTTGTTAAAAATAGTGCTAAAATATCTCTTGAGAACAAGTAAATAAGAGATATTAATACACCACCAATGATATAATTCATAATAATTCCGGCCTTAACAACTTTCTGCAATCGATCAAATTGGTTCGCACCGATTGATTGCGCTGCAAAAATTGATACGGTAATACCGAGGCTAACCGCTGGCATTTGTACATAACTTGCAACTTGGTTCACAACACCATACGCCGCTGTTGCATCTGATCCATAGCGATTCACAAATGCAATTACTGCAATTTCTGATAATGAAACTAATATCATATTAATACTCGCTGGAATACCAAGTCGTAACAATAACTTTAATAACTCCCAGTCCATACGAAGATATTTTCTTACTGTCCCGTCTAATTGTAGTGGATGATTTTTCTTCTTTAAATACACTAGCATGACAATAAACGTAATAACTGTAGATATAACTGAAGCATAGGCTGCCCCGTAAACATCTAATTTCGGAGCTCCTAACCAACCAAAAATAAGAATTGGTAATAAGATCATATTTAGCGCTGTACTTACGATTAAAAAGTAAAATGGTGTTTTAGAATCTCCTGTACCTCTCATAAATGTTGTGTATGCAAAATATAAAAATAATACTGGCATAGATATAAATAAAATTCTTGCGTAATGCACACTTATTTCAATAATATTTTCTGGTGTTCCCATAAGACGCATAATATCCATCGCAAAAATACTTCCTATTATCGCCAACACGACTCCGATAATAAAAGTAAACGTAAGCGTCGTACCAACGATAGCTTTTAAGCGCTCTTCATTTTTAGCACCAAATGCTTGACCAATTAAAATTGAACTACCAGAACCAATTCCAATTACAAATGAAACGAGCAGGAAAAATAATGGGAAGAATGCCGATATAGCTGCTAGATCATTTACGCCAAGCCACCTTCCTACTACTACCATTCCAAATAACTGTCCAACTGACTGTAATACATTACTTAAAAGTAACGGCACTAAAAACATGGACATCGATTTCCAAATCGGTTTACTCTCACTTTCTAACTTATGTGACTCCGCACCTTCTTTATTGTTATCTGTAGGTGGTTTCAAATTTCATTTCTCCTTTTATTAAAAATCTGTTTTTCAACTTCTATATCTTTGTATAGTTGTTATAACGATGTGCTTCTATTCATCTTCTTTTCCGTATTATTATAACTTCACCCAATATTGGCTTCCATCAGCTGTTCTATCTAAAAAACCATATTCGATTAAATATCTTCTCAAAGTTACAAAATCCGGATATATATTTTCTAAAACTGTATTTACTTCTTTTTCAGTATACTTTTTGTTACTATCGAATTTCTTCACCAAATGACGTAATATAATTAATTTACGCTTTTGCTTTTTCGGAAATTTAGAAAGCGGTCCATCCAAACCTTCTGTAAAATGTGCTGTTAAAACTTCAGCATTTTCTTCCTCTGTAATATTGTATCGATCATCCACCATCGTAGCTGTTCTATGAATCGGTACAAATTTAGTTTGAACTTTTGATTTTTCTTCTGACAATTCCATTAACGCTAAAAATACTTTTGCTTGCTTCATTTTCTCGCGCAATGTAAATCGATGATTACGAATTGTCGACGTACTCCCACCATCCATTTCTTTTACAATCTCTTTATCATTAAGTCCCATATGGAAAAACTGCACCATCTTCTTTTGCAACTCAGTTAAACCCGTAAACTTCTTATCAAGATTTAATAAATATTCAAACATAGATGTATGCTCATTTTGAATATGCAACTGTATAAACTTCTCTGCTTCATACAAAACTTGATTTTCTTGATAAATAACCCCTTTTATAAACGTTTCTCCGCAAGCTAAACAAATATATTCTTCTGCTACCTCGTCAAACACATACCCTTTCTTTAATTCCTCTACCGATGCATCCCAAAACTTCTCTGAAATATCACTCATACTAAACACTCCTTTAAAAGGTTTACTTAAAAACAAACAAATTACAATAACGTTTATTATCACTACATCATCTTACCATATCAAAAGTAAACATTTCAATGTTTCGTTTACCTATTTTATAAACTTTAATTAAAACATCTATTTATACGTTATAAAAAGGACTTGTCACAACAAACAGCGAATGTGTTTTTAGAAACCACTTATTATTAGGATGTGAAATAAAATATGGTTACTTTAAAAGGTCCTTGGTTTACGATAAAACAAATCCTACAGATTTAGTTCAATCTCTAGACAAAATCACAACTTTCTTGCCCATTGAACAAATTTACGGTTCACATCATACTCTTGGTCTTTCACCTACTATATTGAATGAAGTAAAATACGCTATTCAATATTTAAGTGATAACAACCTCGTTCAACATGGAACCGGCATTCACTCATTCCAAAACTTCAGTATTCAATTTTAACTACAAAAAAGGTGTTTCCACATATAGAAACACCCTTTTTATCCTTTATATATTTTATAAACAACTTCCACTAAAACTTTACTCGCTTGTACAAATACATGTTTTCGCTTTCCATCCTCAACGAATCTATTTGAGCAGCCATTCATAATCATCATACAACTAATTATGACTAGCACTACGCTTCTATTCTTGTTAGTCACTTTTTGCCACTCCACTACTAAAAACTTCATTTAAATTTATCCTATCAAAAAATTTTACACGAATAATAAACCGAAAGAATATGCAATTCTGCATATTCTCACGTTTCATTACGATGCTGTGATTTAATTTAGTTAAAGAACACGTATAACGAGGTGACTAACTTGAAGTTTAAAGCGAAAAAAAATCCATTTCACGTCATTTTTATTACATTATTTATAATTATTTTTTTCATTTCGCTATTCTTCCAAAACGAAAATTCTATTTTTTTCACTCTTATGATGCTGTTAAATATCGTGAATCTCTCTTCATTCTATTTCTCCCACTACAACATAACGGAATCTTCTCTTATTGTAAAACACGGTTTCATATTACGTACTGAAATTCCATTTGAAGATATTCGTCACATTAAATACTCTGGCAAAACACTCCGTTCAGAAAAATGGACTAGGCAGCAATTAGAAATTGATTATAATTTATTTGACTCAGTGACAACTTTCGTACCACAAGAAGAAGAAAGATTCATTTCACTCTTAAAAGAGAACTGCCCACATATGAAAGTAATGAATACGTCTGCTAACAAATAATATCTTTTGGAGCTTGCAGTAGTACAAGTGGCGGAAACATAAAAATGAATATCAAAAAAGCCAAGATTCTAAACTAAGAATCTTGGCTTCTTCTATTACTCTTTCGGAGCAATCATTTTTTTCGGATCTACAATTTCATCAAATTGCTCTTCTGTTAATAATCCAGATTGCAGTGCTGCCTCTTTTAAAGTTAACCCATCTTTATGAGCATGCTTAGCAATTTTCGCTGCATTTTCATATCCGATATGCGGGTTTAATGCTGTAACAAGCATTAATGAACGATTCACATTCTCTTTAATTACTTCTTCATCTGCTTCAATACCAACTGCACAATTATCATTAAATGAAACAACTGCATCTGCTAATAAGTGAGCGGATTGTAAGAAGTTATATGCAATAACTGGTTTAAATACGTTTAGCTCAAAGTTACCTTGGCTCGCAGCGAATCCGATTGTTGCGTCATTTCCCATAACTTGCGCTACAACCATTGTTAATGCTTCACTTTGCGTTGGATTTACTTTACCTGGCATAATAGAGCTTCCTGGCTCATTTGCAGGAATAATAATTTCCCCAAGACCGCTACGTGGACCACTTGCAAGCCAGCGTACATCGTTAGCAATCTTCATCAAATCAGCAGCTAATGCTTTTAATGCTCCATGTGCAAATACAACTTCATCATGACTCGTTAACGCATGGAACTTATTTGGCGCAGAAATAAATTGCTTACCTGTAAATTGACTAATTTCCTCTGCTACCATATCACCAAATTTAGGATGAGCATTAATACCAGTTCCAACCGCAGTACCACCAATTGCTAATTCTTTCATATATGTATTACTATCTGCAATCATACGCTCTGTTTTTTCAAGCATACGGTGCCATCCGCTAATTTCTTGTCCTAACGTTAATGGTGTTGCATCTTGTAAATGCGTACGACCGATTTTAATAATATGTTCAAATGCAGTCACTTTTTCTGCTAAAGTTTCTTTTAATTTCGTAATTGCCGGTAATACGTGATTTTCTACTGCAATTACACATGCTACATGAAGCGCTGTTGGAAATGTATCATTTGAACTTTGAGACATGTTCACATCATCATTCGGATGAATATGTACGTCAGATCCCTTATCTTTCAAAATTTGATTCCCTCGATTTGCAATTACTTCATTCACATTCATGTTTGACTGTGTACCGCTACCCGTTTGCCATACGACAAGCGGAAAATGTTCATTCCATTTCCCTGCAATCACTTCGTCAGCTGCTGCTACAATTGCTTCTGCTTTTTCTTCTGATAGCTTTCCTAATTTTTGATTGCTAAGCGCTGCACTTTTCTTTAAAATGGCAAATGCTTTTACAATTTCAAGCGGCATTTGCTCTGTTCCAATCGGGAAGTTTTCTTTACTACGCTGCGTTTGCGCTGCCCATAATTTATCAGCTGGAACTTTTATTTCTCCTAATGTATCTCTTTCAATTCTGTACTCCATTTTTTCATCCCCTTGAAAATAAAATACCTACATCTCTTATATTAACAGACTTTCAATCAAATGATAAGGATTCTCACTCATATATACAAATATTCAATATTTTTTTTGAAAATTCCTCTTGACCTAAACTTAAGTTTAGGCTGTATCCTTTCCATTGTAACCTACTATAACACTACTGGAGGAATTCAAAATGAAAAAATATGCTTTCATAACAGGTGCGAATAAAGGGATCGGATATGAATTGGTTCGTCAATTAGCAGAAAAAGACTATCACGTATTTTTAGGTGCTCGTAATAAACAACTTGGACAACAAGCCGTAGAATCTTTACATGTTTCAAACGTTTCCTATATTCAAGTAGACATTTCTAGTGCTCAATCCATTCAAGAAGCACTCAAAAAAACCCATGAAACGACTGACCACTTAGATTTATTAATCAATAATGCAGGCATAGCACTCGACTTCCATACGCTACCTAGTGAATTAAATATTGAAACTTTACGCCAAGGATTTGAAGTTAACTTTTTTGGAACATTCCAAATGGTGCAAGCCTTTTTACCATTATTAAAGAAATCAAACAACAGTAAAATTATAAATGTAACAACTGACATGGCCTCACTAACAATGTTTGCTAGCGGTGAAACACACCCAATTAACATATTAGGATATAATTCTTCAAAAACAGCTATTAATGCTTTAACATTAGCATTTAGCAAAGAATTTGGTACTAACGGTCCAGCAATTTTCGGAGTAACTCCTGGTTTTACAACTACTGACCTAAATGGAAATTCCCCAGGTGGCCTTACGACTAATGAAAGTGCTAAAATTATTATTAAATATGCATTAAGTGAAACAAACTATAATGGTAAAATACTAAATAAAGACGGCATTATACCTTGGTAATAAAGGGGTGAATGATATGTATTATACAATTGGGCAAGTCGCCAAAATGCACTACTTAACTATTTCTCAAATACGTTATTACGATAAACAAGGACTGTTCCCTTTTCTTAAAAGAAATGAAAAAGGAGATCGAGTTTTTGATGAAGAAGCACTGAAATATTTAGAGATGATTTTATGTTTAAAACACACCGGTATGCCAATTCAAAAAATAAAACAATTTAT
The DNA here is from genome assembly GCF_036320425.1 of Bacillus nitratireducens. Classification (NCBI taxonomy): domain Bacteria; kingdom Bacillati; phylum Bacillota; class Bacilli; order Caryophanales; family Bacillaceae; genus Bacillus; species Bacillus nitratireducens. The sequence goes on from NZ_JAUMJO010000001.1 coordinate 501,076, forward strand.
CGACTGGTCTATGGTGGGAGAATCCACCATCCTTCAACGGTTGGAATTAATGAAACAACAGGAGACCAACGTCTTACAGCTCATTCAAGACACTGAAAAAAACTTAAAAAAGATACAACAAAAAATTGCTAAATATGAGGACGAAATAACTTCTTCAACTCCTATTACAAAATAAAAAATCACCTTCTACATATTGTAGAAGGTGATTTTTTATTTTATGATGCTTGCTTTCCTTTATCTGCATCATCTACATACCAAATGAACTTGCCTGTATATCCGTAAATAACGGCTAAAATTAACGATACAAAGCTTAACCACATAAACGGAACGTATGAGAACGTTGCTACACCTAAAATACCAGCCATAAAAATACCATTATCCGACCACGGAACCATACCAGAAGTTAACGTTCCACCTACTTCTGAGTTACGCGCTAATACACGGCGGTCTATTTTTAATTTATCATAGCTATCTTCCATAATTTTCGGTGTTAAAATAAGTGATACGTACATCGCACAACCAAATATATTAGCTAAGAATGCCACGATTAATGTAGACAATGTTACATTACCTGCAGAATTTAATTTCTTCTCAAATTTTGATACGATTACTTTTAAAACACCTAGCTTTTCAAGTAGTCCACCAAAACCTAACCCGAAAATAATAACGGCTACTGAACCGAGCATACCGTTAATTCCACCACGGTTTAATAACTTATCAACAAACTCGACACCAGATTGAATTGAGAATCCATTATATGCTGTTCCAATTGCCTCTCCAAAGTGCATTCCTTGGAAAAGAGTTGCCCAAATTGCACCAATTAAAGCTCCCATTGCAATTGTTGGCATAGAGGGTTTCTTCATCGCTAATAGAACGATAACAATGACCGCCGGAACAAGCATCCATATTTTAATATCAAATTCCTTTAATAAAGCTTCTTTTAAAAACTCTACTCGATTCAAATCTACATTATCGCCGCCATACATCCAACCAGCTACAGTAAACATAATGCTAGTAATAATATAAGCCGGAACATCTAATACGAGCATAGCTCGAACGTGAGCAATAACATCTACTTTTGCCATAGACGCTGCAAGAACTGTGCTATCAGAAAGTGGTGATAATTTGTCGCCGAAATAAGCTCCTGAAAGAACTGCACCAGCAACAAGCGGAAGTGGTAAGCCAAGTCCTTCACCAATCGCCATCATAGCAATACCTGCTGTTCCAACTGTTCCCCATGATGTTCCTGTCGCGATAGAAGTTATCGAACAAATAATTAATGTTGCTAATAGGAATATGCTAGGGTGAATAAACTCTAATCCATAATAGATTAATGTTGGTACAACGCCACCAGCAATCCAAGTTCCAATTAAAGCACCTACTGCAACTAAAATCAGTATTGCTTCCAATCCGTTAGAAATCCCTTTCGTAATTGCATCTTGCAATTCTTGATAACGAAATCCTAATCTTAATCCAAGCGCAATTACTAAAAACCATGAAATAAATAGCGCTAATTGAATTGGGAGATCAAAAATCGTTTGGAAGGAAAAGACAACAGCAAGAAATAGTAATAAAAGAACTATGATTTCTAGCATCGATGGTAATCTTACACTTTTCATTTTTTTCTCTCCTTACAAGTCGATAACATGACGTATGTCGTCTTACATGTATGTAATATACAATTAGCGAAGACAAAACAAAATTTTCATATTATTTCGATTTATTTTTCCAGTATAATATATGGACACCTTTTCTATTGTAAAAGTAGATGTTACTTTTCGCAATGGAAAATATAAAAAATGTTACATTTTTATTTAGATAGAACAATTCAAGAATAACTTTTTTAATATTTGCCACAACAAAACTTTTTACTATTATCCTCACCTTTTAAGGAGTACCATTTTTCCCCATATAAAAAAGCACACATCATTAAAATGATGCATGCTCCACTTTTTATTTATACATATTTTGTATTTCTTCTTTATTTTTGAGTATTTCCACAAACTTATCGCTACAACCTTTCGGAAATAATACACCAAGCCCATATGAATGCTCAAACTGAAAATGAGGATCCTTCGCTTTAACTTCATCCCAAAACTTATACACGCCGAAGTCTCCAGTTTTAACTTCAATATCATGAAATAAAACGATACCGTTATCCGCAAGTTTCGGTAACCATGTTTTATAATCATGAGAAACTGCTTCGTACGTATGATAACCATCAATATGCAACACATTTATCGTTCCATCTTGAAACTGATCCACTGCCTCGTCAAAAGTAGAACGAATTAAATTACCTATATTAGGATAACTCATATTTACTACTTTATTTACTATTTGAAAAACACCTTCCCCATATGGACCTGTATGCTCATCTCCCGTCCAAGTATCTACAGCAAAACATTTTGTATTTAATCCTCCATCTTTTGCCCCTTGACAAAAACTGAAAAAGGAAGCCCCTAAATGTGTACCTAACTCAACTAATACTTCTGGCTTTTCAAACCTTACTAAATCATATGCGAAATCTAAATGCCCAACCCACGCCGTATTCGCCCGAATAAAATGACTATAATTATCAAATTCAAATGTTGGTTTATGAGTAACCCAGCTCATCACATATCTCCTTCTACATATATTTTTAGCAAATCAAATTACTCTTATCTTTATTTTTTTATCCTCTTGATTATGATTCAATCTTATAATTTTAACTTGCTTTATTTAACCTACTTCCTTGTATTGTAGACCTAACTACACCTTATACAATTTCCACTTAAGGAAATCAGAAATTTTAATTTATAAATCCCCCATTTCGTGATATATTGCATATTGTATACAATATATTTTTTGGGAAGGAGGACTACATACCTTATGGATCCAAATCGATTAAAAGGAATTTTAATGGTCATAATCGGCGCTTGTTTATGGGGGTTGTCAGGAACAGCAGCGCAACAACTTTTTCAATCCGAAACAGTTTCTACTGAATGGTTAGTTACCATTCGTCTGCTTATATCCGGCGTCATCTTGCTCATTATTTCATCATTCGGAACGAGCAGAAAAGAGATATTCGGCATCTGGAAACAAAAATCTGATGCTTATAAAATGATTTTGTTTGGCCTATTCGGTATGCTTGCTGTACAGTATACGTATTTCGCTTCCATTAAAGAGGGAAACGCTGCCGTTGCAACATTATTACAATATTTAGCTCCTATATTTATTACTGTATATTTACTTTTCAAATGGAACGTTCGTCCATCAAAAATTGATTTTATTTCAATTACCCTTTCATTAGTAGGGACTTTTCTATTACTAACAAACGGGTCTGTTCATAACTTGGCTGTTTCTACACCAGCTATCGTTTGGGGCATTTTATCTGGATTATCTCTCGCATTTTATAGCTTATATTCAAAGGAATTGTTAGAAAGATGGTCTTCATCCGTTATCGTTGGATGGGGCATGATTATTGGGGGAGTAGGCGTAACGATTTTACACTTTATTTCCACAAACGAATTCATTTTATTATCAACTATGAAATATGTAAAACTAAGTACCCTTCCGCTCATTGCCTTTGTAGTTATTTTCGGAACACTTATCGCATTTTATTTATATTTAGACAGCATAAGATACCTTACTCCAAAAGAAACAACATTATTTGGTTGCACAGAACCGCTTGCAGCTATTATATCTTCTGTCGTAATATTGCACGTACCATTTCAATCTTTTCAAATATTAGGTGCTTTTTGTGTCATTATAATGGTGCTCATATTAAGCCAAAAACCAGATGAAGGACAATCGAAGCTAAAACTCGTTAATGAAAAAAGACACAATATACAATGAAAGGATTGAATTCATTATGCCTGTCCCTCAAAACTATAAAAAAACCGGAAGAATTTCCGCAAAGTCACTCGTTTTAAATCAACTACAAGATTGGATTATAGAAGGTGTTTTACAACCTGATGAAAAGATTAATGACGGGGAATTGGCGGAAGCACTAGGAGTAAGCAGAACACCAGTTAGAGAAGCTTTACAAATTTTAGAGCTTTCTGGGTTAGTCGAAATGATTCCCGGCCAAAAAACGAAAATTACTCCTATTAAATTTGAAGATATATCTATCATTTATGAGACAATGGCTGGTCTTCACTCAATTATTGGAAAGCAAGCACTTCAAAATATTACAGACTCTGATATTAAACTACTCTCCGAGATAAATGATGATTTCCAACAATCTATAGAGGAAAAAAACTCAAAACGAGCTTTAGAACTAGATATACAATTTCACAATACAATTACGTCTATTGCTAAAAATCGATATATTGAACCTTTTCTAGAAAATATGCAGCTTCACGTTTTACGTCTTGAATATTTATTTTTCCAAAACTTTGTTCCTGCGAGTCAATCTATTAAAGAACATCACTCTATCATTCAAGCATTGCAAAAGCAAAATGAACAACAAATGGAACAAATGATGTCTCAAAACTGGCTCCGTCCTATGAAAGAGATACAAAAAATGATTTCTATGAAATAATAATAGAGCTGGTTACACAAAAATGTAACCAGCTCATCTTTTATTAATCTATATAGCTATGCCTGAATATCCGCATAATCTTCCATGTCTTCGTACTCTTTTTCCAATTCCTCTAAAGACAGCTCGTATAATTGTCGGTCGCGAATCTTAAACACACCTGCTCCAATTAACTCATCAATTAAATGCCTCTTACGATTTTCAACAGCAAAACGGAGTTGACTACTCATCTTTTAAAAAACTCCTTTCTACGATCATTGAAAATGATAATCTTTATCAATTACCACTTTTGATTATAAAAGATGATTCTTAATAAGTAAAGTAATCTTATGAAATATTTACCTTACAAAGTATTTGTGGCCACATTATATATATGTATGCTGCGCGAAAAATGTTATGACACTTTTTCTTATCCTTTTTCTTTCATACTTTGCAAGTTGTCTCACTATGATTAAATTCACCATCTATTTCTACTTGAATGGTGACATGTTCTACATGAAACTTCTCCTTTAATACATCCGTAGCCTCTTTTAATACACTTTGTGTTTCATTACCTTTAATAATCAAATGGCAAGTTAATACTTGAAAATCAGATGTGACAGACCATATGTGCAAATCATGTACTTCTTTTACAATCGTAATATTTAATAAAGTACTTTTTATCTCTTCAACATTTATATGTTGTGGTGCACCTTCCATTAATATATGGACCGTATCACGTGTTACACGCCATCCACTAATAATGACTAAAATAGACACAAGAATACTAGCAATCGCATCTGCAACAGTCCATCCGAAAAATTTAATACATAGCGCAGCAATAATCGCTCCGACTGATCCTAATAGATCGCCTAATACGTGTAAGAAAGCACTTCTTAAATTCAAATTCCCCTTCACATCTCCGCCTCTCATTAATATCCAAGCTGATAAAATATTAATAAGCAGACCAAGTACAGCAATAATGAGCATCCCATTACTAGCAATCTCAACTGGTTCTTTAAAACGGCGAATTGCTTCAATAAAAATGTATACTGAAATGACAATAAGAACGACACCGTTACATAATGCCGCTAACATTTCGACTCGTTTATACCCGTATGTTTTCGCAGTTGTTGCTGTTTTTTCTCCAAGCTTGAACGCAAGTAAACTTAGCGCTAAGGATACTGCATCACTTAACATATGCCCCGCGTCAGATAATAGTGCTAAGCTATTTGTTACAAATCCCCCAATAACTTCAGCAATCATAAAGCTTGTTGTTAATAAGAAGGCAATTAATAACGCTTTTTTATTTTTTGAATGACCGTGATCATGTGAGTGTCCCATACAAATGCTCCTTTAAGTGCAATACCTGTATGTTAGTATGAAACACATTCCCTATCTTTATCCCCCATTAATGCCCGGTAGTGAACGCTACTAATCCGTAGAAGATGAACAATACCCTACTGATTAAAGTTTCACTTTATCCCGCTTACTCTGTATACACACTTCGCTTTTTTTCAAACAAGTCCTTTTTCTCAACAAAAAATAAGACTACTTCTTTTTCAGCTTCATATTGTTTACTAATGAAAGAAATTTGAAGGGGGTTATTGAATTGAAACGACTATTTCTCTGTATGGAACGTGAACTTATTGTTGTAAAAGAACGATATGGTAACTATGAAACCTCATATCACTTACAAAATATGCAACCTACTTGTATCGCAGTTGATCCATCCCTAAAGAATCGTGTATATTGCGGCACATTTGGACGAGGTTTATGGCTAAGTGACGATGGCGGAGATTCGTGGAAACCAATTGGAGATTCATATCGTTACTTTGATTTCCCGAAAGAAGATGGGATTTTACACTCTTCGATCACTTCCATTACGATAAGCCCTATTGAACAAGTTAACGGATATGGCGTCGTTTATGTAGGAACAGAACCTAGTGCTTTATTCCGTTCAGAAAATGGTGGTGAAACGTGGACTGAACTTAAAAATATGAAATCATTATTATCTTCTTATACGTGGGCTTTCCCGCCTAGACCTTTTACCCATCACGTACGCTGGATTACAGTTGATCCAAACAACCCAAATACAGTCCATGTTTCAATTGAAGCTGGTGCTGTTATTCAAAGTAACGATAGAGGGCATACATGGATTGATAAAAAGTTCGGTGCTCCTATCGATGCGCATCAATTACTCATGCACCCTGAAGCTCCAAATCGCCTTTATGCATCATGTGGTGATGGATTTATGGGTGGACCTGATCGCGCATACCTTGAAAGTTATAACAGTGGAAACAGCTGGATTTCATGTAGTGACGGACTTGAGCATCATTATTTATACAGCATGGCTATCGATCCGGCTGATTGCGATACAATTCTCGTTTCTGCCGCACCAAGTGCCGATCTCGCTCATCACCGTATTCCTTATGAATCTTATATTTATCGAAAAACGAAAGATACTCCGTTCGAGCAAGTACAACAAGGTCTACCATCTGCAATTGGTACAGTCATTTCGATGTTTGCTACAAATCCAGCAGAACCACATACGTTTTACACTTTAAATAACAATGGCGTCTTTCAATCCAATGATAGCGGCGAATCGTGGGAACAACTAAACATTCCGTGGAAAGATGAGTATAAAACGCAGCATCCACATGCATTGCTCGTTACTAGTTCTTAACAAAAAGAGACTGCCTTCATTTTAAGGCAGTCTCTTTATTTATTTCTTTAAATCAATGACAATATCATCTAACACTATATCTTTACTCTTCGCTTCTTTTTTCGGCACTTCTATTTTCTTCTCTTTCCCATTCACATATTCCACTCCACCATGATTTTCAGGTGTATGCACTCGTAAGTGTACGCGTGGTGTAACGATAAGCTTTGTTGCATTTTCGTTCAGTTTTTGGAATGTGGCACTCCATCGAATATTGTAAGGATCGTGGCCACTTCCTCCATTTCCTTCACCCGAATAATCATTCCCTAAATCATCCTTAACTGTCAATTCAACATCTACACTATCCCATTCTTTCCTCGCACCCTTAGAAACTTCTTGATTGTAATAAAGAATAAATGAAACCGGCGACATTGCGACCTTTTCCATATTTGCCTTTATACCTTCTTTTTCCGAACTTCCACCAATTGTTCTCTCTTTACTATCCATTGATTTTACAGTTAACGCGAAATTCCAATTACCTTGTATTGATTTTTTCCTATCTGGCATCTCTATTCCCTCTATATTCCATCTAAAATTTACTTTGTCCTTTTTATTACTATCATGGTGCGTCGTTGTTACCATACCTACATACTTTTTTTCAGTAACTTTAGTCATTTTCCCACTTCCTGAACTACCATGAGCGTCCATTATATCCAATCCGCCTAATATAATAGGATCATCCCCTAAGTCTTGCTCACTTTCCAGTGAATACGTTATAGATAATGTTCTGCCATCAGAAATTACATCATTAATTGTAACCTTAACCCCATTACTCTCTCTCGTCATATTCAATTCAGTCGAAAACTCTTTATAATTTTCATATAATCCTGTTCTACCGTTATCTAAAAAGCGGAATATGTCACCTACAATTGGCAATCCCCCGGCATATGTAGGAAATCCGATACCGAGTGTTGCAACTGAGAGTCCTACTAAAATAGATGCAGCAGCGACACCTTTTTTCCAAGTTTTCATCTTTTTCTTCGTACGTATCGATTGTTTTACATTACGCTTCACTTTTTCTTTTTCAATTTCAGAAGCCTCAATTTCCTCAAGTTCTTTTTCATCTATATCAATATCATTTAATAGTTCATAAATGTCTTTCATATTGCACTACCTCCAAAACTAATATTCGTAGCATTTTGTTGTAGTTTCTTTTTTCCACGGTACACTCGATTATCGATCGCCGCCCTGGTTAATCCTAACTTGTCTCCTATTTCCTCTGTCTTCATACCGAGAAGATATTTCATAATGAATACTTTTTGATCTAACGGTTCCAATTGATTAATAAGCTTCAATAACTCTTCCCTATCTTCCATAAGAATTAATTCGTCTTCTGCCGATTTTTCCGTACTTATATGAAACTCATCTGAAATGATTTCTACTTTTTTAGTCGCTTTCCGGTAATAATCAATTGCCTTAAACTTTGCAATCGCTGCAATCCATTTTTTAAAATCACTCGGCTCTCCATGAAACTTATTTGCGTTATTCCAAATGGAAAGAAATATATCATTTACACATTCCTCAATGAGTCCATCATTTTGAACTGAAAGAAGAACTTTGTGCGTTATCCCCTTTATGAGCGGTAAGTATGTATCGACAACAAATTCTAGCGCATCTTCTTTTTGCCGCTGTAATCTTTTTATAAAATTTTTCTCATTTGATTTCATGTAGCGAGTCCCCTTATTTTTTTGTAAAAGCTTTTACACCCTATATAACGTTTTGGAAATTTTTTTCTCTCATCTTTTTTTATTTTTTGTATGTAATGGGATACTTTTCCTTATCCATTGTCTCATATAAATATAAGCTTGAAGAAAATTTTCTCAAGTCTGTAATTCAATTAGTGTAGTACACTATTTATGCAAACACTCTTTAACCTGGTGTACATTTCATTTAATTAATCTACTTTTATAATTTTAAATTAGGAGATGAGATATGTATGTGTGGAATTACAGGTTGGGTAGATTGGAAAAAGAACCTTTCAAATCAACATGTTATTTTAGAAAAGATGGCAAATAGTATTGGGCATCGTGGACCTGATGCTGAAGGATTTTGGTTTTCACCTCGTGCGGCCTTTGCACACCGACGTTTAATTGTTATTGATCCAGAAGGTGGGACACAGCCGAAGATATTTCGTGCTGGTGATTATACGTATGCTCTTACTTATAATGGAGAAATTTATAATTTCCGTGAGCTGAGAGAACAACTTCGAAAATGTGGTCATGCATTTGAAACGCATTCAGATACAGAAGTATTACTACATGCTTATTTAGAATGGAAAGAAGATTGCGTACAACATTTAAACGGAATTTTCGCTTTCGCCTTATGGGATGATCAAAAGCAACAACTGTTTTTAGCACGCGATCATTTAGGCGTAAAGCCACTCTTTTATACAGAAAGAAATGACAGTATTATTTTCGGATCTGAAATAAAGGCACTACTAGCTCATCCATCTATTCCTGCTGAAATTGATGCGGACGGCATAAATGAAATATTTGGATTAGGCTTATTTCGAACTCCAGGATGTGGCGTCTTTAAACATATTCAAGAAGTTCGTGCTGGACACTCTATAACATTCACACGTGATAACAAAGTAGTTCAAAAGTATTGGAATTTAGAAAGTAAAATTCATACAGATTCTACTGAAGATACATCATCACATATTTTATCTATTTTACAAGATACAGTAAAAAGACAATTAATTGCCGATGTTCCTCTCGTCTGTATGTTATCAGGCGGATTAGACTCTAGCGGTATTACTGCACTAGCGGGTAAAGAATTTGCAGCGGAAAATAAAACACTTCATACGTATTCCGTTGATTTTGTAAATAGCGCAAAAGATTTCGAGCTGACATTTGCACGTACTGGTTTAGATGCTCCTTGGGTAAAACGCGTTTCTGAACATGTAGGGACATCGCACCATGATATTATTGTGAATGCTGAAGAGTTAGCAAATCACTTATTCGTTCCCCTCCGTGCAAAAGATTTACCGAGTGCTGGCGAAATGGAAACTTCACTATATTTACTATTTTGCGAAATGAAAAAAGATGCAACCGTAGCTTTATCTGGAGAATCTGCTGATGAAGTATTCGGGGGATATCCTTGGTTTCATCAAGAAGAACTATTATATGTAGATAAGTTTCCGTGGTTAACAAACTGGAAAAACACATCTTCTCTATTATTAAGCGAAGTAACAAATCAATGTAATCCTGAGCATTATGTTAATAAACGATTCCATGAGGCTGCTCTTGAAGTACCTACTCTTGAAGGGGAAAGTAAAAAATCCGCGAAACAACGTCAAATGTTTTATTTATTTTTAACGAGATTCCTTCCGTTCTTACTCGACCGTAAAGACCGTATGAGTATGGCTGTAGGATTTGAAGTTCGTGTACCATTTTGCGATTATAGATTAGTTGAATATTTGTGGAATGTTCCTTTCAACATAAAAAGCATTGATAATATTGAAAAAGGCATTTTACGTAGAGCACTGAAACCAGCTTTACCTGATGACGTACGAAATAGAAGAAAAAGTGCTTATCCAACTTCACAAGATCCACATTATTTACAAACAATCCGTCATTTATCACTCGACATGTGCAGTAATAAAAACAATCCTATTTTCTCACTTATTAATCATTCCACATTACTTGCTATTGCCGATCAAAGTAACAAAGAGATTACCAATTTTGAAGCAAGAAGTGCTATGGAGTATATGCTACAAGTAAATGAATGGTTAAAAACGTATCATATTCATATTGCTTAACAAAAAAGAGTTCAAGGACAAAAAAACTTGAACTCTCTTTCAGTTATTAATTGGCACATTGTCTATTTTCAGTATCGATGGACCAGCCAATAATAGTGGCACAATCTCTACCTTTCCACTGAAGTACATTTGTTAATACAGGCTCAATCTGTAAACAAGTTCCGTCGTGTAATATTTCTACTAAAGATTGATCATCATCAAACTTTAGTTTATCACACTCTAAAATACCATCCGTTGCCATTACAATGTGATTCTGACCTTTTTCTAATCCCCTTACCCCTGATGTAAAACAAGGTGTATTCGCTGCAAAAACATTTTTTCTTCCTATATATTCATAGTTCTTACGCTTATTTAGCCTACCTTTTCCATTTTTCGTTTGCTCTGAATGGAATAAATACGCGAAGCAATCACCAACTGATAGCCAATATAAGAACTCGCCTTTTCGTAAACAAATTAAACATGCAAGTTCCTCATCATCTTGGTCACATTTCTCGATAAAGAGCTCATCTGTAAATAACGCTAATAAATACATATGTGTATGATGAAAAGCTAAATGGATTGGGTATGAAAATAATTCTTTTAGTTTCTCTTTTCTTTCTGAAATTGCTTCTATTATATAATGGATATTTTTCGTTTTGTGGTGTGTATCAAAAATCATAACAAATTCAAATTCTAAATTCGGATCCCACCAAGCTAGCACTGCATCTCCTCTTTCATATGCATCACTCTCTTGATTTCCTCCATATACGCCGACTGAAAGAGGACCACATTTTTCAACATGTATTTGATCTACATACATCTTTTCATGACTAATCCATTTAAATGTATTCACAGCTATCATCCTCTCTCTTGCTAAATGTATACCTTTACACATAGATTACCTTATATTTCAATAAAAATAAACTTTTTCAACATTTTTTATAAGAATAACAGGATTTTAATTCTTACAAAGCGAATATATCTTATAATACGACATAAAAATTAAGGGGAATTATAATATGAAAGACATTAATCCACATTGGGAGACAATCTACTACCACTTACGCTATGAATATGAAGACAATCTTACTCATCAAGCAATTCGTATTTTACAAATCACTTCCCGAGAGAAAGATATAACAATTGGAAAAATTGCTTCTGAACTTGGTTTATCTCATAACACAGCGTCCGAACATGTAAAACGCCTTATTCAAAAAGGATTTATTATTAAAGAAAGAAATAAACAAGATGAACGAGTTGTGAATCTTACACTAACGACAGAAGGAATTGAAGCATTAGAAAAGCATACTTTGCTAGACAAAGAAAAGATACAAATATTAGAATCACAGTTATCAAAAGAAGAGCAACAACTAATAGAAAAAGCCTTTTCGTTATTAGCTAAGGAGGCAAAATATGCATTTCCTCGTTAAGGTCATCGTCTCCGCCCTCATTATTGGGGGTGTAACCGAATTTGCCAAATATTTTAGTACGCTTGGTGGCTTTATCGCAGCCCTTCCTCTTATTAGTTTACTTAGTTTATTTTGGATTTCTTTCGAAGGTGGGAGTAAACAAGAATTAAGTCAATTCGCTTTAGGCGTATTATATGGATTTCCTGCATCTGCACTACTATTATTTATTGTTTATATCGGTTTAAAGAACTCCTTTTCACTTAGTACATCTATACTCTTTGGCATAGTCGCCTGGTGTATCGCCTTTACTTGCCAAAAAGTATTTCAAGCTTAGGGGGAATTACTATTAATAGATCAGTAGAGATATTTGGACAAACTGTAGAAGTATATATGAGAGGTAGCAGTAAACAAACTGTAGTCATTCAAACAGGAATGGGATGCTCATTTTATGATTGGCTTCCTATTATAGAAAAGCTTTCACAAAAATTTACAGTCATTTCATATCATCGCCCAGGTTATGGATAAAGCGAGCTAGGAACTAATCCACGTACAACAATGCAAGTCGTAAAAGAACTACATATGTTACTACATGAACTAGATATTTATGAGCCAATCATTTTAATCGGTCATTCCTATGGAGGTTTATGCGCACAACATTTTGCAATGTTACATGAAGATAGGCTGCAAGCACTTCTTTTAGTTGATTCTACTTCCATGAACTTACACCGATTAGATGAACTGCATTTACCAGTTTCTGATCAAACTGATTCTGATGATATGTGGCTACAAAAATATCATACTTACTCCAACATGGATGCAGACGCACTTTATAATGAACTAAAATCTATACTCGTCAATGCAACAACACAGCATATCAAATTTTCCACATCTCCTTCCTTATATAAAGCGACAGCTGCTGAACTGTCCGAGTGGAAATATTGCGCTCGCTCAATAAAAAAACAACATATAGCATTAGAAATACCATTAATCGTTATCGGTAGAGATCCCCAATATTCTGTTGCTCAATTGATTGAGGGCGGTATGCCAAAAGAAGAAGCTACACAACTTGAAGATATGTGGCAAGAACTTATTCGTGAACAACTAAATCTCTCAATAAATAGCCAATATATTTTGGCTGAACATGCTAGTCATGGGATAGAAAATGATCGCCCAGATACTATCATTGAAGCCATTCACTCATTGTCAATAAAAAAAGGAAGCAACTGAAGTTGCTTCCTTACTTATCTATTCATAGTCTTCTTCGTCATCATCAACTTCTTCATAATACGAACTCCCATTGCTTACATATATAGGACCATTCGCAACATCAATACGTAATACCCATGCCCATGGCACAGCTAAACGTTTATGTATTGCTCTCCAAAAGTTCATTGATTTTCTTTCGTACTCCTGGAACTCCTGAAGTAACTCTTTATAGGAGGAACCGTCTAACTGAATATTTGCTTCTAATAAACGAGAATGGGCATAGTACTGTAACTCTAGTTCAGCAGCAATCTCCATTTCTTCTTCCGTTGCCATACCTATAATTGCTCCATCTGCTGGTGCGATTTCATATACGTTGTGAACTTCAATAAGCCCTTCTTTCTCTTTCTCAAACATGTAAACAGCCTCCTTTAACCAATATTTTTTATGTTACAAAGTCATACTTCTACAATACCTTCTCTCTTTCCTCTTTTTTTGATAAACTTTTACAAAATGTTTATCCGATGACCTGTTTTCTCTACTCTTTCAGCAGAAATGAAACGATTATTATCAAAAGTTAATTTATACACATCAGGCATATGAAGTGTTTTCCAAAACTGAAAATCATATTTCGAATCAAAATAATTCATTAGTAATACCATAATATTTCCATGAGTACCTATTACAATATTCTTATCTTTATATTTTCTTAATATACTTTGCATACATATTACAGCACGCCTTTGCGCTATATTACTTGATTCCCCACCTTCGTATGCAAAAGTCCAGTCTTCCCACACTTTCTGAATAGCATCGTTAAAATCTGTTACTGGCTCTTTACTTAATAACCTCTCTCTTAAATCTTCTTCCAGTTGTATTGATAAATTATATGTATTCGCAATCCCTTGCACAGTTTGCATTGCCCTTTTGTACGGACTAGAAATCACAACATCAATATGTTTATCTTTTAATAAGCGTGTTACATGCTGCGTATCTAACAAACCTTTTTCAGATAAAGGCCTTTCACGTTCTTCTTTTGTATATGTAGAGTGGGCATGGCGAACGAAATATATTGTGGTCATTTTTCAACTTCCCTTCTTATTTTCAATCTATATTCAATGAAGTAAATAAGAAATCCTGTATTATGAAAAGAAAAAGGACGCTTTCTAAAAAGCGCCCTTGTTTACATAATAAAATTATTTCGTTATAATTTCCTTCTAAACTCTTCATCTGTTATAGTATCTTGAATAAAATAATCTATATTATTTCTCAGCTTTTGGTATGCAACTTGATCTTCTATATCGTTAAACATAATTACAACTTCTACCTTATTCCCCTTCTTATCTGTAGTATACAAACTTTTTGTCAATACGAATGCGGTAGAGCCACCTTTTTGACCAGCGTATTCTAACTTACTATTATTAACTGTTCCTTTGAAAATATTCTCGATTTCTTCTTGCATTGATTTTGGAAAATAATTTCTACTATTTATCTTTTTCATTATACTCATATAGTCTTTAGCGTTTGCACCCACTAATCGATCTGACCAAATTCGCTGAAATTCCATATCTACTTTTAATGGGATATCCCTTTTTTTCCATTCTTCTTCATCTTTCATCCATTCATGAATTTGTAACACATGTTTATTATACTCATCCTTTGACATGTTACGTATCATTTCTAACGATTGATTTTCTGGCTGATGAAGCTCTTTTTCTACATACCCTCTCATATATAGTGAAGCAGTATACGACGTGAACTTGTCATGACTAGTAAGCTCTAACTCTTTTATACTTTCATTTACTCTTTCTATTCCAAGCTTATCTAACAAATATGTTGTATTTGCATTAGAACTATAATGAATCATCCCTTTAGCGACTTCTTCTAAAGCGATGTGTTCATTTTTCACTAACTCTCTAGCTTTGGCATCTTCTAACCACGCAGGATGCGCTCCACCATCCGTGTTTTTAACGTAATATTTTTCTAGTTCCTGCAATGAAATTTGTTCATCACGACTTACTTTTCCTTCTGACACTTGTTTAGCAAATTCAACTGCTATTACGATTTTTGCCGTACTCGCTAATGGCAATTTTTTATTTTCATTTACAGATGTTACTACTTCGCCATTTCTTCTAATTAGTAATGAAAGTGATTCATCACCTTTATGTTCTTTTATGTAATTTAATACGTAATTAGGATCTTCTTTCGACAAATAATATCTCATAATGACAAAGAAAGCTATAACGGCTACTATAATCACTCCTGCAACAATTCCTATAATCTTTAATATGTTCACAATATGCCCCCTCTAGAAATTCCCTTCTATATAATAATTATAACGAATAAAAATACAAAATTATACAAAATAGAGTAACTCTTCCTAAAAAAAGAAAGAGTTACTCTATTTCACATGATGTTATGTGTCCATTTAACGTAACAACTATATTTGAGTCGTCACTTTCTTTAACGCTATTTAGTCGATTTGAGTTAGGAGGACCAATTACAACTGACTCCTTAATTGGCGAAAGATCCTTTCCCAATTTTTCTGCACTTACACCGTATGCAGCTTGAAATACTTCTGGCGGTGTTAATCTAAGTATGTCTGATCCTTCTGCTGTTTCAAACTGATCGTTATTGAAGAATAAATGTAACTGTACTTCCTCTGTTACGGCCGTGATCCAGTGCCACCATCCCATTGGAATAAAGACCGTTTGCCCCGCTTTCAAATGATAATTTTGCAATTGATTCGTTTCAGGATTTAATATAGAAGTAACGGCTTCCCCTGAGACAACAACATCTAATTCCCAAGCATTCGGATGCCAATGTGGTTCTCGCATATGCCCCTTCGTCATAAACAAATCAACAAAGGCTCCTCCAATCATCGCCGGTAATTGTGTTGACGTTACTTCATACGCAACATTTTTCTCATCTCTTTTAAAAAAGACATTCTTTCTTGAATCAAAGAAAAGATTTGGCGTTCCTGAGCTTTTCTTTAAATTTTTATTATCTGTAACATAACCTGAATTACTCATTTTATCCCTCTTTCCCGCTCCGAACATTTCTGATTTCACACTGTATCGTATGGGATTTTTTTAGGAATGTGCCTATTAACAACATAACAAAAAAACATGCTTTCATTACGACAGCATGTTTTGTGATATTCTTCACATTTTTCAGTTAAAAAATAAACTTTTTACTTACCATGATGTAACATTAAATCACTAAGTTCTTCTTCAATGTGATTTAATTTCGCAACGCCTTCTTTCCATTTATGAATATAACGTGAAACCCCGACAATAAATAAAACAATAATTGTAGAAAGAATAATACCATATACGATTGTTACAGTACTCATAGTTACACTTCCTTATAATTAGTAATGTTGTTATTAGTTATATTTTTATTATAAACCTTTTTCTTTTAAAATACTTCAATTTCAACTTTTTGTAACAAAATTGATTTTTCTAACATTTCGTTCATAAAAATGGCATATTTTTCACAAATTATACAAAACTTCACCATATGTACTATTACCATATGAGTTATATTGTTAAATAGGATAAAGTGAAATTTTAGTCAGTAAGGGGTATCTATCCCACACTGATTATTAGCCCGCACCAACCAGGCTTTTACGGACCGTTACTGTGGGATAAAGGGGATGAAATACTATGACAACTTGGTTTATTGTAATGTTAGTTGTATTTGGGGCATTTAAAATTATCGTTTCTAGCCTTCCTAACTCTGTTATTGAATCCATTATTAGCAGGTACGAAACACATCCACAACTTGAAGAAGAGAATGTGACTGTTACAATCAATGGAAATAACTTAGAAGGCGAAAAGAAATCCAAAATTATTCATGATTTTAACGAAGGTTTATTTTTAGATCGCTATTATGCACCACCACACAATGAGGGAACTCCTTTAATTATCAATGCAAAACGTGGCAAAAAAGATTTTACCTTTTATATTTATAGTCATGAAGAACATGTCGACGTTGTAAAGCAATATAAAAAGAAGGTAGTTGCTTATAGTTTACGCTCTAAAAACCTTCAAAATAATGATATGTTCGTATCAGCTGATTTAGCTTAATACTCATATATTAGAAAAAGGAATCCATCTGGCTACGGATTCCTTTTTTCCTATACATGTTAAGTCAATTCTACGCATTCCATTGCAAGTGAATATACATTTTTATATCCTGCTATGCTAAGCTTTTTCTGTAATTGATCCGTATCCTCTTTCAAAGCGTGTACTAACACCGTATGTTCTGGTAATAATGTATTTAACATTTCTTTAACATCACTTATACTTTGGTGAACCTTATACGGAACTCGTTCCACTCTACATCCTTTACTTACACGTTCTTTCATCATCTTTTCTGCAAAACTACCTTTCGCAATATGTCCAGTAAAGATAATGGAATTTCGTTCTTCATGCCGAAGTTGTTCATAATACAACTGTGCTCGTTTCGTTTGCATATTCGCATCACTCATTACAACTATTCCGTAACTATTTTGCATACATATATCATTATCCATAACTATTATGCTTCTTTTTAAACTCTCCAGAATCCGCTCAAGTTTTTCATTATTTTTCAGCCAATCTTTATATATGAACATCTCTTCAAAACCGACCAAAATTTCTTTATCTACTATAAGCGGAAATTCTTTATATCGTTCATATAAATAAAATACTATATCTTGCGCCCTACCAAGTGGAGGCAGTGGTAGTAATGCTATTCCTTTATTTTGCGCAACTCGTTCAATTTCTGCACATAGTTCGTCTAATCTTTCAATTTGCGAAACATCATCAGTGTGGTAAGCAGCATCCACAATTGCGATTTTTATATCGCTTCGTAACTTCTCAGGTAAATTAGCTCGTAGTATATTAGACTCTGCTGAATAGTCCCCAGAATAAAATACGTATGTATTACACATATTCACTAAAAACCAAACCGCTCCTAATACATGTCCACTATACCCCCATTGAAACCGCAATGTAGGAGTAATTTGTATCCATTCATTTGGATTACCAATCTCATCAATACACACATAATTTAAATCTTTAATATTTTGGTCGTTATAAGGTAAATTCCACCCTTGCTTCAGATTGTAGTTTCTCCATTTTTCAAAATAAGCTGGCAGTCGCTCCTTCGTATAACGAGTTGTCCAAATTTTTTTCTTATATCCATACTTCGTCAATAAAGGTAAACCCATCGTATGATCTTCATGAATATGTGATAAAAATACCGCATCTAAAAATGGAACAACTTCTCTCTCTATTTTTGGATAACTATCCTCATACGATCGATTAATACCACAATCGAATACGATTTTCGTCTCTTTATTTTTTACAAAATAGCAGGAACGACCGTATTCTCCTGCTCCTCCCCATACTTCTACCCTCATCATGCTACCCCTTTTCGTTTTTGCTCCATATGTTGCAGAAGTAATAAGCACATTGTTGTAAGTCCAACAGAAACAACGGCCATCGCCATTCCTATAGATACTTCGCCCTGTTCAAATTGAGCAAAAATAAACGTTGCTGACGTTTCTACTGATGGAGGTAATACGAGAAGCGACGCTACTAACTCTCTTATCGAAATCGTAAATGTCATCGCCCATCCAGCAAGAATTCCTGGAATAATAAGAGGCAATATTATTTTTCTAAAAATATAAATATAGTTCCCAGAAAAAACGCTTCCCGCCTGTATAAGAGAATCATCAATTTGTCCGAGCGAAGCTTTTACATACTGCACCGTATAAGGTAGAAAAAGAACCACATACGTTACGATAACCATGACAGGTGTATTGTAAATTGACATAGGCATATATGGTGAATTCCAAAATAAAATAAGCCCTACAACCATCACTATTCCTGGTACCATATTCGGTAACATACCGCACATATCAAGCCATTTTTCAGAGGGATTTTTCCCCTTTCGAATCATAAGTGCTAAAAAGACTCCAATAATTACAGCAACAATCGCTGTTACGAGTGAAAAAAGAAAACTGTTCCATAAAGCTTCTAATCCTGGAGAACCCATTGTAAACAATGCTTCATAATGGCTCGTTGTAAAGTTATTTACATGTAAGCCACCACCTCTTAATTTCGACAATGAAGCGATCAGTATAGAAAAGTATGGAATGCCAATTGCTACTATTAGTAAACCAATTACATAAAACCATGCTATAACGCGCGCAAATATAGACAAAGTATACCTTTTAGATTTCACACCTTTTCCACTAACCATGGCATATGAATACTTTCGATTCAATACATTTTGCATATACCAAATAAGCATACACGCACTTAGTAATAAAGAAGATAATGCTGTTGCACTACTAAAATCAATTGGCCAACTCGAAATAAATTTATGGATTTCTGATGTTAGCACATGAAATCCTATTCTACGTCCGAATGTAGCTGGTGTTCCAAATTCAGCAATCGTCTTTACGAAAATGAGTAAAGCTCCCATTACATAACTTGATACCAATAACGGCAATATTATTTTTCTTAAACGGTAGAGGAAGCTTCCGCCATGAACTGCTGCAGCTTCTTCTTTACTACTTCCAATTTGAAGTAACGTGTTTTTTAACATGAAATAAAGAAATGGAAATAAATGCAGACTCATAATTAAAACCATACCGCCTAAACTAAAAAACGATGATGAAATCGGCTTTAAAGCCGGAAAAAATTGTTCAAAATAGCCGTTAGGTTGCATGAACAAAATCCAGCCCATCGATCCGATATAGGGCGGGGTCATAAATGGAATCATAAAAATAATATCTAACTTACTATACTTTCCAACATCTGTTTTACTCATAATGAATGCCAATGGAAATGCAAATACGATAGCTCCTATTACAACGAGTACACCTAGCAGCATCGAATTTAGAAAAATCCCAGCTAATCCACCACTCTGCATGACTTCAAAAGGCTTTAAAAAATTCCAACCACTATTTTCATATACACTAGAAAATAAAATGAGACAAAGCGGAATGACGATTAACATCGCCACAAGTAACAACGCTGCCGTCATTCCAACTTGTCTTACTGATACGAATCGATTTACCATGTAATCACCATCTTATTGAAATACTTTCTTAAATTGTTTTCCTATTTCATCTTGTTCTTTCTCAACTGTTTTCCAATCAATATTTAACACTGGAATCTCTTCTACATTTGGTCTATTTTCAGCTTTTATATCTGTTCTACCTGGCAATAAATACGCTTTAGAAACTTGTTTTTGCACATCATCTGATAATAAATAATCAATAAACTCTTTTGCACCTTCTACATTTTTACTATCCTTCATAATGCCTGCCGCACGTGGACTAATGACTGTTCCGCTTTTTGGATATACGATATCAACCGGTTCACCCTTTACTTTTGCACTATACGTCATATAATCAACACCCGCAATTACCATATCTTTCGCACCTGTTACTACTGGATCTAACGCTTCTTGGTTTGCCCCTGCTACTGTAACTTCATTTTTCTTAAGCTGTTCAAATAAATTCCATCCATCTTTTCCATTCTTTTTCACGTATCCTGTTACAAAGTCTAAAGCCGACCCTGAAAGTGCTGGATCTGGAATATTCACTTTCCCTTTCCATTCCCCTTTCGTTATATCGCTCCAATCTTCAGGCGCTGTCTTCACATTTTTTGTGTTGTACACAATTCCTAATGCTGAAGCACTATACCCGAAATAATGTCCTTTATCATCCGACCATTCTGGACGAAGCTTATCAGCTTGTTTCGCTTCTTTATAAGCTAACGTTTGACCATCTTTCTTTAATCCTTCCATCGCTGGTAAAGAAGCGAGTACGACAACATCAACGACTGGATTTTTCTTTTCAGCTTCCATTCTCGCTAAAATCTTACCAGTTGTTCCTTGAAACATTTCCACTTTTATACCGCTTTTCTTTTCAAAGTCTTTTTGAATTTTTTCTGCTAATCCTTTTGGCCCTGCACTATATACAACAATTTTCTTTTGATTAGTATTTTTACTTTTTGCATCTGCACTACCTGTCTTTGAACTACAACCTGTTACTACTGCAGAAAATAGTAAAGTACATACAAATAAAGACTTAAGCGAACTGAATTTCTTCATACGATTCTCCCCCTATATGATGAATACATTTTTTTGGTACATATAACGATACCGGTTTACCGACGCTTAGCTTACTATTGTGATAAGCTGTCCATACACCGAGTGTCCCCATATTTACTTTCACTTCATAACGTTCTCCTACATATGTAACGTACTGAATTTCACCTGTATACGTATCGCACACGTCATTTTTTGTCCAGCTCACGTGCTCTGGACGAATCATTTGTTTATTCTCTACAAGCCAATTTGCTTTGCCAACAAACTTTGCAACAAATTCATGAGACGGTTTCACATAAATGTCTTCTGGTGTTCCTTTTTGTAATACTTCACCCTGTTTCATGACAATAATTTGGTCTGACATTGACATAGCTTCTGTTTGATTATGTGTTACATACAATGCCGTTAAACCAATTGAATGAACGATGTCCATAAGTTCTAATCGCATTTCTTCTCGCAAAATTGCATCAAGTGCACTTAACGGTTCATCGAACAAAATAAAATGAGGCTTTGTTACAATTGCTCTAGCAAATGCAACACGTTGCTGCTGTCCACCTGAGAGTTCATGCGGATATCTTTTCTCCATACCTTGCAAACGAACTCGCTTTATCGCATCTTCTACCTTTTCTCTTAATTGATTCGTTTGCTTTGTAGCCCTTAAACCAAATGCAACATTTTCAAATACAGTCATATGCGGCCATAAAGCAAAATCTTGAAATACCATACCGATATTCCGTTCATGAGGAGATGTTTTTATTTTTTTTGTCGAAGAATACATGCACTTATCTCCAAAATATATTTCACCTTTATCTGGTTCTTCAAGCCCTGCAATCATTCTAAGTAAAGTCGTTTTCCCGCATCCTGAAGGTCCTAAAAGTGTAGTGAATTCTCCTTTTTTCATTACAATCTGTAAAGGCTTTAACGCCTGCGTTTTTCCAAATGCCTTTTCTAATCCATGAATTTTAATATCCATCGTTTCACCCCTCTCCCCTCATTCTTAACCTGCTTTCATTCTATCTGGAAGATTTATACTGAATGTTAATGTACTGTAAAGATTAAATTAAAAAATCTCTAATAAACTATTTATTTCTATAGATTTTTTCTATAGTTAAAAGAAAAAGGGGCCCACTTATTATGAATCTCTTAAAATTAGAAGTTGTAGTGCTTATTAAGAAATACAAAAAACTTACGATTGTTGCAGAAAAACTTGGCGTTAAACAACCTACTATTACCTTTCATATAAAAAGCTTAGAAGAAGAACTCGGTGTGTCTTTATTTGAATTACGTTCTGGAAGATATTTTTTAACAGAGGCTGGCGAAGCATTGCATCATTATGCTTGCAAAATAGATGCACTTATGAAAGAAGCTAGGCGGGTCACACAAGAGTTTAAAGATTTTAATAAAGGCGCTATAACAATTGGTGCTAGTTATGTTCCAGCGACTTATCTTTTACCAGAAGTTGTTCACCAATTTCAATGCGAATTTCCCAATGTAAAAATTACACTCATGGTAAAAACAGCTCCTGAAATTCGAACGATGCTACAAAATCATGAAATTGATCTCGGGATAATTTCTGCTGCACCATTTGATGAACCACCTTTAAAACAAACGAATATAATACCTGATACACTTGTTCTTGCTTTCTCCAAAGAACATCATTTTTCTAAAAAAGAAAATATATCATTACAAGATATCGAGAAGGAGCGTATACTATTGCATCGTAACCCATCTACAACGAGAGATTTACTTACACAATGGACGTTAGCACATAACATTACATTTCAATCTGAAATTGAATTAGATTCATTAGAAACGATGAAACAAATTTTAAAATATGGTAATGGTGTCGCCTTTATTTCCAAACTTGCTATTGAACAAGAAGTACAACGAAATGAGCTATGCTATATAGCGATCCCTGATTTTGAATTTCAGCGTAATATTTATACCATTCATCATGAGGACAGATGGAATTCTAAAATAATTTCTTTTTTACTACATAGCATTACTTCTTTTGCAGAAAAAAATTAAAAGGCTGTCGTTATACACGACAGCCTTTTAAACTATAACTCTATTTATTTTTCTTTTCCTCAATTTTTGCTTGTGCCTCTTCAGCCTTATCTAATGCTTCTGACACTTTTTTCTCTTTTTCTTTCACTTCATCTATACTATCGACAGCTTTAATAAGTTTATCGATTCCTTCTTCTTCTACCTTTCTATGCTTTGCCACTCTTTCATTTACTTTCTTTTCCACATCTTTTGCTTTTTGAAGCATATCCTCTGCATTTGATGTTACAGCTTTTTCAAGTGCATCGTCTTTTTTCTTTTGTAGCACTTCATTTGCAATATCTTTCGTTTCTAAATACTTACCATCTTTTAATGCTGTCGCACCGCGATCCAATAACTGAGCGACTTCTTTATATGCCTTCGCTTCATTTCCTGTTTTCTCTTTTTCCGCTTTTTCAAACCACATAATCGCATCACTATATTTTTCATTTTTCAATGATTGCATACCTGTTTCAATATACGTGTCATAATTACTGCATCCAGCCATTATGACTAATAGAAAAAGCATAACAAAACTTAATTTTTTCATGATGTTTTCTCCTTTTCTTTGCCTGCTCACCTTACTGTAACACACATGAAAAAGAGTTTCAAAAACTAAAATACTAATTCGGTCATTTTTATAATGATAAGTTAAATTTTTATTATTTTCTTATTTTTAAGCCGACACATCCACTTGTTTTTTCGCCATATGTTGCTTTACTCCAACTAATACAACTAACAATAAACCTCCGCCTAATGTCATCATAACAATGCTAGTTGGCAACATATCTAATAATAACCCATATACAATCATACCGAGTGGTGCGATTGCAGTAGCAATTGTTTCAAGTAGGCCAAACACACGCCCTAAATAGCTCGGATCTGTCGTTTTTTGCATATGTACTTGCATCGGAATATTTACAATCATAATTGATATACCCGTTAACATCATAAAAGCAATATAGTAAATAAAACTTGCCACTTTGGGAATGGTAACTAACAATGGGAAGACTGTACATAAACTTAAACCCGCAAATAAAAACAGTCCAGTATAAATAGAACGAAACGGATTCTTCACTTCTTTACGCACTGATAAAGCAATCGCACCCATTAGCATCCCGACTGCTAACATTCCCTCTACAGTACCGAGTTGCTTTGAAGATAGATGCAATGTATGGACGATAATATATGGAAGTGCTACGGTTAGCCCACACGCAAAAAAGTTTACCCACAGCGCTATTTTCATTAGACCATATATTTCATGCTGTCGTTTTACATATGAAAATCCTTCTTTTATACTCGTCAAGAAACGCTCTTTACTCTCAGCCACTTCTTTTTTGTATAAATCAAATACGATAAATAATTGCACAATCACTGCTAAAAAGAATGTAATACTATTTAACAAAAAGAACGACTTAATGGAAATGAAACCAAATACAACTCCGCCAATAATCGGCCCTAATATATTTGATAAAGAAGCCGCCGTTTGATTTAAAGCACTCGCTTTTTGAATACGCCCCTCATCTACTAAATTAGGAATAGACGAAGTTAATGCAACAGAATAAAAACTTGCACAAATTGATAATAATGCTGCTGAAACATAAATAAAAAGAAGTGATGGTCCAAATATAGTAGCAAGAATAAACATAATAAGCATCGTTAAGCTACTTAATAAATCAGTGCCAATGACAAGCCACTTTCGATTCACACGGTCAGCTACAGCACCCGCAATCGGACCACAAATCATCCTTGGAAGTGATCCGCAAACGAGCGTAGTTGCAAAACCCATTCCTGAACCAGTTGTCTTTAAAACGTATAACCCCATGGCAAATGTATAAATTCCTGCCCCTAATAAAGACGTCATCTTTCCAATCATCATTAAAATAATATTTCTCGTTGCAATCTTCATTCTTGTATCATGTTGTCCTATACTTACATCTCCCATAATGACTCTCTCCCCTTAAAAGTTAAATTGTGTTAAACTTATTATATAATCGACTTTCCAATTTTCACAACAAAAAGTTAAATACAATTTAACTTTTCAATTATAAAGGAGCAATAATATGGCAACTCTCGGTGAAAAAATTAAAGCGTTACGTAAAGAAAAAAAACTTACACAAACAGAGCTGGCAGGTTCGAAACTTACAAAAAGTATGCTTAGTCAAATTGAAAATGGAAAAGCTACACCTTCCATGAAAACATTACAATATATCGCTGAAAAACTTGAATGTGAAGCGAGTTTTTTATTAGAAGATGATGATGGAGAAATTGTAGAACTCATTACAAAAATGGAGCAACTCATAAAGGAAAACAAATGTGATGAAGTGTACAAGGCTTTACTACCTATCGTTCAAAAAGAGCTCCCTTCTACTTTAAATACGGCTCGTATATACAAACAATTCGTAACTGCTGCGGTGATTATGAAAGATTACAACATTGAATCTTACGTAGAAAAAGCTGTTTCTATTTTCGAAAAATATAAGTTATACCGAGACAGTACGGAAACAAAATTAAAATTATCTTTTGCGATATTCACACGTAAAAAGTATGCAGAATGTTTACAACTTATATCTAATATTAGAAATGATTATGAAGAGAAACATTTAGAAATGGATCTTATTATACATATTGATTTATGTTTATATGAAGCCATCATATTACTAGCATGTGGCGATTATGAAAAATGTGAAGAAACGATATTAGAGACACTCGCATTTTCAAAAAAACATCAAGTGTATTATAAAACAGATGTATTTTACCGGATTTTATCTTACCAAAAAGTCATTACAGTTGATAAAGAGCGTTATTTATATTACATAAAAAAATCTGAGCAATTTGCCATTTTTACAGAAGATACTCTATCCATTGCGATGACTAATATTTTAAAAGCTTACTACTACAACACGATTACTAATGAATATACAATCGCATTAAAACATCTAGAACAATATCGAGAAAAACTAAAAGATCAGCCCATTTTTCAAGACGACGGATTGTATTATCTTGAAAAAGGAAAATCTTTATACGGATTAAAACGTTACGAAGAAGCTTTACAAGCATTGCAACGTGGTATTATACCAGATTATATGAACCATCCGCTTGATCAATCGTGGCTTACAACAGCAGGTGCATATCGTGCCCTTTGTTACGTCAAACTGGATGATAAAAAAAGAGCTCTTGAAGAAGCAACAAAAGCAAATGAAATGATACAATCGTATCCGGATTCTGTTTTCTCTGTATTTATTAAAAAAACATTACAAATAATACAAAAACTTTAAGAATGTCTCGAAATGGTATATTATTCCTCCTTTTTAGCAAAGATAATAATAATGATGGGAGGAATATAAATGAATATTCAACGTGCAAAAGAGCTTTCTGTTTCAGCGGAGCAAGCTAATGTAAGTTTTCAAGGCATGCCTGTTATGATTCAACACGTCGACGAAAGTAACGAAACCGCCCGCATATATGAAGTACAAAACCCAGGACGCGAATTAACGGTTCCAGTTAATAGCTTAGAGGAAATATAAGAAATGCCACTTCAATTTTTTGAAGTGGCATTTTTCTTACTTTAGATTACTTAATATAAATTCCTTCTACCCTCTGTTTTACAACACCTAAAAAAATAAGAATCTTCTACTTCTTTTCTTTTTTTAACCTGCTAAAATACAAACTATGAATTAATTATTCGCACTATACATTAAGGGGGAAAGATAATGAAATCTGATTTAGAAAAAAACAAGCCCTATTATGCAGTTATATTCACTTCTAATTTATCAAGTGATACAGCAGACTATAATGCCGTTGCCGAAAAGATGGAGGATCTTGCGAAACAGCAAACTGGATTTTTAGGTGTCGAAAGCGCACGTGATCATTCCGGACTCGGAATTACTATTTCTTATTGGGATTCACTTGAAGCAATTGAAAATTGGAAAAAGAACGCCTTACATAAAGAAGCAAAAAAAAGGGGCCGTGAACAATGGTATGAAAACTTCCACCTGCGTATCTGCCTTGTTGAGAAAGAATATAAGTTTCATAGAGGTACCTTGTAACTTATGAAGAAAAAATTGGCTCTCGTTGCTATTCATGAAATATACGGTGTGAACGATCATATGCAGCATGTTATTGACCACTTCAATACATCTTATATAGATGTATTCTGTCCTAACCTTTTACAACTACAAAATTCATTTCATTATAGTGATGAAGAAAAAGCATATCAATATTTTATGAATCATATTGGATTTGATTATGGGAAAGAACAAATTAATGAGGTAATTTCTACCCTTTCAAATGATTACACGCATATAGGACTTATCGGCTTTAGTGTTGGGGCTACCATCGCTTGGCTCTGTAGTAACAATCCAAAAATAGATTTTATGATTGGATGTTACGGTTCCCGTATACGTGACTATGTTCACATTAAACCTACATGTGCTACATTACTTATTTTCCCTGAACAAGAAGCTAGTTTTTCAGTATCCTCTTTAATGAAAGCATTGCAGCAACAAAGGAATCCGCTATTAGAAATAAAACAACTACATGGCGAACATGGATTTTTAAATCCGTACACTGAAAAATATAGCGAGAACTCTACAAAGCAAGCATACAATGTAATAGATTCATTTCTTGCAAAAACAATCTTATAAAGGAGATTCAAATGACGCTTACATTACTCTTACTTTTTTTCATATTCATTGCATTTATATTAGCGCTAACTATCATTTTTACAACCGTAAAAAAAGGGGAGTTTTTCAAACGCCCCCACTTACAATCTATTATCGTTTGCATGTTATTTTTTACAAATTGGATCTTATATTTAACAACTTTTTATGGTTTACTTCCCGAGAAAGTTAGCGAGTTCATATTCCTGCCCATTTGGTTTTTTCTTTGTATTTTAGGATTTATCGTTTTCTGGCGCGAATGGAGAAACAATCGTGTATTCTCAATATGTATTGGTTTTCTTTCCTTTATTAGTTTTCTATTTGGTTTATTGTTGTTAGTTCTTTCGGGGATGTAATTGTTGTAAAGAGGAGAAAACACCTCTTTACAACAATTTTTTTCGTTCCATAACTAAAGGAATTATTAAATAGAAAGCATAAGCAATAACCATCCAAATGGTAAATGATATGATTTGCTGTGAGGATAATTGTGAAAATATATTAGAAGAGTTATACAAGATGTAAGAATCTAAGGTTAAACCAATTACTGTGCCACATATACCTAACTTAATAACTGCATATTTCGAAGTGTCCAGTTTTTGATATAGCCACATTACAAAGTATAAAGCTATAGCTGTTCCTAATTCGAGAAACGTCATTTGTAGAAAAAATTCATTTGAAGTGTATTCTAATAAAACTGAAGATCCGAAAACAATAAAAAATGCTAAGGCAAAAAACCATATCCCAATAGAAAATAAAATAGTGAGCCACAGTTTATTATGCACTCCCACTACCTCCCTCTTGTAGCGCTATAAACTTTTCCATGAGCATGTGCAAATCACCATATACTTTATCTGTAGAAAAAGATGGATTGAATAAGACTTGTAATGCCAGCCCGTCAATTAATGCATTACATAAAATGCTCCACGTTTCAGTTGAAATTTGTGATGTGATTGCATCCCCTATTTTTGTATCTAAAGCTCCTTTTAACTCTTGATTTTCATAATGTAACAGTTCGCCAATTTTTTCTTTCATCGCATCATTTTGTAGCCCACTAGCTACTAATTGAAAAAACAAATGATGATACATTGAATCTTTCACACATCTACTTTTAGCAGATTGTAAAGCATTTTCTAGCTGTACATCCTTTCCTATCTGTTCCCACGACTCTTTACAAAACGATTCAGTCACTTCAAGCAATAATTGATCCTTCGTTTTAAAATGATAATATACGGTACCTTGTGTAACTTTAGCATTTTCTGCGACTGCTTTTAACGTTAATTTTTCCATCCCATGCTCTGTAATAATTTCTTTTGCTGCTTCTAGTAACTTCTGCTTGTTCACAACATTCGGCTTTGCCATTTATATCACCACCTTTTAAGTTAGTTGAATAACTAACTTAAATTATACAGAAAAATCAGATAAAACAGAAGGAAGAAAAGCCTATATCAACTTTTCTTCCTTCTATTTTTACCTTTAGATTTTATTGTCATAGTTTCACAAGGTGTATAATAAATTTGAGGTGTCGCCTTATCAACAAACATCATAAACGTAATAAAGCCGATAATAAAGAAAGTAAATAACGTTAATAAAATTGCTCCTATCGTTAAAAGTATCATAACACCACCCCTATATGTTTCATATTATTACACTGTTCGCTATTATATGAATGGAATCCTTTTTAGAAAAAGAAACGTAACAAAATAATCACAATGACGCCTGTTAATACTGTTCCTAATAGACTACGAGTATATATTGCAACAAGAAATGTTGGAATTGCCGCAATAAGGTAATCCCACTGCACCGTCTCGTGCATAAATAGTACTTGAGCTAAAAGTGCTGCTAATATCGCGATCGGTATGTAATTCAACCACTTCAAACCCCAGTCTGGAATTTGTAGTTTACTAAATACGAGAAGAGGTAAAATACGTGGCACGAGTGTGACAGCTCCTGCTGCTAGTAAAAGTAATAATATGTCTAATCTCATTTCCATTTTTCAATCACCACTCCAATCGTCGCAGCTAGTAATGTTGCGATAATAACTGCTATACTGTCTGGCATAAATAAGTGTGAAACATATGCGATAATAATCGCTACAATTGCAACAGTAAGATGAATTGCTAGTTTCGGTTTACTACTTATGAGCTGAAGTACAAATAATCCGATAAACATTGCTGGTAATGCATAATCCATGCCGTACGTATGCGGATCTGGTATCCACTCACCAAACAGCCCGCCAATAATAGTAGCAAGAATCCAATTTAAATATGCTGTGACATTTAACCCCATCATCCACCTGTCACCTACATATCCTTTTTGCGCTGCATGCTGCACTGCAACGCCGAACGTTTCATCTGTAATTTGAGAACCGATAATTACATTTTTTAATAGAGGAAGTTTCGTAAAGTATGGTGCAAGGGCAGCACTCATTAGAAGGTGGCGTAAATTAACAAAAAAGACGGTGAAAATGATTGCTGAAGCAGGAGCGCCAGCTGCATACATACCAGCTAATATAAATTGGGCAGAACCTGCATAAATTAAAGTGGACATAAACGCAATTTCAACGATGGAGAAACCTGCTGTTTTTGCAATTACACCAGCTGCTATACCGATACTTAAATAACCAAATACAGTTGGTAAACAATCTTTTACTCCTTGCTGAAATGTATCATCGCTCTGCAAAGCTACATGGGCCTGAGCTTTACTCATTCGTATCATCCTCCATTCCTTCCATAGTCCGTTTTCCTGTTACGACATGAACTAAATCTATATTCTCACGCCATAACGTATCTAACTTATCAGCTCCAAATTCCTTTGTAATCTCTTCCACCATAATGTCGTGCCGCACATATTCCGTAGCAACGAGAACTAAAGCTGGATCGTACGTTGTAACGGCCCATGAAGTGCTATCATTTGAGAAGTTAGCAATTAACACTTCTTCCCCATCACGTGCGATAACAGTTAAATGACCACCCATTCTCTTTTCAACAACGTGAGGCGTCATATAATTATGATGAAATGTCGCTCCTATTTTTGTTTCTGGGGCACCAAATAAGATTGAAAATATATGTACTCCTTCCGCTTCCTTTGTATGAATAAGCGGTTCAATCTCATGCACTTGATCTTCCCATACAGAAATCCATAACTCTTCCTTTGCTCTATTAATTATATTGCATATTTCTTTTAAAACACGATCATTCGAGCGAATATGCGAAATTACATCAATTTGTCGCTCCTGCTCTAAACAATTTAATTTTCGATCTAAAAATTCAAAGGATTTTTCAAAGGATTTTCGCATTCGATCCATTAATTCAGTAGCTGGTACTGGTACATATTTCACTGGTTCAGAAGGGACTAAATGTACTGCACCTTTATCCATCAACTTGCCAAGTACTTCATAAATCATCGAACGAGGTACTCCTGTTTGTTTACTAACTTCATAACCTGTTACTGGGGAATGTTTTAATAAACCAATATACGCTTTACATTCATATTGAGAAAAACCTAACTTTTGTAATTCTTTTATAATTTCATCCATCGGTAATCCCTCACAATCTAAATAACTCTCATTTCAAAACGATACATTTTATATTAGTAGTTATTACTATACCTACCAATATAAAAAAGAAGACCTATAAAGTCAATTGATAATTCTGAAATTTTAAAACAAAATAAAAAGCCTTCTTGTGAAAGGCTTTTTGTACATACTATTCCACTTATTTGAACTGCAAAGTATTTGATATGTTCCCCTCAAGATGCTCACGTAAGGTTGAACCTGTATACTCTTCCCTAAACACACCTGCTCTCACGAATAACGGAATGACTTCACTAAAGAATAAATCCAATGATTTTGGAGGTCCCCCTGGAATTGCAATAAATCCATCTAATGCTCCGGCTTCAAACCTATCCATAATTTGCTTACAAACGTCTTGTGATGTGCCAACCGCTACCCAATGAGCAGAGCCAACAACTTCTGGTCGCTCCAGTATTTGTTCAACAGTTGGCTCATTTTTCATGATGTAATTCCGTAATAATTCGGCATGTGTTTTACTACGCACAGTTTGCTCCCTGCTTGGTAGCATATCTTCTGTTACCTTACTTTCTAACGGAATCCCTCTAACGTCTAGTCCGAGAACCATTTCAAGTAAAGCATATCTCTTCTCTTTTGTGAGATGTTGATGAGCTTGCCTGTGCATTTCTAAAGCTTCTTCATATGTATCGCCAATAAAGAAATATAAACCAGGCAATACACGTATATCATCTGACTGCCGGCCATGTTGCACTGCCCTTCTTCTTAAATCTCGGCGAAGTTCAATTCCTGACTCTACATCTGGCATTGCGGCGAAAATCGCATCCGCAACAGAAGCAGCGAAATTCCGACCAGGCTCTGATGCACCAGCTTGAAATAATGGCATTTCTCCAGAAATGTGCTGCGGGACATTAAGTGGGCCTTTCACCTCAAAATACTCACCACGATGTTCAATAGGCTTTACCATCTCTCTAATTACATCTGTGTTACCTTCTTTCAAAACCTCATAAGGATGACTCCTCCAAAGTTTTCTTACTAACTCTGTACATTCTGCAGCTTTCGCGTATCGTTCCTCAGATGGTGGCATCCCTGCCTCACCAAAATTTTCTGCACCGTCAATGGATGTGACAATGTTCCATCCTACTCGGCCATTGCTAATCCAATTTAAAGATTGTAGTTGCCTCGCTAGTATGTATGGTGGATAAAATGATGTTGAAGCTGTCGTAACCACTCCAATTTTTTCTGTTGCATAAGCAATAGCAGTAAACAATAATGTCGGATCTAAAATTACATTCCCCTTATTACGAGCAATTAAATCTGGATGCGCCACTAAATAATCGGCTTTAAAAACAAAATCTAACTTCGATTTTTCTGCTTGTTTCGCTAACTCTACTTGTTCATCAATTCCCGAATTAAACTCACCCTCTTGCTCTTTCTTTCTAGAAATTAAACATAATCCAATGCAAAGTTGTTTTTTTGTAGACATATACACACCATCCCCTTGTTTTTAATTCACTTTGTTAAACAAATGTTGCTGTCATTATGAAATTCCAATCTTATGAAAATAGATAAAATGATATTGATATTGATAATCGTTATCATTTTATGGTGTAACTGTAATAAAAGCAATAATAAAAAAGGACTTCCGCTAACGGAAGTCTCCTATTTCAATATTTCATTTGCTTCTTTTTCATAAATTTTATCAAACGAAGTCATGACACGCTGCGATGCTTGAATCATCTTTTGACTCGTCATAAGATCTGCCATCTCTTTCGTCATATCTACATTTAAATTTTCTAGCATATGATTTTTTACTGCCCCTGTTCCGTTCGGTAAATCAGCAATGTTTCCTTCTGCTAGTGTAAAGCTTTTGTTCTCTCTTTGCATTAGACGTGCATTCGCTTCTGCATCTACTGTTTTTGTTTGCAACTGTGCAATTACTATTCTCTTAATATCTGGTTTTTGCAAAGTTCCATCGTTAACTTCTCTATAGATTTCTCCATTATTAGATACGAAGAAATCAACATTTTCAGGAATACGAATACGTTCATTATTTACATCCATAACATAAGCACCTGAAGATGTTTGTAAATAACGATCACTATTTATTGTAAAACTACCATCTCTCGTTAAAAACGTTTCATCGTTTTTAGATGTAACGAAAAATGATGTTGTACCGGCTGTACCGTCATCTAAAAAGAAATCTGTAGCACTATTTGTCATTTGTATATTTCCTTGTACTAAGTTCACATGCGTTGCGGCTGGTACTACAGCATAATCGACCGAACCGATATTTGTCGTCGATCCATCTCCGCGGCGATATGTGTCTTGCACATCAAATACTTTAGAAGTCATATTTTCTGCTTTAAATCCTGTCGTTTGAGCATTTGCAACGTTATTCGAATGAACATTAATGCGCTGCATGTAATTCATTATACCCATAGAACCTATATAAAGACCGTTCATACTCGTTTGAATAAGGCAGATGCCTTATTCTTCACCTCTCTTCTTACGATGTTTGTAACATTTGTTTTGCTAAACGTTCAGCTGTAGCGATATGTATATGTTGCTTTACGTCTTGTCCATCTGTCATTAATACAATTGGAGCTGATGATACAGCTGGAATTTTCAACAATTCACCACTGCTCGCTGTTTCATCAAATTTCGTAAACACGATACCATCTATATGAATATCTTTAAAGTTCGTAATAATTTCAATCATATCTTTACTTTTCATAGAAGCTGATAACGTTAAACAAATATAATCTGGCTCTACTTGTCCCATCGTCTCAATCATTTCTTCAATTGTCTCTGACGTACGATAATTTTTCCCGGCTGTATCTATTAATATATAATCGACGCGTGATTCTTCTTTAAAATAAGTGAGTGCCCTTGTCATAGCTGCTTCATCTCGCACAGCAATTACTTCTGACCCAATTGTTTTTACGTAATCTTGTAATTGCTGCACTGTTCCAATGCGAGAATGGTCTGTCGTAATAAAACCAACTGTTTTTCTCTTAGCGTGAAACTGCCATGCCATTTTCGCAAGCGTCGTCGTTTTTCCAACACCAGTTGGACCGATTAATGCAATCGTTTGTACTTCTTTTTCAAATACGTTTTCAGTATTAAAATGAGATTTCATATCTTCCAATATGTATCCGATTACTTCCTCTTCTGTAATCATCGTTGCATTCTCAAACTTCATTTTTAATTTTTCAGCATATGCATGAATGAAATAATGTTCCACATCGTTTTGTTCTAGCATTCGTATTACTTTTTGAATAATAAATGGCACAGATTCCTGCTTTTCTTTTTTAACAACTACTTCTTCTTTCTTTACAGGAATAGCTTGTTTCACAGCAGGCTGTTTTTTCGTAACGTTCGTCGCCTCCGCACGTTTCACCACGACAATCCCTTTTTCAAACAGTTGTAATAGTTTCTCTTTTTTTCTTGCCCACTCTTCACTATTTCCTGTTTGCATCGCTGCGTACGACATAGAAGTTGTTACATTTTCTAAATTGTGCAAAACCGCTTGAATTCCATTTCCCTTCACAATTTCTTCTGAAGGTTCATTTACAACATCCATTAATTGGTCATGAAACTCGGCTACGCCTTCTTTACTTTCATCCTGTTTATCTTCGGGAAAAGCGACTAGCATTTCATAATTCTTTTTCCAGAAAAACGGGATGTTTCGTTTTACACTTTCATCGACAACATAGTAATAATCTGTACTATATTGGTCAAATAACTTTCGATACAATTCATTTTTCGAAGCTGCCTTTATTCGCATTAACGCTTCTTTTTTTTCTGTACTTTCCATTACTTCACCCCCTACTATTCAATATAAGCAATTTGATCTACAACAATTTCTGGTGCTAGTTCACTAATACATAATACTTTAGCTTCTATTTGATAACGTTCAAGAAGTCTCACAATCGCAAATCTGAAATCTTTTCTGCGTGTTAATAATACTGGATCTCTTCCCATTAAACGAGCTTGTTTGAAAACACGCTGTACTTGCTCTACTACTCGCGTTTCTAAATCTAAATCCCAGTTTAATAAATAACCTTGGTATGAATTATTTACAACATCTGCATCCAATTCAATTGAATCAGAGAAGAGCGCCGCATAGATTTTCCCATCAGGATTTTTCGCACTCTCACAAATAACTTTTGAAATACATTCACGAACAAATGCAGTGACACCATCAACATGGTTTTGATAAATTTCTTTCCCGTCAATAACCCCTTCAATAATCGTTGGTAAATCACGGATTGAAACTCCTTCTTTCAGCAGTTGTTTAATAACATTTTGTACGAGTGATAAATCGATTTCTTTCTTCTTAATTTCTTCTAATAAAACGCCATTATCCGTTTCCAGCGATTGAATTAAATCTTTCACATGTTGACGCTGAATTAACTCGTGAAGATTTCGTCTAACGACAACATCTAAATGCGTAATTAATATGCTAAGTGGCTCTAACACTTGATAGCCTTTCATTTGTGCATCTTGTACCATATGCTCCAAAATCCAATATCCATCTTCGCCGAAAATTGGATCTTTCGCTGGCTCTGCATCTAAATCCGCCATTACGTTCGGTGTTTTCAGTGCCAATAAGTAACCTGATTTTAAAACACCTTCAGCGGCCTTCGCACCTTTAATACGAATAATGTAACGTCCGCGTGGTCTAAAGCTCGTATTATCTTTAAAGTTAATCCCAGGAACGTTAATACCAAGGTCAGTAATAATCGATTTCCTCATCAGAACAACTTTATCTCGAGCTGTTTCCCCTTTAATTTTTTGCTTTACAAGCGCCGCTAAATCTAATCCGAGCTCTACGATAATTGGATACTTATCTGTAAACACGCCGAATGAATCTTCCACTTGTTGCAATTGCTCTTCATCGCCTTGAATCATTTCTAATTCTTTTTGAAGCTCGTCTTCTTTTTCTTTCTTTATTCGCTTTTTATTATGAACACCTAAGAAGATGATTGTGCCTCCAACGAGAGCGAATGGTAGAAATGGTAACGGAGTAAAAATACCCATTGCGATAAATAAACCACCAAGCGCATAGACAACAACTTCATGCGCTAATAACTCTTTAAAGATTCCTTCTGTTACTGTATTAGGTGAACCGTCAAATACTCGCGTTACGATAATACCTGTTGAAATTGCGAGCATTAACGAACCGATCTGGTTTATGATTCCGTCACCGACAGTTAACTGTGTATAATGAATGGCTGCTTCTCCAAAGCTCATTCCTTGCTGCATCATACCAACAATTAAACCGAAAATAATGTTTACGAATAAAATGACAATCCCGAAAATAACGTCCCCTTTAATGAACTTTCCGGCACCATCCATCGCTCCGTAAAACTCTGTTTCCATATTTAATTTTTTTCGTTTTGCCTGTGCGTCTTTTTCTGTAATAATGCGCTGGTTTAAGTCAGCATCGATAGACATTTGTTTCCCTGGTAAAGAATCAAGTGTAAAACGAGCTGCAACCTCAGCTGTACGAGATGCACCATTTGCAACGATAAATTGGAATATGATTAATACTATAAAAATAACGATACCAATTAATAAGTTCCCACCAATTACGAACTGGCCGAACTCTTCAATTACATGACCGGCATTTCCGTCTGTTAAAATCGCTCGCGTCGTCGAAACGTTAATCGATACGCGGAAAATCCCGATTAATAACAACATCGTTGGAAATGACTTTAATTCATCCCACTCGTTAATACTTGTCGCTCGCATATAAATAAGCACTGACATACTTAGTAGAAAAACGATAACGATATCAAGTATAAATGGTGGAAGTGGAATTAAGAGCGCCACTACAAATGACGCTGCTAAAAAGATAGAAAAATAGGTTCTTGCAGAATCTATCTTAAACAAAGAGATCTCCTCCAAACGCGCTACTCTACTTCAAGTTCATTCGTCTGAATTAAATAGCGCATAACTTCAATTACAGCTACGTATAAATCTTCTGGAATCGCCATGTCTTCCTCGACTTGATAATATAAAGAACGAGCAAGCGGACGGTTTTCCACCATTGGTATTTCTTGTTCCCGGGCAAGCGTTCGTATATATAATGCGAGCTCATCTTCCCCTTTTGCAACGACAATTGGCGCCGCATCGACATGTTTATTGTATCGAAGTACGACCGAAATATGAGTCGGGTTGTTTACAATAAATGTTGCGCCATCCATCTTCTTCGCAATTGTTCCTTGCAATAGGGCATGCATAAAGTTTTTTCGTTTCCCCTTTACTTGCGGATCCCCTTCATTATCTTTATGCTCTCGTTTTACTTCTTCTTTTTTCATCTTAATATCTTGTTCGTACTCCCATTTTTGATAAATAAAATCAATAATAGAAAGAACGATTAATATAATTAAAATAACTAAAAAGATAAATTTAATTTGCCTAATAATTTCAGTAAGTGACGCAGTCCAGTTAAATCCAATCATACTAACGATTTTCTCTAAATTCTTTTTAAAGAGAACGTAAGCAACATAACCGATTAGTCCCATATAAAACAGTGATTTCAAAATATCTACTAAACTTTTACGACTAAACAGTCTCGTAAAATAGTTTTTCGGATTAATACGTGATGCTTTCGGCTTAATGACTTTAGAAGAAAATAAGAAACCAACTTGAATCATATAATTGAATAAATGAAAAGCGTATACGAGTATTAATATAGGAGCCGATACTTTAAGAAGTAAAATGCCCATTAAATACAAATACTCCGTCACATCCGTATTTTTTCCAATTTGATCAAACAGCGCCGCTACGGCGTTCGCAATCTCATAACCGAGCCAATCTCCGAAAAAGTAAACGACAACTGCTAATACGAGAATGGAAAATAAATTATTTAAATCTTTACTCCGGGCGATATTCCCTTCTTCACGTGATTTTTTACGCTTCTGCGGGGTGGCCTTTTCTGTTTTATTATCCTTTGCCATGCGCGTCCCCCTACTTCGTTAAGAAAAAGTTAAATAGTTTCGTATACTCTTCTAATAATACGTCTGTCATATTTTTAAACACATAGCCGAGCATCGGTACGCTCATCGCAATAAATAAAATACCACACGTAATTTTAATAACGTACGCATTCATAAAAACGTTTAATTGCGGTGCGTTTTTTGCGATTAAAATAAGAACGAAGTTAATGATGAATAAACTGCCCATAAGCGGCAATGCAATTTCGACCGCTGATGTAATCGCGAATAATAACGTTGCGAGTAGACTATCTAAAAAACTAGTAGGCAACAGTTTTGAAATCGCCTCTGTATATTGAAATGACTTTAAAATCGTGACAACAAAATAATTTATACCGCCGAGTGAAATAAAAATAATAAGAAAAAATATATCAAAAATTGTTGATAACAAAGTGGACTGTGATCCAGCATTGACATCAAATAAACTTGCCTGTGATAAGCCGATATCAAAATCTAAAATATGTCCAGCCATTTTCGGGATATTCCACAGCATTTCTACAATTTTTGAAAGTGATAATCCAATTACAATTTGCGTAGCTGCATAAGCAGCTACATCCCAAACTGTCTTTATGTGAGAGACATCAACTTGGTCAGCAACTGTAATCGAAAGACCAAGTCCAAACGTAACCTTTGCCATTGCAGGAATCGATCGTCCTGAAAAGAACGGTAAAAAATATAAAAATGAAGTAATGCGGCAAAACGCAAAAAACGTCGCCGCCCATAATTCCATATTCATTTCAATTCACCTATCTTAGTACGAACGCAATAGCGATGGAATTTTATCAAATAAATCTAAAATAAGCGTCGTTAACTCTTGAAACATCCACGGACCTAAAATGATAATAACGAGTACAATACTCGCCATTTTCGGTAAAAATGTCAGCGTTTGCTCTTGAATTTGCATCATCGCCATAATGACAGCGATAATAATAACGACAATCATACTTACACCGGCAACCGGCATTAAAATCATAACCCCTTTATAAAAAAAGGTTTGAAAAATATCTATAATTGGTGACGTATTCATTTATATGACTCCTATCACATAGCATCAAACGCTTCAGGCGACCGTTTTAAACATAATATCGACGATTTTTGTATATCCACCTAAATATACGAAAATGAGTATTTTAAATGGTAAACTTAAAATCATCGGCGGTACCATCATCATCCCAAGGTACATTAAAAGTGTACTAATAATTAAATCAATAAAGACAAACGCTAAATAAATGAACATCCCCGTCAATAACCCTTTTTGAATTTGCGTTAGTGTAAAGGATGGTACAAGTGTAAATAATGAAAGATCCTTTAAATCTTTCGGCAAATCTTCTCCGCGCACTTTCAGCATCATTTTTAAATCATGCTTATACGTATGCTTCGACATATAATCTTTCATAATCGGAGCTGTCGTCTCCGCAGCTTGACTTACTGTTATTTTTTCTTTCGTCATCGGGTCCCACACATCACTCTTTAACTGACCAAGCACTGGCTGCATCGTAAATAGCGATAAAAATAATGCAAGTCCAACAAGCACTTGGTTCGGTGGTAAATTCATTACCCCAAGTCCTTGACGAGTAATCCCAAGAACAATCATAAAATAAGTGAAATGCGTAAATAAAAGAACGATAGAAGAAGATAATGATAGAAGGATAACGAGCGCGAATAGTTGTACACTTGAATTACTCGTAAACTCTTTTCCATTTTCGAAATTAATAAAACCGTTCGTGGCTGCATATGCTGGATTTACAAAAACAAATGAAAAAATAATAGAAAATGCGAAAATAACGGCAAATAACGATAACTGTTTCTTTATTCTCATGATGGATCCTCTACTTTTTTCGTTTCACTCTTCACCGCGTCTTCTAGTGCTTGTTGAAACTGATTTCCTGTCCCTGTTAATTGCACAGATTGCACACCGTTATTACTAATAACAGTGAACACTTGCTTCCCGTCTACTTCAAACAAAAAAGCGCTCGTTTGATGATTTAAATACACGCCGTCTTTCACTTGAATATGGCCATTTTCACCTTGCTTATAAAACTGCTGTTTGCGCGTCTTTTTCGTCATATAATACGCACCATAGCCGAGCGCACCAAACAGTAAAACGACTTGTAATAAGGTCGTCATATACGACATATGACTCCTCCTCTACTCTTTATCCTGCATTTGATTTTGCGCCTTCATAAGCGCTGCATGTTTCTTGTCAGCTTCAATTTCAGAAATAATAATGCCGAACTTCTCATCCATTACTGTCGCTTCACCAATACCAACTTTCATATCGCTTAAATATACATCTACTTTATGTCCTAAATTTTTCTCTACTTCAAGAACATCGCCAACTTTTAATTGCTTCACATCACCAAGCGTAATAGATGACTTCCCAAGCTTTACTCCAAGTTCAATCGAAATATCTGAAACGGTATCAATATGTGCCTTCTCCGCTTCATTTCGACCCCCTGCAAATTCTTCCAATCCCATTAATGACACAGGAGATACTTCATGTTTCATATGGATCCTCCTACTCTATAAAACTTTTAAATAGGAGCGCCTTACGCGTTCCATCTTTCCCGATAAAACAATTAAATTTATGTTTTCCATCTACATAACCACGTAGTTGGTCTGTTACTTTCGTATGAAGCGGAATTATGTCACCTTCTTCAATTTGCTCAATCTCGCCCATTGTCATCTTCTGCTCACCAATCGCAACATGTACAGGCTTATACACTTGATTTACTTTCACTTCTACTTCAGATGTATACTTTTTACGCTTATCCGAAGAATGTTCAACAATATTTTCAGACGTTAACTTATCCATAATTTCTTCAACAGATAAGAATGGAATCCCAATACGAACTGTCGTATTCCAAAAATCTGTTTTCATATTTACGTTCAGTAATGAAATAATATCGCTCGCTGTCGTAATCTTCAGCGCGTTTGGATCTGTCTCCGTCGTTACAAATTTCGGCTTTATCGCAACAACGCTTTCAAATGATTGTTGTAAATTTTTACAAAGAAGAGCAAATATATTATCAAGCGTTAAAAACTCAAACGCAGTTAATGGTCTACGCATCGTAAAATTACGCTTACTATCTCCGCCAAGCCAGCATTCATGAATATAAATAACGAACGCTAAATCAATTTCAATTACGATTTCTCCAAGCTCTGGAAGGCCGAGATCAATAACGCAATATAAATAGTAATCTTTCGGCATTTTCTCCACATACTCACTCGTAAACGGAACTTGCTCAACGGCCGAAGGCTCTAGTTCAATCGGAATACGCATACGAGCTGAAAACGTCTGTGACGTCTGTTTTCCAAAAGTCGACGCAATCGCTTGCAAACTACGTAAATGCTCAACACCAAACTTCTCCGGTCTATTAAAATCGTACTCTTGAAATTTATCTTGCTTCCCTGCTTCTTGTGCGAAAGCTGGCATTTCCTCGCCTTCATTTACCGCCTTCAGCAG
Source organism: Bacillus nitratireducens (assembly GCF_036320425.1). NCBI lineage: Bacteria > Bacillati > Bacillota > Bacilli > Caryophanales > Bacillaceae > Bacillus > Bacillus nitratireducens. The sequence continues at coordinate 543,465 of NZ_JAUMJO010000001.1, forward strand.
GGCATCAATTTGCTCTTGGCTTAATTTATCGCCACTCATGAAAATCCCCTTTCCTACCTTTTCAATTCAACAATTTCAACGTACATTTTTCCATTCTTCGTCAAAATCTTTCCGGTTCCAATCTCTTCATTCTCAAGCATAAGACGTACCGTATTTTTCGTTGAATTTTCCAGACGATACAATGTACCTTTCGTAATATGAAGCAGATCTTCAATTTTCTTTTTCGTATTTCCGATTTCAAAATAAATCGTTAACGGAATATCATCTTGTAATTTCAAATCTAGCCAACTCCCATATCATGTTCACGAACATTTCATATTCTCTATTTACCCCGCTATTTGCGGGCAGTAAGACCCCTACCCCAAAATTCAGCGAAAGCAAAGAAGTTAGGTGGGGGAATCCACTGCCCGTAAAAGCCCGATTGGTGAAGGCTAATAATCAGTGGGGATGAACAAAACCCCCCACTGATTAAAGTTTCACTTTATATAAATGAAATTTCTTATTTCGAAACGTCTATATTCAATATTTTTTTTATATATCCTTGCGTTTCTTTAAATGGTGGTACGCCTCCGTGCTTTCTCACATTACCAGGACCAGCATTATAAGAAGCAAGTGCTAGTACGAGATCACCGTTATTTTTCTTTAAATAACCGCTTAACTCTTTCACACCGCCTTCAATACTTTCAACTGGTGAAAATGGATTTTTTATACCCATTTCTTTCACATTTGCTGGCATAAGCTGCATCAGCCCCATCGCTCCTGCATGTGACACCGTTTTCGGATTAAAATTAGACTCTACTTCAATCATTTTTTGAATTAACGTTTTCGGAATTCCATATGTACGACTAGCGCGATTAATAATATCCTCATACTTACCTTCATTTGAATAACGTATATTTTGAATATTATACTTTTTCGTTAACTCCCACGTATCAGCAGACTCATTTTTCGTCTCTGGGAAACGTCGCTCAAGCTCTTTTTGTGCGACTTGCACTTCATCCACTTTCTTCGTTTCAGCTTTCTCCGTCTCCTCAAGCTTACTCGCTTCCTCCACCTTAATAGGCTCAACTGGTTTATTAACAGCCGTTTCTATTTTCATAGATTGTACCGCCTGACTCATATCCTCTACTTTTGCCGCTTGCAGAGTAACCTTCGTCTTCTTCGCAGGTTCACTCTGCAATTGATTTTGAAAACGACTACTAACGAACGCCTGCGGACTACTTAACTTTTGCTGAATTAGTCCTTTTTTATAAGCAAGAACTTCTTTTACAATATTTCCAACTACCATAATATCACCTTTTCTGTAAATAAGGATAATCTAATATTAGGGTTTTTTAAATAAGTTTGCAATAATCCTTTGTAATAAAAAAACAACTAAATTGTTAAAATGTTATTTTTTTATATCCGTTAATCCAAATTTATAGTTGACACTTGATATAGCAAGACTTACAATGAATTCGAAATTGGTTTTTTCGCATATTAGAATTTTTAAATTTGCAGAAGAATCAATATAAAAAAATGGGGGTTCTTAACATGAGAATTAATACAAACATTAATAGCATGCGTACGCAAGAATACATGCGCCAAAACCAAGACAAAATGAACGTTTCTATGAACCGTTTATCAAGCGGTAAACGTATCAACAGTGCAGCTGACGATGCAGCTGGACTTGCAATCGCTACTCGTATGCGCGCAAAAGAAAACGGATTAGGTGTTGCATCTCGTAATACACAAGATGGTATCTCTATGATTCGTACAGCTGATTCAGCAATGAACTCAGTATCTAACATCTTACTTCGTATGCGTGACCTAGCAGTTCAATCTGCCAACGGTACAAACACAAACGAAAACCGTGGTGCACTAGAAAAAGAATTTTCTGCACTAAAAGATCAAATTGATTACATTTCGAAAAACACTCAATTTAACGGAAAAACATTATTAAATGGTGATAATCAATCTATTAAAATCCATAGTTATGATGATGGACAAGCCAATACTGATGCAAATACATCAGCTAATTCTGGTACTACTAATCCTGGTACTACTAATCCTGGTACTACTGATCCTAGTACTACAAAACCTGCTATTAACGGCACTATCGATATCACACTAGCAAATGTTACCAGCACTAATTTAGAAGGTGATGGAAAGAAACTTAGCCAAATTTCTATCTCAGCAACAAACGCAGGCACTACTGGAACAGCTGCCGCTCCAACAACTGGTACTGGTGGAACAACTGCCGCTCCAGCAGCTACTGAAGATGATAGTACTGCTATCAAGAACGCTAACGATGCAATTAAAGCTATCGATGGTATGATCGCATCTATCGCAGGTAGCCGTGCTGATTTAGGTGCTACATTAAACCGTCTAGACTTCAATGTAGAAAGCTTAAATAACCAGGCTTCTAACATGGCATCTTCTGCTTCTCAAATCGAAGATGCTGACATGGCGAAAGAAATGTCTGAAATGACTAAGTTCAAAATCTTGAACGAAGCTGGTATTAGCATGCTTTCTCAAGCAAACCAAACTCCTCAAATGGTTTCTAAATTATTACAATAAACCATTCGAGTTAGTTTCATGAAAGAACCTCTCTATTTATAGAGAGGTTCTTTTTTTCAATATATATAGATAAAAGGTAGCAAACCTCCTTTTATCGCTTAGGTAGAAACTCCATCCATGCATAGAAGCAGGCAGTCCTTATATAAGAATGAAAGAATACGCATTTAATTGTTCTTAATGTAGTCTCACAAAACATTTCTAATTTACTACAGCCGTAAGCACTTCATAACTCTTGTAATTATTCACAAAATATAAAAGAAAGATACACATATGCTATGTATCTCTCCTCTTATTTTATATACTAGTCTTCATTATAAATAATATCCTCAGCTAAAGAAGTAAAGATCTCCCCAACAAGTGAGTCTTCATCATATACACATGAGCCTTTATTTTCTTCACGCTTCGCAAACGGTATTTGTGCGATTACTTCTGTTTGCAGTTGGTCTGCTAACATTTCGCCGCCGCCTTTTCCAAAGAGATAATTTCTTGACCCGTCTTGTTCTTCGTAATATGCCATGTTTTCAACGATACCTAAAATATCGTGTTTCGTATGTTTTGCCATGACTCCTACTCTAGAAGCGACAAATGATGCTACGCTATGAGGCGTCGTAACGATAATTTCCTTCGCTTGCGGAATCATTGCAGCGACATCAATGGCAACGTCTCCTGTTCCAGGTGGTAAATCTAGAAGAAGATAGTCTAATTCTCCCCAGTGCGTGTTCGCAAGGAAGTTTTGTATCCATTTGTTTAACATCGGTCCGCGCCACATAACTGGGTTATTGCCTTCTGTGAAGAATCCCATCGACATAATTTTAACACCGTGGCTAACGACCGGAATTGCGGTTTGGTCGATCATCGTCGGTTTTTCATTCGTTTCCATCATAGCTGGGATACTAAATCCATATATATCTGCATCTAAAATTCCAACCTTTTTCCCCATACGTGCTAAAGCAGTAGCAAGATTAATTGTCACAGTTGATTTTCCGACTCCCCCTTTCCCACTTGTTACAGTAATAAAACGTACTCCTGAATCAGGCCGAAGCATACTAGGCATTCCAGTTTCCGTTCTAGCTTCTTTCTTTAAAGACGCCGTTAATGCAGCTCGTTCTTCCGGTGTCATAGAAGCGAATGTCAAAGAAACTTTTGATGCCCCAACCTTTCGAAGTGAGTCTTCAATATCTTGTTGTATTTTTGCTTTCAACGGACAACCTTGAATTGTTAAAACTACTTCTAGTCCAACCTCTGTACCATCAATTTGTATATTTCTTACCATGTTTAATTCTACAATACTTTTGTGTAACTCTGGATCTTCTACATGGCTTAAAGCGTTCATAATCTGTTCGTGAGTAATCATCATACACATTCCTTCCATTGTAATTATTTTACCTTGTGAAAAAAGTCCCCACTTTTCCCACCCGTTTTTTGCACTAAATATGTTTCTTTCATGACCATCGTTTTATCAACTGCTTTACACATATCGTAAAAAGTAAGGGCAGCGATTGATACGGCAGTTAATGCTTCCATTTCTACACCTGTTTTCCCATTATATTTTACTGTCGCTCGTATCGTTAACTCATACCCATCACTTGTCTTTTCATAATGAAACGAAAAATCAGTTCCTTGGATTAATATCGGGTGACACATAGGGATTATATCCGCTGTTTTTTTAGCACCGATTATGCCAGCAACTTGTGCTACTTGGAGCGGGTCACCTTTTTTCAATCCACCACTTTGAATTGCTTCAAATAGTTCATTTGATAAAGAAATTGTACTTTGCGCAACAGCTGTACGTGTTGAAATGTCTTTTTGAGAAATATCAACCATTTTAGCTCTTCCTTCTTCATTCCAGTGTGAAAATTCACTCATAATGATTCTCCTTAATGTATAAAAGATGCGGTATTCAAATAAAAAGAATTAACCTCCACTTACAGGCGGGATAAACGCAACAGTATCTCCGGCTTTTACAATATCTTCGTCCGTTACAAATTCTTCATTAATTGCCACCATAACATTATCTAGCGTCTGTAAGTGATGGTTATCTTTCAGCCATTTTTTCAATTGATGAACATTCATCTCTCGTTTTTCTATTATTGCTAATCTCTCTGAACCGACTTCTTCTCGTAAATTTGCGAACAGTAAAATTGTAATCATTCTCTCATTCTTCTTTCTTTGGTTTTCCTTCTGGATACGGAGTATTTTCAAGTTGATCTCCTATCCACTCCGTTCCATCTTCCCAAAATTCTTTTTTCCAGATTGGGACAATTCTCTTTATACGTTCAATTGCGTATTCATTCGCTTCGTACGCTACTTTACGATGTGGTGACGATACTGCAATGACAACTGCGATATCCATTATTTCTAATCGTCCTACTCGGTGTGTGATTGCTACTTTCGCATCCGGCCACTTTTTTTTAATTTCTTCTCCAATTGCAGTAAGCTTTTTTACCGCCATCGGTTTATATGCTTCATACTCAAGATGTAACGTTCGTTTTCCTTTCGTTAATTCTCTAACCGTTCCTATAAAAGTTGTAATTGCTCCAGCTTCTCGTCTTGCTACTTTATTCGTTACTTCTTCAACTACAATCGGATTATCGACAATTTCAAATCGTGCTTGTCCCATCAAAACCTCTCCCTACTTTACGGAATGTCCAAGGCCATTCACTACCTTCGTTATCTTCTAATAAAAGAATGTCTACAAACATCCCTTTCTTATATCCTCTCGTACCGCCCTGTAGTACAATAAAAATGTTTGATTCTGCTAATGAAGAAACGGAACTAGATTTATCAAATCCTGATGGATAAGCGATTAGTTGTCCTTCGTTATACTGAAGCTTCGCTCGTACAAATCTTGTAAATGGATTCGGTTTTAGAAAATCTTCTCCGAGCATTGCTTTTTCTCGTTTTACATGTGGTTTTTCGCTAAACATATACGCACGAATGCTAGGTTTTACGAATAATTCAAAACCTACATAGCAAGCAGATGGATTACCTGATAATCCAAATAATAATTTCCCGTTTAATTGTGCTACTGTTGTGACGCTACCCGGACGCATGGCTACTTTATTAAAAAGAACTGACGCGCCTAACTTTTCGTATATCGCTGGCAAATAATCGTAATCTCCTACCGAAACACCACCAGTTGTAATTAACATATCCACTTCGCTTAACGCTTTTTTCACTGCTTCGTAGCACGTATTCAAATCGTCGCTAAACTTCCCAAAGTACTTTACTCTTCCACCTGCTCTTCGAATTTGAGACGATATCATATACGTATTACTATTCCGGATTTTCCCGGGTTGTAGTTTTTCATTTACATCGAGAAGTTCACTCCCAGTCGCTAATAGTCCAATTATAGGCTTTTTCGCTACTGGCACTTCGCTATAACCGAATGTAGCAAGAAGAGCTGAAATACCCGGATTAATGTAACTACCTCTTTTTGCGAGAACGGTTCCTTTCTGAACATCTTCACCTTGAAAGGATATATTATCCCCTTCTTTAAATGAGCGACGCACTTCCATATAGCTTTTTCCGATATTCTCATATTGACGATGACGAGTCAGTTCTAGCATGACGACCGCGTTACATCCTTTCGGAATTTGTGCCCCTGTCATAATTCGAACTGCTTGAAACGCTCCTACTTCTTTAGGAAATACGGAACCTGCTCCAATTTCACCGATGACTTCAAATACGATTGGATTCTCACGACTTGCTCGCGAAGTATCTTCTGCCCTAACAGCAAACCCATCATATGGCGAGCGATTGAAAGAAGGCACATCGTGATCCGCTACTATATTGTCTGCTAGTGTACGTCCGTATGCTAATTCAAGTGGTACTAGTTCTTTTACACCATAATTAGCAAATGCCATCACTTTACGAACAGCCTCTTCAACTGTAATTGGCACTCTTCTTTCCATCATTACCCATCCCTCTCTATTATCCTAATAACCGATAGTATAGTTGTTTCGCTTTTTGCATTTCATTCGTGCCATGAATAAATACACGACCATCATGAAAAACGACGATGCGATACTCTTCTAATTGGCAAGAGAGCAAATACGGATTCCGATCAACTTTCCCGTGGTTCTTTAATACTTTTTCTAACTCATCAAAGTTGTAATGTCTATTATGCGCCGGTCTAATTTGAACTGTATTTCTTCCACATAACACAGCTGTCTTCGTTTGATTTTCGTATGATAAATAAGGATAAGTTCTATTTGTTCCGCACGAAGGACAGTCTTCCATTTTGATTTTCCCTAGTTTGATAGAATGATATTGATTACTCCATATATCAAACATTAAAAATGTTTTCCTAACTGCTTTGTAATCTTCTACTAAAATTTTGAATGCTTCCGCCACTTGGTACGCTGCAACGATTTGAACAGCTGGACTAATAATTCCAACTGTGTCACACGTCGCCCCTGTAACAGGAACACTTTTCAACACACAATGTAAGCACGGTGTTTTCTTCGGAATAATTGTATAGCTCATGCCATAACTTCCGACACAAGAACCGTAAATCCAAGGAATATTGTATTTTTGTGATATATCATTGATTACAAACCGAATATCGAAATTATCTGTGGCATCAATAATGACATCGACACCACCTAATAAAGCTTCCATATTATCTACTCTTGCATCCATTACTAGCGCTTGAATTTGCACGTCTGAATTAATTTGTTTGAGACGGTTCTGTGCTGCGATTGCTTTTGGCAACTTTTCTATCGCATCTTGTTCAGCGTAAAGTTGTTGCCGCTGTAAATTACTCCATTCTACGTAATCGCGATCAATAATCGTTAATTTCCCGATACCTGCACGTACAAAGCTTTCTGCACTTGCACTTCCTAATGCACCTGCCCCTATTATTAATACATGCTTACTTCTAATTTTCTCTTGCCCTTCTTTTCCAATAGGAGTGAACAACTGTTGTCGTGAATACCGCTCTATCATGAGGTAGCCTTCCTTTCACATACTGTTATTTTTTCAAGACATCTTCTTCGGTAGTGCTTTGTTTCTGATAACAAGAAAAATAAGCGAATCCAACAAATCCAGCTCCGCCAATTACATTTCCGATAAAGACAGGCACAAAGTTTTTAGCAAGATCCATCCACGTAAGGTGCCCCGCAAAAATTACGGCTGAAATGACAAACATATTTGCTACTACTTGCTGAAACCCAATTACGACAAACGCCATAATCGGAATCCAAATCCCAACAATTTTTCCGATTAAATCGTTCGTTCCATATGCTAACCAAATTGCAAGGCAAACGAGCCAGTTACAACCAATTGCTAAGATTAACGTTCTCCCGAAAGATTCATGTAACTTATTTTGAGCTATCGCTATCGTTTTATTTAAATACGCACCTTCTGTTAACCCGCCAAGATGGCCGAAACAATACGCTACGAAAAGTGCACCTGCGAAGTTAGTTAAAGTGATCCACGCCCAATTGTTTAACACATGTTTCAATGAAATTTTCCGTGCATACAGTGCCATGGCCATCGACATCATGTTTCCCGTAATTAATTCTCCTCCTGCTAAAACAACGAGCATAAGTCCTATAGGAAAAACCGCTCCTCCTATAAAATTGACTAAACTTCCCCATTGCTCCGGTACATTACCTAGAACACGAATATTAAGTAAAAATCCTAACGAAATGAATGCTCCTCCTAAAAAACCAAGAATAAGCATTGCGGATAGCGGTTGCCTTACCTTTTGAACACCGGATTCAATCACAAGCGCAGCAATTTGTTCCGGTTTATGAAATGCCATAACCAATTCCTCCATTTTTCTCATCTAAAAAAAGCAGCACCAAAAACCCTTAACATCGTAAGGATTTTTGAATGCTGCTTAATCTCTCTGCATATCTCTTACAGAAATATCAATCATCATTTTTACTATACTCATAGAAAGTGTACAAAACTTGCACATTTCCCACTATTTACGTTAACAAAGAGAATCTACATTTTTAGTAGCTTCTCAGCCACCGATATGCGACATTTCAATTTTCGGCATTGCTTTTTTATTCGTATTGCTCAACCGTTCATCTGAATAACGGTCTGAACGATTATTCCAAATGTCACGAATAACATTAGTAATCTCCTCATCCGTATATCCAAAGCGAAGTAATTCTTTAAGATCATTTCCTTTAGAAGCAAATAAACATGTATACAATTTTCCTTCTGCTGAAATACGTGCTCTTGTACATGATGAACAGAACGAATCCGTTACAGATGAAATTATTCCTATTTCTTCTTGGCTACCAACATAACGATAACGTGTTGCAACTTCACCAGGATAGTTCGCTTCAATATGTTCCAGCGGCATAACTTTATGAATCATCTTTACTATTTCCTGCTTAGAAACTACTTCGCCTAATTCCCAGCCGTTAAAATTTCCGACATCCATATATTCAATGAACCGAAGGATATGCTTATTCTCTTTAAAGTACTCTGCCATCTGAACGATGTCTTGTTCATTTTTCCCTTTTTGAACAACCATGTTCATTTTAATTTTCATTCCGGCTTCTGCTGCAGCTTGTATTCCTGCAAGAACTGTTTTTACTTTACTTCTATTCCCATTTAAATAAGAGAAACGTTCTTCATTTAAAGAATCTAAACTAACTGTTACGCGAGATAAACCCGCCTTATATAAATCAGGAGCAAATTTTTTAAGTAATGATCCGTTTGTCGTTAAACCGATATCCTCTACTCCTTCAATTTCGTTTAATCGCTGTATGAGTTCAGGTAAATCTTTTCGAAGTAAAGGCTCTCCCCCAGTAATGCGTAACTTTCTTACACCTAACGAAACGAAAATACGTGTAATCCTTTCAATTTCATCAAAAGATAAAATTTTATCATTAGACAAAAAAGAATAATCACGACCAAATATTTCTTCTGGCATACAATATCGACAGCGAAAATTACAGCGGTCAGTAACAGAAATACGTAAATCCTTTAAAGGACGATCTAATTTGTCTAATGTGACAGATTTCATGATTATTGCCTCGTTTCTACTTATTTTATATTTACAACCCGTTCTGGATGCGTATATACATTAAAAGATTTATTACGAATGAAGCCTATTGTAGTAATCCCTAACTGCTCTGCTAGCTCTAGTGCTAACTCAGTTGGAGCTGACTTTGACAATATTACTTCACAGCCAATTTTCGCAACTTTCAATAGAATTTCAGAAGAGATACGTCCGCTAAAAACAATAACTTTATCACCAATCGAAATGTTATTTTTTAAACAATATCCGTAAATTTTATCTAAAGCGTTATGTCTTCCTATATCCATGCGACTTAAAACAATTCCACTCGCATCACATAAAGCTGCATTATGAACGCCGCCTGTATGTTGAAACGTAGACGCAGATTGCTGCATATCATTCATTAACCGAAAACAATCCTCGGCAGAAATCTGCACGCGAATATCATTCATTTCTTTCGCAGTCAGCGCATCGTTTGCGAAAACAAACCCTTGCCTACTCATTCCACAACACGAAGTAATATAACGTTTGTTTTGCATGTCACGATAATAAGGATTGATTTTCGTCGTTTTTACATGTACATAGCCTTCTTTTTCTTGCACCCATATTTCATCAATATCTTCATACTTTCGGATAATGCCTTCAGAGGCTAAAAAGCCAATTACCATATCTTCAATATACTCCGGAGTACTAACCATTGTAACCAATTCCTGGCCGTTAATTTTAACCGTAACAGGAAACTCTGTTACAATGCTGTCCTCTATATGTTTAAATTCCCCTTGCTCATATTTAAAAATTTTCCGTTCCACCTGAATCGATTTCACGATGAGCATCCTTCTCTCACGTTATATTTTTATCAAAGACAAACACGGAAACTGCAATATCTTCATCTACTTTCATATCAGAAAACAGATGAACTAACTTCGCACCAACAAGTTCTTCTAAATGTTCATGAGGATTAGCCGCATACACTTCTTGGATCATTTTTGTTCGAGCCATATGAACCATTTCCGCACCATCCATAGTTCCCGAAATGAATTTCTCTGTAGGTGTCAAGTTCCCATATAATGTAGCAATCGCCATGTTTTCAGTAAATACAGTATGAATTCGTTCCGGTCCTTTCCCGAACAACTCTTTTCGAAGCTTTCGGATCATATCATTAAATTCATGTACCATTTTTGACATACTCTCATTCCTCCCCAAATATTCCATCACAACTATTTTAACAAAATGACCATTTCGTCTAAACTATTTAATACTGAGACGAAATGGATCATATTGTACACTTATCTCAAGTACGCAAGCAACATATGAAATACTATTATTGTTGCTTATCTATTCTTCTTTTAACCCTTTACCCATACCTTTTAAGAAATGAAGACCAAATCCGATAGCACGATTAATATCTGGATCCTTCAGTACTTTCATAAGGTCTAATATTCCTACTTTTTTATTACTTTGCAAATGCTGGTTTCCTTCATCCATACCTGTTAATACACTACCTACAAGCTTTTTCGTAAGTTCCGGATCAAGTTCTGTTAAAGCTCCTGCAGCGCCCATCATATTATTAATTAAATTTGTAACTGGTTCACGAGTGACTTGGCCTAGAACGATTTTTGCGATTGGTTCTTTCGCTTTCAGCATAGAATTTGCAGCTTCCAGCATCCCTATGTCATTTAGTTCACCTACTATATTAAACATTTGATTTAAAGCATCTCCATTATTAGCTAGCAGTTCTTTTAAGTCTTCGAGTTTTTGTTGTTTCATTTCTTCCTCGGTTAGCTCCTGCTTCTGGATCGCTTGAATAGGTGCTGCCATATCCTTTTCTCCCCCTTAGTTATCCGTTAAATGTACGTATCCTGGACGATCCCACTTACGATTTACCTCAATACCGTTTTGAGGATGACGCTTTTTATTACGTGGGTTCGTTTTTGGCATAGGATTTTCGCCGTCAACTTCTAACACTTCCATACGTACTTTCGTTTGTTTATATGCAGGCGTGTTTGTACGCAAGTCAACGGCAGGACCTGTTAAGAAATTAATTGCCGATTCTTTATCAGTCGAATTCATTGGTAAATACAGTTCATTCGCTTTTACACGATCCGTTACAATTACACGTAATTTAAGTGCTCCGAATGGAGAAACAAGGCGTACTAACGATCCCGTTTTCACTCCACGTTTTAGTGCAAGTTCTGGAGAAACTTCGACGAAAACACCTGGTACTTTCGATTGAATACCAGTTGATTTATTTGTCATGTTCCCTTCATGGAAATGTTCAAGCATACGACCGTTATTAATGTGAAGATCGTATTCTGCTGGGAATGCAGCAGGACGTACCCAATCAGCTATCGCAAAACGAGCCTTTTTGTCCGGGAAGTTAAATCCTTCTTTGAATAGAAGCGGCGTATTCGTACCATCAAAACTTCCCCAGTGGAAACTGTTCCACCCTTCAAGTACTTCATAGTTTGCGTGTGCGAATAGTGGTGATAAACTCGCCATTTCCGCAAAGATTTCACTTGGATGACCATAGTTCCAATTTGCGCCTAACTTATTAGCAATTGCCTGCACGATCCACCAGTCTGGTTTCGCATCTCCTAGCGTCGGAAGTACTTGATATAACCTTTGTACACGACGCTCTGTATTTGTAAAAGTACCTTCTTTCTCAAGAGATGGCGCTGCTGGTAATACTACATCAGCGTATTGAGCTGTTTTAGAAAGGAACACATCTTGAACGACAAAGAACTCAAGGCTTGATAACACTTCATGTACGTGATTTGCGTTAGAGTCTACAAGAGCCATATCCTCTCCAACAAGGTACATAGCTTTCATTTTCCCTTCATCAATTGCGTGAAGCATTTCAATATTATTAAGACCTGGTTTGTTATCAATTTTTACTCCGTAAGCTATTTCAAATTTCGAACGTTCTACATCGTCAGTAACGTGCTGATATCCTGGAAGCCACCCTGGAAGTGTCCCCATATCACAAGCACCTTGTACGTTATTATGACCTCGAAGCGGATATGCACCAGCACCTGGGCGACGATAGTTTCCTGTTGCAAGTAGTAAGTTTGAAATTGCAGCGGAAGTATCTGAACCACCGGTATTTTGCGTTACCCCCATTCCCCAAAGAATACACGTACCATCTGCATCACGAATCATTTCTGCCATTTTAACGAGCGTTTCTTTTGAAATGCCTGTAATCTCTTCTGCATATTCAAGCGTATATTCCGCAAGACTATCTTTGAAATCATCAAAGAAGTTTACATTCTCATCGATGAACTGCTGATCGTGCCAACCTTGATCAATCATATATTTCGTAACAGCCATTAACCATACTTGGTCTGTTCCTTGCTTTGGACTAATAAAAATATCTGAACGCTCTGCCATTTCAGTTTTACGAAGATCTGCAACAATTAGTTTTTGACCGTGCAGTTTATGCGCACGTTTCACACGAGTCGCTAATACTGGGTGACCTTCTGTTGGGTTACAACCGACGATAATAACAAGACCCGATTGTGCGATATCTTTAATCGTCCCTGCATCTCCGCCCATACCAATTGTACGGAACAATCCATCTGTCGCTGGTGATTGACAATAACGTGAGCAGTTATCAATGTTATTCGTTTCGAACACTTGACGTGCTAATTTTTGAATAACATAATTATCTTCATTCGTAATTTTAGAAGAAGAAATAAAGCCGATAGAGCCTTTACCGTACTCATCTTTAATAGAGCCCAATTTATTCGCCACTACATGAAGCGCTTCTTCCCAAGTCGATTCAACGAACACTCCATTTTTACGAATTAAAGGTTTCGTAAGTCGTTTTTCAGAATTAACGAAATCCCAACCGAATTTTCCTTTTACACAAGTAGAAATTGCATTAACTGGTGCCTCAGAAGTTGGTTGCACCTTTAAAATTTTGCGCCCTTTCGTCCATACTTCAAATGAACAACCTACACCACAAAACGTACATACTGTTTTCGTCTTCTTCGTACGAGTGTCACGCATCGCAGCTTCTACCTCTGACACAGCGAAAATACCGCTATATCCAGGTTCAACCTCTTTAATAAGATCGACCATAGGTTCAAGAATATCCGGCTTCAGCCCAGTCATAAATCCAGCTTCACCAAGCATCGATTTCTCCATTAAAGCATTACAAGGACAAATCGTTACACATTGACCGCAACTTACACATGAAGAATCGTTAATATCTACTCCTTCATCCCAAATAACACGTGGGCGCTCTGCCTCCCAATCAATAGATAACGTTTCATTAACTTGTAAATTTTGACACACCTCTACACATTGACCACACGCGATACATTGATTCGGATCATAGCGATAAAATGGATGAGACATATCAACTTCGCTTGCATCAACTTTTGGCTCATAAGGATATTTTTGATGCTCAATTTCCATTAATTCTGCCGTATTATGCAATTTACAATTCCTGTTATTGTTGTCACATACCGTACAGTAAAGTAAATGATTTTCTAGTAAACGGTCCATCGCCTCATGTTGTGCTGCCTTCGCACTAATAGAGGACAACTCGATATCCATACCATCCGTCACTACTGTAGAACATGATCGCACTAGCTTTCCATTCACTTCTACAATACAAGTATCACACGTTTGAATAGGATCCACTTCCGGCACGTAACAAATTTGTGGATGTTCAATTCCGTTCTCATTAATGATGCCTAGTACCGTTGAACCAGGCTCAGCACTATATTCTTTGCCGTCAATTGTAATATGAACCATGCTGTCGTTCATGGTGACTCCCCCTTTTTGAGAATAAAAAAAACTCCACCACGAAAATATACGCACCACATTTTTGGCACGTTATCATCATGGTGGAGTAGTTTATTAGCACATCTTGCTAAAATACCAGTCCATTTATTCATAAATAAAATGATAGATTCATAACAGGTCATATCACGATTCCATCTTTAACACTGTAATTATAGCGTTAAATTCAAAAATACACAATATCAAAATGATAAAAAGGTCACAGCACATAATGCTCTGACCTTTTTACTACCTTTCAGGATTATTTTGAGATGACTTACTTCCCGGTGCAAACCAGCCAATTAGTGCGATAGCAACTAATACTCCATAGAAGATTAAAGTCCAAGTTGTACTGTGCGGAAAATCATGACTTAAAATACCGATATCCTCATGGGCAAGTGTAATTACAGCAAGTTTGACGCCGACCCAGGCAACAATTGCATATGCTGTTGTTTCCAGTGCCGGACGTTTCTCCAGTAATTGTACAAACCAAGTTGCCGCAAATTTAATTAAAATAAGTCCGGCAATTCCTCCGAGAAGTACAACTATGAATTGTCCTCCATCCATACCACCGAAATCTTCTAGCGGTGAATCCGGAAGACCGAGGGCAAGAGCGACTGCAGCTAATATTGAATCAATCGCAAAAGCAAGGTCAGCTAATGCAATCTTTCCTACTGTGAACCAGTAGCTTTTTCCTGCTGCTTCCTTTTCATCTTCCTTGTGAATATTTTGATTATTTTTTCCGAATTGCGCCTGAATGACATGCTTTAATCCTAAGTAAAGAAGATAAGCTGCTCCTATCGCCTGTATTTGCCAAACATTTGCAATAAATGATATAGCAAAAAGGGCTGCGAATCGAAAAACAAAGGCCATAATAATTCCGTAATTTATAGCTCTTTTTTTCTCTTCTTCGGGTAAATGCTTGGCTATAACTGCTAGTACAAGGGCATTGTCAGCCGATAACAATCCTTCTAATCCGATTAAAATTAACAATGCCCAAGCATACTCTAGCCATATTGAATCCATCCGCTTCTCTCCTTTCTAAAACTAAAATCAGATAAGGTCTTTGCTCATTAGAATTTCCTATTAAGCCAAATTAAATGCTAAAACATTTTGACAGTTACTTTGCTGTCCTCTATTTGTTATAATTTCGAAAAAAAACAAATCTAGATTGTGGTTTTCTTAGAAAAGGTGACGCGACATTGTGCTTAAAAACTTGATGAATTCATCTTCACTTACAGGTTTACTGTAGTAATAGCCCTGAATTAGATAACATGCATTACGTTGTAACACTGTTAATTGTTCCTTCGTTTCCACCCCTTCTGCGATCACTTTCATGTTTAAAGTATGCGCTAGTGAAATAATGGTATGAATAATTTCATTTCCATCAGTAGAATTTTCGATCCTATTAACAAATTCTCTTGGAATTTTTAAGGTATCAATTGGATACAAAGGGAGATATGCTAATGAAGAATACCCTGTACCAAAATCGTCAATTGATAAATGTACACCATATGATTTTAATGCTTTTAACTTCGATAAGGTTTCTTTTTCATCTACCATTGCTATTCTCTCTGTTAATTCTAAATCAATCGAACTAGCGGGTACCCCTACTTCTTCTATGGTAGATATGATTGCTTGAACAAAATCTTTCTGTTCAAACTCTATAGCTGATAAATTTATCCCCATTTTTAGATTTGCATAGCCTGCAGAATGCCACTTTTTCAGTTGTCGACACGCTTCCTGTAACGTCCATTTCCCAATTGGAATAATTTGCGACGTTTCTTCCGCAATAGGTATAAATTCAAAAGGAGAAATAATTCCCAGTTCTGGATGTTGCCAACGAATTAAAGCCTCTGCACCAATAACCATACCAGTCTTACTGTCAACTTGTGGTTGATATAATAAAAACAACTCATTATTTTCTAATGCCTTCGGTAAATCCTGTTCTAATCGTAATTGTCTTGTTATTTTTTTTGATAATGTCTCGTCATACATGCAAACAGCATTATTACCTTTTTCCTTTGCACTATACATAGCAATATCAGCATGTTGTAAAAGTGTAGTAGTATTTATTCCTCCAAACGGATACACCGCTATTCCTATACTAAGAGATAAATAAAAACTATGCTGATTAACTACAAATGGTTCTTCAGTTATACGAAATAGAGTTTCACACAAATCCAATAGCTGTTGCTCTGTGTGGTTATGGACTATGATCGCAAACTCATCTCCCCCTATTCTCGCTAGAGGAATAGCCGGTGACAGACATGTCCTAAAACGTTTAGCAACTTCTTTTAAAACACTATCACCAATTGAATGTCCCAGTGTATCGTTAATGGTCTTAAAACGATTTAAATCTATATACAAGAGTCCAAATTCACCCTGCGTTTTTCGTGCATGCTCAATGGATTTTTCTAATTCTTGTTGGAAGAATATTCGATTTCCAATCTCCGTCACTGTATCATGGAATGCTAGATAGTTTATCTCATCTTGTTGTTTCTTCATTCTCGTAATGTCTTTTACCATTACATAACTCCCAAAAGTTTGTCCTTCTATCATAATAGGAACAATGGTGACGTACCAAAAATGAATGTCCTTCTCATTATTATTTTTCACACGTAATTGTAACGAAGCCGAACTGCATCGTTTCCCTTCCTGTAGAGCTGCTTCCAATTCAGATCTATCTTCGTCTAAAAAAATCGAGAAGCACTCTTTACCTATTAATTCATCACTGTTTTTTCCTAATAACATACTTCCAGCCTGGTTTATATTTAACACAGTACCATTTGAATTAATCGTTAAAATAGGATCTGGATGATACTCATATAATGACTTAAATCTCTCTTGATTTTTGACCAAGTCATCGGATTTGTTTATTAAATCTTCTGTTCTTTGAGATACTTTTTGTTCTAATTGATTATTAAACACTTTTAACATTTCAGTTAAATCTCTGTTTTGCATTCGTACGATAGTATGACGAATTAGCACAAATACAAATGCAATACAATTCCCAGTAATAAGTGTAGCCGAGGAAGTTTGCTCTTTTAAAGTAAAGCCAATTAATACCGCAACTGCAAGATAAGGAAATATAACAAGAAGTTTCTTCCCAAATGTCGGATCGATAATGAAATAATTCCTTCTAGAAGATGCATTCTTTGAGATCGAAGCAGCAATAGCGATAAATAAAAGGAAAACTCTATACAAACACCTTAATAATACAAGTGAACGATCTGACAAATCATCTTGTAAGTAAAAATACAAGTAGTCCGTAATAGCCAATCCAGTTAATACGAGGATAAAAATAAATAATTTACTTTTCGCATTAAAAATAGCTGGTCGAAAGATTAGACTAACTCCTAATAAAAGAAGTAATAAATCTATAATCGGAAAAATAAATGAGAGAAAAACATCTCCAATTGATAAGAATAAGATATTTGCAGAAGGTTTATTAAACAGGTACCACTCTAATGTAAAAATGGCAGTAACAACAATACATAAATCACAAATTAAATACGCTTTTTCCCACTTGTTACATTCCATAATGATTTTATAAAAGAATGCAAAGAGAAAGAAGAATAAGAAAAACAACAAAAACACATCAGAGATATTAAAATTTTGTATCGGCAATTCTACATTAAGTACTTGAAAAGCGGATATAAAATTCCCTATCAAGAAACACCCTATTGCAATAGTAATGCAAACCCAGAATACTCCTAACTTAATTTTTCCGGATAATATAGAATAAAGTAATGAGATAAATACAGTAGTTTCAACAACTAAGGATGATAGTCGGGTATTAAAATCTGATACGAAATAATGATTCGGAAAAACAAATAAAAATATAAAACAAAAGCTTATATAGAATATTAGAGCTATTGTTAATAAAATAAATTGCAAATGTGAATGTTTAAGCAATATATTCACCTTCTTAAGTCTTTCATCATTTTTAAAAAATTTGTTTCTAATTATTATTCATATTATGACCATTTCAAAAGATTTCTTTCAAAATAAAGCAGCCTTACATTACACCTGCAAATATTTAACAATTCTATAACAGGAATTACAAAAAAATATGAACAGCTATGGCCTTAACACTATCAATTATTGTTATACGAACTATTTATGTAACAAGTTTATTTAATAGCTAATGAGTTCAAAGAATGTTTTCTTTGAACTCATTGTATACTGCCCATCTGAAACGTATAACTTAACTATTTTTAAATTAAAATTTCACGTAAAAATAATGAATGTAGGTGTATGCCCCTATCTATTTATCTTTTTTTCTTCATAACTTCTATAGTATTCATTAAGTACGCTAACTTAAACACCGACTTATTTATAATCCTTAATAAGTCGGCGCCAGTATACACTATAAAACTAAAACACATTACAAATAACAAAATTATACTTTAGCAATTTAGAAATTACTTATTCCTAGAATTACTAAATTTCCTTGCACTTATTACAACCTATATTCGGATACATTATTTCCTTTCCATTCATAATAATCTAAAATCCCTTCATAAATGGCTTGTGCTGCAATCTGTCTACCGTTTGCCGTAGATAGTTTACTGTAATCGATACCATTATCTATAAAAGCCAGTTCCGTTAACACAGCTGGCATGCCGTTTTCTCTTATAACATGAAGATCTCCATGTTTAACGCCTCTATCACGTGTTTGAAGGGCCTCTACTAAACGTGCTTGGATTTTTTCCGCTAACACATGACTTTCTTCCACATGAGGGTTTGTTTTTTCGGATTCAGAAGATTTATAATAGTATGTTTCTGTCCCTTTTGCATTACCATTATAAGCATTTGCATGAATACTTATAAAGATATCCCCCTGATTTTGCTTAGCAAATTTAACACGTTCCTGTAAAGAACTTTTTTGATCATGTCCAGGTCTAGTATCAGATTCACGAGTTAATAAAACTGTAAATGGTGTATGTTTTTCAAGCAATTGTTGTAGGCGTAAGGAAGTGTCTAATACAATTTTACTTTCAGGCAATCCCTTTGTGGCTTTTCCAGGATCTTCGCCACCATGTCCAGGATCAATAATGATTGTTTTATTTTCTAAAGGATTTTTCGGACTGGATTGAAGGGTATCTGTTTTGGCAGTAAGTTGTGCGGCTTCTGCACGTGTTATGAATTTATTTGGTTGCCAACCGTTATCTGTACCAACTGAAATTTTTAAATCAATTAAAATATTGGCGAACTTTTCACCCCAATGTCCTTTTAAATCTTCAAATTTACTTTGTCCATTGCTAGGGTTTATATTTTGTAGTTTATATGCATTCACTAGCATTGTAGCCATAGCAGCACGAGTAACTTTTCCAGAAGGATTAAATATTCCATTTCCTTCACCTTTAATTATTCCTGCTTTTTCAGCTGCGGCAATATACGGTGTTCCCCAGTGGTTTTGTGAATCTGTAAAAGATGGTTTTGCATTTAAGTCAATATGTATACCAAGGGCCTTTGTCATAATTGTTGCCGCAGAAGCCCTATCTAATGTATCACTTGAACCAAAAGTTCCATCTGGATAACCACTCAATACTTTTTTATCAACTAAATAATTAACGGATTTGTCAGCCCATGCGGGAACATCTGGGAATTTATGAGTATTTGCAAATGCACTAGATGAATAGGATAGTAGACTTCCAGCAAGAATTCCTGTAGCAATTAATTTGTATTTCAACATGTAACACCTCTAAAAAATTATTACAACTTGGTAAATATATCATTTATAGTTAATCTTTAAATAATACGACCTAGAATAAAGAATGGATTAAACACACATTATCAATATATTACAGTTATTAAATTTAATTCTAACTTTTATTCCGAAAAGAATCCTGAGACATACACTTATAGATAGAGACTATTAAATATATTCACCAATGTCGTGTAACCAGTATAGTTACTTATATGTACGAGTGTCAATTAAAAAAACCTTACACTTTTGTAAGATAACCATGTTAATTATATAGTAAGTAATTATTATATAATGTGAATAATTACTCGGTATAATAAAATAGTAATCTTATATTTTAAACAAATATTGATTATTTTGGTAGGCAAATAACTTATAACAGCCACCTTTTTGGCTATGCTTTTGAATCCTACTTTACTCTTCAATTCTCCTTATTAAAAGTTTGTTGATGAAATGTAATAACAACTGTACGATTATACAGCTTATTCGCCTCAATTAAATCAGTTAAATATTGAGGAAGAGTCGGTTTATCTTTAAAATCATTATGTATTAAGCCCTTTCACAGTGACAATACGTATATTCCCAGTATTTTTCGGATCACGATACTACAAAGTAAGACCTAGTTCCTTCCTTTTGTACAAATTTTTGATTTACTAAAATTAATTATAACTTTTCCTCTGCCCGAAATGATTCCATACAAAACAAAAGGGAAATACATAGTATATATGTATTTCCCTTTTGTTTTGTATCCATTTTATTATGATATGGTCATAACCTGATCGCCACTATCAACCACAATTTTCATTTTTCCGTCTTGAGCGTTATATAATCCCAGATTATGTAAATCTTTTTTGCACTCTTTTACGAAGAAAGGCAACGTACGAATTTGATCGATATCAGAGCTCGTAATGAAATGAATTAAATGGTGCGTCATTTCTTTAATATCATGTACAAGGTCTTCCTTCTCTCTTTTTAACCTTTCATTTTCAGTTCGTAATGAATCTACCTCACCTTCAAGACCTCGAGCATTCTTTTCCTCTTTCGAACGCTCTGCAGCCATACTAGAAAGCTTATAGATTCCCTCCATAAACTGATGTAATTCATACTCTTTCTTTTCGCGGGATTGACTAATTGTCTCAAAATTATCAACGATACCAGATATAACAGTTACGAGATTCTTTTCGTCCTCTTCACTTTGGAAATCTTCTTTTACTTCCTGTTTTCTTTCTTGTTTCGCCTCAACAACGGTAGCCTTTACAGGTGTATATTTGCGTTTTCGACCCGGCTTCTGTTTTTCAATATTTTCAAACGGGATTTCTTGTTTTTTTAATTTATAATACGTATTCTGTAATTGACTTTCTGTTTTTGGAAATAAATTCAGTTCATTTTTACTAACATATTTTGAAATATTTGCGATATTCAAGCCTTGACGCTGACAAAATTGATATACTTCATACAGTAATTCTAGTTCAGACTTTAACCATGTAATTCCTGATTTTTCATAAACTCGCATACCGCCATTTTTTTCTATATCTATTTGAAATAATACCATTTTATTATATAAATCGATTAGCTCTTCATACTTTACTCGGAATTGTTTCTCTATTTTTTTAAATTCCGCCTCTAATTTCATATCGTTCGTTTTATTATTTGACATGTTTTGTAAAAGATTTAATACATTGATTGCTGTGTGGTGATACATACTCTGTGTCACTCCCCCTCATCCTTTCACAATTCTCATCTGACTCCCATGTCTTTTAAGAAAATAGCAATTTTTACATATCCATATTATAGCATTTCGAAATTATCTGTCAAATAATTAACATACTAAAAAGTATATAGAGTATATAAAAATAGAAGAGATTTTTTAAGTAAATCATACAAAATCTAACACGATTTTTTTATCAATAAAATGCATTCAATTCTATTATATGGTATTCCCAATATAATTTCACCGAAAATTTTTGAGCTATCGTGAAATATTACTAACACACTCTCTTATATTTTCAAATAAAAAAATCCTACCACCTATTAATTAAACCAATCGATACTCCCTAAATAAGAACAGCTAAATATTTGAAAGCGAGTATTGTCATAAACACTCTAGAGATGTTTGGTCTTTTATACCTGTACATACTAAAAAGAAACTAACCTGTACTATACGGCTAGTTCCTCTTTTCAGCTAAAAATGTATTTTACGCCGACTCTTCCAACTAAAAAACGCTTTTCAAAACCTTTTACAACACTAGCTTATCAACTAAACCAATTAACTCTTGAATGTCTGGCTTACTCACTTGAGCATTCGCCCCAACTGTCTCACCTTTATAGAATAATTCGTTTGTAATTAATGAAGAGAAAATAATAACTGGTAATTGCTTCATTACTTCACTATCTTTAATTATTTTCGTTAAATGATGTCCATCCATTTTTGGCATTTCAATATCTGTAATAAGTAGATGGATATGTTCAAACATTTTTTCACCTTGCTCTTTTGCTAGTTTTTCAATTTGTGCTAATGCTTCTGCACCATTACTGAAGAAATTCATTTTCGTATATCCAGCTGTTGATAATGTTTCTTCTAATATTTGGCGAAGCATCGCTGAATCTTCCGCAATATAAATAACTTTTTCAGCTCGGTCTGTTTTTTGTTCTAATCCTGAAAGAGTTTTATTGTCATAACCACTGTTACTAATTTCGCAAACAATTTTCTCATAATCTAACAATAAGATGATTTTCCCCTCTAGTTTTACAATTCCTGACGTCGTTTCTTCTAGTCCCATAGATAATGAAGCTGGTTCATCAATTTGTTCCCAAGAAATACGTTGAATTCGATGCACTTCATCAACACGGAAAATAACTTTCATTTGGTTTAATTCCGAGATGATAAATTTCGTTTGATCAAGTGGCTTTGTTGATTTTAAATTAAGGGCTGTCGCTAAATTAATAACAGGTAAAATTTCACCGCGTACTTGAACAACACCTTCAACTGCATGATGAGATTCCGGCACTGTTGTAACAGGGAATGGATTAATAATTTCACGCACTTTCATTACATTGATGCTAAATAAATTTTCACCAACAGTATAAGTTACGATTTCTAATTCGTTTGTTCCACTTTCTAATAAAATACTTTGTGCTTGTGACATAAAAGTGTCGCTCCTCTTCTATTAATTCTATATATCTATTTATTAAGCTTTATTAAACTTAAAAAGTCAACTACCTATATAAAAATATAGATAATTGAGTGAGCCTTACAGTTTTAAAATAATAAAAACAGTGGTAAAGCTTAATCTTGTATAAACGAAGCAAGTGCCTCTAATAACACTTCTTGCGCTCCTACAATTTCTGTCGGCATCGCTTCCCATTTTTTCGAAAGATCTTTTTCCACTCTCACTCTAAGCTCTGGATTCATTTCTCCTAGCACATAATCCTTTGTCGCTATATCAACATCAAGGAGTGCAAGTGCATATAATTCCGGATCGTTTATTTTTTTAAATAATTGTTTCAATACCGTTGGTGCTATATGTTTTAATTTTTCAATGTGAATTTCTTTATCCGAAAATAGTAACTCATATTGAATAAACGTAACATTTTCTTTAATCACTTTAAAATAGCAATTATTCTTTTTATCATTTACAAAATAACCGTTCGGATCTGCAATAATACCCTCTACTTTACGAATTAACTCTGGTAAATTACTCGCCGTCATTACAGTCCGCTGCTCGACCTCACTCGGCGAAATGAATGTAACGCGATACTTATTCTGCGCCATCCTCCTCACCTCTCCTCTTATATAAACTTAGTCTAATTGTACAATATAACACAACTATCTTAAATTAATCTAAATCTATTTCAAATCGCAGCTTCTAGACTCAGATAGTTCCAATCTTCAAAAAGTGAAGAGGCATCACCTAAACACTTGGATTCCAGCCCATCCAACTACCTTAGAACCACTCCATATCTCTGGTCTTACAACATGTGAGCCACTTATGCAAACCTACTAATCATCGCTAGGCCCTCTCTCAAAACCTAAAAGAAAGCTTTTAAGAGATTTTAAGCCCCTTTCAACAACTCAATGTTATTAAACCAAAAAGCAAGCTGCTGATCCGTAATATCCGGCAACATAACGAAAAACTCACGGCACTTCATCTCATCTTTAAACAATTGATACTTCCAAACACCATTACTACCAATACTTACGAAATAAAATTCGTGTATACGACCAATGATTGCTTGTTTTTCACCAAACGAATATGGGGGCACTTGTTTGATTTCAAATTGATCTG
Source organism: Bacillus nitratireducens (assembly GCF_036320425.1). Taxonomy (NCBI): domain Bacteria; kingdom Bacillati; phylum Bacillota; class Bacilli; order Caryophanales; family Bacillaceae; genus Bacillus; species Bacillus nitratireducens. The sequence continues at coordinate 567,799 of NZ_JAUMJO010000001.1, forward strand.
GTAAATATACATGCTCTTCTCGTTCTATTTTTAACACTTGCTCAGCAAGCTCACTTTTATTTTCGAAAAAAGGCAATTGTGAAATTCGCTCTTGTCTTGTCATACGAATATAAAACCCTTTCTACTACGTTACAATTTTTCTTTACTATTTATTATCGAATTAAGTTTACAACTTCAGTTAATACTTCATCTGAAATTTTAATTACTTTCGCATTTCCTTGAAAGCCACGTTGGTATAGCATTAAATCAACAAATTCTACAGATAAATCTACGTTTGCACCTTCTTGTGCACCACCACGTACTTTTCCTGCACCGTTTTGACCAGATACACCTAGTGCTAAAATACCAGTTGTATTTGTCGCTGTAAAGTTACCATTACCGGTTTTCATTAGGCCGCCTTCATTCGGGAGCATCCCAACAGCTAATTGACCTGCCGCTTTCATACTTCCATCAGAATATTTTACCATCACATATCCACCGTCAGTAATAAAACAATCTTTAACAGTTGCCGCTGGTCTACCATCTACGTTTGTTACTGCTATTGTTTTCTCTGTCGGGTGGTTTGTTAATTTACTAAAATTTATTTTTACTGTTCCACCATTAAATGGAATATTCGCTTCAGGGTTTACTGGATCTGGATTCCCTACTGTATCGAATGTCACATTACCACCTGCGCCTTGAACCTCTGTAAACTCAGTTTCTTTTTTCGAGTCATTACGCATCTTTACTGTATATTTGTAATTATGTTCACCATCTTGTGTAAACTCTACGCGCATTGTCCATGTATTACCGGCATAATCATATGCAGGCAATTCTTGCGTAATGTGTTTTGCATCAGCTGGAATGTTCCCTCCAACTATACCTTTTGACGTTCGAATACCACCGATTGCTGATCCCATTGGAATTTGTAGTGGTCCTGGGATACCAGATAAGTCAACATTACCAGTTGATGGATCGGCTGGATAAGCGAATACATATTGACCTCCTGTATTCGTAATATAGTAATCTGAAGATATCGCAAAGGTCCCTTTACGTGTAAATTCCATATTTCCAGCTTTTGAATCACCTACAACGAAGAAACCATTACCTTCCATCGCTGCTTGTACTTTACCACCAGTTAACGTAATTGTACCATCGCTATAATCCGTAACCGTTCCGCTCATTTTCACACCGTTACCGATACTTTTTGGGTTCGTCCCTGCGTATCTATCGTCACCTTTTGCACCAATTGAATTGTTGTATAGTAAATCATCAAACATTGCTTTTTGTTTTTTATAACCAACTGTTTGTGCATTGGCAATATTATTTGAAGTTACACTTAATGCATTTTGTGTTGCATTCAATCCTGTAATACTTGTATATAACGCTTTAATCATAACGCATGAACACTCCCTTATGAATTTGTTGTTTTTACTTCTTCAGTTACTTTTTGATCATCTTTCTTTACATCTTCTGGATTCGTTTCTCCAATCGGTTTATCTGATATTCTTTCAACGAAACGAAGAGATACAACTTTATTATCAATAACAAGCTGTACATCGTTATTTTCTGCAAGACGAACTGTCTCTACTTGACCAGTCACTTTGTTTCCTTCACCGTCAATACCTCTTACATACTTTCCTAAAAACTTCATTCCTCCATCAAGTGCTGTCGAATACATCGTCGTTCTTAAAGAGTCAACCGCCTTTGTCATATTTTGCACTTGTTCCATAAGAGATAACTGTGCTGTTTGGTTCATCATTTGATTCATATCCATCGCATTGAATGGATCTTGATGCTGAAAACTCGTTAAAAACAATTTTAGAAAATCATCTTTCTCCATTACACCGGGAGTTTTTTGAGTACTTGCTGATACTCCGTTTGTTTGTTGAACTGGCGAATGTACGCCATTAACAGGTGCGTTGCTTTTTTGCGCTCCCGCCTGTAACGGAATATGATTTGTACTCGTTGCATTTAATCCAACTGTTGGCACGCTTTATTCCTCCAATAATCCAGCAAATTCTTTCGATTCTTGTTTCGTACTTGCTAGTTTTTGCTTTTGTCTTTGCTCTTGTTCTCGTTGTTCTTTACGATGCTCATCTTTTTCTGAATAACTAATTTGAATATTAATTTCTTTTTCTTTTAACTTTAGCTTCAATTCGTCAAAAATCATTTCAACACGTTTTTTCGCATCTTGTTTTTCCATTTCTACATGGACATCAATTTGATCTCCATGCTTTTTCATAAATACAGTTAATGTACCCAGTTTCTCTGGATTTAGCTGGAATAAAACACGTTCTTTTTTCACTACAAACTTTTGCAGAGCTTCTACTTGTGCTTCCATCTTCTTGCCTAAATCAGGTATTGTAACCTTCTCAGCTCCACTATTTTGTTTTCCTATTTGGTCAGTACCCGTTGCTTTATTTAATAACTCAGCCCCGGTCGAATTTGAGTCATTTAACTGATCGACTTTTGGTAACTCTACTTTCACATCATCACTCTCTGCTTTCGGGGGTTCTACTTCCTTAGGCTCCTCTTGTTTCTTTGCAATATTACAAGTTTCTGATTCTACGAATTTTAATACTTGCAATGTTTGCTCTGGCATCGTCACCTTGTCTAACGTCATTAGTATTGTATCTTCTAAATATATGATTTTTTCAATATTTATATTCGAAAGAATTTCTTGTAATTGTTGTAATTCAGCTGTAGGCAATTCGTTCAGTTTAATATTCCCGTATTCTTTATATAGTTTTTGTATTTTTGTATGTATAGATATAACGATTCTGACTGCACACGCAATTGTTCAATTGCAATCATTTGCCCAGATACAGCTAGTAATAGTTGTTCTGTCTCTTTTTTTTCTTCTTTCTTTTCAATCGACTTTTCTTTCGTTACCGTTTTTTTTGCGAGAAGATATTCTTTCTTCTCTTTTTTTGGTGCTTCTTCTTGTTTCGATTTCTCCGTTTTCGGCTGTTTTTTATTTTCAATTTTCATTGTATTATCGAATGAAGAATTTTCATTTTTCGATTGTACTTCTAGCCCTTTGTCTTTTTGTGGAGATAAACTTTGCTGCACCGGTAATACAAATCGTATCACTACACCCACCTCATCCGTTCATACACATTTTTAAATCAAGAAGCATTTTTTCTTCTAACTTTTCTTTTACTTTCGCAAGATTCTTACAATCTTCTTGATACATTTCATCAATGACACGTTCTTTTTCTTTTATTTGCTCTAAAAGGCTTTCATTTTTTTGAATAAAACCTTCTGTTTTTTTAATTTTCCGATTCCATTCTTCTATTCTTTCAGGTGAAAATGTATGTGAAGACAGCATACCAACCATAATACGTTGCCCAGTTTGTACGACTTTACTGCGTGATTTTACAACATACAAATCATATTCTTTTTTTTGTTCTATTTTTCTTTTTTCAGCTGTTAGTTCGTACACTTCTTTCAAGATTTGTTCTTTCTCTTGATTAATCTGCAATTTTATCGTGTCGTACTGCTGTTTATCCACCCTTTTTCATAGCCCCTTCCTATTATAACGTTCCTTTTTTCTATTATATAGTTTTTTCACAAAAAAAACTGTGAAATATTAAAAACAAAAAAATAAGACCTCGAAGGGCGAGGTCTTACACAATATGGTGCATCGCTTGCACAACATCTTCAAAATGAAAACTATCAGTTCGACCTTGTTTTAAAAACATATTTATATCTTCTACTCTATTTTTACATTCAAAAATATAAGCATTTTCTTCATTTTCTTGAATTGTTCCTAATTTAAAATACAATTCATTTTCTTTATAAATAGATAAAATTTTTCTCATTTCATTTGCAAGTTGCCAATGATTCGGCGATACGATTTCTTCCATAATCCTACTTACCGAATCTAATACAGAAATGGCAGGATAATGACTACGAGTTGCGAGTTCACGTTTTAATACAATATGTCCATCTAAAATACCACGAGCTAAATCTGGTACAGGACCATTTAAATCATCACCGTCAACTAACACTGTATAAATACCTGTTATTGACCCTTTTTTTGTTTTTCCGGATCGCTCTAATAACTTTTTCATATAACTTTCCATTAACAGTGTTTTACCACCGATTGGTAATTCCTTGACTGCAATGTCTACACTTCGGCGAGCGTCGGCAAAACGAGTAACTGAATCCATCATAAGTAATACATTATTTCCTTGGTCTCGGAAATATTCGGCAATCGACGTTGCAAGCTTTGCCGCCCGAAGTTGCATAAGGTGACTTTCATCTGACGTCGCTACAACAACGACGCTTCTTTTCATACCTTCTTCGCCTAATTCTTTTCGTATAAAGTCTTTTACTTCCCGGCCACGTTCACCTACTAAACTAATAACGTTAATATCAGCTTTTGCATTTTTCGCAATCATTCCAAGTAAAGTAGATTTACCAACACCTGATCCAGCAAAAATACCAATCTTTTGTCCGATACCAATCGTTAACATAGAATCAATCGCTTTAATTCCCGTTTCAAATACGTCTGTAATTTCTTCACGCTCGAACGCATGAATCGGCGATGCATCTAATTTTATTTTTTCCACTGGAATATTTTCAGCATCTTCGTTTAACACTTCTCCATTTGCACTTAACACCTTGCCAAGCAAATGATTACCACGGGGCACAACGACATCTTCTGCAATTAATGTCACTGAATCTCCGTAACACACTTTTTCTGTCTGTTCAAATGGGAGTAACATATTGTTTTCTTTTTCAATTGCAATCACTTCACATAAGACGCTATGCTCTCCAACGAGACAAACATCTCCAATCTTCGCTTTCGGTCCCTTCGCTACAAAAAACTGCTCTTGTACACTATGAACTTTGCCAACTTTCGTATAAAACGGTGTTTCAATAAACGTAGTCCATTTATTATGTTCGTTCATACATTTTGCTCCTCAAACAACTTTTTCTCTTCCCATTTACGACGAAGTTTCGCAAATATAGGTGCAAATTTAAATTCAAAGAACTCTTTCTCTTCCTCCAAAACAAACTCACCAAACTGTAAAGAAAAATCATACTTCCATTCTACTAATTGTAGTAACCAATACTCTTTCGTATCTTCTTTCTCTTCTTGTATATGCTCAAATGTTTCTGGATGAACCGTTATAATTAACTTTTCAAATGAAGTCGGTAATGTTTGAACGATCCCTGTTAATATTGGCAGAACGTCTAATAATCGTGAATCTATCGCTTGATTCACAATTTTTTCTGCTAATTGAAAAGATTGTTCCCATAATAATTCTGTCCATTCGTATGCCGTTTCTTGTTGCTCCTTTTGAAATTGCATACGTACTGCTTCCATCTGTTCCATTTGTTCATGAATATGCATTTGAAACTCTTCTTTAGCCTGTAACAACTCCTGATGCTCTCGTTCTAACGTTTGTTGCTGCTGCCTTAGCTGATTCATTTCAATATGTAATGCATCTTGCTGCGCAAGAAGCTCTGCATGATCTACTTGTATTTCCCCTTCATCATGAACTCGTATTGGTTTTGGAAACTGTAATTCATACGTTTCTTCAGAAAAAGAAACAGAATTCTTCGGAATTCTGTTTTTAAATAAGGACATCACCTTCACCTCTTTGAATGATAATTCTTCCTTCTTTCTCTAGCTTTTTCACTGTACCTGTGATCATTTGCTGCGCTTTTTCAGCATCCGTCATCTTAAGCGGTCCTAAGCCATCTAACTCTTCTAGAATCATCTCTTTACGGTTTGAAGACATACATGTAAATAATTTCTCTTTAATTTCTTCTTTTGCAATTTTAATTGCTTTCGCAATAACACCATTATCTGTAATTTCTTCTAACACGCGGCGAAGTGCAAGAGCTTCAAGACCGAGTAAGTCTTCAAAAACAAACATATTTTCTTTAATTTTCTCAGATAATTCATAATCGACTTCATCAAGCTTTTGAAAAACTGTTTTTTCAACGCCTCGTGAAACATTATTTAAAATGTTTACAATCGTTTTCAAGCCATCTGTTTTATTAATAGCACTAAATGCCATATTATTTAATTTTGCTTTTAATAACTCACCAATTTGATTAATTAATTCACCATCCACTTGCTCTAGCTTCGCAATGCCCATTACCGTTTCTACACGCTTATGATCTGGTAATCTCTCAATTAATTGAGATGCTAATTGAGGCTTAATATAAGAAGCAATAATTGCTATCGTTTGTGGCGATTCATCATTAAGCACTGTAAGAAGTGGCTCTAAATCTGTTAGTGAATTTAAAAATTCAAATGGATTATCTTTGTTGTACCAAAGGTCTTCTAATAATTTTTCCAAATCGTCTTCTGGCATATTTTTAAATATACGACGAATGTATTCTTTATCTGGGGCTACTAAGTTCAATTCTTTTACATTTAGTTCATACAGAAACTCCCCTAGTACATTTTCTAACGTTTCTGCTGTATATACACGAAACTTCGCAATTTCACGAAGTAACACTTCTTTTTCCTCAGCCGTCATATATTCAATGACTTTTGCTGCCACCCCTTCGTCTAATGTACGAATAAGGATGGCAGCTTTTTCTTTGGAGGAGATTTCATCTAACATTGTTTTTCCTCCCTTACTATCCGTTTAGCCATTTTTTAATAACTTTTGCAGTACCTTCTACATGCTCTCTCGTAGCTTCCTGCACTTGGTCATCTAATGTAGGTTCTGTCGGTTCTACTGGTTCTGGTTCTCGTTTTGGCTCTGGTACTATTTTCTCTTCAGGAATTTCCATAATGCTTTCACTACTAGCAGCAACTTCCTCTTCTGCTAAGTATTCTTCATATTCCTCTTCTTCTTTCTTTTTCTTACTCCTTGCTAATAAGAACCATATTAGCAAGGCGAGCACTAACAAACCTCCTGTAATTCCACCGATTAACCACCAATTCATACCACTTTCTTCTGGTTTTTTTGGCTTGTCTTCTTTCGGTTGATCAAACTGAACAGTTACAACATTAACTTGACCATTTGTAAAGTTTCCGTTCGGATCAGCTTGAAGTCCAGCTGCTGTACCAATTGCTTCTTTGAAAGTTTCCATATCAATTCTTCGTTTTACTAACGTATCATTATCTACCCATACAACAACATTTGTTTTCGTTAATTCTGGATGTTTCTTAATCGTTTCAACTGTTTTATCTATTTCATAATTTTCGATTTTGTTACCATTTTTATTATCGTAGACAATTTTGCCATTTTGATTATTGTTCGTACCGTAGTTTGGCACTTCGCCGTTCGCTGTAATACCAGCACCTTGCTTCGTATCTGCTCCTTCTTGCGCAGTAGAGCTTTCCTCTTGCTCTTGTTTACTACGAAGTACACCTTTATCACCATATTTTTCAGACTGACGTGTAACTTCATCGTAGTTTACAGATACTTTCGTATTCACTTTATATTCATTTGGCTTAAACATCGTCATTAACGTTGCATCGATATCTTGCTTTAATTTACCTTCAATTTGGTGTTGCATCTCAACTTCTTTCTCATAAGAAGAGGAACTACTGGAATGCGCTTCACCTGCCCCTTTTGAAATAACACCTTTTTTGCTATCTATAACACTCATTTCTTCTGCTTTTACACCAGGAACTGCTGCACTAATCATCTGCTGTATACCTGCAACTTGATCAGCCGTTAATAGTTGACCACGCTTCACACCAACAGTAATCGCTGCTGTCCCCTTTGCTTTTTCCTCATCAAAAATTGTCTCTTTTTCAGGTAATGTAATTTGAACATTTGCCGTTTCTATCACCGCAAAGTTTCTTACAATATCTTGCTCTAATTGCTTTTTCGTACCAACAATTTGTTTCATTTTTTTATCTTGCTCACTTGAACCGAGCGAGCTTTCTAATAAAATTTCCTCACCGCTTTTTGAATTAAACGGTAAGCCCATTCCATTCATTTCTTTTCGAACCCATGGAGCATCATTCTTTTGCACACGAATCGAACCATCGGCCGCTAATTGGTAATCGACACCTAGCTTCGATAATTCTGCTGTAATCTCTTGCTTGTCTGCATCATTTAAATTTTGATATACAACAACATATTTATCTGGCAAGGTGAAGTATAAAAGTGCTCCTGTTACAATTGCTAAAAGCGCAGCACCAATGACTAACTTATGCCACGTTTTTAACGATTGGAAAACATTTTTTAACTTTTCCATTTAAACACACCCGTCCATTTTCCTAAATTTGCATATTAATTAGTGACTTATAATTCTCAATAAGATTATCTCGTACAAGAGCAGCCGTTTTCATTTGAGATTCAGCTTTCTTCTGCTGAATTAAAACGTCATGTGTTTCTCCTACCCCTTTTGTCAATAAATCATATACCGCAGTTTGTGCATTATTTTGCTGTTTATTCACATCTTCCAATAAATCGATAAACTTTCTACCCTCAACTACAGATGTTTGAGAAGTTTTCGGTGCTCCAATTGGCTGAATCGCTCCAAATGGCTGTGTATTTAACAATGGTTGGATTTTCATATTTGCCCTCTTCCCTCTTATCCTCGGCCGATTTCTAAATCTTTATCGAGCATTTTTTTGTTCGCATTTAATACACTTGTATTCGCTTCATACATTTTTTGAGCAACCATTACATTCGTCATCTCAGCTGTCACATTAATGTTCGGATAACGTACATATCCTTCTTCATTTGCATGTGGATGCGTTGGATCATATACTAGATTTTCATTTCGATCTGTTTCAATACTTTTTATTTTCACTCCGTTAGCAGGAGCTCCCTCTAGCATATTTGCAAAATTATTATTTGATTCTAGCACCACACTTCGGCGGTGATACGGCTCTGCGTCTGGTGCTCCCGTCGTATTCGCATTTACGATATTGTTAGAAGTAACTTCCATCCATTTTCTCGCTGTAGTTAGCGCTGAGCCACTTGCATTAATTGCTTGGAACATCGTTGTCTCCCCTTCTACACTTAACGTCCACGTGCTGCTTGGTTAATTGCGTATTGCGTATTAATCGCATTAATTGAGATACCATATAATTGGTTTGTTTTCATTAAATCTAGCATTTCTGTCGTTACATCCACGCTATTTCCATCTTTATTCGTTTGCATTAATTTCGTTTGAATCTTTGCATATGTATTTTTCATATTTGCTGTCGGTAAGTGCATTTCATTCGTTTGATATAAGTCTGAATTACTCTTTAAATCCGCAGCGTTTTTTTTGAATAGTGGATTATTCATATTCATTTGTTCAGCAAATGTTACACCTTGCGCTTTATAGCCCGGTGTATTCGCATTTGCAATATTACTAGAAACAGTATTTCGCTTCGTTACTAAATAATTCATATAATGACTAACATCACTAACTAAGTCCGGCATATTCCACACCCTTCTTTTTTCCATCATACCGCTTACGGCATGATGGAAGTTTCACTTCATTATTCATTTCCTTATATTTATTTATTAAAATATTATCTATCATGTACCCTTTCATATTTTATTCCATTTTCCCATTGTTGTCTTTAGAAAAATTAAAAAATATATAAAATAATATAAAAAACTGTATTTACCTAGTAATCTATATAACATTTCGATATAAGAACAATAAAATAACGTTCATTTTTTTATTGTTTAAATTATTGCTATTTTTCCATTACAGTCATAAAGTGAAACCTAAATCAGTGGAACGTCTTTATTCAAACAACAGAATGGATCCCCCTTGTAATAAGAGGAACCCGTTTCCATACTTTACAATTAATATTTACCGTAAAACGAATTAGCCTTCATTCGCCCATCATTTGTCATAATCATTTCTTCCAAAATCTTTTGCTTATCTCGAATATGTTGAGCTGCCTTTATTATTAATGGACTCACTTCCGCTGCAACATCTGCTCGCGTCTTTTCACCCAAAGTCTTCATCCAGCGATTTAACATAGCACTTTTCTCAGTAAATTCTTCAGCTGACACTTGTAATTCACCGATTTCATTAAAACAGCCGACAAACGCTTGATAAATGTCATTGTTCATTTTCAATTGCTCCGCGGTAACCATCTATTAAATCTTGTAACACTTTCACAATCGCATCAATATCGTTTGCTTCACGCGTTACTTTCATCGTCTGAATTTGAATGCTAATCCAATCGTATAAACCGAATAGGCTATCATACAAATCTTTAGTAATCTCAGGATTTAATTGAAGCTTTAGCTCTTCAAAAATACGTTCTAATTTTTCAAGGAGCGTATCTCCTTCTTGGAGTTTAAAAGTATTTAAAAGCTCTTCTAAATTACGAAACTCAACGATACATCTTTCATAAATAAAAATTGTATTTTTAATTGGATTACTCGTCATAATGTCATTTTGCATATAGCGTTGCCATGCTTGCATACGATCACTTCCTCAACTTTCATTAATCATCACTTTTTTGTTTTGTCATTGCTTTAATTGTTTTTAGTTGCTGATCTAACATCGATAACTGTTGTTCTAACTTTGAATATTTATCAATAATGGTCTCTTGTTTTTGTTTATTCAGCTTATCGATTGCATCAATTTTTTTATCTAGCTCTTTTATTTGCCCCTCTATACTTTTTGACCTCTGCCCTATTACACCTTCATCTCCTAAAATACCATCTAGTTTTTTTTCTATCTCATGCCCTAGTCCATTAAAGCCAAAGAAGAACTGTTTTGCAGTTTCTGGATTCTCCTTAAAAGCCTTACTTAGCTTTTCTTCATCGAGAACCATTTTTCCAGTTTTATCGACTTCAATTCCAAATGAAAACATAAATTTATCATCTTGTTTGTGTCTAAATACATTAGCCATAATATTACTAATAGAAAATGCAATATTATTACCTTGCATAGCTCCATTTTCGCCGGCAAATAAATCGAGCGTTGAAACAGCCTTATTATATTGATCTCTCATTTTTTTTATCATATTGATTGATTCTTTAATGTTTGAATCTTCAATCGTAACCTTAATTGGTTCAGTCGTTTCCTTTTCCAAATTAATAGTTAATCCTGGAATTGTATCAATTTTATTAGAGGGACTGCTATCAGTCATACCATTAATTATAAATTCGGCATTTTGAGGCGCTGTTACTTGTTTGGCAATTACATTTTTTCCATCTATCATTTCTGAAGTTACCAATCCAATGTCTTTTAATATTCCACCTTCACCATCAACTAATTTAATTTCTCCATTTTCCCCAGCAGTAGTTGATGTAAAAAACAACTGTCCACCTAATGAATATACAGACACTCCATAATTTCCATTATTCATTTTATTAACAAAATCCTTATATGTCATCTCTTTAGTAAGCTTAACTTCTTTATCGTTAATACGAAATGTAGCATCTTTTCCAATTTCCGAATCCAATTCGATTATATTTTTAGGATTTTCAGAATCAGATTTATCTATGAGTGTAGTTGTAATCTGATGTCTTTCCGCTACTTTTTTAACATTAATCGTATACGTTCCTGCAAGTGCGGAAGCATCAGCTTGAACATTAATAAATCCCTCTTTAGACACCCCCGCTTTCTTCTCATTCCCTTTAAACGCATACATCTCCTTGAATACTTGCATAAAACTACCGAATTCCTTTTTCATACTCGCATATACATTTCGTTCCGTAGCTAAGGTTTGTTTTTGATTATTGTAAGGCGTTTTTTTCATTTCTAAAGCCTGTAATTCTAAATTTACTAGATTAGAGGTATCAATAATATTGTTACCAAGATTCCATACTTGCTGTCTTCCACCTAAATTTGATACTGAAGTCCCCAAATTTTTCACTCCTTTTCTAGATATAATCTAAAATACTTGTCTTACTCATTGTACTAACCGCTTTTAATGTTGCCTCATACGTCGCATTTATATAAGCTAAATCTGAAATTGCTACCGCTAAATCTACATCTTCTATCTCTTTTCTATTTTCTTGAAGAGCTAGATTTTGTTCACTTAATATCGTCTTAAATGTGTCCACTGTATTTAATATTGAACCTACTTCAGTCGTACGATTCAATATATTATCTAGATTTTTTTTATTTTCTCCCATTACAGATTCCAGTGCATCTTGGTCTCCATTTTGCATAACATCTCTTATTTTTGTTAACGTTTTAATTACGGGTTCCAATAAATCTTTTCCATTGCGAAACATTTTGAGTTCATATCCATCATTTAATTTCCAGGTAACGTCATTTTCCCCACCTTGATATGTACCATCTTCTGCAAATGGTGGTTTTGAAGCACTATCTCCACCAAAAATATATCGCCCTTGTTCTTGTTTATTCGCTAAATACACCACTTGTTTTAAAAGCTGATCAATTTCTGCAGCGCTTGCTTTTAATTCATTAGGACTATTCGTCCCGTTTACCGCTTGCAAAGTTAATTGCTCCACTCTCGTTAAAGATTTCACAATACCTTGTAATGTATTTTCCGTTTGACTTAACACATTTCTAGAATCTGCTATATCCTTTTGCATCTGTTCAATATTTGCTAATGAATGTTGAATCGCAAATGATTTACTTGCTGCAAGTGGATCTTCACTCATGAGAAGATTTTTTTTACCGGAAGTTACTTGATTTCGGTAATATTGCTGTTGCACATTCAAATCCATCATCTGATTCTTTGCCCAGTTTGCATTTTGAAACGTCGATACTCTCATCCCTATCTTCTCCTTTATCTATATTTGACTTGGCAAGAGGAAGCAACTGCCACTTTGTACGGTTATTTTCTTTCTTACCATTCAACCGTTTCATTTCTCTGATCTTATACGGCTTGATCCACTAAAAGGCTCTGTCCGCTTCTATCCTATATTGGATCCATAAAAAAGCTTTTCAATTCTTCTACATGTTATCTAATAATCGAAAACAGACTGTCAAATACTTCATTCATTGTTGTAATAGCCTTAGAGTTTGCCACGAAGTATTTCTGGAAGGCCATTAAATTAACCATTTCCTCTTCCATGTTGACGCCTTCTATACTCATTTTTTCTTGCTGAATACCTTCTAATAAATCTTTATGAATATTTTGATAAGCATTCACCACATTTTTATCAGAAGCTACACCAACTATAAATTGGTCTAACGCTTGTTTATAAGAAAGACCTTCTTTATAATCTCCATCTGTAATTCCTGCCAGTTTATTTGCTGTTTCAGCAGAAATTTTCATTTTTGAAACATCTTTTGCGAATTCAGGATTTAACTGTCTATCTTTCGCATGATCTCCAACGAAGAAGTCTTTTCCCATCACTGTATTCACTTGATTTTTCACAGAACTCATTAAGTCTTCAATATTTTTCTTATAACTAGCAATCTTCGCTTTCGTATCTATTGCCGATTGAATTGCTCCACCTGTTAAAGGAATATCCGAGCCATAAATCGCAACAGTCATCGGTTCGTTCCCCTTATTTAATTGAAGTGGATATGTGTCTTGTCCATTTACTGTTAAAACGCCATCAATTCTAATATTCGCGATATTCAGATTCATAGATTCATAAGACACTTCTATATTGGCATATTTAGACATCTCTGTAATAATGCGATCACGTTCATCAAATAGTTGATTAGGTACTTGTGTCCCTGCTTGTCCAATTTTTTTATTCGCTTCTGCTAAACTAGCACCAAGACGATTAAATTCATTGACATGCGCTTCAATATCTTCTGTCGTCTGTATTTCTGCTGTATCTAAGTTTTTCGCAAGACGATTTACTTGACTTGTGAACTTTCCAGTTTCAGCAGCTAATGTACTGTAGTAGTTTGATTGTTCCGGATTTTTCGCAACTTCACGAAACGCATTAAAAAAACCATCCATTAAACTTGATAATGAATTTTTTCCTGTAGTTCCTACCATAGACTCTACTCGTGATAAAGTAGAATTCATAAATGCGTAGTAAGAGAACTGTGACAACTGATCATTAAATTGCTTCGTTTTCACTTCATCAGTAATTCGGTCAACACCTAATGTTTGTACACCATAACCAATTCTCTGTCCTGGCGTATGACCGTTACTAGCACCTACAGATCCTAAATTCACGGCTTGACGCACATAACCAGGTGTGTGAATGTTAGATAAGTTTTGTTTCGTCGTTTGTAATCCCATTTGAGCCGCTAGCATACCAGATAGCGGCGTATTATAATCAGATAACCTCATAATGCTTCACTTCTCCTTTACAATAGTTCATTCATAAAGATTTGCGAATTATTGTTTTTTTCCAAATTGTATTCAGAAACGGAATCCACAATAATTTCTGTAGTTTTTAATAATACGTTTAAGTGATATTGATTTTTCAAAAGAACCATTTTTATATTTTCGTCTAATTCATTTAAACTTTTTTGCAACTCTTCTATTTTTTCAATTTCTCCCGGTGGAAAATACAAAAATAGCGAACGCATACGCAATGGTTCAACTTTCTTTTCTTTACAAAACTGAACAACCATCTCCTCAAAAGAGCGAGATAATCCTTTTACACCTTCTATGTACTGTAATTGTTCCACTTGCAGCTTTTGAACTGCATTTATATTTTTATGTTTTAAATTCTCATATATTTGTTCTCCAAACGTTTGAATATTTTCATATGTTTTTTGAATAATAACAAGCTTTTCATATAATTGTATGTACATATAGCTTCCTTCCCTTTTACAAAACTAAATTTACAATTAAACCATGAATTTCTCCAATTTGATTTAACATTTCTAAATGTCCTGTTTTCGTATTAATTAAATTCATAACATCTTCCAATTCATTCAATCCCACTTCAGCTTGTTTTACAATTGTCATTTTCTGCGAATATCCATAACGCGGATGACGAGACATAACGTCTTTATATTGCAGTAAGTTATCAACATAAAAATTCAAAAATGATTTCACAGTATTTTTGTATTCCATAACATTATCGAGCGTTAACTCTAATTCAATTTTCGCTTTAATTTCCCCAATATTATCAACTAACGCTTCCATTTGTTCTAACAATTTATCTTTTTTCGGATCTGCATGCAAATTATCCGAAAATGCAAGTCCTGTCCTGACATTTGCTTCTTTCGGCATTTGAGTAGCAGGCGGTATATGCGATAAAATCGGATTGTACGAGATAGAACGTAGCATATATATCACCTATTTATTTTTTTATTTCTTTCAAAACTTAATCGTAAAATCCAGTTATTTATAATTATACTCTGAACACTCATATTTTGCAGTTATTTTTTATAAAAGATATGTTACAATTTAGCATGAGGTGGCACAAAACTATGAATATTTTTCTTTGTGGTTCAAATCAAGTAACAGCATTAGATCAAGAAGAAATAAAAAAATTTTTAATTGACTATGCTCAAAAACATAAAATTTATATATTATGTTATAAATCTATCGAAAATGAAGTTCTTCGTTTTTTCATTGAAAACGAAAGACTCGCTCAAAATTTATGCCTTTATACGCTACAACCGTTACATGTATTAACAGGCGAATTTCAAGAAGTCGTTGATTATTTAAAAAAACACGGAGCTGAATATATTGCTTTTGATCATCCTTCCGACTCTATTTATCGATCAGATTATATGTTTTTTGTAAAGCAAATCGTCGAAGATACTGATTTAGTTCTCTGTTTTTATAATGGAGATAAACATACGTCTGTCATTCCTATTGACATTGCAAAAGAAGCAGGAATTGACGCCGTTATTTATGATTTACCAGGCTTACATGAAAAGCAGATGAAAAAAAGCTTTGAACAAAAAATTCGTATGATGTAAAGGGGGAGGCACAATATCGTTATTGTGCCTATTGTAAATATGAAAACTGAACAAGATTATAATCATTTTATTACGAGTTTTAAACAGCTATTTAATATGGATATCGCTTGCTATAAGCAAGATAGAATGCACAGAAGAATCGATACTTTCATTTCAAGAAAAGGTTTTGACAATTATACAAACTTTTTAAATAGTTTACGCACTGATCAAACATTATTTTTAAGTTTTATTGACTACATTACGATTAATGTTTCAGAGTTTTTCAGAAACAAAGAACGCTGGCAAACGTTAGAAACGAAAGCTTTACCAAAACTGCTTGAACAAAATAACGGTAAATTAAAAGTTTGGAGTGCTGCTTGCGCTGCCGGTGAAGAACCGTATACACTTTCTTTAATCTTATCGAAGCATCTAGCTCCGTTTCGTTATAAAATTCAAGCCACTGATCTTGATTATCATGTTTTAGAAACTGCGAAACGTGGTCAATATACAGAACGCTCTTTGAAAGAATTACCTATTGATTTAAAACAACGTCATTTCACAAAAGAAGATGATACATATATATTGCATGAAAATATTAAACAGCAAGTCACATTTAAGCAACACGATTTATTAATGCAGGCATTTGATACAAACTACGATTTAATCATTTGTCGAAATGTAATGATTTACTTTACAGAAGAAGCAAGAATAAAGCTCTATGAAAAATTTAGTCGTTCTTTACGAAAAGGCGGCGTACTATTCGTTGGTAGCACAGAACAAATTTTAACACCCGAACGCTACAACCTTCAGCGTTTTGATACATTCTTCTATGAAAAAATATAGAAAAAGGTCGTCATAATTGAAATGACGACCTTTTTTATTATAGAATACGAATCAATATGATACCAATAACCCATACAAAGAGAAATAGAGCTGTAACAGACCATTTATGCTCTTGAATCGTATGTTTCAACGCATGAGATAATTGCGGCATATTCATTTCTGCAAGTGCTCTCCACACACTTGCATCAAGATCTTTAGAAATACGATCCGTACTGCTAATTAAAATTGTTTCGTTAGATAACTTTGTCATATAAGCTGTAATGACCGTGATCATTAAATTCATATTTCCTTCTGATGAATCTTGTTCCACTCTAGAAACGAGCGCACTTACATCAAGTAACGGAATATGCACTTTTCTTCCAAAAGAAAGCTGCACTTTAGCGAAATCATACGTACCGTCTAATAACGGAACTCCCTTTATATGTACTTGTTTAATAAGCCCCTGCAAACTCCTAACAATTTGTTCATATGTTTTTTCCGATTGCTTTCCTTCCTCAGACAGCATATGTAGCTTTGAAAACAACTGCAACACTGTATCCATTTCCTTAGAAAGCATTTCTTTTACAATCTTTCCATCACCTAAACTCGCAAGTAGAATCCCTATTTCATTATTTTTCGAAATGATTTGGGACTGCCCCGTAAATACAAGTTTACTTTGTTTTTGTTCTTTCTGAATTTCATGTTCTGAAATAGCGGCAGGTTGTTTTAATGAATGTAGCGTCTTATTTTCAATTGTAGTACGTTTAATTTCCATTTAAGCGCCTCCACTACTATCAATTTATTAGCCCCACTCTTTATTACTCTTTAAAACTAAAAATAGTACAAATAATCCTGACATAATAGCAAACACATTAGAGGCTTGTACTCCCTGTTCACTTTTTTCTTCTTTTTTCCCTTGTCGTTCTTCTATTTTTTCTTCCTTTTTAGAAACGACTTGATTATCATTTTTGCTTTTTGTATCTTTATGAGCCTTCCCATTATTTACTTCCTTATTGTCTGTCAACGGCTCTTTTATAACGTAGTTGATTTCTTCTTTCTCTTTCAACGGCTCTTTTACAAAATAGTTTACTTTCTCGTCTTGCTTTGGTATTTGAACAACTGGAAGTTTTTCTTCCAGAAGCGGAGTCTCCATTTTCGAATCTTCCTGCTTCTCAGTTTCCTTCTTATCTTCTAGTTTATTGTGATTCGTATGTTCTTCTATATTTTCATCATCTTTCACTTTTGGTTCGATAATAGAAATGATATATTCACTCTCTGTCACAAGCTTGTTACCTGCCGCATCTGTTATTTCCACAATAAGTTGATGCGGACCAATAAATGCTTCTGTTATTTCAATTATTTTCTGCCAATCCATGTCGTGTTTATTATAGTCTAATAAAAAAGTAATATCGTTACTTTTTTCTTTTCCCTTTAATATAACCCGCACTTCTGTAACAACCGATTCTATATCTATCGTCTTTACTCGTATATGAACAGATTCTCCCTTTTTCCGTTCAATAAAATCCTCGTTCGCCTCATCAATAGTAACCTTCTCTAACTTCGGTAATTCTTTATCTATAGTGGGTGTTTCATTATTTATTCGAATGAGCGGAACATTTAATTCATTCTCTACTACTTCTTCCTTCTCATCTTCTTTATAGCTTTCAACGAGCTGAAGAGTCCAATCACCTTGCAAATCATATATTCCGACTTTGTAATCGGCAACCCATCGTTTTGTTTCTTCTTCATATTCGAAAGATATTACTCTTTCCTGCCTGTACTGCACACCATTTTGTTGTAATTGCAATACACCTTTTACACTTTGAATATTTTTTTCATTTGGCTCTACAGCAATTCGCAATTCTTCGCCAACCTTTAATTCCTGCTTATTAACTGTAATGATTCCTCGGTCTGTTTCTATCTTTCTTTCTTCTCGTTGTTCTTTCTCATTCTCTACTGCTTTTCTTTCATCTTCAACCGGGGGCATTTCCGTTCGTTCTGGCTGTTCCAGATTTTCTATATGTTGCTCTTCTTTCTCATTCACTTCACTTATATTTTGCTCTTGTACAATTACTTCTTCCGCTTGCCCTTGCAATGGGAAGAAGTAATTGTACAAGAGCAAACTCACTAGAAAAAACTTTACGTTTTTCATCTATTTGTTCAAACTCCTATAGCGATTTCGTCACTTTTACTCCGAAAAACCCATCTACATTTACAAGCTCTCCATACGCAACCAATACGTCGTTCACATAAATTTGAATTGGTTCATCAATATCTTCATCCAGTACGACTGCTTCGTTTTCTTGTAAACTTAAAATATCTTGAATTGTCCTCACTGTACTTCCAAACACAAATTTAACATTCATTTCTACATTTTTTAGAATAGATGCATTCATATACACTGGCTCTACCTGTTTAACTTCTTGATATTCAATCGGCTGTATGGCTGGTGCAGGAATTTTTTCCTCTTCAATAACTTCTTCAACCATTTCTTCTTGCTCTTCCACCATCGGATAAAGAAGTCGTCTAACCATTTCTTTTGCTTCTGCAATTGATAGTATTTGATACATCTTTGACTGAAGAAGGTCACCAATTTCAATATTAAAGGTGATTTGAACAAGCTCGTCCACTTCCATCGCTTCTCCCAAATACTCCATTTCTTCTTTTAACGAAACAAATTTAACATCTGGTGGTGTCATATCCATCTTTTCTTTAAACATTTCTGACATTGCTGTTGCAGCATGCCCCATCATTTGGTTCATGATTTCTTTAATACCACTTAACTCTAATTCACTTAGTTCCTTCTCCGGATCAATTTCACCCGTTCCCATCATCATTAAATCTACCATCGTTAAAGCAACGTCTTTCGTAAATACGAATACGTTCTCATTCTTTAACCCTTCAACAAAATCGACATTTAATATAACAAAAGGAACTGGCACTCCGTTGTAATGACGAACATTAATCGCCTCTACATTTGGTGTACTAATAGAAACTGGTTGGTTTAAAAGCGTTGATAGTACTGTTGAAGCTGATCCAATCGAAATATTTGCAATTTCCCCAAGTACATCTTTCTCTTCTTGTGTTAACTGCTCTTTCTCAATCTGTTCTTCTACAACCTCAGCTTCCATAATTTCCGCTTGCTCTTCTATTCCTTCTTCCACACCACCAGATAATTGTAATAATTTTTTTATCATTTGTTTCGCATGTTCAACTGAAACAATTTGTACAAGTTTAGAATCTACAAGATTATCTATTTTTAATTCAAACGATACTTTAACAATTACATTACTTCCATCAATACCAGAGATTTTCCCCATCTCTTCCTGAAGTCTCCTAACTTTAATTGTAGGTGGAGACATATCTACTGTATCCTGGAAGAACTCCGACATAGATGTTGCTGCGAATCCCATCATTTGATTCATTGCTTCTTGTACTGCACTTAGCTCTAGTTCACCGAGCTCTTTCCCTTCTTCAACTACCCCTGTACCCATCATCATTAAATCAGCGATAGATAAAGCGACGTCTTGCTTTAAAACAAGAAGGTTTTCCATATCTAATCCTTTTGTGAAATGAATATTTAATACAACATGCGGAATTTCAACATCACTTGTATCATATAAATCCACCATTTCTATATGAGGAGTAGTAATACTTACTTGCCTATTTAAGATGGTTGATAATACCGTCGAAGCTGAACCAAATGATATATTTGCAATCTCTCCAAGAATATCGCACTCTTGAGGCGTTAATCGCTCATTTTCTTTCTCTAGTACAATAGTGCTCGTATCCCCTTTTGTGTGTTGCTCAGGCATTTCCCCTGCCTCCTCATTTCTGTTTTTCTTTCATGATATAAACTTTCGATTGCACTCGTTTTTTCACCAAATTTATTAGTCACATTGTGAACATGTATTTATTTCCACAACATTTGTAAAATGCGGTTATCACACACTTAATTAACAGTTCTAACTAAAAAGCTCCCCAATCGTATACAAGTGGGGAGCTTCCTTCATTCCTATTATAAACCTTCTGGGTTTAAAATGAGGACCACTCGTCCATCACCGAGAATTGTCGCGCCAGAGAAATAGTTAGAACTCTCTGCAAAGAAGTCACCTAATGACTTTAAGACTATTTCTCTCTGTCCGATAATCGTGTTGACAATAAGTCCATAGCTGCGATATGAATTACGAACAATTAATACTGGAACCATTTGACTATCATATGATGCAAACGCATCACCTTCTGTTTCCTCACCAAATACAGTGCTTAAATGTTTCACTTCAATAATTTGATCGCGATAATTTAAAACATCTTTTCCTTGTAACGATTGAATGTCTTCCTTTTGAATTCGAATCGCTTCAACTATATTACCAAGGGGTAACGCATAACGCGTATCGTTTGTTTGAACAAGCATTGATTGAATAATTGACAAAGTTAATGGAAGTTCAATTCTGAATGTACTTCCTTTTCCTTCCTCAGAATCAATAATTAAATGCCCACCTAGACTATGAATTGTATGTTTAACAACATCTAATCCAACACCACGTCCAGAAAGATCCGACACAACTTCCGCTGTACTAAACCCCGGTTGGAAAATAAGTTCATACACTTCACGATCCGTTAATTTATTTGCCTCTGTTTCTGTTATAACACCATTTTTAATCGCTTTTTCTAATACTTTCTCTTTATAGATGCCGTTTCCATCATCAGTAATTTGAATTACGACATGATTCCCACTATGGAACGATTCTAATTTAATAGTACCTGTTTCGTTTTTTCCAGCATCACGGCGTTTTTCAACTGTCTCAACTCCATGATCAATTGCATTGCGGATTAAATGAACAAGCGGATCACCAATTTCATCGATAACAATTTTATCAACTTCAGTATCTTCACCTGTAATTTGTAAATCTATTTTTTTCCCTAAATCTTTCGCTAACATGCGCACCATACGCGGGAAACGGTTGAAAACTGTTTCGATTGGTACCATACGCATATTTAATAGTACATTTTGAATATCTTTTGAAATATCCCCTAATCGATTTAAATGCTCGATTAACTCTTTATTTTGAATTGTTTCTGCTAATTCATCGATTCGTCCTCGCTCAATTACACTTTCTTCAAACATATTCATTAATCTTTCGATTTTTTCTAACTGAACACGAATAGAACGATTCTCTACTTTAGCATTTTTCGTTTTTGTAGTACTTTTCGTTGACGTATTGCTTACTTGTTGAGTTGGTAGCTCTAAAGGTGACTCCAACTGTGCAGTTTCAACCTGCTGAATCGTTTCTTCCACGGGTACGACTTCTTGTACTACTATTTCTTGTGCTTTGTGTTTCCCTTGTTTCACTTCTACTTTCTCAATTTCTGAAACGTGAAGCACTACCTGTTTCAACTCTTCCACACTACGATCCGTATTCATATATACTGTAAACTCAAATCCAAAAGCGTCTGCTTCAATTTCTTCAATGCTCGGAACCGTTTTTTGTATTTTACCTAAATTTTGTAACGCTTCCATACACATAATGGCACGTACAGCTTTTAAAATAGCTTGTTTTTCAACTGTTATGTGTACTTCATGCGAAACTGTATCATTGTTGTTTTTACTACCTTGCTCTGCATTTCCGTTCAATAATGCTTCTAATTTAAGTTTCGTTGATATGACATCTATATTACCTATTCCACCTTGCTGCACATCTGCAACCATCTTTTCCAAATTATCAATGCATTCAAAAATAACATCAATAATATTAACATTGACCATCATATTACCATGACGAATTTCGTCTAAAACACTTTCCATCTTATGCGTTAAATCCGCCATTTCTGTAAATTCCATACTCGCAGACATACCTTTAAATGTATGAGCTGAGCGGAATATTTCTCCTACGACTTCCATATCGGCAGGATTCCGTTCTAAATTTAGCACATTTTCATTTAGCGACTGTAAATGTTCTTCTGCTTCTTCAAAAAATATATTTAATAGATCTGTTTGCATTTTAATCCCCTATCTGTCTAACAAACATTTCATTTATGTATAACGATTTAGTGTTTTAAAACAAGAAAAAAGGGGTCCACATATCTATCTACTATCATTGTTTTGATTCCTTGTGGCACCCCTTCTATATTAGCTGTTTGCTACTTTTGTTAAAGCTTCGATTACACGATCCGCTTGGAATGGCTTTACAATAAAGTCTTTTGCCCCGCCTTTAATTGCATCTAATACCATACCTTGTTGTCCCATCGCGGAACAAATGACAACCTTTGCACTCGAATCAATTTTCATAATTTCTTTTAATGCTTCAAGTCCGTCCATTTCAGGCATCGTAATATCTAGTGTTACAATATCAGGTCGAATCTCTTTATACTTTTGGATTGCTTCTACCCCATTCTCTGCTTCACCGATAACCTCAAATTCAGAATTACTTTTCAACAAGTTTTTAATCATTGTTCGCATAAACATCGCATCATCTACAACTAAAATTTTATGTGCCATTCTTTTTGGTTCTCTCCTTACTATGTATAAAAATATCTTAATATTTTCACCTTATCATTCTCACTCATTATACAAAATAAAACGATAAAATTTAATATTTTTTAAAAGAAATTCTTTGTTTTTATTATTTTATTACTAAAATATAAATATATTATTCCTTAATATATATTACAACGCGGCGAGTCTTCATCCAACGAGGCGATCCTTTTTGCGGTCGTTTTCTCATCATGTCACTCCTCAAACTGCTAGGTTGCTTGTTTTTCTTTTTTCATCTTCGTTTCATACACGTATGTATCGAGTTTCAACTTTAATTTGGAAGGAATTTGTCATCGGTACAGCTCTGAAATTTCTTCTATTACAAACTTCTTCTCTGTATACAAATCCTCAATACCACGATACACTTTTTCAGATAGCGGTATTACAATCATATTTGCAATAATAGATCCATATAATGTCGTCAACATTGCAACGGCCATCCCTGTAGCAATTTGTGAAGTATCTTGTAAGTTTTGAAGCATAATGATAAGACCGATTAACGTTCCTATCATGCCATATGCTGGAGCGAAATCACCAATCTTATCTAATAATGTTGCTCCTTTTCTTAACTCATACACTTCAGTTTCAACATCTTTCATTAACACCTCTTTTAATTCCGCCTCATCATAGCCGCTTAACATTAAACGAATTCCCTTTTGAATAAAAAAATTGTCTACTTACTCTCCATCAACTTCTAATGAAAGTAACCTATGTTTTTTCGACCTTTTTGAAAAATCAACAAACAAATCAGTTAACTGTCCTGATTCTTCTTCTCTTCTATGAAAAACAGTAAAAATACTTTCCATATATTTTTTTATTTCTCCAAATCTATATGCCACAACGATTGTCGCTGTTGTCCCCCCTACGACAATTAAAATAGATGAAACATCTAAGAAGTTTTTAAAACCTTTTATTCCACCGCCGCCAAAGATGATTGCCGCTATTACATTCACAAAACCTACTATAATGCCAATTGGGCTAGAAATATCAAACTTCCTTTTTTTCTTTGTGGTCTAGCTAATACTTGATTTTCGTCTCCCATATTCCTGGACTTCCTTTTCATTTTTATAAAACATTTTTTTATTTTAATAATTCGTTTTATCGTATAATATTCATTATACCCTTATAATCTATTTATCGCAATATACTAATAAAATTGACACATTTCATTTCTATACTAGAATTATAATATAGCAATGTGAGGAGGATTCCTATGGAACATAATATTTTACAGGTCATTGCATTAGCAGAAAAACTAAAATACGAAATGCGACACAGTTGGCTTTCAAACGGACGTCAAGAAAGTGTTGCAGAGCATACTTGGCGTATGTCCTTAATGGCTATCTTAGTTGAGCCTTATTTGGATCAAAAAGTAAACATAGAAAAATTACTTAAAATGGTCATAATTCACGATCTTGTTGAAGCAGAAGCTGGTGACATCCCCGCCTTTGATACGATGAATAGCCGTGAATTACAATTACAAAAACAAAAAAACGAACAAGAGGCTATTTTAAATATTAAACGTACACTAGAAGGTTCTCTTGGCGAAGAATTATACGATTTATGGATGGAATTCGAAGCGAAAGAAACGTATGAAGCAAAAGTTGCTAACGCGCTTGATAAACTTGAAGTGAAAATTCAGCATAACGAAGCTGATATTGATACTTGGCTACCAATTGAGCATAAAATGACTTTCCAAGTTGGTAAACATACAGATTTTGACTCTTTTTTATCTAAATTACAAAAAATCATTGAACAAGACGGAGAAAAAAAATTACTCGCTGCTGGCATTGACGTTGAGGCATGCAAGCAGTAACCATTTAATTATGAAATAAGACACTCATTTCGAGTGTCTTATTTCATAATTGTTGATATTGCTTGCTTATAAATAAGTTGTTGTTTTCCATCTACTAACATTAATACTGTAAATCTATCTACTCCAACTACTTCCCCTACTATTCTTACTCCGCTCTTTAAGAATATAGTAACTGCACCTTTTTCTTCTTTTATTTGTTTATACAACTCTTCTTGTAAATGTTCCAATAACTGTTCTCTCCTTTATCAGTAAATAATCCTAATATAAAAAATTAAAGATCAATTACTTATATACTTTATCTTTTATATTCATAAACTTATTAATTAGTATATCTAAATCCCGACTAAATAACAAAACTTTATCATGATCCAATCCATGCCTAGCAACAAGTTGAATTAACTCTTTCTTTTTGTATTCTATTTTATTATGTAATTTTCCCATCTCCATCTCTATACTAAAACTCCTTTTTCCCATAATATTACTTGTAAAATTATAGTACATTTTTACCAATAAAAAAATGAAAAAATGGTTTTTTTTACAAATTTTATATTTATGAAAAGAAATTTTAATGTAATTGTAAGCTACATCCCCCTATTATACGCTTCCATATTGTTTTACCCTTTTCAAAAAGTGCTATGAAACTAAGTGTATGTCATATCTAAATTAGCTCACAGGCTCTTGTCTAATTAAAAGTAAGACTTGCTCCTTTTCCAAATAAAAAACATATCTTATAAAGTAATCCATTAGTTATATAGATTAATTTCCTAAAAAGGAGGAAAAAACATGAGCTTTGGTGGTAGTTGCGCTGGTTTCGGCGGTGGATTTGCTTTACTCATCGTGCTATTCATCCTTCTAATCATTATCGGATGTAGCTGTTGGGGTGGCGGCGGAGGGTTTTAAATATAATACGTATCCTTTTCGCTAAACTCTAAATGAATAAAATATGTTAACTAAAAACTATACGAAAACAGCTCATATTTGAGCTGTTTTTTCATACTTTCGTATGAATTTATGTCCATCTTTTTTGTGATTTCAACTAACAAGAAATCGTTTACTATGGAATAAGAAACATTTTTACTAAGGAGGATTATAATGATTAAAGGTCTTTATGAAGCACATTTACCTGTCTGTAATTTAAAAATTTCGATACCTTTTTATGAATCACTGGGGTTAAAATTATATAAAAGAGACAAAGATATCGCCTTCTTTTGGATTGTAGAAAATGAAAGTTGGATTGGTCTTTGGGAAGGAAAAGAACACAAAGTCAATTATCATCCATCCTTACGACATATCGCTTTCCAAGTAAGCTTACACGATTTAGAAAACGCAATACACTGGCTCAAACAGAAAAGAATTCCAGCGCGAAAAGACTTTGGAATGGAGCCAATTGAGCCAATCGTTTTTCCAGAATTAGCACACGCCTCCGTATATTTTAACGATCCTGATGGGAATAGTTTAGAATTCATTGCACAATTACCTGTTGGACTACCTAAAGCAAAGAAAATGTATTTAAGTGAATGGAAAAAGCATGTACAAACATCGCCAATAGATAGGGATTAATTTTTATGTCAGTGCAATCAGTTTCTTATTCCACACTTCTTAGAACAAATACAAACTTCAAAAAACTATTTTATGGTCAAACATTAAGTGTACTTGGGGATTGGTTTCATACTGTCGCTTTATTAACACTCGTCTATAGCATAACAGAATCTTCATTTATGTTAGCACTCACCTTTATGAGCAAGGGGTTACCTCAACTTCTTCTGAGCCCATTCATTGGCGGAATTGTAGACCGTTTTTCAAAAAAGAAAATTATGATTTTCACCGATATTTTACGAGGAATTTTCGTCCTCACTTATTTATTAGCAGTCTACAAAATTGAAATTATTTTCATTTCTAATATATGCTTATCAGTACTCTCTTGCTTATTCGAGCCTGCTAAGCAATCAACTCTAAAAAATATCGTACTTCAAAAACATTTAATAACCGCTAACTCTCTTTCTAGTACAATCAATGGTTTTATGTCTATTATGGGAGCGTCTTTAGGTGGGATCATTGCACAATCTTTAAGTATCGAGATTGCCTTTTTTATTAATAGCCTATCATACTTTATTTCAGCCTATATTATTTATAAAATGAGTATTCCTGCTCGTGATACTTTTACCACGAAAAAAGCATTTTTTACTGATATAAAAGATGGTTATACATACATATTACAAAGCAAAATTATTTTAACATTAATTCTTGTCGGCATTTCATGGGGCATTATTGGAGGTGCCTATCAGTTACTTCTAACAATCTATGCCGAAAAAATCTTCCACACTAACATTGGTATTTTATATACGATTCAAGGGGCTGGGCTTATGATTGGCAGTCTCCTCGTTAATCTTTATATGTCTAAAAATGAAAACAAAATGAAAAGAGCATTTGGTTGGACCTATTTACTACAAGGAATTTTCTTTCTCGGATTCATTCTATCCGATCAACTTATTATCGGTATCATTACATTACTCTGTATGCGTATAGCAGGGGGAATCATCGTTCCACTTGATACGACATTACTACAAACGTATACGCAAGAAAGCATGATTGGTAAAGTTTTTTCATTTCATTATTCCATCTACGGATCGTTTATACAGTTATCTATGTTTATTACAGGATGGCTTTTAGAAATCCTTTCTCCTCAAGTAATTGGTAGCTTGTTTGCTATGTGCTGTATTTTTATTAGTTTTATATGGCTTTTCTTGTTTTATCGCGGGGAACTTAGTGAAGAATCTACTATCACTTAATAGCATGTATATGTACATGCTATTTTTATTTATGTCGAAATACAAAGGAAAAAGGCGATTTATTTTCCTTACGTTCTAATTTTTTAGAATGTACAATAAATTTAGATTATAAGAAAGGAGATACCATAATGTTTGACGATAGACTTACTATTTCAGCTGAGCAGCAGAAGCTCATTTCCAATGCAACTCGTATTCAAATTCTTCACCTTTTAAAAGACGAGGCACTCACTGCAAAGCAAGTAGCTACTAAACTAAATAAATCTGCTGGTAGCGTTCATTATCACGTTCAAATTTTATATGATGGAGGATTACTTGAATTAGTAGAAACGAAAGAAAAACGAGGAATTATTGAAAAATATTACAAGGCAAAATCTGCTCATTTCTATATTGAAGAAAGCGGCACAGAGGGAACGAATACAGGCAGTCATATTGTATCTCATTTATTTTTAACTCCAGAGGAATTACAACAGCTTACTTGGGAAGTTACACAAGTTTTATTACGCTGGGAAAACAAAACCGCTCGCCAATCAAACTCCGAAGAGGAATACGCTATTTCCTGCAGGATTAAAAAACAATGAAAGAAAGGTCCAACTGCTTATGAAAAATAAATTATTATTATTGTCGGGAACAGGAATTTCTCGTTTAGGTGATTTTATGTATCTCATCGCCCTAAACGTAATGGTGTTAAATAGCACAAACTCCCCTGCTGCTGTAGCAGGATTATGGATTGTTGGTCCAATTGCTACCGTTGTTACAAAAATATGGTCTGGTAGTATAGTCGATCGATTAAACAAACGGTCCATTATGCTCATCACAGATATCATTCGAGCAGCTCTCATTGGCTGTATTCCACTATTTGATTCTATTTGGGCCATTTATATTTTTATCTTTTTGACTCGTATTGCTACATCATTTTTCGATCCAGCTTCATTTACTTATAAAACAATGCTCATACGAGCTGAAGAACGCGCTCAATTTAACGCTTGGAATAGCTTATTTACAAACGGGGCTTTTATTATCGGTCCAGCCCTTTCTGGAATACTTCTCACCACGTACTCAGCATCTTTTGTTATTTACTGCAACTCACTTTCCTTTCTACTTTCTACTATTCTCATTTACTTCTTGCCAAACATTACATTACAAACAAAGCAAAACGAAGAGATTGCAAATACTTTCGTACAAACATTACGAAGCGATTGGAAACAAGTTTTTTCATTCGCTCGAACGGAAACTTACATTATTCTCATATTCGTTTTATTTCAAGCTACTATGCTTGTTTCTATGGCACTCGATTCACAAGAAGTTGTTTTCACAAGACAAGTACTGTTTTTATCCGATATAGAATATAGCATGCTTGTTAGTATAACTGGTGCTGCGTACGTTTGCGGTTCATTTCTTGTCTCTCTCTTTGCCAAACGATTACCAATTCAACATTGTATCGGATTCGGTATGATTTTCACAGCAATAGGCTATGTGATTTTCGCCTTTTCAAATTCATTTATAATCGCAGCGAGCGGTTTCATTTTACTTGGCATTTCTTCATCATTTGCTGGTACTGGCTTTATCACATTTTATCAAAATAACATCCCGGTTCATATGATAGGACGTATTGATAGCGTATTTGACTCAATAAAAAATTTCATCCAAATCTTTTTCGTTTTAGCAATTGGGGCATCCGCACAATTTCTTTCCGTTCAAATTACTGTAATCATTAGCTCGTTACTCATTCTTTTCCTTTCCTGTTTATTAGCAATCCGGGTAATGACGCCTTCACGAGAAAAATATTTTAAAGCTACAGGGTCATCTTTGGAATATTAACCGCAACATAAAAAACGGCTATTTTT
This sequence comes from Bacillus nitratireducens, assembly GCF_036320425.1. NCBI lineage: Bacteria > Bacillati > Bacillota > Bacilli > Caryophanales > Bacillaceae > Bacillus > Bacillus nitratireducens. The sequence continues at coordinate 597,292 of NZ_JAUMJO010000001.1, forward strand.
CCGCTTTTCATCCCGCTATTTGCCGGGCAGTAAGATCCCGGATTGGTGTGGCTAATAATCAGTGTAGGGATGAACAAAACCCCCACTGATTAAAATTTCACTTTATGTTAAAATATTTATTGGATTTAATTATGTAGGGGGGCTATTTTGGAGATTATATTCATTTTCATATGTATTATATTAGTAGCTTCTATTTTACAAACAAGTACAGGTTTTGGCTTTTCTATTATGGCAACACCTTTTTTACTCATGTTATTTCTACCACAAGAAGCTATACAAATAAATATCATTTTATCATTAATTATTTCCATATCACTCATTTGGAAAATAAGAATGGACATTGATTTTATTCTACTGAAAAGATTAATTTTCGGAAGTATAGTTGGTGTTCCTTTTGGTATTTTAATTTTCATTTCCATTAACATCAACACATTTAAATTAGCAATTAGCATCCTGCTCTTACTATTAACGTTGATGCTAATATGCAACTTTAAGATTAAATCAACAAAATCTAGAGATTTCTTAGTGGGTGGATTATCCGGTCTTTTAACGACAAGTATCGGTATGCCAGGACCACCCCTGTTACTTTACTTTACAGGAACTGATACGAAAAAAGAGAAGTTGAGAGCAACTACATTGGCTTTTTATCTGTTTATATATTTCATTAGTCTAGTAACTCAAATACTCTTTACTGGCACTAACAAAACAATTTGGGAATCAAGTTTTTATGCAACTCCAATTGTATTTTTAGGTTTGTTTATAGGTCAAATTATTTTTAAATGGCTTAATCAACGGATTTTCAAAATATTTACGTACATCCTTTTAAGTTGTACGGGGGTTTATCTTCTTATTGAAAGTTTGAACTTGTTATAGAGGGTGCTTTAGATAGTGCACAATAATAGATAAGTTCAAACGAAATTATTGCTGCATTTTCAAGTGCGATGGGGCATTCTATATCAAAACTTAAATAACTTTATTGGCAGTTTACAATTAGCAATAATCGTTCTTTCATAAGACAAATATTTTAAATCGAATACTAAATAAAACGATAAAAAGCGGCTATTATGCCGCTTTTTACATTAAATATTTTATAAAGCAAAGACCTGCACTTACTATCACGAATATATTAAAAAATAAGAAAAACCCTTTTTCAAAATCTGTATACTTTTCTACTTTTACTCCGCGTTTTTTTAACTCCATAACTATCATTGCAACTTCACGTGCATACTCAATACTTCCAAATTGTATATGAGTGTTATTATATTTGATCTCAAAGACATTTTTCATTTTTTTATGTTGCGAAATAGATTGTATATCCTCTATTGGCATGCTATGCTCATTTGTTTTTTTAAAATAACAATCTAATCCTTTCATGATTACTCTTTTATTTGTTAAAACGATATAATAATAAAAAGTAGCTCCTACGTAATATATATTTGGTATTACTTTATTATTTGTCATATATCCTTCGTCTACTAATAGTTCCTTCTCAATTTCTTCACCAGTTTGTAATTCGTTCCTAATTGATTCTTCTAACATTTGTAAAGTTATTTTTTTTAGTAGATCTCCATTTCTCACATAATACTTATCTATATTGATAGACTCATTCGCCTCTTTTTCTAAACGTACAATTTCTTCATCTGAATATTGGAGCTCATTTAACATCGACAATAATCTTTTATCCATATTACACACTCCCCTTCCACAGTTTTTGAAGTTTTTTCTTCCCTCGAGAAATTCGATTGTATATATAATCAGCCGTTACTTTTAATTCTTTTGCAATATCGTCAATGGAATACCCATCAATATACCTCTTTAAAAAGATATATCGATACTTCGTATTTAAATCTTGTACGATTTCCATAATCTCTTCTTCTTGTTCTATTTCATACCTATCATGGATACCTGTATCTACTTCTACATCTTTATCGATTTTGTTCTCTTTATATACTTTCTTTTTATATTCCAATGCCTTTAATTTAGTAATACCAATCATCCAAGATTTTAAGTTTCCCTTTTCTATATCAAATTGGTCGATATTAAACCAAATGACAGTAAATACATCGTTATAACAATCATCTACATATTGTTTCTCAATAGGGGTACTTAATGATTTATGAATAATGTATAAAACTAATTTTCCATATTGATCAATCACTTCTTTCAAAGCATCTTGATCACGTTTTTTCATAGCTATAATTAAATCCTCTTCAGAATCGAAAATCATAAACATCTTCCTTCCTCAGTTCCCCTTTAGCAGCTGCTTTTACTTACTATTGGCACTTCATTCTCATTTTCTATCACTTTTGTAAAAATTTATTAATTTTTATTTCTATGTATATGATAGCAAAAAAAAGACATTTCTCCTCAAAAAAAAGACAAACCCGCATTACAGGTTTGCCTTTTTACTTATTTCTTATTTAATCCTTTTTCATTTAAAAACTCTTTCATATGCATTCTTTTCTCTTTGGACATAAATGAACTCATTGATTCTGTCCATGTTACGTTTTTTTGATTTGACGATCTTTCTTTGTAATACGCACTCATCGTTTCATCATATTCGTTTAATAATTCATCATATTTCTTTTCATCGTATCCATTTTCATGAAGAATTGCTGCTACCGGTAATCGTGGTTTTACTCCATGCTCTTCATCTGGTACGCCGACTGTCATTCCGAATACCGGATATACTTTATCCGGTAAATGAAGCAATTCACTCACTTCTTTCGGGTTATTACGAATTCCGCCAATATAACAAATACCGTATCCTAAAGATTCAGCTGCAAGCGCTAAGTTTTGTGCAAAAAGTGAAGCATCTACCGTCGCAACGATAAAGTCTTCCACTCCTTCATGTTTTATCTCTGTACCATGTTTTTCACACGCCATTTCAAGTCGTTTTAAGTCTGCACAACAAACAAAGAATGCTGCGCAGTCTTTCACGTGACGATTCCCGGATAATTCAGCTAGTTTACTCTTTAGTTCCTGATCTGTTACATATATAATAGAATACGCTTGTACAAAATGTGAGGAAGCTGCATGCTGTGCCGCGTGCACCATTCTTTCTACTACCTCTTTTGAAATTGGTTCTTCTTTATATTTACGAACTGAAACGTGTTGCTCCATTTTATGTATAATCTCATTCATGAAAAACACTCCTTTTTTTCTCTTCATAATGAAAAATTAACACATCTTTTTCAATATTCACAACTTATAAGCACAAAAAGAGCAATTCTTTTTGAATTGCTCTTTTTTTAAACGTCTATCAATACGGTAAATGAAATTATATCGACAATAATTTAAATATATCAACGTTTTTTCGAATATATCGACTTACCGACAAATAACAACAGATTTACACCAAATTATTTCTTGTCTTATTACGCCGTTTTCAAAACCTTAATACCTTTAACGATATTCCAAATGAAGTAGTAAATCCCTACAAGAATAAACACTGCATACGTTATAACCATCCCAATTCCAACGCTCTCAGACTGATTGAAACTTAAACCGTATACTCCTGATAGTGCTAATCCTCCAAATAAAATTGCGTATGGGAAAATATGTGACCAAAATGCTTTTTTCGCATGATATTTCACTTCATCCTCCGCAACGAAGTACACGATAATTGGCAGTAAAAATGGTGCAAAAAAGATACTAAAGTAACATAGTGAAGATAATATATTATTTCCTTTCATCCGATTCACCTCTAAATAGTTTTTGTTATCTTCATTATGTCAGGAATGCATTCTAGAAACTATCGCTTTACCTTTCATGAACATGACATATTTGTAAGATTTCCCTCAAAAATAATCCCGCCTGAAATTTCAGGCGGGATTATTTTTCTCTATATTCGATTCATAAACCAATATTGCGTAATGGCTAAATACTCTCGTATATTCGATGGAATGACAATTCGCTTCGGTGTTTCGGCCGGAAGACCTTCTAATTGTAAACCTTGTTTTGCTGCTATTTTTTTCGCTCTAAACATATGGAAATCGTTTGTAACGATCATTCCTTTTTTCATTTTGTCCGGAATTAAAGGCTTTGAGAATTTAATATTCTCATCCGTGCTCGTCGAACGGTCTTCCATTATAATGCGGTCTTCTGCAATATTTTGTTTCATTAATCCTTGTTTCATCGCTAATGCTTCTGTAATATCTTCACCTTTTCCTTGGCCTCCAGATACAATAGCAATTGTTTTATCGTGTGATTTTAAATACTCAGCTGCTTTATCAATACGATATTGCAATGAGTACGATGGTTTCGTTCCGTTTACTTTCGAGCCTAATACAATTATGTAATCAGCATCGTAGGTGGCATTCATATGTCCATGCTTATAAATGTTATATTGTAAAAATCCCGCATAAACCGCGCAAACCATTATAATTCCTATAATATACTTAATTATTTTCTTCTTTCTCATATCCATATACTCCTATGCCCTTTGCTTCTTTCATCATAATATCCATTTATTTGTTTGTATACAGACAAATTCCAATTCACCCTAATTTATCCTCTAAAAAGTAATATTTATATTCCTTTTGGGAACAGTAAGTACAACTTTGCACGAAGGAGTGTCCCTATTGCTTCTCTTTTTATGTAACGTATCGTTCTTTTTTATCTTATTTTTACTATCACTTAAGATGCTCGGTAAATCTGCTTTGGCACAACTAACTCCTCATGATTTTGGTGCTATTATCTTTTTATCTTATTTAGCTTTTCAGGCCATACCAGTCTCTGGTGCTTTGCAAGCTTTTCTCGGTATGGTCGTTATTACATGTTTGCATTTGCTTCTTACAAAATTAAGCTTACTAAACAAACTAAATCGTTTCATTCTCGGACACCCTATTATTTTAATTAAACATGGTGATATTATTTTTGAGAACTTACAAAAAAGTAGATATCCAATTGCTGAACTACTGTCTAACCTTCGCGTTGCAGGGTATCCAAGTGTTCACGAAATTGAATATGCTATTTTAGAAGCGAATGGAGCCATTAGCATTTTACCAAAGCGTGAACTTGTACCATTAACTCCTAAAGATTTGAACATAGATGTTAAATATGCCGGATTACCAATTGCCCTTATTGTTGATTCACAAATTCAATACGATAACTTAAAGTTAATCCATAAAAACGAAAAGTGGTTACATGCAGAGTTAAAGGAGAAAGGCGTTACAAATATTAAAAACGTTGCTTTCGCTTCTGTGCAGGAGACAGATGGATCTTTTGCGATTAGTTTAAAAGAATGAAAAAATCCCCTTATTTGTTCAAGGGGATTTTCTTCATTATATTGCCGCTTTCTCACTCGCCATGTTTAACGGAACAGGATGTTTCATACGATTCATCGTAAATACGATAATCGCTGTCAATACTTCAGCTACTGGCATAACGAGCCAAATTCCGTTTATACCAAATAATTTCGGCATAATCCATAACAATGGAATAATAAATAGTAAACCTCTGCTCATTATGATAAGTACTGATTTTTTCGTTTGTCGCACCGATTGGAAGTACTCTCCATATACAATGTTATAGCCTAAAAATACATATTGAATAAAGAATAAACTAATACCTGTTAACGTTAACTCCAGTAGTTCTGGCGATTGTACATCAAATAAACCAATAATATATTTCCCGAAGAATAAACCGATAACAATTGCAATACCTCCGAGTACTACTGCAATTTTTACAGCAAACTGCAATCCTTCACGTAATCTTTCTGATAAATTTGCACCATAATGGAAACTAGCAATTGGTTGTAATGCTGCACCAACACCGAAGAATAATAGTAATGTCATTGCATGAATACTATTCACCATCGCATAAGAAGCTACACCTAGTTCTCCTGCATATTGAACGAATGCAATATTAAAACCAATTGTTACAATTGCAACTGTACTTTCTGCTGTAAAGCTTGGGAAACCAATCACCATAATTTGTTTAACCGTATCCCATTCAAAATGGAATTTCGTCCATTTTAATACACTACTTTTTCTAAAGAAGTGAGTTAATAACACAAGGAAACCAATCGCTGCCGAAAGAATAGTCGCTGAGGCAGCACCTGTTACACCCCATCCAAAGATAAAAATAAAGATATAGTCAAACACTATATTTAATACAGCCGTTACAACAAGACCTGCCATTGCTAAATTAGGATTTCCGTCATTTCGTATAAATGTACTTAAAATATTTTCTAACACGTATATCATTCCAAATGTTAATAACACGTGTAAATAGTCTAACGCATATGGTAAAATCACTTCATTTGCACCGAATAAGTATGCTATATCTTCTATTCTCCATAAGCAAATAGCTGCTAAACCAGCTACGATAATAACTGCCACTGTCATAGATTGAGTAAAAATAGACCTTGCTCTTTCCAATTTATTTTCCCCTAGTGCAATGGAATATAACGTTGCTCCGCCCATTCCAATCCATAATGAAATAGAGAAGAAAATTGAAAACGCTGGAATAGCTACGTTTACTCCTGCCAAGCCGTTTGCGCCAACTCCTCTACTAATCATGACCGCATCAATCACAATATTAACCGACATTAATACCATCCCAAGAACAGCTGGTATTAAATACGTGATAAATAAACTTTTAATTGGTTTTTCTCTTAATTTTTCTGTTGTTTCCATCATATAAATGCTCCTTTTTCAATGCTCTGTTCACAGTTTAAACCTTAAAGTTACTTGAAGGTCAATAGAGAATCAAAAAATATATAAGCCTATTTTTTATTTATTTTTTAACAACAGGTATTTGAATTTCCGTTACTTGCTCCTTCGGATTTTCTGTTACAGACCAGTCAATTAGCGCAAGCTCAAGTGCATCTCCGCTTACTTCGTATCCTTCGTTATCAATGTGCTTTAATAATTCCGTATACGTTGCGTCTGTTTCTTCATATGGTCCATGGTGATAAGAACAAGCAAATAAACCTTCTTTAATTTCATCAGAAGTCTGAACTTGAAAAGGCATATAATCCAAAAGAATAAAAATACTACTATACGCTTGAAACTCATTTTGAAGTAATGCTTTTTTTGAAACTGTTACACCGATATCTCCTGAAAATACACTATTATCAATTTGCTTCATATTTTTTTGCAGCGAATGGATATAATATTCAAACATATCATCTGTTGTATTGGGTGCAACCGCAATTGCTGTTATTTTTCTCTTCGATATCTTTTTAATTACAATTCGATCTGTTTCCGCTTTCGTCGCTTTCTTCATTAAATGAATTTTATGTTCCATTTTTGCCAAAGCATACTCGATTTCTCTTTGCTTTTTTCGCATCATTTCTTGTTGTTTTTCTAGTAAATTCAACGCATAAGACGGATTCCGTTCATCAATATATTTTTTTATTTCCTTTAATGGGATATTTAATTGGCGTAAAAATTTAATTGTATCTAATAGTGAAAACTGATCGATTGTGTAATAGCGATAATTGGTTTGCGGATCAACAATTGACGGATGAAAAATTCCTTTTTCGTCATAATAACGTAATGTAGATTCCGCTATATTATGCATTTTTGCCATTTCTCCAATGGTAAAACGTTTATTTAATAACATTTTTCTTTCTCCATTCATTATATGTAAACTTTATTACTTCCTATTATATATCTATATCTCCCATTTCTAAAACGAATCCTCTCATGAAAATCTGCTATTTTTTCATTGATTTTTAATAAATTTTATTATATATTAATTACAGGTTCAAATTACGAGTTCAAAAGAACTTGTAATCAGACCCTTTGTTTAATGGGTTTTACATATTTTCATTAGGCAAATTCCGAGAAATCGTATGATAAAAATAAAAATGATGAGGAGATGATCAGATGGAATTCGAATTTTTCTTTCAAATTGCACTTATTTTATTAAGTACAAAGCTTGCTGGTGATCTTAGTGTTAGATTAGGTCAACCTTCTGTACTAGGTAAATTAATTGTCGGTATCGTTATCGGTCCAGCTGTATTCGGTTGGATTGAAAATTCAGAGCTTCTAACACAATTAAGTAACGTCGGGGTTATTCTTTTAATGTTCATGGCTGGACTTGAAACAGACTTAGAAGAATTAAACGCAAATCGTAATTCTTCTTTAGCAGTTGCACTCGGAGGTATCATTCTTCCATTCGTAGGTGGTTACGTTTCCGGTCTTGTTATCGGAATGGAACAAGGGAACGCTGTATTTTTAGGATTACTTCTATGTGCGACAAGTGTTAGTATTTCCGTTCAAACACTTCGTGATTTAGGTAAAATGAAAACACGTGAAAGTACAACAATGCTTGGAGCAGCTGTATTTGATGACATTCTTGTTGTTATTTTATTAGCATTCGCAATGAGCTTCTTAGGTACAGACGATGTTAACTTAACAATGGTTATCTTGAAGAAAGTTGTATTCTTCGCCTCTATTATTTTAATCGGGTGGAAAGGTGTTCCAGCGATTATGCGTTGGTTATCACCACTACGCGTATCTGAGTCTATCGTGAGCGCGGCTCTTATTATCTGTTTCTCATTCGCATATTTCGGCGAATTATTAGGAATTGCTGGTATTATCGGTGCTTTCGCAGCTGGTATCGCTATTTCTCAAACGAACTACAAACATGAAGTAGAAAAGAAAGTAGAACCAATTGCTTACGCTATGTTCGTTCCAGTGTTCTTCGTTAGTATCGGTATGAATATTACATTTGACGGTATTGGCGATCAAATTTGGTTCATCCTAGCATTAACAGTAATCGCTGTATTAACAAAACTAATTGGTTGTGGATTTGGTGCACGAATGACTGGATTTGACGCAAAGTCTTCGGCAATTATCGGCGCTGGTATGGTTTCTCGTGGTGAAGTTGCTCTTATCATCGCAGGAACAGGACTTTCTTCTGGCCTATTAGCACAAGATTACTTTACAGCAATCGTTATTGTCGTTATTTTAACTACAATGATTACACCACCAATGTTAAAATACACTTTTGGTGCAAAAGATAAAGCAATGAAAGCAAGTAAATAAGTTTCATATAATAAAAGGAGATTACTATCTAATAAGATAGTAATCTCCTTTTTCATTTTATCTTTAAACAATCCCGTTCTTTTTTAACCAGTTTTCAAACATAGTTCGTGCTTCTTCATCATCGATATCATTACTAAATGAATACACCTTAATGCCGTAATCATCTATATATTCACCTAGTTTCATTTCCTCGACTTTCTTATAAAAATCGTCTACCTCATAGTGCGGAATATAAGCATCCCAAACTGGTTCATTTATTCTTTTGTACGCCGTCACTTCTAAATCATATCCATCTTCATAATATCCGATGTGATAATGTTGACTAGGATCATATTTCTTCATAAAAATTCCCCTCCCTTTGAAAATTTATCATATTTCACATAATAAACAAAAGCGAGCCGTATTACGGCTCGCTTCGTTCATTAAATGCGTTCCATCGCTGTCTTCAACGTTCCAACAACAAAGGCAATTTCTTCACTTGAAATAACAAGCGGTGGTGCTAACGTTAAGACGTTATTATATCCTGCTGTTGTCATACCGTTACGCCCAATAATAAGTCCTTTTTCTTTACAGGCATTTACAACAGTTGCGATTTTATCATTATCAATTGGCTCTTTCGTTTCTTTATCATTTACTAGTTCGATCCCAACTAATAGCCCTTTCCCTCTAATATTCCCAACAAGTGGATGTTCTCCGATTTCTTCTTTTAATTGCTCTAATAAAAGTGAACCCATTTGTGCAGAGCGCTCGATTAAATTTTCATTTTCCATAATCTCTAAATTTTTAAGCGCTAATGCACAAGCCGCTGGGTTTCCACCAAATGTATTAATATGGCGGAAAAATTCATATTCTCCCGTTCCTTTAAATGCTTCATAAATTTCCTTTTTCACAGCTGTTACTGATAATGGTAAGTATGCGCTCGTAATACCTTTTGCCATCGTAACGATATCAGGCTTAACGTCATAGTTCATAAACCCAAATGCTTTTCCTGTACGCCCAAAACCACAAATAACTTCATCACTAATGAGTAGTGCCCCGTGTTTTTGACATGTTTCGTGAACAGCTTTCATATAGTCTTGTGGCGGCATTAAAATACCTCCACCTGTAATGATTGGCTCCATAATAAATGCTGCTATCGTTTCACTTAATTCCCATGTCATGACACGATCGACTTCTTTTACACACTCTACATCATAAATATTTTGTGATTCCATTTCTGGCATACGGTAACAATCCGGAGGCGTTACGTGTAAAAATCCTGAAGCAAACGGCTCATATTGATATCTACGCTGCGCTTGTCCTGTCGCTGCCATTGTCGCCATTGTATTTCCATGATATCCGCGGTAACGTGACATAAACTTATAACGATGCGGTTCACCTTTTTGAGCATAATATTGCCTTGCTATTTTAAAAGCTGTTTCATTCGCTTCTGATCCACTATTAGAGAAGAATATAACATACTCTCCACCAAGCCACTCGTTTAACTTTTCAGCAAGCTTTATAGCTGGCTCATGTGATTGTGACATTGGAAAGTATGATAATGTTTGTAATTGCTTATAAGCCGCCTCTGCGAGCTCTTTTCTGCCATATCCACTATTCACACACCAAAGACCACTCATACCATCTAAGTATCTTTTTCCTTGTATATCTTCAACCCAGCACCCTTCTGCTTTTGCCCCTACCATTGTATTATTTGGACTAAAGGGACGCATTCCGTGCCAAACATATTGCTCATCTTTTGCTAATAATTCATCAGTCTGTTTCGTTTTCATCATTTCTTCCACCTTCCATAACAACTTATTTTTCACAAAGCTGCGCTGGTACCATGATGATTTAAATTTCTCCCTGCTTATTTTCATTCCACAAAATTTTGACAAATCCTACTAACAATACAGTAATATTTACAAGAAAAAGAAGCTTTTCTTATATATCGAAAAGCTCCTCTTTTTTTAATGTGAAGAAGCATCACTAATACCATGACCAGTATTAGATTTCACAAGAATTTCATCAAACTTCGCTGCATCTTCTTTCTTACTAGAGAAAACAGTTCCTAAATATGCTGCAAGGAATCCAAGTGGAATTGAAACAATTCCAGGTGTCGTATATGGGAATATCGCTTCCCCGACAAAAATAGCTTTTCCAGCTACAGGATTCCAAACGTTTGGACTTAACGCTACGAGAACGATTGCTGATACAAGACCGACAATCATACCACAAATCGCTCCCGTTGTATTAAAACGCTTCCAATAAATTGTGAATAATATGACTGGTAAGTTTGCGCTAGCAGCAACTGCAAATGCTAATGAAACTAAAAATGCTACGTTCAATGTTTGCGCAAATAAAGCGAGTATAATAGATACTATCGCTACTCCAATAGACGCATAGCGAGCCATTGACACTTGCTCTTTTTCCGTTGATTTTCCTTTGCGAATAATTTCATTATAAAAATCATGTGCGAATGCTGATGCTGCTGTTAATACTAGGCCTGCCACTACTGCTAAAATAGTCGCAAAAGCAATCGCCGATACGAAAGCAAATAAGAAATCTCCACCTAACGCTTTAGCTAATAAAGGTGCTGCCATATTACCAGCAGGGTTTGCTTTAATAATTGCCTCATTTCCTACAAACGCCGCTGCTCCAAACCCTAAGAAAATCGTCATAATATAAAACGCGCCAATTAACCACGTCGCATATACAACAGATTGACGTGCCGTTTTTGCATCACGTACTGTGAAAAAGCGAACAAGAATATGTGGTAATCCTGCTGTACCAAGAACTAGTCCTAAATTTAAAGAAAGTGTATCAAGACCATCCTTATACTTTACTCCTGGATTTAAAAACGAATCTTTTAATGGAGTAGCAGTTTTCATTTGAGCGAACATTTCAGTCACACTGAAATTAAATTTGGAGAAAACGATAACAGAAATAATAAATGTACCAGCCATAAGTAGTACAGCCTTTACAATTTGAACCCAGCTAGTAGCTGTCATACCTCCAAAAATAACATACACGGTCATAAGTGTGCCGACAATTAATACAGATGTCGTGTATTCGATGCCTAATAATAATTTAATAAGTGCACCCGCACCAACTAATTGTGCAATCATATAAAAAATTGAAATCGTCATCGTATTAAGTGCTGCAACTCCGCGAACTTTTTTCGCATCAAAACGTGCTGCAATCATATCCGCTAACGTGTACTTTCCTAAATTTCTAAGCGGTTCTGCAACAAGATATAGAACAACTAAATAAGCAACTAAAAAACCGATACTATAAAAGAATCCATCAAACCCAGTTAATGCGATTGCTCCGGCTATACCAAGAAATGACGCAGCAGACATGTAATCTCCAGCAATGGCCAGACCATTTTGCCAACCAGTTAATCCCCCACCAGCTGTATAAAACTCACTCGCATTTTTCGTTTTTTTCGATGCAAAATAGGTTATGACGAGCGTACCGAGAACAATAATTAAGAATAGTGCAAACGCAGTAGTATTCAAATTCAGCCCCTCCCTTTTTGCATATCTTGCAGAATTTTTTGCGAGATTTCATCAAAGGATTCTGCTTTTTTGCTATAAATCATACATAATGCCCACGTCATTATAAATTGCGCAAATGCAAATACCCACGCCCATGTAACATCACCAAACACCGGTGTATTAAGCACCTTTGAATAGGATGTTAAAATAGGTAATGTAATAAAAAAACTTAAAAAGAAAATACTCATCGGAACGATAAACTTCTTTTTCTTATTTAATAGCAATTGAAACTCTTCTGACTGAACAACCTCGGTATAATTCACCTCATTTTGCAACTTACGTGCTGACGTATCATCTCGTTTCATTCCCTGGTCCCCTCTCTTACTTGAAATGCACTTCCCCCTTGCATACATAAAGGTTGAATTTTACAAATATTCAGAAACTTATTTTCATTTTAGACAATCCGTACATTCCTGCAAAGATTTTTCGATAGACATTTTTCGGCATTTTCCCCTAAGTTTTTAATATACTTTTTCAACATAAAATTTACGTACTTCAATCCCGCACCAGTCAAACTTTGATACTAGTTAAAACAGAATAAAAAAGTAGTGCTTATCGCACTACTTCTGTTTTTTTCTCTTTTTCTAAATTACGAGCTGTTTCGCTTAATTCAACTTCTTTTCCATCTTTAAGCGTTCCAAATATAAAATCGAATACTGGATTTGAAACACCAAACCAAAACTTTTCATTTTTATAATGGTGTAATATATGCTGTTTTTTTAACCATCTTCCAAAATTAGTAAAGGGACGAATCGGTTTATGTGCAATATAATGTTTCCATTCATAAACGAGGAGCATGATAATCATTCCGATTCCAAATGAAAGTGTAACAGTAAAACTTTTTGTAATACCATATGATATAAGTAAATATACAGTAAAACTAGGTATACTAAACCATACAGGCAAAAATAAAAGTTTCAAATCATCTGGATATACGTGATGATCATAATGTAATCTTCTTAACATTTTTAATAAAAATGCGTTTTTAGGCGGCTTTAAATGGAATAAAAAACGATGTGTCATATACTCGTTAAACGTATAAAAAACAATCCCAAACACACACGCTAACATACCAATCCATGTGAAAAATTGCATTTTTAAAATAACGATAAAAATTAATAAAATACTATACATAATAACAATATCATGTTGCAAAAAGAATTCCTTTACCACTCTCTTCACCTTTCTTCCCCCTTTTCCCAAAAAACAGCCGTAACATATCGTTACGACTATTTCTTTACTATTTTATTCTATTCACTTTACAAATTTGCCTGCTGTTCTATTGTCGAGAAAAAAGTGTTCGGACCAAATATATTTTGCTTAGGGATAATGTGTTCTATTGCAAACACTGTTACTTCACCCCTTTGTACTTCTCCAATAATAAGCCCAAATATTTCATGATTTACTGCAAACGTTGGTTGTTTCGTTTGCAGCAACCTTGCTGCATTTTTAAATACCGCTTCATATAATGGGTTCCTGTCAGTAATTTCTTTTCGGATTTTTGGTGCTAGTGTGATGATAATTTCTTTTCCGTCAATAGTGGTTCGATACATAAAAATCTCCCCTTCAATCTTATGTGAACAACTGTAAAGCTTTGTATGCAAAATGGATAGAATATCCTACTAAAATAATACCTGCTCCGGCTGTAATATAGCCAAGTGCTTTTGGTTTTAATAAAGTTCTTCCAAAATGTACAGAAAAAGCAATATTTAAGTTCCACAAAATAATACCAATAATAATGCAAAGACTGTACAAAAAAGCTTCTTGTTTCGTTACCTTTGTAAGCAATGAGCTAAGTGTACTTCCGTATATGCCAAACCAAAAAACTAGATTTAATGGGTTGGATATCGCAATTAAAAATCCCGCCATAAAGGATTGTTTAAGTCCACCTACCTCTTCTTTGTTATATTCCATATTCGAGTGGGAGATTCCTTGTTTTACACTTTGAAATCCTAAATAAAATAACAGGAAAAACCCAGTGCAGTACATAAAAGCTTGTACATATGTATACATAAACACAGAAGATAAACCAAAATAAATAAGAAGCATAAACAAAATATCAGCAGTCATGCCCCCGATTCCAACAATCCACGCATGCCAAAATCCACGTTCAATTCCACGTTTTAACATTTCAATATTAATTGGACCTACCGGTGCAGCTAATGAAATACCCAATACTATTTGTTGTATAATTGCTCCAAACATCGCTCTATCCTTTCTACTTCTTTTACTACTAAGTAATGATGGAAATATAGAAAATAGACTAGCTTTCATAAAAATTATTCACTAATACAATACCCTTTTTTATCCAAAATATACAAAAGAGCCATCCAGTTGATGGCTCTTATTTCTCTATCTTATGATGAAAAGGACATTTATCTTTAATCGGTTCTATATCATCTCCAATAAAATATTGCTTCCATTCACGATGGTTAGGATCGCCATAGTGACTAATGTTAGGATGCTTCGGCAGCTGATCCCACTTTTCCACTCGCTCACGAACCATTTGTCTCGAATATGAGCCTTTAGGACGATCTCCTTCTAAGCCCTCGAAAATAGTTCGTGGCTGGAATCCAATAACGAGAGAATTTCCTAAGTGCCTAGTCTTTCGCTGTTTATAAGCCGGTGCATTTCCAAACGCAAATATCGGTTCACCACCAAATGAAAATTCCCATAAATAATGATCTGGATCTGTTGGAATTTGCTTCGGCCATGTTTGATCATCGTTTTCATGTAAATATTGTAGTACTTTCCAAAAATAATCTCGATAATATTCGATTGATTTCTCTTCACATTCCGGCTCTACAAAAAGAAAAAATCCTCTTCTTACAATTGGCCGTTCTTTCATTAACTCCAAAAAAGATAACATTGTATTGGGTAAATGCCCCCAATCATTATGAGAGAGAAATGAATAACGAAGTTCATTCTTTTTCAACGCTGTTAAACCGAAATAACACGGAAAAGTTGGTTCTAGCACGACATTCGAAAAATCATGAAATTCTTTTGCAACCCAATTCGGTATGTCGACTCTATTTTTCATTCCTTCATTATCTAATAAATAAGACTCATTCATTCTTTCACCTCATTATGTACAGCTTTCATTTAAGAATATTACATACGTGGCTTGTCCTATACCTTATTAAAAATTTGAGCGGGAAGTTATTTAAAAATACAAAAAATAAAACCGCTTACTTGACTAAATTCTACCAATTCGTGTATATTTAAATTAATCATTTAGCAGAATATTCTAGATTATAGCATTTTAAAATTATATTTTCTTTTTAATGAATTTCACTAAATGAAAAAAGTAATCGTTTTTTAGGAGGAATTGTAACATGCAAGGAAAAGTAAAATGGTTTAACAATGAAAAAGGTTTTGGATTTATCGAAATGGACGGCTCTGATGATGTATTCGTACATTTCTCTGCTATTCAAGGTGACGGCTACAAAGCTTTAGAGGAAGGTCAAGAAGTATCTTTCGACATTACTGAAGGAAACCGTGGACCTCAAGCTGCTAACGTAGTAAAACTTTAATCCAACATATGACAGGAGGTTACCTAACTTGGTAACCTCCTTTGTTATTCCTTTGTATATTTCCGTTTTACAGAGCAAAAACTATGTGAAATGCGCAAAATACAAAGGAGGCAATAACAATGGGTTCACATGTAAATGATTTTGAAGAAGTAAAATTCCGTGTAGAAACTGCACAAAAAATGGTAGGTTCTGCAACGATTTCAATGGATCCGGACACATTAGAGCATGCTTCTACTGCAGTAGAAGCAGCTCGCTCTCAGCTTGAAATTATGAAATCTGTTGCAACAGATTTAGATGAGCCATTTTTAATGAATGAGGAAAAGAAATTAAGTAAGTGCGAGCATCAATTACATGAAGCAAGGCACTAAAAAACATCCAGAGAGTTTTCTCTGGATGTTTTTTTATGACAACTGTTCTCCATATTTTTTCAACGTTTCTCCAACTGTACATTGTCGTATACAAAATGAATGGGCATAATATTTACTATTTGTTTTTCGATTATGTTCTCGCAAAAAACATCCTTCACAATACGTTTCTAATAAGTTATTCACCTCTGTAATGAGTTGCTTTTTATCCACTTTTGCACCTCTCTATTCGGTTATTTCTTTATGACTATCAATGACTGTCCCTTCTAAAGCTTGCGTTGCTAATTGATGCGCCTCTTTATTTTGTTTTCTTGATATCGGTTCACAAACAAGCTTTAATTTCATTTGCTTCGCTTTTTGTTCAATTTGATCTAAGTAATGATTTAAATGTTCATCATAGCAAGGCCATTCACCAGCTAATTGCTGCAGTACAACTTGAGAATCCCCCCGAAGTGTAACCGGTTCATATTTAATTCCTAATTCCTCGAGTGTATTCATCCCGTATAATAATGCTGCATACTCCGCTTCGTTATTATCATATATGCCTTCTATGTATGCATTGCGACGAATTCGGTAATTTGTATTTCCTTTTTTATAGTATACACATATACCAACCCCAGCTTCTTTCGTCTGTACATCATAACCACCATCAAAATAAACTTGAATTTCTTGAGGATCTTCCTCCACTTGCTTACTCAGTTTTTTCATTTCTTTTAATGACCATTCCGCGTCCATTTCATCGAAAAATAACAGTTCTTTCACCCTACCTGTTTTCTCAAAATCCTCCGCAAATTGAAGTACTTCTTCTATGTTCATATAATCTGTTGTTAATTCGGTTTGTAAACCACGCTTCGTTTTATACAACCAATGTATTTTATATTTCATACTAGATTCCCCTTTTATAAGACTTCTTATATGTAGCCAGCTAATGAAAGCCTCACTTTATTTTATTATATTGTATCAAGAGTCACAGCATTATATTCAATGTGATTACATACAAAAAGAGCTATCCCTTTAGGAATAGCTCTTTCATCTATTACATAAATCTTTCAAATTGTACTCGTTTATTAATCCAGTACATTACAGGCATACCAATTGCCATTACAACAAATTCACCAACTGCACAAGTTAACCAAGTCAACATGAATGGTAAATCAAATGCAAGATGAAGTTCAATTGCTATCATAAACATTGTAATTGTAAAAATAACTGTATTAAAAATCATACGAGCCCAAACACCTTTAATAAAGCGCATAGAAATAATAGTTGCAAGTAGCGCAAGAATCGATTGTCCTACTCCAAATACTAAATCGTAAGCGATCATAGGTGAGAAAAAGAGATTCGTTAAAAATACACCTAATACAATCCCGTAAATTGCTTTCTTATTGAATACAACGAGATGATTAAACATCTCTGAAATACGAAACTGTACACTGGTAAAGCCAAATGGCTGAATAAGCATAGAAACAGCAATATATAATGCCGCTAAAATACCATTACCGACTAATGTTCTTATATTCATGACAAAATCTCCTTAGTTTTTTTACGTGGGATGGTTTCGAACCACGTTATTCGTTTTTAAGCAACAAGGTTATATTGTACGCAATAGGCACTCTTTCGTCAATAGATTCCTATCATTTACTACCTTTTTTCTTTTGGACGACGTATAATAAAACATATGAAAGATTTAGGAGGTTTCACTTCATGACAGCAACAATTCAAAATGAAAAAGTGATCGTTTCCATTTCTGACAAAGGTGCAGAATTACAAAGCGTTCGCTTAAAAGAAGATAACACTGAATACTTATGGCAAGGCGATTCTACTTATTGGGGGCGCCGCGCACCAATTTTATTCCCAATTGTCGGCCGATTAGTAGATAATACATACTACGTAGATGGTAAACCATATTCTTTAACACAACACGGCTTTGCTCGTGATCTTACATTCTCTGTAAAAGAACAAAGTGAAACGAAAATCACTTATATTGTTACTAGTAATGAAGAAACATTAAAAAAATACCCATACGAATTCGAATTACTCGTTTCTTATGAGCTAGACGGACAAATCGTTCATGTAACATATGAAGTAAATAACCCTACTTCAAAAGAGATGTTCTTCTCAATCGGAGCGCATCCTGGCTTCAACTTCCCCTTATTAGAGGGCGAATCATTTACAGATTATCATTTATCATTTAATGGTTCTGAACGCTTAGAAACAAGCGTATTAGAAGGACCTTATCTTTCAAGTAAAAAGCAATTAATCGCTGAAAATACGAATGAATTACCACTTACATACGATTTATTCAAAAATGATGCACTTATTTTTGAAAATATGAATACGGATGAAATCTCTATTCGTTCTCATAAACATAATAAATTTGTAAAAGTAGAATTTGACGGATTCCCATTTGTCGGCGTATGGACACCAGGCGAGAACGCATCTTTCTTATGTATTGAACCTTGGTACGGGATTGCTGATGAAATAAATCCAGCAAAAGATTTCAAGGAAAAAAAAGGAATTCAATCTTTACAAGCGAATGAAACATTTACATGTCGTTATAGTATTACAATTGGCTAAGTTACTCTATCCCCTACTTTAAAGAAACATATAAGTAGGGGATCATCTTATAATTTGGAGGTTTCTCATTTTGATTGAAGTATATATTGATGGTGCATCAAAAGGAAATCCTGGTCCTTCTGGTGCAGGAGTGTTTATTAAAGGGGTTCAACCAGCTGTACATTTATCATTGCCCCTTGGGACAATGTCCAATCATGAAGCAGAATACCACGCTTTACTTGCGGCATTAAAATATTGCACGGAACATGATTATAACATTGTCTCTTTTCGTACCGATTCGCAACTTGTCGAGCGAGCTGTTGAAAAAGAATACGCAAAAAATAAAATGTTTGCACCACTATTAGAGGAAGCACTGCAGTACATAAAAAGTTTCGATCTCTTTTTCATTAAGTGGATTCCAAGTAGTCAAAATAAAGTCGCTGATGAATTAGCTAGAAAAGCTATCTTACAAAATTAACGGGGGTATGAGTGTGAAAAAAGATTGGATTGCTCCTCTTGCTTTATTATTTGTCTCTTTTATTTGGGGAGCTACGTTTGTTGTCGTCCAAAATGCTATGTCTTTCGTTGGTCCATTTACTTTTAATGGGATTCGCTTTTTATTCGCTGGAATTATTTTATTATTCGTTCAAATGATTTTCTCAAAAAAAGCTTCAAAACAGGATATAAAACAGAGTAGCCTCGCTGGATTAATCGTTGGATTCTTTTTATGCGTTGGCTATGTATTACAAACATTCGGCTTGCTTTATACAACTTCTTCAAAAGCTGGTTTTTTAACAGGGCTTAGTATCGTTATGGTACCAATTTTGTCTTTTATCTTTTTAAAACAAAAAGCTACCATTTTTATCGTACTTGGTATTGCTGTAGCAACAGCAGGTTTATACTTATTAACGGCTGGTGATTCTTTTCAATTAAACATTGGAGATATACTCGTTCTCGGTTGTGCAGTTGCTTTCGCTGCCCATATTCTTGTTAACGGCTTCTTTTCTAAGAAAATATCACCTTTATTGTTAAGCACATCGCAAGTATTAGCTGTCGGTATGTTTTCTTCTATTTGCGCCTTTTTGTTTGAAGATTGGGAAAAATTATTTTCAGTAGCACTATGGACGAATTCTTCTTTTTTATTTGCTCTATTTCTAACTTCCCTATTCGCGACATCCATTGCTTTTTTCATTCAAACATCGGCACAAAAACATACGTCTCCAACGAGAGTAGCAATTATTTTCGCAATGGAGCCCGTTTTTGCTGCATTAACAGGCGTTCTCGTTGCAAACGAACAACTTTCCATTTCTGCTATTATCGGATGCCTATGTATTTTCCTAGGCATGGTTTTTGTTGAATTACCTTCCAAAACAAAAAAAGAAGCGCAGGCTGCGTGAAGTTACGCTTGTAACTTCCGCATAAAAGCCTTAGCGCTTTTTTTATCTGTAATCTCTTCTTCTTTCAATCGTTCTAATAACGCAACAAAATAACTACCATCAAACTGTAATTGATGTTTAATCGTCGCTTCTATTGCTACGTTCACAATTCCATCAGACGCACCGGTGTATCCTTGTCCGAACATAATAAACCCTTGTGCTTCCTCTGATAATTTAAATCCTTTCGTATGTAAGAATGAAAGATAATCTTCTACTGTTTGCATGGTATTCCCACCTACTCAAAAATTCTCCACTTCCTATCATACATGTTTTTATACTCTATGAGAATGAAATTTCTTTGACAACTTTGTAAATCGCTCGTCTACTTCACTCACGATAGAGGATTCTCATACACTATTACGGAATATATAAAGTGAAAATTATTCTGTATTAAAGGGGAGAAACAATGAAACAAGCACTATTAATTATCGATGCTCAGCAAGAATTAATGGATGGAAATGAACAAGAAAAAGAAGTTTTTCGTAAAACGGAGTTACTATCTACACTAAATACAGCCGTACAGAAAGCGATAGATGCAAATGTCCTTATTGTTTTCGTAAGAGATATCGATGTTGCTTCTGGTAGCGGAGAAGGATTTGAAGTACATAATGAAATTAAAGTACCTCAGTCTGCAATCCTTATTAATAAAGCAGCAACAAACTCATTCTATGGCACTTCTCTACTTGAACTTTTAAAAGAAGAAAAAATTAATCATATTGTTATCGGTGGATGTAAAACAGAACATTGCATCGACACCGCAGTTAGAACAGCGACTGTACAAGGATTTGACGTTACATTAATTAAAAATGGTCATTCCACAACTGATTCTAACGTATTGTCTGCAGAGCAAATTATTGGTCATCATAATAAAACTTTACATGGACATTATAACGTTGATCATTTTTCAATGGTTAGAGATGTCGAGGAAGACCTTTTTCAACCTATTCATGATCAATATCGCGATTAAGTTGGCTATAAAAAAGAATCCTTTTCACGAAAGGATTCTTTTTTATCCAAAAATTTGTGCTGCAATACTGTATAGTTCTCCATTTCTTTTCAAAAATTGATCACTATTTTTCATCATAATTGGTGGTGTATTAACCTTTTGAAAACCAGTAATCTCTAATTCTTTCATGAAACCTTTCTTTCCTTCTGGTACATCAATTCTTAATTTACCATGATGCTCTCTTGCTAAATAATGTACAATTCTCATTGCCATCGCATCATTTTTAGCAACGACTGGTCCTAATATTTTATTTTCTGGTGTTTGTATACTTAAACCGTAACCTAATACATTTTGTTTGTTGTCCTTTACAACGATGCACTGTTCACTTTGGATAATTCTTTTCTTTAAAAATGCTTTTCTATTTGTTCCAAACGCATATTCATCTATTTTTATTATTTTTTCTAAATCACACTCTTCATAATTTATCATATAATCTTCATTTCCTACACAATGGTCATTCGCATTGTACGAGTTACATATGTATTTAGAAACATAACTAACAGCCCTGAATCCTAGTTTTTCATATAAATTTTTTCCCTCATCCGTAGCAATAAGCATAATGGGGGTTTGAGCTGATACGCTTTTAACACATGAATCCGTTATTATCTTTCCAATCCCTCTTCCTTTATAATCTGGATGTACAATTACCATTCCAATTGAGGCTAATGTCTCCCCGTATAGTATAATTGCTGCGCTAGCAATAAGCTCTTCCCTCTCATTTACTACACCATATACTATACCCGTATTCAAAATCGTCTCAATTTCCTCTCTGCTGTAATCCCAGCCAATATAAGAAGATAATGCTACAATATCCTCTATTTTTCCTTTCCTAAGACGCTCTACTCTAATTTCCAATTCAATCATACTCCATCCCCTTATCTAGACATTTAAATCATTATTATCAAATCAACTCGTACATGTTTCCCTTTATTTGTCACACACATATCCTATTTTGACCAAGACTATATTGTAAATGAGGTGACAACATGCCCATTACGAATCGATTTTCTACCACCACTAACGGCGCACTCGCTATTACAGGAAACACACTAGGTTTAAGTAAAATTAGCAATCTAAACCGTGCTGGTACAATCGGGGCAATTGGTGCATTCGTAACTACGAATACCGCTTTACAAGTACCTACTTTTCCTACTGGTACAACATTAAACTATACACAAAATAGTTCTACCGCTCTTTTAAATATCCCTGCTGGTAGTACTATTCTTTACGCAGAACTCGTTTGGGGTGGAAACTATTTATCTCGGGATCAAAACATTACGAGTGTATTAGGAAACCCCGTTTCTTTTACAACACCTGTGTCAACATACTCAATTACCCCTTCGGCTGTTACAGCTTCAAATCAAACTTTCGTTTCTGGATCTGTCACATTTGGATTTTATACACGTTCAGCAGATGTAACCTCACTCGTTCAAGCTACTGGATCTGGCTCTTATACAACAGGTTCTGTTCCTGGACTTGTAGATCCTTTAGACGCTTCTAATGGAGCCATTAATTCTGCAGGATGGACGCTTATTGTCGCTTATCAAAACGGTTCCTTACCCGCAAGAAATTTAACAATTTACGTAGCTGGTAACCGTGTTTCTGTAGAAACCGGTAGTGCAGATGTATCTGTCTCAGGGTTTTTAACACCTGCCGGGGGACCTGTAAGCGGGAGATTATTTTTAAGTTCTACTGAAGGGGATGCTGATTTAACTGGGGATCAAGCTTTATTTGGACCAAATTTCAGTTCATTAAATGCATTATCTGGGCCAAATAATGCTGTTAATAATTTCTTCGGTTCTCAAATTAATAATGCTGCAGGGAACTTAGATACAACTGGTACATTTGGAACGCGAAACCAGAGTGCCTCTACAGGTACAAATATCTCCGCTGGAAGACAAGGATGGGACATTACTTCCATTGATATTTCTCCTTATTTAACAAACTCCCAAGTATCTGCCGCAATCCGTTTAACTACTAACGGAGATGCATATATGTTAAATACAGTCGGTTTACAAATCAATATAAACTCACCTAATATACAAGCAACTAAAAACGTGAATAAAAGTGTCGCTACAATTGGAGATATTCTAACCTATACAGTTACTGTTCCTAACACCGGGCTTCTTCCTGCAAATAACGTTACTTTTACAGACGTTCTCCCTAACGGTACTTCCTTTATACCTGGGACTGTAACAATAGATAATGTCCCGCAAACAAACGCAAATCCTGCCGCCGGTATATCTCTTGGGACAATTAATAATGGCTCTTCTCGTACAGTAGCTTTCCAAGCGACTGTCGTTTCTCTTCCAAGTCAAAATCCTATCTCTAACACTGCTAATATTACATTTCAATATACACCAATTGCCGGAGGAACGACTTTTAACGGTCTTGCAACAAGTAACTCTGCAGGAACACAAATTAACCTCGCAGATATTAATGGGACAAAATCAGTTAACAAACTTTTTACCGATATTGGCGATACATTAACTTACAGTATTGCCTTGGCTAATATAGGAAATATCGCTGCAACGAACGTTATATATACGGATCCGATTCCTAGCGGGACTACTTTCATTCCAGGGAGCGTAACTGTTAACGGGGTTACTCAAGGGGGAGCAAACCCTGCTAATGGTATATCAATTGGATCTATTGCTGCAAATTCTACTACTACCATTTCATTTCAAGTATTCGTTCCTTCTATCCCCCAAACAAATCCAATATTAAATAGTGGTACAACAACATATCAATACATTCCTGTACCAAATCAGCCGGCAGTAGGTGGGACTGATACGACGAATATTGTCTCCACTCAAGTGAATAATGCTACTGTAACAATGACGAAAGCAGTAGATAAAAACTATGCAGATATTGGCGATACACTGACTTATACCGTTGCCTTTACAGGAACAGGTAATACGAATGCGAACAACGTTATTTTTACAGATATCATTCCTACAGGAACAACTTTTGTCCTCAACAGTTTAACAATAGATGGTACGACACAAGTTGGCGCAAATCCAGCTAACGGTGTGAATATAGGATCCATCCCAACTGGCACAACCAAAAACGTTTCATTTCAAGTAGTAGTTAATACAATACCTGCGTCAAATGTCGTATCTAACGGATCAAGCGCTTCTTATCAGTACACGGTCAACCCTAGCCAATCGCCCGTTACGAAAAACATTTCTTCTAATCTCGTTTCTACTCAAATTAACAATGCGAATTTATCATTAACAAAATCTACAAATAAACAATTCGCCACAATTGGCGAAACTATAAGTTATACAATCCTTATTTCAAACAGTGGAAATACGCCCGCTAATAACGTTCAACTAACAGATCCACTTCCAAATGGAACGATATTGACTCCAGGCACTGTAACGCTAAACGGCGTCTTGCAAAATGTAAATTCTCTCATTGCCTTACCTATCGGCACAATTCCTGGTGGAGCTACTTTCAACTTATCCTTCCAAGTAACAGTCATCAATATTACTGCACAAAATCCTATCATTAATAACGCTTTTGCCTCTTATATTTACACTGTAAACCCAAGCCTGCCACCAAATTCAAAAACAGCAAATTCTAATTCTGTTACATCAACAATTAGACTAGCAGATCTTCATGCCATTAAATCTGTAGATATAACATTTGCGGAAGTTGGAGATGAATTAACTTACACCTTTGCTGTTACAAACGATGGAAACGTTGCAGCGAACAACGTATTACTATCCGATTCCATTGCGAATGGTACTTCCTTTGTACCGAACAGTGTTATAGTTAACGGTGTTACTCAGCCGGGCGCAACACCAGCTAGCGTTAATATTGGTAGCATCAATGCTAATACTACAATTACAGCTTCATTCCGAGTATTAATAACTAGTATTCCAAACCCAAATCCTATCTCAAATAGCGCTTCCATCTCCTATAACTTTATTGTTGATCCAAATGCTTCACCTGTAAGTAAAAATACAACTTCAACTACTACATTTACTCAAGTAAACGATGCAAATGTCATTTCGGCAAAAACAGTGGATCGAGAGTTCGCTACCGTTGGAGATATATTAATTTATACCGTTATTTTAACGAATGCAGGAAGTGTTTCTGCTGATAGTCCAACTTTCGTAGATACAAATCCAGATGGCACTACCTTCATTCCAAACACTTTCCTTATTAACGGTGTACTTCAAAATAATGCAGATCCAAATATAGGTGTTCCGTTACCTGCCATTCCTGCTAACGCCTCACTTATGGTCTCTTATCAAGTAACTGTCACCTCTTTACCAGTCCAAAATCCAACGACAAATTCATCTAGTACACAATATAGTTTTATTCTAAATCCAGGCGATCCGCCAACTATAGAGACATCTTTAAGTAACACTGTAAGTACACAAATTAACTTAGCAAACGTAGTTATTGTCAAACAGGTAGATCTAACTATTGCTGATGTTGGGCAACCAATCACATATACAATTTCCTTAGCTAACCTTGGCAATACTACAGCAAATAATGTTGTTGTTACTGATATACTTCCTGCTGGTACAACTCTCGTACCAAATAGTATTTTTATCGGTGGTGCTTTACAACTAGGCGCAGACCCAAGTACCGGGCTTCAAGTCGGCTCCATTCCTGCAGGTGGTTTTACAACGATTGTTTTTCAAATAAGTGCAAATGGGATACCTTCACCAAATCCAGTTCAAAATAGCGCTTCACTTCAATATAGCTTTATTGCTGATCCAAATTTACCTGCTGTTGTGAAAAACGCTACTAGTAATATAGTAACTACACAAATTAATACTGCTAATATTGTTGCTATGAAACTAACGAGCACAAATTTCGCTGATGTTGGCGATGTCATAACGTATGCAACGATTTTAACGAATAACGGCAATACCCCTGCTTCTAGTGTAACGTTTACAGATATCATTCCAGCTGGTACCATCTTCCTTCCTAATACTGTAACGATTAACGGTGTCCCTATAGCCAACGCAAATCCTGCTAATGGTATTTTTATAGGTACGATAGGAGCGAATTCATCACGAACCGTTGCATTCCAAATTTCCGTACCAACTATCCCTGCTGTAAATCCGATTACGAATCAATCAGGCACAACATTCCAATATACGTATGATCCATCCAAACCAGCTGTCATGCAAATGGTTGCTTCTAACATTGTACAGACAACTATTAATAATGCCTCAATTGCCGCTACAAAATCTGCAGATAAACAGTTTGCTAACGTAAATGAAATTATTACGTACACAACTACTTTAGCGAATAACGGGAACACACTTGCATCAAACGTAGTATTTACAGATGCAATTCCAAGTGGGACGTCATTTATTCCTAATAGTGTAACAGTAAATGGGAATATACTTCCTAATGTAAATCCAGCAAGCGGAATTGCAATTGATCCAATAAATCCGAATACAAATACAATCATCTCGTTCCAAGTACAAGTAAATTCCATCCCGAATCCGAATCCAATCCCTAATCAAAGTAATACAGCATACCAATATGTCGTAAATCCTAACTTACCTCCAACATCCGCCAATGCGTTAAGTAATGTAATAACAACTCAAATTAATAACGCTACGATCGTCGCTACTAAATCAGTGAATACACCGACAGCTGCAATTGGAGATATCGTTACCTATACGATTGCAGTTACGAACACTGGAAATATCCCTGCTAGTGCAAATGTTTTAACGGATGGGCTTGGCGCAGGAGCTTCATTTATCCCAAACTCCGTAACTATCAATAATGTTCCACAACCAGGATTAGATCCATCACTTGGTATTCACTTAGCAGATATTCCACCAGGTAATACTGTATTTATTACTTTTCAAGCACAAATTTTAGCGATACCGCCTAGTGGCACATTAACAAATAACGCCCTTGTAAATTATGAATATACAGTGAATCCAAACCAATCACCTGCTGTTGGTAGTACAATTACAAACACAACGGTTACTCCAATTATTGATGCTACTCTATCTATAAATAAAACTGTCAATTCAACATTCGCTACTATTGGAGATACACTTACTTTCACTTCTAGCATTACTAATTCCGGTAACACTACCGCAAACAATGTTATTTTTACAGATTTAATTCCAGATGGTACAGCGTTTATTCCAAATAGTTTTACAGTAAATGGAACAACCATTCCTAATGCAAATCCACAAAATGGTATCAATATCGGTAACATAAATTCAAATGCATCAGTTATACTCAGCTTTCAAGTAAACATTACAACGATTCCAAATCCTAATCCAATCCCTAATAAATCATCGGTTCAATATAGTTTTATTGTAGATATTAATGAACCACCTGTTTCACGAACAGTTAAATCCAATAAAACTTTTACACAAGTAAATACTGCTTCCGTTATCGCAACAAAAACTGCAAGCAGTGCATTTGCTGCTGTCGGAGATACAATTACGTATACAACTACTCTCACTAATAGCGGAAATACTACCGCAAACACACCTGTTTTTATCGATATATTGCCACCTGAACTTTCATTCGTTCCTGATAGCGTACAAATTAATACCATCCCACAACTCGGATTTAGACCAGATAGCGGAATTTCTTTAGATTCAATTCCAGTTGGAGGAACGACAACCATTAGCTTCCAAGCTATTATCGGTTCAATACCGAATCCAAACCCTACATTGAACCAATCTAGCACAACATACTCTATCATTGTGGATCCTACCCAGCCGCCAGTGACAGAAACAGCTACAAGTAATCCAACTTTAGTGCAAATTAACGAAGCAATTATTCAAGCAACGAAAAGTGTGGATCGTCTATTTTCTGACATCGCGCCTGGAAATTCATTTTTAACGTATACAGTTTTATTAGAAAATGTCGGGAACGCAACCGCTACTAATATC
Organism: Bacillus nitratireducens; assembly: GCF_036320425.1. Taxonomy (NCBI): domain Bacteria; kingdom Bacillati; phylum Bacillota; class Bacilli; order Caryophanales; family Bacillaceae; genus Bacillus; species Bacillus nitratireducens. Next base: position 625,628 of record NZ_JAUMJO010000001.1, read on the forward strand.
ATTTTTACAGATCCGATCCCAAATAATACAGTATTTATAGAAGATAGCGTTCGAGTAGGTGGGGTTTTATTACCTGGAGTAAATCCAGCTAACGGGATACCAATTGGGGATATTATTGCAGGAGATTTTATTAACGTCACCTTCCGCGTGCAAGTAGTTAGCATCCCAAATCCGATTTTCACAATTGGACCTGGGGGGCCAAACTCGCCGGTTGTAAACGGCGCTTCTATTGATTATCAATTTATGACAGGATCTAATTTGCCCCTAGTTTCAAGAAGTACAACATCTAATTCTGTTTCGACACAAATAAATTCTGGGGAAGTTGTGGCAATTAAATCTGCAGATAAAACTTTCGCGACGATCGGCGATACAATTTCTTATACAATTACATTAAGTAACCCTGGAAATGTCACTTCACAAAATATAATTTTCACAGATATTTTACCTGACGGAACAATATTTATTTCCGGGACTCTTACAAGCGATTCTGGTACACAGCAAATTGGAAATCCAGCTAGCGGGATACAGATTGAAAATATAAATCCAGGTGGAACGGCCATTGTTACTCTCAAAGTACTTGTTACAAACATTCCAAGTATAAATCCAATTTCTAATTTTAGTTCTGTACAATTTGCACATGTGGTCGATCCTAGCCAACCTGCCGTATCACAAACGAATGTATCTAATGCAGTTTCAACAACAATTAATAGCGCAATATTAAATACAACAAAAACTGTTGATAAATCTATTATTTCCGTCGGTGATACACTTACGTATACAACGACTATTACGAATACAGGAAATACACCAGCAACGAATATAACATTCACAAGCGCTATTCCAGCTAGCACTACATTCATACCAAATTCAGTTACAGTAAATGGAGTTCAGCAACCTGGTGCGCAACCAGCACTTGGAGTAAATTTACCAAATATCGCACCCGGTGAAACAGTAACTGTTACTTTCCAAGTAAATGTTATTTCTATTCCCCCTTCAAGTTCGATTATGGGTAATGACACAATTTTATATTCTTATACTGTTGATCCAAACGGAACTCCTGCGACAACTTCTACTTCAACAAATATCGTTACAAATCCAGTACTAGATGCTATGTTAACAATGGTAAAATCGGTCGATCAAACGCTTGTAACACTAGGTGATACGATTACCTATACAACAATTTTAACGAATAACGGTAATACAAATGCAACTACTATTACTTTCACTGATCTTATACCAGATGGTACAACGTTTATTACCGATAGCGTTACAATAGATGGCATCACACAAATCGGACTCGATCCTAATACTGGTATAACAATTGGATCAATTGGTCCTAACAGCTCCATCTCTATAGCATTCCAGGTTACCGCTACTTCTACACCCGTCCAAAATCCTATTGCCAATTCCGCGACTGCATCTTACACATTTATCGCTGATCCAAATGCACCGATTGTTTCAAGAAATGCTACTTCAAACACAACGTTTACTACAATTAATACAGCTACCATTCTTTCATCGAAACAAGTTGATAAAGCATTTAGCAGCATCGGAGACACACTCACCTATACTGTCACTTTAACAAACAATGGAAATTCCTCCGCACAAAATGTTATATTCACAGATACTGTGCCAAGCGGAACTACTTTTATTACAAACACATTTTCTATTAATGGAATTCCTCAAAGTGGTGCAAATCCAGTGAACGGTGTAAATATCGGACCTATAACAGCTGGGTCTACAGTAAATGTTTCCTTCCAAGTAAACGTGACCTCATTACCAACTGAAAATCCAATTGTAAATTTCTCATCGACATCGTACCAATTAGTCTCACCGCCTGATGCAGAAACTTCAATTAGTAATCCTGTTTCAACACAAATTAGAGAAGCCATATTATCTATGACGAAAAATGAAAGTGTATCCTTTGTAGATATCGGGCAAACTGCTTTTTACACTACTTCTATTACCAATGTAGGCAATACGGATGCAACTAATATTGTATTCACAGATGTATTACCAAGCGGACTCACATTTGTTCCTAACACATTAACTGTCGATGGCATTTTACAACCTAATGCGGATCCAAATACAGGTGTATTACTTGCAGCACTTCCACCAAATGAAATATATAGTATCGTTTTTCAAGTTACAGTGAACAGCATTCCACCTATTAATCCAGCACCGAATACAACATCCACGACTTATGATTTTACTGTTGATCCTGTTAATCCTCCCGCTTCAAGCACAGCTAATTCTAACACTACGCTTCTCCAAATAAATAACGCAAATATTATAAGTACAAAAACAGCAAATCTTACTTTTGCAGATGTTGGTAATACAATAACATTTACACTTAACCTTCCTAATACGGGGAATGTGGCTGCAACTGATGTTACTGTTATCGATATACTTGATAGCAATTTAAGTTTCGTTCCGAACAGTTTCACAGTTAATGGGCAAACCATTCCAAACGCTGATTTATCTACTGGTGTAAATATCGGTTCAATTAATGGTGGAAACACATCAATTGTCACATTCCAAGCCATCGTTTCAACCCTCCCAATCAACAATCCTATTTCTAATTCGGCCCTTACCACTTACCGTTATATTGTTGATCCAGATCAGCCGTTCATTTCAACTTCTAATCAATCTAATACAACGACAACACAAGTTAATAGCGCTATCCTTACTGCACAAAAAAATTCAAATGTGGAAACAGTAGATATTGGGCAAGATATTGTTTACTCAGTTACGATTACAAATAGCGGCAATGTTAGTGCGACGAATGTTATTTTTACCGACCTAATTCCAGACGGAACTTCCTTTGAACCGAATAGTTTTACACTTAACGGAACTACCATCCCAAATGCAGACCTAATTACAGGCGTTCCAATTGGTGATATCGCGCCAAACCAGTCTGTCATCGTAGCATTTCATATTAATGCCAATGAAATTCCGCCTATAAATCCAATTACCAATCAAGCTAGTGTTAGTTTCCAACATATCGTCAATCCAGCTAATCCTCCTGTTTCAAAAAACATCACTTCAAATAGTGTTACAACAACAATTGAAAGTGCTATTTTAAACACTATTAAAATAGCAGATAAAGCTTTTGCAACGATCGGTGATACGATTACGTATACAACCACTATTACGAATACAGGAAACATCTCTGCTAATAACGTTATTTTCTCAGACCCGATACCATCGTGGACACAATTTGTTGCAGGGTCAGTCATTGTTGATGGCACTTCATTATCATCCGCTTCTATCATTGACGGTGTTGGCATAAATACAATAACTCCAAATCAAATCGTTACAATTATGTTCCAAGTGCAAATCGTAAGCAATCCAACAACTTTCACACCTGAACTCCAAAACTTAGGATTTGTTAACTTCCAATATAACGTAGGAAACACATTACAAGCTCAGCCTGGCAATGTGGAAACGAACGTCTTCGTTACTTCTATTAATTCAGCGATACTTTCAGCTGTAAAAACTACTAATACAGCCTTTGCAAATATCGGAGACACAATCACTTACACTGTCCTTATTCAAAATAGCGGCAATACAACCGCTACGAATTTAAATTTCTCAGATCTTATTCCAGCTGGAACGACCTTTGTTGAAAATAGTTTTGCTGTAAATGGAAGTACTATTCCAGGGGCAAATCCGAATAACGGAGTTAATATCGGAACCGTTAGCGCCAGCAATTCCTTAGCTGTTACCTTCCAAGTTATAGTTACATCTACTCCACCTTCAAACCCAATTACAAACGTTGCATCTATTCAATACGAATTTATTGTTGATCCGGCCTCTCCTCCTGTTACCGGCACAATAACTTCTAATAGTGCTTCCACACAAATTAATAACGCGACTGTTACAACTATTTTAGAAGCAAATCGAACAATCGTATCTATCGGAGATATAATTACGTATACAGCAACATTAACGAATACTGGAAACTTCCCTGCAAATTCTGTATTACTCATTAACGGAGTTCCTGAAGGGGCATTATTTGTTCCCAATAGTGTCACGCTTAACGGGATTTCACTTCCAGATGTAAGTCCAGCTCTCGGTATTCCAGTTGGTATTATCGCACCAGGTGATTCAGCTACTATTACGTTCCAATTTCTTGCTAGTTCTATTCCACCGCAAGGAGTGATTATAAATCAAGCCATTACAAATTACACGTATATTGTCGATCCAAGTCAGCCCCCAGTTACAGCAACATCCTCCTCTAATTCTGTGAGTACAGCTGTAATTGATGCATCATTATCCGCAACTAAAAATACAGATTCTCTCGTACAATCTACTAACGGTACAATCACTTACACAGTAATCATTCAAAATAACGGAAATACAACTGCAAATACAGTTACTTTAACAGATTTGGTCCCAGAAGGAACTGTATTCATTCCTAATAGCGTTACCATTAATGCCGTTTCAGTTCCAGGTGCCGATCCAAACGTAGGAATACCATTAAACTCCATCGCACCGTCAGAAATCGTCACCGTCACATTCCAAGTTATCGTTCAATCCATTCCAAGCGTTAATCCAATTTCTAATACAGCCCGTATTGACTATACTTTTGTCGCCGATCCAACTGCTCCTAGCATCTCTCGAACAATTACATCTAATCCAGCTTTCACGCAAATTTCGGATGCAAATATCCTTTCTTTAAAAGCAGTCAATGCACAACAAGCAACAACTGGCGATATTTTGACCTACACGATTACACTAGAAAACAGTGGAAATATCCCGACAACCAATCTCTCATTTTTAGATTCTACTTCAGATGGTACTACATTCGTAGAAAATAGTTTTACCCTTAACGGAACTACTATACCTGGTGCAAATCCAAATGTAGGCGTTACTTTGCCTGACCTTGCAGCAAACGCTACTCATCTTATTTCGTTCCAAATTCTTATTAACAATTCATTCTCGGAAGATTCTATTCAAAACCAATCTAACACGACATATACAATCCAACCGAATCCTGGGCAACCACCAATTACTGAAACCTCTACAAGTAACATCGTTATTACAAATTTTGTGCAAGCACAATTGACACTCACAAAAACATCCAACCCCATAACTGTAGATATCGGCGGAACTATACTTTATATTTCTGAAGTGAAAAATATCGGCAATGTTGACGCAATAAATATTATTTTTACAGATTCTATTCCAGCTGGGACTACATTTGTGCCCGATAGTGTCACAATTAACGGTGTACTTCAGCCTGGTGCAAATCCAGAAAACGGAATACCAATTGGAACGATTCCACCAAACAGTTCCAAAACGATACTATTTCAAGTGCAAACAAATAATCCACCTACTGAAACCGAAATTGTAAATCAATCATCTGCTAATTACCAATATGTAAGTATCCCTATAGCTCCACCAGTAAATCGCTCTGCAAATTCTAATATCGTTACAACATCACTTCAAAATGCAAATATTATTTCTGTTAAAAGGGCGGATGTAACTTTCGTATCAATCGGGCAAAATATTACCTACACAAATACACTACAAAATATAGGAACCATTCCAGCTAACAATATTGTGTTCATTGATAACATTCCAGAAGGTACTATATTCATTGAAAATAGCTTATCAATAAATAATGTGATTCAGCCTGGTGCGAACCCTGAAAATGGAGTAAATCTCGGCACGATACAACCAAATGAAACAGTCACTATTTCATTCCAAGTACAACTTACAAGTATCCCTTCTGGCAACACAGTCATTAACATTTCAGACACTTCGTATGAATACCAAATTGACCCTAGTTCCCCTACTATTCAGCGTAGATCGTTATCAAATGCAGTAAATACTGAAGTGCGGACGGCAAATGTTAGTGCAATTAAATCCGCTAACAGATCTATTACACGCATCGGTCAAATTATCACATATACAGTCGCAGTCACAAACGCTGGTACAGTACCTATTACAAATGCTCTCCTAATTGACGCAATTGCTGCTGGCACTACATTCGTTCCAAATAGCATCCTTGTAGATGGCATACCAAGACCTGACGAAAATCCAATTACCGGAATTACCCTTGGTGTTATCCTTCCAAATAATACGATTATCGTTACATTCCAAGTAAATGTAGTCTCTATACCTTCACAAAATAATATTAATAATATCGCTGTCATTCACTACGAATATCAACCGGATCCAAGCTCACCACCAATTTCAGAAACGACCTCTTCCAATAGTACAAATATACAATTTATTGATGCTATTCTTATCGCTACAAAATCCGCTAATAAAGTATTAGCTAATATGGATGAAATCATTGAATATACAGTATTAATCCAAAATAACGGATCCACTACAACTAACTCCATCTTTTTTACAGATACTATAGAGGATGGAACAGTATTTATTCCAGGAAGTGTGATAGTTAACAATACTGTACTTCCTGCGGCAGATCCGAATATCGGCTTTTCCATTGCTAATATCGCGTCAGGTCAATCGACAACAATTACATTCCAAGTTTCCGTTACGAATTTACCTGCTGTAAATCCAACACCTAATACTGCAAACATCGTCTACGACTTTATCTTCAATCCTGACTTTGTACCAATTCAAAAATCTACTACTTCCAATACTACTTTCGTTCAAATTAATGATGCTGATATCGTTTCACTTAAAACTGTTGATTTGACTTCTGTAACGATTGGTGACATTTTAACTTATACAACAACTTTAACGAATACAGGGAATACGGATGCTACTGCTGTTGTATTTACAGACAATATCCCTGATGGAACAACCTTTATAGACGGTAGCGTTTTAGTAAATAACATTCCGCAGCTTAACGCGAATCCAAGTACTGGTATACTTGTAGGAACGATTGCCCCTAACATTTCTATCCCAGTCACATTTTCTGTTACCGCCGTAGCTCTTCCAGCTAGCGGTCGTATTCAAAATCAATCGACTTCTCGTTATACAATAAATGGTGAAGAACAAATATCGACTAGTAATATTACCTTCACTGAAGTTATTTCTGCTAATGTAATTGCGACAAAAACAACGCCTATCCAATATGCGGACTTACAAACTATCATCCCTTATACAATTTCAATTATAAATAACGGAAATATACAAGTGGAAAACATTATTGTTACAGATATCATCCCAGCAAATACGAGCTTTATAGAGAGTAGTGTTATTGTGAATGGAAACGCTCGTCCAAATGACAACCCACTTAACGGTATACCAATTGATAACATTCCGCCTAATACGACAGCAACTATTCTATTCCAAGTACGGGTTACTTCCATTCCGCAAACAAATCCAATCTCTAACACGAGTACAATTGAATACCAATACACTGTACCGAATCGACCGCCTATTACCGAAACTATTATTTCATCAGCTGCCGTAACAGCAATTAATCATGCGAATTTGAATAGTAATAAAGCTGTTGACCTTGCATTTGCAACGGTTGGTGATACGTTAACGTATACGATTACATTAAATCAAACTGGTAATGTTGCAGCAAATGATGTAATCATTCAAGATATTATTCCTCAAGGTACTACGTTTATAGAAAATAGCGTCATTGTCAACGGAGAAACTCTTCCGGGAGTTAATCCAGTAAGCGGCATACCAATTGGCACTATAATTGTAGGTGGAAATACTATCGCTTCATTCCAAGTAACTGTAACTTCTATTCCAACACCAAATGAGCTCAACAACAAAGCAATTACTACTTTTAACTATATAGTCAATCCAAATAACTTACCTGTTACAAATACGACTACAACAAATACTGTGACAACAACTGTCCAAAATGATAATGTCGTTGCCATAAAGTCTGTTAATGCCACGAATGCATTACCTAGTCAAACTTTAACGTATACAATTACGATTACGAATAGTGGTAATGTGACTATTGAAGATCTTCTTGCCATAGATACCGCACCAGTAGATACGACCTTCGTTACGGGCAGCGTTACGATTAACGGAATCAATCAACCTAATGAGAATCCTGAAAATGGTATTACGTTAGGAAACCTTGCTCCTAATGCATCTGTTATTATTACGTTCCAAATAACAATATCTTCTTCGAGCCTTCAACCTACAATCAATAACGATGCTTCCGTTTCCTATACTGTTATCATCGATCCAACCGAACCACCTATTACAATTACAAAGCAAACAAATACCGTTACAACAACACTCATTGATCCAATGGTGCGCATTGAGAAAAACGCTGACAGATCTATTGTCGTTACAGGGGATATTATTACATTCACATTAGAGGTATTTAATCATTCCCCAATTCCTACAGTAAGTACTTCCGTTTTAGATATGATTCCGGCTGGTACAACATTTATAGAAAACAGCGTAACAATTAACGGTACTCCGGTTCCAACTGTCCGTCCAGACACTGGTATTAATATCGGCGCTTTACCTGCAGGTTCAGTAGCAACGATAACATTTCAAGTTCTCGTAACTTCTATTCCTTCAAACAGTACAATTATCAATTCTGCAACAGTTACAGTTGCTTTCCAATTGACACCACAAGACCCAATTATTACCTTCATTGTTAATTCGAATATTGTTCGTATACCAGTTCAATTTGTAACTGCAACAGTCACGAAAAACGCTTCCGTTAGCTCAGCTTATTTAAATCAACATTTTGATTATACGGTGCGTATTACAAATACTTCCGAGATTTCACTCTCAAATATTTCCTTACAGGATACCATTCCAGCAGGTTTACAATTTATAAACGGCACTGTCTTTATTAACGGTGAACGCTCTCCACTAGCGAATCCGAATATCGGTTTCCTAGTCGCTACTAATTCGGAACCAAACGAAACAATTATCGTGTTATTCACAGTACAAGTGATAAGTCCACCTGTTAATAATGAATTTAAAAATACGGCCAATATTTCGTTACAACTTCAAGTCTCCCCTACCGACCCACCAATTACAGTAACCGTTACAAGCAACGAAAACATCGTCAACTTTGTTCCAGAAAATCCAGATGAAACACTTCCAAATTTAAATTGTTTCTTTGACGGTGAACGTTTTATACGCATTACTCCTCGGAATATACGAAACTACTTTTGGACTTGGATTTGGTGGCGGTAATCAAAAAAGAAAAAGCTTGTAGTTTGATAACATTCAAACTACAAGCTTTTTTCATTCTACAGACTACACGTCCTCTTTTAAAACGAATTCATCACACCACCTAATACTTGTACAACTTATACAAAGAGAAGAACATCTCAAGTTATTTTAGTTGTAATAAGCTGACCCGCTTCATTTATAGTAACTTTCCATTTTACTCCACCAGCAGTTTTCATAATTACACCTTTACTTGCTTCTAACTCAATATCTCCAAACATTCTTCCACCAGTTGTCGCTAACCAAGCATTTCCATTTTCCATAGAAGACCTTGCAAAAATACGATTAATTCGAAAACGCTTATGGTCTTGAGAGTACCCACTCAATGTAATTCTTACTTTATATAACTGATTAGCTTTCATATTCGATATAATTGTATCTCCAACATTTAATGGAACATCTGCCGCGATAATCCAACTCCCAGTTGCACTTAATGCATATTCAATTTTAATTTTTTTTGGGCTCTCTCCCCATCCAAAGTACATCCCAATACAATTCAACATTTTAATCGGATTTTTCGTAAAGTCCAATTCAATAACAACTGGATTACTATCTGGAACATCGATATAATTCACACTTTGTTCATCTATTAAATTAAAACAATTAGCGATATTTCCTCCGTAAGGCAATTTCCCACTTACTTGCTTAACACTATACTTCAGCTGGGCATTTACTAAAATATCATCTTGATTTCCTATTAAATGTGGTTTATTCAGCGTCAAAGGTAACTGAACCCGAAGTGATTCTTCATAAGTAGACTTACAAACATTGTATTGTCCGTTATCTACAATAGTTGTTGAAAGTAAATTTGAAAAAAGGTAGTTACGATGGGAATTAGAAGAAAATTCAATTACTATTTGTTCACTACTCATCCTGTACGTATCCCAAATCATACAGTTGAATGTATTATAAGCACCTGAACAACGAATTGCTTTTTTCGTTTGTTGTCTACATTGCACTTGAATATCATGAAACGTATTTCCTGAACTTTCATTTGGTAAATCACTATTCCCATCTACTTCTATTCCATACTGACATCCATCAATAAATATAGATTGAAATACATTTGCGTTAATCCAGCAAGGTGTATTTATATTGTCTACATATTCCGTTTTTAAATATATTGCAGTTTGAAAATTTTTAACTTGAACATAGTTAACTTGAAAGAAACTAATATAATCCCACGCTTTTTGACAATAAAAATGTATAGCTTTTCCTTTATATGATGGTGTGGTATTTATTATATTTATATTTGATATGACAGATTGATTAGGCACTTCTATTTGTTGTGAACCGGAAACATAAATAACAGATGACTGAAATACTTGATTAATAACTTGAATAGTACCGCCAGTTATAGAAGCATTACTTTGTAACTCAAACGCATTAAAATCTCCATCAATTTGCAGCGTTACGGTAGGATCTAACTCTAATCTTACGTTGGATTTAATAACAATCGGCTTCAATATTTTATACGTATTAACCCCTGTAATTCTTACCGTTGAAATTCGGTTCGCTACACAATAATTAATCGCTTGTTGAATCGCTAACGAACTATCACTTCCTGAATTCGGAACTGCACCAAAGCAATCAATATGAACACTATTTTCTGGCGCACACTCCTCTTGTGAAGAAATATATTCTGACAAAATAAATTCACTCCTCATATTGCCTTTTTCATATAATATGTGAGTTCTCTCTTAAAAGTTTGTATCATAAAAAAAACAAACGACCTCCACGGTCATTTGTTTAATTCATATATATCCTTCGTTTCTTCTACCATTTTAGTTAACGAGAAATTTCTTTCCGCTTTTTCTCGCGCTTTCACTCTAATATCATTCACCTTTTCTTCATTTCCTTGTAATTCCTCCAGCACGTCTGCAAATTCAGATTCGCAATATTCAGTTATTAAAACACCTGATTCTCCATCTATTACCGCTTCATTTATTCCACCGACATCTATTGAAACAATTGGTGTTCCTGTAGCCATTGCTTCAATTACTACCATTGGAAACACTTCACGAAAAGATAATAAAAGTAATACATCCATATTTCCTATAAACTTATGTGGCTCTGAAATATTTCCTAACATCTTTACACTTTGTAGCAAGTCATATTTTTCCATTTCTTTCATAATAGATTCTTTCTCTGGTCCATCACCAGCAATATAAAACATAAAATCATTTCTCTTTTTCAACACATTTGCAATTTTAATAAATAGTTGATGATTTTTCTCCTTGGATAATCTAGCTAATATACCTACTTTATAAGTAGATTCTTTCTTTTTCTGCTGGAATAAAAATTTTTCAATATCCACACCGTTGTAGATTGTCTTTACTTTCTCTTCAGCTACATGAATTGAAATTAAGTTATTCTTTTCAAATTCACTTACTGTAATAATATTGTTCACATATTTATTCATGACATAACGAAAAAGAATTGGCATTTTCTTTTCTAGTATCGTTACATTATGTTTCGTATACACGATTTTTATCTTTCTTTTAATAAACTTTTGAAGTAGAAAAGCATATAATACCATTCGCAAACTATTTGCATGAATAAGTTCTATCTTTCGTTTATAAATCTCTTTTCGTAAGTAATGAATATTTCTCAAATGATTCCATCGACTAAGTAACATGAAATTTTCTTTTCTGGTAAGAGATTGATATAATTCTCCCTCACCTGCAGCTGTATAAACCGTAATGTTTTCATATTGCAAATTGTTTTCCAATTTACAGAAGTAGCTCTCGGCTCCACCAGTTATCAATTTATCTGTCATCAATAATATATTCATACTTGCGTCTTCCCAACTACATTGATTTTATTTTTTCTGTAAGCATGATAAGCATACTTACTAAAATAAAAAAAGGTTTGCAATGAATTAAGTGGTTTTTGTGCTCTTAACAGCTTCCAATATCGGAAGGCCGCCCTTATTTTATTTCTCGAAACAGAATTTGTAACAATCCTATATTTTGCCAATACTTGCTGTATCCCTTTCGCTTCATATCCTTTACTTAATAAGTTCAGCCATAATGCTGTATCTTCAGGCTGCACACTAGGCATTTCAATACAAGGAATTTTCTCACGATCAAGCATCACTGTTAAACACCCAATAATTGTGTTTCCTACTAAATAATGATAATCAACAAATTCCGGTACGTTCACCTCTTTATTCAGGGCATTACTATTTTCATCAATTAAACTATAGGACGTATACGAAAACGCAACATTCATTCCTTCCATAAATAACAATTGCGTCTCCAATTTATTGGGTAGCCAAATATCATCACTATCTAAAAAGGCAATATACCTTCCTCTCGCTTCTTTAATCGCTATATTCCTAGCTTTAGCAGCACCCATATTTTCTTCTAATGATAATAACCGAATTCGCGAATCCCCTTCTATCATCTCTTTAATTTTTACAAATGAGTGGTCCGTTGAAGCATCATCAACGATAAGCATTTCCCAATTTTTATAAGATTGACTCTGCACAGATGTGATTGTCTCACCAATAAAACGTAAACTATTATAAGAAGGTGTTATTATAGAAACACAAGGCGCCTCGTTATGTACTGATAGACACTTTACCATCTATCATTCCCCTTCCTTCATATGTTGAAATGTATTTCACAACAACTGCTAAAAATAAAAAGAAAGCTTCGTTAATAATAAGTGACAATGACATCATCTGAAATAAAAATGCAATCATAGTCAATAAAAGATATGGTTTTTCACGAAATAAGTTATACTTAGTCAACTTCACCATTAGAATACATAAAAAAGCACTATATAAAAGGAAACCAATTGTACCCGATTCAGATAAAATTTCTAAAAATGTATTGTGTACATATAGTTTTTCATTGAACTGATACTCATAATAATTCGAAAAATTAAAAGCACCGATACCAATATATGGATTAGATAAAAAATATTTGAAAGCAGCTTCCCATAGTGTAAATCTGCCACTCCCATTATCGTGCGAAAAATCAGAAATCCGATCATGTAATATATCATCTAGTTTTCCACCCATTACTACATTCGCTAAACTAAAAATAACAATACTAAATATTACTAAACCTATTACTATTTTCACTTTTTTAGCAAAGCTGGACATACATATATATACAACCAGAACAAGCGCAATTGCTAAAATCCCACCTCTTGAAAATGTTAATAAACTCGTCGTAACACATAAAACCAATCCGATGATGTTGGTCATGTTATATAAATTTGTCATATAATACATAAAAAATATCGTATTATAAAAAATAAAAATGTTAGGATCATCTAATAACCCAATTAACCTCGGATATCCTCTATCTACTAATAATCCAGCATAAATTTCTCTCTCTTCTCCGCCAGATAATCCAAAATGTTGTAACCCGACTATATAAAGTATGAGACTTACAATATTAAATACTAATCCTACATAGACAATGGCTGACTCGAGCACTACTATTTCGGTGTTCCCCAGTAAATTCCTCATAATAAAATAACATCCTAAAACAAGCAATACGCCAAAAATCATACGAATACTAGCACTTAAATATATAGAAAGAATACCACTTAAACAATAAATGAAATAGAACAGTAAAAATACCACTTCATGAAAATATAGCTTTTGAATATGAAAGTCTTTAATTGTTAAACAAAAATAAATGACTAAGAAAATCATATATATTTTCAAGGAAAATCCTATATATATATTGTATTTACTTAACATAACAAACAAAATTAAAAGAAAAATCCATTTCATCGAAATTTGCATATTATTTTCCATAGGCTATATCCCCTGTTTCGTAATATAATCCTTTTCTCGTGTCTTTCGTATAAACGAAAGAATAAGTTTTTTCAACTCCTGATCATATAGGAATATACCAACTACTGCGATAAACGTATGAAGTACAAGTGCAATCAAATTGTACGTATGTAACATATATTGCACTCCAATAAAAGTTACACCAAAATAAATTGTATACGGTATTACAATTTGAAATACAATTTTCCCCTTCACTACACTTACTGTTATATATCCAACTAAGGCCACTATCTCAAATAAAACCATAGCATAAGCTGCTCCTATAACTCCCCAGATACTACTGAAGCTGTATAGCATAATTCCACCAATCACTAAAGCAACACACTGCACGACAGTTCTTTTCTTTTGCCCCCCACTCGTTGTTAAACCATCAGCGATAGCAATATTTATACTTTGTAACACAATAAGAAAAGATAATATTTGAAGTGGCTCTACTGCATTACTCCATTCCTCATGAAAAAATATAGAAATAAAATATGGTGCTAAATTATATAAGCCTATCGTCATACATATACCCACAACTGCCATTGATTTCATTTGAAGTATATTTAATTTCGTATGCTCTTCTAAATTATTTTGGTTATAATGTTTAAAGAGCACCGGGAAAAACGCTCCTGCAATTACCCCCGGCACTTGGTATAAAGCTGCTGGCATCCGATAGGCAACCGCGAAAACACCTACCATACTTAATGACAATGTATAGTTGAGTAAAATAGGTGCTAATTGTGGCGTACTCATTATTAAAAAACCACTTACAATAAAAGGTGCTAATTGCCAAAATAATCCTTTATGAACTTTTACTTTCATATTCATATTCGTTTTTCTTCTCATTACGAAAAAACTAAATAAACCACCGATCATATAACCAAAACCATATAAACTAGCCGTTATATACACTGGTAGTTCTCCAAAAATACAGAAACATGTAATTATGATGACAATAGATGCTGATACAACTTTAATAAGGGCTATATATTTCATACGTTCCATCAACTGAAAATACGCAATCCCTATATTTTGCCACGTTAGTCCTATTAACATTAAGAACATTACGTTCAACATCATATAAATTAAATCCTTATCCTCATACACAAAATGAATAGCTATATAACCAATTACCGAAATGACAATTAGAAGAATCATCCTTATCTTTATATACGAAGATAAAATTGCCTCTAAATCTACTCCTTCCTTTGCTCCTTCTCGAAGAAATGTATTACTAAGTCCTAAATCTGTAAAAAATAACATAACAAATGTTAATGCGATTGCAACACTAAACATCCCGTAATTTTGTGCATTAAAAAAGTTGGCTAAAGCAATTAAACTAATGGCTTGAAGAAGATTAGCTAAAATCGTACTATAAAATAGATGTACAATATTGTTTAGAATGGATCTACCCATACCAGTTCTCCTTTGCATGTAACCTACTTAGATTCGTTGTATATTCATCTATTATTTGTATAAAAACATATTTACTATGTTTTTTATCTTGCACCATTCCCATTCAATACAATTAAAACAGTTTTACATAAAATACGAATATCCATCCTAATCGTTTTCAGTTCAATATACTCCATGTCTAATTTCAACTTTTCTTGCGGATCAAGATTATATCCTCCATTTATTTGTGCCCATCCAGTTAACCCCGGCTTCACTATTAAACGATCCTTAAATTCTGGAATATAAGCATCAAATTGATTATAAAAATACTCCCTCTCTGGTCTAGGACCAACAAAAGACATATCACCTTTTAAAATATTTATAAGTTGTGGTAATTCATCAATTCTCGTTTTTCTTATAAACAATCCAATCTTTGTAATTCTTGAATCATTTTCGTTTGCCCATTGCGGTCCGTTCTTTTCAGCGTCCTTTATCATCGACCTTAATTTAAATAAATTAAACTTCTTTCCATTTATTCCTAAACGCTCTTGAAAGTAGATTGGAGCTCCAGGTGTTTCTAAAGCAATCATAATACAAAAGAACAACATAAGTGGTAACATTATTAGTAACAATATGAGTGAAAATATTATATCAAACAAGCGTTTTACACTTCGATTCAAAATGCTATCCTTTTCTTGAGCCGGAATAGTATACAACTTAGCTTGATTTGTTTCACGAATCATGGATCGTTACCCCCATATTCAAGAATATAAAACTATACCGATTAATTCACATTCTTTCCTCTTTATATCCGTTATTACTTTTTGTACTGTACGTAAGGAATCTTTTCGTTTTTTGACTGCCAAGACCACTCCATCGCATTTACCCGCAATAATGTGCGTAGCAGGAAGCTCAAATACTTCAGATGAATAAAAGAAAATGTAATCAAAATCTTCTTTCCACTTAGCAATTACATTATCAAATTCATCCATAGCAACTAAGGGCGTTCCGCTGTGTACCGTTTTTTTTGCAGGAATACAATACAAGTATTTAGACAAATCACTTGAAAAAGTTTCATAATTACATGGAGGGGAGCTTATTATATCGTTTACTGTTGTCGCAAGATCGCTTTGTAATAGTAGGTGTAGTTTAGGTTCCGAAAAATTCACATCGATAAGTAACACCTTTTTTTTCATTTCCGCAAACACTAGCCCCATATTTACTATAAGCGAGGCAACGACGCCTCTGTCTTTCGTTGAAGTAACTGAGAATAGTTGTTTTCCAGATTTTTTCAACTCATGATATACAGTATAAAACTGCTCTTTCATCAGAGCATCATGCGGATCGAATGGCAGATTTTTCTTTGTCTTAAACATCGACATGTTCACCTCGATATATAGATGATTGCTTATCAAACTCTGTAGGTTTCTTTTTTCTTTTCGGTTTCATATTTATATGACCAATAACAGAGACTGTCGTTATTTTCTCTAAATCCTGTTCCACGTATATCCGTTCATCAAAATAATCTCGAAATACAGCTAAACCTACACCAACAAAAAAACTAACAATTAAAGAGATAGGAATGATAAGTTGAAATTTCGGAAACAGCTTTTCAGCTTCTTCCTGTAACTCTCGGTCAGTTAATATTTTTACCCCCTGTACATTCGTATACTGTTGAAAGCTTTTTTGAGATTGTTCTGCCAATGACTTTACAATCTCTTTCACGATTTTAGGATCCGAATCTTTTACTGTAACAGTAACAATTTGTGAGTTGTCCGTATTCAACACCGAAATTTTTTGTGCTAATTCATAACTTGATTGTTCTAATTTCAAAGTGTTTTTTACTGTCGAAATAATAAGTGGACTTTTTAAAATGTCAACAAACGATGTTACAAGTTGCTTATTTTCTTGTGTTTTATTCGCTGTATTTTCCTTATTAAACTCATCTAAATTTCCAACAAGAATTTGCGCTGAATATTGATACGAAGGCTTTAGCACATACATAGAAATAAGAACTAGAGAAACGGTTAAACAACACATCGTCAAAATGATCGTTACGAATCTCCTTTTCAATAACTGTTGAAAATCTTTTATACTCATTTCTTGCTTCAATTATTTCACCGCCTTTGTCTGAATAACATCCTGCACATCATTTTCTACTAATAACTCTTTCCTCTCTCTATCCGCTCGCTTTGTTACATACTTTCCGACTCTAAATGCAAATTTTTCTACAAATACATACGAAATCGTTGCTAGTATAAGCGAAAGAATAAGCGACAAAATTAAAACAATAGGTAACGGTAATATTTCATGGAGCACGTATATAAGAGAAAACAAAGATATGCTATGGTACAAATAAAGACTGTAAGAAATCTTCCCCAAATATAACAAGTATTTATTATGCAGTAAGGACGACAAAGTTGATACTGACAAGCTTAATATGACAAATAGACATGCGCTTATCGCTACTACGAAGTCTCGAAATATAAAATTATTGAGCACTTTAATTTCTCCAATAAGCCCTTCATACATATAAAGTAAAATCGCAAATAAAAACCATGTAATTTTCGTATTTTTAGTACAATTACTATAAAAAGCTATTAAATTATTTTTATACTTCGCAACTAGTGCTCCTAGTAAAAACAGCACTGTGTAATGCAACGTTAATACATAGCTTGTTAATGTTAAACTTGAGCGAAATAATAATAATATCACGACAGAACATATACTAAAACTAAACAATGATAGCAATGAACCCCTTACTGTTTTGCGTAAACAAACCATCAAAACTAACGGGAAAATTATAGATATTCGCATTTCATGTACAAGTGACCAAATCACACTGTTATATGTATCTGTATTATATTTCCCAACCAATAAAACATGCTGTGCTATTAGACTTAAAGAACTTTCAATCGTCCATGAGCGATTAAACCATTCGCTTAAATAAGAAATACCATATTTACTTATTGTAGTCTGGCATATAATAGCTATGACTATTGCCACAATATACGGAATATATATTCTGCATATACGTTTTAAAAGGTATGATCCATAGCTACTATTTGTTTTTTGAATAGATTCATACAAAACAAATCCACTCAAAACAAAAAAGATAATAACAGATTCGTTACCACTACTAAAAATAAGACGTGCAGGCGTTTCTTTTAATAGATATACAACAAATGGTTTATTATCTTCATAACTGTAATTTTGAAATGCTGAGAAAATCATCAAATGATGACCAATCATTACTACCAATGAAGAAATTCCTCTTATAGAATCCAGTTCTTCATGCCTCTCCATCGTTTTACATCAACTCCTAATGAAATGATAATAATCATTTCAAAGCGACATCTTTATTCATATTCCTCTCCTTTCTTTTCATTCCAATTTTTCATATTAAAATGATTTTATAGTATAAATTTGAGTGTATTGTAACATTTTTTGTAATATTATGAATAGTGAATTTTCAAAATTGGTATATACCAATTTCAACCTCGAAAAATGGTTAATATTGTTAGAAAAACACTATAAAAATATGTTGCATACTTACAAAATTAAAGAGAGGACTAGTGTTTTTTCAAAATAAAATAAAAAAGATAGCCTTTATTTATAGGCTATCTTTTTTATTTTATTTAATTATTAGCACCATTATATGCTACATGTCGTTTCTCAATCCGTTCTTCAATTTCTTTCATATTCTCTTTATTAGTTAGTAGGGATTGTTTATTTTCTATTAATAATTGTTTAAAGGATTTTCTCACTTTTTTTCGCATGTTTATTTTCCTCCTTGGGGGATGGTTTATATAAAAGATAAGGAATTATCTGTGTGTTCTTATAATAATTGATTGTTGTGAATTCCATTTGAACTTCAGATGAAAATTCCGTTTATTTTCTGACAACTTTGTGAACAAAAAAAGAAAGGTTAATCAAAAATATATTTGATCAACCTTTCCATACTCTTTAAAGCATATTAATTAATATTTCAGGTCTTCCCCAATTCATTTCTTCACAAACAAATCGTAGTTTTTCTTCGTCCATTGTGTGCAATCCTTCTTCTAATGAGCATGAAATTGGAACTTCACAATGAATTTGCGCTAATTGTAATGAAATATTTAAGTTCTCTAAATCACTTTCAATTTTTGTACGCTGTGCTTTCGTTAATGACGCTACATTTTCTAGTACAGCTGATACTGTTCCGTGTTCTTGAATAAGCTTATATGCTGTTTTTTCACCGATACCTTTTACACCTGGATAATTATCACTCGTATCCCCCATGAAAGCTTTCGCATGGACAATTTGCCACGGTTCTACGCCTTTCTCTTCCATGATTTTCTCTGGTGTGTAATACTCGTAATTGCCAATTCCTTTACGCAGAAGCATAACTGTAACGTTCTTATCAACAAGTTGAAGTAAATCTGTATCACCAGTTAAAATATAAACTTCAGCCTCATTACAATATTGCTTTGCAAGCGTACCAATACAATCATCAGCTTCATAGCCTTTCATTCCGATGACTGGAATTGATAATTTAGCAGTCATTTCTTGCACTAAATCAAATTGTGGAATTAATTCTTCTGGCGGTGCTGCACGATTTGCTTTATAATTCGAGAACGATTCTGTTCTAAATGTCGTACTTCCCATATCCCAGCACGTTACAATGTGTGTTGGCTCAATTGCTTGTGTTGCCGTTAATAAATGCTTCATATAACCATGAATCCCATTCGTTGGGGTACCATCTTGTCTCTTCATAAATTGTCCGTAGACACTTGTTGCGTAAAAAGCACGAAATAATAGTGCCATACCATCAACTAATAATACTTTTTTCATAATACCTCTCCTACTAACAAAAAATAATAACCTCACGTTATCACATAAGGTTATATATAGATTACCATTCTACGTTTTTGTTCAACTTTGTCTATTATACATTGTTTTTTTATATTTAGCATCATTAACAAATTAGGACGTTCTACCACAACAAGTATGAAGTATTCCTGAATACGTATTTTTACCTGTCGAAACAACTACAGCTTTTGCAGTTCCGCCAACAATATACGTACCTTTGAAACATACATTTTCAAGTTCAAGTGGATTATAGTCTTTCATCCGTTTTAATGGAATAAATCGTTTACGTTCTAGATGATAGCAGCTTTCAAATTTCTCAATACTAGCATCGTTTCCTGTCAGCATAGATTCATTCACTAATAAATCATTTGCATAAATAATACGTACATCTGCTGGTACTGTATCGCCCTCTGAAAGAAAAATCATATCCCCAGGTACAAGCTCTTGTACTGGTAGCTTCATCATTTTCAATTCATTGTTTAGCCCTGGTAGGCTAGATGCTTCTACTCTAGAAACAGTAACTGTTTCACATTGTAATTCATCACTCACATTTTGTTTTGACAGACCTGGGATCATTTCACTTAGCTTCATCATTACTTCCGCAATACGTGCTCTTTTTGAAGTTAATTCATTTCGCCCGTATACTTGAATACGTTTTTGTGCCTCTTTCATAGATAGCCCGTCTCTTGTTGTTTTAAAATACGCAAATACAGATTTTACATCTCTTGTTGCGATTTCAATTAATAAATCTTTATTCTTTTGAAGCATTGTTTGTTCTTTCATTGCTTTTTTACTTAATTTATAAGTAGTGTTACCCACACTTTTATTTACATATAACATATTATCGTCTCCTCCTTTAAACATAGGAAGAAACGCTTTGTTTCTCAATTTATCCACTTTAGCGTGAAAGTGTCTAGCGCTGAAATACTTGAATAAACGCTACATTATGATAAATATAAAGGGAGGAACAAGTCGTTTCCTGCCTACATCATACATTTTTGATTTGAAGCATATGGGTAACGGAACCGAGTCAGAATTTGACATGCTCCTCACCTCCTCATTTATTTTTTAGTTATAATCTATACTATGAAATTATTCATAGCTTTGTAACAAAAAAAGACCCTTACTCATAAGAGAGCAAAGGTCATTGCATACACAAATAAGCGATTCCTAATATAATTAGAAATCTACAGACCTCTCCCTCGTCGAGTTTTAGCACTGTATAGCATAGGTTCATTACCAGCTACGTTAAGAAAAACCTTAATTCGATCATTCCTGTTGACCCATTGGCGTCTCTCGACATTTTTGGGCAGTAGCATTTCTCTATACAGGAGCCTCACCTAACAGAGACTTATTTTAATTACATAGAAAATGTTACTCTTATTTAAAATAGATGTCAACACTTTGTATGGAAACTTTTCCTTATTACGACAACTACCTCTAGTAGAGTACACTAATACGCATTCGACTACATAAAGTGAAACTTTAACCAGTTGGGGGGTTTGTTCATCCCCCACTGATTATTAGCCCTCACTAATCGGACTTTTACGGGCAGTTAATCTCCCAAATAACTTCTTTGTTCCAGCTGAATTTTGAGGTAAAAGTTTTACTGCCCACAAATATCGGGATAAATTACTTGAACACATATCGCAAAAAATTAGCACATAAAAAATAAAATCCTTACGTTAAAACGTAAGGATTTTAATATGTTACACAACCAGCAATTACAACTCCGATTGAAAGTGATAAAAACATAAGGAATAGACCGACTGCTTGATTATCTTCTTCAAGGCTTTTATTAATGTTAAAACGTGGTGTAAGCCATTCTGCTAAATAAAATACAACAATCTGTGCTAATATCCCAACTGCTCCCCACGAGACCATATCCAAAAGTGAAATAGAATTAGCAGCTGTTGAATATAAAACGATAGCTAGCCCAAGTACTCTTCCTCCAAGTACATAGCTTACCGCTTTGTTTCCTTGAGCCATTAACTTGAACTCTTTCACTTTCGTTGTTACTTCCATAAGAAAAAGGCCGATACATAGTAGTGCAAGTGATACTCCTAAATATAGTAAAAAATTAATCATTTATTTCCCTCCCTTTTTAATACCTACCGGTAAATAATACGATTCATTCCCTGTAATTTTTCCTCCAGCACGTATTCCGATACCGCTCGCTTTTCCAGCAATTAAAAACGCCCCAAATACATATGAGAGCTCTTCAATCCCTTTTTCAGTTTCAAGAACAACTACTGGAAGCTCTGTATATTCTTGAAATATCGGTAGTGACGTTTTATATGTTTCATGCACATTTCGAATTATAATACTTTCGTCTTTATCACGAATCGTAATCGTATCCCCTTCCCTACCAAACGAAGGTTTTTGAACGAAAGAATTCTTTTCCAAAAATAAATCCGGCTCTAAATATGTAGGTAGCATGTATTCTTTAATCCACTGTTGTTCCTCACTTGTGTAAAATAACCCCTCTTCTGCTAATCCCCAAATAAGACATTGAATTGATTTAGGCTGAAGTAAAAAAGCCGATACAGGATTTATAATAAAAAGCTTTCCTTCTTTCACAAGTTGCAAAAGTTCCACTCCTACCAAATCCCCTGTTTCCGGATCTCGATCTTCAATCAAATCTTCAATCGGATATGTTTGACGATACAAAACATCGATTCGTACACCATCTCCATCTACTAAAGCATCATCAGTAATTCTAAGCTCTGACATTGGCATCACTTTATTTTCAACTTGACATAACTGACTCAAATACATAGTCGTATTCCAATCTTCTATATGTTCATGATGAGATGTAAAAACGACATTTGGAGTCTCTATCCCTTTTGTCGCTTCCATTACAGCCTTTGTAATACCAGAAGACAGTAAACGCTCTTCATTTGCATTTGGATTATCATAGCCTAACTCTTCACAAACTTCCCCATTCATTTGAAAGCATTCTACAATAAAAGTTGGTGTATCACTATTAAACTCAAGCATTTTAATACAATTATCATCTGTTAAGGCAAAATCAAATCGTGAAATAACAGATTCCGGATACAGTCCTTTCATCCTAATAAAAGGCAAGCTTGTAGGTGGAAAACCAAATTCTAACAGCTGCTCGTCAGATAAACTCCGAAAAATTCTAGCAGTCTTAAAAAATATTTCCCCCATTCGTTCAGTCGCTACTTGCAACTGTTTCATAGTTTGCTCTGTTATTGGAAAAACATGAAACAAACTATACTCACTTTCATATAAATCCGACCAAAAATTCGGATATTTCGAATAAAACTCTTTTCGATCCCTTATGTATTGCGACATATTTTAGCCCCCAAATCCTCCCTTTGAACCGCTTCCAATTCCACCTTTAAATTCCGCAGACGATTGATAAGATTTAAACGCCGATGAATTTTTAAAAGTGGATTTATTTTGATAGTAACTCCCACCATAGAAGTAATGCCCACGATAACCTGAACTACTATCATCACACTGCCATACCCCAAGTTCATCATCCCAATCCCAATCTGAACAACTATTATCATTCGGTTTTGGGGGAAGATCTTGTGCGCAGCCAAATAAAGTGCCAGTCATTAAAGACGTTACGACACCACCTACTAGCCATTTCGTTTTTGTCACCTTCGCACTCCCCTTTTTAAATTCTATTCCTATTATATAGGATGGCATGATAAAGTAGAAGAAAAAGGAAGAAGAGGGATAAAATGCGCTTAGAATATCGACTTAATAACGAAACAAAAGGGTATCCTGCTTTATGGAACTACGCAAACATTTCTAATCCTGAAATCATCGCACGCATGACTTGTGAATATTTTATAAAAGATAAAAATACATATGTTGTTACTGCAACTTCAGTAGATCCAGACGGAGCAGCAGTTATATATATTCAAAAAGAAGAGTTTGCAAATGACCCTTCAGACCCTACATACTCCCACATCGGTTTTGAAGTTAGAGAACTAAGTGAAACGAGTTCATGCATAATAGATAGTAAAGATATATGGAACTATGAAGAAATTTTACCATCTCTTCATTCAGATATTATATATATTCAGCGCGACGGTATGCATATGGAGTTCACTTTAGATTCAAGAGAGATTGATGAAGACAGAAAGTGCTATATTTATTATGGAAACTTCACAGGTGAATCCAGATAAAGTAGATATATTTATGCAACAAAAAAACCTTACGTATAAAACGTAAGGTTTTTATTTAGCCCCACATATGCCGTTCTCTCTAGATGTCCATAAACCTGCTCTCACAGGTGGATGCTCTCACAAATGTTTGTAACTTCCTTCTTAAAAAGACGGCTTGTTAGCTACATTTAAATATTGAACTTCCATATTAAACTTATTGGTTTAAGACATGCATAAGCTACGTACACCGTAGGAATTTTATATAATGTTAGTTGAAATAAGACCCCCGCACGTGCCGCTCCTCGTAAATGTCCAAAAACCCGCTACTCGCAGGTGGATGCCCTCACAGTTACCGTACATCTTCCTCCACAAGGAAGGCTTGATGATGGTCGCTAAATATTGAGCTTCCGTATAACTAACATCGGTTTTAGACATAAATAAGTTACGCACACCGCAGGATGTATTATTTACTTGTCGTTATATTATCACATTGTTTCCAATGTGTAAAATACAAATTTTTTCGAGCAATCTCTTGCTTGTGACCTTATTTTAATACAAATTATTTTTGCATGCAAGTGATTAATCTTCTTCTTTTGCAATTTGATTTTCTGGATAAGAAATCCAATCACTCCAGCTACCTGCATACAATTTAACATTTTGGAATCCAGCTAATTTCAATGCAAGGATATTTGGACATGCTGTAACACCAGAACCACAATATACAATTGTTTCCTTATCTTTCGAAAGATTTTGGAATCGTTCTTGTTGTCCAGCTTTATTCTTAAATTGTCCTGATTGTACAATTCCATCCTTCCAAAAATAGTTTACTGCTGTCGGAATATGTCCTGCTTTTGGATCAACTAGTTCCTCTACACCAGCATAACGTTTTGGCTCTCTAGAATCAATTAACGTAACATCTGCACCTGCATGAATATTCTCTCTCACCGTTTCCATCGTTACAAGCATATGATCTTGTACATTTGCTTTGAATGTTTTTCGTATAGCAACAGGAATTTCCGTTGTTATCGGTAGTCCATTCTCTTTCCAAGCTGGAAATCCGCCATCTAATATATATACTTTCTCATGTCCTACATAGTTTAATAACCACCAGAGACGAGAAGCATTTGCACCCGCTTGACTGTCATATGCAATTACCGTCGTATGTTCACCAATACCAGCTTGTGAAAGCTTGTCTGCAAACTCCTCAATATTCGGCAATGGATGGCGACCACCATGTTCTGTTACAGGACTTGATAAATCTATATTCAAATCAAAATATAACGCATGAAGAATATGTTCTTCCTCATACTTTTCTCTACCCCAATTAGGATTCGCTAAATCAAAACGACAATCGATTATACGGACATTCTCATCTTCTATATGCTCACGTAACCATTCGACTGTAACTATCATCTTTAACGACCTTCTTTCTCTTGCAAACGACTTACATACTCCATAACCATTTCTTCTGTAACAAATTTACGCTGCAGTGTAACACCATTTTTTGCAAGATCATTAATTTGCTTTGTCACAACATTAATGACATCAACCGAAAATTCTTTCCCCTTTGACGCAAGAGATACGGCTGCTTCAATAGCTGCTTCACGCTGCGCATCTAATTGTAAACATGCTTTTACACTTTCATTTTGTTTACGAGAATGTGCTGTAATTGCTTTATGTACTTCCATCTTCTCTTCCCCCTAAATAAGTTATACGTTCTTATTCAATTCCATTGCAAGCCGAATCATATCACGACATACAATCCCATTTTCAATAATCTCTTCTTCATAATGCTTTGAAAAGTAATCAAAATCAATAGAAAAAATACGAAATCCACATTTTTGATATAACGTAAGTTGTGAAACGCTAGAATTACCTGTCCCAATTTCAATTTTGTGCATGTCATATCCTTTAGCTATTTCTATCGCATGCAACAACATCTTCTTACCAATACCTTTCCCTTGCATATGTTCTACAACCGCAATATTCATAATTTCCATCGTCTTTGGTCTTGTTTCTAACAACACATATACACCAACCACTTTCCCCTCTACTTTAGCTACATATACTATTCCTCTCTGTATATATGTAGCGATTTGCCGCTCGCTTGGATCAGCAAGCAAGAGTAAAGACTTTGGCACATTATCTTTAGAAACACGATTTAATACAACATCCATAAAAATTCCCCCTTCTCTATTGTTCTAAACCCTCCTTGTCTACCATAAGTAATAGAAAGGAGGGATTCACCATGGACAACAATGAGAAAAAATGCAACGTCATCTCCATAGATGGAAAGAAAAAGAAGAGCGACACATATTCCTATCCCAAATTAGTAGTCGAAAACAAAACATATGAGTTTTCTTCATTCGTCTTATGCGGTGAAACACCAGACGGCAGACGCTTAGTTCTTACTCATATGATTTCTACTGATGAATTCGCAGGGTTCGTAAAATCTTTAGATACTGTATTACAAAAGAAAATTGAACGAATCTTTTTTTCATAGCGACTATATAACATAAATTTCTTTTTCTATTTCTATTAACTGCTTTTGAAGCTCTTCTTTACTTTGCTCATATAGTGTTACATCAATTGTTTCAGCTAAAGCAAATAATATACTTTCATAATATTTCTCAACATCTTGTTGCATCACTTTTTGGAATAAATTCCATTTTGTATCCCACTCTTGCTTATAATGATGAACGAATAAATCTTCTTCATCAGCTACATAGTTTGATACGAAAGGTTCTAGTACTCCTTTAGCATCTTCTTGCATAAAAGCTTTATCATTTTTTTCAAAAAAGCTTTTCTCATTTTTAAAATGCGCTAGTGCCTTTTTGAAATCTTTTATTTCTATTGAAGGAAATGGCTCTTTATGTGTAATAACTTTATATTCATAATCTACTGTTCCACCCATAGAAATCGATTCATTTTCTCCTTTGCAGTTCACAACAATTTCATCCTTCGCGCGCTTCATCGCTTCATCTATCCACCTTTCAAGACGTAATGATGTCGCACGCATTTCTTGTAATAAATCATGTTGAATAAATGAAACTAATTCCATTACACACTGTTGCAACTGCGTTTTTACATTCCCATCCGTTCGAAGTGATGCTGGATTAATAAATTCAGTAAACACATCGTTATAGCGCAGGAATAAGCGTTGTTGTACGTAATAAAGCAATTCTTTCACTTCATTTTGCATTGCTTGTTCTTCAGCAAGCACACTATATGATGAAATAATATGAAGTAGCTGATCACGCTCTGCTTCATATTTTTTTGTTTGCTTCGCTTTCTCATCATTTCCCTGCTTTGCGCCATTTATCATATTTACTAGAAGCTGATTTGCTCCTTGCAATGCACTATATAAAGCATGCACAGATACAAGCATTAAATCCCTCATCATAAAGGATGTAAATGATTCTTCAAACTTAGCAATCCCAGAGTTTTGTAAGACGCCATACTTTTCTTTGTCAATACTTTTCCCTTGTTTTTCCTCAAGCGCACATAAACTTGAAATTGCAAATAAACGCGGATTTCTAATACCATATTGCAAGAGCTGATCTGCAATATAACCTTTTACCATTTCAAGTTCTTCTTCAGACTCTGCTAAATCGGCCGCATTAATTAAGAAGAACATTTTATCAAGCGCAAACGTATCCTTTACACGACCGAGCTGAATTAAAAATTCACGATCTGCACGAGAGAAAACATGATTATAGTATGTTACGAATAAAATAGCATCCGCATTTTTAATATACTGGAATGCAACATCCGTATGGCGGGCGTTAATCGAATCAGCTCCTGGTGTATCTACAAGAGCTACTCCTTGTCTTGTTAAAGCACAATCGTAATAAAGCTCCATATACTCAACAAAGCATGATTTTTCTTCATTAGCTACATAATCAGAGAATTCTTCTAACGTTACTTGTACTTGTTCCCCTAAATGAGCAGCAACTGCCTCATATCCTTTTTGTACCGCTCGTAAAAAGCTAAATGTTGTTTTTTGCTTCCCGCTCGGTGAAGGATATTTCATAATTTTATCAATTTGCGTTAACGCTTCATCTAACGTAGTAATCTCATAATGAAACAGCTTATAAACAGCTTTCACATCTTCTAATAGTGCTTGCTTTGATTTAAACTGAACAATTACTGTTCCGTGTGGTTTTTCCTCTGTAACCGGCAAAATTTGATTAATCGTTGCTGTCGTTGGGTTTGGTGATACAGGAAGCACCTTTTCACCGAGCAATGCGTTAGCAAATGATGATTTCCCAGCACTAAAAGCTCCAAATAATGCTACTGTAAATTGCTTCGTTTCTACACGCTGTCTTTTTCCAACTACTTCTTGCTGTAAATGTTTCAGTGTAGGCAATGGATCTAATATTGTTTCAGCTTTCTTCACTTTTTCTAATATACGCTGAATATTTAAAGCTGCCGTCCCTTTAATTTCTTCTTCACTAGCCATTTCGTTATCATTTACGATTTCTTGCTCTTGTAGCGTAAACTTCTCACTAACAATTTGTTTTTCACTTTGTAATATTTCGTCTATTCGCAATCCATCTGGTATAGAAATATGTTCATTCCAAACATCTCCTAAATAACTCTCATATTCCTCATACGCCTGAATGTATTGTAATTTCGTTTCTTTTGCTGTTTGTAACATCGTGTATTTTTCAATCTCTTCTTCAATACGAGCAACTTCTATCTTCGCTTTTTTCTGCAATGTACCCGTACTTTTCCCAAAGATTTGCTGGGATTTCATAAAGTATCTTTTTTTCAACTCATTTGCAACATCAGCGGTATATAGAAGTAAGTAATCACCAGTAAAGCCAGCCCCTTGTTTAATTGTCTCCGCCAATAATTCCGGCCCGAAAGCAATCTCTAGAGCATATATGTCCTTCCCAATTTCCTCTGTAAATAATCCCTCTTCTTTTAAGAAGGTTACAATGAATTCTTTCACATGAAAATCAAGTTGCGTTTCAACAGTCTTTTGAAGGGTGGAATGAAAAGCATCCACACGTCTCTGTTTTTCTTGCTCCGTCTTTCCCTTCGCAAATAGCAAACCAACTTTAAATTTCGTTAATTTCGTTTCTAAATACTCATTTGCCAATTCTCTCATTTCAAATGGCATTAAATACGCGTTATCTAATATAGCTTGTAAACCTTTAATAAATTCATTTCTTACATCAGACTCTTTACTCGATGCTCGATTTTTATTTTCAATTAACTCTTCCTTCTTTTCAACAATCTCTGAAAGCGACAGCGGTGAGACTAATTCTTCCGCATATTTTATAAGCTGTTTTTCATTTTCAGAAAGAATAAATGAGAAATGTTCTTGCAGTAAATATTCTGTTTCTCGCTCCATTCCCTTACTTACATACTGCTCTTTTTCTTTCATGATAGAAGAGATTAGTACTTCTAAACGTTGAATCTCATTGTATGGATGATTCATCATTCGCAATGATGTATAAAAAATACCATCCACTTCAATATCCCAGTTAGCAAAAGATTGTTTTACACTTTCTCTATACTCTTCAAAAGATAGTTCATTTTCTTTATGCTTATCTATTTGGTTTACAACAAGATAAACCGTTTTATTACGTTGTTTCAATTCTTTAACAAATTGTAAGTTTACTTCTGATTGGACATGGTTATAATCCATCATGTAAAAAATAACATCTGCAAGATGCAGTGTTGATTCTGTTGCTAATTGGTGAGCATCATCTGTAGAATCAATTCCTGGCGTATCAACTAACATAACTCCGTCAGGAATTGGTGCATCATTTCGATAAATATGAACACCAATTACCTCATCACCGTCTTTACATATTTGTTTTAATTCTTCTGCTGAATATGCGCCGTCATATTCATACTGCTCTCCAGACTTAATCGTAACAACAACGCGATCAGAACCTTTTTCAATTTTAACGACATTAGCACTCGTTGGAATTGGACTTGTCGGTAGTAATTGCGCTTTATATAGATGATTCATCATCGTCGATTTCCCTGCCGAAAAATGACCACAAAAAGCTATCATAAGCTGTTCTTGTTTATATTTTTGAATCACTTCAAACAACTTCAAACTATTCTCTGCATCTCCATGTTTTTGCCACTCTTCATAAAAACAAACAAGTTTTTTCATACCGTTTGTCTGTACTATGTTTGTCATCCCCTTGTTCCCCTTTATCCAAGATGTATATACTTTATCCCGCTATTTGTGTGACAATAATCATTTAGGACTGAGCATCCCCATGATTACAGTTT
This sequence comes from Bacillus nitratireducens, assembly GCF_036320425.1. NCBI lineage: Bacteria > Bacillati > Bacillota > Bacilli > Caryophanales > Bacillaceae > Bacillus > Bacillus nitratireducens. The sequence goes on from NZ_JAUMJO010000001.1 coordinate 656,243, forward strand.
CACTTTACTATCATACTAAATTTTCAGCATATTCTCATTAAAAATAAAAAAATCCCTTTCATTCTTTTTACAAACGAAAGGGATTTTATGTAATATTATTCATTTTGTTGTTCCTACTCCATTTAATACATACTTTGTAACACCAAAATATATAGCAATCGTTCCTGCAACAAGTGCATACACCATATTAACACACCAACCTTTTTTGATAATGATTATCACTTTTAAATACATTTTATCATTAAAGAGAATCATTATCAACAAATTTCTAAAAAAGAAAGCTCCTTCGGGAAAAGGAGCTTTACTGCCTGTTTTAAAGAAGTTTAAAACTTGCTGTGCACTCTTATTATATCTCATAATACACAACTTAACAGCTTTAAAAATTGGAAATTGCCTATATACCCTCCTCTTTACATTTTGTATAATAAAAGGGAATTACTTAACAAGGAGGAAAATAATGACACAAAATATTTCACAAGGCGAGAGGATACATTCCATCGATATTATTAGGGGAATAGCTGTACTAGGTATTTTTCTTGTTAACTGGCCTGTTATCGCTGGGATTGACTCACGTGATCTTTCAGGAGTTTATGAGGGGCTAGATAGCTATATCCGTCTATTTTACGATATGTTTATTCAAACCAAATTTTATACAATTTTTTCGTTTTTATTCGGCCTAGGCTTTTACATTTTTATGACTCGTGCTGAAGCGAAAACAGATCGCCCAAAAACTTTATTTGTTCGTCGCTTACTTATTTTATTATTATTTGGTTTCTTACATTACGTTCTTTTATGGGACGGAGACATTTTACATACTTATGCAATCGCTGGATTTTTCTTATTTTTATTTTATAAGAGAGAACCTCGTACCATTTTAATATGGGCAATCGTTTTATTAAGTATTTTTCAGTTTTTCATGCTAATCGCTAGTATAGTGGTTGCCTTAGTACCAAAGGCAGAGTTAGGGTTTTCCTTACCGATCATGCCACTTGAAGACTTTGTGTCACAAATACAAAATCGTTTCCATGCATTTTATTCTGAAGGAATTGGACTAAACGCATTCATGCTCCCAGAAACAGTTGGACTATTTTTACTTGGTTTATACGCCGGCAAAAAAGATATTTTCCGCCGCACGAAAGAGTTAGATCCAAAGCTTAAAAAATGGCAAATCATTATGTTCATTTTGACATTACCAATGTGGTTCTTCATGGTCCGTTACTTCTTATCAAAACCATCTTATGAACCATTTTATATGCAGGCCTTTACAATGTTTAGTGGAAAAACATTATTCATATTCTATATTTTCACGCTCATGCGTTTATTACAAAAAGAAAGATGGCAAACATTATTACGTCCGTTCCAATATGTCGGACGAATGGCGTTAACAAATTACATCACGCATACGATTGTTACGTTACTTGTATTCGGCCTATTTTTCAAAAATTATTATCCCGCTCCATTATGGGTGGGACCACTATTTTGCATCGGCTTTTATACGTTACAAATCTTTATTAGCCGCTGGTGGCTTTCACGTTACCAATATGGGCCACTTGAATACATTTGGCGCCTTGGTACGTACGGTAAGATGATGCCACTTAAAAAGAAAAGCAAGGTCTCATAATGAGACCTTGCTTTTTTACGCTTCTCTTACTGCACTTTGCATAGACACTGGCTCTTCTTTTACTTTCACTTTACGCTGCGGCACCATATTAAATACGATATTTAAAAGTACTGCTGACGCACTTCCAAGTACAATTCCGTTATCCGTTAAAATACGAATATTTTCAGGAAGCTGTGAGAATAACGTTGGAACAACTGTAACTCCAAGTCCGATTCCGACAGAACATGCGACAATTAATAAATTTTCTTGTTTTCCAAAATCAACGCTACTTAACATTTTAATACCATATGCCATAACCATACCGAACATTGCTAGCATTGCACCGCCAAGTACTGATTTCGGAATAATTGTTGTGATAGCTGCGATTTTTGGAATGAACCCAAGAACAATTAACATACCACCGCAAGTATAAATAATAACGCGATTTCTTACTCCAGTTAATTGAACAAGTCCTACGTTTTGAGAGTAAGTTGTATATGGAAATGCGTTAAAAATTCCACCTAAAACCATTGCTAATCCTTCTGCACGATAACCTTTTGTTAATTCTTTTTCACCGATCTTTTTATTACAAATATCAGATAATGCAAAATATACACCTGTTGCTTCTACAATCCCTACGCAAGCAACGAGAATCATTGTAATAATTGGTGTTAATTCAAATGTTGGTGTACCGAAGTAAAATGGCTGAATACCATGGAACCAATCTGCCTCTCCAACCGCTTGCAAGCTTACTTTCCCCATAAATGCCGCAGCAATTGTACCGAACAACAGACCAAGTAATATAGAGATTGAACGGATAAATCCGTCAAAGAAACGATAGATAATGATGATAAATAATAAAACTCCAAATGCTAAAGCTAAATTTTCAAGACTTCCGAAATCTTTGCTGCCTACTCCTCCAGCCATATCATTAATAGCTGCTGGAACAAGTGTAACCCCAATGACTGTAACAACAGACCCTGTTACTACAGGAGGAAATAGTTTTACAAGTTTCCCAAATAATTTCGCGAAAATAACAACAAATAATCCCGCAGCAATAATTGCCCCATATACGGAAGACACACCGTATTGTTTACCAATTGCAATCATCGGCCCAACCGCTGTAAATGTACAACCAAGTACAACCGGAAGTCCAATACCGAAAAAGCGATTTGATAATGCTTGTAAAATCGTTGCAACGCCGCACATTAATAAGTCAATCGATACTAAATACGTTAATTCTTGTTGATTTAAACCAAGTCCTCCGCCGACAATAAGAGGAACAATAATTGCGCCAGCATACATGGCAAGCATGTGCTGCATACCAAGCGATGCTATTTTAAATGGGTGCTGCTTCATTGTTAATTCACCTCCGCAGTTTCTTGCTGTACAAATGTAACTGTGCCGTTATCAAGTGATGCAATTTCTGCTAGTGATTCAACACGAACACCCTGTTCACGCAGCTTCTTTCCTCCATCTTGAAATGCTTTTTCAATAACAATGCCAATTCCCGCAATACTTGCACCAGCTTGCTCTACTAAACTCATTAATCCTAAAGCAGCCTGGCCGTTTGCTAAAAAGTCATCAATGATTAACACACGATCATTTTCATCGATATGATTTCGAGATAATGAAATCTCGTTCGTTTCTTGTTTTGTAAATGAATATACTTTCGCCACATACATATTATCTTGTAACGTTAACGATTTACGTTTTCTTGCAAAGATTACTTTTACACCAAGCTCTAATGCAGCCATAACTGCTGGTGCAATGCCTGAAGATTCAATCGTCACGATTTTTGTAATGTTCTCTTCTTTAAAACGCTTAGCAAATTCTTTTCCGATCTCTTGCATAAGTACTGGGTCAATTTGATGATTTAAAAATGCATCTACCTTTAATACGTCACCAGATAAAACCTTTCCTTCGTTCAAAATCTTTTCTTGTAATACTTTCATGTTTGTTCCCCCTCTTATGCAATAAAAAACTCCAAAAGCCGCCACCACTCGTTACAAGTGAGAGACGCGCTTTTGGAGTTTCGCAAAAAAAGAATGCTAAACAAGCAAATATATTCGTCCTCACTCATAGTCAAAGTATTTACGGTACTTCGGTAGAAACTTGCAGGCCATATCCCCGCGATTATATGAGTGTAGCTAACTATTTATTTTATAGAAGGATTATAACGCACTTTTTATAATTTGGAAAGTATTTATTTTAAAAAACACGTACAAATTTTACAAAAACACTATTTTCGTTCGAGTTTTGCAAACTCTTACATTCTCTATTATAGCTTCGTTAAAATGACCGGCCCATCTTTTGTAATCGCAATTGTATGCTCATATTGAGCTGATAATTTACCGTCCATCGTTCTTGCAGTCCATCCGTTTAAATCAACTTTAGAATATCGCATACCTACATTTACAATCGGCTCAATCGTAATTACCATTCCCTCTTGTAGCTCAGGCCCTTGTCCTTGCTTCCCAAAATGAAAAATTGCTGGTTCTTCATGAATCTCTTTACCAATTCCATGTCCCGTAAAATCTCTTGCGACAGAAAAACCTTCAGCATTTGCATAACTTTCAATGGCATAGCCAATATCTCCTACATGGTTACCGATTACCGCCTGATCAATCCCTTTATACAAAGCATTCTCAGCTACTAACAATAACCTTTCTGCTTCATTAGAAATATCGCCAACTGTATACGTCCATGCAGAATCTGAAAGCGCACCATTTAAGTTTACTACCATGTCAATTTTCACAATATCGCCTTTAGTTAAAGGAACATCTGCCGGAAACCCATGACACATTTCATCGTTTACAGATGCACATATTGCATATGGATACCCGTTGTAACCTTTCTGCTCAGATGTTGCACCATGCTTTTCTAAATACGCTTCAACAAACGTCTCAATTTCTTGTGTCGTTATTCCTGGTTTTATCATTTTTCCAATTTCTCTATGACATGAAGCAAGTAATTTCCCAGATTCATGCATCAAATCTATTTCATTTTTCGTTTTAATTGTAATCATACTATCTCTACCTCTCCTTACTAAACTTGCTATTTACTACTAAACTTCAATCATACACATCCTCTTCCAAAATTTCAAAACCTCCAATTACAGCGAGCACAAAAACAAACATCATTTATTGCTACATCAAAATAAAAAACAGAAATTCTCCTCTGTTTTTTAATCATTTTTACATATATAATTCATTTTCAAAAACTCAAAACAACTACCATTTGTTTTCTGTATAAACGTTCCAACCGCTTCAAATCCCGCTCTTTTATACACTTTAATTGCTCTTTCATTAAATTTCGCTACTGATAGTGTTATATAGTTACAACCATATTTTTCTTCACTAAAATCTAGTCCAGCTTTTACGAACTTTAAACCGAATCCATTTCCAGTTATATTAGGTCTCATTCCTAGTCCGATATCAACCGTTCGAGTATTCATTCTGCAAAAGCTAAAAAAGCCAATAAGAGTACCATTTTCCTTCACAGCAAATGTGTCGTCCCCTCTACTCTCATCATGTAAAAATTCAGCTAAATCTTCTTGATCTGCCTCTATATCATAAAAAGAATACTTCCCTTCATAATGCCAGTTGTACGCAATTTCTTCCGCTTCCGTTTGCGACATTACTGTAAATATATAGCCCATTTCTCTCACTCCCTCATAAAAAAGAGCTGCAATTAAGCAGCTCCTGTTTTATAACTCATAAATCTCTTTATATTTAGCTTCTAAATAATCAGCTAAGTAGTTTGCATTTAGCCCTTCACCTGTTACATCTTTTAAAATTTCAAGCGGCTTTTTCGTTTTACCATATTGGTGAATATTTTCTGTTAACCATTCACGAATTGGTGTTACGTTTCCTTCTTCTAATAATGCATCAAAGTTCGGAATGTCTTTTATCATCCTTTCCTTAAATTGCGCTGCATACATATAACCAAGCGCATAAGATGGGAAGTATCCAAATGAACCACCAGCCCAGTGAACATCTTGCAATACACCTTGTGCATCGTTTTCTGGACGAATTCCTAAATATGCTTCCATCTTATCATTCCAAGCCGCTGGCAAATCCTTCACTTGTAATGTACCGTCAAACAATTCTTTCTCAAGTTCATAACGAACCATGACGTGAAGCGGATATGTAAGCTCATCTGCTTCTATACGAATGAACGATGGCTTCGATTCGTTAATCGCATCATAAAACTCATCTACTGATATACCATTGAATTGACCATCGCTATACTCTTTTAATAAATCATAATTTTTCTTCCAGAATGATTTATTACGACCGATAAAGTTCTCAAAGAATAATGATTGTGACTCATGAATACCCATAGATGTTCCACTACATAGCGGTGTACCTTCAAATTTCTCTGCAATATTTTGCTCATATACAGCATGACCACATTCATGAATTGTTCCAAACACTGCCATACGGAAATCTTTTTCGTCATAGCGTGTCGTAATACGAACATCTCCTCTATTTAATGTAATCTCAAATGGATGTACCGTTTCATCAAGACGACCTGCTTCAAAGTCATAATTCAATTGCTTTAATAGCTCTAATGTAAAGTTTTTTTGTTGTTCTTTTGAAAAATGTTCTGATAAAGCACTTGTCTTTAATCTCTTTTGCGACTCCGATATTTCTTTTACGAGCGGAACGATACGCTCACGTAGTTGACCAAATACGTGATCTAACACTTCTACTGTAATACCCGGCTCATACATATCTAATAATGTATTGTATTTATATGTTTCGTAACCCCAATATGTAATAAATTTCTTTTTAAATTCAACTATTTGTTCTAAATACGGACGGAACATTTCGAAATCAGATTTTTCGCGAGCTTCTTCCCACACACTCTCCGCTTTCGCTTCTAATTTCACATACGCTTCATATTCCGCTTGTGGAATTTTCTTATTTCTATCATATTCTTTACGACACTCTTCAACCATTTTCGTTGTCGTTTCAGAAAGTTTGTCTTCACGTATTAAAGCTTCAAGCTCTGTTAAATAGTTCCCCATCTCATCTGAAGTCGACATGGCAAACACTTCTGATGAAAGCATACCAATTACTTCTGAACGCTGGTCTACACCTTTTTTAGGCGCACCTGTTCTCAAGTCCCAAAACATTAAGCTTAATGCTTCTCCGTAATTCTGTATCTTCTTCACATATGTTAAAAATTGTTTTTCTACTTCATATGTAGCTACCGTCATCGTATAAAAACCTCCCTTTTCTACCTCAAACTTAATTCGACATGGAAATCTAAATTCCTTTTATAATAGAAAAAAAGCTTGGCAAGCGCCAAGCTTTCTCCTTATAATTCTTTACCTTCTACTGGTAGTACGTTTTTCACCGCTTCTACCACTTTCTCATCTTCTGTATCAGATAAGAAGATTGATATAGCACCTTTATCGTCGCTCGTACGAATTAAACGGCCAATCCCTTGACGAAGACGTAAAATCATATATGGTACATCTACATCCCAGAATGGATCATTTACATGTTTACGCTTCGCTTCAAACACAGGATCGTTTGGAGGGAATGGTAATGACCAAATAATAACGTGCGATAATGATGAGCCAGGAATATCTAAACCTTCCCATAAATGAACGGCACAAAGTACAGTCTCTTCTTCATTTTGGAAACGAGAAACGAGCTGACTAATTTCTTGATCCCCTTCATATAGGAATGGAACCGACATTTGCTCTTTACTTACATATTCTTTAAACGCTGCAAGCTCTTGTGTTGTACGGAATAATACAAGTGTACGTCCATTTGTTTTCTGTATATTTTCAAGTGTATATTGACACTTTCTTTCCCATTCATTTTCTTTCGTATGCGATAATAAGTTTACTGCCATTTGCTCCTCATAATCAAACGGTGAGGCAACTGAGAATGATAAGTAATCTTTTACCCCTAGGCTATTTGCTGTAAATGCGAATGAATCGTTGTTAGATAATGTAGCAGAAGAGAAAATATACGGAATCTTCTTTGAGAATACTTTTTCTTGTAACACTTCTTCAACTGCACGCGGCATAATAACTAACGTGAAGGCTCCATCACCTTCTTCACCCCATGTAATTACATTTTTCTCGTGCATGAACAGACGAAGTGAATGTTCTAACACATCTAAATGTTCATCTACGATATTTAAGTCGTATGTGTTTACTGTATGCATTTCACTTTCAAATACTAATGCGTCACCGACTTCACCGATTTTTGCGTAAAGTCTATTCGCCTCTGCAGTTACCTTTTCTGTCACATTAATTTCTAAACGATCAGAACCGGCAATTTCCTTTTTATTCTCTTGTAACACATCAAAGAATCGCTCTGTTTGCCAAATTGTTTCTTCCACTAAATGTGCAAACTCTTCGCGAATATCGTTTTGTAACAATCTCGTTAAAAGTTGCTCCATCATCGTTTGCTTTAAACGATACGTTAAAGCTTTTTGAGCTGCATATTCTACAAGATGTCCTTCATCGAATACAACACAGCTACTTTCAGGTAGTAATGGAATTTGTCCTTCACGTTTACGAGCATCGTACGTCCAAATATGATCCATATAGAAGTCTTGAGAGCAAATGATTAAATCTGCCGCTTTACGATAATGTTCACGAGAAAGAGTTTGTCCACAACGATGACGAGAATCACAAGTGAAGCAATCTTGGAAGTAATCCCAATTTACTTTTGACCATTCCTCATCATTTAAAAGTGGAAACTCTTTTCTGTCACCATAGTGAGTAAAGTTTTGCATCGTACCATGATCAAATACAAACTGTGGTAATTCATAATATACGTCTTCAATTACTTCTGGAGCACGCCCACTCATAACATCTTCTAGTTTTCGTAAACATAAATAATTATCCATTGATTTCGCAAGTCTTACATCAACAGATAGTCCTAATGCTTCAGATAACTTAGCAATGTCCCCTTCTTCCTTCACAAGCTGCTCAATTAACGTTTCGTCTGCACAAGCGATAATAGCTGGCTTCCCAGTATAACGTGCATAACAAATTGCATATAGAAGATATACAATTGTTTTCCCTGTTCCTACTCCCGCTTCTGCGAACATAACTTTTTTCTCTTGGAAAGCACGCTCTAACTGAAACGCCATAAAAATTTGTTCATCACGCTCTTCAAAGCCTTTTTCCGGAAGGATGTCGTAAAACACATCGCCAATCCACTCATTCAACTTATCATAAAAATTGTCTTGTTTTCCTACTTCAAATGGTAATCTCTTCTCAGTAAACATCCTTAGCCTCCAACCAAACAGTTTTTCTATAAAAAGATATAACAGCTGCTACACATATGTATACAGCTACTTTCCCCTGTTGCAATACATAGAAATACACGAAAAAAAATTTCCCTTTCGAAAAAGGAAAATTTTCTTCTATATTAATGACTTTAAATACCGTTTATCAATTGCTGTTTCATGTGAAAGAGCTGATAAATATTCTTCCTGCGCTTTTTGTATTTCATCTACAATTACGCCATGACTATCCACTTCTTTTCCGAGCTCATCATACGTACGGTGAATAGCTTTTTGAATCATCGATAATTGGAAACTATCCATATCACTTCCTCCTTTACGCATTACATAATAGCCAGTATATGCGCGCTGGAGGAGTTTTATACTATGAATTACGCGGTGGACGTTTTCCGAAGTATTGGTAGTAATCTGTACGGATAAATCCGTTAAACAGTTTACGCTTTTTCGATGCATCTTTTCCGTAACACTTCTCAAATGCCTCATAACTTGTTAATAAATACATTGACCACGTATCTAATGGGCGGAATACCTCTCCCATTTCTTTATATAATTTTTCAACAAGCGCTCTTTCACTTAAACGTTCTCCGTATGGAGGATTCGTTACAACATAGCCATAATCCTCTTTTGTCGTGAAATCTTTTACTTGCATTTGTTTAAATGATATAAGATCCCCTAATCCAACTTCTTCTGCGTTATCTTGAGCAACTCGAATCATACGATGGTCAATATCAGATCCAATGATTTGCAATGGTTGATTATAATTTGCTAAATCTTCAGCTTCTTGACGAGCTTCACGCCAATTTTGTTTACCAACCCAGCCCCATTCATCCGATGCAAAGCCTCGGTTAAATCCTGGTGCGATATTTTGTCCAATTAACGCAGCTTCAATTGGAATTGTTCCAGATCCACAGAAAGGATCAACGAAAGGACGATCTGGCTTCCAGTTTGTTAACTTAATTAAAGACGCAGCTAATGTTTCTTTTAAAGGAGCTTCCCCTTGATCCATACGGTATCCACGTTTATGAAGTCCAACACCACTTGCATCAATTGTTAATGTTGCAATATCCTTGAGCATTGCGATCTCAATACGGAATAACGGACCATCTTCTTCAAACCAAGTTGTACGTTTATATGTTGTTTTTAATTTTTCAACGACAGCTTTTTTAACGATACGTTGGCAATCTGAAACACTGAACAACTCAGATTTTAACGATTTACCAATTACAGGGAACTCTCCGTTCTCTGGAATATAATCTCCCCAGTTTAATGCTTTCGTTTTTTCAAACAGCTCATCAAATGTTGTCGCTTTGAATTCGCCAACTTTAATTTTCACACGGTCCGCAGTACGTAACCATAAGTTCGTGCGACAAATCGCCTTTTCATCTGCTTCAAATGTTACTTTGCTGTTTTCCACTTGGCATTCATAACCAAGATCACGAACTTCTCGGGCAACTAACGATTCAATACCCATTGCCGCTGTTGCAATTAAAGTAACTTTTCCCATTTGCATTCACCTCTTATGTATAGTTAAACAATAATTAATAGCAATTTGTCCTATTAATCATTACATTTTACGAAGAATTATCTCATTAACCATTTTAACTCATAATTTATAACTTCATACAAATAAAAAGCCCTCCTCTAACAAAGGAGAGCTGAGTTATTTCATAGTTGGTTCATAACGTTCTGTAAGCCATGTTCTGTTCCTTTGTACTGCAAACGGCCCACGCCTCGTACTCCGGTGGCAATCATCTATCTACAGGTTATGAAAACCTGTCCTTTTCCGTCGTTCATTTCCTTGGAAAAGATTCCCCTACCATTATTTGGGTTTCTCGCTCGTGGGGTTTACCTCGTTCCACTCCTATCATTTCTTCAAGGACTTCGTCACTGTGGCACTTTAAAGGTAGTCAAACCATATCCGAAAGGACTTAGGTTTTTTCCCTGCCGTTAAACCAGCTTCACAGCCAGAATACCCTAGCTTATGACTTGGCTAGGCACGAACACTACGACCATCTCAGGTCGTGCGAGCATGGACTTTCCTCTACAACGTTGGCGTTGCAGCGATTACCCAAACGTTATGACAAACATTAGTATAGTGGAAACAAAAAGATTTTGCAATGTTTTTTTCTATGTAAACTACTTTAACCTTTTTGTTACCCTAATTTATTCGTATAACTTACTTCCAAATACAGCTTTTTCTAAATTAGATAGACGTTTTAAAATATCCGTATTCGTATTGTTATATACTGGTTGTGCAACTGGTGTTTGTACTGGTTGTTGCGGAACTTGTGTTGCCGCTACTTTCTGCTCTTCTAATTCACGTTTTAAACGAACATTTTGTTGTTTTAATTGATCAAATTCCTTATGAAAGGCTTCATAATCTTTAATAATCATATCAAGAAACTTATCTACTTCTTCTTGTTGATAACCTCTCATACCTGTTTTAAATTCTTTTTCTAAAATATCTTTCGCTGTTAATTTAATTTTATCCGAAATCATTTTCTTCACCTCAAATTTTTGCCAAAGCTTTCATTAACTAAATTTTTTCAGAAACAATGCCTTTTGTCAATCAAATATGCAAGTACAATATTACATATTAATCTGCATTATTCCACTGTTCCTCTTCCATTATATCTTGTAAATCAGAAAAAAGAATGAAATAACTGTGATAATTTTCTATTTCTCCTTTTTTCTTAGCCGCTTCTACTATATATTTAGGGCTCCCAGGCTTTTCTTCATCATATACAGCTAAAAGTGCATCGCTTTTTGCAATAAAAAATTGATTCTTTAATTTAAATTGCTCTGGGCTTTCGTACTTCCGTTTCGTAATACTATCAATGTGATCTGCTTGCGAAAGAATAAATTCGTAATATTCACGGTTATCTTCCTTCCAATTTTCTTCTTGTTCTAAAAAAGGAGTAAATACCGCTAATTTTAAATCTGGATATTCTACTTGAATCTCAAAAACAACTTCAGCAGCCCATAATTCAACTCCTAACTGGCCGCTAATAATAACCCACTCCAAACCATCTTCTACAAAAGCAGTTAACTTACGATGAAGCGCCTTTTTTATACATTCTACTCCTGGATGATCATTTTTAAATATTCCAAGTTCAAATGGCTTATATCCTGTTACAGCAACGACTTTCATATCAACACTCCAATTACAAAAAAAGAACTAGCATTTCGCTAGTTCTAACATATCATTTACTTTTTAAACATTCCACCAACGTTTGGTCCGATATTTGGTCCTACATTCGGTCCAAATGGTGATACATTCGGTCCTGGTCCAAATGGTGACACATTCGGTCCTGGTCCAAACGGTGATACATTTGGTCCTGGTCCAAATGGAGATATTTGATGTCCATGGTGTCCATGACCACATGGTCCACATCCGCCACCAAATCCTGGATCACCAGGGTCTACAACATTTACGTTCGAGTTTGTTTGTGGGAAGAAGTTTTGATTTTTAATTTGTTGATGATGTACGTGTGTTGTATGTGTTGGGAAAATGTGTGGCACCACCGTTGTTGAAAAAGAATGTGTTACGCATTGCTTAGTCGGATGAATGACAGGAGCAGTTGTACAAATAGGTCCTACAGGCTTATGCCCTCCAAAACAAGGATGACAATGATGCATAGTTTTTCTCTCCTCTCTCATAAAGAAAATCTGATTACTCTTTACAATATGAGAAAAGAGGTAAAGCCGTTTGTTATATACACCCATTTATTTCATAGAAATTTGACTATTGCCCTACTTCATACATAATACTGTTATAGATACCCCCCACTATTATTTACCAAAAAAACCTCCAACTTGTTTCACAATACCCGTCACTTGATTCATCGCATTCATCATTTGTCCAGCTGTGTTCATCATTTTATTTACATCATAGTTGCCATCTGATGTTTTAAATTGGGAAACAAAGCTCGAAAATTGACTCGGTTGCTGTTGTTGCTTTTGTTTATTCATAGTTGGATACGGTTGTTTTGGTGGATAAAACATCGCTTGTTGATTTCCATAGGGAGATGGTGGCGGCATATAATATTGCGAATTGATATAAGGTTGTTGTTGATTCATGTAGGGTTGTTGTGATTGTGGCTGCTGTTGTTGATTCCCAAACGACACTTCAAATGGTTGATAATAATTTTGGTTCCCATAATGAGGCTCGAAAGGATACATATTATATCGTAAATATGTATCCTCATTATATTGGTACATATTTTGCTGTGCATATGGATTTGTTTGCTGATATACATTAGGTTGTTGAAACATGCATACTCTCCTCCTTCACATAAGTTTCTACATATAGAATATGTACCTATAAAATAAAATGTGTGACGGAGTATCTGTCTGTTTTTGTCGGAAGTTTAAATTTTTAAAAAAATTAGAAAGTAAACCCTTCCATGCTATGATAATAAGGAAGAAGATTCTCATGGGGGAGGAATCAACATGGTATTAGGGGATTTAAAACAAGCGTTTTCTCAAAAAAAGGGGTACTGTACAGAAAGTTCAAATGAACTACTAGACTTTGCGAGACATTGTTATCTCGAAGGAAAAATATGCATCTCAGATTACCGAACATTAATACGTGAATTAGAAATAAACGGCGCAACAAAACCTACAACAGCGACAGAAGCCTAAAAAAACAAGAGGGTTTTCCCCCTCTTGTTACTTACATTGATCTACGATATTTTGCAAAGTATACGAAATAGCTTGATGAGTTTCAAAGAAACGTTTACCTTTTCCCTTATTAACAAAACATTGTAGCACATTAGTTTGTAAATTCTCATACACTTGATCGATTTGTTGCACATGTATATACTTAGGCCGCTCTTCCTTTATCCATATATAAGCTAATTCTTTCCACACCTCTAACTCCGTATCTACCATATCAACAAATGGCTTCATATCCTTATAAAAATCATATTCATCCATTTCTCTTTTTTTTACATTGGCTTCATCATTATACTGCATTAACTTCTCCGAAGACTGGATTAATGCTTCATATTTCATTTTATTCCCACCTTATTATGCACTGACTACGACGTTTTGAAATGTCTTTACCCAGCTCCCTTTTTCTTCGTGATGCACTAATTTATTTTCCATATGCTCGATATGCATTTCTGTTATTTCTATCTTATTGCATATTTTTTCAACTTTATCCTTCAATGCGTGATTCATTCTAATCCCAATATTCATTTCCAGCAAATCGAGAGAACTTAACATTTGATCCATTTTTTTCATAACATCTTCCTTCTGAACCATCGCCATATTTAAAACGCCCCCTTCTTTGCCTTTCCTTTGTCATGTAATTTCGCCGATTGATTAGTTACTCCTGCTCACATGACAAAACTAGTTGATATTCGTCAAAGAAATCATTTTGTATGCCATTTTTAGAAATGGTAACAATACAAAAAGGAGGTGTATTACGATGGCAAAAAATAAAAATGAAAAAAAGAAAAAACAAAACAAACAACAAAACAAACCTGAGACTGGTAATCCAAAGCTTGATGGTCCAAATTTCCCCGCTACATAAAGTGAAACTTTAATCAGTGAGTGTTTTGTTCATCCCCACTGATTATTAGCCTTCACCAATCGAGCGTTTACGGACAGCAGGGCTTCCACCTAACTTCTTTGCTCCAGCCGAATTTTGAGGTGGGAGTTTTACCGCCCACAAATAGCTAATTTCCATTCTAACCTTCCCTATTTGCTTTCGATAAGTGCTGAGATTAAAGTCGTACTGCCAGCAAATAGCGAAGTAAAAAGTAATTTGTTGAAAAACATATTACTTTCAATCAAGAAGCCCCGCCTTCATGTAGGAAGGCGGGACTTCTTGATTATATCATGAACTCATCTATTCTTTTAACAAAACTACTTAATATAGAAAGAGTATGAATTTGCTCCCTCTTCATCCTATACCATTCTGTTATATTAATTCCTCCCTTTGGTTTTTCAAGTACAAATAACGACTCCACTTCCATCCCTTCACTAAACCAATCTTTTTCAATTAATTTTTCGTGAGCGACAATAGCGTACACATCTCTAAGGGCCGGTGTACTTGATTTTCTAATCTCTCTTATATTGCATTCATAATCCATCCTTGATCCCGTATGCCTAGTTTGCAATGCAAACTTATAAAAAGAATCTTTATACTTTGAATGAAATAATAACCAAGCTAACTTCTTCCCAAGTTCTATACGTTTTTGTAACGTTTCAAATTGATAAACTGAAAACCCATACATTCTCCCTTCCATCATTGGAAAAACAACTGCACTAATGTGAAGTATTTCTTGAAATTTGAACACTGCCGTATCAAATACATGTTTTTGAAAGTATGTATTCTCGATTACTGGTTTTTGAATTTTATTTTGTTCATTAATAATAAGTGCCGTCATAAGCCTATTGATATCTTTTTTCTCCCAGAAATATGACCATTCTTTTTCCATAAAAATTGATATGTTGAAAAATTGTAACAAATGAAAGAGCGGCTCACATCGCCTTTTACTTTCTTCATACAGTAATAGTTGAGGAAATGCATCTAAGAAAATGAGCCAATTGGCTTTCTCATAACATAGAAATAATCGCCTCTTAACTGTTTGGGACAGAAGATTAGAATAATATTCTCCTTCTAAATCTGTCATATTCCATCCCCCATTCCTTGAGACCATACTTGCTAAAAAAGACCATCGGATTTCTTTATTTCTCAAATAATATTCTTGGTAAGATTGTGTACGTGAAATGTTATCCACGTTAGCTACATCCGTTCTCTCCTTAATATTAAGAACCATAGCTTTCTCCTCTTCTGTACACAAAATATCATTACGGTTTTGTATAATTTTTTCGTAATCGTTCCAGCTAAACATGAATAAGTACCATACCTTTCTTGAAAAAGGTCACATCTTTTTTCATTTTTTGATATAATCACCTTTGTAAGTAATTCTTAACAAGTTGGGAGTGGACACAATATGACCATTCGTTACCCAAATGGAAAAAGGTACGATCAAGCTTCACAACCTCATAAGACACCAATAAAAAAACATACTTACAGTAATAGAGGTATGTCCCTTGAAGAGGAATTGAATGAAACCAATCAATATTACTTAACCCATAATATTGCATGCGTACATAAAAAACCTACACCTCTTCAAATTGTAAAAGTAGATTACCCCGCTCGAAGTGCTGCAGTGGTAAAAGAAGCGTATTTCAAACAACCTTCTACAACAGATTACAACGGTGTATACAAAGGGAAATACATCGATTTTGAAGCGAAAGAAACTAAAAATAAAACCAGTTTTCCACTTCAAAACTTCCACCTTCATCAAATTGAACATATGAAGCAAGTAGTCGCTCATAATGGAATTGCATTTGTTATTATTAAATTTACACTTTTTGATGAATTTTATTTATTAGATGCAAAACATATTATTGCATTTTGGAATCGTCAAAATACTGGTGGACGTAAATCGATTACAAAACAAGAAATAGAAGAGCATGGGTCTTTATTATCATGCGGTTATCACCCTCGAATTGATTATATCCGCGTACTAGACACGGTTTATTTTTCGTGATAGAGTCATCACTAAGGCTCTTTTTTCGACTTTTGGGGGAGAGAATGAAAGGTAGGAGAAAGTATAATGTCAGATAATTATCGTTCTCGTACAGAACGAAATCATGTAAAAAATCAAACGAAAGAAACTCATAAAGAAGAAAAGCCAAAGAAAAAAGGTTCCTTTTTTAAGAAATTCCTTATAGGTTGTCTACTTCTTGGTATCGTCGGCCTCGTAGCTGGCGTTTCGGCTTTCTTTGTTATGGTAAAGGACGCTCCGAAATTAGACAAATCAAAACTTGTCAATCCTTTATCAACAAAATTCCTTGATAAAAACGGGAATTTCTTCTATGAATACGGTGCTGAAAAACGAACCCATGTTACTTACGATCAAATTCCCAAAGTAATTGAAAGTGCATTCCTTGCGACTGAGGATGCTCGCTTCTATAAGCATGATGGAATTGATTTTAAACGTACTGGAATGGCAATTATGGAAAATGTCACTGGTGGCTTTGGCTCACAAGGTGGTAGTACGATTACACAGCAAGTAGTTAAAAACTATTTTCTAACGATGGACAAAACTGCAAAGAGAAAAGTGCAGGAATGGTACTTATCTTATAAGTTAGAGCAACAGTACTCAAAACATGAAATTTTAGAAATGTACTTAAATAAGATTAACTTAGGTAATCGCTCTTATGGTATTTCAACAGCTGCAAAAAAATATTATGGTAAAGATTTAAAAGACATACAATTACATGAAGCTGCGATGCTCGCTGGTTTACCCCAAGGTCCTAACATTTATGATCCAACAAAAGAAGAAAACGTTGAGCGAGCAACGAAACGTCGTAATATCGTATTATCTTTAATGAATCGACACGGGTATATAACGAAACAAGAAATGAATGACGCAATGCAAATCCCTGTAACACAAGGACTTCTTCCATCTTCAGAAGTGACTGAAATGAAGTACCAAGCATTTTTAGATGCGGTTGTAAAAGAAGTGGAAAAAGAATATCCGGATGTAAATATCGGTTCAGATGGTTTAACGATTCATACAACACTTGATCAAGATGCTCAAGATTATGCTGAAAAAATTATGGATGGCAATCTTATTAAGTATCCAAACGATCAATTCCAAGGATCATTCGTATTTATGGATACACAATCTGGAGAAGTTCGAGCAATTGGAGCTGGGCGTAAAGAAAGTAAGTCTACTTTCAAAGGTCATAATATGGCCACTGATTTAAAACGCCAAGTCGGTTCCACAATGAAACCAATTTTCGACTATGGTCCGGCAATTGAGAATTTACAATGGTCTACATACCATCAATTAAATGACTCAGAGTATACGTATTCCAATGGTAAAAAAATACGAAATGCAACAAATAGTTATAAAGGTGACGTTTCACTACGTGAAGCACTGAAAAAATCATTAAACATTCCGGCTTTAAAAACAGCTCAAGCGGTTGGTCTTCCTAAGTCACAAGCGTTTTCTGAAGGCTTGGGCATGACATTTAAAGACGGCAAAACATTTGAATCAACAGCAATTGGTAGTAACGATAGTTCTCCATTACAAGTAGCTGGGGCGTATGCCGCATTTGGCAATGACGGTGTGTATAATAAGCCTCACTTCGTAAAAGAAGTCATCTTCCCAGACGGGAAAAAGAAAAACTTTAAACCGAAAGAACAACGTGCAATGCACGACTATACAGCTTACATGGTGACTGACGTTCTTCGTGACGTAGTAAAACCTGGTTCTGGTGGTACAGGTCCAACAGCATACGTTTCAGGTATTGACGTAGCAGGTAAAACAGGTACACAAAACTTTGACGAAGACGTTATAAAAGAATACGGTATTCCAGCTGATGCAAACAGAGATAGCTGGTTCGCTGGATATACACCGCAATATACAATGGCAGTATGGACTGGTTACGAAAAAAATGGCCCAGAAAACTACATTAGTGATCGTTATACTAGAATTGCACAGCAAATGTTCCAAGTAATGATGAGCAAATTCGCTACAGATAACTCTCGTTTTGAACGTCCTTCTTCTGTTCAAGAAATAAACGGAGAGTTATATGTAAAAGGTGCGAAGAAAGATGCAATTAAACAAATTAAAGTAGATCCACCTAGTGGTCTTAATGTAGCTTTCGATGGAGCTAGCACAGTGACACTGAACTGGTCTGGACCATCATCAAATGTTGATGCATACGCAGCAAGCTATAAAGCTACTGACGGTTCTAGTGGTAGCTTGTCAGTAAGCGGTACGACTGCTACTCTTGGTGGTATTAAACCAGGTGTTACTTACAGCTTCTCTGTAGTAGCGAAAAAGGGGACTGGAACAAGTCCTGCAATTGACGCATCATTCACTGCGCCTGGCGGAACTCCAGATGCAAAAAAAGTTGAAGAAGAGGCTAAGAAGAAGGCTGATGAAGAAGCTAAGAAAAAGGCTGACGAAGAGGCCCAGAAAAAAGCCAATGAAGATAAACTAAAACAAGAAGAAGCTAAGAAAAAAGCTGATGAAGATCAGCGTAAACAACAAGAGCAGCAGCAACAGCAACAACAACAGCAGCAAGAACAACAACGTAAACAGCAAGAAGAAGCTCAAAAGAAAGCTGCTGAAGAAGAGGCTAAGAAGAAGGCTGACGAAGAAGCTAAGAAAAAAGCTGACGAAGAAGCTAAGAAAAAAGCTGACGAAGAAGCTAAGAGAAAAGCTGACGAAGAAGCTAGAAAAAAAGCTGAAGAAGAACAGCACCAACAGAATACCGGAGGAGATACACCTCACGCAGACGGAGATGTTGTTACATCAGAGTCTTAATAACAAAAAAGAAGTCCTTACTCTTAACGAGAAAAGGACTTCTTTTTTGTTATCATTTTCTTAACATGTAGCTTTTCTATTTCAATATACAGCTGTGCTAATTGAATATATGAATGATAATTACTCGGTTTCTTTATAATAAATGAGTATCTTTCTACAAAATTAACAGGTTGTGCTTCCAATTCATTCGTATTTACTTGCATCTCATTCAAACTATGAACAGGCTTCTCATTTAGCCAATATACAACCGATAGCAAGTGTGCTGCAAAAAGAATCATCGGGTACTCAGCTTCTTGTTTTTTTCGGTTTCGAAATAGTGTCGCAATTTCTTCATGCCTGCTTTTCCATACATTTAACACTGCCGGAATACTTGTTTCAATTTCATTCCACGGCTCATATTGTCTTTCAATATCAAATATAAAGTAAGTATTTTGTATTATTTCTTCAAAAGACTGGTCTGTATTATACGTAATCGAATTTGCATTCTTTTTAAAAAATGGTACGTACCGAAACTCTTTCGATATCTCTATAACTCGCTCCATCCTTTATTTCCCCTTCATTCGTTTCTTTCCTTCACGACATATTTCTAGTAATCGACACTCTTCACATTGTGGTCGCTGCGCCTTACAGTAATAACGTCCAAAGAAAATCATACGGTGGTGTGTAACTCCCCACTCATCCATTGGAATTTTCTTCATCAATGTCTTTTCCACTTCTAACACAGAATCTTTCCATCTACAAATTGCTAACCGCTTACTCACTCTCTCTACATGCGTATCAACAGCAATCGCTGGAATTCCAAATGCTACCGAAACAACTACATTCGCTGTCTTTCTCCCTACTCCTGGTAATTTCGTCAGCTCGTCACGGTCTTCTGGAACTTTCCCGTTATAATCATCTAGTAACATCCGGCACAATTTTTGAATATTTTTCGCCTTATTTCTAAACAATCCAATGGAACGTATATCTTGTTGTAATTCTTCTAAAGACACACTTAAATAATCTTCTGGTGTTTTATATTTTTGAAATAAGTTTTTCGTCACTTTATTCACAAGTGCATCTGTGCATTGTGCAGATAATGCCACTGCGATTACAAGTTCAAATGGATTATCATGAATTAATTCACAATGCGCTTCTGGATACATATCCGCCATTGTATCTAAACAATAACGAATTTGCGTTTTGTTCAACATATCTTTCCTCCTACACTACTGCTCCAACCAATTATAAAAAGGCACTTTCCCAGTAAATTTCGTCTCTTGTTTTGTCGTTTGTTGTGTGCGTTGTTGATTCGCTCTAAATTTCTGGCCTTGATTTTGCGCTTGATCTACCGTTTTAATTCCGTTCTTTTTCCACTCAAACAAAATACGATCAATATACCGGAAATTAAGTTTACCACTCATAACAGCTTCACGAAGAGCCGCTTGAATTAAATTCGGATGGTGTTGATCCTGATCTTCCCACATCCCTAATGTTTCACATTCAAATGGCGAAAGTGGTCTTCCGAATTCTTTTTCAAATACTGTATATAAATTTACTTGAATTTGTTTTTGTTCTTTTTGCTCTTCCTCTATAGATTCATTCATTAAAAAGTGCAATATTTTTTCCCACAGTGGTTGTAAAGAATAACTTTCACACATCATCGCTTCAGATCTTCGTCCACCTTCTAGTGCTAAAAAACCTTTTTGGATTAAAGTCTGAATCACTTCCATGCATTTCATTTCTGTTATCGTCATCCGTTCTGAAATCTCTGAAGGAGTCGGGAACGAATTACCTGATTCTAAAAATGTGTGTACATGAAGTACTACCATAAATTCCGTCTCATTTAAACCTAGCTTTTTATAATGCATCATAAGCAATTTAGGAATCGCTATGCTTCCCTGTTCAAACCATTGTAACATCATTTTCTTTTTCATCACCAAACACCTCGCTTTCTAGTATAACACACCTTTAGCCATTTCTTTTTGCCACAATTCGTCAAAAAAACCTCCCTATATATAGGGAGGTTTTTTGCCATTTACTACAAGAAACAGACGATTAAGCCTGTACTTTACTTTTCATGAACGTATGAATTCGTTCTAATGCTTTCTCAACTTGCTCAAGAGATGTCGCATACGATAATCGAACGTTATTTGGTGCACCAAATCCTGTACCTGGAACAAGAGCCACCTTTTCTTCTTCTAATAATGCTTTTGCCCACTCATCAACTGTATCATACCCAGCTAATGCTACGGCTTCTTTTACATTTGGGAATAAGTAAAAAGCACCTTGTGGCTTAATGCAAGTGAAACCAGGAATTTGAATTAATTTATCATAAATAATGTTCAATCTTTCTTCAAACGCTTGACGCATTGTTTCTACAGGTTCTTGTGAGCCTGCATACGCAGCAATTGCACCGTATTGAGCAATTGAAGTAGGGTTTGACGTACTATGACTCGCTAAGTTCGTCATCGCTTTAATAAGCTGCTTATTTCCTGCTGCATATCCAATACGCCAACCTGTCATAGAATGTGATTTAGATACACCATTAATAATAAGTGTTTGTTCTTTTAATGCATTAGAAAGCTGGGCAATTGAAGTATATTCCGCATCACCATAAATTAATTTTTCATAGATCTCATCTGAAACGATTAAGATATCATGCTCTAAACATACTTCTCCAAGCTGTTGCAATTCTTCTTTGCTGTAAATCATCCCTGTTGGATTGCTCGGTGAATTAATAATAACTGCTTTCGTTTTCTCTGTAATTACCCCACGCAGCTGCTTTGCTGTAATTTTGTACTCATTGCCTTCTAGACCTTCTACATAAACTGGCTTACCACCAGCAAGCTTTACTTGCTCAGGATAACTTACCCAATAAGGAGTTGGGATGATAACTTCATCTCCTTCATCAAGTAACACTTGGAATAATGTATATAATGCATGCTTAGCACCATTACATACAATAATTTCAGATGGATCATACGCAATTCCTTGATCACGAGTAAACTTCTTCACAATTTCTTGTTTTAACGCTTGTAATCCACCTGTTGGTGTATACTTCGTATGTCCTTCTAACATCGCTTTATGCGCAGCATCCATAATATGTTCTGGCGTATTAAAGTCAGGTTCTCCTGCTCCTAATGCAATTACATCATGACCTTCTGCTTTTAATGCTTGTGCCTTTGCTGTAATTTCTAAAGTTGCAGATGGTGTTAAAGCAGCTACTCGCTTTGCTAATTTCATTTGTAGTTCCCCCTACATCTATTTTTCAATGCTATATCGTCTTAAAAAGTTCCCATCTTTAAATTCAAGATAGTAGTAACTATAACGATTGTCATCATCAATATATGTAACTTCCCATAATGGTATATTGTTTTCAAAGCCTAATTTTGCTTTTAAAATTTCTTTCGGCTTACTTTTGGGTTCTTTACTTTCATCTCCGACTTGTTCAATCGTTCTTTGTAAAGCATCTTTTTCAGAAATACCTTCGCTCTTTTTCCTTACTATAGTTTCCCCTTTTTTCTCAGGCACCCAAACGATAAGTTGTTCTCCTTTTTCATCTGTACCTTGTACGACTGTATATGAAGATTCTCCGTTATAATAATCCACAGATTTTACCTTTGTAAGCTTTGCCTTTTCTTTTGCAATTTCTACAGATTTTGCCTCTTTAGGGATTTTCTTTTCCATTGCTTTATTATAAACATACGCCCCATATATTCCGCTAGCAACGATTACGATAACGATTGCAAAGATCCACTTTTTCATTGTATCACTACGTTCTGTAAATCGTAAATACAGCTGTTTCTTTATCTTTTTCGTCTAATGCTAATCCGAACATGAGGTCCTGCTCTTTTAACGTACGATTCAAACTATCAACGATTTTATACAAGTCAGACGAATATTTAATACGCGTCGTTGATAGGACTTCGATTTTCTTATCCATGAAAAAACTCCTCCGTTACACAAAAATTTCTAATTATAGAAGAACGCAATGCGGTTACAATAAGAGTACATTCTTTACAACCCCTGCTTCATCACCCATCTATTATAGCAGGACATGTACAGCAAAAAAAGGTTTCAAGTCGAAAACCGATACATTTTGTATACAAGAAGTAAGAAAAATAAAATTCCTCCTACCCACATTTTTTACGCCTGAAGTTTAAATGTACTTCAGGCGTATTTTTATTCCAATTTTATTCATTTGGCCGTTCCTTTAATTGTTCTAACAATTCTTCTAGAGGACCTTCATAGAGCGGGACAGTTGGGATTGATTGTAAAAAACGTTTTCCATAAGAAGAGCTTGTCAAACGACGATCTAATACAAATACAGTTCCCGTATCTGTATTTGTTCTAATAAGACGACCAAATCCTTGTTTGAAACGCAAGATTGCTTGCGGGAGCGCCAACTTAGCGAATACGTCTTCTCCTTGATTTTTTAACCACTCTCCTTTTGCTTCCATCATCGGCTGATGAGGAGGGGTAAAAGGAAGACGGACAATGACAAGACAACTCAGGGCATCTCCAGGTATATCTATCCCTTCCCAAAAACTACTTGTTCCTAACAAAATCGATTTGTCGAACTCCTGGAATTTGCGGATTAGACGACTTCGGCTCTTATTATTCACACTTTGCGTTAATAATAAATATCCTTCTAATGTCTCATCATTTTTCAAATTCGTATACGCTTCTTTCAACATTTCATACGAAGTGAATAAAACGAGCATTCTACCTTTTGTAGCTTTCGCTATTTTCGCAATATGTGCCGATATAGACTCAATATATTCTTCATTACTTGCTTTCTTAATAAAAGGTACATCCGTTGAAACCATTAATTTCATTTGCTCTTCAAAACGGAATGGTGATGGAACCTTTAATGTATTGGGAGCAAAATCATGTAAACCTAGCTCCTCTTTTATATAGTCGAATGAATCATTAACTGTTAACGTTGCTGATGTGAAAATAACACTCTTTTTCTGTGTTAAAAATTCATCAGCAAATCTTTCACCAATATGAACAGGCTGCGCATATAAAACTGTTGAATGAATCGTTCCCTTCGTTTCAGTCTCCATCCATGTCACGTATGAATTCTTTTCTAAAATGAGTAATTGTAAAGATTGTGCCATCTTTCTCAACAACTCAATTAAATGCATAAATTCACCTGTAACGACATGCATCTCCCATTCTAATTTACTTTGCAATATATCAACTTGCTTCTCAAGTGTAGTCAATAATTTTCTTACATCATACACAAATCGATTTGTTAACTCGGTAATGCTATCCCATAACTTACCTGTCTCTACTTCCGTGTTATATCGATAAATGAGCGGCATATTGCTCATCCCTTGTTCCTGCTTTGTTTGTTTAAATACGAAAGTCCGTAACATTTGAAATAGTTCATCCGCATCAAATTTCAATTCCTTCAAACTATGACTCACCATACGGAAAGTCGAACGAGATGCTTGCTCTGATTTTTTCATCATTTTATATACTTTAGAAAGTACATCATCTGTTTCTAGCGTACCAAGACGAGATAAAGCTAATTGAAAATACATGCATGAGAACTGTTCACCTAATGTTCTACTCGCCGCTTCCTCGATATGATGAGCCTCATCAAAAATAATATGTTCACATGAAGCAAACAGTGGTTCTTCACTTGAAAAATCTTGAAATAATAAAGCATGATTTGTAATAACGATATCTGCAAATAACGCTTTATTATTTGCTCTTTGATAAAAACAACGACTATACCAGTTGCTTTGCATCCCGCCTGGACTATGTACATCACTACAAATACGGTTCCAAAGTAACTTGCCGCCCTCAGGAATATTTAATTCATCACGATCGCCAGTTTCCGTTTGCAATAACCATACTAAAATTTTTGCCTTTGTGAGCGCCATATCATAATTTTTCTCTTCCTCTTGCAAAGCATATTCAAATTTGTGTAGACAAAGATAATGCTTTCTTCCTTTCAAAAGAGCTACTTCAAATGAAAATGACATTATTTTCTGCAATAACGGTATTTCTTTTTCTAGTATTTGTTGTTGCAGTTGTACAGTTTGTGTACTTATAATGACAGGTTCTTCTTTTTTCTTTGCAAAATAAATACTTGGAAGTAAATATGCAAGAGTCTTTCCGGTACCTGTTCCTGCTTCAATAAGTGAAAACCTAGAATCTCTTAGCGCTGTATATATTTCCTTCATCATAATCTGTTGGCTTTCTCTTTTTTGAAACTTTGGCATACTTAACTCAAGTTTATCCATTGTCTTATGTAAGAAAACATCAAATTTAGATGGGTATGTTTCACTGAGACTTAAAGAATAATTCCGCTTTCGAAGCGCAATATTTCGATACACTTCAAACCCCTCTGCCCTTTCTTTACCATGCATCATTTTCTTTAAAATATTTTCAGAAAGCACATCAGCTATATCACTTTGGAAAACATCACTTAATTCATAAAGCGATTGCAACGTGACAAGCGGTAACTTTTCGATTTCATTTAAAAATTGTATAAACAATTCCGCTGTTGCAAGAGCATCACTATCCGCACGATGTGGTTGATCGTGCTCTAGTTCATGTTTCTTAGCTAAATCACGTAATTTATAACTATCAGCTGTCGGCAAAAGAATTTGCGCCAACTCAACTGTATCAACTTTTGGGCAATGTACTTCTGTATATCCAGCCTGCCTTAATTCTTCCGTTAAAAAATTCCAATCAAAGTGAACGTTATGTGCAACGAAAGCTGCACCTTGTAATAGCTCAACAATCATCGGGGCTACATCTTGAAATAACGGGGCTTGCTTAACCAAACTCTCATCAATCCCTGTTAATTCTGTAATAAATGGTGGAATCTCTCTCTTCGGATTAATAAAAGATGAAAAAATCTCTAATATCTCTCCATCTTCCACTACAACAGCCGCAATTTGGGTGATTTTATCCTTCCCATCCTTCCAGGAGTTCCCTGTCGTCTCTAAATCAACAACGACATAACGCTTACTCATATATGTAACACCTCAATTTCTTACCTATCAAACACAAAATTATATAATGTTACTATACCACGTTTTATCTCATCTTAATGAAAAGATGCACAAAAAAGCTATCTCCAGAATAGAGATAGCCTTCCTACTTATAATATCGTGCCCGCTTTTTCAGCACCTAACATTTCAATAATTTGATTATCATCGTCTAACACTGCAATTTTTGGCTCTTGTTTATGAACATTTTCTTCTGCCACTAAACCATAGCAAATAATAATAACTTTATCCCCTGGCTGTACAAGCCTTGCAGCTGCACCATTTAAACAAACAACACCACTACCGCGTTCTCCTTTAATAACATATGTCTCTAAGCGAGCACCATTATTGTTATTTACAATTTGTACTTTTTCATTTTCTACAATATTTACTGCATCCATTAAATCTTCATCAATTGTAATACTACCTACATAATTTAAATTTGCTTCTGTTACTGTTGCGCGATGTAACTTCGCTCTCATCATTGTGCGAAACATAGATGCTCCCCCTTATTTAGCCGTTAATGTTATATTGTCAATTAATCGTACATTCTCAAATTTAAC
The DNA here is from genome assembly GCF_036320425.1 of Bacillus nitratireducens. NCBI lineage: Bacteria > Bacillati > Bacillota > Bacilli > Caryophanales > Bacillaceae > Bacillus > Bacillus nitratireducens. The sequence goes on from NZ_JAUMJO010000001.1 coordinate 683,052, forward strand.
TGCAATTGCTAAAATGATTCGTCCTTCAATTTTATCCATTACTTGTAGTGAAGGATATGCATATAAATCAGCATAATCTACAGTGCCTTTCGTATATGTCTCAATATACTCTTGTACAAGAGTTGTAATGATTTCTGAATTACGTTCGCCTGCCTCAATTTTTTCTTTCGCTATACATAGACTGCGGTATAAATGAGGAGCCTCTTCACGCTCTTCTTGTGATAAATACACATTACGAGAACTCTTCGCTAATCCGTCCTCTTCCCTTACAATATCCACTGGTACGATCGTAACTGGAATATTAAAATCAGCGACAAACCCTTCAATGACAGCGACTTGCTGTGCATCTTTCATACCGAAATAAGCACGTGTTGGCAATGTGATATTAAATAGTTTCATTAGTACAGTCGCAACACCAGCGAAATGACCAGGTCTTTGTTTGCCACATAATACGTCGGTACGCTTCACAACTTCTACTGTTGTCGTTTGTTCTGCTGGATACATCTCTTCTACACTCGGATAAAATAAATAATCAACACCATTTTCTTTTGCTACATTTTCGTCTCTATCAATATCACGTGGATATCGATCTAAATCTTCGTTCGGTCCAAACTGTAGTGGGTTTACAAATACACTTAAAACTACAATTTCATTTTCTTCCCTTGCCTTACGTAATAAAGTAGCATGCCCTTCGTGTAAATATCCCATCGTCGGGACAAAACCGATGCTTTTTCCACTTGTACGAAGTTCGTTTGTAATTTGTTGCATCTCTTGCACTGTAGTTATGATTTTCATTATTGTTTTCCTCCGTATAACGCTAAGCATTCTTCCTCTTTCATTGTGAATGAATGTTTTTCTTCAGGAAATTGCCCTGTCTTTACTTCAGTAACGTATTGCGAAATCCCTCGCACAATTTCCTCTTGAACAGACGTATATTGCTTCACAAATTTCGGAACACGATTTACGCCGTACGAAATAAGATCATGGTATACAAGAACTTGCCCATCTACTTTTTGTCCTGCTCCAATTCCAATTGTAGGAATTGTTATTTGCGCTGAAATAAGTTCTGCTAATTGCATTGGCACACACTCTAACACAAGTGCTATCGCACCAGCTTCTTCACATTTTTTTGCGTCTTCTATTAATTTTTTTGCACTTTCAGCATCTTTCCCCTGTACTTTATATCCACCTAGCACTCCTACAGATTGAGGAGTTAAGCCTAAATGCGCCACAACGGGGATGCCCGCATTCGTCAAGTAGTGAATAGTTGATATCACTTCTCCAGCACCTTCTACCTTTAATGCATGTGCACCACTCTCTTGAACAATGCGACGTGCATTAACCATCGTATCTTGCAATGAGATATGATACGACATGAATGGCATGTCAGTTACAATAAACGTCTCTTTCGCGCCGCGGCGTACAGCTTTCGTATGATGAATCATATCCTCTACTGTTACTGGAACTGTTGAATCATATCCAAGTACAACCATTCCTAGAGAATCACCAACTAAAATCATATCGACTTTAGCTTCTTCTGCTAATTTAGCAGACGGATAATCATACGCCGTTAGCATTGTAATCGGCTCACCTTGCTCTTTCATTTTCAAAAAATCTGTTTTTGTTTTCAAAAACTACTCCTCCTTTATGCAGGAGAGAGGAGATGGCCGAAATCATATAAAAAACCCCTCTGGCCATAAAAGGGCAGAAGGGTTGTGTGTTAGTCGGCATTATTCATCCCTCTGTCCCAGTCCGTTATTGGATCAAGGCAGAATCCAAAGTATTATTTTTTCATACTGCGTAAAATAATGGTGCAGTTCGCTTTGATACTGCCCATATTCGAACTAATTATAGCAAACTCTGAAAAGGAATTGCTACATTTTTTTGAAAAAATAATTTTCTATTCTGATTACGGTATGTGAAATTTACAAATGTCTAAATGACAAAAAGAAGCTCCAAAATAGGAACTTCTTTTACTTAATTTCTATATCCGCAGAATGAATGTGATGTACGTGTCCTTGATGATCCTCAAGCATCAATACACCATCTTCTGTAATCCCTTTTGCTAATCCATTAATCGTTTGCTTCATCGTTCGAGCCGTAATTTCTTTTCCGATACTTATTGCGTAACTTTCCCAAAGAATTTTTATAACAGAGAAACCATTTTTTAAATACTCTTCATACAATTTTTCTAATTGTAAAAAGATTTGTTGCATAAGTTCCGCACGAACAATTGGCTTCCCTGACTCAATGGCTAACGAAGTTGCAATGTGCTGAATTTCCTCATCAAAATGCTCTTGTTTTTGATTTGCATTAATACCTATCCCCATAATTACAGCATTAATTTTATCAGGATCAGCTTGCATCTCCGTTAATATACCGACAGCTTTTTTACCTTGAATTAAAATGTCGTTTGGCCATTTAATCCCTACATCCACACCCGTACATTTTTCAATTGCTTGCGCCACGCTAACAGCTGCTAATAAAGTAAGCTGTGGTGCATGATGAACTGGAATAGATGGACGCAATATAATACTCATCCAAATTCCAGTCCCTTTTGGTGAATGCCATTTTCTACTTAAACGCCCTCTACCTGCTGTTTGTTCTTCTGCAACGACGATTGTTCCTTCTTCTGCCCCTTCATAAGCAAGCCTTGCTGCAATATGCTGAGTAGATTCAACTGATTCTTCAAAATAAACCGTTCTACCTATACGCTCTGTTTGTAATCCTAATTGAATTTCATTAGCAGTTACCTTATCTGGTTTACTAGCAATTCGATAACCTAAGCGGCGTACAGCTTCGAGTTCATATCCTTCATTACGAAGATCCTCCATATGCTTCCATACAGCAGTTCTAGAACAACCAAGTTTATCACTAAGTGTTTGACCAGATACAAATTCACCATCTGCTTCAGAAAAAACTTGCAATAACTGCTTTCTTATAGTAGATTGCATTTTTCTAGCCACTCCCTTATATTCTCTTTCTTATTGACTAAATCTCCTTGTACGATTGCTTCTTCAATGTTTTGAAGTATTTCGGCAACCCACGGACCTGGCTTTTTATCTGCCCAGCTTAATAAATCATTACCAGTCACATTCATTTCTTGACGATTTTTTATCGGCAATGCATGAAATAATGATTGTACTTGCTTAACAGACGCGCTATTATAACTTTCTATTATCGCTTCATATACTCTTTCCGCCATTTCAGCGATGTGAATTCCAGTTTTATAAAGAAGGACTGTATCCCATTCCTTCTCCTTTCTAGAACGAATTGCTAATAAAACCGCTACAATATCCTTAATCTTTTTATTCGAGAACTTCCATTGACGTAAAAAAACAGATGGATGCTCTTCTCCGATACAATATAAGAAAAATGCCCACGCCTCAATGTCTGTTTCAAAAGAATCCCATTTATACTGCGTAGCTTTCAAGAGTCTTTCTTCTGACATTTGTAAATATGGCAGATGAGAAAATAGCTTCGTTTCTACCAATTCTTGAAGCCCTTTCACACAATACGTACCCGTCAATAACTTTTCGAACTCAACTGTAATTCTTTCAATCGCTATATGTTCGAGCAAATGCCCATACGTTTCAATTGCTTGTTTCGTCTTTGTTTCTAACGAGAAACCTAACGTACTTACGAACCGAATACCACGCATCATTCGCAGTGCATCTTCTTGAAAACGGTCTGCAGCATCTCCAACCGTTGTAATTTCCTTCAGACGAATCGCTTCTTGCCCAGCAAATAAATCAATCATTTCGCCTTCCTCTGTCATTGCAATTGCATTCATCGTGAAATCACGTCGTTTTAAATCCTCTTCTAATGAACGGACAAATTGAACACTACTAGGTCTCCGAAAATCTTCATATTCGCTTTCTGTTCGAAAAGTAGTTACCTCATACGGTTCACCATTTTCTACAACAATTACAGTTCCATGCTCAAGACCAACCGGAACATTTCTTGGGAAAATAGCCATTACTTCTTCTGGTAAAGCAGATGTTGCGATATCAATATCTCCAATCGGTCTATCGATAATAAGATCGCGTACACTTCCACCAACGAAGTAAGCCTCATGTCCGTGCTGTTTTAATATCTCAATAATTGAACTAGCTTTTTTAAATCTTTTCATTCTTGTCATCCCTTAGTATGTCATAATAAATCGCCTCATACTGTGAAACGATTTTTTCCGAACGAAACTGCTCATATACAGATTTCATCGCCCGCTCCCCCATATTACGGTGAAGTTCTTCATTTTCTAGTAGTTGAATTGCTTGCTTAGCTATTCCATCTGTATCTCCAACTTCACATATGTATCCTGTTTCACCATGTTGAATGACCTCTGGAATGCCCCCAACCCTCGTTCCGATACTAGGCACACCACACGCCATCGCTTCTAATATAACGAGACCAAAACTTTCCTTTTCTGATAAAAGCAGCATTAAATCACTCATCGCAAGAAGCTCTGCAACATTATCTTGCTTTCCTAGGAATAAGACACGTTCCTCAATATGTAAACTTTTCACCAATTGTAAAATAGTACAGAACTCTGGTCCATCCCCAACAAGAAGCAATTTCGCATCTACTCCCTTTACAATTTTGGCAAATGACTGCACAACATCCTGTACACGCTTAACCTTTCGGAAATTTGAAATATGAATCAACACTTTTTCATTTTCTCGTATACCATATTCTTTTTTTAATTGAGACATATCACGTTTGAAATACACACGTTCGTCTACAAAATTGTATACCGTCTCAATTTCTTTATCTGGTTTTACAAGTTCATTCGTTTCTTCAATTAACGAATGTGACACAGCAGTAACTACATCAGATTGTTCAATACCAAAGCGAATTAAATTATTTAACGAAGGGTCGGAACCTAACACAGTAATATCTGTTCCATGTAAGGTTGTAACAATTTTAATGCGCTCTCCAATCATTTGTTTTGCTAAATATGCACAAATAGCATGAGGGATTGCATAATGCACATGTAAAATATCAAGATTTTCTCTTTGAGCAACCTCAGCCATTTTACTTGCTAACGCTAAATCGTAAGGTGGATATTGAAATACTGAATATTGATTTACTGCTACTTCGTGAAAGTAAATGTTTGGATATACTTTATTTAACCGGAATGGTACACCCGATGTAATAAAATGAATTTCATGCCCACGTTCCGCCAATTGCTTTCCTAATTCCGTTCCAACAACACCAGAACCACCTACAGAAGGATAACATGTAATACCTATTTTCAATCTCATTTACATCCCCCTATTAAATCAGCATGTAATAAAACCGGTTTCTTACTCATAAATCCTTCGGCATACATCACTCCAACTTCTTTCCCAAACATCTTCTCACGAGCAATTACTGTTTCAACGTAACCTTCAGTTAATGGCGTCTTAATACCATCACTTCCTGTTGAAAACTGACTTTCATACGCTTCTAACGCCTCCACCTTTTTAGAAAGGTATTCACTAATATCTATACAAAAATTCGGTTTATGAAAACCATTAATCATATAATTATAAAAAGACTCTACACGGTGCGGCGAAATCTCAGGCATATATTTACGAATTCCCGCTGAGAAGATAGCTTCTTCCACAAGTTTCGCGCAATTAGCATGGTCTGGATGACGATCTTCGTAATATGGTGCGAAAATTAGCGTCGGTTTATATGTACGAATAACCTTTACAATTTCACGTATATATTCTTCTTTCATATACAAACCACGGTCTGGCATTGCTAAATTAATTCTCGTTTTTACTCCCATAATACGAGCTGCAGCCTTTGCTTCTTCTTTTCTTAGTTCTACCGTTCCATTTGAAGAAAGATCAGCTTCTGTTAAATCGCAAATACCTACTTCATATCCTTGCTTCGTATACTTTGCAATGGTACCTGCCATGCCGATTTCAACATCATCGGCATGAGCACCAAACGCTAATATATGTAATCCACTCATAATTGTTCCCCTCATTTTCTTAACTTTCGGTAATCTAAATCTCCCCGCTCTAATGCATGCATTAGCATTTCAGCACTTGCCATATTCGTTGCTAGCGGGATGGCATATACATCACATAAACGAAGTAACGCATTGACATCAGGTTCATGCGGCTGCGCTGTTAGTGGATCCCGGAAAAAAATCACCATATCCATCTCATTTTTTGCAATCATAGCACCAATTTCTTGGTCGCCACCAAGAGGACCAGATTGATATCTTGTTACAACTAAACCAGTTGCCTCCATAATACGAAGGCCAGTCGTTCCTGTTGCAAAAAGTTCATGTTTTTCAAAGATTGGTTTATATGCGTACGCAAACGAAACCATATCATCTTTCTTTTTGTCATGTGCGATTAAGGCAATTTTCATCCGTTGTCTCCCCTTTAGTCGATAATATTTTCTAAACCGTACACAAGATGATCAAGGTTCATTACTGTTTCAATTGATAGTTTTACACCTGACATAAATGATGCACGATTGAATGAATCATGACGAACTGTTAACATTTGTCCATCTCCACCGAACATGACTTCTTGGTGTGCAATAAGCCCTGGTAGACGTACGCTATGAATGTGAATACCGTCTACATTTGCACCACGTGCTCCTTCTAATTGTTCTGTTTCATTAGGGTGTCCTTGCTCTTTTGGTACACGATTTTGACGGATTAATTCTACTGTTTTTACAGCCGTACCTGATGGTGCGTCTAATTTTTGGTCATGGTGTAATTCAATTACTTCAACATCTTGGAAGTACTTCGCTGCCATTTGTGAAAATTTCATCATAAGAACTGCACCAATTGCAAAGTTTGGAGCGATAATTGTTCCTACTTCTTTTTCTTTTGCATTTTCTGTTAATTGCTTTAGTTCTTCTTCAGTAAATCCAGTTGTACCAATAACAGATCGAAGTCCACGTTCAACTGCAAGTGTCACGTGTTTCTTTCCAATTTCTGGTGTTGTTAAATCTAACAATACATCTGCTTCTACTTCATCTAAACAAGTATGTAAATCCGCGTAAATAGGTGCATCTAGCGCTGGCATTCCAGGTAAATCAGAAATTTTTTCTCCGCCATGCTTATAATCAATTGCTGCTACTAAATTGAAATGCGCTGTTCTTTCCATTAGAAGGACTGCTTCATGTCCCATACGCCCTCTTGGTCCAGCGATAATTACTTTAATTTCTTTCATTATTCTTTCTCTCCCTCATCAATACGTGTCCAGCGATCTTTATCACGTGTATTAAATTTTTCCATTACAATGTTATGCGCTGTTTCTAAATCAATATTTAAACTATTTGCCATACAAATCATAACAAATAATACATCTCCAAGCTCTTCTTCAATACTGCGTTCTATCTCAGTCGTTTTCTTCGGTTTCTCACCATAATAATGATTAACCTCTCTTGCAAGCTCTCCCATTTCTTCCGTTAAACGAGCCATCATTGCAAGCGGACTAAAATAACCTTCTTTAAATTGACCGATATATGCATCTACTTCCTTCTGCATATCTTTCATCGTTTTTGCTTCCATACTAGTCACCTCTTATTCCTTCCTCTTTCATGTTAGCCAATTCATCGCGATTTGACAAATATTATTCTCTCATATCCCTATTTACGACTCTTTTTTGGATAGACTATAATAAAGTGAGACTTCTTTTGCGTGATTTTTGCAAAAGATTAGTTGAACCAATCGGGTTCCTACGGCTGGTTCGACCTTTTCTTCTTCGCTTTCCCCTCTACCAGCCGTTGGGACGGGGTAAAGTGAAACTTCTTTTGCGGTTTTTTGCAAAAGATTAACCTGAACCAATCGGGTTCCTATGATATTCACTATTTTTATTAGCAGCTAGAAATAACTTATTATGTTTTGCCGTTTTAAGCGGAGCAATTCCAATCATTGCATAACTAGGGGGATTTCTATATGAAAGCAAACTTGAAGATTCGAAATATCATTTTTATTTTAATCGGTTCCGCTATTTTTTCTTTCGGTATTGTGAATATCAATATTGAAAACCATCTTGCAGAAGGTGGGTTTACCGGTATTACGCTATTATTATATTTTCTATTTTCGCTTGACCCTTCCTATACAAACTTAATTTTAAATATCCCTATATTTTTTATTGGTTGGAAGTTACTCGGCCGAACAACATTTTTATATACATTAATCGGTACATTTAGCGTATCTTTATTCCTATGGATTTTCCAGCGCTACGAAGTACTCAACTTACATTTAAACTTGCAAAATGATATGACACTGGCTGCTTTATTCGCAGGGGCATTTATCGGTATAGGACTTGGAATTATATTTAAATATGGCGGGACTACTGGTGGCGTTGATATTATCGCAAGATTAGCCCACAAATATGTTGGCTGGAGTATGGGAAAAACGATGTTTATGTTTGATGCGGTCGTTATTATTGTCTCTATTCTTACATATTTATCATACCGCGAGGGCATGTATACGTTAGTTGCTGTTTTTATCGGGGCTAAAGTTATTGATTTTATGCAAGAAGGAGCTTATGCAGCAAAAGGAGCAACTATTATTTCTGATAAAAACGATGAAATTGCTGCAAAAATTTTATCAGAAATGGAGCGCGGAGCTACCTTTTTAAAAGCAGTTGGATCCTATACAAAAGTTGAACGAAATGTACTATATTGTGTCGTTGCAAAAAACGAAATCGTGAAATTAAAAAATATCATTACTTCTGTAGACCCTCACGCCTTTGTTGCTGTAAGTGATGTACATGATGTCGTTGGCGAAGGATTTACACTAGATGAAAATAAAAATCCGTTACATAATTAAATTCAACTAGAAAAGCTCTTTGGCTTTTCTAGTTTTTTATTATACATCTTTTAAGTTTCTCCAAATCCTCATAAATAAGCTCCAATAAACTCCGATTATAAAAAATTGAAGCTGGATGAAAGGTCGGAAAAATATAATATTCTTTTTCTGTCCATATAAATTCTGTACCGCTACTATCTTTCAATTGCTGCACGGATTGCTTTAACAATTCACCATGAACACTCGTAATTTTATTATTTTTGCCAACTAAACGCTGCAGTGCAATATTACCAAGTGTCACAATAACAGGCGGATGTATAAGTTCCAACTCATAGTCTAACAAAGGTGCATGGGCAAGTATTTCTCCTTGATTTGGTGTTCTATTGTACTTCTTCTGTATTATTTCGCCATTTCGTTCCCTTTTCTCTCTCCATTTATAAGGTCTACTCCGAACCGCACTCGTAATATATACCTCTTCCCTTGTAACGTGAATACGTTCTAAAAACTCCATTAAATGTTTTCCGGCTCTCCCGCTAAACGGGATACCGTTATGAATTTCCGTTTCACCAGGCGCTTCTCCAACAAGCATTAATTTCGGATTTCTAGGACCCTGTCCACTTAAAAAACCTTCTAATTGGTATGTAGCACTTCGCTCCCTCACTTGTTTAACTAAATGTTCTGGATATTCTATGTCTGTCACCTTCTTTCAACATTCCATACTTATCTTTTTTAACTAGTTCTATACCCCATATTATTTCTATTATTTCCATTTGTAACATGTTATAAGATTCATTCCACGAAACAAAAAAAAGACTATCATAATTGATAGTCTTTAATCGTCGCTACGCTGCATACCAGTATAAATTAATACAAGGCGTAATAATTCAAATACTGCTACAGCAGCTGCTGCTACATATGTTAATGCTGCCGCATTTAATACTTTACGAGCTTGACCGTACTCATCTGTCGATACGATACCAAGTGCTTCAATTTGTTGCATTGCACGTTTTGATGCATCAAATTCAACTGGTAATGTAACAAGTTGGAAAATAACACCTGCTGCCATTAAAATAATTCCTAGTAACAACAAACCAGACATTTGTGCAAATACACCAATTAGTACAAAAACCCATGACATGTTTGAACCAAAATTAGCAACTGGCACTAACGAATGGCGTACACGCATGAAGTTATAATCTTTCGCATCTTGAATTGCATGTCCTACTTCGTGTGCTGCTACAGCTGTACCAGCAACTGAATGTCCATAATAGTTATCTGTTGATAATCGAACTGTTTTTGCAGTTGGATCGTAATGGTCCGATAAATGACCCGGCGTTTCTTCTACAGCTACATTGTACAATCCATTTTCATCCAAAATTTTCCGAGCAACTTCCGCTCCCGTCATACCTGAAGTTGAATAAACTTGTGAATACTTGCTATAGGCACTACGTACTTTTGACTGTGCATACAACGGTATGATCAAAATGATCGCGAAGTAAATTAAATAAAACATCATAAACCTCCATTGAAGTTTTAATTATAGTACTTCTCATTCTATTTTTTTCTTACACCATTGTCAATAAATAAACCTTACAATCCGTATCTTTATTTATACACATTATCTATCTTTAGACTGCAAGTTACTTCTCCGTTTCTCTCTGTCGCCTTTATACTTTCTCCATCCAACATACGTTAAAGTGAAAAAAATAAGTCCTCCAGTAATGGTCATAAACCAAATGAGAGAGGGAGCAATCTCATCTTTTTTTACTGTATGAAATATTTTTTGCAAATCACCTTTAATAATCCCTAGTTGCATTTGTCCACCTTTCGTTTTTAACATAACGTTACGAAATTCATCCAAATAAGATAAATGTGCATTTACACGCTGCGCTTCGTTTTCTGGCAGGGCAATCATTAAACTCGGATAAATAATATTAAATTCATTTAAAAATGTATTTAGCGTCTGTTGGAACTGTCCATCATCTTCTTTTTTCATCGCTTTTTCTACTTGAGAAAAAGCATCCATTATCTTTCTTTCTCTTTCCATCCAAAGTGGCTGATATTTGGATACTTGTGCATCAACAGCAAGTTGTAACGCTAACATATTATCAACTTTAACTTGCTTATCTAAATCTTTCGCGAGAGATTGTTTCGCCGTATCGTATGCTAAAGAAATGACTCTAATTTGTCCCGGAGTTACTTTTAAATTATTTTCATTTTCCTTTGATAGAAACTGCTCTGAGAAATGGTACAGTACTTGTATTGCCTTCTCATCTTCATTTTTCTTTACTAACTGTAAAGAGTCGTCTAGCAATCCAGTTAGTTCACTCCACTCTTCAGCATATATACGTACTGGAAACATTATAATTAGAAATGCTATCAGTCCAATTAATGTTCTCTTCATCCCGGTCCCCCCTATAACTACTAGTACAAAATATGTGGAGTTGGACAAGAATAGAACAGAACAAAATCAAAAAATATATTATCTCTATGAAAACAAAAAAATTCTCTTTAAACAGAGAATTTTTTCTTTGAAACCCTTTTCTTTTTCACTAAATATTTATACACACCGTAACAAAGTATGCTTCCACTTAAAATCAATAATAAAATAATACATGCAGCATGCATAAAGAATTCTTCCGGTAACATTAAAATAATCGGATCTGTTTCAATATCAAACATCCAATAATCATTGCTAAATAAAAGCTTATGAAATAATACGAAACTCTTTTCAAAATCAATGGCAATCGGTAACGTAAGAGCTATCGGAAAAAGAATTGTAAGAATCGCTCCGTGGAGTAAAAACTTTTCTTTTTTCTTTTTTAGTAAATACGTTCCTCCTAATAAAGCAATTACAATCGTTCCATACATTATATATTGAATCTTTACTAAAATATTTTTAACATCCACAAAATGAATGCGACCATTTGTAGACATGTCTAATGTCGGCAATTGTAATGCACCTTCATAAAACGGAGATAAATATGTAATAAGCACATCATAGTTTCTTTTAATTTCATCTTTCGTCATATCCGCTAAGTCTGGAATATTTAAGAAATCAATTTCAAAATAATACAGCCATTTTCCATATACAACTACCATTGTCGCGAGAGCGAAAATAGAAAATGCTATGCTATATGAAACAACTAAAGTAATCAATCGATCCAATATGTTTATACCACTCTTATTTTTCTTCATTTTCTCCCCCTAAATGTCCTCACCATCATAAAGAAAACTGTTTTCGGTTCTCACGTAAGCAATAATAATATGTGATACACAGTACAGCAATACTTAGCCAAAACGTGAAATAACCAATTTTCTCTACAAACAAATGCATAATTCCGTATCTCGGCATTTGCCAAAATAAATAATCAATTGCATCATTATGTAACGTCCATATGCCAGCTACAATGAAATGCCATTTTTTTATCCGATAAAACGGAGCATATAACACTCCCTGCACCGCCATTGCAAAATGAGATAACATTAACATATATCCCATAAGACCAATAGGGCCTTTTACATAAATCATAACCCCATTTACAACAACAGCCCAAATACCATATTTTATTAAAGTAACTATCGCTAACGCCTCTATTAATCCCCAGTTCTTCTTTATCAAAAAAGCAATTAGAACAAAGACAAAAAAGAGACTCGCCATAGGACTATCTGGTACAAACGGCCAAAATATAGGTGAGGTTTCTTTTAATTGATTTCCATACCATATGAATCCGTAAATTGTACCTAATATGTTAACAACCAATAAAAATAATAGTACCGAACGTTGCCTTAACATTGCATACAAGTAAACCAAGCTGCATGTCCAACACCTTTCAAACAAAGTAATTCTTTCATCGAACTCTACTCTATTATATAGCAAACTTTCCGTCATCAAAATAAAAAGCTGACTACAGATTTTGTAGTCAACTTTTCGATTATTTTTTATTATACTTTGCAACGAATTCCGAAAGCTTTTTCAGTTCCTCATCTGTACCTTTAAATACCCCTTTAGGCATTGAACCTTTTCCCTCTTTCGCAATTTTAGCGATTTCTTCTGGTTTTAAAGTTAAGTTTTGCAGTGCCGGTGCTGCCGCCCCGCCCTGTAAATTGTCACCATGACATGTTAAACAAGTATTTTTTTGCATTAACTTGTAGCCGTCGTCATTTTTATCAACTGGTGCTGTTTTTACAATTGCTCCTTGTTTTTTTGCAGCTTCCCAGTCGTGGTGTGCTACAGATTCCCAAGTTAAAAAGATAATTGATGCAATTGCTAAAAGCATAAATCCAGTTGCCACAGGCCGTTTCAACGGGCGTCTTTCTGGGCCTCGGTCAAGAAATGGAGCTAACAGTAATGCTCCAAACGCAATCCCAGGCATGATAAATGCTCCAATTACAGTAAATGAGCCTGAAGCATACGAATACTTTAATAACTGATACAAGAATAAGAAATACCAATCTGGAAGTGGTATATATCCTGCATCTGTTGGATCCGCCATTCTCTCAAGCGGTGACGGATGCGCCACTGTTAAACATAAATAACCGATTAAAAAAACTGCACCAACCATCCATTCTTTTAACAAGAAATTCGGCCAAAACGCTTCTGTTTTCCCTGGATATTCCGAATAATCTTTTGGAATATTTGGTTTCCGAGCTACTGGTACTCGAGAATCTCCTACAAACTTCATCCCTTTGCCGCGATGCATAATCTCCCTCCTTTTGTTCTTTCCCCTTTAATTTAGCAATCTCTTATAGCGGACCGGAAATACCTTGTTTGCGAATCATGATGAAGTGGAAGGCCATTAAACCTAGAAGTGCTGCTGGTAAGAAGAAGACGTGAATAGCAAAGAAGCGAGTTAATGTTTGAGCGCCAACAATTTCGGAATGACCAGCGAGTAATGTTTTAATATAAGGACCAATGAGCGGCGTTTGCTCTGCGATTTGAATCCCTACTTTCGTAGCAAATAACGCTTTCATATCCCATGGTAATAAATATCCGGTAAAACCAAGACCTAACATAACAAAGAAAATAAGAACACCAACAATCCAGTTTAACTCACGAGGCTTTTTATACGCACCTTGGAAGAAAACTCTGAGTGTATGTAAAAACATCATTACAATTACGAGACTAGCGCCCCAGTGGTGCATACCACGAACAATTTGTCCATATGCAACTTCATTTTGTAAATAGTAAACCGATTCCCAAGCATTTTTAATATCAGGCACATAATACATCGTTAAAAACATTCCAGACAAAATTTGAATTACGGTAACGAAAAAGGTAAGTCCCCCAAAGCAATAGACGAATGCAGAAAAGTGATGCGCCGGGTTAACATGCTCAGGTACTTCATGATCAGCGATATCACGCCATATCGGTGTAATATCTAAACGTTCATCCACCCAATCATAAATTTTATTTAACATCTACTTTGCACCCCCTCTTGGCTTTGCTTTTCCTAAATAAAGTGTTCCATCTTTTACTTTGGATTCGTATACATCAAGCGGAGCAAGAGGCGGTGTGCCTTTAATGTTCACCCCATCTTTTGTGTAACGTCCCCCGTGACATGGGCAAAAGAATTGATTAGGATGGGCTTTGTCCGAATTCCAGTTCACTGTACAACCTAAATGTTTACACACTGGAGAAAATGCAACGATGTCTCCGCTTTCATCTTTATGCACCCAGGCAGATTTTGGCTCTTCAGACTTGTACCATCCGTCAACCTGCTTCACCTTAAAATCGAAGCGCTTCGGTTCTGTTGTAACATCCTTTACTTGTGCAACAGCAACCATATCTGTTCCCGCTTCTTTTCTTAACACCGGATCAAGCGCAAACCGCGTCATCGGCATTAAAATACCCGCTGCCATAAAGCCTCCTACCCCTGTAAGTGTGTAATTTAAAAATTGTCTTCTTGACACACGATGTTCTTTCTCGCTCACGAAAATTTCCCCCCTCTATCAGAAATTGTCCCCTCGTGAAAATATTATATAAAAAATAAAAACTAGGACACTATCATGATATAATACCCTCTTGTATAGGTCAATATCATACTACTCATAATAATAAGAACTTTCTGTTTATTATTATTTTACCCATCTTTCTTCCAACATTACCATAATATTTTTTATGTGGGCACGAATAACCTCTCTTTTCGCCTGGTCACTAAATTGCTCTAATGATAACGATGGAAACCAAAATAAATCCCCCTGCAACTCTTGCATATCTTCTTTCCATGAAAAATCACTTGTCACATAGGCAATATGCTTAAAACCTTGTCTTTGCAAATAATTTGTCCATTCTTGCAAACGATCTTTTTCGTTCTTTTGGCTCTCTACTAAATACGTAAATGCGGGCAGTAAAAGTACTCTTCCTTTATACTCCCTTTCCAGCTCCATACTCAAAGCCTCAATAAATTCACCTTGTTCTACAACCATTTTCATTTCTTTTGCTGTCGAAATAGACAAAAGGGGTATAATCCCTGTATCTACATACTCTCTTGCTTGCTCAAACTGTTCCACATCTTTTACAATCCATTTCAAATTTCTCCCCTCCCTCATTCAAAATAACAGAACTTTCACTTTATATATATTAAACCATACTAAAAGAGGTAAAAAAAGAAAAACTACCTATTTATTAGGTAGTTTTTCTTAAAAAGACCGAAATTTGTAAAGATTTAATAATTAAAATGAATTCTATAACGTTTTTAACTCTGCTGTTAACTTATGAAACGCTTCCTTATCTTGCTTATCCAAGGCTTCATCAATTTGTTTCAAAAGACGATCTCTTCTAAATGAGAATACACTTTCTTCTAAAAATCGTTCTGCAAGCAATCGATCTTTTTCATTCACTTCAATGTGCTTTGGCAAATATGGGTTTTCTTCTAATACAGCTACATAATTTGCATTTTGGAACGATGACTTAAAATTAAGTTGAATATAAATATCCTCATCTCGATTCAAACGAATATCATGAAACGACTTTTCTGCATCTGTTGTCATTACATTTTGTTTGAAAAAGTGAAACGGTGTGTCTTTCACACAATTCGCTGACATCACTAAGCCACGTGGACAATATTTTGCATGTTCTACGAAGTGGACTTTATGCATTAATTGATCGTGACTCATTAAATAATTCAAAATCCATACACATTCACGCTGTTTCAGTTGGTAATTATTCAAAAACCATTTTACAAAGTCCTTCTTCTCGTTTACAGAAACAGGGGTATTCATAGCGATTAAGTCCCTCCTCTGTCTTTCTCTTTTCTTTTTAGATTCAAGAAGCGGCATTCAGTTTCCTTCCAACTTACGAAAAATCCTCTAAATTATATAACAATTCTTCAATATGAATTTGTGTCGGGTCTAGTTGTATTAACTGAGTAAATACTTCTTTCGCCTCTTTTCGCATTCCTTCTTCCAATAAGAAATAACCGTACTCTTCCAAGAAATCTGGATGATTCTTAAAAGAAGTATATGCACTTTCATAGTGTTTTAATGCATCAGAATACATTTCTAATTGTTTTTTTGCAAATGCAAGATCCCAAAGTAGTTGTGTATCTGGTTCTCCACTGTCAATTGTACGCTCCACAACTGCAATTAGCTCTTCATATTTCTCTTGTTCTTTTAAGATATACGCATATTTTAATGTCGCACCTAAATGTCCCGGATCTAGCTCAAGCGCCTTTTGAAGCACTTCTTCAGCCTCCGTTATTTTACCTAATTTCGCTGAAATGTTCGCTAATTCTACATAAAAAGGAACCGAAAGCTCATCAACCTTAATTCCTTCGTGAAGTGTTTCATAGCTTTCTTGAAGCATACCTTCTTTTTCATAGCTTTTCGCTAAATACATGTATAAAGAAGCGTACTCAGGATCTAATTCTTTTAATTCTTGCCAAGCACCAATTGCTCTTTGATATTCTTCCCCTTGATATAAAGTGAAAGCATATCCAAATAACGAGTGAATATCTTTTTGCTCCTCTAGCCCAGCTTCATAGTAAGAGATCGCCTCTTCCCAGTTTCCAATCGCACTTAAAGTTTCTGCTAGACGAAGAGCAATGACAACACCACCCATAACTTTATGTTCTGCTAGTAACGATTCATAATAAGTAATCGCCTTCTGCTCTTCACCTTTACTACTATATAATTCTGCTAACCCAAACGTAATAACAGGTTCGTCTGGCATCATTTCTTTTGCCTTTAATAGTTTTTGTTCAGCTACATCATCAAAACCTTGCATTTGGAATAAATCCGCAACAAGTAATAGCGATTGAACATATAAATCATCATTTTCTGGAATATCATGAAGTACTTCGATCGCTTCATCTTCTTTATCTAAATCAATATATAATTCTGCTAAAAATAGCGTAAACTCACTTTCTTCCGGATATAGCAAGCGTAAATCATCTATAATTGCTAACGCCTCATCCATAAACCCAAGTGTATGATAGTAACGAGCAATATCATACTTCTCTTCATCATTAGCAACTCGTAGTTGTTCTTTTAATAATTGTAATCCTTTTTCTGCTTCACCGTTTTCAATATAAGAAACAGCTTGTTCGAAATTTTGCATAAACGTCTCCTTTAATTCAAAAAAATATTTCTCTTCTGTTCATTTATCATAAGCAACTAAATGTAAGAACGCAACCTTTTGGATGAACTGTCTCTTCCTATGCTTTCTCTTATAGCGCAGCTAATTGTTCAAAAAAGTTCGGATACGATACAGCGACCGCATCACTATTCTCTATTTTCACTTCTCCATCTATAATACAAGATGCGATTGCTAGCATCATCCCAATACGATGATCGCCGTGACTATTAACGGTATTTCCTTTTAAATTTTGTTTACCGTATATAATCATACCATCTGGTGTAGCTTCAATTTTCGCACCTAATTTTCCTAACTCATCCACAACAGTATCGATACGATTTGTTTCTTTTACTTTTAACTCCTCAGCGTCTTTGATAACGGTAATTCCCTCTGCCTGTGTTGCCAATAAAGCAATTACAGGAATTTCATCAATTAATCTCGGAATAAGCGATCCGCCAATCTCTATTCCTTTTAGTTTCGATGTTTCAATCGTAATATCCCCGCACGGTTCAAACTCTTCATTTCTCATATTATCGATAGAAATAAGTGCACCCATCTTTGTTAAAACATCTAAAATCCCTGTTCGCGTTGGATTTAAACCGACATTTTCCAATACAAGCTTACTATTTTGAACAATTGCACCAGCTACTAAGAAAAATGCAGCTGAAGAAACATCCCCTGGAACTTCTATGTCTGCTCCTTTCAGTTGTTGACCACCTTGTAATGACACGGTACGTTCATTAACATCTACTGTACACCCAAATGCACGTAACATCCTTTCTGTATGATCACGAGACTGCATAGGCTCTGTTACTGTAGTTACACCTTCTCCTTGCAAACCTGCAAGTAAAACTGCTGATTTCACTTGTGCACTTGCTACTGGTGAATGATAATGCATACCTTTCACCTTTCCACCACGAATAGATAAAGGTGTATATTGTCCATTTTCTCTACCGTCGATTTGAGCGTTCATCATACTAAGCGGTTCTGTAACACGTTTCATAGGACGATTTCCAATTGATGTATCACCGATTATCGTACTATGGAACGGCGTATTAGCTAAAATCCCAAGCATAAGACGAATAGTCGTCCCTGAATTCCCCACATCTAATACTTCTTTCGGTTCTTGTAAATTATGTAATCCTTTACCGTAAATCTTGACATCGTTACCACTCTGTTCAATCTTGACACCTAGTTTTTGAAAACATGCAATTGTACTTAAACAATCTTCTCCTAATAAAAAATTTGATACCTTCGTCGTCCCTTCTGCTATCGCCCCAAACATAACAGAGCGATGCGAAATAGATTTATCTCCTGGAACAACAATTTTCCCATTCAAACTATTTTTTCGTCCTACTAGTTTCAAACTGTATCCTCCTCACATTTTAAATAAGTTATATGTACAATAGTTCTTCTTATACGTCTACTTCTATTGTAACGTTTTCTTTCTTGAACGTGCAAACAACTCCCCTTATTGCAGCTCAAATGAAAAAGACTCCTGTAATAGGAGCCTTCACTATTTCTTAAGAATACGTTTCTTCTTTCTTCACTTGTTCTTTTACAAGTTCCGTAAGCAATTCAATAATCTCATCATTTTCTTCTTTTAATCCAACAGTAATACGAATACCATCATGCATACCAAACGCTGCACCAGAGCGAACGATATATCCTTTTTTCATTAATCGTTCGAAAGCTTCATTACCAGGTATACCGAGTTTCAAGAAAATGAAATTCGTTTGGGATGGATAATAGAACACATTATATTCCTTACAAAATGCATAATATTGATTTAATCCTTCGGTATTTTTCTTCACACAATCTTGTAAAAACTGTTGATCCTCTATTGCCGCTAATGCTACCGCTTGAGCGATAGTTGATGTGTTAAATGGCAGTCTCGCTACCTCTAGCTGCCCTATAAGCTTTGCATCCCCAATCGCATATCCAATACGAAAAGCAGCTAAACCATACGCTTTTGAGAATGTGCGTAGCACCATAAGATTTTCGTATTTTTCAAGAAGAGGCAATGTTTGCGGATAATCTTCTGCCCCAGCGTATTCATAATATGCTTCGTCCATAATAACGAGCGCTGACTTTGGAACTGATTCTAAAAATGAAAGTAATTTTTGCTTTTCTACATATGTACCTGTCGGGTTATTCGGATTACAAATCCATACAATCTTCGTTTTCTCATCTACTTGCTGTAACATTGCATCTAAATTGTGAATACCATTTTCAAGTGGTACTTCCCGAACTTCCGCTCCTTCAATAACAGCATGGTGATGGTATTGCGAGAACGTAGGATTTGCCATTACAACATTTGTTCCTTCATGTAGTAATGCACGGCTAATCATTTGAATGACCTCATCTAATCCACTACCAAATAGCAGTTGTTCCGCTTTTACACCTAAATGCTCTGCTACTTTCTCCCGAAGCTCAAAAGCCCCTCCGTCCGGGTAAAGTGCATATTGATTGGCTAACGAAGTTAATGCTTCTGTCACACGCGCAGAGCAGCCAAATGGATTTTCATTCGACGCTAACTTCACAATTTTTGACAACCCATATTCTCTTTTTACTTCTTCAATATTTTTCCCAGGTACATATGCTCTCAAAGTTAACAATTGCTCTTTTACTCTCACTTTTCTTCCCCCAGTCATTGATATGATTTATAATTCCTTACTGTCACCTTTAATCATAACCGTCACCATTACGAGAATACCTCTATATATGCATTTCATACCTGTTCTACAACTTTTCTAGACCATATCCTTTTGAAATGCTTCTAACGCAATATGAACAGTCTCATCTGAAATAGATACGACATTCACTACCCCATATTCCTGCATAAGTACCATATGAATTGTTCCTGCATTCGCTTTCTTATCTTGTTTCATCAGTTGAACGAGGCGTTCTACATTCAAATCACTTGGCATTTTCGGATAGCCGTATTTCAAGAACCACTGCTTCATCTCTTCATAAGCAAGATCAACCTTGTACACTTGCTCACTTAAAAATAAGGCAAATAACATCCCAACCGCTACTCCGTCACCGTGAGTAATATTTCCATATCCTAACTCTTTTTCAAGAGCATGTCCTAACGTATGCCCAAAATTCAAATGGGCCCGTACACCTTTTTCTGTTTCGTCTTGCGACACAATGTTCGCTTTTACAGGAATCGCCTTCGTTAATATGTGAATTAATTTTTCATCACGAATATCCGTTAATGTTTGCACTTCTTCTTTTAACCAATGATATAGCTTTACATCACCAATAAGAGCATGCTTTATCACTTCTGCATAACCTGATCTCCACTCTTTTTCAGGAAGTGAATGTAAAAATGGCGTATGATATACAACAGCTTCTGGCTGATGAAATGCACCAATCATATTTTTTCCTAGTGGATGATTAATTGCTACTTTCCCGCCTACCGCGCTATCGTGAGCTAATAAAGTCGTTGGAACTTGGACAAAGCGAATACCACGCATAAACGACGCAGCAACAAAGCCAGCCAAATCCCCAATCATTCCGCCTCCAAGTGCGATAATCAAAGAATTTCTATCTAATTTATTTTCAAGAGCCGAAGTGTGAGCCGCATAAAAATTTTCAAAAGACTTCTCTTTTTCACCACTCGGTACAACAAACGAAAACACGTCCTGCTCTACTTGTAATGCATCAACAACTGTCTGTAAATGTAGTGATGAAACAGCTTCATCAGAAATGATCATTATGTTAGATACAGCAGGATTCATCTTTTGAATAAGCGTTGTTAAATGTGACAACGCTTCTTTTCCAACATGTACATCATATTCTTTTGATTTCGTTTGAATATGTATGTTCTCCATTAAAATCCCCTCGCATATTCATTATGTTTCTCAATATTTTCACGTATAAGATCGATACGATCTAATCCAAATTGTTCAATTAAAGCCGTCGCGAGCTCCCAAGCGACAACAGCTTCAGCCACAACGCTAGCTGCTGGTACTGCACAACTATCTGAACGTTCAATACTCGCTGTAAAAGGTTCTTTCGTATCAATATCAATACTTTGAAGCGGTTTATATAATGTCGGTATCGGTTTCATCACACCACGCACAATAACCGGCATACCAGTTGTCATACCACCTTCTACTCCACCTGCATTGTTCGTCTTTCTTCTGTACCCTTGCACTTCATCCCAAAGGATTTCATCATGCACTTCACTTCCAGGTCTATGCGCGGCTTCAAAACCAATTCCAATTTCAACACCTTTAAAAGCGTTAATACTCATAATTGCCGCTGCTAATTTTGCATCTAATTTTCTATCATAATGTACATAGCTACCTACTCCAATTGGCATGCCTTCTACAACTACTTCAACAATACCGCCGATAGAATCACCATTTGCCTTCGCATCATCAATTGCTTGCATCATCTTTTTACCTGCTTCTTCATCTAAACAACGTACAGGAGATGCTTCTGTAGTACTTTGTAATTCCGCAATAGAGTTATACGTAATATTTTCTGCCTGTACACCACCAATTTCGATAACATGTCCCGCTACTTGTATACCTAATTCTGCTAATATCCTTTTTGCAACTGCACCAGCTGCAACACGAACTGTCGTTTCACGTGCTGAAGAACGCTCTAATACATTTCTCATATCTCTATGACCATATTTAATCGCACCATTTAAATCTGCGTGTCCAGGTCTAGGTTTCGTAACTTGCCTTTTCATTTCTTTCTCTTCCTGCTCAGTTAACGGCTCTGCGCCCATAACCTTTGTCCAATGGGTGAAATCACGATTTTCAACAACAAGTGCAATTGGGGATCCCATCGTCTTCCCATGCCTAACACCACTTACAATTTGCACTTGGTCTTTCTCAATTTGCATGCGTCTACCGCGTCCATATCCTTTTTGTCTTCTAGCTAATTCTTCATTTATATCATTCGCTACTAAAGATAATCCTGCCGGAACACCTTCTAAAATTGTCGTAAGTTGCGGACCGTGGGATTCACCAGCTGTAATATATCGCATACGTTATTCCTCTTTTCGCATATGTATTTATCCCGCTACATAAAGTAGCAATGGTATCTTTCATCATTCTATAAGAAAACATTGAAATTATATAGTAAATCGACTACTTGCTTTATCCTACTTGTAATCATTCTATCATTTTCATAACGTTATACCTTTTACTTTACATACCAATATATCATAACAGTCCTAACTTCGTAACAAATCAAAATAAAAAAAGTGCAAGAAGAATACCCCTATTCTTCTTGCACTTTTTACTATTATCACAGTTATTAAAGCGTTTACAAATTATTTTAAAATAATTAGTAAATCCATTGATTCATTAATTTTGAGTAGTCTACTAATTCTTCTTCCTTAAAGAAAATAGCAATCTCGCGCTCTGCACTTTCTAAAGAATCCGAACCGTGGATAATGTTTTTCGCAACAGTTACACCGAAATCTCCACGAATTGTTCCAGGAGCAGCTTCATGTGGTCGTGTTTTACCCATCATATTACGTGCTGTATCTACTACACCTTCACCTTGCCATACCATTGCGAATACAGGGCCAGATGTAATAAAGTCTACTAATTCACCAAAGAAAGGTCTTTCTTTATGCTCACCGTAGTGTTGTTCAGCAATTTCAGGAGTCACTTGCATTAATTTTGCACCAACTAATTGAAAGCCCTTTTTCTCAAAACGAGCTACAATTTCCCCAATGAAGGCACGTTGTACACCGTCTGGTTTTACCATTAGAAATGTTTTTTCCATAAAAAATCTCTCCACTTCTGAATTATGTATGTAATTGTATATCCCCACACACATATTAACACCCTTATCACAATTGTGCA
Source organism: Bacillus nitratireducens (assembly GCF_036320425.1). NCBI lineage: Bacteria > Bacillati > Bacillota > Bacilli > Caryophanales > Bacillaceae > Bacillus > Bacillus nitratireducens. The sequence goes on from NZ_JAUMJO010000001.1 coordinate 706,246, forward strand.
ATAGTTTTGAAATAGAGAGATTATTTTATTTTTTAGAAAAAACACTAAAATTTTCGTTTTCCAATATACTTTGCGACATTTTGCAAAGCATACTTCGCCTGTCCACGCGGGAGTGGTTTTATTATTTCTAATGCTTTATGTAAATAACGTTCACTAAACGAAAATGCTTTATCAATAGCTTCGCTCGCTTTAATATCATCAATAATTTCTTTCATTTCACTTGCTGCTGTATTTTCATTCACAGAAATAATTTTCTCACGAAGAACTGGATCTTCCATGGCATACAAAGCAGGTAATGTAATGTTACCTTGTAGTAAATCACCACCAGCAGGCTTTCCGAGCTTCTCTTCTGTCGATACGAAATCTAAAATATCATCAATAATTTGATAAGACATACCAACAAAATATCCATACCAAAATAGACGATTTACAGTATCACGATTAGCACCAGCAGCAATCGCTCCTAACTGACAACTCGCAGCGATTAATAATGCTGTTTTTCGTTTTATCCTTCTTAAATACGTTCTTAAATTTTGATCATAGTTATACTTATCTTTAATTTGTTCGATTTCACCTTTACAAACTTCTAAAATTGTATGAGATAGTGCCTGATGTGCATCTGGAATTTCTATATTTGTTATACATTCAAGAGACTTCGCAAACAAGTAGTCTCCTGTATACATTGCAATACGATCTCCCCATTTCGCATTCACTGTTGCGCTACCGCGTCGTAAAAACGCAGCATCAATGACATCATCGTGAACAAGAGAAGCCATATGAATAAGTTCTAATGCAACCGCAACATGCTTAATTGCATCTAACTTATAATCACCAAATTTCCCTGCAAGTAAAACAAAAACAGGGCGAATCCGCTTCCCACCTGCTTCAATAAGCTGTAATGCCGCTTCTTCTACTAACGGCTGCTCAGAAGCAACTGTCTTCTTCAATTCTTTTTCTATAACATTAATATCCGATCGTAAAAAAGAGTACATAAGTTGTAACTTCATATTGTTCACCTTAACCTAAAACGTCTTTTTTCTATTTTGATTCTGGTTTAAAACCTAAATGCATAGCTGCTACACCAAAAGTAAATGGTTTCACTTGCACATTCTTAAGCCCAGCTTCTTCAAACATACTCGCTAACTCTTTCATCCCTGGGAATGTACTAGCGGATTCCTGAAGCCATGAATATTCTTTATAACTTTTTGCAAACATCTTTCCAAATAACGGCATGATATATTTAAAGTATAAGACATACCCTTGACGAAAACCAATCATTGTTGGTTGAGATGTTTCTAAGCAAATCACTTTTCCACCAGGCTTTACTACACGCGTCATTTCTTTTAATACTTGCATGTAATCCGGAACGTTACGTAGCCCAAAACCAATCGTTACATAATCAAACGTATTATCTTCAAAAGGAAGTTCCATTGCATTTCCATGCATAAGTTCTACTTGCTTTAATTCTAAAGCTTCTACCTTTTGTTTACCGACAGCTAGCATATTTTCGCTAAAGTCTAAACCGTAAACCTTTCCATTTTCCCCTACAGCTCCTGCTAACGCAATTGTCCAATCAGCTGTTCCGCAGCAAACATCGAGTGCCTTACTCCCAGGTTTCACATCCATAATTTTCATCGTTTCTTTGCGCCATACCTTATGCCTTTGAAAACTAATTACAGAATTCATCACATCGTATTTATCAGAAATTTTCTCAAATACGTCATGTACTCTTTCTTCTTTTGATTGTTGCATGCTCGTACCTTCTTCCAATGTAAAGTTGCTTATGTCCTTGATTTATCTCTTAACATAGAAATTATTTCATTAACTTCTGTATGATTCTCTAAAAATTTTTCTTCCTGCTTTTTCATTTCCATAAGCCATTCATTAATAACTGTTTCCAGATTTTTATCATCATCCAATGAGATTTTTTGAACCGCTTGAAAAACAGGTGAATTTTGTTTATCAGCATACAATTGACACTCTTTTTGAAGACGATTTTTTCCTAATACATAAGTTATATATGGTTTCCAATTGGATAAATGAAAATGATCACATGTTTTTTGCAACAGCGCAGATTCAATTATTACTACACTTTCCATTATGTCTTGAATCGTCACATGGGCTTTTTGATATAGCATAATTTTATGCTCATTAATCTCCTTAATTCCTTCAGCAAGTGCGCGAATTAAGATAATATCACAATTCATTGACAATAAGTAATAGTATAGACCACTATAATAATCGCCTGCAAGCACTGTCAATTGACGACGCTTATGGAATCCACTCGTCTCTTCGTTTGCTTTATTTGATACTTTTTCATGTGTATCAAGAGCAATTTGTACAAGCATAATCGTTACTACATAATGATCAATTTGTTCTTTATGTATATTTGCATCCTTTAATGCACCGTATAACAGCGCTATTTTTTCTTCATCAATAAATGGTTCTTCAATATAGTTTATAAAATAAGGATGGCGTAATTTCTCCATCAATTTCTCTTTAATACCCGCATACCCTCCGTAGATGTCACACACAAAAAATCACCCTTGTTTTCTAATTCATAAAATTTATTATAACACATACATTCTATTTTCTATAACCAAAACTTGGCTACTTCTGCCAAACTGTCACCGAATGCAGCCTCCACCTTCATTCATACGAATCATCTTCATCACTAACAACTACAAACATTCATTTCCACAAAAGGCAGAAATAGTTTTCAACCTTTATATTCTTGCTCTTTCATACTAAAAATATATCATTTTTTTGCATATAAAAAAAAGAAAAGCAGTTTCCCGCTTTTCTTTACTTCGTCTTAATAAACGATAAAATTTCACTACGTGCTGCTGCATCATTTTCTAACACGCCGCGCACTGCAGTCGTTACTGTTTTTGCACCAGGCTTTTTCACACCACGCATCGTCATACACATATGCTCTGCTTCTACTACTACCATTACACCATGCGGCTCTAGTACTTCCATAATAGAGTTAGCTACTGTTGATGTAATACGTTCTTGTAGTTGTGGACGACGCGCAATTGTGTCTACAGTACGAGCTAATTTACTTAGTCCCGTTACTTTTCCACCTTGCGGAATATATGCAACGTGAGCAACTCCATAAAAAGGAACAAGATGATGCTCACACATCGAATAGAATGGTATATCTTTTACTAGTACAAGCTCTTCGTGATCTTCTCCGAATACTTTGTGTAAATGCTCTTTTGGATCCTCATGCATCCCTGAGAATACTTCTGCGTACATTTTCGCAACACGTTTCGGTGTATCAAGTACTCCCTCGCGATTTGGGTCGTCTCCGATTGCCTCTAAAATAAGACGTACTGCGTGTTCAATTTGTTCTAAATTAACTTTTGCCATCCGCTAGCCCTCCCGAAAAACCTAAAAGTGATACGAACACATTCTAGCATATTTATGTTTTTAAAAGCAAAAAGAAGAGTTTCCAAAAAGGAAACTCTTCTTCCCTGTTAATATGTAAGGATTATTTAACCGCATCTTTTAACGCTTTACCAGGTTTGAATGCAGGTACTTTACTTGCAGCGATTTCAATCTCCTCACCTGTTTGTGGGTTACGACCTTTACGAGCCGCACGCTCACGAACTTCGAAGTTACCGAATCCGATTAGTTGTACTTTATCACCTTGTTTTAAAGCTTCTAAGATAGAATCAAAAACAGCGTCCACTGCTTTTGTTGCGTCCTTTTTAGAAAGGGAACTCGCTTCTGCAACAGCATTGATTAAATCTGTCTTGTTCATGCCATTCACCTCCTCCCAAAGATAAGACTGTATAATGATCATAAAATGAGTCTTACTTTCATTTGTAGGCAATTTTTACAAATTCTATACTACAAAGATGTAGATAAATCATTATCAACGCCTATATTATACGATTCTCCTTTATAATTCAATATTTTTAAGGAAATTGTTACTCTTAAAATGTGAAAATCTGATGAAACTTGACAATTTACAACAAAATATTAGATAATGACTGTTTATTTTACTATTACATACTCCAAAATAAAAAAATCCCTCTACAATTAGAGGGATTTTTTCTTATAATATAATCGCAATCAATCCGCCAGATCCTTCATTAATAATTCTTTCTAGCGTTTCTTTTAATTTATAACGAGCGTTTTCTGGCATTAGAGATAACTTCGCTTGAATTCCTTCTCTAACAATAGAACTAAGAGAACGCCCAAATATATCAGAATTCCAAATTGATAGCGGGTCATCTTCAAAATCTTGCATCAAGTAACGAACTAGTTCTTCACTTTGTTTTTCAGTACCGATAATTGGTTCAAATGTTGATTCTACATCCACTTTAATCATATGAATAGACGGCGCAACCGCTTTTAATTTAACACCGAACCTTGAACCGTGACGAATAATTTCCGGTTCATCTAAGCTCATATCAGCTAATGCAGGCGCTGCTACTCCATATCCGGTTTGTTTTACCATACGCAGGGCATCCGCCACTTGGTCATACTCTGTTTTCGCATGAGATAAATCGAGCATAAGCTTTAATAAATGATCTTTCCCTCGAATCTCTACTCCTACTACTTCTTTTAAAATTTGATCATACAATTCATCTGGCGCATATAAATCAATCTCTGCCACACCTTGCCCCATATCGATGCCAGCTAGACTTGCTCGATCAATAAATTCATATTGACTAAACTGCCAAACGACACGGTCCACATCACGAAGACGTTTTATATCCTTTACAGTCTCTTGAACCGCTTCCTGATAACTTTGGCGTAACCAATGCCCTTCATTTAGCACCATCACCCAGCTCGGAAGGTTTACATTCACTTCTAAAACCGGGAACTCGAATAACGCTTCTCGAAGTACGTTATACACATCTGTTTCTCTTAAACTCTCTACACTCATCGCAATTACTGGGATATCATATTCTTCTGATAAACTTTGACGTAACTGCTCCGTATCTGGATGATATGGCTGTACAGTGTTGATAATCATAATGAAAGGCTTTCCTACTTCTTTTAACTCATTTACAACGCGTTCTTCTGCCTCTATATAATCTCTTCTTGGAATTTCACCAATCGTTCCATCTGTTGTAATAACGACACCAATTGTTGAATGTTCTTGAATTACTTTACGTGTTCCGATTTCTGCAGCTTCATGGAATGGAATAGGCTCTTCATACCAAGGAGTATTAATCATACGCGGACCATTCTCATCTTCATAGCCTTTTGCTCCTGGAACCGTATATCCAACACAATCTACTAATCGAATATTCACTTCAAGACCTTCATCTACTTCGATAGAAACCGCTTGGTTTGGAACAAACTTCGGTTCCGTCGTCATGATTGTACGACCAGCAGCACTTTGAGGCAGTTCATCCTGCGCTCTTTGACGGTCTGACTCATTTTCAATATTGGGAATAACAACAAGTTCCATAAATTTTTTTATAAATGTTGATTTCCCTGTTCGAACAGCTCCTACAACTCCAAAATAAATATCACCGCCTGTGCGTTCCGCAATATCTTTAAAAATATCTACCTTTTCCAAGTGATTCCCTCCCTCAATATTTTTGGGAATAATTCCGCGTTTATAGTCAACTAATACCTTCTCTAACGTTGCCTATAATATCTGATATAATATAATGGTATTCAAGAAGTTCGGACAATATATCATATAATTTTGTCCAATTTCATATGACTATTTAAAAAACACCTTTTGTTTGCATCGCAAGTTGTATAACATAAAAAACCTTTCTTCTAGAACTTATTCACTAAAAGAAAGGTTCATGACTTATGATTTTAAAAAAATTGGTTCGCCATTTTCCACTGTGTAAGGCAAAGAATATGCAGGGACAAACGGGGAATCTTTTAATAGTATATTCCGGATATCTTCCCCTTCTTTAAATTGCCCTTCATTTTTTTTCAACGTTTCATATAAATCAATTCTATAATCAACAAATAATTCTCCTTTTTCATTGATTACAAGAGGGAGACTTTTTCCAGAGTACGGACTTGTCACTTGAGGTACCTCTTTATACCCTAGTTTTTTGAAATCTAATTCATAAACACCATCTGTAATCACTTTTTTAAAAGGTGGATATTGATGTTCATCACGATACATCCTTAACTTTAATGCCACTTCTTGAATTTGTTCCGCCATCCTAACATCAATTAACTTTACTGTCGGATTTGTTTCAACATCTATTAATACATATTGATACACTCCCCCACTTTCATAGGCATTCCCTGGTGCCTCTTGTATGTATCTCGGAGCAATTTTTTGAAAATCAATTGGATATTTTTGATAAATCGGCGTACTCATATCACGCGTCTTAATTGGCAATAAACCATTCGTTTGTTCCTTATATGTAGTAATAGCTTTTTGAACAACTTGTAACTGATCTTCATAAGGAATAGCGTTTTGTTTCATATTTTCTCTCGGATACATACACCCTGTCAAAATGCTTATGCAACAAAATATTAAAATAATATGGATTTTTTTCACTGGTAATCACCTTTTCCTGCTAGTATGGACTGTTCCTTTTGTAACATTTACAGACTACACATCCTCTACTGCTCAATAGGACCACTAAATACAACAAGGAAAATAATAATTCCAGATACAATCATGAGGGTGTAGGCTACTAAAGCTGTAATCCCTTTCAAAATTTTATTCTTCATTTTATGCCTACTTAATAAAATAAAACTTACTGCAAGAAACATAAATCCAATTGCCCCTAAAGCAAACCACATTTTCATAAGCCCTTCCGACATATATACACCCCTTTACTTTTAATCTATTTTTATACTATTTTAACAAATTAAAATCTTTAAACAAATAAAATTCATCATTTTGCCGTGAATTGACGAAATTTATTTAAAATAATAAAACCGAAGCACGAAATGATGCGCTTCGGTTGACCAAATATGCCCTTACCAGCTCTATTCCCATTCTTTCATGACTATCATATGCATTCTCTAAACTCTTTGTTTCTCATAATTTATTTTTTAAACATTTTACTTAACGAACCAAAATCCGCTGGCATATTATTGTTAATGATAGCTTTTACAATTTGATCCTCTTGCTCTTTCGGCACTTCACGTCCTGCCATTAGAGCAACTTGATGAATCAATTGACGAAGCACTTGCTCATCACGCAAGTTCGCATTTTGTACAGATGATGCTAGTTTAAAAATATCTTCTTTATTCACTTTCGCTTCTTTTTCAATGTTACTAAAAATGTTGTTATCCATTTTTTTCACCCTCTCCTCAAGTTACTCTTCATCCTATGCAAAAATGAAAAATTGGTGAAAAAACCCAGAAAATAAAAAACGGTAGAAGTACAAAATGTACTTCTACCGTTTTTTTATAACAAATCAGGTATCGCCTCAACCTCATGTTTTCGAACACGTCCCATTAATGAGCCTACTGCATCTTTCACATTATTCCCATTAAATAGCACGTCATATAAAGCAGCTGTAATAGGCATTTCAACTTCCATTTTCTCTGCCAATTCATGAGCAGCTTTCGTTGTTCTTACACCTTCTACAACCATACCCATGCTTTCTAACACTTCTTCTAAAGAGTGCCCTTTTCCAAGCATATTTCCAGCGCGCCAATTTCGGCTATGAACACTTGTACAAGTTACAATTAAGTCTCCCATACCAGTTAGACCAGCAAACGTTAACGGATTCCCACCCATTTTTCTTCCTAAACGAGCAATTTCCGTTAAACCACGTGTCATTAATGCCGCTTTTGCATTATCACCTAGCCCTAGACCATCCGTTATCCCAGCAGCTAATGCGATAATATTTTTTAACGCACCACCAAGCTCAACTCCAACGATATCTGGGTTTGTATATACACGGAAATAGCTATTCATAAACAGATCCTGTACTTCCTCAGCCGCTTCCATACGTTTGGCTGCAGACGTAACAGTCGTCGCTTGGCGCAAACCTACTTCTTCAGCATGACTCGGTCCAGACAGTACAACAACATCTTTAATCAAGTTCTCTGGAATTTCTTCCTCAATCACTTCCGAAATACGTTTTGACGTACCTGGTTCGATTCCTTTACTTGCATGAATCCAAGTAATTGGTTCCGTAATAATCCCCTTCATCTCTTGCAATACGTCACGATACGCTTTCGTCGGTACTACTAGCAGGACTGTATTTACATCTACTAACGCTTCTTCTAAAGAAGAGTAGGCTGCGATTGTGCTTGGCAATGTAATCCCTGGAAGATATTTACTGTTCTCATGTTTCGTATTAATTTCATTCATGAGTTCAGGACGATTTCCCCAAATACGTACATCATGTCCATTGTCAGCTAATACCATCGCTAACGCTGTTCCCCAGCTACCTGCTCCTACTACTGTGATTTTTGTCATAAAATCACATCCTCTCCATTAGTCTCTTGCTCTAGCGATAATGTGAATCGGCGTTCCTACAAAACCGAACGCTTCACGTAAACGATTCTTTAAGAAGCGCTCATATGAAAAGTGCATTAATTCTGTATCATTTACAAATATAACAAATGTTGGTGGTTTTACCGCAACCTGTGTCGCATAGAAGATTTTCAGACGGCTACCATTATGAGTCGGTGTTGGATTCATCGCTACCGCATCCATAATTACATCGTTTAATACGTTCGTTTGTACACGGATGCTATGGCTTTCATTTACCTCATTGATAACCGGTAATAACGTTTGTGTACGTTTTTTCGTTTTCGCAGATAAGAATACAATCGGTGCATAATCCAAGAATTGGAAATGAGCACGGATGTTTTCTTCAAATGCTTTCATTGTTTTTTCATCTTTTTTCACTGCATCCCATTTGTTTACAACGATAATAACAGCTCGTCCTGAATCATGGGCATATCCAGCGATTTTTTTATCTTGCTCAATAATTCCTTCTTCTCCGTCTAAAACAACTAAAACAACGTCAGAACGTTCAATCGCTCTAAGTGCACGAAGTACACTATACTTTTCTGTACTTTCGTATACTTTTCCTTTTTTACGCATACCAGCTGTATCGATGATTACATAATCTTGATCATCTTTACTATATGGTGTATCGACAGCATCACGCGTCGTTCCTGCTATATTACTTACAATTACACGTTCTTGACCAAGAAGTGCATTTACAAGTGATGATTTCCCAACGTTTGGACGTCCAATTAAAGAGAAACGGATTGTTTCATCGTCATACGCTTCTTCTTCAATCTTTGGAAAATGATTTGCAGCTTCATCTAGCAAATCACCAAGTCCTAAACCGTGTGTACCTGAAATCGGGAATGGCTCGCCAAATCCTAATGCATAAAAATCATAAATATCACTACGCATTTCTGGATTATCAACCTTATTTACCGCAAGTACAATTGGTTTTTTAGAACGATATAAAATTTTAGCAACTTCTTCATCCGCTGCAGTTACACCATCGCGACCATTCGTCATAAAAATGATAACATCTGCTTCATCAATCGCTACTTCCGCCTGTTGACGAATTTGTGTCAAGAACGGCTCGTCTCCAATATCAATTCCACCTGTATCTATAATGTTAAACTCATGATTTAACCATTCTCCCGCACTATAAATACGGTCTCGCGTTATTCCTGGTATATCTTCTACGATTGAAACTCTTTCTCCAACAATCCTATTAAAAATAGTAGATTTCCCTACGTTCGGGCGGCCTACTATTGCTATTACTGGTTTCGGCATATACTTTCATCCTTTCAACTTGCTTCTGTTTATTATGTAAAAAACCCTTCTTTGTGCAAGAAGGGATTTGCATTCCAGAATAATTCTCAACGTATCAAAACACCTCATATTATACCACACGTTGCTAATGTTTCACAATAATATATACATTCTCTTGTAAGCGATGCGCAATACCATCTAAAATCGCCTCTAAATTATTTGCAACAAATTCTAGTTCTTCTGTCGATTCACAAGTAAACAAAGGAGCACCACCTGCAAATTTCTCCGGTTTTGTTGTAATAACCGCGAGAATAACACTTTCTAACATCATCTCTTATCTCCCCTTCCTTTCGGAGCTTCTGATGACATATGAACAGCACTCTCTAATGTTGGTACATTTCCAATTACCCCTATCGCTTTTTCTACATCTTGATCTTGCGGCAGAACAAAAATTCCAACTCTCCCATCCTCTAAATCACGCTTCGCTAACGGTACAAGTGCCGGCGTTCCAGAATCTCTATATATTCCTAAAGCAACAGAAACATCATGTAAAATAGCTTGACGTTGTCCTAAGTTCGAGATTGTAACCATCGCATCTATCGATTTCGGTTTTAAAATAAATCCCATTCCATATTTCATAATTTCTTCTTGCCTTACTGGTAATCCAATATTCATAATGTAAATATTATCAATATAAAGTCCCGCCCCTTCAAAACGAAGTGGAACGTGCTCAATTTCTACAAGATCATGAAGCCTTTTACCCGACATTAATTTTCTCGCAATGAAAAAACTTACCATACCAGTAATTACCCCAGCAATCCATGAATGGAATCCTATATACGCAAACGTTGTTACAAACGACGTTAACATCGCCAAATAGTTACGACTTTCAAAGACTAATGCAATCCCTTCAATGTATGTATTACCACGTGGTACGAGCTCATATCCATCTAATTGTTGAAGCGTATTTCTTTCCATATTACGCACATCACGAAATTGCGTCGCCGCTAACGTAAGAAATGTAATTGCAGAAAAATCTTTTTTCAAAATAGACGGAATCGCAATTGCCCCTAAGGCAGCCGCAATTAACCCCATCGCAATATGAATAATTTTCCCGTGAAGCCTCGTCGGATATTGCCTCGTATCGGTACGAAGCATTAACACCCTAGTTACCGTCCCGGCAATTACGCCACATAAAATGGCTGGTGTATATTCAGTCATGTATTACCCTCGCCCTTCTTTTACGCGTTTTCCTCTTAAATTGTTCCATATATACTGATACTTTTGTAATCCATAGTAAAATCGCCATAAATAAAGTAGAAACAGCAACGACATCAAAAAAGGCTAAACTGCCATATTCATAAGGAAAATGTAATTTATGAAAAATAAGAGTCACCAACAATTCTCCTTGTAACATCCCTATATACAAGGTGCACAATCTTAATATGCGATCCCCGTACAATAAAATTGATGCATACACAAGCGCACCACTTAGCAGCAACAACCTATCAACCACAATCCAAATCGGATCATATACTTCTAACAAATGAAAACTTGTATATAACATTGCAATAATAAGCGCCGAAAGTAAGGTGTATAATTTTTTCCAAATAGAGTATAGTGTGATACCTACAAAAGAAAGAATACAAAGCAAAAGGGCATTTACCGATACAGTAAAAGAAGCAATCGTCACATTTAACGGGGAACAAATAATAAAAATTAATATACAAGCACTTATCTTCCAACGAATAGGTTCTTTTTTCATAAAAAAGGTCACGACAATCCACCCTATCCAAGCCACAAAATAAAAAGTACTCCCATCCATCATTTCACCTCCTATGTTTTCCATTATGGGAACTTTTTATGAAAGTTAATCCTACCTTTTCTTTGTGCATAGTTTTTCTCATAACAGCAAAACTTTTAATAAGGAGGTGGAACTCACAATGGGTAAAGATCGCCAAGAACGAAAGCTAAGAGAATCACGCCGCGTTGAATCTGATCGCGACCAATCACTTCAATATCCTGGTGCAACTAGTCTTGATACACCGGAGCAAGCTCGAAAGCAAAATCAGCACTAAAAATAAAAAAGACGGTTTCAACATTGTATGAAACCGTCTTTTTTCGTAATTTTTTTAATAAATTCTATTCATAATATAATTCTTTTGTTTTCGTATTAATATCTCAATCACAAGATATTCTCTTTTTTCATTCGTAGAATTATATAGCGCAATATCTCACTTCTTCATTTTATAAAAAAAAACCAACCACACGGTTGATTTTTTTATCTCCTACTATAATGCGTAGTATCAATACCACGCTGCATTAACCAATGATACGTTTCGCCTTTTACAACAAGAGGTACAGATTGTAACTCTTCTATCGTCTTCGCGCCAAGAGCTGTCATAATAAATTTTAAATCTGTATGTAAAAGATCGATTTCATCCATTAACTTCTCGACACCATCTTGCATTAAAACACGTAAAAAGTACCCAGCAAACGCAGTTGTATTCGCCCCTAATGCGATTGCCTTTGCCACGTCAAGCGCTGTTTGTATACCCCCAGATGCAATAAAAGAGAGGTTATTATTTGTAGAGGTTGCTTCAATAATCGAGGTAGCTGTTTGTATGCCCCAGTTATTAAAATAAGAAAGCATTCGCTGTCTTCTTTCATTTTCAACGGCAGCAAAATTCGTACCACCTTGTCCACCAATATCAATTGCTGTTATACCTATACTCGCTAACTGCTGTACTGTTTCCTTACTCATTCCAAATCCCACTTCTTTTACAATGACAGGAACTTTACTTTTTAACACAATTTGTTCAATTCGCCGAAGTACACCCGTAAAATCACGGTCTCCTTCTGGCATCGTTAACTCTTGTATGACATTCAAATGAATTTGCAGTGCATTCGCTTCAATCATATCAACGGCACGCTCCGCCTGTTCGACAGTTGCCTCACTCCCCAAATTAGCAAAGAAAATGCCATTTGGGTTTACCTTTCTGACGATTTTATACGAAGCCGCCTCACTTTCATTTTTTAAGGCTGCCATTTGCGAACCTACAGCCATAGCAAGGTTATGATGTTTCGCTACATATGCTAATTGCTCATTAATATGTAATGTTTGCTCTCCTCCACCACCAGTCATCGCATTGATAAAAATCGGCGAACTTAGTGAAAGTTCGCCGATTTTTGTTTCACATGTTATAGTGTCATAACTTGAATTTGGCAAGCTTTGATGCACAAAATCAATATCATGAAAGCCATGCGTACGAGACTGACCAGTAGAAAGAGCATATTCAATATGATCTAATTTACGTTTTGCCCTTACCACTTGTACCCCTCTTTATTTCTTTAATTTTTTCAGTTGTTCACCAATAATATCACTTAACTGGAAAGTAGCCGAATCAGCATTTGGCTCATATTGGCTATAATCTTCTGTTACATTATTTTCTTCAAGCGTTTCTTTTATGCTTAAAGAAATACGTTTTTCTGCTACATGGACTTCAAGCACTTTCACTTTTACTTCTTGTCCCATTTCCAATACTTCATTTGGATTTTTCACGTGACGATTTGCAATTTGAGATACATGTACAAGCCCTTCAACACCAGGTAAAATTTCAACAAACGCACCGAATGTAACAAGGCGTTTTACTACTCCCTCACGAATATCTCCAGCTTTTATTTCGCCAGCAACATTTTCCCAAGGTCCTGGCTGAGCTGCTTTAATTGATAAAGAAATACGTTGTGTATCGGCATCAACAGATAGCACCTTTACTTTTACCTTTTGACCTTGCTCTAATACCTCAGAAGGTTGTTCTACACGTTCATGTGAAATTTGTGAAATGTGAACTAAACCATCCACACCACCAACGTTAACGAAAGCACCAAAATCCGTTAATCGTTGTACTGTCCCTTCAACAACATCTCCTTCTTTTAACGAAGAGATGGCTTCTTTTTTCTTAGAATCTAGTTCTAGTTCTACTACGGCTTTATGCGAAAGGATTACACGATTTTTTTCACGGTCTAATTCAACAATTTTCACCGCTAATGTTTTCCCTTTATAGTCAGCAAAGTCTTCTACATAATGTACTTCTACAAGTGAAGCTGGGATAAAACCACGAACACCAAGGTCCACAACTAATCCACCATTCACGATATCTTTTACAGTAACATCAAATACATAACCAGAATTAAATTTCTCTTGTAATTCTACCCACGCTTTTTCTGCGTCAACAGCACGTTTAGATAAAACAAGATCATCTTCTTCTAATTTAATAATTTTTAATTCAAGTGTTTGATCTAATTCTACAACATCGCTTGCTTTTTCAATATGAACGTTAGCTAATTCACTAATTGGAATTACGCCATCTGTTTTGTATCCAACATTTACAAGAACTTGTTTCTCTTCAACTTTCGTTACAGAACCTGTAACAACGTCACCAACTTGTAATTCTTTTGAATTCATAACTTCTTCATTCATTTTCTCTACCATGGAAATACCTCCCTACAGAATTGACAAAGCATTTTTATGTATATACGAAATGAAAACAAATGTTTTCATTTGCATGTTTAAGAATTTATCATCACATATTCTGTTTCAATACAGTTCACAAGAAACTATATTAAATCTATATAAATAGTATACAGCAAAATCATCTTGAAGAAAGTATGATTTGAAATATAATAGCGAATATATTCTGACAGTTTTTTTCCTCTGTAACTAACTTCTTACAAATTAGCCCATTTGTCAAGAAAAGAGACTTATAATTCACGTATCCTTTACATTTCAAAAAAAATAAAGAAAGAGGATAGTCCTCTTTCTTTATTTCGCAAATACTCCTGAAACAATACCCATAATTTTTTGGACAACTTCTTCAATTGATAAAGAAGTTGTATCTAATTCCAATGCATCATCAGCTTTTTTCAAAGGAGAAACTTCACGTTCTGAATCTAATTTATCACGCCTAGCAATTTCTTCTTTTAACTGCTCTAAATTAGAATCGAAACCTTTATTCATATTTTCTAAATGTCTTCTTTCTGCTCTTTCTTCTACAGAAGCAAGCATAAAGATTTTCACTTCAGCATCTGGTAGTACATGTGTACCAATATCACGACCATCCATTACTACGCCGCCCTTTTCAGCTAATTCTTGTTGACGACGTACCATTTCTTCACGAACAAGACGATGCTTTGCTACAATAGATACGCGATTCGTCACATCAGGTGTACGAATCACTTCAGAAACATCTTGTCCATTTAAAAATACAAGTTGTGTATTTTCCCCTTGTTGAAATTCAATATTCACATTTTTTACAACTTCCATTAACTTTTCTTCATTTTCAATATCCACTTTTTGTTCAAGGGCTGCATATGTAATAGCACGGTACATTGCGCCTGTATCAATGTAAACATATGAAAGTTTTTTTGCAACAACTTTTGCAACTGTACTTTTCCCAGCAGCTGCTGGACCATCTATAGCAATCGAAATTCGTTTATCCATTGTAACACCTCATTTTTCACTTATAAAACAAAACGAAAAGCAGGTATTCTCCCCCTGCTTCTTCCCATTTGCTTCACGTCATTAAATCCTCAATTATTGTAGCATAATCCACCATAGAAGAAAATGAAAACTACTTATTCACCTGTAAGATTTCCGCCCTATTTTTCGTGACGACACCTTCGTAATAAACAATTTTCGATAAATATTTCACTGATGATTTATGTATAAATAACAATTGCACAACACAAAGACAAATGAATTGTATTACTAATATACGAATAAAAATTTTCTCCATCTTTTTCAACGTAATTGCTACCTCCTATCCTATATTTACACATTTCGTTTCGTGATTTTATGCATCGTACATATAGTAGCTAACTTTATTGTCATTTTCGAGGCATACTTTTATACATTTCCATTGTCGAATTTACTCAAAACATGTTATGTTCTAAATGTATTTTTCAACTTGAAAGGGGTATAAGCATTGAAAAGAATCCTAGTTTTACACACAGGCGGAACAATTGCAATGGAGGAAGATAAAGAAACTGGGGTCGTACAACCAGGTGAAAAAAATCCTCTTTTAAAATTCATTCCTGATTTAGAAGGCGATGTTGATTTAATCGTTGAAGATGTCTTCCATCTACCATCTCCTCATATGACACCGAGCGAAATGTTACAATTACAAGTCATCATTGATGAAAGAGTAAAACAAGACAACATTCATGGCGTAGTCATTACGCATGGTACGGATACATTAGAAGAAACAGCCTATTTCTTAGATTTAACAGTGCAAGCAACTATTCCAATCGTTGTAACAGGCGCAATGCGTTCTAGTAATGAATTAGGTGCTGATGGTCTATATAACTTCTTATCGGCTGTAAAAGTAGCTAGCTGTAGTGAAGCTGCTGAAAAAGGTGTTTTAGTCGTATTAAACGACGAAATCCATTGCGCTACAAATGTAACGAAAACACATACAAGTAACGTGGCAACATTCCAGAGTCCACAGTATGGACCAATTGGTATGGTAACAAAGCGCGGCGTTGTATTCCATCACGCTTTAGTACATCATGAAACATATTCAGTAAATAAGGTTTCTAAAAACGTAGTTGTTCTAAAAGCATACGCTGGTATGGACGATACATTGTTAGCAGCAATTGAAAACCTTCCAGTAGACGGGATTGTTATTGAAGCACTTGGACAAGGTAATTTACCTCCAAGAACACTTCCTAGTCTAGAACGATTAATCAACAAAGGAATTCCTGTTGTATTAGTGTCTCGCTGTTTCAACGGCATCGTGCAAGATGTATATTCGTATGAAGGCGGGGGCAAACAATTAAAAGATATGGGTATTGTATTCACATACGGTTTAAATGCTCAAAAAGCACGTATTAAATTATTAGTTGCATTAGAGAATACAAATTCTCATGAAACAATCCAAAATATGTTTATGCACAATTAAAAAGAAGCTGTCGAAGTTTATTTCGACAGCTTCTTTTTATATTTCCCTTGATGCAATGGTTTGCGCAATCGCATCCCCATGAAATCTACCGTTCTCGATAAATATTTCATTTGCATTATTCCCAGCAGCAATTACACCTGCAATGAAAATATTTTCAGCGTTTGTTTCCATTGTATCCTCTGTATAAATCGGACGCCCTGTTTCTTCATCAATCCGAACACCCATCTTCGTTAAGAAGCTATGATCAGGATGGTAACCAGTCATCGCAAATACAAAATCATTTTGGATTGTATATGCCTCATCATCAACTGTATACGTTAATGTATGTTCAGTAATTTCTTTCACATGAGACTGGAAATGCATTTGAATTGTGCCGTTTCGTACTAATGCCTCAAACTCCGGCAGAATCCATGGCTTTATGCTTGATGAATACTCACTTCCGCGATATAGTACCGTTACACGCGCACCTGCTTTAACAAGCTCTAACGCGGCATCTACACTCGAGTTTTTCCCACCTATAACTACCACGTCTCGATCAAAATAAGGATGTCCCTCTTTAAAATAGTGCGCTACTTTCTCAAGTTTCTCACCTGGAACATTCATATAATTTGGATTGTCATAATATCCAGTTGCTATAACAATATATTTCGCGATATATATTTCTTTACTTCCGTCACGCTTTGTCGTCTCAACCCGAAAAACTTCTCCATCTTTTTGAACTTTCTCCACTCGTTCAAATGCATTTACACGTACAGATTTACGCTTTACTACTTCACGATAATACGCGAGCGCTTGGTTACGAAATGGCTTACGATTTTCTGTAATAAATGCAACTTCACCAATTTCTAATTTTTCACTAGATGAGAAAAATGTTTGATGAGTTGGATAATTATAAATTGCATTTACAATGTTTCCTTTTTCAATTACTAACGGATTTATCCCTACTTTTTGCAACGAAATTGCTGCTGCTAATCCGCACGGACCGCCTCCAATTATGATAGCTGTTTCTTTCTGCATACTCAGCTCACTCCTAGTCTTCTACCAATACACTATTTATAAAAACAAGAAAAAACCTACTTACAGCAGTAGGCACCTATCTTTATTGTATTCATTTTTCATATATTTGTCATCTAAACGAAACATACATCCGATAGACATCTGCTAAAAACTGCTGAAATTTAATGCCTTGTTTCCCTAATACATTCTCAGGATCAATCTTTCTAGCTGGATCAAGTGTTTTATGTGATACGATATCTTTTTTCGGATTCAAACCGAAGTTTTGGCATAAATACGCATGATACCACGTAAAACGAGTATATGCTTCCCAAAAGTTAACCTCACCGCCATAACAAAGTTCTACCCCAATGGCAGCCTTATTCGCATCATAACCATATAAGTCATTATCCGTCGGCACACCATATCTAACATGATACGCAACTTCATTTATAGGCACAATTTCCAATATCGTTTTGTCATCTATAAATGTATGCGCCGAAGCTTTCGGTTGTATTTCATTAAAGTAATCTCGATTCCCTATCGCATTGCTACCAGGATTCCCCGTATCATGACTTACAATAAACCTTACTTTAGAAAGAGGAATTCCCGGTCGTGAACTTCCATATCCAATATAGTTACGCTCTATAGGAAACATCGCCATTACTACCAACTCCCGCTGTAGAAAATTACCTTACTTCCTTATATGTATTCGGTAGCAATGTCCTTATAGCATATTTCTTATGCGAAGATAAAATCGAAAATATTTGATGTGAATACCATAAATAATAAAATACTTACAGCCACTCCATAAAAACCGTAAAACCAAACACAATCTTCTTTCGTATCTAAACCGAAAAATTTATTTACCGATTGTAATAATGTGCCACGCTTACTTTGTTTGTTTCGTAATACTTCCACTCGTTCTACAACATCTGCTGGCATCATAAATCTTTGGTCTACTGTCATTTTCATCATTTATCTCTCCTTAAAATCATTTCCGTTTTGCTTATCTAAGGAAAGTATAGCACGTTTGTTCGTGTAGAACAAGCGTTCTTTTTTTATTTTTTATTCTATTTTTCAACAAGCCAAGTAATAATTGTGAATATAAACGCGATAATTGGTCCAACTACAAATGCACCAAATATTAAAACAATAATCCTTCGCCGAACACCCGAACGATACTTGTCTTTCGGGCTCTCTTAACTCTTGCAAGTTCACCCTCTAACACCTTAACCTTTTCTTCTAATTGGTCTACCCGTTCCATCATTTCATTCCCCATATACAACACCTCATTTAATACTTCAACAAAAAAACGCGATTCCCTCGAAAGGAAATCACGCTTTCTCAAAACATTATATATTATACCCAACCTCTGAAGCGACTAGCCTCAGCCATTTTACGAACACCAATCATGTATGCAGCTAAGCGCATGTTCACTTTACGAACTTGTGATGTTTCATAGATTGAATCGAATGATTTTACCATTACTTTTTCTAAACGTTGTTCTACTTCTTCCTCAGTCCAGTAGTAACCTTGGTTATTTTGTACCCACTCAAAGTAAGATACTGTAACGCCACCAGCACTTGCTAATACGTCTGGAACAAGTAAAATACCACGATCTGTTAAGATTTTTGTTGCTTCTAATGTAGTTGGGCCATTTGCAGCTTCAACCACAATCTTCGCTTTAATCTTATCAGCATTTTCTTCTGTAATTTGGTTCTCAATTGCAGCAGGAACTAAAATGTCACAATCAAGTTCTAACAGTTCTGTATTTGAAATTGTATTATTAAATAGTTTTGTTACAGTACCGAAGCTATCGCGACGATCTAGTAAATAGTCAATATCTAATCCATTTGGATCATGTAGTGCACCGTAAGCATCTGAAATTGCAATTACTTTCGCGCCTGCATCATGCATAAATTTAGCTAAGAAGCTACCTGCGTTACCGAATCCTTGAACAACAACGCGTGCACCTTTAATATCAATGTCACGTTTTTTCGCAGCTTCACGAATACAAATTGTTACACCTTTTGCAGTCGCTGTTTCACGTCCGTGTGATCCACCTAATACAAGTGGTTTACCTGTAATAAATCCTGGTGAATTAAATTCATCGATACGGCTATACTCATCCATCATCCATGCCATAATTTGTGAGTTTGTAAATACATCTGGAGCCGGAATATCTTTTGTCGGACCAACAATTTGGCTAATTGCTCGTACATAACCGCGGCTTAATCTTTCTAATTCACGGAAAGACATTTCACGTGGGTCACAAATGATTCCACCTTTACCTCCACCATATGGTAAATCAACAATACCACATTTTAAACTCATCCAAATAGAAAGTGCTTTCACTTCATTTTCTGTTACGTTTGGATGGAAGCGAATTCCACCTTTCGTTGGACCAACAGCATCATTATGTTGTGCACGATATCCTGTAAATATTTTAACAGTCCCGTCATCCATACGAACTGGAATTTTCACTGTCATCATACGAATTGGTTCTTTCAATAATTCATATACTTCGTTTGGATAACCCAATTTTTCTAATGCTTCATTAATTACAATTTGTGTTGAATTTAACAATTCAAAATGTTGTTCCCCTTGTTGTTGTGTTTTCGTTTGAGTTCCCTTTTCGGCTACCATAGTAAGTAAACCCCCTGTAATTTCACTTGTTTAGTAAACCTTCATTGCCTAGTATACACCGTTAAATTTGGAATGCAATAGAAAACGCTAACAAATATATACAAACTATTTTGTGTTGCAAGCGTTTTCACTATTATTATAGTCCTTTTATTGCTTTTAGAAAAGTAAAATACTTAAATATTTAAATATTTTTTATTTTCATCAAAAATACTGATCCAATCTTCAAATACAGGTCGGCTAGTCTTGTTGCCTAAACTTCGCTTTATAGATTTTAGATTTTCCAATCTTCAGCTGAATAAAAATAAAACCTCAAGCTACGTTACATTAGCTGAGGTTTTGCTTTTTCACAAAGTAATTGTATATTTGTTCAATTGCTTGAGAATCCATTAATTCTTTACCATATTCCATTATGCGGTAAATTGTTGCTGTTGACGGATTACCGTATTCCGCTAAAATAGCTATAAAATCTGCCTTTAATAATTGAAATTGCTCTTCTTCTTCTATCCAAAGATAAAAACGATTATCCCATGTATACAACTTCCCATCAGTTACACCAAGGTTATATAAGCGATTTGACAAATTAATTACATCATCTAATGTAGCAAACTCGTAAAGTATATGTTCACTTTCATCAAGAGTCACTTGCATTTCAATAAACTCGTCACGGAACTCATCTTCTGTGTCCACTTCTTGATTTTCTTTCGTTACAATTACAACCATACCTTGAGCTTGTAGAGAAAATACTTCCACAGCAATCGGACCATCCGCTTCAAACCCTAATTCTTTATTTGCTTCTTGCATCATATCACGGAATAGTTGCTGTACTTTCGGTGCATTTCTCCACAAATCTTCTTTCGTTAATCCTCGTTCTGATAAATCATCAAATGTTAGGAAAATTTTGATCTTATTGTAATTTAAACGTTCCAGTCTCATCTCATACCCTCCCTACGTAACCATTGCATCTAATTTTTATTATATGAAATAGAAAATAGATGGTTCTTTTCGAACAACTATTCTGACATTCTTAACCATCCATCCCATTCTTCTTTCGTGTTACCAATAAGGATATTTTGAAGATTTAATTGATCCCCAATGCTTTTTCTTCCTATAAAACCAACAAAGAGATTTTTATTTTTTGCTTGCAACAAATCAATAAATCTTACTGCCTCTTCAAGTTCTCGCTCATCATCAAAAGATATAAACAAATACTTAGGTTGCAATTGTTCAATAGCTTGTAAAATACCTTCTTCATCTAAACTTGTCCCCATATACATTGCTTGATATCCTTTTATTCGTAAATACGTCGCGAAAATAAATCCTTTTAATATATTATTTTCTAAAACGAAAACTTTGTTAACGGAAGAATACACTGATGCATTATGATAAATCATTCCTAGACGTGTTTGTAAGAATGATACAACATATTTGAATTGTGACATTGTAATCTCATTATTATTTTTTAAAATTAACAACTTGTTTGCCACTTGAAGAATGATACTTATAACAACCTTTTCCGTTGAATATATACTAAAAACCTCGTTTAATAATACAGAAGTTGTAATTTCATCAAATTCTAACAAAGCTTGTAGTATATCGTCCACTAAAACAACTTCTTTATCAGTAATTTTTTCTATTTGAATGTTGTTCTGCAACCGATTCTCTTCTAATAACTGAACGGCTTGTCCAATCATCATCCCCCCAGAAACTTTGTTCATTAACCATTTCAAAATATGAATATGCTCTTCTGTATACAAACGATGCCCCGCATGATTTCTCTTTGGGGCAATAATATGATAACGTCTTTCCCATGCGCGGAGTGTACTCGGTTGAATTCCGAGTATATTCGAAACAGCTTTTATATTATAGTTTCCATTTGAAGTTGGCATTATTTCCCTCCACACAACGTAATGATATGTGTTTGAGAAGGTGCCCGAAAACGAAGAGGAAACAATGTTGTTCCATACCCATTACTAACAAAGAGTGTCATATTAAAATGCTTATATATACCACCCTTTAAATGTTTTTCAGATGGAAACAACCGAATTTGTCCTCCATGTGTATGTCCACTTAACACAAGCGAAATTTGTTCTTTACCGGACATTTTCTTTATTATATCAGGGTTGTGACTAATTAAAATGCGAAAACCTTCTTCTTTACAATCAGCCAATGCTAAATCTAAACGATCTCGTTCTAATCCAACATCATCGATACCGAGCAAGCAAATTTTCTCACCTACTTCAGACTCAAATACAACTCTTGTATTATCTAATACCTTCACATTATTCTCTAACAATAAAGCATCTAATTCGTGATATTCAATTTCATAATCATTATTTCCCCATACAAAATATACAGGGGCTACTTCTCTTAATTTTTGAATATTTAAAGAGATTTGCGATAAAGGTACTCCTTTTTCAGCTAAATCACCGCCAATAATTACGATATCTGCTTTCCCTTTTACTCGTTCAATTAGCGAGCTAGAAATGACCCTTCTATGAATATCCGAAATAAAAAAAATATTAACTTTTTGAAAACTTTCCGGAAATTCTTCGAATACTAATGTATGTTCCAGCACAGTATTACGCATCGCTTCTTTATACATTCCAAGAAGACATACAAAACCAATGCATATGAGAGTACATAATAATATAATCCATGTCATATATTTTTTACTCTCCCTCCTCGTAAAGTATAGTCCTTCATTTTATATGCAGCTATTATATATCACTCATTTAACTAGCTCTCTTACTTCGCAGACTTATCTTTTATAGGAATTTTTAATTCTTGTCCTACTCTCACTTCGTCTTCTTGTAAATCATTATATTTTTTAATTACTTCCATCCCGTTTTCATCTGAGAAATATTGCTTCGCTATACTTTCTAAACTTTCTCCATCTTTCACAATATGAGTTGCTACTTTCTCAGACTGCTTTTGAGATTCAGTCTTAGCTGAATCAAAGAAAATTACTTCAAACGCACTTTTCCCAGCATTATTACTATCACT
Organism: Bacillus nitratireducens; assembly: GCF_036320425.1. Taxonomy (NCBI): domain Bacteria; kingdom Bacillati; phylum Bacillota; class Bacilli; order Caryophanales; family Bacillaceae; genus Bacillus; species Bacillus nitratireducens. Next base: position 729,544 of record NZ_JAUMJO010000001.1, read on the forward strand.
TTTCACCTGTGTATATTTATCTGTATACCATAGAATACTAATAGGTAACAATATGAATAAAAATGTTAAAACTCGGACGAAAATATGATTCATTTTAAATTTTGGTTTTTTCTCTTTATTTCTACGAATTTCACTACGCGGCGGTAAACCTTCATCTTCTTCCACTCGCTCAACTTCTAACTCCTCTTCAAAATCAGGAATTCGTTTTCTCATGTTGTTCACCACCACCTTCCATTTATTTTCTTAATTGGAGTCCCATTATAAAATCAACAAGAAAGTGTGCAAAGATTGTAATAAACAAATTTCCTGTCCACTCGAATACATAACCAAAAACAAAGCTAATAAAGCAGACGAAACAAAACAAAAAAGGCTTCGTTATATACCGAATATGTAACACGGCAAAAATTAAACTCGCTATTACAATTCCAAAATGAGTCTGCACTACACCTCTAAATAAAAACTCTTCCGCAAAGCCAATAATAAACGTGATAACGAGTAAATGCATGACAGAGATTCCTTGAAACATTCTATCGTTAATGCCACCATCATCAAACCAAGATTCTGGAAACACTCGCATTGCAACATAATCTAATAACACAATACATATCGCTAATAAGCCACCTAGTACAAGTATAGAAATCGGTTCCCATTTCCACAAACTATAAACTTCTCTTTTATCTTGAAATAATATGTATGCTAATAAACAACCGATACCAATAATAATTAGTTGTGTTATGTATAGATTCAGTCTTATTTCCCTCGGACTCATATCTTCAACATTTTGCCTTTGAATGTTCATCATTCCTCCATCTTCCCTAGGCCGAAAAGCTTTTGTAACTCTGTTTCCCAATTATAGTCGAAAACTGACTGTTGCGCTCGTCTTTTTTTATAATCTATTTTTGTAATACCACAGTAATCACAACAGTTTTCTATCTCTTTTTCCTTTCTATAACCGAACTGTTGTAATAAATATTCACGCCTACATCCTTGAACTTGTATCCATGACTTCATATTTTCTAGCTCACTATATTTATTACGCAGTCTTACTTCCACTTCCGCTATTAATCTGTGCATTATTTCATCTGACAAGCTCTCTAGCAGAAGATTTCGCTGTTGTATGATTCCAAGATGTTCGAGATGATAACGGATAAAACGCCAATATTGTTCATTAAATCTTGCTGCATTATAACAAATTTCTTCTACATCTTCTATTGGTAATACTTTCGTTTGAAACATTCTTTCTTGTAGTAACGAAAATAAAAATTGTATTTGTGATTTACTTGGCAATTCATCTTCAATGATTGAAATTGGTAAATCATGATCCAATGGACTACATAACAAAATAGCTATACTCGGTTCACCATCCCTCCCCGCTCTTCCAATTTCTTGTAAATAGGAGGCTACATTTGTCGGATATTGAAAATGAATAATATATCTTGTATTCGCCTTATTGACCCCCATCCCAAAAGCACTTGTACATATTACAATTTGCAACTGGTCATTCATAAACTGTTGTTGAATTAACATACGCTCTTCATGTTCCATACCACCATGATAAAAAGCTACACCTGTAATTCCTTTTCCTCTTAAATACTCGGTTAAACGCTCTGTCCAGGCCCTACTTGAGCAATAAACAATACCAGGCCCTTGCAAATACATTATATGCTCAAAAAGCGCCTCTTTTTTTTCTTCTATCGTTTCCACAAATTGCACTTCCATCGCAATATTTGGACGATCAATTGAATACACATGCTCAGCGATATTTTTTAGATTTAAACTTTCCGCTATATCTCGCAGTACATCCTTTGTAGCAGTTGCTGTTAATGCTAGTACATTTGGAGATCCGATACTCTCAATTACTTTATCTAATTTTTTATAATCTGGCCGGAAATCATATCCCCATTGTGAAATACAATGCGCTTCATCTACGACAAATAATGAAATATGTATTTTTTTCAATTCTCTTATTAGAAGTTCCGACTGCAACATCTCTGGTGATACGAAAACAAATTTATAAAAAGATAGCTTTTTCATCGCTTCTCTTTTTTCACTTAACGTCCGAAAACTATTAAATGCAATAACTCGATTTTTCACGACATACTTTAATTGCGTAACTTGGTCTTCCATTAAAGATAATAATGGTGATACAACAAGCACCGTCCCCTCTTGCAGAAGCCCCGGAAGTTGATAACACATTGACTTTCCCCTTCCAGTCGGAAGCATTGCTACAACATCTTTTCCTTCCAATAAGTCCGTAATAACTCCTTTTTGCCCCGGACGAAATTCAGAATATCCAAACCACTTATATAAATATTCCTCAAGCTTCATTAATACCCTCCATCCGTGCCAATACAAGACGGACTTCAAAATAAGAGATCCCCTCTCCAACCGCTTGCTTCAACACACGCAATTTACGTGTTTGTAATGCTTCAATTACTTTTGATACTTTTTCTATTTTTTCTTTTTCCATAAACATCTCAATAGAAAATTCTTTTTCTCGTAAAGCAATCTCCACAAAATGATCTTCTATCGTGGCAACCTTTAAATTCCGAATTGTCGCTATTTCTTCTAAAGAGCGTCCTTGTCTCCAAAAATTATATGTTTTTTTCGTTGATAAGCTAAATAAATCAGCTTTCTCATTTGGATAAGAAATAATTTCAACTAATAATGGAAATTCATTTTCTTTATTGCGAACTTCTTGAATAAGGAAATGAATTGTACCCCAAAATAAAAAGTACACTCGAAATACATCTTGTTTCGTAATCTCCGCTAATTGTTGTAAAGTACACCCGATACGTTCATAGCCAGTTAACCGATATGTTATGATTGTCGCTTCTACTGAATTATTTTTTTGTAAAAGAGTATCCATCTCCTTCCACAATCTTTTAGCCAATTCATTTCTCGTATATGGTATTCCCGTGAGAAAACGTTTTACCCACATCATTATTTCTGTATCCTGTTGAATTGGAATAAATTTCGCATTCGCCTGTTGTATATTCGAAATGGTTTGAACGATTAATGATAATCTCTTCCAAAACGTTTCACCTATTTCACCATAGTGTAAACCATGTAAATACGTCGGAAAGGCAAATTCATCTTCCCATTTGTTTAATTGCATGATACCCGCAGTCGTTAACACGTATGTATTATCATCTATAGATTGAACTAAATCCGTCTGTAACAACTTGGCAACTTCTTGATCATAATCAGCTCTATTTAATGATTTATAAATCCCAAACAAAAAAGAAATTTGAAACATATTCCCATCTTGTAATGTTTGCGACGATCTCTTTCCTTTTAACAAATAATAAATCGAAGAAACGGTTCTTTCACCATTCAATTGTTTTAAACAATATAATAAAGTATATTGTAGCTGCATTACCGCTTCCACCTTTCAGTCTAACTTCATTCCTTTTTCAATACGATCGCATTTAACTTATCATATTCACACTACATGCTTGTATATATTCTATTGTATCAAACGAAATAACATTTAAGTATTTTGAAAATCTTATGAAATTATTCAAAAACAAGTTGACACCCTAATTGATAAGCATTATCATTATAATTTTATGTTGAAAAGTTTTAAAAACCGTTTTACAATAAGGTTATAATTTTTTGACGAACTTTTCACATACATATTATTAGGAGGGAAAAAAGATGGCAAAATATACAATCGTTGATAAAGATACTTGTATTGCATGTGGTGCTTGTGGCGCTGCTGCACCAGACATTTATGACTATGATGATGAAGGTATTGCATTTGTAACATTAGACGATAACCAAGGTATTGTTGAAATTCCAGATGTATTAATTGAAGATATGATGGATGCATTCGAAGGCTGTCCAACTGACTCAATTAAAGTTGCTGACGAATCATTTGATGGCGACTCTTTAAAATTCGAATAGTCTTTTATTAACTTCAAAAAATGCCCCTCATATGGATGAGGGGTATTTTTTGTTTTCTATTTTCATTCTATTTAATAAAAAAACATTAGTAGTCCATACTACTAATGGTTTTTTTATCCCGCTATTTGCGGGCAGTAAGACCCCTACCTCAAAATTCAACGAAAGCAAAGAAGTTAGGTGAGGGGCGGGCTGCCCGTAAATGCCCGATTGGTGAAGGCTAATAATCAGTGGGAGATGAACAAAGCCCCCACTGATTAAAGTTTCACTTTATATTTTATGCATTATTCATTTTTGCAAACACCCATACTTTCAGGCGTGAGAACAACGCTACAAATACAATTGTCACTACAATTCCTTTAATCAAATTAAATGGTAAGATTGCCGTTACAACAGTTGTTTTTATAGCATCACTAGACATAGCTGGTGAATTTAAAAACCAAGTGTAAGCTGGGAATATGATGATGTAGTTTAATACACTCATGATTAACGCCATTGTAATTGTCCCTAGCATTAATCCTGTAGTTAAACTCTTTACAGTACGATACTTTCTAAATAAGAAAGCTGCTGGTCCAATAAATAAACATCCTGCAATAAAGTTTGCAATTTCTCCAACTGGCACTCCCGTTAAGCTTCCTTGAATCCCGTAATGTAAAATATTTTTTATCGCTTCTACAATTACTCCTGCAATCGGTCCAAAAATAATCGCCGCAATTAAAGCTGGCACATCACTAAAATCAATTTTTAAAAATGGCGGAAGCCCTGGGAATGGAAAATCCAACATCATTAGTAAATACGCAATACTACTTAGCATCGCTACACTCACCATCTGCACTACACTGTTTTTTTGTTTCATCTTTCTCTCTCCTTTTCCATCGATCTTCTCATGGAAAGTGGAAAGGTTCTGCTATGCCTATTTTTTCATAGAACGAAAAAACCCCTTTGCGATTTACACAAAGGGAGAGTTTTAAGGCACATCAAACAGACGTTCAAATACTTATCTTTTTTGAACGCTTGAACCTCCATCTTCTCCCATCCAGACTATACTGTCGGCTTTGGAATCACACCAAATCCTGCCTTAACGGCTCGCGGGCTTAGAACGAAATTATTAACTGTTCATCACCGCCGGTCGGGATTTTCACCCTGCCCCGAAGATAGACCGATATTCTATTTTCCACTTCATTATACAACAACATGATCGTATTGTGAACAAAAAAAGTGTAACTTATTAAAAATAAGTTATTAACTTTATATAACAAAAAATACAATCAATATATTTTACAATATAACCCATATTTTTTATCCCGCATTAACGGGCAGTAAGACTCCCACCTCGAAATTCGGCGAATGCGAGGAAGTTAGGCAGGAGTCGGGCTGCCCGTAAAAGCCCGATTGGTTCAACTAATAATCAGTGGGGGATGGAAAAAACCCCCACTGATTAAAGTTTCACTTTATAATTCGGTATTTCTCTTATGAATCCCCCTAGTCATATATCGTTAAAAGTGATAAGATGTTGAATTGTTAAGATAAGAACATTTTCTGAGTTATGGAGGAAATGTCATGAAGAAAGATAAAAGACACTCTATTCGAGAAGCAATGAAAAAGAACTTAAGAAAAGAATACTTTTATTTGAAAAAAGAATTACTTTTCTACTGTCCAATTGATCTAGGCACATTCTCAAGAGAGACATACTACGCTACTTTTGACCAAGATGGCATAAGTATTTATCAGTACGATAAAAAAACAGAAAGTAAATTAAAATTGTGTGAGCGTCATCCATGGAAGAGTTGGAATAAGGTAAAAGTTGATCACTATTTAACAACTTCTCAATTTATTTTCCAAGGTGAGCGAAACTGGATTTTATCCCTTTTCCAAAAAGGAAAAGAAGCTCAAAAAATAATTGAAGAACATACATCTTTACAAATTGAAGTTGTTTCCCGTCCTTTTTCCAAGAAACTTCCTGGTTTCCGTTCTAATACACCATTGAATAAATACATCGGTAGCATTTGTTACACTGCACTTATTGCATTTTTATTAAAATGGATGATTCCATTTCAAGCACCACAAATCGCCCTGTATTCTCTTTCAATTGGCTTTATGCTTCTTGGTTTACTTTGTCTTACAATTGGTCTAATCGAACCAAGTATCGTACTATTTCGGACAAAAGAAAAAACAAGAACAAAAGTCTTTTACTTATATAGCTACTTAGCTATTTCTGGATTTATATGTGTCTTTATTTTTTGGTAAAAGAAACCGTCCCAAAAGATTTTTTGGGACGGTTTTTCATTAGGAATAGGTTACTCTTATCTTCGTATGTTATTGCTAAGTCAACATTTCTTGTCGAAACGTCGATATAAATTCATTTACTATCATATTCTTAAAAATCTATTCAAAAGTTATACTTCGGGAAGTTTCCTTTACTTAACGTATAGTTGTTGGTTCGGATAGATTCGCTCTTGTTGTAATCCATTTTTCACTTTGATTTCCTCAACTGTCATACTAAATCTCCGAGCAATACTAACTAAAGTATCACCTTTTTGTACAACATATAATGATGATGACACGACTTGATTTCTTTGTTCATTTAAAACAAGCAACGGATTCATCGCATTCCTTTTCTCCATCGTCCATCTTCCTTGATGCACTTCTAAATGCAAATGCGCTCCTCGCGATTCTCCTGTATTCCCTACCTCTCCAATTCGCTCTCCTTTTGAAATATTATCCCCTTGAACTACATATCTCTTATTTAAATGCGCATAAACAGCCTCATATTCTCCATGTTTAATAAACACAACATTTCCATAACTACTTGAAAAATAAGACTTTGTCACCTTACCATTTTGAATAGCTGCAACAGGCGTTCCAATGGACGCAGCTATATCAATACCATAGTGTTTCCCATGTCTTGTCCCAAAATAATCACTTACCTGCCCATCAACAGGCCATATCCACTGATTCTCTTCAGCGTAAACATGTAATTGAGATGAAAATAATATACTCAATATCACCACGCCACATTTTAACGCTTTCATATACATCCTCCGTTTTCTAATAACCGTCATACCTTCTCTATTGTGGGATATTACAGAAGAAAGTATACAAAAAAAGGAAGTGAATTACTCCACTTCCTTCTCTTTTTTATTGCGAAAAACAAGTGCACTGCGGTTATATTCCACATCTTTCACTTGTAAACGCGCATTTATTACTCTAGCTACCGCAAACAAATAATCAGATAACCTATTTACATACTTTAGAACAATGTCATTGGTTTCTCCTTCTTTTTGCAATGACACTATACAACGTTCTGCTCTTCTTATAACTGTACGTGCAATGTGTATTGCAGCTGATCCCTCGCTACCACCTGGTAAAATAAAACGTTCTAATGGCGGCGCTTCTTCTGTATAAGAATCAATTCTTCTCTCTAAATACTCGACCATCTCTATCGTTACTTTATAGGGGATTTTCTTCTCTACTATTGCTAAATCTCCTCCACAATCAAATAGTTCATGTTGAATATTTTCAAGCTCGTTATAAATGTCACGAAAACATTCCTCTTGCAATTTTGACAGCGCGTATCCGATATGAGAATTCGCCTCATCAATTGTGCCATAAGCTTCTACACGTATATGATCTTTATCTACTCGGCCACCTATTACACTCGTTTCCCCTTTATCTCCTGTTTTTGTATAAAGTTTCATTTCATTATGACACCTCTCTTTTTCATACTGATTATTAAAGAAAAAAACTCTACCATTCTTTATTTAATTGAACTTACAAAAAAATAAAAAACAGTAGAGCTTTTATTCATTATCACTTTTAAAAAACATATATATCTAAATTATACGATTTGGTAAATATACAGAGAATGTAGTTCCTTCTCCAACGACACTCGATACAGAAATCTTTCCATCATGACCTTGAACAATATTTTTAGCAATCGCAAGTCCGAGTCCAGTTCCAACCTTTTTCCCACGCGTTCTCGCTTTGTCAGCTTTATAGAACCGATCGAACAAGAACGGAATATCTTCTTCTGGAATACCCGCACCTGAATCCTGCACTTCAAAAGTAAGGCCACTATTTTCTGTATTAATTACAAGTGTAACATGTCCACCCGCATTTGTATGACGGATTGCATTATCAATTAAATTCGTCAATACCTGCTCCATACGATCTGCATCAAACGGATATTGTTCAATTGGGCTTTGGAAATCAACTGTTAATTGAACTTCTTTATCCTTTGCAATCCCTTGGAATTTACGACCAATTTTTTCGACAAATGGATGAATATCTAATTCACCAATATGTAACTCTACGTGACCACTTTCCATACGAGCTAAATCTAATAATTCATTTACAAGCTTACCTAAACGAACGGATTCATCATAAATGATTTGAACAAACTCATTAATTTCCTCTTTCGTTTGCACAATATCATCTAAAATCGCTTCACTATACCCTTGAAGCATGACCATCGGTGTACGAAGTTCATGTGATACATTCGCGATAAAGTCTTGACGCATCTTCTCAAGACGACGTTCTTCCGTCATATCACGCAACACTGCTACAGCCCCACGAATTTTCGTTTGATTGTAAAGCGGCGTCATAAGAACTACGTAGTTACCTTTTTGCAAATTAATTTCAACAACTTGTTGTTGCTCACTTTCTACAACAAGATGGAATAACTCAACAAGTTCAGAAGGTAGTTTTTTACTTAGCTCTATCTCTTTTTCTTCTTGCCACACTTGTAAGAAATGTTCGGCCGGTGGATTAATAACTACGACTGCCCCTTCTTGATTTAACGTAATAACCCCATCTGCCATACTACTCAAAATACTAGCTAACTGTTCTTTTTCTTGCTGCAAAGCATTCATATTAAACTTCAACTGTTTCCCCATTTGATTTAAGGCCGTTGCAAGCTCACCAATTTCATCCTGAGAAACCATAGGAGCCTTTGCATCAAACTTCCCACGTGCCACCTCAAAAGCAACCTCACGCATTTTACGAAGCGGTGCTGTAATTCGAGTAGATAAGAAGAACGCAAAGAAGGTTGTTAATATAATCGCAATCCCAGCCGATAAGAAAATAAAATCAGTCGTTCTCTCCATACCTTGTATCGGCACTTGTAATGATTCATATACGAACACTGCACTTTGATTTTTTGATTGCACCGGTTTTCCGACGATCATAATATCATTTTCAGTATTTTTATTCTTCCTGCTATTAGAAGCTTTTCTAATGTTATTTTTAATTTCTTTTTTGTCTTTAAATACAGCAGCTAATTCTTTATCTTCTTTTAAATCATCTATTGTTAGAGTAACTAACCCTTCTTGTTTCGGAGAAGAGGAAATCTCCTTACCATCTTCTACAATAATGATTCTTGAAAGTGGATCAGAGAATTTGTACGCGATATTCTCAATCGTTTTTACATCGGCACCTTCTTCAATTAGCTCTGAAACACTAGTTGCAACTTTTTGAAGCCTAGCTTCACTCATATCAACATAATATGTTCTAAAAAACTGCGAAAGTAAAATCGCAACAAATCCAAGAACAAACGAAACGAGAAGTAATATGGTCATCCATAACTTCCCTACTACACTTCTCCAAAGCATCAGTCGTTCACAACCTCAAACTTGTAACCAACGCCCCAAACGGTAACAATCATCTTCGCAGCATCTGGTGATTTTTTACTTAACTTCTCACGTAAACGCTTTACATGCGTATCAACTGTACGTAAATCTCCGAAGAATTCGTATTGCCATACTTCTTTTAACAATTGCTCACGGTCAAACACTTTATCTGGAGCTTTCGCTAAAAATAATAGTAATTCATACTCTTTCGGTGTTAAATTCACTTCATTACCATCTGCTGTAACACGGTGTGCATCATTATCAATTGTTAAATGAGGGAACACAGTAACATCTTTTGTCGTTGTATCTTGTGTAAAGAATGTTGTTGGTACAGCACGGCGTAATACTGCTTTCACACGAAGCACTACTTCACGAGGGCTAAATGGTTTCACGATATAATCATCAGTTCCTACCTCAAACCCTTGTACCCGATTCACTTCTTCACCTTTTGCTGTCAGCATAATAATTGGTGTCGCTTTCTTCTCACGAACCCCTTTGCACACTTCGATACCATCTTTACCAGGCATCATAAGATCTAACAAGATTAAATCATAATCATTTTGTAAGGCCATTTCTAAAGCTGTATCACCATTATCTGCTTCTTCAATTGTGTATTGCTCTCTTTCTAAATACATTTTCAATAAGCGACGAATACGATCCTCATCGTCTACAATTAATATTCTTGATTCATTTTCCATTTCTACCCGCTACGCATTTTAGCGCAACGGTTCACACCTACCCTTCTACAATATAATGTTGCACTTATTCTCATTTAACAAAATATTTTTTGAATGTTTCACTTTCCATATTATGCTTCACAAGAATAATAAAGTTTGTTCATTTTTTTTCCAAAACTATGTATTTTTTTTGAACAGTCTATTTGGTCCTCGACATCATTTTACAAAATCGACCGCTACTTTGTCATGTTTTTCTCAAAAAAGAAGAAAAGTTGACAAAAATAAAATAGGAAAGTGACATACACTCTCCTATTTTATTTCTCTATGCATATGAATGTAAACCCGCAATAATTAAGTTTACTACAATAAAGTTAAACATAATGATTGCAAAACCAATTACTGCAAGCCAAGCAGACTTTTCTCCATGCCATCCTTTAGATAAACGTAAATGTAATACCGCAGCATAAAAGAGCCATGTAATAAGTGCCCAAACTTCTTTGGGATCCCAACCCCAAAAGCGCGTCCAAGCAATTTGAGCCCAGATCATTGCAAAGATTAACGCTCCTAACGTAAACACTGGGAACCCTATCGCAATAGAACGATATCCGATTTCATCTAGTAAATCACTATTCGTATTCTTTACTAACGGCTGAAGTGCCGCTGATACTCGCTTACGCAAAACAAGTCTTAATACAATATAAAGTAGTGTTCCGACTAACACTGACCAAATAACAGTATTTAATTTTTTCGCATTTACAATTGCAGGGACTTCAACTGTTGGCTCTAATTTATTTTCTGTCATTAATTTCCCTTCATGCGGTCCAACTAAAGCCGGAAGATTGTACTTCATCTCCACTTGTTGTTCATTTTTATCAATCCATTGAAAATTCGCTTCATATTTCATACTAGAGAATACCGTTGTGATTGCAATAAATCCAACTGTACAAACAAGCGTATATACTACTGTCTCTAACCAAAAAGTTCGCTTACTTCTTGTCGATTGATCTACATTCTTCAGTAAGTACATTACGCCCGTAATAAAACTAATTGCTAAAATCGCTTGTCCTGCTGCCGCCGTCGTCACGTGAATATGTAACCAATTACTTTTTAAAGATGGAATAAGCGGAGATATTTCCCTTGGAAACATACTCGCATAAGCAATTAATAAAAGAGCAACTGGTAATGCAAATAATCCGATTATACTTACACGGTACATAAAATACATGACAATAAATGCTCCGACAAGCATCATGCCGAAAAATGTACCGAATTCAAAAAAGTTACTAACTGGCGCATGCCCTGATGCAATCCATCTTGTAACAAAATATACTGTTTGTGCAATAAACCCTAAAATTGTAATCGTTATTCCTATATTTGCCCATTTATTACCCTTTTCTTTAATTGCTCCTCCAAAAAATAAAGTTGCAATTAAATATAAGATGAACGCAGCGAACAGAAAATTACTACTTATTTGCACCATATCGTTTCCCCACCTTAACTAATTTTTTTATCATTCATTTTATCGTTTGGTTGTGGAATCGCTGTTCCTTCTAGTACTCTTTCAATATCTTTCTTTAAACTGAACCAATTTTTATTCGTATGGCCTGCAATCCACCATTCATCATTAACACGTTGTATCCAAATACGGCGATGATTCCAATACATACCTTGAATCACACCAACCATAAATATAAATCCACCTATACCAAGAATCCAAAGTGTTAAATCTTTCCTTACAGTAAGCGCTGTTGCATTTTGCATTTCCACACCTGCAAAGGACATTTTATACTTATTATTTCCATCAGGTTCTATATTTTGCTGAATTCCAACAAAACTCACTTCACCATCTGGTGTTTCTGGCGTAAACATTTTAAACACAAATGCAGGATTGTTTGGTAATTTCGTTTTTGTATTTGGTCTTCCATTCTCATCAAAATAAAAATCTGGGAAATAGCTTAATAATTCTAGAGAATACCCATTTCCTAAATCGTATTTTTCTGTAGGGTCTGCTAAATTCACTTTAATTGGTCCCCACTTTTGATTATTATCTTTGTTTTGCAAATGGAAGGACATGCTTTTAAATTCACTTTCTTTGTAATCCACCTGATAAACAGCAAATTGATCAAATTTCAGTGGTTCATTCACTCGAATTTCCGCTTCTTTTACTTTTTCCAGTTTCGGTTTTTGTCCTGCTATATTCTCGCCGACTGCTTTATACAATACAGCATTTGTTTGGAAATTTTTCACAATCATTTTATCACCTACACGGTCAATTGCTTCATCAAAAACTTCCTTGTCCTTACTTTTATCGTAAACTTCCTTTATAAATTTCTCGTTTTTTAAATAGTATTGACCATGCGTTCCCGGTATTTCTTTCGTTTCGCCATCACGTAACCAAAGTGCTTCGTCTACGTACATACTCGGTAAAAAACGGAGCATTGCACCGAATAAAAAGATAATGAGACCTATATGATTCACATATGGACCCCAGCGTGAAAACCGTCCCTTTTCAGCTAAAATGTTTCCGTCTTCCACTTTCACATTATAGTTCGTTTTCTTTAAATTCATTTGGACTCTTTCCAAATCACCATCTTGCGGTGTACCAGTGCCGTATAATCTCTGCCTCTTTAAAAAGCTAGGGTGTCTTTTCACCCCTTGCTTCTTTAAAGCTTTATAAAGGGGAATGACACGATCTAAACTACATATCACAAGTGAAATACCAATTGAAGCGATTAAAATCATATACCACCATGAACCGTATAAATTATTAAATCCTAATTGATAGTACAATTGCCCTAAAAATCCGTATTCTTGTTTATAATATTCAGCTGGTGCAATCCCTGGAGTTATGTACATTTCTTGCGGAAAAATAGTTCCAATCGCCGATGCAGCTAAAGTAATTACAATGAGCCATACACCCACTTTTACAGAAGAGAAAAAGCTCCAAATTTTATCAACTATCGTTTTTGTTTGCGTGAGAGATCTCCGAGCACTCCCCTCATAGCGCATATCCAATAGTTTTATATTTTCATTGCTTTCAAATGGTTTCCCACAAGCTTCACAAAAAACAGTTCCTATTGGATTAACATGTCCACATTCACACTTAATTTCTTTCAACACTCTCACCGCCCCTGTATCTATATGTACTATTGTATATTCTAACCTCGAGTTACCGCAATACTCAGAATTTTTAAACCGAAGGCGCTATAGGTAAGCACCTCTTATGTAAAGGCTTTCTTTATTACGGAGTAATCTTCTTTAAATATCCTTCTAACTGTTCTTTCGTTTGTTCACCTATAATTTGTTCGACTACTATTCCATCTTTATCAATCAAAAAGCTTGTCGGTAATGGTCCTACCCCATATGTGCCTATGATTTTTGTTCCTTTATCAATAGCAACTGGGAATTTCAAATCATATTGTTTCACAAAGTTCTTAACAGCAATATCCGTTTCATCTGCATCTAACGCAATAATTTCAACGCCTTTTTCTTTATACTTTGGATATAGTTCATTCATATAAGGCATTTCTTTCTCACAAGGTTTACACCAAGTGCCCCAAAAGTTTAAAAATACACCTTTTCCCTTTAAATCTTTTAATTCAATTTTCTTTCCTTCTAAATCTGTCACAACAAAGTTGGGTGCTTCTTTTCCAATTTGCATTTTCTCTTTATCAGCAAAGAATCCTTGATAAAGTGTAAATCCTACAGCACCGCTTAAAATGAGCAGAATAATAACGCGAAATAATAAGCGATTTTTTTTCATATTACCTCTCCTCTCCTCGGTAAATGATATGTATTCTCTTCTGTAAATGTTGTATTGAATAAATCACCAGCAGAGTACTCCACTGGTGAAATTTTAACTCTATAACTTATCTTGGCTTTGTAGAAGCAAGTGCGCGTAATTGTTTCACCTCATGAGGTGTCAATTCTCTCGCATCACCAGGTCGCAGACTTCCTACTTCTAAGAAAGCATAACGTTCACGCTTTAATTTTACTACTTTACAGTCTAACGCTTCAAACATACGACGTACTTGACGGTTACGTCCTTCATGAATCGTTAATTGTACAATTGCCGTCTCTTTACGCTTGTCCCAAGACGTAATTTTCACATTTGCTGGTGCTGTTTTCCCGTCTTCTAACATAACACCTCGCTCTAACATGCGAATTTTCTCACCTGTTAATGGCCCTTTAATTTTTGCAACATATGTTTTTTCAACTTTATATCTCGGGTGCATTAATACATTGGCGAAATCTCCATCGTTTGTCATCAATAATACGCCAGACGTATCATAATCTAAACGCCCGATTGGGAATAAACGTTGTCTGATTTCAGGGAAAAAGTCTGTTACAACACTTCTTCCTTTATCATCTGATACACTCGAAATTACACCAGTTGGTTTATATAGTAAAAAATAAATAGGTTCTTCTTTTTCAAGAGGGATGTTATTTACTTCTACTTTATCTTGAGGAGTTACTTTTGTTCCTAACTCCTTCACTATTTTCCCATTAACTTTCACTTTTCCTTGCTGAATTAATTCCTCAGCCTTTCTTCTCGATGCAATACCTGCTTGCGCAATCACTTTTTGTAATCGTTCCATTTCTTTTTTTCACCTCGAATTTATCTTACCTTACATTAGAAAGACTTGGCAACCGCATACGCTTTACGGCTATTCGCTCCTTCTCACTTAAACAACATAGCGATGATAATAAACATATAAAGGGCAAATCATGTTTTTACCCTTTATTATTGTCCATATTTTTCATATTTCTCACAATAAAAGTTCATCATTTTGTCAAAAATACCGCATAAAAAAACCACTATTAAACTACACGTTAATAGTGGTCGTATACGTATTATAAGCGAAATAGCGCAAAAAATGAATAGCATTACTGAAACAATAGAGAAACAAACACAATCGAGCAAATAATTCCGATTAAATCTGCAAAAAGTCCTACCTTTAATGCGTCTCCCATTTTTCTAATACCAACAGCCCCAAAGTATACTGTTAAAATATAAAAGGTCGTATCTGTGCTACCTTGCATCGTTGAAGCTAATCTTCCAATAAACGAATCTGGCCCATATGTAGCGATTAAATCAGTCGTAATACTTAAACCAGCAGAGCCAGAAATCGGACGAATAAGTGCAAGTGGGACAATTTCGGCTGGTACATGAATTAAATCTAACATCGGCTTCATTACCGATATCATCGCATCTAGAGCACCCGATGCCCGGAAAATAGAAATAGATACAAGCATTCCTACCATAAACGGCAAAATGGAAACTGCAATTTGAATTCCTTCTTTTCCGCCCTCTACGAACGATTCATACGTCGGAACTTTCTTTATCGTGCCATATAAAAGGATAAAACCAATTACACAAGGGATTACCCATAATGAAATTGTATTTACAATACTCATTTTTTCCGCCCCTTTCTACTCCTTCTTCGGTAAAAATAGCGGTCAATCCAAATTGCTCCGATCATCGATAACACTTGTGCTATAAATGTTACGCCAACAATTTCAGTAGGATTTGCTGATTCATAGGTCATTCGAATCGAAATGACTGTAGTAGGGATTAAAGTAATAGCTGATGTATTTAATGCTAGAAACGTCACCATAGAGCGACTGGCCGAATCCTTCCCTCCATTTAACTCTTTCAGTTGTTCCATCGCTTTAATACCAAGAGGGGTTGCTGCATTACCTAGTCCAAAAAAGTTCGCCATCATATTTGATAGAATAAATCCCATTGACGGATGATCCTTCGGTATTTCTGGAAACAATCTTTTTACTATCGGCATAAAAAGTGTAACTAACTTTTTTAACAACCCTGCTTCCTCTGCAATTTTCATTAAGCCAAGCCAAAATACTAAAACGCTAATAAGTCCAATACAAATCGTTACCGCATCTTTTGACCCTTCAAATACAGCTTTAGTTACTTCTTCCATCGTTCCGTTTATCATGGCATACACAATCCCTATGACTGCCATCGCTGCCCAGACGAGATTAACCATCTATCCCAACACCTATCATATAAGAAAAGATTTCTTTTACGTTATTCCAATACATTCCCGTTGTAGCTACTAACTTTCGTTTACTGTAAAACAAATTACGTTCTCCAACTTTCTCATTTCCTACATAAATTTCGGTCTTTCCAATCTTTACCCCATCCGTAAGTTTTGCACTTTTATCGAGCTCAACTTTTAATAACACGCTTTTTCTTTCCTCTTCAGTTAAAGGAACAGAAAAACTATTTTTCGTATAAACATGATTGGCGTATTTCTTTTCATTTATTTCAGCTAACGCTCCTTGTCCTAAAACTGTAGTTTGCTTGAAATGTTCAAAACCTTTGTCAAACAAATTCATATGATCATCCCAATCACTAGAAGCACTCAAAGTTACGACAATTAAATCTAGTCCATCTTTTGAAGCTGTTGTAACAAGTGTCCGTCCTGCTTTCTTCGTAAAACCTGTCTTTCCTCCTGTTGCAAATTCATAATAAGATGTCACAAGCTTATGTTTATTTTTCCATGGATAATCCCAAGAATCTGATTTATACGTTTTTGTTCCAAAAATTTTCTTAAAGGTCTCGTTCCCCATTGCATATTTCGTTAATAATGCCATATCATAAGCCGACGAATAATGCGATCCATCCCCATCCAAGCCATGCGGGTTTGAGAAGTGCGTATCTTTCATTCCGATTTCTTTCGCTTTTTCATTCATTAAATATACGAACCCTTCTATACTCCCTCCCACATTTTCAGCAATTACTTGTGCTGCATCATTACCTGATCTAAGCATTAACCCGTAGACTAAATCTTCTAACTTCACTTTTTGTCCAGGTTTTAAATAAATTGCTGATCCTTCTACTCGTACTGCTTCATTACTAACCGATACTAGTTCTTTCATTTTTCCTGATTCAGCAGCTAACAATGCTGTCATAATTTTTGTTATACTAGCAATTTTTTGTGGCTCATGTTCTAATTTCCCATAAAGTACACGACCAGATTGCTGTTCCATTAAAACTGCGTTACGAGCACTGACACCACCGTTCAATTTTGCATATGTAGGAATCGGCATAACACTTGCGTACATTATAATTAGCGTAATTATTATACAAATTCGTCTCATATTTCCCCCCACGTCCTTTTGGCACTTTTTGTACAAGTGTATGCTTGGCCTTTTAAAATATGAACGAAATCTTCCTTCCACCTCCAATAAAAAAGACGCATGGGATATGCGTCTAATACGGCGTCCATTCAATTTGCTTTGCACTTTCAAATCTCTTTTCTACATCAGGCCAATTTACAACATTCCACCAATTTTTAATATATTCATCTTTTCGATTTTGATATTGTAAATAATACGCATGTTCCCATACATCAAGTACAAGGAGTGGTATCGTATCCCACTGTGTAAACAATTGATGAAGCGTGCTTTGCAAAATTTCTAACCTTCCTGAACGGGGTACCCATACAAGAATCGCCCATCCTGAACCTTCCACTTTAGAAGCGGCTTCCGTGAAATGCTTTTGAAAACGTAAAAAACTTCCGAAATCTTGCTCAATTTGTTGTGAAAAAGCCCCTCTCGGACTTCCACCACCATCTTTTTTCATGTTATTCCAAAATATCGTGTGTAAGTAATGACCTGATCCATGAAAAGCTGCTTCTCTTTCCCAATGCTTAATTAAATCAAATTGATTTGTTTTTCTCGCTTCTTCCATCATCTTCTCTGCTTTATTTAATCCTTCCACGTAACTACGATGATGTTTATCATGGTGTAACATCATAATTTCTCGTGAAATGTACGGTTCTAACGCATTATATGGATAAGGTAATGGTGGGAGTGTATGCCCCCCAATCGGAACAGCTCGTTCGCTATCCCCTCTTTCACATAGTTCATATTCCTCTCCTTCTTGCACAAATACTTCCTGTAAATGGTGTTGAATATGTTCTACATCATCACTTATTTCATACATAAACTCGGCATTTGTGTCGTATTCATGCTCTTTCATACGCTCTAATAACGTTTGAATTTTATAAGCAAGCATATGGACATCGTACACTTCCATTGCACGGCTATCTAATACTTGAAGAACACTTTCACACCAGCTTTCTACTTCATGAAAGTAATCTGTAAATACACCTTGCTGACTCATGTCACACCTCCTTGATACTATCCACTTTAACTATATTCAATTAAAATCCCTTATATAACTGGACAAAAGGAAAAGAAGCTAAGTGTCCTTAGCTTCTTTTCCTTAATTAATATTTGTGCAGCATTTTTGTTTGATAATCTGTCTCATAATATTCTAGTTCTTCACGCATCAATTGAAATTTTCCTTCTAAATCCTTCATCATTCGTTCTATAGATCCAGGTGGTGTTTGCTGAAAAACAATAGAATTTTTCCCTGTATAAGCGGAACGACTATTTTCATACCAATGATCATTCTTTGGCGAAAAAAACTCTGCAATTACTTGATGATAAATCTTATATAAAACTTTTTCAGCTGCTGTCTTTCGAAATGGCTGGCTATTCAGCAAAACAAAACATGCATCAAGTCCTTCTTCACAAAAAACAAGAAGTCTTCTTATTGACCCTAATATCCCTTTATAATATTGCTCGTTTCCTGTTGGTGTTTCCTCCAATAAAGAAGGTAACGTATGATAATTTACATAATTAGTTATTAAGGAAATAACATCTTCTAAAAATATAGAAACTTGTTCTGTTTGATTTTCAACCATCAAATTAGACATGGCTTCTCTCTCCTTTGCCGTTTTACGCTATTTCTACTCTTTTATTTTTATGTAATTCAGCTAATATTTCTTGTACTTTCACCACTGTTCCTTCGTCAAAGTATCGTTGAAAGTCTGTTACTTCATTGAGATACAAGCGCTTCTGCGCACGTAGCTCTTTATTGTTCACTAAACAAGCGATTGCTACAATATCTCGTAAATATACGTCTTGTTCTTCTACTTTATAAACTGGATTTCCTTCAAAAGGGGTAATTTCTTGTACTATTTCTTCAAAATATCTAACATATAAGACAGAAAAGGTTTTCTCTTGATTATTTAATACATATGTCACTTCAGATCTATTAAAAAAATCTTCTGATGTATTCGGTTTTGCTTTTTCTAACTCATATCCTGCATAACCTATTATAATCATCAACTTCCCCTCTCTTCCTTCTTCCACCTTATTTTAACCTAATTTTCTGATAAACGAAATATTCTTTTAAGTATACCCTATATAAAAAATAGCTTCCCTATACAGGAATTTACCTTTTTATTTTTCTTGAAGTTTGTCATAATAATATTATTGTCTCAGTTTTCTTACACAAGGAGAGTTGTATTTATGTCGTTTTCATGGAAACGTTTCTTACAAATCGGGAAAATACTCTTCCCATTTGTTGTCTTAACAATTGTTTTCTTTCAGGCCAAAAAAGAATTAGCAGGCATTTCTTTTTTAGAAGCGATTGAAACAATTAAAAACATTCCAACTGGTGGAGTATTTTTAGCGATTACACTCGGTGCATTTGCCGTTTCAACAATGTTCTTTTATGACTTTGTTATGCTTCGTTACTTAAAAGCCGATATACCTGTACAAAAGATTTTCCGCATCTCATGGATTGCAAACACTTTAAATGGATTTATCGGTTTTGGTGGTCTTGTTGGTGCTGGTGTACGTACAATGTTATATCGTCCGCATATAAAAGATAATGGAAAACTTATTAAAAGCATCGCTTGGATGACAACCGCTTTTATTAACGGATTAGCCATTCTCTCGTTCCTCGGCCTTATTGGAATATTAGACACTAGTTTTATTCTGCATGAAAAACCGTGGTTATGGCCTGTTCTTATCTTCTTTGCTCTTTTCGTTCCTATATATATTGGATTTTCTAAAATTAAAAATAGAAAAACAAAACAGCTAGACGGACAAGAGGATGAAGAAGAAGAGAAAAATCCAACTGTTTTATATTCATTAGTTTCATTAGTTGAGTGGGTATCTGCTGGTATCGTTATGTACGTCATTTTAATATTGTTTGGAATTGATATTGAATTTCAAAAGTTTTTAGGTGTTTATGTAATTGCAGCTTTAGCCGGTGTCGTAAGTCTTGTCCCGGGTGGCCTTGGTTCATTTGATCTTGTTTTCATAACTGGACTCGGACAATACGGTATTGATACAGGTGTATTACTACCTGCTATGTTATTATATCGCCTTGTCTATTACATCTTACCATTCTGCCTTGGTCTCATTTTTGCAGCCTTTGAAATGACAGGAGCAGCCATTAAAAAAATTGAAGATAAACCATTTATTGCACCTGCATTAGAAACAACTGGTGTAATTTGGACTTTACAACGTGATTTTCTAGGGAAATTAGGTTCATGGGCATCCGCCGCTTTAACAGTCTTCGCTGGCTTGATGGTTATTCTATCAACAATATTACCAACTAGTATTAACCGAGCTCACGCCTTACATATTTTAGCTCCCAAGCACCTTATTCAATTTTCTTTTAGCTTATCATTAACATTCGGTATTCTCCTCCTGATTCTTTCGCGAGGAATATATTACGGAACAAAGCGTTCTTACTATATGACGATTGTTTCTTTAATTGGAGCAGCAATCTTTAATACCCTAAAAGGAATTGATATTGAAGAAACCTTTATTTTATTAATCGTACTTGCTGTGTTGTATATGCTTCGTAAAAGATTTGTACGCGAGAAAATGGAAGTCTCTCTTTCTGATATCGTAAAAGTATTTATCTTCTTATTGCTTACGTTATATTTATATAAAAACTTAGGCATTTTATTTGCAGGCGCAAAAGAAGCATTCCAACCCGATTTTGTCGTTCGAAATATTACACAGGTTAAACGAAGTGCATTAGCAGCCGCCTTTTTCGTTCCCACTTTTTTACTTATCGGTTCACTAATTGCCAATCGTTATCGTAGTGAATTTCCCGGGCAACCAGCTAATGATAAAAGGTTAGAAAACTTCTTAGAGGAACATGGCGGGAATGTACTTAGTCATTTAGGTTTTTTAGGAGATAAACAGTTCTTCTTTAGTAGTGATGGAAAAGCACTTCTTCTCTTTTCAATTACTGGGAAACGTCTTGTTGTACTTGGTGATCCAATTGGTGATCCATCCTCCTACCGTACTGTGTTACAAGAATTTTTAGCTGAAGCTGATCGATTTGGGTATATTTGCGTATTTTATCAAATTGAAAGTAAATGGATGAGCTTATACCATGATTTCGGCTATAACTTCTTTAAACTTGGCGAAGAGGCTGTCGTTGATTTAAATACATTTACAATAACAGGGAAAAAACGTGCTGGTATGCGAGCTACTTTCAACCGTTTTGAACGAGAAGGTTATACATTCTCTATTCATGAGCCACCATTCTCAGACGAATTATACGAGGAATTAAAGAAAGTGTCTGATGCTTGGCTTGGCGGAAAAAAAGAAAAAGGATTTTCACTTGGGTACTTCGATCGTGAGTATATTAGCCGTGCCCCTATCGCTACTTTATCTGATGCAGAAGGTAAAATAATTGCCTTTACAACCTTTATGCCAGTATATCAAAATGGCATATTATCTGTTGATTTAATGCGTTATTATCCAGACGCTCCTAGCGGCATCATGGATGCAATTTTTATCCACCTGTTCCACTGGGCAAAAGAAAATGAATACCATTCCTTTAATATTGGTATGGCACCACTCTCAAATGTCGGTTTATCAACGCAATCGTTCTGGTCTGAACGAGTTGCCGCTGCAATATTTAATAACGTTCGTTACACATATAGCTTCAGCGGTTTACGACATTTCAAAGAAAAATACAAACCTGCATGGAGTGGAAAATATTTAGCATTTCGAAAGAATCATTCTTTACCAATTACAATGCTCTCTGTAACAAAATTAATAGGAAAAAGAAAAAACAGCTAAGTACTTAGCTGTTTTTTCTTTTTTGCACTTGTATACTAAACTCTTTTGTATACTTCTTACCATTTATATAGAAATCTCCCCATATTTTATATGTTCCTTCTTCAGGAAATGTAATTCTATATTGTAATTGTTCATCCGTATCAACAGGAATGGCGTATAAAAAATGCTCCCTCGTCTCCTCAACGATATAAAGAGCGTTGACTTCACCTCTCCCTGAATTTAATTTCAGCTTTTCTCCCTTTTTCGCTTGAAACTGAAATGTTAATGTTGTTGCCTCATTCGGGTGTAATGCACCAAATAAAAGAGACACTTGATGCTCTCCTATATTTTTTGTAAGTACAGTATCAACAGGTAGTTTCTTTTTATTCTTGTCCTTGTTTTTCTCCTTTTTTTCTTCACCAAAATTTTTCTCGGAAAATGATTCTACGGACTTGTTTTCATCTTCATACAAAAATATCGTGTACTCTTCACCTTTCGCTACATCTGAAGAAAGCTTATACGATCCATTTCCAGCAAATATAGGCTTCGTTTGTTGTATGTTTTTCAAATTCCCATCTACTATCACTGCTCGAATTTGATCGTTCACACCACGAACTTCATTATTCATTTTATTTAGCAATTGAAACGAAATATCGGCTTTTTCATTTCCCTTTTTATTTTTCACATCCCATTTCACTTCTTGAACATCTCCGGTCGTTTCTACAGTTTCTTGATATTTTTTTATGTAAAATCCTCCTGCCACAATAAGTACTAGTGCAATAAGCCCAATGACAAGATTTTTCAAAATATCACCTACCATTTTTATTGTCTCTATCCATGCAAAACCTCTTAAGTATATATTCTAGATGATGATTCATGAAATCCTCCTATTTTGTACACATTACAAATATTAAAAAGGTTTTGATTGACAGGATTCGTAGTGTATAATGCAAATGATATTGATTTCTATCAATACATAATAAGGAGGACTTTTCATGAGTGTACATATTGAAGCAAAACAAGGCGAAATCGCTGAATCTATTCTATTACCTGGTGATCCATTACGTGCAAAATATATTGCTGAAACATTTTTAGAGGACGTTACTTGCTATAATAACGTGCGTGGTATGTTAGGTTTCACTGGAACTTATAAAGGAAAACGCGTATCTGTTCAAGGTACAGGTATGGGTGTTCCTTCTATTTCTATTTATGTAAACGAATTAATCCAAAGCTACGGAGTTAAAAATTTAATTCGCGTTGGAACTTGCGGTGCCATTCAAAAAGACGTAAAAGTACGTGACGTTATTATTGCGATGACGGCTTGTACGGATTCTAATATGAACCGTTTAACATTCCCTGGTTTTGATTTTGCACCAGCTGCAAACTTTGACCTTTTAAAGAAAGCTTACGATGCTGGAACTGAAAAAGGCTTACACGTTCGTGTTGGTAACGTTTTAACAGCAGATGTATTTTACCGTGAAAGCATGGACATGGTTAAAAAACTTGGAGATTACGGTGTACTAGCAGTAGAAATGGAAACAACTGCTCTTTACACATTAGCAGCTAAATACGGTGTAAATGCATTATCTGTATTAACGGTAAGCGACCATATCTTCACTGGTGAAGAAACAACATCTGAAGAGCGTCAAACTACATTTAACGAAATGATTGAAATCGCTTTAGATGCAGCAATTCAGCAATAGTACACTAAAGAACTCGTCATACGTCTGGCGAGTTCTTTTTTATGCTACAATACTTCGACAGTCACCGCACCTTCTCTTTATGTGACTTTCTATAAAAAACTACTTTAGAGAGAGACAGATTTCTCCCCTCTACTTTTTTGTAACCTTTGTTATAATTAAGAAATCATTTAAATTACAGTATTTTTCATACGAGGTGAAACAGTGAAGAACAGAAGCATCGTCTTTAAACTATTTTTATTAACGTCAACTTTATTTACAATTATATTTCTCCTTTTTTTCCTTGGACAATCTCTATTTTTAGAGAAGTTTTATATTAATAAGAAAGTAAAAACCGTTCAAACGGCTTTTGAAAAATTCGTAGATAATTACGAAAAAAGCGCCCAAGACTTTGAGGACACTAGAAAATTAAAACAAGAATTTCATGATAAAACAAATGCTGAAATCCAATTTTTAGATTCTAACGGGATTATTAAAAGTGATTACAGTTTTTCCATTGATGTGATTAACCCTAAAAATAATAAAACCTATTCCATCCCCCTTAACAACCTTTTAACACCTGAAGAATATAATAAATTCGTAAACTTAGGATTAAAAAAAGATGGAATAATTTATGTAGACGGACTACTCCGACCGAATGATATAATAACACCTCAAGAATTAATAACTAATAATACTAGATGGGTAAATGAACAATTCAATTCAGATTTTCAATCCATTAGTGGTAATCCATCTAAAAATAAACTTAAAAATCGATATGATACTACGGGTTCTCCAATCGAGTTCACTGGGATAATATCTAAATTACAGCTTCCTTCCAAGACTGAGATTCGTCTTGCAAAGGATTTTGAAACATTACAAGCTGTTCAATATTTTGCAAGAACTATTAGGCAAGGTACTTCTAATTCAAATCAATTAAACACGTATATTTTAGATAGTGGGGAAAATATAAAAAACAGTGTCTTTGTAAAGCCTATTATGAAAAACGGAGAAATTAAGGAATACGCTTTTGCGATAGCATCTTTACAACCTGTTAATGAAGCGATGCTCGTTTTAAAAGATTATTATGTCTATGCCTTAATTATCGTGTTTCTCGTTATTATTTTGTTATCCTTCTACTACTCAAAAATCATCGTTAAACCATTAATTAAGATAAATCGTGTTACAAAAAAAATGGCCAACTTTGATTTTAGCGAGAAGTTACCTGTTGCAGCAGATGATGAAATTGGTGGATTATCAGGTAGTATTAATACACTCTCTGTAAATTTAAAAGATCGAATCGACCGATTAAATGTTGCCAATACAAAATTACAACAAGATATTGAACGTGAACGTCAATTGGAAAAAACGAGAAAAGAATTCATTTCTGGTGTATCTCATGAATTAAAAACACCGCTTAGTGTTATTCGTAGCTTCGCTGAAGGTATACAAGATGGCGTAAGTAAAGATACGACATATTATACAAATGTTATTTTAGAAGAAACAGAAAATATGAACAGGCTTATTGTTGAAATGTTAGAATTAGCAAAACTTGAATCTGGTACGTACAAACTAGAAATGTCGACATTCTCAATCGGTGAATTAATTCAACAAGTCTATACAAAATTATTATTTAGCATGGAGGAAAAACATTTACAAGTGGACATCCACGCTGACTCTTCTCTATTTGTTAAAGCAAATCGTAGCCGTATTGAGCAAGTAGTTGTGAACTTGCTTAGCAATGCAATTCGATATACTCCAGATGGTGAAAGAATACACGTCTCTGTTGTAGAAACGGAAGATACAGTGAAAATCGAAATTGAAAACACAGGCAATCCTATTCCAGAAGAAAGTCTTGAAAAAATTTGGGATCGCTTCTACCGTTTAGATGCTTCTCGTAGCCGTCATACTGGAGGTACCGGCCTTGGGTTATCTATTGTAAAAAACATTTTAGACTTACACCGCGCTGAATACGGTGTGTATAATACAACTAATAGTGTTGTATTTTATTTTAATTTACAAAAAGTAAAAGAAGTCAAATAATTTGTCTTAATTTCACTAGGAGTTCACATGAAATTCACACTCTCCCTTTATAGTTAGAAACAAGTTAATCCTTTCCTTTACACATACAAAAGAGGAGAGTGCGTGAAATGAAACAAGCAGGACAACCAATTCAAAACGAAAAACAATTAGAAACTATCAAAAATATACTTTTACAATCTTCGAAACGTGATGGCTTATTATTCGTATTAGCTGTAAATTCTGGCTTGAAAGTAAGTGAAATCTTACAATTAAAAGTTAGTGATGTAATTGATGAAGACGAAAATGTTCGCCATTCCATTTTATTTTACAATGAAAAAGTAAAGAAACATAAATGGTTTGCTGTAAATGAAGACTTACAGCACGCAATCGAAGACTACATGAAAGAACGTAAAACTTGGAAACGTAATGAGCCATTATTAAAGTCTCAAAAAGGGACAAAGTCTATTACGAGACAGCATGCATGGTACATTTTAAACAAAGCTGCAAAAGAAGTTGGATTAGAAGGGATTAGCTCACATACACTTCGAAAAACTTGGGGCTATTGTGCATACAAATCAGGTGTTGATATCGCATTTTTACAACACTTCTTTGACCACAGTACTCCATCAAAAACTTTAAAGTATATCGGTATTGCTTAATAACTCTTATACATAAAAAAGGTTACCATTTATAAATCTGGTAACCTTTTTTATGTTTCATATTCTCTTTTCTTGTCTCTCCTATACTGTAGTGGTACTCTAATAGTAAGGGGGAGAAATTATGAACACATTAACAATTGAATTACCGAAAGAAACGGCTGAAAAACTTGATTTATTAAAGAAAGCTTATCAAAAGAAAACGGGTGCTACTATTTCTGAAAGCACTCTCGTTCAAACGCTTATCTCAAAGGAATTTATCCAAGCGATAACTCCTTTTGATTTACAACAAATCATCAATGGAAAAGAACAGCAGTAATTGCTGTTCTTTTTTTATTACTATTTAAAATATAAAGTGAAGGCGTTTACGGGCAGCGGGGCTCCCACCTAACTTCTTTGCTCCAGCCGAATTTTGAGGTAGGAGTTTTACTGCCCACAAATAGCAGGATAAAAAGTTTTTTACTTATTTTCCGAAAAACCATTGACAATGATAATGATAACCATTATCATTTATTACGAAGCCAACAATTGATGAATCAACCAAACGCTCAGTAACATTGTTACCCCTCTTTTTCATATAGAAAGGCACTGTACATTCCCCCTGTTTGTACAGTGCCTTTCTTGTTTATCATCATTCAAACAAATTTAATTGCTCAGGCTTCGGCTCACCATATGTAATGTTCATCATTTTCATAAGCTGTTTCGCATTATCCGCTGCATCTCCGCCCGAATTATTGTTAAATAGTACATATATGCCCTTTGTCTTCTTTTTTAATTGCTCTAGTCTCTCTACCCATTCTTCTAGTTCTTTATTGTTGTAGCGATATAAACAGCGAACCGCTCTCCAATTTTCCCCTTTATCCAGCCAACCATGAACATTTCGGCCATGAAAACGTAATAACGCCATGTCCGAGTTTGTTGCCTCTAATACAAGTGGTACTGATCCTATTCCTGCCTGAGGCTCATCGCAAATTGTATGAATCCATTTTTCTTTTTCTAAAAACTGTAACGTCTTATCTCTCATTTCTGGATAAAACCATGTTTGATTTCGAAATTCTATTGCACACGGTAAATCTTCCATTTTTTCTTTCGTGTATCGAAGTAAATCTACATTCTTCACTTTACAATCAAACCATGGTGGATATTGAAATAAAATCATTTTTAATTTATTCGCTTCTATTAAAGGAAGAATGGATTGTTTATACACATCAAACATCTCATCGAACGTAGAAAAAGGGATTTCCCCTTTCATATGTCCTGTCATTCCTTGATAGGCTTTTACTATAAAAGAAAAATCTTTCGGCGTTTCCATCGCCCATTTTGTATAATTCCGCGCAGGTTGCATCGCATAAAATGAACTATCTACTTCCACAATGGGAAAATGTTCACTATAAGTTCGCAATTTATTTCTATTTTCATAGGGATTTATATATAAAGAATCATGATCTCCCCATCCCGTTACTCCAATAAAAAGCAAACGAATTCCTCCCTTCTCAACTTCAGCCTACACTCATTCTATATTACTTCACAAAAATACCATCCGACCAATTTCACAAAGTAGCTCTTTCTTTAAGAGTATCCGTATAAAAATATGATATACTAAATGGAAGAATTTTTAAATTGAGGGGTTATTTATTTATGCTTCCAAACGATGGTATTGTATCTTATGAAAAACGAATAGAAGAACTAGAAAATAAAGTGCGGTTATATGAAGAGCTTGTGAATCAATTACCACATCATTTCACATACAAAAATCCACATATTGGTTTACAAATAAAGAAAACGAGAACGACTCATTCTATTCAAAACATACAAAAAGAGAATAAAAAGGCTGATTTTCAACTTACTTGCGATTCATTATTTTTATTTGAACAACTTGAAACATACTTTGTTCATATTTTTGATGCTTTTTCACATCATGTCACCTTTGTTGATAGTAAAGGAAATATAACTTTATGTAATCAAGCTGCAGCAGATGATTTTGGTGTAGTACGAAATGATATAATTGGAAAGCCAATTCAACAATTACTAAACTTGCCAGAAGAACAAATTAAAGCGATTGAAACATTAAGAACAGGAACAGAAATATATAATGAAGAAGTGTTAGACAAAAACTATGGTATTTTAAACAATCGAATTATTCGGGATTATAACGGAGAGATTTTTAGAGTTATTAGTGTCTTCCATTATTTAAACACAGAACGTGATGCAGAAAAATTTTCATTAGCAGGACGAATCGCAGCTGGGATTGCTCATGAAGTACGAAATCCCCTTACAACGGTACGTGGGTACTTGCAATTTCTACAAGATAGCGTTTCTCCATCCAATAAAGAATTGTTTAAAAGTCTACTCATTCCTGAACTAGATCGTGCAAATAGTATTATCACAAAATTTTTAGCCATTTCAAAAACGCGTGAATTTACTAGAGAACCTTTTCGGATCAATACGTTTTTACGCGAATATATTCAACAACTACTTGCTAGTGAAGTTTTTTTGCATAACATTTCTATTGACTATGATTTTTCTACGGAATTAGATGGCGTACTCGTCAATATTGATCGCCATGAACTCGTGCAAGTTTTTTTAAATTTATTTCAAAATGCTGTCGATGCTCAAGGTGAAGAACCTCTTTCTATTCAAATTACTAGTTATCGCTTAGATAATTTTGTTCGTATTACTTTCAAAGATAATGGAACCGGCATTCCTCCAGCTATTCAAGAATATATATTTGATCCGTTTTTCTCTACAAAAGACTCAGGAACGGGGCTGGGATTATCAGTAACGAAGAAAATTATTCAAAATCATAACGGTACGTTAAAAGTTTCTAGTGATCACAGTGGGACAACTTTTACAATATCTATCCCCTCGTTGCCCAAAAAAGATAATTAAAGTGTCGATAAACAAAAACAGTGGGGGCAGTTAAAAACTGCCCCCACTGTTTTTGTTTAACTCATCATTTTCCTAAAAAACTATACAAAATGAAACTTTAATCAGCGTTTTTTGCATCTCCTACTGCTGATTAACCCTAACTAATCAGCCTTTTGCTAGATAGAAATCCTTCAATCTCTTTAATTCCCCTTACTAAGTAGGTAAAACCCTTATTTTTTTTGAAATAGTAGTTTGTCCATCACGAATTTAGTTTTATTTTCATTTTATTATATTGAGACTATTTATTCTATAAAAGAAAGGAATGAAAAGATGAACAATAAAAATAGAGGGAAAGTATTCTTCGGTAACGATTGTTGCGAAGTCCGTGCTTGTAGTTTTATTAACATCTCTAAATCTGAACTTAAAGAATTTATTAAAATCCTTCAAGCTCTTGGACAAAATATTAAAGATATATTCCAAAATCCTTCCCAAAGTAATATTGATAAACTTATAGCTACCCTAGATAATCTACAAAAATTCCTCAAATGTTTAGACTTATCACCTGCACAAGAAAAAATCGGAACTTCTATTATTACTCACCTATTAACTATTCTAAAAACAAAACCTTTCTCGTGCGGAGCATTATACGTTGAACTACAAAGCCTGCTTAATTTTTTACTGTATATCGCTAAATTATTTAAAGTTAATTGCTGTACTATAGACAAACTTATTAAGCTGATTATAGAAATCCAAACCATTTTAGTTAAATATGGCTCTGGTTGCCTTGGTGGAGGCGCTACTGGCGCTACCGGTGCTACTGGACCTCAAGGACTTCGTGGGGCTACTGGTGCTACCGGTGCTACTGGACCTCAAGGACTTCGTGGGGCTACTGGCGCTACCGGTGCTACTGGACCTCAAGGACTTCGTGGCGTTACTGGCGCTACCGGCGCTACTGGACCTCAAGGACTTCGTGGGGCTACTGGCGCTACCGGTGCTACTGGACCTCAAGGACTTCGTGGCGTTACTGGCGCTACTGGTGCTACTGGACCTCAAGGACTTCGTGGGGCTACTGGTGCTACCGGCGCTACTGGACCTCAAGGACTTCGTGGGGCTACTGGTGCTACCGGCGCTACTGGACCTCAAGGACCTCGTGGGGCTACTGGCGCTACCGGCGCTACTGGACCTCAAGGACTTCGTGGGGCTACTGGCGCTACTGGACCGGCGGGCACACCAATCCCTGTAACTATAGCAGCAATAGGAAATTCTAATCCACAAACTATATCTCCTGGAACAAACATCCAATTCAATCAAGTTTTCGAATTAAATAATATAACTTTTAACGACACTTCAGATACTTTAACTGTTCTAGAAACAGGAGTATACGATATTAGTTTCTCAGCATCTACAACCTTCCCAGGTTCTTCACCATTTGGGTTCGGTATTTCATTCAACGGTCAACCACCTACTCGTAATTTTTCAACTAACGTTATCGGTAGTGCTGTTTCTTTCTCTACAATCGTTACTTTACAAGCTGGTACAACAATTGCTGTACAACCTACAGCAAATACTATTTCTATTCCTAACACTGGTGACACAACAGCTACACTATCAGTCTTCCGAATTTACTAACTTTTAGTTTTTATCTTATTTTTGAAAGACCAAGAATATTTGATTTATAGTAATTTGTATTATTTTGATTGTATGTTAAATCTCTCTTTTAATAAAAAGGAGTACTTATTTTGGAGGATAAGTACTCCTTCTTTACGTTTCTTTACTTCAAATTTACTTTAGCTTAATTCTCTTTTTGTATGATAAATAGTGAAGACAAAGACATGAAAGAGGGATGATAATGAGAATTATATCACTGACACGTTTTTGGTTTGTTCTTATGGTATGCATAATTTTATGTATAGGATTTCTTTTAACTCTAAAATATTCAAACATTTCAAAAGCAGAAAGAAAAACAGTTCCATACGAACTTCTGTATACAAAACAAAATGACATCCCTTATTCCTCTTCCACACAAAATGAAAAAAAGGTTATAAAAGGAATGCTTATTACAGAAGCTTCTAGTTACGAAGCGCTACTTCAAATTGCTGAAACGATTAAAGATCAGTATACAAATAAAGAAATTGATGAAATCACACTTTCTATTCACAATAAAAATAATGGTAATTATGAAGAAGAATTACCTTACGAACCTATTAGTAAAGGTACAGTAATCGTCACATACGATTCTCAATCCTTTGGCAGTACGAACATTATACTTAACGAGTAATATCATTTATTCCAATTGATATGTACTAATAACTAGTAAAGGTATACAAAGATTTCCACCGATTAAAGTTCCACTTTATTTTCCATACGAAAAAGAGGCGAATTTCGTTATTCGCCTCTTTCTTTTACCAAAATGATGGAATCCACTCTTTCACTTTGTCAAACCACTCTTGTTGCTCTTTTTTTCTTTGTTGTTCCTCTTCTTTTCGTTTTTTCTCTTCTTCTTTTCTTCGTTTTTCTTCCTCAATCATTTTTAATTGCTTTGTATAATCCGCCTCAGGTATTAGTGATAACTGAAATGCCTTTTGAGCTGGATTTACATTCGCTTTCCTCATAATGTCCCGGAACATTGTCGTTGTAATTTGGCTGCCTCCTGGCACATAATGCTCACTATCTGTTTTATCATACCCTACCCAAATCGCACCTACTAAATCCGGCGTGTATCCAACAAACCACGAATCCTTCGCACCAGTACTTGGTCCATTTACAAGCTGGGTAGTCCCCGTCTTGCCTGCGGTATCGATATTATTAACTTTCGCTTTTTCACCCGTTCCCCTTTCAATAACACCTTTTAATAAGTATGTCATCTTTTGGGCAACTTTCTCGTTCGTCACACGAGTTTCTTTCTTGTACCATTTTCCAATTGTTTCCCCTTCAGCATTTTGGATTTCTCTAATAGCATGAGCTTCTACTTGGACACCATCATTTGCCAATGTGCTATACGCTTGAGCCATTACAAATGGAGAAGTCCCTACATGCATACCGCCTAAAGCAATCGGATACGTACGATCTTCAGGCTCTAATGGAATACCAAACCGCTCTAAAGATTTCAATCCTTTATCTAATCCAATTTGCTCTAATAGCCAAACTGCTGAAACATTATATGACTTTGCCACTGCTTCATACATCGTCACATTACCATGGAACGTATGATCACTATTTTGTGGTGCATATTCTTTAATATTAAATGGTTCATCTTTTAAAACATCGTATACTTCATATCCTTGCTCTAACGCTGGTACATACACTGCAAGAGGCTTTAACGTTGAACCGGGCTGCCTTTTTAATTGTGTTGCATGATTAAACTGTAAAAATTGATATGGACCTCTACCTCCAACTAAAGCTGGAACACCGCCAGTTTTGGGATTCATAAGGACCACTCCAGTTTGCATAAGCTGATCTGAACCACTATCTTTAAAATAACTATCATTATTCACAACATCTTCAACCGCTTGTTGTTTTTTCGGGTCAAGTTCCGTATAAATACGATAACCACCTGCTAAAATTTCATTTTGTGTTAATTCATACTTGTCCATCGCTTCTCTAATAATATAATCTACGTATTGAGAATATTTCCCCTTATATTTATCGTCAACACCACGTCGTAATACAAGACCTGATTCTTTCTCCTGATTATATTGTTCTTCAGAAATATATCCTTGTCCCTTCATTAAACCTAATACGACATTACGTCTTTCAATGGATTTATTAAAGTTTTTATACGGCGAATACGCAGATGGCGCTTTAATTAATCCTGCAATCGTTGCAGCTTCTGAAATTGTTAAATCTTTTACCTCTTTATCAAAATAAGATTTAGCTGCTCTTTTTATCCCCCAAGCACCTTCACCAAAATAAATTTGATTCATATACATTTCTATAATTTCATCTTTTGAATAAGTACGCTCTATTTTTTTTGTTAAAAAATATTCCTTTATTTTACGTGAGTATGTGCGATCTTGTGTTAAAAATACATTTTTTGCAAGTTGTTGTGTAATTGTACTACCACCAGCCACAACTTCACCAGCTGTAATGTTCTTAAATACAGCGCTTATGATTCCACTATAGTAAATGCCATGATGACTAAAAAATTCCTTATCTTCTACTGCAACAATTGCTTGAACCATAATATCAGGAATGTCTTTCCTTTTGACCCCTTCTGTTTTAGAAGAAGCTAATTTAGTCGCAACTTCATTATTTGCATCATAAATTAAAGTCGGTTGTGGCACAGCTTGTTTTAATTCAGATATATCTTGAATGGAAATTATTATATTTACAGCAATAAATAGAGTAACGAGCAAACTTCCCAATACAATTAATGAATTGCGTAGTTTTTTCCTCTGATTGAACCACTCAAGCGTTTTTTTAAAGTGAGTGTTCTTCAATTTCATTCGTTCACTTCCTTCGTTTGTTTACACGCTTCTTTTTAAAAGGAAGAATATACCTCCTTTTAAATTTATTATAATAACGTAGTCTTTCCTATAGTGTAAAGCTTTTCTTTCACATTCATACTTTTTACAAGAAAAGGACATTCTACAAGTAAGATATTCACCATTAGTATTAATATTATTAATACAACAATGTGAGTTATGTTAAGTTTTTGTAAACTTTTCGATAAAATGTTTTAAAAAACGACAGTTTTTTGTTAGAATTGACTAGCCAATATATTTTACATATATTACTTTTGTGGGGGTAACTAATAATGGTCTTTAAATCAAAAAAAGATAAATTTTCTGAAATGTTAATGAATGTTTCCGAAAATTTAAAAGAAGGCGCGCAGTTTTTCGTGGAGTATAAAATTAAAAATGCTAGCGATTTAAAAGAGTTTTCTATGCGCATGAAAGATTATGAGTCAAAAGGTGACTCATTCATTCACGAAATCATTATGGAGTTAAACAAAGCGTTTATCACTCCTATTGAACGTGAAGACATCCTACAACTTGCAATGAGTATGGATGATGTATTAGACGGATTAGATCATAGTGCTGGTCTATTCGAAATGTATTCTATTACAGAAGCTGATGAATACATGATTAAATTCGTAGAAGCAATTAATCAATGTGCAATTGAAATTGCAAACTCTGTTGAACTACTGTCTAAAAAGAAATTAGTCGACATTCGTACGAACGCGATTAAGATTAAGGATTACGAATCACAATGTGATGATATTCGCCGTCATGCGATTAAGCACTTATTCTCTCGTGAAAAAGATCCGATTAAGATTATTCAATACAAAGAGATTTACGAAGAGCTTGAAGAAGTAGCAGATAGCTGCCAAAGCGTTGCAAACGTATTAGAAACAATCATTATGAAGAACGCGTAAGGAGTTTGATCATGGATACACTCTTGATACTGACCGTTTTAGTAGTCATTTGCGCTTTAGCTTTTGACTTTATCAATGGATTTCACGATACAGCAAACGCTATTGCAACGGCTGTTTCAACGAAAGCTCTAAAGCCTAGACATGCAATTGTTATGGCAGCTATTATGAACTTTTTAGGTGCGATGACATTTACAGGTGTAGCAAAAACGATTACAAAAGATATCGTTGACCCATTTGCTTTGCAAAATGGTTCCCTTGTAATTTTAGCTGCTTTGCTTGCGGCAATAGCTTGGAACTTAATTACTTGGTACTACGGTATCCCAAGTAGTTCTTCGCATGCAATCATTGGCGCAATCGCTGGTGCAGCAATTGCTGCTGCCGGTATTAGCTCATTAAACTTTAAAGGATTCATTAAAATTCTTGAAGCTTTAATCATTTCACCGATTATCGCTTTTGTTATTGGTTATATCGTATACAGTATTTTTAAAGTAGTCTTTAAAAACTTTAACTTAACGAAAACGAACAAAAACTTCCGTATATTCCAGATTTTCACTGCAGCATTACAAGCTTATACGCATGGTACGAATGATGCGCAAAAAGCAATGGGAATCATTACGATGGCTCTTATGGCCAATA
Organism: Bacillus nitratireducens; assembly: GCF_036320425.1. Lineage (NCBI taxonomy): Bacteria > Bacillati > Bacillota > Bacilli > Caryophanales > Bacillaceae > Bacillus > Bacillus nitratireducens. The sequence continues at coordinate 764,908 of NZ_JAUMJO010000001.1, forward strand.
ACTATCATACTTCTGACGACATTCCGTTCTGGGTACAATTATGTTGTGCAATCGCAATGGGTCTTGGTACTTCTGTCGGTGGATGGAAAATTATTAAAACTGTCGGTGGACAAATTATGAAAATTCGTCCTGTAAATGGTGTAGCTGCCGATTTATCATCATCACTTGTTATTTTCGGTGCAACATTCATTCACTTACCGGTTAGTACGACGCACGTTATCTCTTCTTCTATTTTAGGGGTTGGTGCTTCTCATCGTGTGAAAGGTGTAAAATGGGGAACTGCAAAACGCATGTTAATTACATGGGTTATTACACTTCCAATTTCAGCTTCTTTAGCTGCGTTATTTTACTCCTTATTACACTTAATCTTTTAATTAAAAGTCGTCTTCCTTATTTTTCTAGGAAGACGACTTTTTTGTGAACAAGCCTATTTCTTATTAAAAAGCGTGTATAATGATTGGTGGATAAGTTATATAGAGGAGTTGGCAATTTTGGAATACATCATGTTACTTTTCATCGGACTAATCGCCGGGACAGTCGGGAGCCTAGTAGGGCTTGGGGGCGGAATTATTATCGTTCCGTTATTAATTGGATTACACAGTTTATCACCACAGCTCGCAGTAGGAACTTCTATGGTAACAGTCGTTTTTACAGGGCTGGCTTCTACCCTTACTTATATGAAGCATAAACGGGTAGATTATAAAAGTGGACTTATTTTATTTATCGGGAGTGGCCCTGGTGGTATTATCGGATCATGGGCAAACAAATTTTTAAACCAAGATACATTTTCTTTATACTTTGGGATTTTTCTTATATTCGTCTCCATTCTTCTTATACTACGAGACAAATTGAAACCTCTTTCCCTATCAAATATGACTGTAATTAAGCGATCTTTTACAGATAACGAAGGAAATACTGTAGACTATCAATTTCCACCATTTCTCGCTATCTTTATTGCCTTTATAGTTGGATTTATATCCGGATTATTTGGAATCGGTGGTGGTGCCTTACTTGTGCCAGCAATGATGCTCCTTTTTGCGTTCCCAGCACACATTGCTGTAGCAACTTCAATGTTTATCGTATTTCTCTCAGCAATTGTAAGTTCTTTAACTCACATCTCTCTAGGAAATGTCAGCTGGGCTTATGCATTAATTCTTATTCCTGGTGCATGGGTTGGCGGAAAAATCGGGGCTTATATTAACACAAAATTAAGCGGTAATGCCGTAATTAATTTATTACGTATCACATTAATTATTCTTGGAACTAGATTAATCATTACTTCATTTTTATAACGCGTTCTTTCTAGAATGCGTTTTTTCTTATACACATGAATATAAAAAGGCTCCTAGGAGAACAAATAAAACTAAACAAACACTTAATAACATAAAATTTGAAATATGTACTTTCTTCAAGTTGATCACTCCTATAGCTACGACTGTTATCTTTATGATAGCGAAAAAAAAGGTCGCATGCAGTTACAAAGTGCTAACAATGCAAAATCATTTATTACAAATTTTATCCTTATATTTCATTTCTTTGTATAATCTATCGATTCAATAAAAAAAGATGTCGTATTGACATCTTTTTAGTGAAGAAGTGACCATCCCATAAAGTCTTCATGTACTTGGCACGCCCTCTTATCATTTCGATCATATAATTCAGCATAACTATCTGTTTCTTCATCATAAGCCATCGTATAAATAATTTGGCCGTCTATTTCAACGGATAAAACGACTCCACCTTTCATCTCTTCTACATGAATGGTAGCATTCGCTGGAATTCTCATATCCGTCATCTTCATCGCATCTAACAATATACTAAACCCCCTACAGCGTATTCATTGCTAGTACTATTACACACTAAATAGTATACTACTGTAATAGCATACATTTCGTCAATGAAATTGCTGTTTAAAAAGCATATTGTCTTTATACATATACGCTAAAATATAAGAAATAGAAATGTTTTAATGGGGGGCTAACATTGATTCTACATAAGGGAGATGTATTATTCCGTCAAGGTGAGGACGGTCCATTATATTTTATAAAAACAGGTTTATTAAAAGTTATTCGGTTAGAAGCAGACGGAACACCATTTTTATTTAATATTATCGTTCCTGGTGAAACGATACCTCACCATTCTTTAATTTCACCGAAGGAATATCACGGTACCGCTATCGCTTTAATGAAAACAGAAGTTGAGCCTATACTTAGCAATGAATGGTACGATCAACTCCGGGCAAATCCTGCATCTTATGAAAATATCGCTATGCAATTACAATCGAAATTAAGAATGATGCAACAGCGTATCGATCAATTGACAACTGTCTCTCCTAAAGAGCGCCTTCATCGTTTACAAGAGTGGTTCACCTTATATTTAGGTGACATTCCTATTTATGAAATATTAACACAAACTGAAATTGGTCAGCTCATAGGTGTACGCCGCGAAACAGTAAATCGCTTATTAAGAGAACAAGCAAAAAACGAGGTAAAATAATACCTCGTTTTTTGTTTAGTAATGTTAATCTATTGTAAGCTTGCTGCGGGACCGAAAAATTCATAATGAATGTTCTCTTGTTTAACACCCAAATCAATTAATGCAGCATTTATATGCTTCATAAATGGTACTGGGCCACAGAAATAAAATTCTGCTTCAGTTGTTGGAATAATAGTTTGTAACCATTCACGTTCAATGAATCCTTCTTTGTCAAAATTCTTCATTTCCACATCTTGCTCTGACGGTGAAGAATAGCAAGTATATGCTTTCACTTGTTCATACTCTTTTTCTACTGTCTCAACATGCTCTTTCATCGCATGTGTATTACTATTTATCGCCGCATGAACAAAGCATACATTACGCTTTGATTCTTGTTCGATTATCGTATTTAACATACTCATCATCGGTGTAATACCTACTCCACCACTAATTAATACAACAGGTAATGTTGACTCCATATTTAACACGAAATCTCCCGCTGGTGCACTTACTGATAAGACATCTCCTTCCCCTACATGCTCATGTAAGTAATTAGATACTTTACCATCTGGTGTATCTACACCTTTTTCTTTCTTTACACTAATGCGATAGTATTCTTTTCCAGGAGCATCAGATAAGCTATATTGACGATTATGCGTATATGTTTCACCTTCAATATTTATTTGAATCGTTACATATTGTCCCGGGATGAATGATGAAACTTTCCCGCCATCTTCAGGTTTTAAATAAAATGATGTAATAACATCGCTTTCCTTCACTTTTTTAACAATCACAAAGTTGCGGAAATCTTTCCATCCCCCTTCTTTATGTGCAGCTTCTTCATACATACCCGCTTCAATGCTAATGAATGCATCAGCGATGACGCCATACGCTTCTCCCCATGCATTTAAAACTTCATCAGGTGCGCCTGCGACCTCTTTAATCGCTCGTAGTAAGCATGTGCCTACTATTGGATAATGCTCTGCTTTAATACCTAAACTTCTATGCTTATGACCGATTTGCTTTACAACCGGAATAATAGCCTCTAAATTATCAATGTACATTGCAGCTGCATAAACCGCATTTGCTAATGCTTGTTGTTGTCTTCCCTTTTTCTGATTCGTATGGTTGAAAATATTCAATAACTCCGGATGTTCCGAAAATAAAATTTGATAAAATCTCGTTGTAATTTCAACGCCTTTTTCCTGTAATAACGGTACTGTTGACTTAACGATTTCAATTGTTTTTGCACTTAACATTGTATCCCACTCCTCTATTTCTTTAACTGTTTTTAGTTTAACTGAATTGTATAATACATATTGTGATTTTAATCACTATTAACATGGTGTTTTTGTGAAAAATATATGAACAATGCACATATTAAGTAAATTTTAATTAGCCATCATTAATAGTGCTCAAAAAAAAGCTAACTAGAATTCTAGCTAGCCTACTACTTCGTTTGTATTGCTTGTTCAATTACTTGTATATTCTGCCCATCTCCAAACTCGGTATACCCCCACACATTCGTTTCACCTTTATATTTATTCACAAGTATATCCAAGTCATGATATACGCGATGAGCATAGACTACATACTCAATATTCTGAAGCTCCACACCTTTTTTTACAATTTCATAACTTCTATTCACATCACGTTTTATTTTTTCATTTTTTATTTCTTTATGTATATTTTTTAATGAAGGTTCTTGCTCTTGAAACCATTGTTTAAAATGTTTCCAATCCCCATCTGTATATTTCTCTGCCTTACCATAGTTCAAGAAATTATTATAACTTTCATGTGTCGTACGAACAAATTCAAGTGGCTTCTTCTTCTCTTGCACATCTTCTATTTGTGCTACTGTATTTACTCCAGCAGACTTATTCGCATAATACAATAGTACTTTCATAAGACTATAGCTCGCTATTGCCATTACAGTAATAGTTACCAATACACTTAACAATTTCTTCATATACAGAACTCCTTTTCTACTATGAATATTACAATGTACTGTTACACTTGTAACATTCTCTCGCAGAAATGTAATTCCTGTTTAAATTCTTCTTGTCATTTCGACACTATTTTCCTACAAATTTCTCTTTGGCAAATGCTCTTGTAAAACAATATAACCTTCATAAGCTGTATAACCGAGTATAGCCATTAATCCGATATAACAAGCAAAAACTGTCCATTTTGTTTTCGTATCAACTTTATAATAATTTTCTTGTTGTTCCTTTTCTATTTCCCATTCATTTAATTTTCTTTCCGACACTTCAAATGCTTCTCTTATATGAATTGTATACTCATCTTTTTCATCTTCATATGGGACATAATCAAGTGGCTCAAACTTTGGTAAAAGGTACTCTAGCACTTCGATTTTTTGAATTTCTCCTGTTTTTAATTCTTTCTCACGCTCTCTTTGTCTTAATACATTCATCTCATGATGAATCATATAAATCGTTCGATGCACCGCACCAGTTTCTTTTAATTCCTCTTCAAGCCTAGCAACATATTCTTTCATTCCATCGATTTTATATCCTAATTCCTTAATCGGTTCCTCTCTCTTTATTACTCTATACAATTCCATACAACCGATAATAACAATAAATCCACCTAAAATACTTTTGAAGTAAATAGAATATCCAAGTAGTACAACTAGCCCTGCTCCCCAAATTTTCGTACTTACAACTGAAATTATTCGTCCACCATCTAACGGAGAAACTGGAATTAAGTTAAAGAAATTAATCATACTTCCAAGTAAAATAATCAGCGCCCAAAACGGCTCTTTCGTTATTATATAAAGTGGGATCGCGGGTAAAAATGAAAGTAATCCGAAAAGAGGTCCCATATATGCAATGTAAGCTTCATCTTTTGCATTTTTCGGCATCTCTTTCATCCCAATAAGAGCTCCCATAAATGGTATGAAGATTGCTGGCGATGTTGGTATACCTTTTCTTCTAGCTGCCCATAAATGCCCCATCTCATGTACAAACAACAAATAAACGAGTGCTACCCCAAACTTCCAACCATATATGACTGCGTATGCACCAAGCGATAAAAACATACTAAATACTGTTGAAAATTTTGCTAACTTAAAAATGGCAAATACCCACTTTAACTTAGACAGTAAAAATAATCCTATTGCAACGATAATTCCCCATAACCCTTTTTTATTATTTTTCATATTCCTCTCCTTTATCTCGCTTTACTGAGTCATTTACACTCATCAAAACTTATTCTTGTCTTTATTATGACATATTTTTTTCTATTGTTAGAAATAATGTTTATTACATCCATTTTTAGCCAAAAATATAAATGAAAGGAGGTATATACAAATGAAATTACAATCTCTTATGATAGGCGCTCTATCGTTTTTAGCTTCAACTCTTATTTTTTATACCGTTAGCTACGTATTATTATTAGATTTGTTGCCAAATCACTTATTTATTGCTCTTATCATTCTTTCCGCTCTTATGATTTCTTTTCTTATTACACGAAAATCAATGAGTGAGACATCTGCAAAAGCAAAGTAATAGAGAGGGGAGTCTTTCCCCTCTCTTATCATTTCCTAGGAAAATCTATATAGGCTTTACGATTCACATTTATCTCGATTAGTAAAAGCTAATAATCAGTAGGGGATGCCCCCCACTGATTAAAGTTTCACTTTATCTTTGTAAATTCATTTTTTCACCATACTCTTTAACAATTTGAATAATGTTTCGAAATGCTCCTACTTTTTCTTTCTTACTATTTAATATTTGTAAATCGTAATTATCATAATAGCTTTCTAGTGCCTTTAATTGTGATTCTGAAGCATCTTTTATGGGAACAGTAACCTTCAATTCATACTGTTTATACCCTTCCTTTACTTTTTCAGCTGGAATTATTTCACTTTCTTTCGCTCCAATTAATTTTTGAACCTTTTCCGGGAAAATCAATTGCAAATAATATTCTTGTTCCTTCGCTAACTTATTATATAGTGATTGTGAAATCGTATATCTTACTGTATAATTCATTTTTTGATCACCCGCTTTAATATGAAACGCGGTAATCTGCCAATCTTTTTTCGTTACTTCCGTTAAAGGCCCTACCTGCATCTCATCTTCTTTTTGTTCTGGAATTTTTGGAAATATAGCCAAAAGTTTTTCCGTATCTTTTTCGTTCAGCATATACATAGCTTTTTTATATTGCACCCATCCCCGTCGATCTTCTCCTCTTAACCATGCATAATACGTTTCTATTTTCCCATCTCTACTAATTTGTATTTCATATTCTGGTTCACCAAAGCTACCTGTTACTTCTTGTTTTTCTGCTTTGTTTATAATATCCACCACTAACTCCGCATCCATTTTCTTTAATTTTTTTTCTTCTGTACCTTTTTGTATAACAGTTACTTGTAATGGTTCTTTCACTTCATTCACTGTCTCCTCTACTTGTTTCGATTCTTTCTTTTCCTCGGCTTGACCACACGACGCGAGTAAAATAACACATAAAAAAATTAAATACTTCCCTTTCAAATCGATTCTCCTTTTCCAATAAGAAATTCTTATGATCCTCATACATAAAACAAAAACGTTACATTATATAGAATGAGCTATACTATACACTGAAGGGAGGATTTTACAATGTCCATTAATTTTCATGATGCAAATAATAGGTATACGTATGCAAGTCGTAACGCACATATTTCATGGCAGGAAACAATAAACAATATTGTAGATGTGCAAAATAAACAAGTAATTGATATAGGTTGTGGTGGCGGCATTTATACGAAAGAACTTGCTCTTATGGGAGCCAAAAGTGTTGTTGGGCTTGATTTTTCAAAAGAAATATTACAAGCTGCAAAAGAAAACTGTAAAGGCTTCCCAAACATTTCATTCATTCACGGTGATGCGCACAACATTCCATACCCTAACGAAACATTCGACCTGATCATTTCGCGTGCCGTCATTCATCACTTACAAGATATTCCTATTTTTATACGAGAGGCTTCTCGCATATTAAAAAAAGACGGTATACTTATTTTACAAGACCGAACTATTGAAGATTGTACAATTCCAGGAAGCCCTGATCACATTCGTGGATACTTTTTCTCTGTATTTCCAAAACTCATTGAAATAGAATCAAAAAGAAGACCAAAAACCACTACTATACAGCAAGAATTACAACAATATTCTCTTCAAGCGTTCCCCATACAAACACAATGGGAAGTACGAAAAACACATAATTCTGTAGAAGCATTGCTGCAAGATTTATCCCCCCGAACTGGACGATCCATTCTATATGAATTAACAGATCATGAACTTTCTCAACTTCTACTTCATATCCAAACAGCATTGCAAAACGTCTCTCCTATTATCGAAAGAGATCGTTGGACCATTTGGAGCGCCATGAAATTGTAAGGAAGGAAGCCTCACAAAATAATGTGAGGCTTCCTTCTTTCATAATCTAATTTTGCAACACTCTTGATATCCTCCACTCCTGGCCTGTGCACTTCCACACTTCGGACATACTAAATATCTAGACTGATTTGTCAACAAACTACCTTTTTGAAAGAGTAAAACTTCTGCTTGTTTAAACGAACGCGAATAATATAACCACATAAAACCAATTATAGCAATAATGCCAAATAATACTCCCATCGCAAGCATTTCAGTCACCTCTTTTGGTTTGTTCTTTCCAGCAAGTGGATTGTTGTATTATTCTCTGTAAATTCTAACAATACCTTCTTTACTCCTATAAATATCGATTTTCTCCATAAACTTTACAATTCCCTATAATGTTTTACAGCATTTTTACAAACAGCATTCAACCTTATATTCTCAGCTATATTTCTACAGGAAAATATATTTCCCAAAAAATATGTTGACTTTCTAAAAAAAACGTGTGAAAATACTGTCAGAATACTTGAATAAAAATTCATTGACGAGAACGAGTACGTTATAGGACTGTTCCCCAGAGAGTTGGCGATTTGCTGAAAGCCAACGTTCAGTGCTTAACCGAAAATCATCTCCGAGAAGTAGAACCGAATGCTGAAGTAAGTTCTTACCGGATGTCCCCCGTTACAAGGAACACGTATCATGTTGTACGTTGCAAAGCCGTATGCATATAGATTCATTTCTACATGTATAAATTAGGGTGGTATCGCGGGTAAATATAACTCGTCCCTTTCTTTAGGGACGAGTTTTTTGTGTTCTTACAATGAATTTACAAAAAGGAGGAAAAACAATGAACACTGTATCAAAAAAACATGTTTTTTTCACAGGCCTTATGCTATTTTCTTTATTTTTTGGGGCAGGAAATTTAATTTTCCCTCCAATGCTTGGACAAAATGCTGGTGAAAACTTTTGGCCAGCGATGATTGGCTTTTTACTAACAGGAGTTGGTTTACCGTTACTTACTGTTATCGCTATTTCTTTATCAGGAAATGGAATGCAGCAACTTGCAAGTCATGTTCACCCATTATTCGGAATTTTCTTTACAGTAGTTGTATACATTGCAATCGGTCCATCTATGGGCATTCCACGTGTTGCTAATGTCGCTTATGAAATGGGGGTTAGTTCTTTCTTACCAGAAACTATTCGCTCTAGCAGCCTAGTGCTATTTTTATACACAGTCATCTTCTTTTCTATCGTATTTTGGCTTAGTTTAAACCCTTCTAAGCTCGTCGATCGTATCGGAAGTGTATTAACACCTATTTTATTACTCTCTATTTTTTTATTATTCGTTAAGAGTGTATTTACACCCCTCGGGCAATCTGGACCAGCAATGCAAGAGTATCAAACTTCTCCAATTTTCAAAGGTTTTATGGAAGGATACTTAACGATGGATACCATTTCAGCACTTGCATTTGGGATTATCGTTGTAAATGCAATTCGCTCAAAAGGTGTGAGTGATCGTAAATCAATTGCCATCGCAACAGCAAAAGCAGGACTTATTGCCGCTACTGGTCTCGTACTTGTATATGGTGCACTTGGCTGGCTCGGTACAACTAGTGTCTCTCTCGGATACGCAAAAAATGGAGGACAGCTACTTACCGCTATCGTACAACAATTATTCGGTCCATATGGTCTAATTCTGTTATCTCTTATCGTTACACTTGCTTGCTTAACAACATGCGTTGGACTTGTATCTGCATGCAGTCAATACTTCTCAACATTATTGACAAAATTTTCATACAAAATGTTAGCAAGTATCATTTGCTTGTTAGGATTATTAGTTGCCAACTTAGGTTTAACAAAAATTATCGCCATCTCTGTTCCTATTTTACTTGTTGTATATCCAGTCGCAATTGTACTCGTGTTATTATCATTACTTCATAAATATTTCGGTGGCTATCGATCTGTTTATGTATGTGCTTTAATCGGAACAGCAGTTGTTAGCGTTTTTGACGGATTAAAACAAGGGAATATTCCTGTTTCATTTATCACATCTTATTTTGAGTTTATTCCATTATATAATGAAGGAATTGGCTGGTTAGTACCAGCATTAGTTGGGGCTATTATCGGTTTTGCTATCGCAAAATTAAGTGGTGCAAAAACAGTGCCATTAACGGATCATTCACCTGAATCGAAAGCATCATAAAAAAACTCCCATTTCGGGAGTTTTTTACATTTGATAAGAAGTATGATTAAAGCTACTTACTTTATAAGCTTTCGTATAGTAATCAATATTCGTATCCACCGTTTCTACTTTTACAACATCATAGCAATCTTCTTGCTTTACTAGAAATAAATAATATTCTTCTGTCGCCTCGATAATTGCGATACGATCTGTTTCAATATCATATTGTTCACAAAGTGCTTGCAACGCATTCACATAGTTACCTAATTTTTTCGTTTCATCCATTCCAAATATCGTTTGAACTAACATACACTCTCTCCCCTTTGTATGTACTGTTAACACTTTAATGATAACGCTTACAAAGTTAACCGTCAACAAAAAGCTTTGACCATATATAGTCAAAGCTTCCTTTTTATTTCGTCAATTGGTGTCTAAACGCATAAATAACCGCCTGTGTCCGGTCACTTACATTTAGCTTATTTAATATATTACTCACATGTGTCTTTACTGTTTTAAGGGCAATAAACAACTCATCTGCAATCTCTTGATTACTTTTCCCCTCTGCAATTAATAACAAAATTTCAGACTCTCTTTCTGTTAACTCCTCATGCAAAGGTTGTTCTTTCTTCTGGCGCATACGAGACATCATTTTGCCAGTAACTTTCGGCTCTAATACCGTTTCCCCATCATAAGTAGCTCGTACAGCGTCTGCAATATCACTCGCTCTTGATGTTTTTAATAAATAACTTGTCGCTCCCGCCTCAATAACAGGATATAACTTTTCATCATCTAAAAAGCTCGTTACAACTACAATTTTCGCTTCTGGCCATTCTTGAATAATAGCGCGTGTCGCTTCAACCCCGTCCATCTCATCCATAACAAGGTCCATTAAAATAATATCCGGTCTTAATTGCAAAGCTAACTCTGAACCTTTTCTTCCATTTTCAGCTTCTCCAACTACTTCAATATCTGGCTGCGTCGATAAATATGCTGATACACCCATCCGAACCATTTCATGATCATCAACTAGTAATACTTTTATCATGATTCTCCCCCTCTCTCAATCATAATCGGTACTTTCACTTCTATTTGCGTACCTTTATTCGGAAAACTAAGAACTTTTAATGTACCACCAATTTCATGAACTCGCTCTTGCATTGATCTTAAACCGTATGAACCTGCCTTATTAACCCCAACTTTAAAACCAACACCATCATCAATAATTTTCAAAATCGCATATTGATCAATTTTACGTAGGCGTACTTCGGTTTTCTTTGCCTTCGCATGCCGTAAAGTATTAGACAACGCCTCTTGTACAATACGGAATAAATGATCTTCTACACCTTTTTTTAATTGAATTGGTTCAATTAACCATTCAATTTTCATATGTTGCTTTCTAGACAGTTCTGTTAATAATTCTTCTATACCCTCTGTTAGTTTCTTACCTTCTAACTGCACTGGGCGTAAATGAAGGAGCAATGCTCTCATTTCTGATTGTGCATTTACAACCATATTCTCAACAAGCTGCAACTGTTTTTTCGTCGTGTCTGGAATTTCAGCTACTTGTTCATTAATAGCTGACATCATCATCGACATTGCAAAAAGCTGCTGACTTACAGAATCATGCAGCTCCCTCGCCAATCGATGCCTTTCTTGGGAAATCGCTTCTTGTCTCATCTCTTCATTCCAATGAGCTCGTTCATTCGTTACTTTTTGAAATAGCCCAGCTTGCTCCTCTAATCGACGAGCAAGGCCGATTACTTTTCGTTCCACTTCATGAAATTCATCATCCGCAGTAAACGAAACATCACTCGGAAAATTCCCTCGCTCTACTTCAAATAGAAAAGTATTTAATCCTTGTATACGCTGCTCTATATAATAACCGATTGCATACCCTACAATTCCTCCGATAAGAAGACTGGTACTCATAATAAACAAGCCAATTGGAACAGAAGCAATGGATTCTTTCCATAGTAAATCATAAACTTGTTGTTCGCTTTTCCATACATATACAATTGTACAAATAAGTGAGATACTCACAGAGGACAACATAGAATAACGAATATACATCCACGAAATATTCCTTTGTTTTTTCATTATACTTTCCTCACTTCCGTATCGCCTACGACAAGCGAAGAAATAATTTTTATACGGCGAGGAGCTTCTTTATACTGTTCTGTTCTAAACGTAACATTACGGTTAAATCCTGTTTCTTCGTGTCCCGGCAAGAGCACTCGCCCAACAATAACAGAATGATTTAAAGACAGTTCGATATCATATGGCACATATAAACGAATATTACCAACGACTCCCCGAATAACAATTACCGTTTCTCCCTCTGGAATCATCGCAGTTGTTAAATCAATCTCGACATCACAAGCACCATATTGGACGTTAATATCCTCAAGTTCATAAATATGATCCATCATTCGTACATTACCTACGAACATATTTTTTATATACGGTTCTGTACGATATATTTGTTTTTCTTCATCTATATATCCCTTTTCTTTAATTTCAACTTTCATTGCTTTTTGCTGGTGCCCTTGTTGAATAAGTTGATAACCAATTAAAGCTAAACAAGCAAATACAACAAGTACGAATGCTGCTGATGAAAATAAGAAGAATAAGAATACAATACCACCGACAAATAAAAATACATTCCCTCTTACATATCGATTTTTCTTTCGGTAATGCCTTCCAAACATAATCATAATAAATGCAAATATTAGACCACCTGGTTCAAAATGTCCAAGTATCATATCAAGAAAAAGACCGAATCCAAATATGATGAGGAGCATCCCCATTAATTGCGTTTTTGAAAAGTGCTTCTTCATTTCAGCTCCCCTCCCTCTTTGTCACGTATACATAGAAGAAAAGGCATTGCTTTCCAACACCTTTTCTTCTATCACTATATCATAAGCCTGTTTTATTATATACTACAATTATTTTGTTAACTCTTTCGTTAATGATACTTCATTTTTCTCTTTCATTTCACGCTCTAGTTTTGCGATTTTCATATCAAATGTATCACGCTCATGCTCTTCATTTATACGAAGCTCTATGTCACGAATGTGATCTTCAATTTCTTCGAATCGTAAGAACGGATTATTTTCATCCATTTTATGGATGGCAGTATTCATACGGCGATTTGCATGCGCCATATTTTCACGTGCCATTAATTCCATACGCTTTGCGTTCATTTCTTTTAATTTATTTTTCATTTCTGAAAGACGACGCTCTAACTCATCAATTTGCTCTACAACGCCAGCATACATTTCTTCTAAGCGAGTTACTTGCCCTTCATAATACGCTACTTCTTCTAATGCACGTTCATGTAGTTGTAATTCGCCTGCTTCTTGTGCGATGATAGCTTGCTTTGATCTTTTATTAACAAAATAACGTGCTTGCTCAAGCTCACGAGCAAAGTTAGATTTTAATGTTTTATGACGCTGAATTAACTTCTCAATTTTTGTTATTTCACGCTCACTGTCGCGTAAATATTGGTTTAACATAGCAATTGGATTTTTTCTTTCTTTCTCATCTAACACATTATGAAAATCAGCTAAAATTGCATCGCGCACACGTCCGAATAAAGATTGTTTCATTATAATCTTCCTCTCTTCTACTTTATAATTTGATTTAATTTGATTTATTCTATATTAGTTTTTCATTAACTTGTTCCACTCATCTTCAAAGTTGCTATATGGTTTAGAACTTTCTGGAGCAGAATCAACAACTACATTTTTTTCTTTTTTCCACTCACGGTAACCGTAGTATAAAACTACTAATGCTGCGATACCGATTAATGCTGGGGAATGAGAAAGTGCAATGGACAAACCGATTAAACCAACAATACCCCAAGCTAACTTTCCAAAGAATGATTTAGCTCGCACAAATGATTTATAGCTCCAGTACACAACTCCTGCTCCAATGGCGAATCCTACAATACCAGCAAGACTACCAAGAGCAATTAAAGCCAAAATACCGGCTGCGATAAACGCTAGAAATTGTTTCATCTTGTGCTTGCCTCCCTTCGATTTGATACTCTTATCTTAACTATTTTTTCTTTTTTCCATAACGAGCTTAAGAACCGTTTTTAACTCAGACTTAAGACTGAGTTAAATTCAGCCTTTTGTAAAACATAAGGTAAGATAGGATAATTCCCTCTTTTACCTTACAAAAAAAGCCGTACAGAGAATATTCTCTGTACGGCTTCTTTTGCTACGAATAAAATTCATATTTAATTATGCTGTTTTATGATACTCTTTTTTTTCCGCCACTTTAGAAAATCTCGGGAAACCAATTAATATAGAAATGATCCCACATACTCCAACTAAGATCGGATAAAATGCATATGGTAACAATTCAATCGGAGATAACGCAGCAAATCCTGCCGCAGTTAACATTTGAGCACCATATGGGATTAACCCTTGCACACAACATGAGAAAAGATCTAATACACTCGCTGATTTACGTGGATCAATTTCATATTGATCTGCAATGTTTTTCGCAAGCGGACCTGTAAAGATAATTGAAATCGTATTATTTGCTGTACACATATTCGTCATACTCACTAAACCAGCAATACCGAACTCTGCGCCTTTTTTTGAACGAATGTTACGTGTTAAAAGATTCATTAAATATTGAATACCACCATTATATTGGATCAGTTCAACCATACCACCGATTAATATAGCAAGTAGTACTAGCTCCATCATACCGCCCATTCCAGTCGTTACACTTTTAAAGAAACTCTCTAACGTATAACTTCCATCTATAAGACCGATAACACCAGATAGTACCGTTCCACCAGTTAACACAATAAGTACATTCCAACCAAGTAGTGCTGTAATAAGTACTCCTGCATACGGTAAAATCTTTATCCAGTCAAAACTATGAGCTTTAACTTGTGTATCACTTCCTAAAGTAATGATTACTAATAGCACAATTGTAATAATAGCAGCTGGTAATACAATTAAAAAGTTCGTTTTAAACTTATCTTTCATTTCTGTTCCTTGTGAACGAACAGCAGCGATTGTTGTATCTGAAATAAATGATAAATTATCACCAAACATCGCTCCGCCCACAACAGTAGCCATCGCAAGTGCAATTGAGATATCAGTTTGCCCACTAATCCCTACAGCAATTGGTGCTAGTGCTGCAATTGTTCCCATTGAAGTTCCCATCGCTAATGAAATAAATGCCCCTATAACAAAAATTCCAGCAACGATAAATCCTGGTGGCAAAATAGATAACGCTAAATTAACAGTTGAATCCACTCCGCCCATTCCTTTTGCTGTTTCAGAAAACGCCCCTGCCAGTACAAAAATTAATACCATAATCATAATATCCGGATTTCCTGCACCTTTAGCAAATCGTTCTACTTTCACATTAAAGCTTTCTTTACGATTCATCACTAAAGCAATTCCTACAGCAATTGAAATTGCTACAAGTATCGGCAATTTATAGAAATCACCTGTAATAATTCCAGAACCAATAAATAGCGCCAAAAATATTCCAAGTGGTAATAACGCTAAACCATTTCCTCTCGTTTCTTTCAAAGTATCATCTCTCCCTAGTTTTCAACCTTTTCTAATGAACAACAAAAGACCTCTTCCAATAAGAAGAGGTCTTATACATCTATAAGAAACACTCTTCTCATCTTTCAAGCACATGCTTGCTGGATTTGGCACAGCACTCTAAAATCGAGTCCGCTGCCGAGGCATCGTAGGGCCAGTCCCTCCGCCTCTCTTTATAAGAAGGTTTCATATTTATTTTTTAATAATAATTTCTTCCCTAACTTTACTCGCTTACAAAACAAAAGTCAATTATTTTTTGTATAGATTTTTTTGGTAATTATACAAAAATATGAATACGCCAATCATTTTAACTTTTCAATTTCTTTATCTAATATTGAGATCCAAGAAAATTCTCCATTCTTTATCGTTGCTACAATCCATTTCGTTATACACCATGCTAATTCATATTCTTCCTTAGTAACATCACCTATACTATAAGCATCCTCTAACTCATCTTCATCCAATACATAAATCTCACCGCTCGGTAACAATACTACATCTAAGTATAAATCATCAAAATAAGGCAAACCACGATCGTCAATTTTAAATTCTTTCGTCACATCGATATAATATTGCACTAATTTTTGCTGATCATCTAACATAGCTGTAATTGCAAAGTTTTTGCCGTTTATAAAATATTGCATCCATGTATACCCATCACCTGCAATGCAAAGCTTTTTACCATTATATTCTTTATGACTAGGTTCTCTCACTTTTTTTATGTCCAGTATTCCTAACATTCCATCCTCTACTTGCTTAACCCTATAATCCTTCTCTATTAGTCGCTTCCACGAAGAACCGTCACCATATTTACGTTTCATTACGTCCGCTCCTCTTCTATATATAGAAAAGCCCCCACATATTATGTGAGAGCTTGTTCATATTATAATTAAGCTGCTTGACCCTTTTCAGATATCTCTTTTAAATAGGCTTGTCCTTTTTCAGCGTCATATTGACCTTCCCACTTAGACATAACTACAGCCGCTAAAGAGTTACCTACAACGTTAACTGCTGTACGAGCCATATCAAGAATACGGTCAATACCTGCAATAAACGCTAAACCTTCAGCTGGAATACCTACTGTACCCAGTGTTGCTAATAATACAACGAATGATACGCCCGGTACACCCGCGATACCTTTTGATGTAACCATTAATACAAGTAATAACGTAATTTGTTGTGTAATGGATAATTCAATACCGTACATTTGCGCTAAGAAAATTGCCGCAATCGCTTGATATAAAGTTGATCCATCTAAGTTAAATGAATAACCTGTTGGAATAACGAAAGATGTAATTGCTTTCGGACAACCGAACTTTTCCATTTTCTCCATAATTTTCGGTAAAACCGTTTCTGAACTTGCTGTAGAATACGCTAAGATCAGCTCGTCTTTTAAAATCTTAAAGAATTGGAAAATGTTTATTCCAAAGATTTTCGCTGTAAGTCCTAATACGACCACAACGAAGAATATCATTGCACCATATACTACAATGAGTAATTTCCCTAATGGAATTAATGAAGCTAATCCGAATGTAGAAACTGTAACACCAATTAATGCGAATACACCAAATGGTGCAAACTTCATAACTTGGTTCGTTACATAAAACATTGCATCTGCTACACCTTGGAAAAATTGTAGAACTGGTTTGCCACGCTCACCAACTGCTGCTACACCTAAACCAAATAATACTGAGAAGAAGATAATAGCAAGCATATCGCCATCAGCTAATGATTTCATAATGTTCGTCGGAACAATATTTACAAACGTATCCGCGAACGAATGACTTTGTACTTGCTCTGTCGTATGTGTATATTTAGAAATATCTGTTTTTGTTAACTTATCCATATCAACGCCTTTTCCAGGTTGGAAAATGTTTGCTATTAATAGACCAACAACAATTGCAAGTGTTGTAATAATTTCAAAGTAAATAATTGTTTTTCCGCCTAGTCGACCTAACTTTTTAATATCGCCAACACCAGCAACCCCAACAACAATACTCGCTACAACAATCGGTACAACAATCATCTTAATTAATCGGATGAAAATATCACCAATTGGTTGTAAGTACTTCACCACTTCCTGATTGCCAAAGAAAATCGCTCCAACTGCAATACCAAGCGTAAGTCCTATTAAAATTTGCCATGCAAGTCCTATTCTTTTCATACTTGTGGTAACCCCCTCTTCGATGTGTCACTCTATCTCTCATTCTATCTCTATAAAACATGAAATTAAGAGTATTACATATTATTCGACAATTCAATACATTTTGTCCCTGTTAAAAATCATAAATCAAAATTTAAAATCTGACAACAAAATAAGTTTGCCCACACGCAAATAATTTTCTTGACAAAAATAAACCTCATGTCAGAAAACCTCACATGAAATCGATTCCTCACTAGTGATTGATAGGTTTTTAAAGTACTGTTTCATTATGAAAAACTCCATCATTTCCCATGATTTTTTAAAAAAAATATAGAAATTGATACTTTTTCTATACATTTAAGAATTTTAACTTTATGACAAACGCTACAAAAAGATACTAAATTCCGACAAAACTTAGCAAAATTATAAAATTTTCTTTACATTATGATTACAACGATAGACACTCTTCTTCTTATGATATATAACTTTCATAGGGAAAGGAGCCAGACAACAATGAAAAAGAAATTTGCAGCGATTAGTGTTTTAGCAGCAGGAACGATTTTTGCTTCCCCGTTACTTTCACCTGTGTACGCTGAAACAAATCAAGATAAATTAACTGACATTCAATCCGAATTAGAAGGCAAACAAAATGACTTACAAAATAAATCAGCTGAGAAAGAACAAATAGAAAAAGAAATCCAAGAATTACAAAAGAAAATCGACGAATTAACTACTTCTATTAATAAAAACGAAGCTGAATTGAACGATACAAAAAAAGAAATTAGCAACACACAGCAAGTTATTACTGAAAAAAAGAAACATATAGAGCAATTACAAACGAATATAGATACACGACAGGAAGTTATTAAACAAAGACTACAATCTATGCAAGAAAAGCCTCGTACGAGTATCATTACAGAAGTAATAACAAGTTCTGCAAATATTGCCGATCTTGTTGATAATATGTATTCTGTAAGTTTAATTTTAAATAACGATACAGATATTGTGAAAAAGCAAACAAGCGATCAAAATGCTGTGACGACAGAAAAAGAGGCTGTTGAGAAAAAAGAGCAACAACTGAAAGCATCTGAGCAAAAATTAGAACAAAAACAGCAAGAATTACAAAGTAACCAACAACAGCAACAAACTTTTATTAACGATCTACATACTAAAGTAGCAAAAGTAGATTCAGAGATTGAAGGGTTAGAAGAATCAAAAGGCATTTTAGAAAACCAGCGTCAAGCTGTTCAAAAAGCAATTGAAGAAGAAAAACGTGCAGAAGAAGCGCGTAAAGCTGAAGAGGCACGTAAGGCTGAGGAAGCAAAAAAACAGCTCGCCGCTTCTGCTAAAGAAAGCACACAATCCGCACCAACACCGCAAGATACGAACAAAGGTGGATTTATTAAACCAGCCGCTGGATCGAAAACTTCAGGATTTGGTACACGTTCTTTAGATAACCATAAAGGAATCGATATCGCAGCTTCAGGAACAGTGCCTATCGTAGCTGCTGCAGATGGCGTCGTTATCCGTTCAGAATTATCATCTAGTTACGGAAACGTTGTATACTTATCTCACCGTATAAACGGAAAAACATATACGACAGTATATGCTCATATGAGTAGCCGTTCTGTATCAAATGGACAAACTGTAAAACAAGGCACTCAACTTGGATTTATGGGGAATACCGGACAATCCTACGGACAACATTTACACTTCGAACTTCATATCGGGGAATGGAATGTTGGTAAGACAAACGCAGTTGATCCGTCTCCTTATATCGGATTATAAAAAATCTCGGTGCATACCGAGATTTTTTGTTTACACTTCACACAATATAGGCATTCCACATAGACTACAACTAAATGCCTATATTTTGCGAGGTGATAAATATGAATACACAATTACAACAAGAAATAGAAGAAGCAAGAGAAACATACATTGGTCGGCTATTTACATTCGGCGGCTCAGCGTTATTTTTAATCGGTTCTTTTATCGCCGTTGTCACAGCTTATAAAGCATATAATCGCTTATTAAATACACCTACAACACAATAAAAAGACGGAGATTTCTCCGTCTTTTTATTATGCAAACATTTTAAATACGCCTATCGCATTTAAAAATACGATAATTACAGTTACCGGAATAACATAACGCAGCAAGAAGAACCAAATATTAAACAATGTTTTCCCTTTCGTTTCCGTAACTTCTAATTCTTTCATTAATAGCTCTTTACTCATTTTATTTGGTACAAATAGCGAAATGGCTAGTACTCCGAGTGGCAGTAATACATTACTTACCGAAAAATCGACGAAATCAAAGAATGTCTTACCAAATATTTTCACATCACTCATAATTCCAAACGATAACGCTGATGGAATTCCAACTGCAAAAATAAGAATACCAATTAATAACGAAGCTGATGGACGCTTCTTCTCATTATCTTTCGCAACAGATGCTACTACAATTTCAAGCATTGAAATCGCAGATGTTAAAGTCGCAAAGAAGAATAAAACTAAAAACATAATGAAGAAAAATTGTCCAAATGGAATTTTTGCAAAGACAGCAGGAAGAACGATAAACAGTAGTCCTGGTCCTTCTGTCGGTTTAACTCCTAATGCGAAAATCGCTGGGAAAATCGCTAACCCTGCAAGTACTGTAATAAATACAGTTAAACTTACAATAGATGTTGCTGATTTAGCTAAATGCTCTTCTTTCTTTAAATACGAACTATACGTTACCATTACCGAGGCACCTACCGTTAGTGAGAAGAAAGATTGCCCCATCGCATATAAAATCGTATCTGCTGTAAGCTTTGAAAAATCTGGTTTTAAGAAGAACTCTACCCCAGCCATAGCACCATCAAGTGTTAACGCACGAATAATGATAGCAATAAATAAAATGAATAATAGCGGCATCATGTACTTACTTGCTTTTTCTATGCCTTTTTCTACACCTTTACTAACAACAAAAATAGTACAAAGCATAAAGATGAATTGTGCCCCAATCGCACTTACTGGATTTGAAATTGTTTCACCAAACAATTTCCCATAATCGACTACTCCACTCCAGAAACTACCTGTAACACTATAGTATAAATAAAGTAAAATCCATCCACCTACAACACTATAAAAAGATAGTACACTAAAACAAGTAACAACCCCCATACGACCAATCCAAGGATATAACTTGCTATTCGGTACTAATATTTTATAAGCTGTAACTGCCTCTTTTTGGGTGCTACGTCCAATGACAAATTCCGCTATTAGAAGAGGCATACCTATAAATAAAGTTAATAGTAAAAATACAAGGAAGAATGCGCCTCCCCCACCATTACCTGCAACATATGGAAACTTCCATATTGCACCAAGACCTACTGCGGCTCCGGCTGCTGCGAGTACAAAGCCAATTTTCGACGTCCATTGCTGTGTTTCTTTCATCATAAATTCCCCTTTTCTGAATATTTAAACTTTTGTTAATTATATACTTTCATTTCATACTCGCACACCTCCTTCAGAAAATAAAAAAGTCCCCTACACGCAAATATGCATGTAGAGGACGATATATGTAATGTAAATACCGTGGTACCACCTCAATTGGATCAATAAATCCCACTTGTTCAAGTACAGGAAACATTCCGATACTCTATCCTTTTAACGGCGGAACCCGGGTTGCCTACTGCAATGTTCAGCATACCTCTCGCAAGCCCATTCTGTATATTTTATCGTACCGGGCTCACACCTTACCCCAGCTCTCTGAACGTATCAAATATACATACTCTTCTTGCTCATCGATTTCATCTATTGAAGTTACTAGTGATTATAAATTATATTTTTATATTTGTAAAGCACAATTCATTCACTATCCTACATGAAGTTCCCTCTCTAATTCTTGTAAAAAAATTTCTCTTTTTTGTTCATTTTGAACATATATCGACTTTAATACTTCTTGTAATAATATATTTTTCTTCCTTTTCTCTACTTGTAATTCTTTCACTTTTATTCTAACTTCATATAAAAAATCAAGATATGATTCATAGTTCTCATCATATTTATTTGCAATATCATCACGAATTTTTTTTGCAAGTTTCGGACTAGCCCCTCCAGTAGAAACAGCTACATTAAGCAATCCGCGATGAATTGCCGCCGGAAAATGAACATTTCCACTTTCCGGATTCGTAATAACATTTACCAATTGATTTGCCGAGGCATCTTCAGCAATTTGTTCATTTAGTACCGAATCGCTAGTCGCTGCAACTACTAAAAAAGCATCGTCGATATCGCTTTTCTCATACTCCCTTTGATACCAACGAATTTGCTTTTCTTCTACAAGTTTTACTAAATTCGCATCTAATTCTGTACTTATCACAATTATATCCGCGCCTTGTTTTAGTAAGGGAACAATTTTAAACCCTGCTACTTTCCCTCCACCAATGACAACTACACGTTTCTTATCAACTCGCACTGTAAGTGGATACATATTGTTCTCCCTCCAATATTCCCTCTGTTTTCTGAATTAACATCTCTCGAAACGCTTCATTCTTCCCTAAATATGGACTTATTTTTATCTCTTCCAACTCATATTGACGCACTTCTTTCTCAACATGTTTCATAAGTAAGCCTGTAAACAATAAATAAGGTAGTACAACAACGCTCTTTTCTTTTCGTTCTACAACTTCCCTCAATTTCTCCTCAAACTTTGGCTCCGCAGCTGCTAAATAACAAATTTCCACCTCTTTAATGTTCTCTTCTTTTTGAAATAAAGAAGAGATCCACTTCATGTCTTGTAAAGTTTCCGGATCACTGCTTCCTCTTGCAACGAGCAAAAGTGTTACTTCTTCTTCATAGTCTTTAATGCCACTTCCGTTATATACCGCTTTTACAAGCACTTCTGATACACCAAATGGATTACCATACACTATTTTGATACCCGGATATTCCTCGTTTAACTTTCGTAATTCAAGCGGAATATCTTTCTTTACATGTCCTGCCGCTAATAAAAAAACAGGAATAGCGACAATCTCTGTAGCACCACGCTTCACACATGTACGAAATCCTTCTTCAATAGAAGGACTCGCTAGCTCTAAAAAACAAACTTCTTGAATATTTGCCTCTACACGGTTCATACATGACGTAATAAATGCAACCGCTTCTTCTTTTGCTGCTTTCAAACGACTTCCATGACATATATACAAAACAGCCTTCATTTTACAATACTCCACTTACTGGATATGCATTTTCCGCTTGTTTCTCAAACCAATGTATCTTTTCTCGAAAACGGACAACTTCTCCAATAATAATCATACTTGGATTTTGAATTTTTTCTTTTTTAGCAACATCTATAATTGTTCCTAACGTCCCTGTAACAGTACGCTGCATAGATGTCGTCCCCCACTCAATGATAGCGGCAGGTGTACTTAGATCTTTTCCATGTTTTATAAGTTGTTCACATATATAAGGTAAATTACTAACCCCCATATAGACCGCTAATGTATCCACACCTTTCGCTAAACTTTCCCACTTCACTTCCTCTTCAGCACCTTCTTTCCGATGCCCTGTCACAATAGCAAAACTTGCACTTGCATCGCGGTGCGTTACTGGAATTCCAGCGTAAGCAGGAGCAGCTATCCCAGCTGAAATACCAGGAATAATTTCAAATGGGATACTTTGCTTCGCTAACGCTTCAGCTTCTTCTCCACCTCTTCCAAATACAAATGGATCTCCGCCCTTAAGTCTCGTTACAACTTTTCCTTTTTTCGCATATTTAATAAGAAATGTGTTAATTGTCTCTTGCTTCATCGTGTGATAATTTGGGAGTTTCCCGCAATAAATTAAATCCGCTTCAGGCTTTGCATAAGAAAGCAATTCTTTATTTACGAGACGATCGTACAAAATAACATCCGCCTTCTCGATGCATCTCAACCCTTTAACAGTAATTAAATCCGGATCACCAGGACCCGCCCCAACGATATAAACCTTCCCCATCATCTCTCCTCATTTCTACTATAAAATGAAACTTCCACTCTTCATCACGAATGGAAGTTACTATTATTTCGTATTACATGTTCTCTACTCATGAATAACAAATGCCGCTCCTTTTCGAATCTTCTTTTTTTCAAACAAAGAAATCTCTTTCACTTCTGGTAACGGTAAAAAATGTTTTTCAAGCTCAATTTCCGCAAGCTTAAATGCCTGTTCTTCACTCTGAGCAACGACAACAATTGGAACAATACTGTTTACTAATACAGCTTCAAATCGATATAAGTCCATATTGCCCTCCTAAGACGCTATTACTTCTTCTAATACACGATTTAGTACAATTTGTAATTCTTCCACTCCAACACGTCCGACGAAATCATAAAACGTTTCGGCTAGTAGTTTATTCTTTTGGAAATAATTCAAAAATGATACGAGAACATCAGGCAAATCTTCTCCATCTATTTTCCCTTTTAACTTTTCGTTATATGCTCCTCCGTCTAATAGCGTTCCGCCTACATATATTTCAAACGCCTCAACGATTCCCTTTTCCTTCGTTTTCAGTTTTATCCCTTGCAAACCAATATCAGCAATTTGACGTTGACCACATGAGTTCGGGCATCCTACCATATGAATTCGAACTGGAACATCGAGTGCGATTTGTGTATCTAAGTACTCTGCGATTTTACGTAATCTTTCTTTCGTTTCTACTAACGCAAGATTGCAATACTCAATACCAGTACATGAAACCGCATGACCGATAAACGATTTCGGATTTGCTGAAATTGCTTCAAACAACGGTTCACTTAATAATCCTGCAACATTTTCTGGCGGAACATTCGGAATAATGAAGTTTTGTGAGTTACAAGTACGAATTTGCCCGTTTCCATATTGCTTTGCAATTCTAGCAATCTCAAACATTTCTTCTGCATGTAAACGCCCTACCGGCACATTAAAACCGACATATTTTAACCCTTCTTGTTTTTGATCTTGGACGCCATAAAAGTATCCTGCATTCCATCCTTTGAGTGCACTTTCCCCTTTACTTTGCAATGTTCCTGTATACTCTATTAGTTTCTCTTTAAATTTCTCCGCACCCCAGTCAGCAACAAGAAATTTCAAACGTGCTAAATGACGCTTTTCACGATATCCAAAATCACGGAATATAGTAGCAATTGCAATTGCTATCCCCTTCACTTCTTCTGGTAAAACGAATACATCTAATTCTTCCGCTAAGTATGGACGAGCTGATAATCCTCCGCCTATTTTTATATGAAACCCAACCTTTTTCTCACCATTTATTTCTTTCGTAGCAGGTGTAAACGCCACACAGTTAATCTCTGCATTTGCTGAATTATAAATGTTAGAACTAATAGACATTTTGAATTTACGTGGTAGATTAGAAAACTCTTCATTATGTTGGAAGTAATCGTATATTTCTTTAACAATCGATGTTGTATCAAATAGTTCATTTCCATCAATTCCAGCAAGTGGATTTCCCGTAATATTACGCGTAATATCACCGCATGCCCCCGCTGAAGATAAACCAACTCTAGCTAGCCTCTTAAAAATATCCGGAATTTGCCCAATTTCTAACCAATGAAACTGAATCGCCTGTCTTGTCGTAATATCTAACACATCACGCCCATAATCTTTAGCAATGGAAGCCAGCACCTCTGCCTGCGCATTTGTAATAATTCCAGAAGGAATGTTGACACGCATCATAAAATAGCCCGCTTCTTTTGGTCTTTGCAAATACAATCCCGCCCATTTAAAAGCGTCCCACTCTTCTTTCGGAATAGATTCAAATCCATTCTCCGCATAGTAAGGAATATCATTAAAGATTTCTAATCCGTCTTTCTCTAATTTCCTTTTCTCTGTTTGATTTAATTTTTCATTATTAGCCCACACTTTTTCATAACTCATCTTTTATCCCCCTATATGAAACTACGCTCTTGTAAGTACTTCACAATTTGTTCTGCACATTCTTCAATAGAATACTTGTGCGTTTCTACAATTAATTCTGCTTGTTTTGGTTCCTCATACGGTGAATCGATACCTGTAAACTCTTTAATATCACCTTTTCTTGCCTTTTTATAAAGTCCTTTCGGATCGCGTTTCTCACACTCTTCAATTGGACATTTTACAAACACTTCTATAAACTCATCCGCTATCAAAAGGTCTCTAACTTGTTTTCGGTCTACTCGAAATGGTGAAATAAACGCTGTAAGGACAACAGTTCCTTGATCAACAAATAGCTTCGCCACTTCACCAATACGTCTTATATTTTCCATACGATCACTTTCAGAAAAACCTAAATCTTTATTTAAACCTTGGCGAATATTATCCCCATCTAGCACATAATTTCCGATATTCTTTTCAAACAGTTTACGAGCAACCGCATTCGCTACTGTAGATTTACCCGAAGCAGATAAACCAGTAAACCAAACTACAAAACTGTGATGCCCATTCTTCACTCTTCTCTCATCTTTTGAAACAGAAGCTGTATGCCAAGTAATATTCGTATCCATCTCATTCTCTCCCTATTCTGTTACTACTTCTTTTTTCAGACCTTTAATTAGCACTTCCACTACTTCTTTACGACTAAATGTACTTGGCGGAATCTCACCATTCCTTAACATTTCTCGTACTTTCGTACCTGATAAGATGACACGGTCTTCTTTTCCATGCGGACACGTTTTCGTTGAAGCCATCGCTTCACATTTCGTACAGTAAAAACTATGTTCAAAAAATAGCGGCGTAATTCCTAACTCTTCTACTGTAAAGTTCGTAAAAATTTCTTGTGCTTCATAAGTCCCATAATAATCTCCTACTCCTGCATGATCGCGCCCTACAATAAAGTGGGTACAACCAAAGTTCTTTCTTACTAGTGCATGAAATATCGCTTCCCTTGGTCCTGCGTAACGCATTGCTGCAGGAAATACGCCTAAAAAGACACGGTTTTTCGGATAATAGTTTTGAAGCAGTGCTTCATAGCTTTCCATCCTTACATCAGCAGGAATATCATCTGACTTTGTTTCTCCAACGAGTGGATTTAAAAAGAGACCGTCTACAATTTCAAGAGCAGACTTTTGAATATACTCATGGGCACGATGTACTGGGTTTCTCGTTTGAAATCCGACTACTGTTTTCCAACCACGTTTTTTAAATTCTCCTCTCGTTTCAATTGGATCTAAATGATAAGAAGGAAATGGATTATTCCCAAAACGTTTTGTAAGAATAATAGCTCCTCCAACGTAAACATTTGGTCGTTCATATAATTTCTTCACTCCTGGATGGGCCTCATCCGTCGTTTTATATACAAGTAACGCCTCTTTTTCTTTATCAGGTACAAAAATATCTTCTATTTGAATGACACCATATACATTTCCATCGTTAACAAGTTTTACTTCCTCTCCGGCTTTCAGACTTTTTGCTACTTCTTCTGTTACAGGTAATGTAATCGGTATACTCCACACGCTACCATTTGCTAAACGAAGCTTTTCTACGACTGAATCATAATCTTGCTTTCCTAAAAATCCTGTAAGTGGACTATATCCTCCTGTCGCCAGAAGTTCTAAATCACTAAGCGCAATTTTGTCTAGCTCAATTTCTTTTACAATGTTCGATATGTCATATGTTTCATCAATACGGTTTACTAATTCATTTGTTGTACTCATCTTTTTATATCCCTTCTTAGCTTTATTTCAAAATCTATCTTATTGAAAATGAAGGCCACACTCTGTCTTCATTTTCCCCGACCATCTTCCATCTCTTGAGTCACCACCATCTCCTACAGGTAATGTACATTTCTCACACCCAATACTTGGATATCCAACATCATGCAATTGATTATACGGCAAGTTATATTTGTATACATATCGCCAAACTTCTTTCCACGTCCAATGAATGAGTGGACAAACTTTAATAGATTGAAAACGATGATCTTGATTTATAAACTTTGTATGCTTACGCGTTTCTGATTGTTCCCTTCTTAAGCCCGATATCCACGCTTTTTCCGCTGCTAATGATTTTTCTAACGGTAAAATTTTTCTAATCTTACAGCAAAGATTCGGATTACTTTCCCATAACTTCTCACCATGCAACTTCGCTTGTTCATCAAGTGTAAGTTCCGGCTGTTTTTCCATAATATTTAATGAAGGAAATCGTTCTCGCACTTTTTGAATTAATTCATACGTTTCTTGAAAATGAACATTTGTATCCAAAAATACAACTTTAGCAGATGGATTTACTTGGTTTATAAGGTGCAGTAATACCATACCTTCTACTCCAAAGCTACATGCGTATACAATCTCATCCTTATACTCTTTATAAGCCCAACTTAATACTGACAGAGCGCCTTTCGTTTCATCTTCTTCAGAAAATGAAACACTATTTTCTTTCCACGTTTCGTACGTCAACATATTTTTTCCCCCTGTAAAAGCAAAAAGACGGCTTTAACCTATTAAAAATAGATTAAAACCGCCTCTAGTTTTTCTAGTCAGCGCTTTTTACTTTAAACGTACTTTTTCACTTTTTTCTAATTGAATCACTTTTCCATCTTGCACAACAATTGTAATTGAGCCATATTTCATATCAGCAAGCATCGCTTGAATTTTCTCAGATACTTCATCAAAATGTTCCCGTACACTCACGCGAACAGCCCCCCTTTTTATTCATAAAAAAAATCTTTCCCATTTCGAAAAGACTGTTCGGTAATATATTTTACCTTATCTTTCAAAATGGACTCCATTTTGCTGGATTTAGCACCTTGCTTTCTATAAGCAGGTTGCCGAGCTTCGTAGGGCCAGTTCCCTCAGCTTCTCTTGATAAGCTTTGTATTTGTATTTTATCACAATTCTGATTTTTTTCAATCCTAGTTTTCCGATATATTTAATTATTTTTATTTTTTTAAAAGGAGTTGCCTTTACTAGACAACTCCTTCTTTCTCATTCACACCAGCTCTTTAATACGTATGCGATCGTTCCCAATGATATTTTCATATGTTTCACGTTCTACGACAATTTGTGACGTCCCGCCTTTTGCAAAGACGACAGCTGGTCTACGAATACGATTATAATTATTCGCCATCGAGTACCCATATGCCCCCGTACAAGAAATTGCTAGTAAATCAGAAGAAGCAACTTGCGGTAAGTTAATATCCCAAATCAGCATATCTCCACTTTCACAGCATTTCCCAGCAATCGAAACGAGTTCTTCATTTTCATCATTCCCTCGATTCGCCAACATCGCCTCATAACGGGCTCCATATAGAGCTGGTCTTAAATTATCTGTCATCCCACCATCGACTGAAACATACTTCCGAATACCAGGAATCTCTTTCACCGATCCGACTGTATAAATTGTTGTTCCAGCATCACCTACGATACTACGGCCTGGTTCAATCCATATTTCTGGAAGCGGGTATTCACATACTGTAAACTGCTCTCTTATCGTACTTGTTACAGCCTCCACATACGTTTCAAGTGTTAACGGTGTATCAGACTCCGTATAACGTATACCGAAACCTCCGCCTACA
Organism: Bacillus nitratireducens; assembly: GCF_036320425.1. NCBI lineage: Bacteria > Bacillati > Bacillota > Bacilli > Caryophanales > Bacillaceae > Bacillus > Bacillus nitratireducens. The sequence continues at coordinate 794,179 of NZ_JAUMJO010000001.1, forward strand.
TTCAATACTTTCACTACATAGTTTGTTCGCTCTCTCACTTCTTCTAAAAATTGACGTAGTACTTCAATTGCTCGAACAAAACCAGCCGTTTCGAATATTTGTGATCCGATGTGCGAGTGAATTCCTAGCACATTATAATTTGATTTTTGCAAAGCTAGCTCAATTGCTTGCATCGCTTGACCATTTGAAACACCAAATCCAAATTTCGAATCCTCTTGACCTGTTGTTATATATTCGTGTGTATGTGCCTCTACTCCTGGCGTTACACGGATTAATATGTTCACAAACTTTCCATGTTGCACTGCTAAATCATGCAAAATTTCTAATTCCAAGAAATTATCTACGACAAAACAACCAATATTCGCCTGAAGAGCCATCACGATCTCTTCTTCTGTTTTATTATTGCCGTGAAAATGAATGCGCGATGCTGGAAATCCTGCTTGAAGCGCAGTATATAATTCCCCTCCTGAAACAACATCTAATGACATATTCTCTTCACGAGCTACTCGGCACATCTCCATGCACAAGAACGCCTTGCTTGCATATGCTACTTGATAAGAGAAACCACTTTCTTTAAAAGCACGATGAAACGCGCGGCACTTTCCTCGAATAGACTCTTCATCGTATACATAAAGTGGTGTTCCGTATTGTTTTGCTAGCTGCGTCGTATCGCACCCACCAATTTCTAAGTGTCCTTGCCCATTGATTCGGCTTGTGCCGTGTAAATACATTTGAATTCCTCCCTTATTTCCTCTAAAACTCATAACCCCAATCTGCTATTCATTGCAGCACGCTTTTAGATAGACAAAAAACGCGCGGAACAATGTTCACACGCGTTTCTTATTAGGAAAAATATATATTGAAAAAATAAACGAGTTGTTATCTCCTCAAAATAAGAAACCGCATCAACATCTCCAAATAGCTCTCCATAAAATAAATCTTATGACAGTACTACATTTATTCAATGCAGTCCCAATATATGAATAAGATGGTTATTCTTATATTTCGGCAATAGTCCCTTTCAACCTATGATCACAGATTCCATTAAATCTCCCATAGTTTACTCTTTCCTATCGCGGCCTCTACCTTTGAGAGTAGATGAGGTAAGTCTATTTAATTTTCAAACATCTAATTGTTGCTATTAACAATACCAAAGGACCATTTTATTTGTCAAACAATTTTTTATATTGTTTTTTTACAGTTTAATTTTGTATCATTTGGTAAGCGCTTTACTGAAACCTTTGTCACTTCCCATTCGCCCTCTTCGTTATTAAATGTAATCGTTACCTTCTCAAATGGTGGAGCAATTTTCCCAGCAACACGTTCATACTTCGTTACTTCAATACTCGCTTGAAATAAATATGTACCACTATACACTTTTTTTAAACTAATAATTTTAGGACATTGATAAGGCTTCAAGCTCCCATATTGTTTTTCAATTGCTTTATTTATTTTCGGAAATAAAACAGAATAAAGGGCATCTTCCATAAGAGGTGCATCATATTGTGCTACCGACACACTCGGTGAAGCAAAAAGTATAACACTACTGCATACTATAAAATATAATAATTTTCGCATTATAACCTCCGTTTTATTACTCGATTCTTTCTGTGCACGATAATTATCATACATAGAAACTCCGTTTTATTGTCTCCCACTGCCCTTTTTCTACTCAATTATTATAAAAAAGCCCACAACTCTCTTTTATTTTCGTATAATGATACTCATAGTATAATAAACATAATAATAAAGGACTGTTCGTATATATAAAATGAGGCGCTAATCAAACCGGCTCACAAGAACTGTCATGCTTTTAGGAGAGGAGTATATTATGCTACAAAATCTGTTTCCAAAACTGCGATTTGCACTAGTTGCAGTCGTTTTATTATGGATAAAAACATATATTGTGTACAAGCTAGCATTTGATATTAGAATTGATAACTTCTTTGAAGAATTTATGCTTTTTATTAACCCACTAGCTTCGTTACTTTTATTTTTTGGTTTCGCTTTACTTGCATCTAAGTACCGAAACCGAATTATTATTGTAATTAGTTTTATACTGTCATTTATTTTATTTGGAAATGCAATGTTTTACGGGTTCTATAACGATTTTGTTACTTTCCCTGTTTTATTCCAAACAAATAATATGGCTGACTTAGGGACGAGTATAAAAGAACTCTTTACGTATAAAACATTACTTTTATTTGCAGACGCAATTATTTTAATGTTTATTTCGCGTAAATTCCCATCATTTGGTGATAAAACACCACTTTCTCGCTCTGAGAAGCGAACTTTCTTTAGCGGTGTAACAGCATTATTAGCACTACAAATTGTTGTTTCAGTTATATATAAACCACAAATGTTCTCACGCTCATTTGATCGTCAAACTGTCGTGAAAAATTTAGGGTTATACACATATCATCTATTTGATATTACACTTCAATCTAAGTCTTCAGCTGAGCGTGTATTTGCAAGTGGAGACGGATTCTCTGAAATTAAAAACTATACAGACTCAAAAGATAAACAAGTTGATAAAAACTTATTTGGAGCTGCAAAGGGTAAAAATGTAATTTTAATTTCAATGGAATCTACACAAAGTTTTGTTATTAATAAAAAAATAAATGGAAAAGAGATTACTCCATTTTTAAATGAGTTTATTAAAGATAGTTTTTATTTCGATAACTTCTATCATCAAACGGGACAAGGTAAAACTTCTGATGCTGAATTTATCGTTGAAAATTCCCTTTATCCGTTAGACCGTGGTTCTGTATTCTTTACTCATGCGACAAATGAATACACTGCCACACCAGAACAATTAAAGAAATACGGATATTCTTCTGCTGTCTTCCATTCAAACGATAAAACGTTTTGGAATCGTGATGTAATGTATCCTGCGCTTGGATATGATCGTTACTTTAATTTAAATGATTACGTAGGAACGGAACAAATGTCTGTCGGTTGGGGATTAAAAGATAAAGAGTTCTTTGAGCAATCTATTCCAAAGTTAAAATCTTTACCACAACCGTTCTATACGAAATTTATTACGTTAACAAACCATTTTCCATTTCTTCTAAATCCAGAAGATCAATATGTTGATGAATTTAATTCCGAAAGTGGTGTTTTAAATCGCTACTTCCCAACCGTTCGTTACACGGATGAAGCTCTTAAATTATTTATTAAACAATTGAAAGACGAAGGACTGTATGATAATTCCGTTATTGTCATTTATGGTGATCATTACGGCATTTCTGAAAACCATAATGCAGCTATGGCTCAGTTCCTTGGGAAAGACGCTATTACACCGTTTGATTCTATGCAATTACAACGCGTCCCTCTCATTATTCATGTGCCTGGCCAAGAAGGAAAAGTCATCTCTAAAGTATCTGGTCAAATTGATATTAAACCAACGTTACTTCATTTACTTGGTATTAAAACAAATCAATCCGTAGAATTTGGAACAGACTTATTTACGAAAGAAAAAGATCCTCTTATGGTAATGCGGGACGGCAGTTTTGTTTCGGAAGATTATGTTTATACAAAAAATATGTGCTATAAAAGAAGCACAGGTGAAGAAGCTGATTTAACACTATGTCAGCCTTATATTGAAAAAGCAAAAACAGAATTAAAATTATCCGACAAACTCATTTATGGAGATTTATTACGATTTGATCCTAACAATCGATATAAAACCGGAACGATGACAACGAAATTTGAATAGTGTAGGAAGCAACTTTTGTAAAGTTGCTTCCTATTTTTTTACTTATTTTTCAAATTTCTCTTCTATACAATCTTTCACAAATTGGGAATTTCTTTCGTATGAGGAAGAAATTTATGGTATGATAAAATAAGTAAACTTTCATACACTAATTAAGAATTTATTACAGAAAGCAAGGGATCAGATTTTGTATAGAGCAGCTATTCCAAACTTATTTACGCTCGGAAATTTATATAGCGGATTTTTGTCAATCGGCTATGCATCTTTAGGATATTATAAATCAGCTGCTATTTTAGTACTTATCGGGATGATGTTAGATAGTCTTGACGGTCGTGTTGCTCGTTTATTACGCGTTGATTCACAAATGGGAAAAGAGCTTGATTCACTCGCAGATGTTGTAACGTTTGGCGCGGCACCTGCTGTGTTAATGTATTACACATCTTTCTCCAACTACGGAATCATTGGACTATACATAGCGGGATTATTCCCACTGTTCGGAGCATATCGCTTAGCACGATTTAATGTAACACCATCATCGACTTCTATGAAATATTTCACTGGAGTTCCGATTACTGCAGCAGGAGGGCTTGTCGCTTTCCTAACATTATTTTCACATACCATTCCAAAAATCGTTCTTATTACAGTATTTGTAACGTTCGCATTTTTAATGGTGAGTCGTATTCGTATCCCAAGTTTAAAAGATGTACCAATTCCACGATATAGCATAATTATTACATTATTTTTAATTGGGATCATTATCACAATGTATCAAACAGGGTTCGGTAATTTTTCGGTTTTCTTATTCATTGCTATTCCACTATATATTTTGTATATGCTATCTCAATTCATTAGACAAAGACCGTCTAAAAAAACGAATAAAGAAAAATAAAAAGAAACCTTCCGAATACGGAAGGTTTCTTTTTATTTTGTAACTAATAATTTTTGATTTACAGGTGTTACAGGTTCTTCATCGTTTAATACAGCTAAAATATTTCTCACTGCCATTTCAGCCATCGCATCACGAGTTTCGAATGTTGCATTTCCTACGTGAGGAGCAAGTACTACATTCTTTAATCCTTTTAGCTCTTCTGTAATTTTCGGTTCAAATTCAAATACGTCAAGAGCTGCACCTTCAATTTCATTCGTTTTTAGTGCATGAGCAAGTGCTGATTCATGCATAATTGGTCCACGTGAAGCATTTATAATATACGCTGTTTTCTTCATCATTTTAAACTGTTCTTCATCAATCATATGATGTAATTTCGGATTATAAGCACAGTTAATTGTAATAAAGTCCGCTGTTTGTAATAATTCTTCCAACGTTACGTATGTTGCTTCCAGTTCACTTTCAGCTTCAGGCTTTCGATTTGGTCCTGTATATAAAACATTCATTCCAAATGCTTTCGCACGCTTTGCAACTGCCTTCCCGATTTCTCCAAGGCCAATAATTCCGATTGTCTTACCGTGTACTTCGCGGCCCAAGAAGAATAACGGTGCCCATCCGTTAAATCCAGTTGTACGACATAACGTATCACCTTCAGGAATTCTACGTGCAGCTGCTAAAAGAAGTGCAAATGTTAATTCTGCTGTCGCTTCAGTTGATACTTTCGGTGTATTCGTTACCGCAATTCCTTTTTCCCCTGCATAGGTGAAATCAATATTATCGTAACCAGCACCGTAGTTTGCAACAATCTTTAAATGAGGTGCCGCATCAATAACTACTTTCGTCACCTTTGTAGAAAGTAGACTTAACAATGCATCTTTATCTTTTACACGCTCTGTTAATTCATCTAACGAAATTAATTCTTCTTTATCATACATTTCTACATCATGATCCTTTAATAGTTCTAATCCGATTGCTGGAATTTTCCCTGCTACTAATATTTTTGCCACTACTAACACCTCTTCTATAAAAAATAAGATATCTCTTATATTTCATTGTAAGAAATCCACATATAAAAACCAAGGAATTTGATTATAGTTTTGAAAATCGACACTTTTCCATTAAAAAAGAGGAGATACAAGTCTCCCCTCTTTTTACGCTTTTTCTTGCGATTCTTTTCCAAGCTTCACATCAATTGTTCCCTCTGCAACCGTATCGCTAATTTGCTCCTCAATAACTGACTGAGCAGTATTCGTTGTTTCAGAAGTATAAGATTGTTGCTGTGCACCTTGTACATTTTGTTTATTTTGTTGTTTCGCCATTTCTTACCCTCCTTTTTATTCTTTCTTATTTTGAACAAAAAGGGTGGTTTTCATCAAAAAATCGTTTTTTATTTTGAAACTGTTACTTCTTCTTCAAGCAATTTCATCGTTCTTACTCGTTTCGTAAAGGTAGCTATGTGGGAAATATCATGATTACGTAATGTTTTTATATTCTCTTCCACATACTTTCCTAAATCATTCGGATAATGAGCATCTGAGGAGAGAGTAATCGGAACTCCATGGTTAGCTAATACTTGTAAATAAAGCGGACTTGGACACATTTCGCGCACAGGATAGCGATAATACAATCCTGCATTTATTTCTGTTGCGGTATTCGTTTCTACTAACGCACGCGCAATTTCCTTATAATAAGAAAGCTGTTCATTCTCATCTAACCGGTAATTAAATACTTTTATGTTATCAAGATGAGCTATTATATCAAAGAGCTCAGAACGAACGGCACTTTCAACTGTAGCGAAAAAATTATGATATAGAGTATGTAACTCATGCTTACCAAAATACTCTTTCGTATCTGGATTATCAAATCCCCATCCCTCTATAAAATGGACTGAACCGATTACATAATCAAAGTCTCCTAATGCTAGTAACTCTTTTAACTCTTGTTCGCCGCCGATAAAATAATCCGCTTCAATTCCAAGTTTGAGCGTTACCCCTCGTTTACTCCATCGTTCTTTTGCCTCTTCAATCGCCTTTGTAAAATCATAAAGAGACGTTACTCTTACTTGGTCTAGCCATTCCTTCTGTAAACGACCAAGGTTTGAATCACTAATATCTACATATTTTTCATAATATCCTTTCGCCTCGTGAAAACGATATAAATGATCGACAATGCCAACTTCTTTTATCCCTTTTCGCAACGCCTCTTCTAAATATAAATCAATCCATTTCGCTGTAAATGGGCCTTCCTTTACACGTTTTTGCAGGCGTTCTTGTGTTTTCACAAGCCATTCCATAGAATGTTTTTCTTCTTTAAGCGGTTCATAATATTGTAGTGCATCATTTATTTTAGCAAGCCAGCCTATTGAATAAGGCCCTTCTTCTAAATGAAGGTGATAGTCCACTTTCATCCATATTCCCTCCTTATAATGTATCTATTTCTTTTCGATCTCCTACTCTCGAAAGCTTTCCATTTCTTTCTTTCACTTCTTGCATGACATCTTCTAATGAAATATTTTTTTCAGCTAATAGAACAAAACAGTGATAGAACACATCAACCATTTCTTTTACTAGTTCTTCTTTATCATTATTTTTAGACGCGATAATTACTTCGGTGCACTCCTCACCAATTTTCTTTAAAATTTTATCTTCACCTTTTGAAAATAAATAGTTCGTATATGATTCAGAGAGTGGATTTTTCTTTCGTTCTTCAATTGTTTCAAATAATAACTTAAGGATATCTTCCATATGTACCCCCTATATAATTTTATAGTGAAAACACGTTTTTTCTCCCGTATGGCAAGCAGGCCCTATTTGCTTTACGACAACAACGATTGAATCTTGATCACAGTCTAAATAAAGTGACTGAACATATTGGAGATTACCTGATGTTTCTCCTTTATTCCATAACGATTGTCTCGAGCGGGAATAAAACCATGTTTTTTTCGTTTCTAGCGTTCTTTCATACGCTTCTTTATTCATATAAGCTAGCATTAAAACTTCTTTCGTACCTTCTTCAATTACAACTGCTGGTAATAATCCTTTTGAAAAGTTAGGTTTCATAACCGCACCTCAACGTTTGCGTCTCTTAGTTTTCTCTTTACGTCCTGCACTGTCGCCTCGCCATAATGAAAGATGGATGCTGCTAATGCTGCGTCAACAGTTGTCTTTTGAAAGACTTCTATAATGTGATCCGCATGACCACATCCTCCAGATGCGATAACTGGGACGGAAACATTTTTTGAAATTGCTTCTGTTAACCGAAGATCATATCCATTTTTTGTTCCATCTGCATCCATACTCGTCAGTAAAATTTCACCTGCCCCTAGCTGGACAACGCGCTTTGCCCATTCGATTGCATCCATCCCTGTATCGACTCTTCCGCCGTTCACGTATACATTCCATTTATCTTCCTCTACTTTTCTAGCATCAATTGCTACAACAATACATTGTGAGCCAAAATGTTCTGCACCTTCCTGGACTAACTTCGGATTTCTCACTGCCGCTGAGTTTATTGAAACTTTATCTGCTCCAGCTCTTAGTAAATTGTACATATCTTTAACACTTGAAATCCCTCCGCCAACTGTAAGAGGGATAAATACTTTTGAAGCTGTTTTTTCTACAACATCTATAATCGTTTTTCGTCCTTCATGCGTTGCAGTAATATCTAAAAATACAATTTCATCTGCTCCCGCATCATTATATAAAGCAGCTATTTCAACAGGATCACCGACGTCTTGTAACCCTATAAAATTTACGCCCTTTACGACTCGCCCCTCTTTCACATCTAGACATGGAATAATGCGTTTCGCTAACATAACTTTGTTACCTCTAGCACTTCTTCTAAATCAATCGTTTTCTCGTAAAGCGCCTTCCCAATTATGACGCCGTATATATTCATATCATTTAATTTTTTCACATCTTGAATAGATGCCACTCCTCCAGAAGCAATGAGACGAATGCCTACGCTTTTTTGTAATAACTCCAATTGCTCAAAATTCGGCCCTGCCAGCGTCCCGTCTTTCGAAATGTCTGTAAACACAATCGTTTGAACACCTACATTCTCCATTTGCTTCGCTAAATAAATATAAGAAATTTCAGACATATCAAGCCAGCCTCTCGTTGCTACAAAACCATTTTTTGCGTCAATTCCAACTATGATTTTCTCTTTGTATAGACGAACTGCTTCTTCTAAAAATGCCTTATCATAAAGAGCAGCTGTTCCTAAAATTACTTTTTCTACGCCGACTAACAATAACTTCTCTACTGCCGCAAGTGATCGAACTCCTCCTCCAACTTGCACAGGAATACGTACCGCCCTGCATATCCTTTCAATTACGGGCAAATTTACTGACTCCCCAGCAATTGCACCATCTAAATCAACAATGTGTAGTATTTTCGCTCCAAACTTTTCAAATATGATCGCTTGCGCAACCGGATCTTCATTCATTACTGTTTCTTTACTAAACTCTCCTTGATAAAGTCTAACGCATCGTCCCTCTTTTAAATCGATAGCTGGGAAGATTTCCATGCTTCTACCACCCCTTTGAAATTTTTCAACATTTGCATTCCAATGTCACCACTTTTTTCAGGATGAAACTGTGCGCCGTATATATTTCCTTTTGCTACAAAACCAGGTACTTGCACTCCATACTCACTTGCCCCATACACAATTTCATTTGGACAATCTGCATAATAAGAGTGGACATAATATACGAAAGAACCGTCCTCTACTCCATTCCAAAGCGATATTTCTCCCTCTTTCTTTAACTCATTCCACCCCATATGTGGAATTTTATAAGGAACTTTTAACTTTCTAATGACACCTGGCAATAAATTTAATCCGTTACAATCTTGTAGTTCCTCACTTTTTTCAAATAAAAGCTGCATTCCTAAACAAATGCCCAAAAGTGGTTTTCCTGAACTCCCAAATTCTTTTAGCACACATACTAAATCTTTTTCTTCTAAAACGTCCATTGCTTTCGGAAATGCGCCTACTCCCGGTAAAATAACGCCATCACTTCTCAATATTTTTTCTTTATCATCCGTTACGATGTGCTCTGCTCCAATATATTTTAATGCTTGTTCCACACTGCGAATATTCCCGATTCCATAATCTATAATAGCAATCAATTACAACATCCCTTTCGTTGAATTTACACCAGTAATGTTGGCATTTCTTTCGACTGCTTCTCTAAGCGCCCTACCAAACGCTTTAAATAACGCTTCAATTTTGTGATGTGTATTGCTTCCGTATAAAATGCGAGCATGTAATGTAATATTGGCAGCATGAGCAACTGCTCTAAAAAATTCTTCCGTTAATTCTGTGTCAAAATCTCCAAGCTTCGGATTTGTTAATTCTCCTTGAAATACAATATATGAGCGTCCGCTTATATCAATTGCGACAAAACCTAAAGACTCATCCATCGGTACATATGCTGAGCCGTACCTGTTAATCCCCTCTTTATTTTGCAACGCTTCTTTCAAGCAAGTTCCGAGTACAATTCCAACATCTTCAACTGTATGATGCGCATCAACGAATACATCGCCTTCCGCCTCCACTTGCAAACCGAATCTTCCATGCCTTGCAAATAAAGTTAACATATGATCAAAGAATCCAACTCCCGTTTGCACAGAAACATTTTTGCTTTCATCGAGCTGCAAACTTAATTTTATTTTTGTTTCTGTCGTCTCACGTATTTGACTGGACTCACGCATTATTCTTCCTCCTCAAATCTTATTTGAATTGCTCTCGCATGCGCATGTAACCCTTCTTTATTTGCAAGTTCTACAATATGATGTTGTACATCTCTTAACGCTTCCTCCGTATAAGATAGAAAGCTTGATTTTTTCACGAAATCATCGACTGATAACGGTGAGAAAAACCTTGCCGTTCCACTTGTCGGTAACACATGATTCGGTCCTGCTAAATAATCACCGAGCGGTTCCGGTGCATATGGTCCAAGAAAGATAGACCCTGCATGTTTCACATACGCTAGAGTATTCATCGGCTCTTTTATATGTAACTCTAAATGTTCTGGAGCGATTTCATTCGATAACTTTAGTGCCTCCTCTAAAGAAGGAACGATAAAGATGGCTCCATTTCTATTTATCGATTCACGTGCGATTTCACTTCTTGGTAATGTCGCTAGCTGTCTTTCTATCTCTCTTTCTACTTCTTTCGCTAACTCTATACTCGTTGTAATGCAAATTGCTGTAGCTCTTACGTCATGCTCTGCTTGTGATAATAAATCAGCAGCGATATATTTTGCATTTCCTGTTTCATCAGCGATAACTACAATTTCTGATGGTCCAGCAATCATATCGATATTTACTATTCCGTATACTTCTCGTTTCGCTAGAGCGACGTACAAATTTCCTGGTCCAACTATTTTATCCACTTTCGGAATCGATTCCGTCCCGTATGCTAAAGCAGCAATTGCTTGCGCACCACCTATCGCATAAATTTCATCTACTCCTGCAAGGCTTGCAGCAACTAAAATATGTGGATCAATTCCTCCTTGCCTTGGTGGTGTCACCATTACAATTTTTTTCACGCCTGCGATTTTTGCTGGCAATACATTCATCAACACTGACGAAGGATACGAAGCAGTTCCGCCAGGCACATATACCCCTACATTTTCTAAAGGCCGAATGATTTGTCCTCTAATGATGCCCTCACTCGTGCAATCAAACATCGATTGTCTTTTTTGCTTTTCATGATACGAGATAATATTTTTCTTTGCCTCTTTTAACGCATCTAAAAATGAATTCTCTACAAACCTACGCGCTTGTTTTATTTCTTCCTCACTTACAAGAAACTCTTTAACCTCCACACCATCGAACTTTTTTGTATAGAAAGATACAGCCTCATCTTTACTCTCCCTTACATTTTGAACGATTTCGCTTACACTTCTTTGAACAGTTTCTTCTATTATATTCGCGTTTTCACGTAGCAATTTTATTTTCGATAACGCCTTTTGAAAATCTTCACAAACTATCTCCATTACATGTCCCCCTATTTTCCTGACAAAATTTCTTGCTCCATCATATTTATAATACCGAATATTTCGTCTTTTTTAGTTTTTAATGCAGCCTTATTTACAATCATTCGAGCAGATATAGAACACATTTCCTCAAATACAATGAGTCCATTTTCTTGTAATGTTTTTCCTGTTTCAACAATATCAACAATCGCATCTGCCAATCCAAGAATAGGAGCGATTTCTACAGAACCTTCTATTTTTATAATCTCTACATCCTCCCCTTTATCATGAAAATAGTTAGAAGTAATATGTGGATATTTCGTAGCAATGCGTTTCTTCCGGTAGCTCTTCGGATTATAAGTAGGAATAGAAGCAACACAAAACTTACACACACCTACTCCTAAATCCAACATTTCATAAATATCTTTCTCGTTTTCCATTAAAATATCTTTTCCAACGACCCCAATATCAGCTACTCCATGTTCTACATAAGTAGCAACATCTACTGCTTTCACTAAAATAAATGAGATATCTGTATTTCTACTTTGAAAGACAAGCTTTCGTCCTTTATTTTTGAGCTCCGAACAATCAATTCCAATCTGCTCAAACAACGGAATCACATGCTTCTCTAATCTTCCTTTCGTTAACGCAATTTGAATGTTACGCATGAAGTTTCTCCTTCTTTCTGGAATACCCATTTCTCTTTCCATACATATTCCACTAATGATTCGTTCTTTGCCTCTACGACCGTTACTATTTTATTTTTTCTGGCAAATTGAAAGGTCTCGTTTAAATTAGGGAATAAAGATAGCTCTACTTTTTTCCCGTCCTTTTGAAGTAAATTTCGTAATCTTTCCGCTTCTGCTAATCTATTTAACTCATAATGAATCATAATATCTATTTTCTTTCGTTCATATGGTTCTTGCTGCTCTTGCAGCGCCTTCACAATTTGATTGACTTGCACCGCGAGTCCAACAGCCGGCAGCATCTCTCCAAAATTCCCAATTAACTCATCATATCTTCCTCCACTAACAATTTCTTCTCCAATTTCATATATATACCCTTTGAAAATAACACCTGTATAATAATCCAAATGTTGAATCATACCTAAATCAATTGAGATGTAAGATCCATATCCTAGTTTTTCAATTGCTTCATATATTTCTTTCACTCTGGCAATCGCCATTTTCATTTCATTACTTGAGGCGAGCTTTTCCGCTTCCTCAATAACTTCTAAATTTCCAAATAGCCTTGGTAATTTCTCAAGTAATCTTACTGTTTCATCACATCGATCTAATTTCTTTTCTCTAATAAAATTTGATAGAGCAGCATAATTTTTACTTTCAATATATGTTCTAAGCACACTCTCTTCTTCATCACGAATGGAGAGTTTTTTTACAATACATTTATATAACTGTACTTGCCCAATCTCAATTGTAAAAGATTGCACCTTTAACTTTTGAAGTGCCTGAATAACACTTATTACGCATTCAATTTCAGCTCTTACATTATCAATCCCGATAATTTCAATACCACTTTGTACGATTTCATTATATTTTCCAGAATGGGACTCATTCGCCCGAAATACATTCCCGCTATACGTCAGTTTAAGCGGAGTATCCCACCTCTGCGTTCCCATCACTCTCGCTAAAGGAATTGTCATATCTGGGCGTAACACGATAATCCGTCCTTTTTCATCAAAAAATTTATACATCTTTTCCTCATCTATCGGCCTGTTTTGAAATGCAAAAACATCATAAAATTCTATTGTCGGTGTCCTTATTTCTTCATAACCTCGCTCTAAAAAAGTACGCCTTAATTTCTGTTCTACTTCTTCAATTAACGTACATTCTTCGAATAAATAGTCCCTCGTTCCATTTGGGTTTGCCCGTTTCCATTTTGTCATCTAAATTCTCACACCTTTCCCTTTCTAATGTATGCCTATTTCATTCACCTAAACCGAAAATAAAAAGAGCCTTGTAGACAAAATACCTACAAGGCTCTTTAGTAGAGTGTAGGTACAACGGGAATAACCCTTGTGCCTACACGTTTTCACGCTAGGTTCAAGGGTTTTATGTATGATGATGTAGTTGTGTAAGCATTTTAATAGATTGCACGATATTCATAATACTTACTCCCTTTCTCCTCTGATTTTTACATAGTATATAATACTTAATTCTGAATGTAAATACATTTTAAAAATTCCGTTATTTCTTAATATAAAGCTAAATTCCTTTCATACTCTCCAATTTCTTGTTCATATTGCATCGTAATACTAATTTCGTCTAGACCATTTAATAATTTTTCTTTCCACATTTTCTCGATTGTAAAATGAAACCTGTGCGTATTCGTAGTAATTACTTCATTCTCTAAATCGACTTCCATTTGATCTCTCGCATCCGTTTTGGCAAGTTGTTCACGAGTTTCTTTATCCATTACAATCGGTAACATACCATTCTTCATACAATTCATATAAAAAATATCTGCAAATCCTCCGGCGATAATAACGCGGAAACCATAATCAGCAAGTGCCCACGGAGCATGTTCTCTTGAAGAACCACATCCAAAATTATCACCTGTAATTAATATACTTGCTCCTTTTCGTTCTTGTGCATTAAGAGGGAAATTAGGATTTTCATGACGCTCATTATCGTAGCGCCACTCATCAAATAAATACTGTCCAAATCCCGTCCTTTCAATTCTCTTTAAATATTGCTTCGGAATAATTTGATCTGTATCAATGTTATCATTCATAAGTACTGCGGCAGTACCTTTATGAATACGAAATGGCTCCATCGTAACTCTCCTTTCTAATATCAACAAAATGCCCATATAACGCAGCCGCCGCTGCCATTGCCGGGCTAACTAAATGCGTTCGTGCTCCTTTTCCTTGTCTTCCTTCAAAGTTACGATTTGAAGTAGATGCACAATGTTCTCCTTCCGGCACTTGATCCGGATTCATTCCAAGACACATTGAACATCCAGGCTCTCTCCATTCAAATCCCGCTTCTTCAAATATGCGGTGTAATCCTTTTTGCATTGCTGCTTCTCTTACCTTTTTAGACCCAGGAACAACGAGGGCTCGCACACCATCTTTTACCTTTCTCCCTTTTATAACAGATGCGGCAATTTCTAAATCAGATAGCCTGGAATTTGTACAAGATCCAATGAAAACATGCTGAACTGGAATTTCAAAAGTGCTTTGTCCAGGACTCAATCCCATATACGAAAATGCTCTTTCATCATTTTCATCATGCTTTTCTGGTAATTTTTCATCAATGCGAACACCCATACTAGGATTTGTTCCCCAAGTAACATACGGTGCTAAATCCGTAACATCTATCGAAATATGTAAATCATAAATTGCATCTGAATCTGTATAAAGCTCCGACCATATTCCCGTAAAACTTCCATAGTCTTTCGGTGCATATTTACGACCTTTTACATAAGAAAATGTTTTTTCATCTGGTGCAATGATACCAGCTTTCGCTCCTCCTTCAATTGCCATATTGCAAAGTGTCATTCTCTCTTCCATCTCCATAGCTTGAATCGTCTCACCGTAAAATTCCATTACATATCCGGTTCCAACTGCTACGCCGTACTTTGAAAGGAGATGTAAAATAATATCTTTTGCATACACTCCTTTCTGTAACTTTCCTTTTAATTCAATACCCATCGCTTTCGGTTTTCGTTGCCATAACGTTTGAGTTGCCAATACGTGTTCCACTTCACTCGTACCAATACCAAATGCTAGCGCTCCGAAAGCACCGTGGGTTGCTGTATGACTATCACCGCAAACAATCGTTTTTCCTGGCTGCGTAAGTCCTAGTTCTGGTCCGATAACATGAACAATCCCTTGCTCTTCATCACCAATATCAGCTAATGAAACTTGAAATTGTTTGCAGTTCTCACGGAGTGTATCCAATTGCTGCTTCGCAATACGATCCGTAATATTCCAGACATCTTTCGTTGGAATATTATGATCCATTGTTGCAAATGTTAATTCTGGTCTCCGAACAGTTCTATTTGTAAGCCGCAAGCCTTCAAAGGCTTGCGGTGACGTTACTTCATGAACGAGATGGAGATCGATATATAATAAATCCAATCCATTTTCGTTTGTCGCAACGACATGTCTCTCCCAAAGCTTATCTAGTAATCTTTTTCCCATTATCGTCCTCTCCCTACTAGTGCTTGCTCTTCCATCTCTTGAATAACTGCCTTCGTAAATGAAGTTGTCGTCTCATTTCCCCCAATATCTGCTGTATATTTTCCAGATTGAAGAACTGCAGATATTGCGGATTCAATTGCAGACCCTTCTCTCGTTAATCCAAATGATTGCCCAAGCATCATTGCAACAGAACGCATCATTGCGATTGGGTTCGCCTTATTTTTCCCGGCAATATCCGGTGCTGATCCGTGAATAGGTTCGTATAATGAAGGGCCCTTTTCCGCGTGACTTGCTGATGGAAGCATCCCTAACGATCCTGCTAATACAGAAGCCTCATCACTTAAAATATCACCAAATAAATTTTCTGTTACGATAACGTCAAATCGACCTGGATTACGAATTAATTCCATAGCGGCTGCATCGACTAAAATATGCTCTAATTCAACATTTGGATAGCGAAGGGCTACTTCTTCCGTAACAGTTCTCCATAGTTTACTAGACTCTAAAACATTCGCCTTATCAATAGATGTAACTTTTTTCTTCCGTTTGCTCGCTAATTGAAAAGCATACGAAACGATACGTTCAATTTCATGACGATGATACGTAAGTGTATCGGTTGCTACTTCATCCGTTCGTTCTTTCGGATAAGAAAAATAAATACCGCCTGTTAATTCACGAACAACAACGAAATCAATTTCATCAGCGTTTTTTAATGGCGATAAATGTGCAGTTGCGCTTTCTACCGTTACAGGTCGAACATTCGCAAATACACCAAGTCCTTTTCTTAAAGCTAATAATCCTGTCTCTGGCCTTTCTTTCGCACCATCCCACCTTGGACCACCAACCGCTCCAAGTAAAACCGCATCACTTGCTAAACAAGCGGCAAGTGTTCGCTGTGGTAATGGTTGCCCAGTTAAGTCGATAGCACTCCCGCCAAAGTACTCATCTTGTAAATGAAAATGATGTCCATATAGCCTCTCTACCATATGCAATACTTCCTTCGCACTTTCCATAATTTCCGGACCAACACCATCACCCGCTAAACAAACAATACGTTTTTCCAACTTAAACACCCCTTTAACTGAATTTTCAGAACTCTAATTTGATAAGTGAGGACAGTTCTCCTCACTTATCAAACATTTACTTCACAAGCGTTATAAAAGATTTCAATTTTCCAGCTGCATGGACATAAGCTCTCGCCGACGCTTCCAATACGTCTTGCGCAACGCCAAAACCTGATACTTGATGCGTGCCTTCTTTTAATTCAACATGAACATGAGCCAGTGCGTCTTGACCTTGTGTAATAGATTGTATGCGATAATCCGCTAAGTCACATTCTAATCCTAAAATTCTTTGAATTGCATTATAGATTGCTTCTATACTTCCAGAACCAGTTGCTGCATCTTCATACATATTTCCTTCCTCATCTTTTAGTACAACTGTTGCACACTGTGTACTATTGGAGACGAAATGTACTTGTAATTGTGTAATACTATATTGTTGTGCCGAAAATGCTGCTTCGCCCAGCATAAGCGCGCGTAAATCTTCCTCAGTAATTTCCTTTTTACGATCAGCCAATTTTTTAAATGCTTCAAACACCGCATCTCGTTCTTCTTTTGTAAATTCATAGCCTAGTTCTTTCATTTTTTCCGTAAATGCGTGACGACCAGAATGTTTTCCAAGTACAAATAGATTTTGAGATTCACCTATAAGCGCCGGTTCAATAATTTCATATGTCGTCACTTCTTTTAAAACACCGTCTTGATGAATACCTGATTCATGAGCAAATGCATTTGCTCCAACAATCGCTTTATTTTTTGGTACAACCATACCTGTTAAACGACTTACTAATGTACTTGTCGCTTTAATTTCTTTTAACGTCATAGAAGACTCTGCTTCATAGAAATCTTTT
Organism: Bacillus nitratireducens; assembly: GCF_036320425.1. Taxonomy (NCBI): domain Bacteria; kingdom Bacillati; phylum Bacillota; class Bacilli; order Caryophanales; family Bacillaceae; genus Bacillus; species Bacillus nitratireducens. Next base: position 811,842 of record NZ_JAUMJO010000001.1, read on the forward strand.
CTAATATGAAGAGCAACTGCGACCTCTTCTAGAGCTGCATTCCCCGCTCTTTCTCCAATCCCATTAATCGTTCCTTCTACTTGTAATGCTCCACCTTCAACTGCAGCTAACGAATTCGCTACCGCCATCCCAAGATCATCGTGACAGTGACAAGAGAAAATTGCTTTTTCATAGGAAGGAACGGATTCTTGTAAGTATTTAAAAAGAGAATAATATTCTTCTGGATTCGTATATCCAACTGTATCAGGAATATTGATTACATTCGCTCCTGCACGAATCGCTACTTCTACTGCTTCAGCTAAAAATGCTCTCGATGTTCTTGTCGCATCTTCTGCTGAAAATTGCACTGTCGGAAATAATGATTTCCCGAGCGTAACCGAGCGATGTATGCTATCTAATACATCTTCTTTTGACATACAAAGCTTATATTTCATATGAATGTCACTTGTAGCTAAAAATACGTGTAAACGAGGAGAGACAGCGCCTTTCACAGCTTCATAGGCTCTTCGAATATCACTTTCTTTCGCTCTAGCTAAACTCATAACCGTAGCATTTTGAATGGTATTTGCGATACGTTTTACCGATTGAAAATCACCTTCAGAAGCTGCTGCGAATCCCGCTTCCATTACATTAATACCAAGTCTCTCTAGTTGCCTTGCAATCTGTAATTTCTCTTGTTCATTTAAATTAACTCCTGGTGATTGTTCGCCATCACGAAGCGTCGTATCCATGAACAAAATCTGCTTCATATTATTTAATCCCTACCTTTACTCGTGGCTGTACGAAAGGCATCATTTCACGTAATTTACGTCCAACTACTTCGATTTCATGTTCATTTTCCTTCTCATTTGTCGCCTGGAAATTTGGTCTTCCTGCTTTATGCTCTGCAATCCAGCCTCTTGCAAATGTACCATCTTGAATTTCTGCTAACACTTCTCCCATCGCTTTCTTCGTATCTTCAGTAACAACGCGTGGTCCTGATACGAAGTCTCCCCACTGCGCTGTATCTGAAACTGAATATCTCATATTTTCAAGTCCACCTTCGTACATAAGATCAACAATGAGTTTCAATTCATGTAAACACTCAAAATATGCAAGTTCAGGTTGATATCCTGCATCAACTAACGTTTCAAATCCAGCTTTTACTAGTGCAGTTACTCCGCCGCAAAGCACAGCTTGCTCTCCAAATAAATCTGTTTCTGTTTCTTCCTTAAACGTCGTTTCTAATACACCAGCTCTCGTCGCTCCAATTCCATCTGCATAAGAAAGTGCCTTTTCAGTCGCAACTCCTGTTGCATCTTGATAGACTGCAAATAATGCAGGAACAGCCCCGCCCTCAGCAAATGTACGGCGCACTAGATGCCCCGGACCTTTCGGCGCTACTAGAAATACATCTACATTAGCTGGCGGTTTTACTTGATCAAAGTGAACATTAAAGCCATGTGCGAATACAAGAGAATTCCCGCCTTGTAAGTTTGGTGCAATTTCAGCTTCATATACTTCTGGCTGTAGTTCATCCGGTAGTAGAATCATTACTACATCCGCTTTTTTGGCAGCTTCCGCTACTGTATATACAGAAAATCCATCTTCTTTCGCCTTTTCCCATGACTTTCCTTTTCTCAGTCCAACTACTACATCAAATCCGTTATCACGTAAGTTTTGCGCATGCGCATGGCCTTGCGATCCATATCCGATAATTGCTACTTTCTTTTCCTTTAATACATTTACCGTCACGTCTTTTTCATAATAAACTTTTGCCATTTTCATTTCCCCCTATATTTAAATAATTATTGAATTAACATCACTTGTTTATCTTGTTTTTTCATACTACGCGTAAATGCTGTTACACCTGTTCTAGCAATTTCTTTCAAACCGTATGGACGAAGCAATTCAATTAACGCTTCTACTTTCTCCTGGGTACCTGTTACTTGCACCACTATGGAATCCTTCCCAACATCTATTACAGCGGCTCGGAACGGTTCAATTAAACTATATAATTCTGCTCTTGTTACACTTGAGGTTGCCACTTTAATAAGCGCAAGTTCTCTAGCAATCATTGCTTCTTCTGTAATATCAGATACTTTTAGGACATCGATTTGCTTATGCAGTTGTTTAATTAACTGTTCAACCTGCTGTTCACTTTCAACATGTACAACAATCGTCATCCTTGAAATATCCGACGATTCCGTATGCCCTACTGAAATACTTTCAATATTAAAATGTCTACGTGTCATAACGCCTGTAATTCGATTTAACACACCGCTTTGATTTCGAACTGTCGCTGTAACAATTCTCTTCACCTTTTCTCCACTCCCTCCATTTGGTGAACCCCTTTTCCTGGAGCAACCATCGGCATAACCTTTTCAGATTGAAGTACGCGGCAATCAATTACGACTGGCTCTTGTAACTCAATCACATGTTGTAATTGCTTCTTTGCAAGAAGTGGATCATCAATACGAACACCTTTTATGCCATACGCATTCGCAAGAGCAACAAAATCTGGTTGACATGGCAATAAAGAATGTGAATATCTTTGATTATAAAATTCATCTTGCCATTGTCTTACCATTCCTAAAGCTTCATTATTTAAAATAAACACTTTAACTGGTAAAGAATGTTCTTTTAATACACTTAGTTCTTGCAGGGTCATTTGAAATCCCGCATCACCGACAATGGCAATAACTAATTCCTCTGGCTTTGCAATTTGTGCACCAATTGCTGCTGGAAATCCGAAGCCCATTGTTCCTAAGCCTCCAGAAGTTACCCATTTATCTGGATTTTTCAGCGGATAATATTGAGCTGCCCACATTTGATGTTGCCCAACATCTGTCGTTACAATCGCTTCTCCCTTCGTAATTTCATATAACATATCAATTGCGTATTGAGGCTTAATACTTTCAGAGTTTCGTTTATAAGAGAATGGATACTGTTCTTTTCTACTCTTTAATAAAGTGATCCATTCATGATGATTTTCTTTCCTTCCTTCCGGTTGAAGTAATACTTCCAACGCTTGCTTAGCACTTGCAACAATAGGAATCTCAGTCGGCACATTTTTTCCGATTTCTGCTGGATCAATATCGATATGCGCAACAGTCGCCCCTTTAGCAAAATAAGCTAAATTTCCAGTAAGACGATCGTCAAATCTTGCTCCTATATTTATAAGTAGATCACATTCATATAACGCCATATTAGCCGTGTAAGAACCGTGCATTCCTCCCATCCCAAGAAATAATTTATCATCTGGTGGAAAACCACCAAGACCAAGTAATGTATGCACAACAGGGATTTCATATTTACGAGCAAATCTTGTTAATTCTTTCGATGCCTTTGCATGTAATACACCTGCTCCAGCTAAAATCAACGGTTTTTTTGAAGTCGCAATCGCTTGTAATAATTTGTTTATTTGTAGTAGATTCGGTTCGTAATTAGGCTGGTATCCTGGTAAATCCATTTGTACATCACTACATCGCTCACCTTTCTCTACTACCATATCTTTCGGAAGGTCAATTACGACTGGGCCTGGTCTTCCTGTTCTAGCGATATGAAATGCTTCTTTAATAATTCGGGGTAAATCCGATGCTTTTCGTACTTGATAATTATGTTTTGTCACCGGCATCGTAAGCCCCATAATATCAGCTTCTTGGAAAGCATCACTCCCGATTAACGTCGTTGCTACTTGCCCTGTAAATACAACAAGTGGCAATGAATCAATCATCGCGTCAGCTAGACCAGTAATAACATTTGTAGCACCAGGCCCGCTTGTTGCAATGACAACTCCTGGATTTCCTGTAATTCTTGCATATCCTTCAGCCGCATGAATTGCACCTTGTTCATGCCGCGTTAAAATATGCGGAATCTCACAATCATAAAGCGCATCATATAGAGGTAAAACAGCACCACCCGGATAACCGAAAATCACTTCTACCCTTTCCTTTTCTAGCGCTTCTAACAATAGCTGTGCACCAGTTGCCAGTTTCTCTTCTGTTTTTGAAGACATTTTTCTTATAAGCCCCCTTTTTATACCCTTTATAAAATAAAAAAATCCTACGTCCACACTCCAGCTATGTGCTGAAGGGACGAAAGATTTCGCGGTACCACCCTTCTTTGCAAGAATACTCTTGCCTCAGTGACTCGGGATGAGTCTAGCTAATAACGGAGCTACCGTCTAAGCCTAGACAAATGCTTCAGCTTAGCACTCAAGGGCGATGTTCGTCGACGTGAACCATCGGTTTTCAGCAACCACCGACTCTCTGTGAGGCTTCACAATCAACTACTCCTCCCTATCAACGTTTTATCATGTCATAAAGGATTATTATCCAACTTTATTTTCTTCGTAAATTTTCTCACCATCTTTTACAACTAATTTACGAAATTCTTCTAATAGACGATTCGTATGTGGACCTGTTTTTCCTAAACCAATCCTTCTACCATCTACTGTCGTAACAGCAATGACTTCAGCAGCTGTTCCTGTTAAAAACACTTCATCAGCTACATATACATCGTGCCTTGTAAATAATTCTTCTCTTACGTCATATCCAAGCTTTTCACCGATTTCTAAAATCGCATTTCTTGTAATACCTTCTAACGCCCCAGCAGAACTTGGCGGTGTAATTAATTTATTTCCTTTTACAATAAATACGTTATCTCCAGAGCCTTCAGCTACATACCCTTGATCATTTAGCATAAGTGCTTCTTGTACTCCAGCTAATTTCGCTTCAATGCGAACTAAAATATTATTTAAGTAATTTAAAGATTTTACTTGAGGCGACAAAACATCTGGGCGATTACGACGCGTTGCAACTGTTATAATTGGAATCCCTTTTTCATAATATTCTTGTGGGAATAAAGATAGTTGTTCTGCAATTACTACTACATTTGGTTTCGGACAAGAATCGGGATCTAATCCAAGATTCCCTGGTCCTCTTGACACGACTAGGCGGATATATCCATTAGATAGTTTATTATGTCGAATCGTTTCAACAACGATCTTCGTTGCTTCTTCTAACGTATATGGAATTTCTAACATGATGGATTTCGCTGATTCATATAATCGGACAAGATGCTCTCTCAAACGGAAAACATTACCGCTATACACCCTAATCCCTTCGAACACTCCATCGCCATATAAATAGCCATGATCATATACTGAAACTTTTGCTTCGTCTTTTGGAACAAATTCTCCATTTAAGAAAATCCATTGCTCGTTCACTGGAAAGCGCCCCCTATGTTCTATGAGTTTTTTATTGTTTCCTAGTTTACTCTCCTTTCTAAATAAATCAAGTGAATTTTTAGAAAATTTTTAATTTTTAATCGTACGTACATCTTTATTTATATTGATTTAACAACATTGTTAACGTTTACAAAAAGTCAAAAAATTTTTTTCGCCAATTTCTACTAAAAAAAATATTTGTTTAAAAGAAGGATTTTTGTCAATTGATACGAATCTATTGTATTCAATAAACGGACGTCCGTTTTTATAAATTCGGGAATATACAACGACTTTTGCTGAAAAAGGGGGAAAATAATAAAAATAACGCTGTCTAAAAATAACATTCATATTTTTCATTTCGTAATCATAATCCTATTTTTAAAAAACAATTTGTCAAAATGAAGGAGGAAATCAATATGGCGTGTGTACAAATTAAAGGAACGAGACAAGAGGTAGTAGAAATGCTTCAACTATTTGACCTAATGGATACGAAAGGTTTTTGTAAATTCGATAATTACGTTGAAGTAGAACCACATAGCAAGAAACATAACAACTATACAGCTTCAATCGACATTCATTCAAATACTTCTTCCGCCCAAGATACTTTAAACGATCAATTCGTAAGTCAAATGCTTACTGGTGTATATAACGACTAAACAAATATTCTCTTCCTACCATCTTTCATAAATATATGCTATGAACTTGAGCATACTAGCAACTAGATGGTAGGAGGTGAAAATTATGGCTAGAATTGGTGTTGAGAACTCTTTAACTGATGTTCAACAAGCTCTTCAGCAACAAGGGCATGAAGTTGTTTCACTTAACTCTGAAAGTGATGCACAAGGTTGTGATTGTTGTGTTGTAACTGGGCAAGATTCTAATATAATGGGCATTGCAGATACATCGATAAAAGGATCTGTAATTACAGCACATGGTTTAACAACAGATGAAATTTGTCAGCAAGTTGAAAACCGCGCTTAATCATTTTTATCACATGATTTGTGAGCTAACATTTAACGGGAATGGTCTCACTGATTATAGTTTCAATTTATCTATAGAAAGAGGGCTCCTTTTCAAAAGGAGCCCTCTTTTTTATATTCACCTAACGGGAAAGTAACATATACTGGATGAAAGCCCTACCTCTCTCTCACCATTACGGTTCCACTGACCGCTCCTTGATTCACTAGTATACATATAAAGCTTACATATACAATTTATAGGGTTTGTTCACAAAAGTTGTTGGTAAGACTACCCGATCTTTCGCAAACTTTTCGTATTATATTCATAAGATTTATTTACTTTACACTAGCTTTAACCGAGACACGAATTAAAATTTTAACACCAATACAATAACTTGTCAACATTTTTTACAAATTAAAAACAGACATTAACGGTTTGTCTGTTTTAGAATGGAGCTTTTTCTTTTATTACATATACAACAAAACCGCTTACTAACATAAATAAGCCAACTACTAAGTTTTTGATATTAATCATAAATTCCTCTCCCTTATTCCACACATCATATATATTTACAGTTCAATTATTCCGATCATCCTAAAGCGCACTTTTTCTAATATATCATAATTCCTAAAAAATGCAAGTTCACTTGTGGCGACCATTTACAAATTTATCTACAGTGCTTGGTACAGTATTTAAAGCTTTTTCAATTAAATGTGTACTACTATTGAGATGCAATACTTGCACACCGTTAGAACCAACTACTAAAAAAGCAACTGGGCTAATAGAAACCCCAGCCCCGCTTCCGCCTCCGAATGGATGACTTTGCTTGTTCTCTTTATGCTGTCCTTGTCCGTTATTATGTTTTTCGGAAATAAAATCACCTTTAAAGTCACTTCCGCCGGCACCAAAACCGAAAGCCACTTGAGACACTGTTAATACTACATTTCCGTCAGCTGTTGAAACTGGACTTCCAACAATCGTATTTACATCTACCATCTCTTTTAAATTTGTCATTGCTGTTTTCATTAAATTTTCAATTGGATGTTCCATTATGTATTGCACCCTTTCCTCATTATTCTTTTTTATACTTTCCAAAATAGAGGAAGTCATACTTAGTTTTCCTATTTTGAAAAAACATTTTTACTTTCCAATTGGATATTACTCCCTGTACAGGTTCAGATAAAGTGAAACTTTAATTAGTGGGGGTTTTGTTCATCCCCCACTGATTATTAGCCTTCACCAATCGGGCGTTTACGCGCAGCAGGGCTCCCACCTAACTTCTTCGCTCCAGCCGAATTTTGAGGCGGAAGTCTTACCGCTCGCAAATAGCGGGATAAAAACAGTAAAGAGAAACATACTATTATTGAACCTTGTTATGAAAGGAGTCCTTACTTTGACTGAGAAATTTGATGAATATAAAAAAAGAGATCGAATAGATAGTGATTATAGTGACTATAAAGAAGAATACGCAGCTGAAGTTGCACCACAGCGTATTGACTATGATGATAAAGATAATGATGATGTAAGATCATCTGCAGCTGGATCGACTGCTGGTTTTATCGCTCTTGCTTTAGCAATTTTATCGCTATTCACATTCCCAACACTGTTTGGTCTTGTGTCTGTTTTACTCGGTATTTACGCATATAATCGTGGGGCTACTGTAACTGGCGGTATCGCTGCCATTGTAGGTGGTATCGCTGCACTCATTGCGATTTTATTCCGAGTGGCGCTTATCGGGTTATTGTTCTCTCTTTTTTAAAAAGAAAAAGGTATCTCGCTTTATGCGGGATACCTTATCCTGTAAATACATCTTCTGATGGATATTTAATTTTTTGTTTCGCTGGTCGTGCCAAAGAGAAAACAAGTGTTAGCGGTCCGATTAATCCACAAAACATAACAAACATAATAATACATTTTCCAAATGCCGATAGCTTCGCAGTAATCCCCATTGTTAACCCTACTGTGCCAAACGCTGAAATTGTTTCAAATAATAACTGAATAAAACTGAAGTCTTCTGTAAGCATTAATACAAATACCGCTGTAAAAATAAGTATTTGACTAGCAACGACAATTGCTAACGCTCTCGTTACTGTCGACATTTTAATCGTACGATGAAATAAAATAAAATCCTCTTTCTTTCTAAAGAAAGAAAGAACTGATGTAATTAAAATAACGAATGTCGTTAACTTAATTCCACCACCTGTCGATACACTTCCTGCACCAATAAACATTAATATCATCGTAAATAATATCGATGACTCTTCCATTCCGCCATAATCTATCGTGTTAAAACCGGCTGTACGAGGTGTAATTCCTTGGAAGAACGAAGCCCATAACTTTTCATTTAAAGATAGTTGTCCCAAAGTCTTCACATTATTATATTCCAATACGAAAATCACAATCATTGCAATAATGTTAAGTGCTATCGTTCCAACAATCATGATTTTGGAGTGAAGCGATAATTTTCGGAAGCTGCGGCTATACCATATATCAATTAATACCGTAAACCCTAGTCCTCCTATTACAATTAAAGAACAAATCCCAATATTAATAATAGGATCTCCTACGTATCTTGTTAAATTATCTGACCAAAGCGCAAAACCGGCATTATTATATGACGCAATAACGTGAAAAATACTATAGTATAAACCTTTTCCAAATCCAAACTCTGGAATAAAGCGAATCGATAAAAAGATAACTCCAATTAGCTCAATACAAATAGAAAAAATAAAAACTCGTTTCACTAATTTCACAAGACCACCAATATTTGTTTGATTAAATGCTTCTCCAATTAATAATCGGTGACGTAAACCAATTTTTTTACCTAATACCCAAACAATTAAAATGGCTATCGTCATAAGACCGAGACCACCTGTTTGAATTAAAAACATAATAACAATTTCACCAAACATCGTAAATGTACTTGCAGTATCTACAACGCCTAAACCCGTTACAGTCGCTGCCGACGTAGCTGTGAAGAAAGCATCTACCCAACTAATATGTACTTTCGTTGCAAACGGTAACTTTAATAACAATCCTCCGACCACAATTAAACCAAAAAAGCCTAATGCTAAAATTTGTGGTGGATTTAATCGTATAAAACGATTATATAACCCTTGTTTTTTTGCTACTTCCATATCACTAACTCCCTTTATCAAGTGAAGCTTTTACCCCTCATAAATAAAGACTCTTTAAGAGCCCACAAGTAGCGGGATAACCCTTATATTCTCATAATATAGTTGAGCATAATCCTTTTTTTCATAGATTTCAACTTTTATTTATATTCAGATTCCTATTATTTTACAAAAGAATATTTTCTATTATATCTCCACTTATACTATAACTCTTACACCAACAACTATTTTACCCCTTTTTCAAATTCCCATATCTTTCACGCCAAGTTCACACGAGGGTCACATCTACCTTTTATAGTATACGTATCGGAGCTGTTCCTCCCTAATTTATAAGACATTCCCCAGTGTCTTGAACAGCTTTCCATCCCTAATTAAATTGACATAAATTGTCCCCTTCCTTGGCCATCCTATATGTGATGGTCTTATTTTTTTATTCTCTCTTTCTTCTTACTTAAAACTCCCTCTCTCTTTCACTCTATGTACACACCCTGGTCACATCTATCTTTTATAATATATGTATCGAAGCTGTTCCTCCCTAATTTATAAGACATTCCCCAGTGTCTTTGAATAGCTTCCATCCCTAATTAAATTGACATAAATTGTCCCCTTCCCTAGGCCATCTCATATGCGATGGTCTTATTTTTTTATTCTCTCTACCTTCTTACTTAAAACTCCCTTTCTCTTTCACTCTATGTACACACCCTGGTCACATCTATCTTTTATAGTATATGTATCGAAGCTGTTCCTCCCTAATTTATAAGACATTCCCCAGTGTCTTTGAATAGCTTCCATCCCTAATTAAATTGACATAAATTGTCCCCTTCCTTGACCATCTCATATGCGATGGTCTTATTTTTTTATTCTCTCTACCTTCTTACTTAAAACTCCCTCTCTCTTTCACTCTATGTACACACCCTGGTCACATCTATCTTTTATAGTATATGTATCGAAGCTGTTCCTCCCTAATTTATAAGACATTCCCCAGTGTCTTTGAATAGCTTCCATCCCTAAT
>NZ_JAUMJO010000001.1:822255-1137107 GCF_036320425.1 Bacillus nitratireducens
TTAAATTGACATAAATTGTCCCCTCCCTTTGACCATCTTTTATATGATGGTCTTATTTTTTTATTTTCTTATCCCTATTTCTCAGCAGAAATACCTGTTTCACAATTTTATAAAAACAACATTATTCACGGTGTCTTCGTATACGGCGGCTTATTAAGGGTATTGGCAAAAGAAAGTATTATTCGTTTCTTTAAACATTTCGGACCGGTAATGGCAATTGGATTTAGATTTAGTACATCTAGCTCTAATGCATCTCTTCCATTTGCTATGAAAACCGCACAAGAAAAACTTGGAGTTCCAAAAGCGATAAGCTCTTTTGTACAACCACTAGGTGCAACGATTAATATGGATGGCACTGCCATTATGCAAGGTGTGGCAACTGTATTTATCGCTCAAGTGTACGGAGTTGAACTTACATTAGCACAATTAGCCATGGTCGTATTAACTGCCATACTAGCTAGTATCGGCACTGCTGGTGTACCAGGTGTTGGACTTGTAATGCTTACGATGGTTTTAAATCAAGTAAACCTACCAGTAGAAGGTATTGCTTTAATTATCGGTATTGATCGCATCCTAGATATGTCTAGAACAGCTGTAAATATTTCCGGTGATGCAATTTGCGCAATGATTGTCGCAAAATCAGAAGAAAAATATAATACGGATCAATCGGCAGCATCTTAAATCAAAAAAGGAGTGAATTATTTCACTCCTTTTTTGATTTGCTTCCTTTTTTCGAACGATATTCTTTTCCTTTGTTATCATTACCTGTTTCAAATTCAGTACTAAACTCCTGCTGGAATTGCCCTGATTTCGGTGAACCTTGATTTCCGCTACCTTTACTACCATTACGATTCGTCATATTTCTGCCTCCTTCCTTTACTAGTAGTATGGTACATATTTTCTTTTTTATAATCTTTTACATACGAAAGAAGACCTTCCCTATATAAGGAAGGCCTTCTTTGTCATTACGTAAGCGTTTTCTTACTTTTAATTATTTAAATAAGTTTTTTAGAAATAGATATCATTATATTCATTTCTTCTTCTGAAAGTGCGGAGAATCTTTCTTGTAAATATTTCTTTTTCTCCCCTTCCATTTTCGCAACTAAATCTTTCCCTTGTTCTGTAATCTCCAAATATACAACTCGGCGATCTGACGTAGAGCGTGAACGAGTTACAAAACCTTTATTAATTAATTTTTCTGTAACAGCTGTAATATGACTATTCGACACATTTAACTCATTAGCTACACGTGATACCATTTCTTTATTCGCACGATTTAATATTCTAAGGACGATGAACTCATTCCACGGTATGTAACCACCAAATATTTTTCCAATATCATTACGCAACGCGCGGAACATAGCAAAAACATTTGTCGATAGTTCTTCCATTAATTGCTCTCTATTTTGAGACAACTTTGACAGCCCCTTTTATTTCATTTAGTTAAATAAAAACCTTATTAATAATTTTACATGAAATCTTACTTTTTGTCACCTTATTTTCCCATAATTCGTAGTTTTTTAATAGATATTTCATGGTACAATGAAATTGATTTTCCAGAAAAAGGAGTTGAGATAATGAGTGAAGAAGACAAATTTTCTAATCTCAATCTAAAAGATAAGACTATTATTATTAGTGTTGTTATTCTTATTCTCATTATATTCTTTGCATTTATATTCTTTGTATATGTAGGAATCTTTCAAATTACAGGTATAGAATATTCATCAAGAACAGCTCTACTACTCTTTTTTTTACTTATTCTTTTATTAGATGGTATTACATATTTTATATTCATTTTCTTTAAAGTTCTCCTACATCCAATGATGACAAGTATGCCCAATTGGCTCTCACTTGCTCTTCTCGCTATAATTGAAATTACGTTAGATTGGTTTGTCATACATACTGCCGATGACTGGATAGAGAGTGTACAAATGTCCAACATAGCTGAATTTTGTTTCGCACTATTCCTTTACACACTAAATAAATTATTTAGTGATAAGAAAGAGTAAGAATACAAGCTTTTCTATATAAAAATTGGTACAATAAAAGCAAATCATACTAAAGAGGTGTTACTTATGAACTTACAACAATGGGCTGATAAAGGTATGTCCTTTGATACATATGTGAATGAAATGAAAGTAAATCAATACGAGCTACTGCACATTTACAATAACTTTTTAATTCCAAATGAATTACTTCCTGTATTAGAAGAACACCAAAATGATGGCTGGCGTGTTATCGTATTAACAGCTGATTGGTGTGGTGACGCCCTTTTATGCGTACCTGTTATGAAACGAATTTCTGAAGTTGCAAATATTGATATGTCATTATTAATTCGCGATGAAAACTTAGAATTAATGGATCAATATTTAACAAATGGAACAGCACGTGCAATTCCAATCTTTATTTTCATTGATAAAGATGGAAATGAACAAGCCGTTTGGGGACCACGCGCTCCAAAAGTACAAGAATTAGTAACTTCAATGCGCGCTACACTGCCTGAAAAAGAAGATCCAACATTCGAGGAAAAACAAAAAGAAATGTACGCTAATTTCCGTGCTACATTAGCTGATGATACTTCTCTTTGGGAGCATGTTATGGAAAGCATGATTGAAAAAGTAGTAAAATAAAAAAACATGCCGAATTCGGCATGTTTTTTTTATTAAACAAAATTATAATCCTTTTTTCTGAGAATATACAGCATCTACGCACTCTGCTAAACGTTCCATTTCACCCATGTATATTCCACGTGTCATCCATCCAGTCAACTTGTACATAATCTTATATAAAAAATTCTTCGGTTCAAATTCTACGATTAAAGTAAGCGATGTACCTTCTTCATCCTCTTCTAACATATAAGTTGCAGCTGTATAACCTTGCTTCATCTCACATCCAACTGAAACGATATACGGTTCATCATACTCTAAAATTTCCGCCTCAAATTCATATATTTTCTTCCCCATCTTTTGCACAGATATATATTTGTCACCTTCACGAGGGTTTTCAACATCTATATTTGAAGGATACCTATTTTCTACCATAAAGGTACTCCATTCTAGTATTTTCTCGTCATTGTGTACATAATCAAATACAACATCAATTGGTGCTGGAATTACTATTTCTATTGCAAAACTCACTAAATTGCCCCTCTCAAATACCCTATCGCTTTTCTTAAAATTATTATAACGAAATCATTATGCCATATTTCACATGGTGAAATACAAGTAATTGAAGGTAAAAGTTTCATTTTTCTCTCGCTATAAAAAAACCCCCTATAGAATAGACTTTTTTTCAAATGTCTATTCTATAGGGGATTGCTGACAATTTATTCTTACATAATGAAGAAATAGAATACCGCAGCTAAAACGAAACGGTAATAAGCGAACGGTGTTAGTTTTACACGCGCTAATAATTTTAAGAATGAAACGATTGCAAGCAACGCAACAACAAATGCTGTAATAAATCCAGTTGCAAATAACGTTATATCAGCCGAGCTTAATATATCCCAGCTTTTAATTAAATCTAAGCCACTTGCAGCTACCATCATTGGCACCGCTAAAATGAACGTATATTCAGCTGCCGCTGTATGCGAAACGCGAGCTAACAAACCACCACTTATTGTCGATCCAGAACGAGAAAATCCTGGCCAAAGTGCTAAACATTGGAACATTCCAATTGTAAATGCTTGCTTATATGTGATTTCATCTAACGTTCTTGCTGTACTTGGTTTTGAAAACTTCTCAGCAACAATCATTAAAATACCACCAGCTACTAAGCTAATAACAACCGGTCCTGGACCGAATAAAACTTCTTTAATTGTACTATGGAATAATACACCCAGAATTCCGGCAGGGATCATCCCGATAATAATATGTAATAAATTTAACGATGGTCCATCCGTTACTTTCCCTATTCCAACCAATGACCATAAACGCTTCCAAAATATAACAACAACTGCTAAAATCGATCCCAACTGAATAACAACTTCGAAAACTTTCGCTCTATCGTCTTCAAATCCAATTAAGTGTCCTGTTAAAATCATATGTCCTGTTGATGATACTGGTAAAAACTCTGTTAAACCTTCAACAGCACCCATGATTAATCCAATTAACCAATCAGCCACAAGTAGTGCCTCCTTAATAACGAATATGTAATTTTTTTCACACCTTATCATAATACCTTATCCCTTTTCAAAGTGCATCCTTTTTTTATTGATTTCATCTGTTGTATACGCTTATTTCTTTTCTATTTTTTGATTAAATTGTATGATAATAAGAGTTTGTTTTTTACGTTGAAAGGGGATTTTATGAAAGAAACTACTTCATTCTCACAAAAGTTAAAGCAATTTTTATTACTCTTTTTCCCAATTTTTGTAACGCAAATGTCATTATTTGCGATGAGCTTTTTTGATACGACAATGTCAGGACATGCAAGTCCTATTGATTTAGCGGGGGTTGCTATCGGAACAAGTATATGGCTTCCCGTTAGTACCGGCTTAACCGGAATTTTAATGGCTACTACTCCTATTGTTGCACAGCTCGTTGGATCAAAGAAAAAGGAGGACGTTCCCCACATTGTCATACAAGCAGTATATTTAGCAATTTGTGCTAGTTTCGTTGTTATCCTTATCGGATTCTTCGCTGTTTCACCTATTTTAAATGGCATGCAATTAGAAGAACCTGTGGAACGTATTGCAGCACAATTTTTAAGTATTATCGCGATTGGAATTATCCCTTTATTTACTTACACCGTCTTACGTGGATTTATTGATGCATTAGGAAAAACTCGAACAACGATGATTATCACATTACTATCATTACCAATTAACGTAGTATTAAATTACTTATTAATTTTTGGTCACTTTGGTTTTCCAAAACTCGGTGGTGTTGGTGCGGCAATCGCTTCTGCAGCAACATATTGGTGTATTTTAATTATTACAGTCATTATTATTCGTACGAAAGAGCCTTTCGCTTCTTTCAATATCTTTAAACAGTTATACCGCCCTTCCTTTACGAGCTGGAAGGAATTCCTGAAGCTTGGCGTCCCTATCGGATTTGCTATCTTTTTTGAGACGAGTATTTTCGCTGCAGTAACACTTATGATGAGTAATTTTAGTACGACAACAATAGCAGCACATCAAGCAGCTATGAACTTTGCTTCCTTGTTATATATGACTCCTTTAAGTTTAGCAATGGCAATGACGATAGCCGTTGGATTTGAAGTTGGAGCAAAACGATACAATAATGCAAAACAATATGGATTTATCGGAATTGGATTAGCTCTTGCTTTCGCTCTTTTATATTCAATCCTTCTTTATTTCTTTGATGATGAAATTGCTTCTATTTATACGACAAATGCAAATGTCCACCATTTAGCAAAAGAATTTCTTATCTTCGCGATTTTATTTCAAATTTCAGATGCGATTGCAACTCCAGTACAAGGAGCACTTCGTGGTTATAAAGATGTAAATGTTGCCTTAATTATGACATTGATCGCCTATTGGGTAATCGGTCTACCTCTTGGCTACATATTAGCAACTTATACTGATTGGGCCGCAAAAGGGTATTGGATCGGCCTTATTATCGGTCTAGCATTTGGAGCAATCTTCCTGCTTATCCGTCTCTTTCAAGTTCAGAGAAAATATACTACGCAAAACAGCCGCTAATGATATAGCGGCTGTTTTCTTCGTGCATATTTTTTCTTGTAACGTGTAACATAATGAAAAAGAAAGGTGGATACATATGGACGAAAAACAAAAGAAACAATCATTCGATGAAGAATTCGCCCCTGAAATTTCACCTGGATATCGGCAAGATGTACATAAGCCACCTAAATATAAAAACACTTCTTTTTTAATGGGCATTACCATTTTCGCAGCCGTATTACTCGTACTCATCATTTTCGTTTATTTTTAATGGAAGGCGGTCTATTATATGAAGAAACAAGATTCTAATCGTTCAAAAAGAACTGTTAAAACAGAAAAAGGATATGCCGGGGATTCTGTTCATACACTTAAACAAGTTGAGCAAGGAAACTTATACATTGCTCAAAAAGAACTTGGGCAACAAAATGAAAATCTTTAAAGTCCCTCTTCTACTAGAGGGTTTTTTATCGTACATACTGCTTTTGCTCCAACACCATAAATATATTATTAACCTTTACAATTTTCATATCATAATTTCATTTCACTTCTCTTACCATTTTTAGTACCAACAACGTGCGCTACAGCATGATAGGAAAAACTCTCATTCGTCATTTCACGTATCTCCTCGTTTTCGGAATTTATACTCTAAATTCCGAAAACGATTTGGATAATAATTTTTCATTAATTGTTCATGCCCTCTATTTATAAATAGCTCTTCGCTTTTTATCTTCACATCTTCTTTATTATCAAACTCAAACACTGATAGTTGCGCTGTCACAAAGTGTTCTCCTATCATTTTCACTTCTTTATCAGTTAAAATTTCTATACCCTTGTTCTTTATTTCCTGATTTAACTCGTACTGATCTATCGGTTTAAAAGTAGCAAAAACTGTCTCTTATATGACCAAAACAAACCAAAAGCGATACATATAGAAATGATTAACATTCTTTTCTTCGTAATACACACCAACCTTCCTTCAAATTATAATTATAGATCACGAAAAAGAAAGAAGATTCTGATATTATAAAGTGGAATAATTTAACTTTCAATTAGAAATGAGGAGTGACTATGAATTATTACAAGCAATATATAAAACAAGCCCTGCCTGACCTTTCTATACATTCATATAAGCAAAATGAAGAAGGCTGGGATAATATAGCGGTTATTATAAATGACGATCTACTCTTTCGTTTCCCGCGAAGACTTGAATATGCAAACCGAATTCCGTTAGAAAAAGAACTATGCACCATTATTTCTCATTCATTACAAAGAATCGAAATTCCTAAGTATCACCTATTGTATAAGAATGATTGTGATACTGTTCCATTTTGTAGCTATTATCCTCTCATTCATGGTAAACCGTTAAAAACTGAAATAGTTGCCAAGTTAGAGAAAAAAGAACTTGAAGTAATTATTACACAGTTAGCCACTTTCCTTGCGACTTTACATAGTATTCCTTTAAAACGTGTTGAAACGCTGGGATTCCCTATCGAAAAAACACTTACCTACTGGAAAGAGCTACAAACAAAATTAAATCAATATCTTACTAACAGTTTTACTTCATTACAGAAATCAGCGTTAAATTGTTTATTCGAAAACTTCTTTGCCGATATAGCTAAATCTACCTTTCAAAATACAATCATTCACGCTGACTTTACACATCATCACATCTTATTTGACAGCCGAAACAAAACCATTTCAGGAGTTATCGATTTCGGTGATGCTCAAATTGGCGATCCTGCTTTTGATTTTGCTGGACTATATTATGATTTCGGACGTGAATTTACTACATCTGTATACGAACAATACAGTACACTTAGTTCTCATCCTGATCCATTACTCATTCACCGCGTCACTAGTTTTTATCAATACAGCCCTTTACTACATAACCTTATTTATAACATTGAGACAAATAACGAAATAGAATTAAATGCGAGTGTAAAACAACTGAAAGCGATATTACAGGGCCGAGATTAAATTCTCTCCCTATATTCTTTCTCCTCATACATCATTAACTTTTTATCCATTTCAACAATGACTTTATACAATTGAAACGCTTGTAAAATTTGCAGTTGAATCCCAAAAGGAGCATTCTGTTCTTTTAACCATTGAAATACTTTCGTTTCATCTTTCATTGATTATTCCTCCCTTTATTAATCTGCTACAAATATACGGTAAATGATGAAAAGCTTTTCATGTCAATAACAAACAAGGATGCAAATTTGCATCCTTTAATGTACGATATTTTTCTTCTGCTTCGCTTCTTTCTTTACTTCTTCCCTTTGGCATTCACTACGAAACGCACAACTCATACACTCAGAACGAAAATGACGCTCTGTATAGTGCTCAGGTTGCTGCAACATTTCTTTCATTCTAGATAAATCAGCCATTCCAGTTATAATATCTTCCTGTTTTGGAATGTACTCATACTTAGTTCCTTCTATTAAATTAATAACTTCAATTTTTCCTGGAAGAATGCCGAAAGCTTTATAGCTGAATACTGTCATTAACTTTTGACAAAGAGCAAGCATTTCCTCATCCGCATCGACAACATACTTTTTAATTACAAACGACTCAGTACTCCACTCACCAACTTCTAATGTCAATGACATGTGGACACCTAACTCTTCCATATATGTTTGAAATTTTTCATATAAAAATAACGGCGGTGTCTGACTATCATCTCTTTCAACAAACTGTAATAAGTGATCCGTTAACTTCGCTAACACAATATAATACTCCGTCTTTGAAGCAAACATATTAATCCTTACCTTTTTCCAATACTTTTCTATTAATATTAAAAGTACGATTTTCGTTTGTTGGCCCGCAGGTAGTGTGTAATATTCATTAATAATTCGATTCACAATCATTTGTGCGATTTGTTGCCATTCAAATGAAGAAGGTTCTCTTCTTTTTATATGACGGAAATAAAATTTATGCGGACAACGCATAAAATCATACAAATGATAATCTGTCATCGTTTTGATTGCGATTTTCTCATGCACTTGCTCTTCATCTCCCTTCTGCCATTAAGAAAGGTGTTTTACAAATTCAGCTCCAAACTGTAAACATTTTTCTACATCTTCATCTTCTGGCGTTAATTCTACTTTTAGTCCTTCTAACACAACTGCAGCTCCGCGCTCTTGTAGCTTTTCTATTAAAATGTCAACCGCCACGCCGTATTTCGGATAAGCCGAATCACATGACCCGAATACTGCGGCTTTTTTCCCATTTAAATCAATAGAATCCATTGCGTCATAAAAATCTAAGAAATCATCAGGAAGGTCACCATCTCCCCAAGTATAAGCACCTAAAATAATTCCATCATACTGTTCTAGTATAGAAGCTTCTGGTGAATCCATAATATCGATAACTTCAATTTCATTTTCTGTTTCACGAATTGCACCCGCAATATGATCAGCCATTTCCTCTGTATTTCCACTCATACTTGCAAAAATCATTACTAACTTACTCAACTGAATCTCTCCTTTTACCTTGTATCTCTTTTTCTGTTGGAAGCGGACTCTTCTCATCTACATATTCAGAACGAATTACATTTCGTTGCCATTCCATATGCTGATCAACATCTTTATTTTTATCTTTTAATCCCCTCCGCAGAAGGTGAAATTTTTTTCTCATTAACATGTCTCATCCATCCTATTGATAATAATTATCAATTTCAACTACCCTTAGATTAATTGACAGTGATTATCAATGTCAATAACTATTTTTAAAAAAATGATGAAAATGTACAAGCTTGTCCGTTAGCTATTCATATACTATAAATGAGCATAGTTCTTTCTCAGCCCTCTCTGACGGAAAGAAATAAAAGCAACTGCGATAGAGCGCAGTTGCCTTTTTTTATACTTTTCTATGATTTTAGTAGTCTTATCGCTGTCTCTAAAAATAATTCCACTCCATAAATTAAAGCTGATTCATCTACATCAAATTTCGGATGATGATGCGGATAACAAGTATCTACCTTTTCATTCCCCGTCCCCAATTTAATGAAGCAACCCGGTGCCTTTCTTAAATATGCTGAAAAATCTTCTCCTCCCATAGAAGGTTCAAGCTTCACAACACGCTCATTCCCAAACAAATATAGTGCACTTTCTTCTACTACTTTCGTAATATATTCATCATTAATAACCGGATCATATCCGTATCGATACGTATATGTATACTTTCCTCCATGTGCCTTTGTAATTCCTTTCACGATTTGCTCAATTTTCTCTTCTGCTTCTATTCTTAACGCTTGATTAAAAGAACGCACAGTTCCCATTAAAGTTGCTGCATTAGGAATAATATTATCAGCCATTCCCCCATGAAACTGCGTAACTGAAACAACTCTTTGCATGAAAGCACTTGTATTTCTTGATACGATATGTTGTAAATTTGTAATAATCTGCGCTCCGATAGCAATAGGATCTATCGTTTCTTCTGGCCTCGCCGCATGCCCTCCTTTCCCTTGAATTTCAACTGTAAATACGTCTGGTGCCGCCATCATCGGCCCATACGCAATTCCGATTTTCCCGCTCTCGAGTCCTGACATAACATGTAAACCTATTACATAATCAACACCATCCATCACACCTGCCTCAACCATTTCTTGTCCCCCGCCGGGATACACCTCTTCTGCATGCTGAAAGAAGAGACGAATCTCACCTACAAAATCTTCCTTTATATTTGATAGCACCTCTGCTGTACTTAACAAAATAGCTGCATGAGCATCATGTCCACATGCATGCATCATTCCTTTATTCACAGACGTATAAGATTTTCTTGTCTCCTCTTGAATTGGTAAAGCATCTATATCAGCTCGAATCGCAACTACCTTCCCTTGTCCCGTCCCTCTTTTAATTGCTAGTACACTATATTCCGTCGGTCTCGTTACTTCTAAAGAAGAAAATGAGCATAATGTTTCATATATAAATTGTGAAGTTTCTTTTTCATGAAATGATAATTCCGGATATTTATGAAAATGCTGTCTCCATTTAATAATGTTTTCTTCTGAAATAAGATCCTTCCACATCCTCTTCATCAGAAATTCCTCCTCTTATGAAACTTTAACAATTCATGCATTAACTATGAAGAAACTCAAACAAATATTACATTTCTATACATTCTCCCAGACCACTTTTATACATTCACACAATCCACTTCCTATTTACATGTCAAACTCGTTACAAATTCATGCTGAATGTAATATAATTGCTAAGTTAGGGATTTTCTTTTTTAGTATTTAGTGCTAATATCAGAAAAGAGCCTTTTGTCTTATTTTTACCTAAAATGTGGAATTTTGTTTTTTTCACAATAATGTAGGACATGATACCTACAAAGAGCTATTATTTCATTAAGAGAGGGAAAGACATGGAAAGATTAAAAGAGATATGGTCTCGACCACTCACACAATGGGTTGCAAAGACGGTTTATTACCTTGCAATTTTATTTGCATTACTTTGGTTGTATGGATTCCATGATACAAACACAAGTACATTTATTTACAATGAATTCTAGGGTGGGAACGTTATGAAGTTATTAGAACAAATTGAAAAGTGGGCTGCAGAAACGCCTGATCAAACCGCTTTTGTTTGGCGAGATGCGAAAATTACGTACAAACAATTAAAGGAAGATTCTGATGCGTTAGCACATTGGATTTCTTCTGAGTATCCAGATGATCGTTCACCAATCATGGTGTATGGACATATGCAACCTGAAATGATTATTAACTTTTTAGGATGTGTAAAAGCTGGACATGCTTACATTCCTGTAGATTTATCTATCCCAGCTGATCGTGTACAACGTATCGCTGAAAATTCTGGTGCGAAATTACTTTTATCAGGAACAGCAGTAACTGTAACTGATTTACCAGTTCGCATCGTAAGTGAAGACAACTTAAAAGATATTTTCTTTACTCATAAAGGGAACATTCCAAATCCTGAACATGCGGTAAAAGGTGATGAGAACTTCTACATTATTTACACATCAGGAAGTACAGGTAATCCGAAAGGGGTTCAGATTACTTATAACTGCCTTGTTAGCTTTACAAAATGGGCTGTAGAAGATTTCAACTTACAAACAGGGCAAGTATTCTTAAACCAAGCACCTTTCTCATTCGATTTATCTGTAATGGATATTTACCCATCATTAGTAACAGGTGGTACACTTTGGGCAATCGATAAAGATATGATTGCACGTCCAAAAGACTTGTTTGCTTCTTTAGAGCAATCGGATATACAAGTATGGACTTCGACACCATCTTTCGCAGAAATGTGTTTAATGGAAGCATCTTTCTCTGAGAGTATGCTACCAAACATGAAAACATTCTTATTCTGCGGTGAAGTATTACCGAATGAAGTGGCTAGAAAATTAATTGAGCGTTTCCCGAAAGCTACAATTATGAATACGTATGGTCCAACAGAAGCTACTGTCGCTGTAACAGGTATTCACGTTACAGAAGAAGTGCTTGATCAATACAAATCACTTCCAGTTGGCTACTGTAAATCAGACTGTCGCCTTCTTATTATGAAAGAAGATGGCACGATTGCACCTGATGGTGAAAAAGGTGAAATCGTAATTGTCGGTCCAAGCGTAAGCGTTGGATATTTAGGAAGCCCTGAATTAACAGAAAAAGCATTTACTATTATTGACGGTGAGCGCGCCTATAAAACAGGCGATGCTGGCTATGTTGAAAATGGTCTTCTATTCTATAATGGTCGTCTTGATTTCCAAATTAAGCTTCATGGTTATCGAATGGAATTAGAAGAAATCGAGCATCATCTTCGTGCGTGTTCTTACGTAGAAGGAGCAGTTATTGTTCCAATTAAAAAAGGTGAAAAATACGATTATTTATTAGCGGTTGTTGTTCCTGGTGAGCATTCATTTGAAAAAGAATTCAAATTAACATCTGCAATCAAAAAAGAACTCAATGAGCGTTTACCAAACTACATGATTCCACGTAAATTCATGTATCAATCTTCTATTCCAATGACACCAAATGGAAAGGTAGATCGCAAAAAATTATTGAGTGAGGTTACAGCATGACCGCGTATGGATCATTTTATTTTTTCGCTATAGTGGGCATTTTATTAATACCTACTATCATAGCTGGATTAAAAGGTAAAATGTTGCGTAAATATAATGCCTTTTTAACATTATTAATGCTTGTTATTATCTTCTCTGATAAACCAAAGCAAGCAATAATGTTAGCCGCATTTATTATTTGGCAATATGCCCTTATTAAAGGCTATTTATTATTAAGAAAACAAAATAATAGTACATCTAGGTTTTATATAGCTGTTATTTTATCGATTTTACCGCTTATTTTGGCAAAAGTCGCACCGTTTGTACCTGAGCTAAAGTTTGTCGTATTTTTAGGAATGTCCTATGTAACATTTAGAGCAGTACAAATGGTATTTGAAGTTCGTGATAATTTAATTAAAGAGCTTTCCTTCTTTAATTTTTGGGAATTCGTTTTATTCTTCCCGGCTATCTCAACAGGACCTATCGATCGTTACCGCAGATTCCAAAAAGATATTCAAAAGCCACCTAGTGCAGAAGAATATCAAAACTTACTATATACAGGGCTAAACCGTATTTTCCAAGGTTTCTTGTATAAATTTATTATTGCTTACTTAATAAAGCAATATTTTATGGATCCGGCATTCGCTCAACAAGATACAATCCTATCAAATATGATTTACATGTATAGCTATAGCTTATATTTATTCTTTGACTTTGCTGGTTATAGCTCATTTGTAATTGGTGTAAGTTATATGATGGGAATTAAAACTCCAGAAAACTTTAATAAACCATTTATTAGTCGTAATATTAAAGACTTCTGGAACCGTTGGCACATGAGTTTATCATTCTGGTTCCGTGACTTTATTTACATGCGTTTCGTCTTTTTTGCAACGAAGAAAAAGCTAATTAAAAACCGTTACACAATTTCGTATATCGGTGCATTTTTAAACTTTTTCATCATGGGAATATGGCATATTACTGGTGAGCATGTGTATCAATACATTATTTATGGTCTTTATCACGCTGCCTTGTTTATCTTGTTCGATATTTTCGAACGAAAAAACAAGAAGCATAAGTTTTGGCCAAATAATAAATTTACGCATGTCCTTGCAATTGTAATTACGTTCCACGTTGTATGTTTCGGTTTCCTAATCTTCTCTGGACACCTTAACAGATACTTTTAATGCACCCTTCTTATTCCATTAAGAAGTTGCACATATAATATATTCGGATATAAAGGAGATTTTAAAAATGGCAGAATTCAAAGAGCAAGTATTAGATATTTTAGAAGAAGTATGTGAAAACGATATTGTGAAAGAAAACTTAGATGTTCAATTATTCGAAGAAGGTATTCTTGATTCTTTCGCTGTAGTATCTTTATTAGTTGAATTCCAAGAGCGTTTAGATATTGAAGTGTCTATTTCTGATTTTGACC
Organism: Bacillus nitratireducens; assembly: GCF_036320425.1. NCBI lineage: Bacteria > Bacillati > Bacillota > Bacilli > Caryophanales > Bacillaceae > Bacillus > Bacillus nitratireducens. The sequence continues at coordinate 836,358 of NZ_JAUMJO010000001.1, forward strand.
GTGATGAGTGGGCTACACCAAATATGGTTATTAAGAAGTTGGAAGAAATCCGATGAACAAAGCAAAATTTGGTCCGATGCTTTTAGCATTGGCCCTTTTTGCTGTATTCTTACTTATTCCGACGCGCTTCCTACTTCCACTTTTAAGTGATGAGAAAGTAGAACAAGCTGCGACTTCTTTAAAAGAAGAAAAGATTCAAAGTATGATTTTACAGCAAAAGATGTTAGCAGATCCGAAATATCTTCCGATGTACGGTTCATCGGAATTCGCACGTATGGATGCTTTCCATCCATCAAATTATTTCAAAGTAAAGCCTGAAGGGTTCACACCATTCCTTCTTGGACGCGGCGGAACACAAGACCTTGTACACGTATTAAACTTTGCATCTACAATGGATCAATTGAAAGACAAGAAAATGGTATTCGTTCTTTCTCCGCAATGGTTTGTGCCACAAGGTATTGATGAAACACACTTTGCACCTAACTTTTCAAAACAACAAGGCTATCACTTGCTTTTCAATGATGACTTAAAGCCTGAGATGAAAAAACAAATTGCAAAACGTTTACTAAACTTTGAGATCGTTAAGAAAGAAACTTTACTTAAAGTTTCGCTTGAAGGTATCGTTTATGATGATACAAAGCATAAAGTAAAAGCACTTGCTGCTAAACCTTTCGCTTATATTTATCGTAACATTTTAGATCGTAAAGATTTATTTACAGCAATGTTTGATATTAAACCGCATAAAGAAAAACTTGACCCTTCATTAAAACAAATGAACTGGGAAGAGGCTCGTAAACATGCAGATCAAACGGGCGCAGTAGAATCTGGATCGAACGAATATGGTATCGAAGATGATTACTTCAATAGCAAAATTAAGAAGAAATTAAAGCAACGTGAAGGTTACTTAAAAAATGATGCTTATGACCAATCACCAGAGTATGAAGATTTACAAATTGTACTTGATTTATTAAAACAATCTGGTGCAAAACCACTCTTCATTTCTGTTCCTGTAAAAGGTCCTTGGTATGATTACGCTGGCTTCCCGAAAGAAAAACGCGAATTATACTACAATAAAGTTCATGAACAAATTAAGAAATCTGGCTACCCAATTGCTGACTTCTCAAATCATGAATATGATAAGTACTTCTTAAAAGATCATATGCACTTAGGTTGGAAGGGCTGGGTTTACATCGACGAGGCCATCCAACAATTTTATAAAGCAAACTAATGAAAAGACCGCTTGAATTATTCAAGTGGTCTTTTTCTATATACATTTTGTAATTGTTCAATTACGTTCTCCGCTTCATTCATGACACGTTTCACTACGTGCTGAGCTGGCTCTATTCGTGCTAATGATGATGCTTGTCCCGCCCAAAGCGACATGTACTCTTCCTTATTTTGCTTCGCTGCTTCTTGGCGTATTTTAGAAGTTAATACATTTTGTACTGGATACATCGGGAGCTCTTCTTCTTTTTCTTCATGTCTCTCTATAAATTCATTACGAATACCCCGTGCATATTTCCCGGAAAACGCACGGGTTACAGTTGTACTCGTATCTGTACTTTGTAATACGGCCTCTTTATATGCATCATGTGTAATACTTTCTTCACTCGTTAAAAAGGCTGATCCCATTTGAACAGCTTCTGCCCCTAACGCAAATGCCGCAACAAGCCCTTGCCCATTCATTACACCACCTGCTGCAACAATCGGGATATGAGGTACCGCTGCTACTATTTGCGGAATTAGCGCGAACGTACCAATCATAGCTTCACGCTCTTTCCCAATAAACGTCCCTCTATGCCCTCCTGCCTCGCTACCTTGCCCGACGATAATATCAACCCCTAACGCGGCAAGTACTTTCGCTTCTGCTACATGGGTAGCTGTTCCGATAACTTTTATCCCTCTTTTTTTTAATTCATCTATTTCTTCTTTTTCTAATGTTTGAAATGCAAAACTAACGACCGGTACTTTTTCCTCTAATAATACTTGTAATTGCGCTTTATAGCTTTTCGGCAGCTTTAGTACCTGCTCTCCCTCTATACCTAGTTCTCTATTCACCGCTTCCAGTAATACGTTCGCCTCTTTTACCTTTTCTTCTTCTATCTTTACCTCTTTTGTTACAAGTAAATTAACACCAAATGGTTTATCTGTTAACTCCCTTATCTTATAAATAGCTTCACGAATTTGTTCTGGGCTCATATAGCCAGCTCCAAGCGTACCTAATCCTCCGCCATTACTTACAGCGGCAACGAGATCTGGCTTTGTAATGGCACCTGCCATCCCCGCTTGTATGATAGGATTTTTCACTTGTAATATTTCTGTAACTCGGCTTGTAAACATCATTTTCCCTCCTACTTTCCTTATACCTTCTTTATATGACATACTTTCCCCTTCTTTTACAAGGATTGAACCATCGCTACGCGAATATATTGAAAGAGAAGGAGGGAATACAATGATTTATCCAAATGCATTAAAACAAGGTGACACTGTAATGGTTATCGCTCCATCAGGCCCACCAACACCCGAAAATGTTTTAAAGGGCGTGAACGTATTAAAAGAGATGGGATTATCCGTAATAATTGGAAAGAGTGTTTATGGAAAATATGGATATTTAGCTGGAAGTGATCAAGTTCGTCTTGATGATATACATGAAGCATTTACAAATACTGAGGTCAAAGCCGTCTTTTGTGCACGGGGTGGTTACGGAAGCGCTCGCCTTCTCCCTTACATTCAATATGAAATTATTCAACAGAATCCAAAGATTTTTTGGGGATATAGCGATATTACGGCTTTGCATACCGCCTTTTTACGTTATGCGGAGCTGGTTACTTTTCATGGTCCAATGATTGAAGAATTAGGCAAAGGTATAGATTCTCTCTCTTTATCTTCTTTCAATCAACTTTTCCATCCGTATTCATCTATCTTATATGCATCAGAATGTATCGTACCTAACTCTCCATGTACAGTTACAGGCACATTAGTTGGAGGGAATTTAACTGTATTAACAAGTATAATTGGCTCGCCCTATGAGATAAATACGGCAAATAAACTTTTATTGCTTGAAGATATTGGTGAAGAACCATACCGCATTGACCGGATGTTAAATCAACTACTTTTATCTGGACAGTTTAATGAATGCAGTGGCGTTATTTTTACAAGTTGTCACGACTGCACCTCTTCTAAACCATCCCAATCATTGCAAACAATATTATATGAGTATTTCACACCATATAATATACCTGTGCTATTCGGTTTACCAATTGGACATATAAGCCCAAATATCGGTATTCCCCTCGGAGCTACAGCAACAATAAATACAAATAACAAAACTGTTTCTATTTCTACTGGTATAGCCACTCCATGTTCAAATTAAAAAGGAAAAGCTACTAAGCTTTTCCTTTTACTTATAATAATTAAAGATTCGTCCAGATGAGATATCTGCGATTTCTTCTGGAATAAATGTTTTACTCATATCTGTTCCAACATTTAATACAGCTGTCGCATCTTTCTCGATGCTACCAAATAATTCTTTTCCACGTATCGTAATAAGGGGTGTCCCTTCTGGCAACACATCTTTTACAAATTCCAATTGCGTAAAGAATGGAACGATCCATCTATCCTCTCCTTGGAAATGACGTAAACGAAGTGTGCCTTCTGTTGCTCCGTCCTCTGCTTCTAATGAACCAGCAACATAAAAATCAGTTGTTAAGAGCAATTCATAAAATTCCTTTTGCTTTTGTTTATCATCCCCTGCTAAAACGAGTACCTCTTCTATTTTTTTCACTGGAATTTTCTTCATATGATGACACCCCTATTTTCAAAATGATTATACTTAGATTATACGAAATATTCTTATTTTTTTCTACATAATTCCACAATTATTTTCTTAAAATAATTTCAAAGCCTCTTCAGTCGTAACAATTTTAGCAAATTCATCATGTAAGTTTACAAGTGCCATATTGTGAATGTCCTCTGCACTATACTCTATCCCGTCCAGACCTTTACGATTGAATGTAGCCGTCGCATCGCTCACTACATACGTTGTAAATCCTAAATTACCTGCCATCCGTGTTGTAGTCTCCACACAATGATTTGTTGTTAATCCTACAATCACTACAGTATTACATTTTTGCTCTCTTAATTGTTCTTCTAAATTTGTCCCACTGAACGCGCTATTAACGGATTTCCGGATTATTATTTCATCTGGCATTGGTTGCACTTCTTCTTTAAAGTTTACCGTTTCCACATATTGATAAAATATCGACTGGACATTTTCTTTATTTACATGTTGAATATGAAAAACTGGCAGTTTCCTTTTTCTCCATTCCTCTAACAAACTTTTCATATTTTCTTCCGCAAAAAAATTATTCCCCGTGCCCCAGTACGGCGAGTTGAATGCTTCTTGTACATCAATGATTATAAGTGCTACTTGATTAAGCATACTATCCTCCTATTTAATTGGGCTGTAATTGAAACAGAAAACCAAGTTGCTGCGACGCAGTAATAAAACAAATATACGCGCAAAGCTCTACAATTTCTTTTTCCGTCCAATATTGTTTTAAGACATGAAACATATTATCATCTATCGCCTTTCGGTCATGAACAAATGTATGCGCAAAAGTAACTGCTACACTCATTTCTTCTACCTTTTGCATATCATCAGGTCTTCCCTTTGCCATACAGTACGGACATTCATTCCCATACGCTAATGTTCGTCTCACTTGCTCCTTCAACTCTGCTGAAAGAGTTCCTTTATTGTACATTGTATCCTCTAACGCACTCCAAGAATGTAATATATCCGGATTATGACCTAATAACTTTTGAAACTTTGTATCTCCTACATTTGATAATGAAATCCTCTCCATCATTTCCCCTCCTATTTCCTTCTGTTTTATTGTAAAATAAATAAAGTTCACTTTACATTTCATATGAATCTTAATTTATATTTTTCCTTTACAAAAAATATCATTTTACTGGAGGTTTATTTACAAATGCAACTAGACCGTGTTGATCGAAAAATTTTAAATGAATTATATAATGATAGTCGTCTTTCCATGCGCGAATTAGCAAAGCGAGTAAACTTATCCGCTCCGTCTACCACAGAACGTGTTCGTAAACTCGAAAGTGAAGGCGTTATTCAAAAATACACAATCGATATCGATTATAAGAAAGCAGGACTTGTTTTAGACTGTATTTTAGAAATCACTTTAAAAAATGGTGATACAACACGTATGCAACAGTTTATTCAGTCTTATCCATCTGCAAGTTTTTGTTACCGAGTAACAGGAAGCTTATGCTATATTGTAAAAATTTCTGTTCCTTCACTCGTAGAACTTGAAGAATTTATTAATGATGTTTCTTCATATGCAACGACAGTTTCTCATATCGTATTATCAGAAGTAGCTCTTACTCCGGATATTGAACATATATTCCCAGAAGATTAATTTATTTTTATTCATAAAATATTGAAAAACCCCTTACAATAAGAATAAAAATAATATATTATGTATTAAAATACATAAAGTTCGAGAAAGGGGCTTTACATTGAAAATCTGGTTTTATGAAAAAACGGCACAATTAGATGACTTGCTTGGTATTTGGGACAATGTTCCGACCATCCCTCGAATTGGTGAAAAAGTTGAACTTCTAAAAACAGTTCGGATCGTTACAGATATTAAATATGTAAAGAACGGTAATAATTTTCGTGTAGAGATTATTACAAATTAAAAAGTAGCTCTTTAGGAGCTACTTTTTAATTATCTATTATACGCTTTCTTTATAACAATTTTATCTTCTTCTACAGAAACTGTTACATAATCATTTTCTTCTAACCGAAGCTTATTTACAGCTTCATCAGGCAGTTCTACAGCCATCAATCTATCTGTTACTATCACTTGGCTATATATTTCATTTTCTTCTGATGTATTCTCCACTTTTTCTTCATTTATGAAACGAAGCGGTGGCACACCTACTTCTTTTACCGTACGCCATTGTTTCCAAATGTAAGGGATTAACCAAAGTAATCCAACAATCACAAGTCCAATGCCAATCCATAAATTACTTTGTGCCTGCAATTCCGCAATTGAGATTGTGTCACTTCCATCTCCACTTGCCAATTGCATACTCGTTGCAATCAAATTATTTAAAGCATGCACAGCAATATTCGTCCATATACTTCTTGTCTTTATGTATAGAAGGCACATAATAACACCGAACATGAAAGCACCGATAACATCAAAATGTCCTAGTCCAAAAATAAGAGAGGATATAATAACCGCTCGTTTAATCCCCCATTTGTATGCCATTCGTTGTAAGAAAAACCCTCTAAAAATAACCTCTTCCATTATTGGGGCTAATACACATGCTGAAATGAAAGTAAATATAGTCATATATATGTTACTCGTATTAATTACATTTCCATCTTCTAACATAGTAACTAAGAAATTAGGTACAGTATGTGCTAAAATATAAAATTGAATTTGGGATATACCGACTGAAAAAATCATTCCCATTATCGTTGCTAATACAATTAACCCCCAATGTAAACGTCCCGGTTTATCAAAAAAACTTTTAAAAACAACATTATTTTTACTTGTTTTTAAATATAGCCACAATAGTGGAAATACGAAAAATATTGATATTTGTGACATGAACTCTATCGTATTGTCAGAAACACCAGATAAACTTAATGGAATCATCGTTAGGAACATCCCTATAATCATCCATCCAAAAAAACTACGTAACCTTATACGTGAAAATGCATATTGCATATTAAACACCTCCAAAGATAGTAAAAATAAAGTGAAACTTTAATCAGTAGGGGTGTTCTTCATCTCCCACTGATTATCAGCCCTCACCAATCGGGCTTTTACGGGCAGTTGATCCCCCACCTAACTTCTTTTCTTTCGCTGAATTTTGAGGTGAGGATCTTACTGCCCACAAATAGCGGGATAAATGGTCGGATAACTAAATTATAATATGAATATAGTTGAAAATCTTCCTATTTTTCTCAAATGTTTTCAAACAACATATCTCTTAAAATATATAGTACATTTTATTTAAAATACCGTATTACTGTTCTTCCAGTTGAAATCTAGGAGAACGTTATGTAATAAAAATCCCCGTTTTTACAAGCGGGGATTTCTTTTATTATAATACGTCACGTTTTTGGAATAATACACTTGATGCTACAAGTAATACAGCAAAGTATGCAACTACAAGTAATAATGAGGTTGTAAACGTAAATTCTGTAAATGGTGGTTCTGCTCCGCCACTTACTAATTTATTGCTATCGTAAACACTTAAATTCAAATGGAAAAACACTACAAATTTTGCTACACCTTTTGCAAACATCATCAGTACCATATTAATTGGTCCTTGTAAAAAGAAGAGGAACATCGTAATAATCAATGGTAATACAGACTTTCTAAATACGTTTGCTAAGAAAAATGCAAGCGTCGCAAAGAAGAACGGTGAAAGTACTTGATATAAAGTAGATTTCATTACGATTCCTAACGTTAATTCTGTTTTACTACCATCCTTTACAATTCCGCCAATAATCATTGCAATTAACGTGCTAGCAAATATGATAAATACTATAGTAAGTAACACTGTAATATATTTAGAGAATAAAACGGTAATTCTTTTTCTTGGACGGATTAATAACTGCTTAATTGTACCTTTTTGGAACTCATCAGTAATCATACGTGAAGCAATCGTAATTCCAAAAATTGTTGCAAATAAAGTAATTAAACCAATCTCTGAACTTGCAAAATCTAAATATGATCCTTTAAATTCACTTCCGTCTCCCCACTTCAGCATCGCTAAAACTCCCAAAATCTCCAATACTGCAATGGCACCAATTAAAATATACATACCTTTTTTCGCATGCAACTTTAAAAATTCATTTTGAATTAATTTAAACATTACGCTTTCACTCCCCCTGTAATTGCTAAGAACTCATCCTCTAATGTTTTATTTTGAACGGTAACTCCGTATACAAGCACATCGTCATTCACAAGTTTCTTTACAAGTTGTGGAATTTCTTCTTTCGTTACAGATACTGCAATTACATTTCCTTTTGCCTTACCTTTAATGATTTCATTTGCTTTCTGTACTTGATCTACTTCAAACGCTACAACTACTTTCTCATCATGTTTCGCTTGTTCATGTAAGTTGTACTCTTGTACAAACTCACCCTGCTTAATAATAACGACGCGATCACACATTAGTTCAATTTCACTTAATAAGTGACTTGATACGATTACGGCAATATTCTCTTCTTTCGCTAAACGTTGTAAATAATCACGAATTTGACGAATACCAGCTGGATCTAATCCATTTGTCGGCTCATCTAAAATTAAGATTTTCGGCTGATGAAGTAATGCCTGTGCAATTCCTAAACGTTGTTTCATACCAAGTGAATATGTTTTCACCTTTTTATGAATCGCATGCTCTAAGTCAACAAGCTTTACAATTTCAGCAATGCGCTCTTTACTAATTGGTGTAATTGCCATGTTTGCAAAATGCTTTAAGTTTTGCATTCCAGTCATATAATCATATAGCTCGGGATTTTCTACAATTGCTCCAATTTGCTCTAACGCCTTTTCACGCTCCGTACGAATGCTATGACCACAAATTGTAATATCGCCTTCTGTCATAGAAATAAGACCTGTCATCATACGAATTGTCGTCGTCTTACCACTACCGTTCGGTCCAAGGAACCCGTATACTTCTCCTTCTCGAACCTCAAACGATAGGCCGCGAATGATTTCTGCCTTACCAATCTTTTTTCGAACATTTTCTAATTTCACTACTACGTTTCCCAATGCTGATTCCTCCTTTAGACTTCTAACTTTTTGTCGATTATGCGACCTGTTATATAAACAAGTAAAACAAATATACCGATTGAAAAAGCAATACTATATAAATTCATAAGTTTTTCTTGATAGAGCAACACATTTGCTTCTGATGATTCATCTATATATACTAACTTTGTTATTAAAGGCGCAGTAGGTGCAAGACCACCCAACATTCCATATATAGTACCTAATAATTTTGTTACTAGTAAAAATAAGAAAAATACAATTGGATATTTTAACTTCTTCTTTTTCAAAGAAAACACTTTAACGCTAGCTACTACAAAAAGCAATACAAGTAATATACTAGATAAATTAAATACATATACAATAGTACTAAATAAGTGCCCTAATGGATTTAATCCACTTTGGGTAAATAACACTTCATAGAGCTCTGTACCCTTTATTATTTTCATAGAAATACTATATAAAAAAATAGAACCTATTACTTCAAAAATAAGTAAACTAATTGTAGTATATAACAATATTGCTAAAACAATCTTTTTACCTGATGTCGGCGTTAATCGAAATAATGTACTTTCAGTCATTTTTCCAAATGCAGACATCGCCTGAATAAATATCAATGCTATAAAAATTATATATACTAAGATAACTAAGGAAACTATAATTATTTGCCTTATTTCTCCTGATTCTTGCTTAATATAATTTCCCAAACTTACGAAAGCTACAGCTACAACGAATATAAATGATAACAATGAAATAATAATTTGCTTTTTATTTACATTGTACATATATATTAAGCTCGACTTCATCTACTAAACACCTCCTTAAACACCTCCGTGACAGCTTTCCCTCTCTGAAAACGTAACTCTTCTACATTTTCATACAATACAATTTCCCCATCTTTTAAAAAGATTACTTCATCAAAAATATTTTCAACTTCATTTATTAAGTGAGTCGAGATTAGTATCGTACAATCTTCTCTATAAAATTGTAGAATGAGATCTAATACGTGTTCTCTAGAAACAAGATCAATCCCGCCAAGTGGTTCATCTAGTACATATAACTTCGCTTTTCGAGAAAACGTTAAAATAATTTGAAGCTTTTCTACCATCCCTTTTGATAATGCTATAATTTTTTCTTCTAACGGTATTTTAAATTCCGCAATTGTATCGACTGCTTTTTGAATATCGAAGTCTTTATAAAAATCTCGATAGAAAAATAGGGCATCTTTTACAGTCATCCAATCATCAAAGCCTGGCTTATCAGACATAAATGAAACGATTTCTTTCGTCTCTAACCCTACTTTTTTACCGTTAATTACCATGCTGCCTTCAGAAGGGTGCTGCAATCCTGCAATCATTTTTAATAACGTCGTTTTCCCGCTTCCGTTATCTCCAACAAGCCCAACGATTTTTCCTTCTGTAATCTCTATGTTTAACTCACGGATCACTGCTTTTAATCCGTACCGCTTCCATACGTTTTCTATTTTTAATAACTCTGTCATTCGCTCTCCTCCCTTTTCTCATGTAATGAAGAACGAAGGATTGTAAGAATTTCTTCTTCTGAAAAACCTAAATTGTCCATTCCATCTATAAAAGAATGAAGTAATTCTCTCGCCATATCTTTTCGCAGCTCCATAATTTTCTCCTCTTCATTCGTTACATATCGTCCCATTCCTCTACGTGTTACAACAACTCCATCCCGCTCTAACTCTTGAAATGTACGTTGAATCGTATTTGGATTTACTTGTAATTCACTCGCTAATTCACGTACAGAGGGAATTTTATCGCCAGGCAATAAATGACCCGTTACAATTTCTTTCTTTATGTATTCCATTACTTGAATGTAAATTGGTGTATTTGGAGAAAACTCGATTTTCATTTCTCCCCTCCTGTCTTAGTGTGTTAGTTAAATAGTACACTAAGACAAATTACATGTAAATACTTAGAACAAAAAATGTAATAAAAAGGCAGTGTAACTTTTCGTTACACTGCCTTCCTGTAATACAATATAAGTAAATCTATTCTAATTATAGTTTCAATCGTTTGAATTCACATATAATCTTATGCGAAATTTATTTTACTTTTACTTGAGTTAGCACAGATTTAAACGTATTAATAACTGTATCTACTTCTTCATAGCTAATTGTAAGGGATGGTTCAATACGAATTGTTTTTGAGTTAATTAATGTTCCCGCAACAAGAATACCTTGATCAAACATCGCCTTTGACACTTCATAACCAATCTCGTCTTTATGGAATTCAATCCCAATCATTAAACCTTGACCACGAATTTCAAAGATTTTATCTTCGTGCCCTTCTGCTGCTTGTTTCAATCCATTTAAGAAATACTCCCCAACTTCCATCGCTCGTTCCGGTAATTTCTCTTCCAATAATACATGGATTGTTGCAATTGCAGCAGCACATGCAAGAGGATTCCCGCCAAACGTTGTTGTATGCATAAATGGATTTTCAAACCAACTTTGGAATACTTTTTCTTTCGCAACAATAGCCCCCGCTGGCATTACACCTCCACCAAACGCTTTCGCAAGACAAATAATATCCGGCACAACATCATATAAATCTGCTGCAAACATTTTTCCTGTACGGCCCATTCCAGTTTGCACTTCATCAAAAATAAGGAGCGAATCAAACTCATCACAAAGCTCTCGCACTTGTTTCAAATAATTTTCTGGAGGTAAAATAATGCCGCCCTCCCCTTGAATTGGCTCTAAAATAACTGCTGCAACATCTTCTCCCACTAATGCACATGTCTCAAATGTTTTTCTCATCATATCAATATCGCCAAATGGAACATGACGGAAACCCGGAATTAATGGTAAGAATGGCTTACGGAACATTCCTTTTGCCGTCCCAGATAAAGCACCAAGGCTCTTCCCATGGAAAGCACGAGTTGTAGAAATAAAAGTTGTTCGTTCACTATACATTTTTGCTAGTTTTAATGCTGCCTCTACGCTTTCTGTTCCACTATTTGTGAAGAAGGCATATTTCAAATCACCAGGTGTAATATCCGCTAAAATCTTTGCAAGAATTGCTCGAAGTGGATCTAGTAAATCCTGACTGTGCAATGCTTGACGCTTTAATTGATCTGTTACAGCTTTGACTACTTTCGGATTACGGTGACCAACATTATAAATTCCGAATCCACCTAAACAGTCAATGTATTTTTTACCATTAATATCCATGAAACAAGATCCTTCATCAGACCATTCTACTGCTGCAAATTGTCCATCTTTTGTTACTGTTTTTCTATAAGCAAGAAAACCAGGGTTCACATGCTCTCTAAATCCGTCTACTGTTTCTTTTTGAATCCAATTTGCCTCTTCTTCAGATACTTTTTCTTTTTCAATTAACTGTAGTACTTTCGTAATATACTCATTTACATTTGATTCTTTCTCATTCAATTTATTTTTCACGTTCGTTTCCATCTAATTCACCTCTACATTTTTTTTATTTGCAAACCAACCAATAGGTTCTACTTCTAGATTTATATTAATCTGCTTAATTTCTTGAAATTCTTCTAAACCAAATGTTCCTAGACTACGACCTATACCACTTTGCTTATATCCACCCCAAGGCGCCTCATTGTATGTTGGATGATAGCTATTAATCCAAGTAATGCCTGCACGAAGCTTGCGAATTACGCGCATTGCTTTTGCACCATCAACCGTAAATACCCCTCCAGCTAAGCCATAATCCGTACCGTTTGCTAACTCAATTGCTTCCTGTTCAGTTTTAAACTTTTGAATTACTACAACAGGACCGAAGATTTCTTCCTGGACAATGCGCATATCAGGTTTTACATTGACAAAGACTGTTGGTTCAATAAAGAAACCATCACCTTTTCCATCCTCCATTATTCGTCTACCTCCGCAAGCAACGTTTGCACCTTCGTCTTTTCCAATTTCAATATAACGTAATACTTTTTCCATATGTTCTTGACTTACAAGTGGCCCCATTTCTGATTCCGGTTTATCACCAGGTCCAACGTTAATTTGCTGCGCTCTCTCTACAAAACTATTAACAAATCTATCATAAACGCTTTCCTCTACAAGAATTCTCGATCCTGCTGAACACACTTGTCCGCTACCTGCATAAATACCGAATAGAGCATAATCAATAGCAGTCTCAAAATCTGCATCTGCAAAAATAATATTTGGAGATTTCCCTCCAAGTTCTAACGAAATCTTTTTCATATTATCTGCCGCTGTTCTCATAATGTGCTTACCTGTTTTTGTTCCACCTGTAAAGGAAATCATATCCACTTTATGACTCGCTGCAATTTCATTCCCTACTATTGGACCGGCCCCCATTACCATATTGGCAACACCTTTTGGTAGCCCTACTTTTTCAAGAATTTCGAATAGCTTTGTTGCAGTTATTGGTGTCACTTCAGAAGGTTTAAACACAATTGTATTGCCAGCTGCTAAAGCAGGTGCAATTTTCCATACACTCATCAATAGCGGATAATTCCATGGAACAATTAATCCACAAACACCAACTGGCTCTCTTACTACCATGGCTTGCATCGGATCGGCTACATGATATGTTTGGCCATCTGGCTTTGTAATCAATCCGGCATAATAGCGAAAACAAGCCGCTGCATCTCCAATATCTCCTTCTGCCTCACGGTATGTTTTTCCATTATCCATTGTTTCAAGGTATACTAATTCTTCCATATTTTTATCAATTTCATCTGCTATTTTAAATAAATATGATGCTCTTTCAGCAGTGGATGTTTCTGACCAAATTCCGCTATCGAAAGCCGCTCTTGCCACTTCTATTGCGTATTTTGCGTCCTCAATCGTTCCTTCAGGTGCATATGCTATACCCTTGCCATTCGCAGGGTTAATAATCGTTCTTTTTTCTTGATTACTAGAGTCTCTCCATTCACCGTTTACATACATTTTTAAATCTAGCACTATATTGAATCCTCCTTTATCGATCGTTTATATATTTATAAGCAATTTCCATGCCAATATTTAAAATTCAAAAGAATCATACATAAAGTGAAACTTTAATCAGCCCTCACCAATCGGGCGTTTACAGGCAGCGGGGCTTCCAGCCTAACTTCTTTGCTCCACCTGAATTTTGAGGTGGGAGTTTTACTGCCCACAAATAGCGGGATAAACTGACTATTTTCTTAAAAACAACAAACATTTTATGCAGTTCCGCATACACTATTCCATTTTGCATAAAGTGAAACTTTAATCATTTCCGCTACCGCCTTCACCACTCGGGACTTGAATCCCAGAGCATATGTACATGCTGAGCGCACACAAAAAGGAGAAGTCTATGTGACCTTCTCCTTTTTTAGGAATATGAGATGATATCAGCCGCTATCTCTTTTTCACTAACAATCTTTTGATATTTACGACTCACTGAAGATTGGCTGATTCCAAGAGCTTTTGCAGCCTTAGTCGTTGTTTTATACTGCTTCATTGCAAGCAAAATCAATTGTTCTTCTACAGAATGTAGCGCTTCTTGTAATGGTAATACTCTTGTAATAACTGGTTTTGATTTATTAAAGTCATAACCGGGTGTTAAAAACTTACTAACAAACTCCGCTTCAATTACTAGATCATCTGCTGATACAACTAAACGTTCAATCATATTCTGTAATTCACGGACATTTCCTGGCCATGAATAGAACTCTAGTAAATTAAGTGCATCTGGAGTTAAATGATAATTTTTATTATATTTTTCATTTAACTGTTGTAAGAAATGAAAGGCAAGTACTGGAACATCTTCCATTCGCTCTCGTAAAGAAGGAACTCGCAGCGGAATTACATTGAGGCGATAAAATAAATCTTCACGGAATGTTCCAGATTCGACCATCTTTTCAAGGCTCTTATTTGTAGCAGCAATAATTTGTACATTTATTTTCATAGGTGTTGTACTTCCAATAGGAATTACTTCTTGTTCCTGCAGGACTCTAAGCAATTTTACTTGCAAATGTAAAGGCATTTCTCCAATTTCATCTAAAAATAAAATACCTTGATCAGCTCGCTTAAAATATCCTTCTTTTCCATTTTTATCGGCTCCTGTAAAAGCGCCTTTCGTATAACCAAATAATTCACTTTCTAACAAAGTTTCTGGAATTGCACCACAATTTAATTTTAAAAATGGCTTTGAAGATCTGTTTCCAAGTTGATGAATTGCCTGGGCAATTACTTCTTTTCCGACACCAGATTCTCCAGAAATAAGAACATTGGAAGAAAAATTTGCTATTTTTTTAGCTTGGTTAATTATTTGTTCCATTTTTGGACTACAGTAAATAAGCTTCTTAAGAAAACGATCTTTATTTTTAAAGTCATCTAACTCTTTCTTATATTGCTCTGATATCTTCTTTATTTCATGTAATTCCGTCTTCAATCTCGTTGCTTCAGTAATATCCCTTGAGGCAATAATAATACGATGAAGCTCTCCATTTTCATTAAATACAGGATTTCCAACTGCTAATATTTTTCTTCCGCTTTTTGTTTCTTGTACAACTGATACCTTTTTTTGTTTTTCCAACACTAATCGCGTAACCGATGGACTAAATAATCCTTTCTTTTCTAGGTCTAAAAGATTTTTTCCTAACAAGTCCTTCAAATTACTCCCCCAAAAATCATTGATAACAGTTTCACTATAACGAATTAATTCCCCTTTATGATTAACAACTAATATTTCATCATAAATGCTAGACAAAATTGCATGTAAATCTTTATTTAAATCCTTTATATATTCAATTTCCATCGCCATGTCCTCGACCATCGGCAAATCTTGCACAATAATAACCATTCCTTCAATACTTTGATCAAAGTTTGGAATCGGACTATAGTCAACTAATACACCCATCTCATTTGTGATTTGTAATTGATTCAAGATCGTTTTTCCCTTTGTAAATACGTTATTAATGTGTTCTCCATTAAAAATCAGTTCTGCTGGTACATTCATAACTTTTTCAGGAGTCGATTTAATCATCTTCAAACCAGATTCATTACAATTTACAATTTTCTTTTCTCGATCTACTACAAAAATCCCCATTGGAATAGACGTTAAAATAATTTTCAATATATCAACACTCTGATTTTCTTGTTTAAATAGTTCTGCAAAAACATCCTCTCTTCTTATATATCCTGTTAGCTCATCCATTTCATTTTTCACTATGGCAATCGGCGCCCCAATAATTTGAAAAAGAGCTGTTAAAGAAATATCTTTACTAAGATGACATATTGTATCTAGTGGAACAGCATTTGAAAGTAATAGCTTCGAAGTTAATCCTTTACTATTTGATAGCAGATCCTTCACATGAACGTATGCAAATAATTTCTCTCCTCTTTTTAAAAATAGAAAAGATTCTTTTATATTTTTAACATCTATATTCCATTCCTTTTCAGATTGATCGATAGGTAGAGAAACTATGGGTCTAATTTTTGTATGAGCGATGGAAAACATTCTGCTATTCCTCCTTTGAACTATTTAATTTGTATTGTATCATTAAATACAGATTTTTTTAATTAATCTGAAAATAAAACATTTCTTTCTTTATTAAAAAAAAAGGAAGATGAGTGCCTTCATCTTCCTCATAGTTCTATCATTAATCACTACCACTAACGAAAAGATCTTCTTGAATATAAGCTAATACCATACCTGGAATTACTTTATCTCCCGCTTCTACTTCTAAAGATTGAACTTCTCCACTACATCCCATCTTAATTACTTCCAGTTTACCATTCATATCTTTAATAGAGAATAATGGCTCCCATTCATAAATTCGAGAATCCTTATCGATAGACACTTTTTCAATTATTCCATAACACGGACTCGTAATAATATCATAATACATAATCAATCATCCCTTTCTTTTTTTCTATTAATATTGTTCTTCTAACCTTTGTGACTGAAGAATCATATAGAAAAAGCTTTGAAACTCTTCTATGTCCTCTACCTCAATCCCTAGCCTTGTTGCCCAATATTGTTCCTCTCCAATATCTTCTTGGCTTAATAAAACCATTCTCCCATTTTGAATTGAGGTAACCATTGCTTTTCCAAGAAACTGTTGCGAATACGTAACAGCTATATCGTAACGATGACTATTCGACACAATGCAGTAATAACCGATTTGTTGTCTCTCCACTTCTTCTAATAAAATATCCAGTTTCATTTTAGCCCTCCCTTTAGGTTAAAAATGCAACCAACCTCTTAGGCGTGATGCTTCTACAATCTTGCGAACCCCTTCCATATAAGCAGCAATTTTCATATTTACTCCAAAGCGTTTAGAAGTATCAAGTACGTTAGAAAAACTAGATGCAATTTTCTCCTTTAAACATTGATCAACATATTGCTCCGTCCAGTAATATCCTTGGTTATTTTGACACCATTCAAAATATGAAACAATCACGCCACCAGAGTTTGCTAAAATATCTGGAACAACCAAAATCCCCTTTTCTTCTAACATGGTTATCGCCTCTTTTGTTGTTGGTCCATTTGCAGCCTCAATGATAATCTTACATCCAAGCTTTCCTGCATTATGTTTTGTAATGACTCCTCCAATTGCCGCCGGAATGAGTACATCACATTCTTTTTCTAACAACTCCTGATTAGAAATTGTTTTATTAAAGAGATTCGATACTACACCGAAAGAATCTCTGTTTTCTAGTAAATAAGGAACATCTAGACCGTCTGGATTATAAATTCCTCCTATAGCATCTGATACCCCGACTACTTTCACACCAATATCATATAAATATTTCGCCAAATAACCTCCAACATTCCCGAACCCTTGAATAATAACTCGCATATTTTGTAGCGGAATTTGTTTTAACTCACTTACTAACTGAAGTGTATACAATACACCTTTAGAAGTTGCTGTTTCTCGCCCTTGTGATCCTCCTAGCATTAATGGCTTCCCGGTTATAAATCCTGGAGAGTCAAACTCCCTGATATGGTCATATTCATCTAGCATCCAAGCCATAATTTGCGCATTTGTATACATATCAGGTGCTGGAATATCTTTCGTCGGTCCCACAATTTGACTTACTGCTCTTACATACCCACGACTCAGTAACTCTAGTTCTCTAAAACTCAACTCCTGTGGATTACAAATAATCCCGCCCTTTGCGCCTCCATATGGCAGTCCTGTCACTCCACATTTCAAGCTCATCCAGCCAGCAAGTGCTTTTACTTCTTCTGCCGTAACATCTGGATGAAATCTAATACCACCTTTTGTTGGCCCTGCTGCGTCGTTATGCTGAGCGCGATACCCTTGAAATACCTTTGTTGTTCCATCATCCATGCGAACAGGAATGCTTACTTCTAAAAAACGCATCGGTTTTTTCAAAAATTCGAATACTTCGTCTGGATAACTTAAAAAATGAAGCGCCTCTTTTAATATAGCTTGAAATTCCTCTAAAGGATTTTCAACTTCAACTGTATTTGTATGTTTTTCTGATTGAATCGGCACGATAACACCCCTCTTTATATTTTTACTAATTGTACAAAGCAATAATCGTGCCAAGTGAAAATACTATGTTAATCCTATCTTGTTATCCTCCTACTTATGAATCTTTGAATGACTTATGCAATGCTGCATGATTATCAAATATAAAAAAAGACATCGGAACTTATCCGATGCCTTTTTCTTTTTATATTTCCTGTGCTTCTTCAAAATGCATTTGCGGAGGAGCTGAACGGAACATATTTGTAACATATAGAAGGTACCCAATTCCAATAGCAGCCCAGCAAATCCCTAGAATAAGTGAATGAATATTGAGGTTAAACCATAGTACTGCTACAGTACCAGCACCTAAAATAGGCATCACTAAGAAATTTAAACAGTCTTTTATCGTCTTATATCTTTTTTTCTTAATTACATAGTAGGAAATTACAGATAAATTAACAAATGTAAATGCAATAAGCGCTCCAAAATTAATAAGAGATGCTGCCGTTTCTAAATCAATGAATATAGCGGAGAGTGAAATAATCCCTACAATAATAATGTTATATACTGGAGTTCGCCATCGAGGATGAATGTATCCGAATATTTTCTTCGGAATTACATTATCTCGCCCCATTACGTATAATAATCGAGATACACTTGTATGGGAAGCTAAACCGGACGCAAGTGTCCCCATAAGGGTTCCTACTAAAAAGAAAGCTTGAAATAATTTCCCACCAACATATAGTGCAATTTCTGGAGATGCTGATTCTTGATTTTTAAATACAGCTGTATCTGGAAACATAGATTGTGTAAAATACGTAGTTGTAATGAATAAAACTCCACCAATTAAAGCAGTAAGAAAAATAGCTCGAGGAATTGTCTTCTTCGCGTTTGGTGTCTCTTCAGAAAATGTAGTTACTGCATCAAAACCTAAAAATGAAAAACAAAGAATTGTCGCACCTGCAACTAACGGTGATATTTGTATATCCGATTGAAAAAACGGCTGAATGGAAAAAACTTCTCCTGTTCCCTCTCCCGCTAATAAACCTTTTATAACTAGAAAAACAAACACGGCCATTACTAGCACTTGAAATATTACTAAAAAAGTATTGAAGTTAGCAGTAACATTCACGCTAATAATATTTATAAGTGTAATCAGTAGAATAAAACCGATGACCCATATCCAACTAGGAACACTTGGAAAAAATGCTGACAAATAAATTCTCGTTAATAGTGCGTTCACCATCGGTAGAAACAAATAATCCAATAACGCGGACCATCCAACAAGAAATCCAAGCCTTGCACTAATTGTCTTCTGTGTATACGTATAAGCTGATCCTGCGGTAGGA
The DNA here is from genome assembly GCF_036320425.1 of Bacillus nitratireducens. Taxonomy (NCBI): domain Bacteria; kingdom Bacillati; phylum Bacillota; class Bacilli; order Caryophanales; family Bacillaceae; genus Bacillus; species Bacillus nitratireducens. The sequence continues at coordinate 855,976 of NZ_JAUMJO010000001.1, forward strand.
AAAACCTTTACCATTTTGCCGTAGCTTGCAGCGGTAAACAACATCCCTGCTAATGCAATCAAATAAGCTCCTGGAACATGCCCACCCGTTTTTTCCGAAACAATTCCAAACGTATCAAATCCAACCATCGGTGTCATGTACCCGACCCCTAGCATAACAATTGACCACAGCCCTAATGAACGTTTTAAACCAACTACTTTTCCCACCTATCATTCCCCCTACTTTTTCTATCTAATTTCTATTTAAAAATCGACAGCAGAAAGGAAACGCTTTCAAACGACTGTATATACCACACAATCTATTACAATTTCCTTTTGTTTTTAAATATCCATGCAATTTTCGAGCCAATATTTCTGTAGTCAAAAAAAGCACTCCGAAAAAGAACATATAGGTGGAATTAGGCCTCACTTCTTATCATTTTTTATTCATTTTGACATAAGTTATTCAATCTCTCATACTGCTAAATAAATAAAAACAGAACTTTAATCCGTTTTTTATTTTCACTTCCGCATAAATTATACTTTTACGAGATAAAAATATTTTCATGAAATAATAACATTATGTAAACCATTCATATAAAAAAAAGCTGTCTTTTCTATAAAGACAGCTTTTTTTAACACTATATTAAAAATTGAATACGAAGTCATCGTCAGCTAACTTTTCAACGTTCGTTGCTTTTACGTAACCATTTCCTTTTACAGAGAAGAAATCATGGTTTTTCGTATCTGTACGTAAACCGTTTAAAACGATTGGGTTAATTTCTTCTTCTTCAAACTTCGGCTCAAGCCCTAAGTTCATAAGTCCTTTATTCGCATTGTAACGAACGAAACGATTTACATCTTCTACAAGACCGATAGAAGTATAAATTTCTTCTGTGTATGCCATTTCAATTTCATATAGTTCCATTAATAATTCTTGCGTTTCTTTTTGCACTTCTTGTTGATCTTCTGCAGAAAGTTCTGCGAAGAGTTGTTGTGCTAAAATACCGACGAATACGCCGTGAATTGACTCATCACGAATGATTAGGTTAATAATCTCACCACTTGCTGTCAGTTTACCTTGACCAGCTAAGTAAAGTGGATAGAAGAATCCACTATAGAATAAGTAACTTTCTAAGAATACGCTTGCTACCATTGCCATGTATAACTCTTTTTTCGTTACTTCAGGCTTTAATAGACGACGGTAGTAACGAGTAATAATACCAGCCTTTTTCTCAAGTAATGGATGGTTATCTACCCATTCAAAAATATCATCAATTTCTTCTTCAGTAGCTAGCGTTGTGAAAATATGACTGTAACTCTTCGCATGCACTTCTTCCATAGCACCCATGAAAGCTAATACACTTTTCGCTTGTAAATTTTCAAGATGAACAAGTACAAGTGGCATCCCTTCGCCGCCTTGTTTCGTATCTAAAAGTGTTAAACCACCTAATACACGCTTATAAGCAACCTGCTCTTCTCTTGATAATTGTGCCCAAGTATTTTTGTCAGAAGATACCGCGATTTCTTCTTCTGTCCAAAACTGAGCGATGTTTTGCTTCCAAAACATTAAACTAAAATCGTCTTCCTTTTTGTTCCAGTTTACCGCACGCATTCAATCGCCCCTTCTCTAAATAAACATGAAAAATTGATAACTAAGCATGAGCAGGGTTCAGAAAACCCTGCTCATCATGTCACACTTTTTATATTAAACAGTACAAGCCACGCACTCTTCCACGCTTAATTTACGTGTTCTCGTATAATAAAGACTCTTCAAGCCTTTTTTATGTGCATAAATGTAGTAACGTGCTAACTCACGTGTTGAAATATCACTATTAACGTAAAGAATCGTACTAATTCCCTGGTCAATATGCTCTTGAATTTCTGCGATTAAATCAATTAATTTAAACTGATTCATGTCGTAAGAAGATTTATAGTACCAGAACGTATCTTTTGATAAATATGGCATTGGATAATATGTTGTCGCATTCGCATACGTTCTTGATTCAATTTGACTTACGATCGGCATTACGCTTGAAGTTGCATTTTGAACGTAACTGATAGATTGTGTAGGTGCGATAGCAAGACGATATGAATTATATAATCCATTCTTCTTCACTTGCTCTTTTAAACTTGTCCAATCTTCTTTTGTTGGAATATGAATTCCTTCAAATAGTTGCTGAACTTTCTCAGTTACCGGGCTGTAATCTGTCGTTTCATACTTTTCAAAGTATGTGCCGTTCGCATAATCAGACTTATCGAAGTCTTTAAATGTTTCGCCTTTTTCTTTAGCGATTTCCATACTTTTCTCAATCGAGTAGTAATTTAACATCATAAAGAATGTACGAGCGAACTCTTTCGCTTCTGCACTTTCATATGCGATTTTATTTTTTGATAAATATCCGTGTAAATTCATTGCTCCAAGTCCAACTGAATGAAGCTCATCATTTGCTTTTTTCACAGTTGGCGCATTCGGAATGATCGTCATATCAGAAACTGCTGTTAAAGCTTCCATTCCCGCATGAACTGCTTCACGAATTTCTTTATTTTCCATTACATTTACGATATTTAACGATCCTAAGTTACAGTTAATATCACGACGGATAATGTCATCTGTACCGTAATCATTTATTTCAGAAGTTTCTTGAAGCTGGAAGATTTCTGTCTCGAATGTTCAACCGAGTTCGCTACTCCTCAGTCCGTTGCTCATGCAACTGCTGTATGTCACCATACAGGACAGACTATATCATCACCTACAGCATTACCTGGTTAGGTGCTCCGCTTTTCGAACGCCAATCGCTTGCGCTCTACTCCCAAATGGGATAGTCGTTAGGCTTTTACTTATCTTAATCTTTCAGAAAGTCTCTTATTACTTTATGTTGTCCGATAACTCTGCTATACAAAATAATAAGATACATTCTGAACTTTTATATTTTCATTCTAAGATAAGATTTAGCACGGTAGGTTACCTCAAACTTGAGGCTTTCCCCGTTTAACGGAGTGTTCGACTAGCATTTCTACTAGAAGGTGCTACATATTTAACACAAGTTCGACATCTTCACAGTTCCAATATCCTTCAATGGATGCTGGTTATTTGCATTTGATTTAAACATTAAGTATGGGTAACCAGACTCAAGCTGGATCATAGCGATTTTAATCAGCATATCACGTGCACTAATATCTAGTGGCTTCTTCTTCACTTTCGGATTACTCATTAATTCATCGTACATTTCATCAATATCTATATCATCTAAATGTTTTCCGTACTCTTTAAATACTGTATAAGGCGCGAAAACATGGAAAGGTTCGTTTTTCTCAGCAAGTTCAAAGAACTTACTTGGAACGATAATTCCGATTGATAGAGACTGAATACGGCTCTTCTCATCGGCATTTATTTTTTTTGTATCAAGGAATTCAATAATATCCCAATGGAAAATGTTTAAGTATACAGCGCCGGCACCTTTTCGTTGGCCAAGTTGATTCGCATATGAAAACGAATCTTCAAGCAATTTCATAACAGGTACTACACCACTTGCGGCGTTATCAATGCCTTTAATTTGCTCACCACGTGCGCGTAGCTTAGATAAGTTTAAAGCTACTCCACCACCGATTTTCGATAATTGCATTGCAGTATTAATGTTAAAGCCAATTGAATTTAAGCTATCGTCCATCTCTAACAAGAAACAAGACACCATTTCTCCTCTTCTGCTTCTTCCCGCATTTAAAAAGGTTGGTGTCGCTGGTTGGTAGTTTTGTTTTACAATCATGCTTGCGAAGTGGTTTGCCTTCGCAACATCACCGCGTCCTAAGTATAATGACACAATTGCTACACGATCTTCATAGCTTTCTAAGTATTGTTTTTGATCATTCGTTTTTAACGCATAATCTTTATAGAACTTAGATGCTGCCATATAAGATTGGAACTCGAAGTTTTCACCATAAGCGATGTTATATACTCCCTCTACTTCCTCCAAGCTATACTCGTCCAGAACGTTGTAATAGTAATCGTGTTCTTTCATATACTCCATTCGCTCTGCCACGCTATTAAAAGGAACGGTATTCTCTCTAGCTTCTTCCATAAAGACTTCTAACGCCTCTTTATCTTTATGAAGCTGATAAAAACCGTCCTGCATTTGCGTGATTTCATTATTCAGTTCAATGTGTCGCAATCTCCCGCACCCTTTCTTTAAAATATTCTACATCATTATTTGTTCCAGATAACTCAAATTTTGATACAATAGGCACTTCATATTTAGTAGAAATTTTGTCAGCACTTGCACCGAACATGTCTCCCCAATTACGATTGCCGCTTGCAGATACGCCTTTTAATTTTTCATTATTGCGTTCTAAAAAGTCTAAAACACGTTCCGGTACATTGCCAAAACCTGTTGTATACGTAATAAGAATAAAGTCTTCATCTAATACTAGAGCTTCATCAATTTGAACGGCCGGCATATTTAATTTGTGGATGAAACGCTTCACGTTTCCTGTCATAGAATCATATGCAACTAACATTTCCGACCCTCCCTCTCCAATATATATTCTCTGTATGTCGTTTCTTGTTTTCTCTATATATTGTATTACGTTTCAAAATAAGACACAAGATATATGTATAAAATCTTTATTTTTTTAACTTTTACTTTTCGACATGATCATCGTTTTTTTTCAATACAAAGACTATGAAACAACATTCTAAAACTCATGTCAATAAAGTGCTTTTCAAAAAAGTTGTCAACGCATTTAACCTCATTTTAAAAAAGTTAACAATATTTTTTGTCATAAAACAGTAAATGCTGGAGGATTATATTTCTCCAGCATCACGCAAAAAAGAACAGACATTAAACGATAATCTGTTCTAAAAAACGATTACATTTATCAATTTTACTTTATTAAATATTATACATACTCTTTCGTTCCTCGTTACATACTAAAAGATAACTATTATAGAAAAAGATTATTATTATGGAACTTCAATTTTATTTATGAAAAAAATTATTACAGGTGCTCAATACGCAAAATATCTTTTATAAATATATGATGTGGATTCTCATCTTTATCGAGCATTGTACATACAGGAGCTTCTTCATCAAAGTATACGATCATTCCTTCTACGTACTGATATGTATGTTGGACTTGTACAGTTACTTTAATTTCTACAGCTTCTTCATATGCTCTTTTTATTTTCTGAAGCATTTTTGCTGAACATTTTCGTTTCTCTGGATACATAACCATTCCCATAAACCTATTCCCAGCTCTATCTTTCCACATATAATCCCAATGTGGTAATATGCCTTGTTTAAAATCTCCCATAATTCTCCTCTCCTTTATCTTCTATTTATCCCGCTATTTGCGGGCAGTAGGACCCCCACCCCAAAATTCAGTGAATTCAAAGAAGTTAGGTGGGAGATAACTGCCCGTAAATGCCCGATTGGTTCAACTAATAATCAGTGGGGATGCCCCCACTGTTAAAGTTTCACTTTATGAACGTGGTGTTTCTGAATATGTATAAATTACCTGTCCACCGCGCTGTGCGTTCCCGATAATATGTTTAAAATCTTCTCGACTTACAACAACTTCCCTGAACGTATAAAATACATCTTTTGTCGCAACATACTCCTTTATTTCACCATTTTTCAGCTGATCCAAAATTGCATTTGCTAATTGTTTATCCATGTATTTCACCTCTCTGCAATAGTTTATTTTATCGCATCTTCTATAGGTCGACAACGGTAAAATTATCCCGTTACTATTATTTAATTCACTTCCATTATTTTTATAGCTATATCACTTTATTATATTCGTACTAAATATCATATACTAACATAGCTACTTCTCTATATCAAACTTTTTGACGCTCTGTATAACAAAGTTCCAATCCACTGTTTGTTATTTTATTTTATGCTACAATATATGCATAGAACTAGGAGGGATACTATGATTCGGAAAGCAAAAAAGACAGATGCGATAGGAGTAGCACCTTTACTGTATAACGCTCTGCACGAAATTGCTGAAAAAATCACAGGTAGCACAGTTGAAGCAAAAGTGATACTAGGACTTGAAACATGGTTCGCAAAAGAAAATAATCGATTGAGCTATGAAAACTGTTTAGTGGCTGAACAAGATGGAAAGGTAGTTGGGGTTATTGTCGGTTATCACGGTAGTGACGCTGAACAACTTGATGCACCAATCGTACACCACTTAAGAGAACTACATGACGACGAATCCATTACGTTAGAAAAAGAAGCTGAACTTGATGAGTACTATATTGACACGTTGTCAGTTTCAAATATGTACAGTGGACGTGGCATTGGCTCTAAATTAATCGATGCAGCTGAACTTCATGCAACTGAAAAAGGTCATGAAAAAATCGCCTTACTTGTTAATTTAGAAAACAAACGCGCTTTTTTACTATATGAAAAACTTGGTTACAAAAAAGATAACATCGTTATGCTCGTTGGTGAACCGTATGCCCATCTAATAAAACCATTACGGTCATTAGTTTCTATATCTTAAAAGGACAATTCTTTTTGCTTGTTATGTAAAGAGAGAGGCTGCCCAAGGGACAGCCTCTTTTATGTTAAATTCGTATTTAATACATTTCCATTCATCGCCTCACGAAATGTATACGTTGTACATCCCCATGGCTTCCTATGGAAAATAGGCGAACCTGACCACCCCATTGCCCTCAGTTCAGTCCCAATCATCACATTAAAATAACTATGACCTACAAGAGCAATATGTCCGTGTACGAGCGCATAGCGGTGTAACATATTAGCAGCTTTCCTTGCTCTTTCTCGTACTTCCTTATAAGACTCAACATCCTTACTATAAGCAGCTATCCATAGTGTACGTCCAATAAACATCCATACATTAGGTTTACATTTCAACCATTTTGGAGCATAAAAACCTGTCGGAATTTCAGCTTCCCTAAAAAGAGGATTTTGCACAAAAGATAAAGAATCCGTTAATTCGGTTGCTGATTGCACAGCGCGCCTCTGATTACTCGTTACGACCAATTTCGCTGTTGTAATCGCCTCAATTGTTTCAATCGGTATATGAACTTCTTTTACCATAGTTCCTAAATCATATTGCTTCATCCATTCACGAAATGAAATAATTGTCATTGGCTCTATAGTACTGTCCAAACGACCATGACGAATAAAAGAAATTCGCATTCTTTCCACTCCCCATTCATCACTTACGAACTATATTATGTACTATTTCTTATTGCCATCATACCATGCATAAAAAGAAAGTTATATATCATTACATATCCCCACTACTATCATGCGTTATCGATGCATGCACACCATCCAGTCCATCAAAATATGTAGTTGTTTCATGTTGACGCATTTTCTTCAACTGTATATAAGAAAATAAAAATAATAAAATCGCTATAAAGCTCCCCACAATTTCAAACATCATTTTACCGCCCCTAATTTCTCCCACCTTAGTAGGTCATTGTATCCTTTTTATTATACCCCCATATAAAGATGTATGCATTTTCATCATTCCTCTCCTAACAATATTTTTTCACATATTTTCTTACAAAAAGTGAATATTTTTTGAATTTTTACTTTGGAAACATTTACAAATTGGTAAATATAGTTCAAAATAAGAGGAAATAAAAAAAGCCCAAATTATTCTTTTTTGGGGAAAACTGTAACAAGGAGAGTTGCTTATGCAGATCGCAGAAACTGGAGATATCATTGAATTTAAAGGTGGAATGCAAGGCCGTGTTCAAAAAGTAAATCAAAATTCTGTTATTGTTGATTTAACAATTATGGAGAATTTTAGAGAACTAGATATGGAACCTCTTACAGTTGTAAGCCATAAAAACTATACTGTCATTAATCAACATGCATAATATAATAGAAAGAAAGGATCTGTATATCATACAGATCCTTTCTTTCTATACATATTAACGATTATCAACTGTTTCTGGATATAGATCATGGTTCATCATACGGTAATCTGCCATTTTCTCATACTTAGTTCCTGGGCGACCGTAGTTACAGTAAGGATCGATTGAAATCCCACCACGTGGTGTAAATTTCCCCCATACCTCAATATAACGTGGATCCATTAATTTAATTAAATCATTCATAATAACGTTCATGCAATCTTCGTGGAAGTCACCATGATTTCGGAAGCTAAATAAATATAGCTTTAAAGATTTACTCTCTACCATTCTTTGTTCTGGAATGTAGCTAATATAAATTGTTGCAAAATCAGGTTGTCCTGTTTTCGGACATAAACTTGTAAATTCAGGACAGTTAAATTTTACAAAGTAATCACGGTTTGGATGGTTATTATCAAATACCTCTAAAATTTCTGGGCTATATTCAAATAAATATTTTGTATTTTGATTTCCTAATAATGTTACATCTTTTAAATCTTCATCTAATCTTCCTGCCATTTTAAACATCCCTTCTCGTTATACGCCTCGTTTATTTCCCCATACTAACGCATGAAGCTGTGGCAATACTTTCGCATCATTCATTTCTTTACAGTTCACAGCTTTTTCAATAAGCCACTCATACTTATCTAATAATTTTTTAATAAGCATTGCATCATCCACTGTTTTCGTATCATCATTTCCTACTTGTAAGAAAAATGGTACATCTGGATAACGTCCATGCATTTTAACTGCATATTCAAAATCTTGATCATCGAATACTACTACTTTTAAACTAATATCTTTTCCTGCTAGTTTCTGAATAACATCATCTAACTTCTGAAAATCTGTATGCATCGCCGAACTCGGTGGTTTTGGCGAAATCGTTACCTCATCAATTTGAAGTAACCAATCTTGCCATTTACTCCCTTGTGTTTCGATCGCCGTTCGCATCCCATTCTCTTTTAATATAGAAAGAAGCGATTCAATATTTTTCAATAAAACAGGATTTCCACCCGAAATCGTAACATGAGAGAAATTTTCTCCTCCAATTTCAACAAGCTCATTCCAAATGTCTTCTGCTGACATTTGTCTAATTTGATCTTTTGCCGATCCATCCCACGTAAAGGCAGAATCACACCAAGCACAGCTATAGTCACAGCCAGCAGTTCGAATAAACATAGTTTTTTGCCCGACAACCATCCCTTCTCCTTGAATGGTCGGACCAAATATTTCTAAGACGGGGATTTTACTCATCGAGCATCCACTCCCGTCTCACTTCCGCATAACTAGTCGGTGTCTCAAACAAACGAACAAATTCAACACGCGCTCCTTTGTATTCATTCGCACGATTATCTTTTGTTAATGCTTCTGCCATCTTTTCATAAATCCAAACAACCATGTTTTCAGCAGTCGTATTCATCGCTGGTAACGTTTCGTTTAAATAACGATGGTCTAAATAAATTTCTATTTCATTTTTCCAAATTTCTTTTATATCTCCAAAGTCAATTGCAAGACCTATTTCATTTACATATCCACTAATCCCAAATACAACTTTATATGTGTGACCATGTAAGTTTTTACATTTCCCTTCATAACAGTGTAAATGGTGTGCTGCATCAAATGTAAATTCCTTGCTGACCATTACTCTTTTATTATGATATTTGAGCTGTTTACGCTGAATATCCTTGTCCATTTTTTGCAAATTTTCTACGATGCGAAATCCAAAGAAATTATCCATTAGTTGTTCGCTCCTTCGCGTTCTTGTAGGTACGTATCTAATCCTGCTTTACGAAGCTGGCATGCTGGACATTCACCGCAACCATCACCAATGATTCCGTTATAACATGTTAATGTTTTTTCTCGAACAAACTCGAATGCTCCAAGTTCATCTGATAATTTCCATGTTTCCGCTTTATCAATCCACATAAGTGGTGTATGAATTACGAACGGATAATCCATGGATAAATTTAAAGTAACGTTTAACGATTTCACAAACACGTCACGGCAATCTGGATAACCGCTAAAATCAGTTTCACATACACCCGTTACAATATGACGTGCTCCAACTTGTTTTGCTAATACAGCAGCAAATGATAAGAATAGTAAATTTCGTCCATCTACAAACGTCGATGGCAATTCACCTTCTTCATGTGTAATCTCCATATCCGTTCTCGTTAACGCATTTGGAGCAAGTTGATTTAATAGACTCATATCTAGTACCGTATGTTTAATCCCTATCTCTTTCGCGATTTCCGCTGCACAATCAATTTCTAGTTTATGACGTTGATTGTAATTAAATGTTACAGCTTCCACTTCTGCAAACTGCTCTATTGCCCAAAATAAACATGTTGTACTATCTTGTCCACCACTAAAAACAACAACTGCTTTTTCTTTTTTCATTTCACTCATTCTCCTTCTCTACTACGAATAAGAAGAAAGAACGTTCTTGAACTGTCACAATAAAAAAACAAAACAATACCTAAGGATATTGTTGTTTCCATAGTTTTTTATAGAGGGAGTTCGCGAACCTCTCCCATGCGGTGCATGGAATTTCTTCTTTCATTGACAAAACATATTGTAACATATTGTATACTACCAGAAAAAATTTCTGATTTTTCCGCTATTTCACATTTCATTTCTCTCATTTTATAGTATGATTAATTTAATGTGAGAAGAGAGGAGGCATCCCACTGAAACTCTTTATTATTTATCTCTTTTTAAATATATTATGCATTCTTGTTACAATGCTTATATATCATTTATTTTGGAATCAAAAAGGGAAAAGCTCTCCTAAATTAAATTCAACTATATTTATTGTATTATGTTGCCTCGCCACCATACTATGCATCACTTTCGCAGCAAAAACAAATTATGGATTTCAATTTGATATGCGTCATATCGTATTAATTGTCGGTACATTAACAGGGGGACCTATTGCCGGTGCTTCCATCTTAGCTGTATTAAACATATATCGTGTATTATTAGGAGGAATAGGTGTTTTCCCATCTCTTATCGCTTCGGTTCTCCTATTTATTGTTCTACTATTAACATACAAACTGTTTAACCGAAGTTCTAATCGTGTAAAAATAGCACTCGCTATCTTTTACAGTCTCATATTCGGATTTAGCTGGATACCATTTTTCCTTTCAGCGGTTACAAATAAGGCTGATTATATATCGTATATTATTGTGTACGAACTCTGTACGATACTTGGTACAATCCTTATTTTATATTTATTACACATATTACAAACGCAAGTTCGTCTCCAAAATGAACTTATGAATGCTGAAAAATTTCATTTAATCGGTGAAATGGCAGCTTCTATCTCTCATGAAATTCGTAATCCTTTAACTTCAACGAAAGGATTTTTGCAACTTTTACAGTCAGATACATGTTCTGAGAAGGAACGAAAATTATATATCGACATAGCCATTAACGGGATCGAACAAGCAAATCATGTTCTTACAGACTACTTAACTTTTGCAAAACCGAGTATTGAAAAAGAACAAAAATTACAGGTAGAGGAAGAGTTACTTCATGCGTTATCTTTAATTACACCTCTCGCCAATTTAACAAATGTTCGCATACATTATATAAAACAAAGTACATCTTTCTTTATAGCTGGTGAAAGGCAAAAGCTGAACCAATGCTTATTAAATATTTTTAAAAACTGTATCGAGGCTATGCCTAACGGTGGTGACCTTATTCTTACATTAGTTCCAGACCATAAACATATACAATTATATATAAAAGATACAGGCGTTGGTATGGATCCAGAACAAGTAAAACGCCTCGGATCACCCTTCTACTCGACGAAAGAAAAAGGGACCGGACTCGGGATGATGGTCGTCTTCAGTGTCATTCAAGCAATGAATGGAAAGATTGATATTATTAGTGAAAAAGGAACGGGTACAACATTTTTATTAACTTTCCCAATCATACAAAAAACGTGATGAATTTCATCACGTTTTTTCTGTTCCTTCAACTAATTCTGCAAAAGCTTTCACTTTTCCATGTGGTTTTTGATTCTCTTTCCGAGCTTTCCAAGCGCGCTCTTCTTCTCTCTTTTTCTTTGACATACTTTTCAACTCCTTTTCTCTTCTCCATGTAGTATTCCAAAATGAGAAAGAAAACTATGCATGTGTAAAAAAGGAAAAGAAGCGGTGAACCGCTTCTTTTCCTTTATCCCACTATTTGAGGGCAGCCCGATTGGTAAATAATAATAATAATAATCAGTGCGGGATGCCACCCAATGATTACAGCTTCACTTTATCGCTGTAAAATTGCATGTTTTGCTTCTTTTAGCTGTGTAAGATGCCTTTGTTCGTGCAAATCCAGAAATTGAACCCATTGGTATAAATTCAAATCATTAAAAATAGGATGTTTCAATCCATTTTCAAATAATTCTTTTTCATCTATCACACTATGAAGTGCATGTAATAATTCTTGTCGTGAATGTTCTAGTAATTGAATTCCTTGCAGTTTTTTCATTAATGTTTCTGTTGGTTTCATTTGTTGAGGAGCTTCCCGTTTATATGTGCGATCAAGCGTAAGTTGGAGGTCTTTAAATGGAGCAAGGTTTCTTTCTTTTTTTTGTAAAGCATATACAAGGGCAGATGTGACAGACTGTTCAACTAAATGTAAATGATGCAAAATTTGAATAATACTCCATTTATCACGACGTGGCTTTACATTCACCTCAGTATCATTTAACATTTCAATTTCTGATAACAGCGTGCTTCGTGTAGACTGTAATGAGTGGACTAAAGTTTCTAAACTAACATCCATATTAGATTGAAGCATAATGCTTTCCCCCCTTTTGTTGGTGAAAAGAGGTGCTCCTTATTAGAAACACCTCTTAGTTAATTCTGAATTTTCTTTTATTATCTCATCGTTTTTCCATTATGTCGATGTTAAACATGTGAAAAAAAGCGCATGTTTTTTACAATTTTGTGTCGTCAACAGCACGTAACCACGCTTCAATTTCTGTAATTACACTTTTTACACAACCTTCAGCAAATGGCGATGTTAAATTTGCAACTTCTACTAATTCTAAGAATGATTTACTTCCACCTTGCTGACAAAGATTCACATAATCTTCCCAAGCCTCTTGTCTATTATCTCTTGCACGTTTCCAAAATTGCAGCGCACAAATTTGAGCTAACGTGTAGTCAATATAATAGAACGGTGAGCTATAAATGTGGCCTTGACGTTGCCAGAAACCACCGCGCTCTAAATAATCATTATCTTCATAATCACGATGTGGTAAATATTTCTTCTCTATGTTACGCCATGCTGACTTACGTTCTGCTGGCGATGCTTCTGGATTCTCATATACATAATGTTGATATTCGTCTACAGATACACCGTACGGTAAAAATAGAAGTGCTGAACTTAAGTGTGAGAAATAATATTTTTCCGCATCTTCTTCAAAGAATAACTTCATCCATGGCCATGTAAAGAATTCCATACTCATTGAATGGATTTCACACGCTTCATATGTTGGCCAATTGTATTCTGGAATTTCATACTTACGACTTTCATATACTTGGAAAGCATGACCAGCTTCATGTGTTAGTACATCAATGTCACCAGACGTTCCATTAAAGTTTGAGAAAATGAATGGCGCTTTATAATTCTCAATATATGTACAATATCCACCACCAGCTTTTCCTTTTTTCGCAACTAAATCTAATAAATCATTATCTAGCATGAAATTAAAAAATTCATCTGTTTCAGCTGATAATTCTTTATACATCGTTTTCCCGTGATTAATAATCCAATCCGCATCACCTTTTGGAGTTGGGTTACCTGTAGCAAACTCAAAGTTTTCATCATAATAAGCGAGCTTTTCTACACCAATGCGTGCTTTTTGTCTATTTCTTAATTCTGTTGCAACCGGAACGATATAATCTAATACTTGCTGGCGATAGTTCGCAACCATTTCAGCATTATAATCTGTACGATACATTCTCGCATATCCTAATTCCACAAAGTTTTTAAAACCAAGTGTTTTTGCAATTGTAGTTCTCACTTTAACAAGCTCATCATAAATACGGTCTAACTCCTCCTCATTCCCAGCTAAAAATCCGTAGTATGCTTCACTTGCTGCTTTACGTTTGCTTCTTTCTTTTCCTTGCATAAACGGAATAAGTTGCGATAACGTCCTTTCTTCTCCTGCAAAGTCAATTTTTGCAGATGCTAACAACTGTGTATATTGTGAAGACAATTTATTCTCTAATTGCAAATCTTTCACTACTTCATCTGAATATGTTTTTAAATCACATTCAGCTAGAGCAAATAATTGCTTTCCATAATAGGCTTCTAACTCTTCACGGAATGGAGAATTCATTAACGCCTTATAATATTTTGTTCCGTAGCCTTGTACAACCGGAGAGTATTCATCAAAGAAATCTTGCTCTTCTTTATAAAAAGCATCTGTCGTATCAACAGAATGACGAATGTAACAAAGATTCCCCATTGTACCAAAATCATTGCGAATTTCATTGATTGAATTAATCACTTGTTTTTGTTCTTCAACCGTTTTTGCATTATCGAACTTGTCTAAAGCAACAGTAAACTTCTCTTTTAATTCTTCAATATTTGGCCGATTATATTCATAGTCTTTAAATGACATGAACGAGCCCCCTCTCCATTATATGCATCATTACTATAATTCAATGCTTACTTACAAATATCCTCTTATTCTTCAGCAAAATACAGCAGCTACTGTCATGATAACATGTAAAAAAAGCCTTGGATTTCTTTATCCAAAGCTCCTTTGGAACATATTATTATTTTTCATACTTTCCAATTTTTTTTAATAGATCAAGTAATTCATCCTTTTCATCTTTCGTTAACATTTCAAAAGACTGATGTATAACTTGCTCATGCCCAGGAAAAATAGAAGCAATAAAGCTCTCTCCAGACTCCGTTAATTGTGCATAAATAACACGTCTATCATTCGGGCACGGGATTCTCTTTACTAGTCCTTTTTTCTCTAGCTTATCTACAACGTATGTAATGCTGCCACTAGCTATTAAAATACGCTCACCGATTTGCTGAAGTGGTTGGCCTCCTTTATGATATAGTAGTTCTAATACTGCAAACTCAGTTGGATTTAATCCGTTACTTTGTATGGATTTATTTGTAGTATCCATAACAGAACGATGTACACGGGATAATGCAATAAATACTTTTAAAGATTGAGAAATATCTTCTCGCTCATTATTTGATGTCATACCATTTCAACCCTTCACTTAAATTCTACGCAACAAAAAGAAAAGCAATGTAGTACTTCATTACAAATTCCAAATGAATATTCTCTCATCCCTTTTCCTTTCCCTAATGTAATGCAAATGATTCTTGAATAAAAACATGACAATTTTAACATAGTTTATATATAATGATAATAAAAAAGAAGGAGTACCAAATTTGAAAGTCAAATTACAAAGCATATTTTTTTACATACTGCTTGTTATACTGCCAACGATAGGGATCGGTGCCACATTTTTTTCGTATCACACATATCAAATGAAACAGGAAAACAAACTATCTGCTCACACTGTTCTCTTTTTATATAGAGACTATTTAGACCATCACCTTGGTGAATCTATATCTGCCTTAGAAATGCTCGCAAAAGTCGTAGGGACCGAAACCGGAAACCTCAATGGGATTAAACAGATTGTACATGATACGGATGGAAATGATGAACGTTTTTCCGGCCTATATTACGCTACGACAGATGGGATGATTACAATCGCATCCCAAGGCGATTCGCCGCCTATTGACGTTTCTGACCGCCAATACATTCAAGATGCATTGCAATCTAAGAAAACAACTGTATCATCAGTTATTACAGATCGCGTTCTTGGACATCAAGCTATTATGATTGCCTCTCCAATATTTAATAGACAAAAGGAACTCTCAGGCTTATTATTAGCGAGTTTACGTTTTGACTACATTTCAGCCTCTTTAAATGCTATTAAACCACAATATCATTTCGAAGTGACTGATAAACATGATGTAGTTTTTCTAACTGATGATAATAATGAAACAAGCGATGGGCATTCTAACATGCTCACTACCCCACTCCAAAGATTAAATTGGAAGGTCTCTGTTTCTCCATTGCCTATCCATCAAAAAACCTTATACCAGTGGGTTTCAATAGAGTGTATAGCTACTTTATTTTTACTGTCTATTTTATTTTTACTTGCTCAATATATGTTGTTAAAACGGCAAACAAAACTGGAAAGACAACAAAATGAACTACAAAAAATTGAATTGGTTGGAACTTTTGCAGCTAGTACAGCCCACGAAATCCGTAATCCTCTTACTGGAATTAAAGGGCTCGTCGCTCTATTAAAAGAGAAATATAAAGATGAACAAGATCAGTTCTATTTTTCCATCATCGAACAAGAAATAGAACGGATTAATGAAATTGTAAGCGAATTTCTTATTCTTGGAAAGCCAACTGCTATCATTGAACAAACATATGATGTGAGAACCATTCTAAATGAGGTAGCATTAATTATTCAATCTGAGGCGAATCTACATAACATTGTATTTCATTTACATTTGCCAGACCAACCTGTTCATATACTTTGCTCAAAAGACCATATGAAACAAGTGGTTTTAAACATTACAAAAAATGCAATTGAAGCTATGGCTTCTGGTGATACATTAACCATTGTAGTAACAAACAATGAAAAATACGCACAACTGCAAATTATTGATACTGGAAAAGGAATTCCAAAATATATTCAAAAACACCTCTTTCATCCGTTCTTTACTAATAAAGATACTGGAACAGGTCTTGGGCTTGTCATATGTAAACGAATTGTAGAGATGTACAACGGGCATATATTTATTGATAGTAAAGAAAACAAAGGAACGACAGTTCATATAGAGATTCCATTACACACAGTATAATTATCCTTATCCCAAAAGGATAATTATACTTATTTCATAAAACCAGCCACAAGCATTCTCCAAAAATTGCTCGATTTTCCTTCATACCCAATTTGAAAAATAGGGACCCTTATAATTGAAAACCATTTCGGTGTTTGTTTTTCTTTGTAACTCTGGTACTGTACGATAAGCTTGTCCAATTCTTGACTAACTTGAATTGTCTCCATACTATTTAACCCACTTGTTAAACCTAATTGAATCATTTCTTCACGTTTCATATGAATATCATGCGAAAGCTTTTCTAATGTGTACTTCCTTTTTACAGTAAACATCCATATCCCCCTTATTATTCTTCCATGCTCTCAACGTCTCTTCTACTTTAGTCCTTTAAACATTTAATCCTATTTGAAGAATCAGAAAATTTAACATTTTCCCCCTGTAATTTACAAATCTTTACCCTCACTTTGAGAATTATTACAAATTATTCTATCTTTGTAAATACATTCGCAATAATAGACATTTTTTTCATCTTCTTTTTTGTAAATACTCAGTAAACAGTGGATTCTCTATTTTCAATGTACTTTTCTTCGACATTTTTTGTTTAATTTATGTAAAAACGCAAAACATAATGATGATTGATAAAGTGCAACTTTAATCAGTGGAGATTTTGCTCCCTCCAACTGATTATTAGCCCTCACCAATCGGGCGTTTACGGGCAGTGGATCTCCCACCTAACTTCTTTGCTCTAGCCGAATTTTGAGGTGGGAATCTTACTGCCCGCAAATAGCAGGATAAAATAGAAAGGAAATATTTAAATGCGCAAATATACTATTACATTTCTCGTCTTCACCCTGTTCATACCCTTCTTCCTATTTCCTATTCAAGCAAACGCTCATACGAATAAAGTTGCTATTGTCATCGATGATTTCGGCAATAATATGAAAGGAACTGATAGAATGTTATCACTTCCTATTCCACTCACTATTGCTGTTATGCCATTTCTTCCTTCTACTAAACAAGATGCAATAGCTGCCCATAAAAAAGGACATGAAGTTATTATACATATGCCCATGGAGCCAATTAGAGGAAAAAAAGAGTGGCTTGGACCGAAAGCGATTACAACAGATTTAAGCGATGAAGAAATAAACAACCGACTCGAACAAGCAATTCAAGAAATACCTCATGCAATAGGAATGAACAATCATATGGGATCAAAAGTAACCGCCGATGAAAGGATTGTACGTCTTATACTTTCTGCCTGTAAAAAACACGGTTTATTTTATTTAGATAGTAAAACCAATCCTAATAGTGTTGTCCCAAAAATCGGTAAAGAATTAGGGGTACCAGTCATTGAAAATCAATTATTTTTTGATGATGTATATACGGCAAGTCATATTTCAAGACAAGCCCAATTACTCATCAAAAAAATTCAAGAAAAGCCAATAATGGTAGCTATCGGGCACGTTGGTCCTCCAGGTGAAATTACATCACGTGTTATTGAAACTTCTATTCCTAAAGTTCGCGAACATGCAGACTTCATTTTTTTATCTGATTTAGTATTATCTCCACCTCCTGTTTCAAAATAAGATTCATTTCTCATACTAAAAAAGGTACCTATCTACATATTGCAGATAGGTACCTTTCCTTTTTAACTTAAATATGATCTACATGACTCACCCTAAATCCCTTTTTCTCTATCTTTTCAATTAATTTCTTTAATTTTTTTTCATTTAACTCATCTGATATATTTACGATAATACGGCGAATATATTGATCACCATTATCAAGCGTAAACAGTCCACCTATATTGTATGCCTTTAACAATGTCCCCAGCTCTTTAATTGTTCCCTTACAATCTTGTGTTGCAATTGTTAATATATAACCACCCGTCCGCATACCGAACGAATCTTCAATAACATCAAATACATTAGAATGTGTTAGAATACCGACAAATTCATTATATTCATTTAAAACCGCTAAAAATGGGAGACGACGAATCACGTAAAAAGCTCTAAAAAAAGAATCCTTTTCAAAAATAAACGAAGTTGGATCTTCCAACACATCTCCTGTACTTACATGCTCTAATCCGCTATTACACTTCTTCTCTAAAAGATCTACTTTATAAATAATCCCCGTGAATTCCTTCTCATCTTCTGCTAATACGGGGATCGCCCTAAATCCCGTTTCATTCATAATTTGCAAAGCCTTTTCACCAGAATCATTCGTTTTGCAAAATGTCACCTGCTGTTTTGGCAGAAAATGATATTTAACTCGCAAAATATGTTCCTCCTTACATGTCAACATGTAATCTATATATAATAAGGAGACCTATATTTTATGAGTGAAATTTACTTTTAAAACGCTTTCATTTTTATAGAATGGTAACCTCTATGAATACACCTTTATATAACAGAACTTTTTGCCCCTTTTATCATTAAAAGCTTTACGTGATAGTTCATTAAATATTCTATACCTTCCAACCATTTTTTCGCTTCTTCTGGTGATTTTCCCCATACGATCATTCCGTAATTATGAACAAGGACTACTCCTCCACCTTCAGTAAAATTCGGAACATTACTTTCCAATAAATCAGCGAACTTTTTTTCATCTTCTACAATTGGAATGGTCATTTCTGTAATGCCTTCTTTGCCAAAAACACGTTCCACGCTGCGTTTTTCGAATGTTACTTCTCCTTCTTTCCCATATAGCTCTGACATTAAATGACTATCTACAGTCTGTACTTGTAAAATACATTCTGCACTGCTTTTTTTATAAATATCCGCATGCATAAACGACTCTGAAGCTGGTTTTTCTTCGTTTTCAAATACTGGCTCACACATGCAATTTACTACAATAAAGTCTTCTTCAGAAAATACTCCTTTATCTCTTCCCTCTACATTTATCAAAAATGTTAATGGCTCTTTTGACGTACACATCGATAAACTAATTTTTGTACCATAAAACCAATCGCGAAGTGCCAGTTCTGCCTTCACATCTTTTAATTCGTTCCATTTCTTCAGAAAAAATAACATTTCGTCACCCCCGGCGTAATATTAATATAATTTTCAAATCCTTTCTATGTAAAAGGAATGTTTTTTGATTATTCTAAAAATTTAATTGAATTATCACACGAGAATGCCTTTTTGTCAATATGGTTTCAGCACCTATCGGAAAAATAGACATATCACCTATAAGCACTCCTGTCTATTTCTTACTTGATTTTGTACATATAAAAAATACGCTATTCTTCTTATTAAAGAATAACGTATTTTTCTCATCTATTATTTTTTTATTGCGTTATACAAAAATTGTGCATATTGTTCACGTGTTACGAAATTATCCCCTAAAAAGTTCCCATTCCCGTCACCTTTTGATATGTTATTATCCTCTAAAGCTTTCACATATCCTTCTGCCCAATGACCAGTTGGTACGTCTTTAAAGTTCTCCAAATTACTTTCATTTGCCTTTAACTGAAATACTTTTTGTAATACTACTGACATCTCGTACCTAGTTAATACTCCTTCTGGACGAAACTTCCCTGTACCATCCCCTTGCATAATTCCAGCTTTTGCAACTGTAGCAATATCTTGCTCAAACATATGCCCTTTCGTATCTGTAAACATCTCTTTCTGCTCTACTTTATTTTCTAATTTCAAGTACCTTTGTACTAAAGATGCAACTTGTCCACGGGTAATATTATCACCAAATCCAAATTGTCCATTTCCATATCCTTTAAAAATATTCTCTTTCGCTAAATAATTAATTGCTTCTTCTGACCAATGTCCTTTTGGTACATCTTTAAATTCTACTACTTCTACTTTTTCATCTTCTTTAGAAGTGTTATCCCCTTTGCTTTCTACTACATTTTGAATAACAGAACCAGTGAAGAAAATGCCTGTATCCGCAAATGGATCTTTCACTCCAAATTCATATACCTTCTCACCTGGTGTATTCCATTTCACTACACCATTACTATACGTACCATCATCACTCTTCAGACGGATTTTTGTAGATACCTCGCCGTCTTTTTCGTATATAGGTACTTTTACTTCTTTATTTACTTCTGTATCCTCTAAAAAGACTTTTTGGTTTTGAACATTAATATAAGCTTTCTTACTTAGTTCTATTACTGGTCTAACATCGCGGATTTCATTTGCAACAAAACTTAAATATACTAACTTATTCAAATTACTAACTGGCGATAAGTCTGAAATATAATTTGCTTCTAAATCAAGCTTTTGTAAGTTTACTAGATTTGATAATGGAGTAATATCCTTTAACTCATTATTAGGTAAATCTAATTCTGTAAGCTGAGTCATTTTAGCAAGTGGTGTCACATCTTCAATTTGATTTTTCCCGATAAATAATTTATTTAATTGATTCATTTGATCAATACCCGATAAATCTTTAACCTTATTACGCGTTAATACTAAGTCCTTTAAAGGTAATGAATATAACGGTTTAATATCTTCAATTTGATTACCTGCTAAAGTTAAGTATGTTACATTTTTCAACGCGCTTAATGGAGCAACATTCGTAATTTTATTATTTGCTAAATTCAAGTAATCTAGTTGTTCCATTTTCGCTAATGCTGTTACATCTTCTATTTGGTTGCCTGATAGATATAAACTTTTTACATTTTTCATTCCAATTAGTGGTGCAACGTTTGTAATTTTATTATTACTCAAATCAAGAGATTCTAAATTATCCATCTTAACAAGTGGTGTTACATCTGAAAATTCATTACCACGCAAAGCTAAATGATTTAATTGCTTTAAATTCGCAAAGAACGACGGATCTGTTAACTTCGCATTCGCAACTGTTAAAGATTTTAAATTCGGCATATATTTTAATGCACTATAATCAAGAATCTCATTCGTGTTTAAAAACAAGTCCTTTACTTGTAATAACTCTTCTTTCGTAATTGGTGTATTTAAATCTTTTCTATTAAATACTTTTTTATTAACAAGTTCTCTTAATTTGTTATCTGTTATCATATTTTGATTATCAACTGGATTATCTGTTTCCGTATTGCCTGAATTAGAGTTATCGTCTGGTTTCTCTGTTTCTTTGTCGCTTACAGTTGGATCTTTAATTTCAAATTGAACTTGATATTTGTGATCGTATCCAATAGCTGGAATAAGTATATGCATTTGCATATTATGCTTCTTCTCAAATTCACCAATTTCAAATTGAACTACTTTCGTTCCATTTTTTCTTTTGTCTTCTGACAGAACTTTCACATCATGAAATACACCAGGTTGATTTCTATCTTCTATTCTAAGATATTGAAAATAATCGCTATCTTGCATTGTTACAGTAACAATTTTTTTCCCGTCTTCAATTGCTACTTTAGGATTTTTTATGTACTGAGAAACCATAGATGGCTCATCTTTTTGATCCTTATATATTTTAATCTCAGTATCATACGTGCGATCACTGGCTGCTGCTAACGACTGATTTGCTTCAATTTTTATTGCTGCTAATGCTGGAGTAGAGTATGCAGCAAATGGAATAGCTAATGTTGTTGCTACTACTAGAGCTTTAATATAACTTTTTTTCAAAATAATATCCCCTTGTCTTATATATATTTTAATTGATAATCCCTATCAATTACTAACATAATAAATGATAATGAATCTCATTATCATTGTCAATGGGAATATTACATTAAGTTTATAATTTCCATAGATACAAAATAAAAAAGCCTTTACTCAAAGGGCTTTTTTACCTATCGTATGAAGAATTTCACTTTTTTCCTTTTCATTAATAACACCAATTTTTTGCAAAATGTTTGCATACAATACAAGTTTATTATATATCCGTTCTGACATAATTCCCCTTCTTTCCTTCGACCAACTTTTTTTGTATTGGTAAATTATATGAACGAGATGAGAAAATGTGTCCACTTTTTGCATAAATACAAATCTTTTATTTTGTTACTTACTGATAGTAAAACTCCCACCTAAAAATTAGGCGGGAGTCTAGATGTATTCAATTCATTTAGCAAATTGTCCATTGAATATTATGTTTTTTGACTTCTTCTTCAAAACTATAAGGCATTTTCTTATCACAAATGACATGTTGAATATGAGAAAATGCTGCTATTCTATAATTCCCTTTTACGCCTACCTTTGTATGATCACATAAAATATATGTTCTCTCAGCTAGCTTAATCATCGCTTCTGAAAGTTTCGCCTTTTCTAATTCAAAGCTAGAAACCCCAAAGCCTGGCAACAACCCATCAATCGAAACGAATGCCTTATGAAAATGAAATTGA
The DNA here is from genome assembly GCF_036320425.1 of Bacillus nitratireducens. Classification (NCBI taxonomy): domain Bacteria; kingdom Bacillati; phylum Bacillota; class Bacilli; order Caryophanales; family Bacillaceae; genus Bacillus; species Bacillus nitratireducens. Next base: position 879,044 of record NZ_JAUMJO010000001.1, read on the forward strand.
TGGATTACTTGCTGTGAAATAGACCCTGACACCCGTGAATGTTTTGGGGATACTTTTCCACCAATAAATAAAACCTCACCATGAAACATCTTTTTATTAATAGAAGATATTAATTGTGTCGCTACTGGAAAAGAACTCGTAACAATCGTTAAATTTTTACGATGAACAAGATATGGTACCATTTGAAGTGGTGTACTTCCATCATCAATCGCAATAACATCTCCATCTTCTACAAACGTTGCTGCTTTATACCCAATTCTTTTCTTCTCTTCTATATGCAGCATTTCTCGTTCTAACATTGGTGCCTCTATTCCAGCTCCCGGAAGTTGAACGGCTCCACCATACACTTTCTTCAACTTCTTTTCACGATCTAATTCTTCTAAATAACGGCGAATCGTCTCTGTTGATACTGCAAACTCTCTCGCTAATTCTGAAACTTTTACTTTCCCTTTAAACTCTACCTTCTCAAGAATTGTTCGCTTTCTTTCTTCGCCCACTACAGACATAGCCTCACCCCATTTATATCTACCTTATAAACTGCCTTACTTATACAAAGTTATAATTTTCTTTTTCAGTGAAAATCTCTTCATGAATATAAATACCACGCTTTTCTAATTCGTCAAAAATGATTTGTGGATTTTCAAAAGCTTCTTCAGGAATAACAACACCGACTTTATTAACTACTCCTTTTGCAATTAACTCTGTAGCGACTCCGAATGGGATTCCAACATTTCTTGTATAAGCTCTTAATTTCTCCCAACCTACTACAGAACCATCAGATAACGGATGTGTATGATATAACACATGCCTTTGTTTTTCATTATTTTTCATACCTACTACCTCTACATGAAGTGCATAACCATAAAGCTCTGTTTCTTTTCCTTCTTTCGATTTTAGTAGATACTTCGAAATACAATCCATAATACCTATTTCTTTACCTTTTATTTCAATTTGATCATTACGCAATATACCATAATCATATAAAGCACGAATGAGCTGCATATTTTGCTCAGGCCAAGTACCTCTCGTTTCAATCAGCACAACACCTTTGTCCTCCAATGCCTTCGCCAACGTAATCGTTTCTGAATGCGGGATTATATACTGCGTTGTTTTTCCATAAGGCGCTGGTAATTCGATTTCTCTTGGGCGCGCAAACGGAGGTACTTGCTTAAATTCCCCGTCTTCATACACTGTACGCGATGGTAAATGTGGATCATATTCATATGTCGTTGTTTCTGTAATTGATGCAGAAAAAGCAATTGGGCGATATGAGCCATGGCTTACTCGAACTGACTCTACAGTATCTAGCTGATTTGCTGCATACATAGCCATCATTTGCGTTACACCTGGCGTCATACCGAACCCAGGTAAACATGTTTTTCCGTTTTGAACAAATATAGAATGGGATTCATTTTCTTCACCAAATCCATTCAAGTTCACACCGTGACAGCCAGCATCTGCGATACAACGAGTGGACAATCCATTTAACTTTATCGTCGTGCCGTCCATTACAATGTCATAGCCTTTCATTTTTGCAACAGTATCCTCATGATTTGTCACATCGACTTTTACAAAATCAACGCGAGGATCGTTTAACCACTCTACTACTTTTCGGCCTTCTTCTTCATTGAAATCAGCAACAGTAATTGTTCCAAATGATGAAAATTGGACTAAATCTAAAATTGCTTCACGACAAATTTTCCCTGCCCCACCTAAGCAAAATACTTTCACCCTATAACAACTCCTTTAGCAATACTATCAACTAAACGATTAATGTCTTCTTTATGTACATCACCGATATTTCCAATACGGAACGTATCTACTTTCGAAATTTTCCCTGGGTAAATAACAAATCCGTACTGCTTTAATTCGTTATATAATTGCTGAAATTCAAATCCTGCTTCTGGATAAATGAAAGATGTAATAATAGGCGATTGATATTTTTCATCTACTAGTGACTTAAATCCGATTTCGCTCATTCTATTCACTAATAGTTTTTGATTGTTATAATATCGATTGTAACGCGCTTTTACTCCGCCCTCTTTTTCTAATTCAAGTAGTGCTTGATAAAAAGCGTGTACAACATGTGTAGGTGACGTAAAACGCCATTTTCCATTTTGATTTTCCATCGTCTCCCACTGATCGTATAAATCTAATGATAATGAACGTGCCTGCCCTTTACATTTCAACAATTCATCGCGCTTTGCAATAACAAAGCCAAACCCAGGAACCCCTTGAATACATTTATTCGCACTACTAATTAAAAAGTCAATTTGCAACTCAGCGATATCTATTTCAATACCACCAAAACTACTCATTGCATCAACTAGTGTTACTTTTCCATATTGCTTCCCTAATTTACATACATCTACAATTGGATTGATAATACCTGTTGTTGTTTCACAATGAACAACTGCAATATGTGTAATCTCTTTATCTTGTTGTAATATCTTTTCTACTTCTGCAATATTAGTAGGCTCCCATTCTTCCGTTTGACTAACCACCACATCTATATGTAACATCTCTGCCATTTGTACAATTCGCTTACCGTACGCACCATTTGTACAAACAAGCAACTTTCCATTTCTAGGAATAACAGAACCAATTACTGCTTCAACTGAAAACGTACCGCTTCCTTGCATGAGAACAGTCGTATATTTCTCTTCTTCCTTCGTTGCTAACGATACAAGTTTAGCTCTTACATCTTGCACCATCGTGTTATATTCAGCATCCCACGTACACCAATCGTATAACATAACTTCTTTTACCGTTTTTGTTGTCGTTAATGGTCCTGGTGTTAATAATAAATAGTGATTATCAGTCATGATCCTATGCCCCTTTTATGAAATAATAAGTTCTTGTTTCTCGATATGTTCCATTACGCTTTCGAGTTCCTGCATCGTTTCTATCGTAAAGTGCGCCCCATTTTCAACGAAACGATTGCGAACTACTTCTATTTTTTCACGAAGTTCTATCGGATCCATATTCTCCACTTCCTCTTCAGTTAAACCTAGCTCGCTACTGCCAAGAATTACACCAACTGTCCACATTCCAGCATTTCTTCCCTCTTTCATATCTGATACCGTGTCTCCAACTTTTATCATATGATTCATTGGATATACACCAAGTTCCATCGCATTTTTATAACACATCCACGGATATGGGCGACCGGCTGGAACATCATCTGGCGTTACAAGAAAATCAGGTTTATACCCTTGTAGCGCTGCTTCTTTTTCTACAATATCCATCATTTCTCTCGTATAACCAGTCGTTGAACCAATTTTAATTCCTCTTTCACGTAAAGAAGCAATCACTTCTTTTACTCCATTAATCGGCGACGCATAGCGTGGTAAAATAGCGAAGAGAATTTCTTCAAATTCTTCATACATCTCCTGAATATCTGCTTCTGCTGGTAATTGTCCGAAAACACGATTCCACTCACTCGCAATACGAGGCATCTCTGTTAATGCCCTAACATGATCAATTTTCAATAACCCCATTGGCTTACGAGCTTCTTCTGCAGTAATTTCAACACCGCGTTTATGGAAAATCTCCATAAATACTTCCAGTGGTGCAAAACATCCATAATCAACTGTCGTACCCGCCCAATCAAAAATAACTGCTTCTATTTTCATTCAATCCATCACCCTTCTTATTTATCTTTTTTGCCATTGTGAAGTTCGGTTACGAAGTGCTTTCGTTCCCCATTCATATACAACTCTTACTACAATATTTGTAACAACAATAAGTACACTCATTGCAGCTGCTGGTGCTACATTTCCTGCATCATCCATATTTACAATTGATACAGCAGCTAGTTTAAAATCAGCTGCATACAAGAACACTACTGCCGATACAGTTACCATTGAATTTACGAAGTAGTACATAACCATTTCTAAAATGGCTGGTAAACACATCGGTACCGTCACTCGAAAGAAAGTTTTATAAAACGGTATGCTCATCGACTGCGAAACAAGCTCAAACTCTCGATCTAGTTTCTTTAACGCCGTCGTTGCCGTAACGAATGTTACAGAGTAGAAATGAATGATATTTACTAATACTAAAACGGCAATTGTGCCATATAAAGAATGAAACGGGTTTGTTATTGAAAGTCCTAGAATTTGAATTGTTGGTTGACTGAAGAAAAAGACATATCCTAATCCAAGTACTAATCCAGGAATCGCTAACGGTACAATTGAGAAGAAATAACCTACTTTTCTTAAAAATTGTAGCTGTTCTATTTTTTCAATCGCATAAGCGAACACAAATGTTAAAATCGCCCCGATAACTGCCGTAACGGCTGAGACAATTACACTATTTTTGAATGCTTCAAGTCCGTCTCCTGTCAAACTTGAAAAATTAAAATGCTCAAATGTAAAACTCATATTATATGGCCATACTTTCACACTTGCAGCAATACCAACTGCCACAAATAAAAGAATGATCATAAGCGTTACTACGCTACAATATACGAATGAAATAACATCTCTTTTCTTATTATTTATTATTCTGTAAGGTACTGCTTTTGAAGATAAGAGATTCGCCTGTTTCCTTTGCGTAATACGATCAACTGCAAATGCGAAAATAGCTGGGATTAATAAAATCATTCCGACAGTTGCGCCCATGGACATATTTTGCTGTCCAATTACTTGCTTATATACGTCCGTAGCAAGCACGTTATATTGTCCACCAACAATTTTTGGTGCCCCAAAATCAGTGAAACTAAGTGTAAATACAACGAACATCGCACTAATTAATCCGTATTTCACACTAGGTAAAGTAACCGTAAGAAACTGCTTCGCTTTACTTGCACCTAACATATTAGAAGCTTCATATAAACGATAATCAGAACCTTGGAAAGCAATTAATAAAATAAGGAATGCTTGTGGAAATGTATACATAACTTCAGCCATTACAATTCCTACTGGTCCGTATAACGGTATTTGTATTCCTTCAAATAAACCAAACATCCCTTTTGTTATTAACCCTTGATTACCAAATAAATATGTCAGTGCGATACCGTGCATCATCGTCGGTGCGAATAATGGTAATAATGCTACGTATTGAAATACGCGCTTTCCAAAAACATTGGTACGAGCAATCGCATATGCATAAGCGAACGCGAGTGTAACTGAAATAATTGTTGTAGCGCCCGAAATCCATATCGTATTTTGTAATGATTGTACTAGCGTTGGTGTTGTGAAATATTTACTGAAATTCGCAACACCAATGAAAGCTCCGTCTTTATCGTAAAAGGCTTGTGTAAATAGTTGTAATAGAGGCAATACAAGGATGATCAAAAAAGCAAGAAGCATACCAATAATTAATAGTCTTTGTATCCACTCTTCTTTACCAATACGTCTCTTAATCTTTTTTTTCGTACTTTCTACCTTGAAATTTTCTAACATCTCCATCTATACAATGACCTTCTTTCCATATGACAACATATGATTTTCTGAGAAAGAGATTTGAATCGGCTCTCCTTTTTTAATAGCAGTTGCCTCTACTTCTGATGCCAATATATCCACTACAATTTTCTCGTTATACAGATGTGTTTTTTCTTCTACGACTCGCACTTCTGTTCGATATACAGATCCGCGAAATTCCATACTTTCCACAACCGTTTTAATACCATCGTTTTGTACAATTGTTACATGTTCAGGACGAATTGCATGTTCTTCATTATTTTTCGAAAAGAAATTAATAGAACCTATAAAATCTGCCACAAACGGATTGGCTGGTCTTTGATAAATCTCCTCTGGTGTTCCAATCTGCATAATTTCCGCATGATTCATTACAACAATTTTATCAGCCATCGTTAATGCCTCTTCTTGATCATGCGTTACCATAATAGTTGTTACTCCCACTTTTTCTTGCAAATCGCGCATTTCTCTACGCAACTTTTCACGTACTTTTGCATCTAAAGCCGATAACGGCTCATCGAGTAACAAAATATCCGGAGACAGAGCGAGCGCACGTGCAAGTGCCACTCGCTGCTGTTGTCCACCAGACATTTGAGCAGGATATTTATCTTTTACATTCAGCAAATCAACAAGTTCTAACGCCGATAGCGCCTTCTCTTTTACTTCTGCTTTTCCATATTTTTTTGTCTTTAAGCCATATTCAATGTTTTCAAGTGCTGTTAAATTCGGAAATAATGCATACGATTGAAACACCATTCCGAAGTTCCTCTTTCCAGGAGGTAATGCTGTAATATCTTTTCCATCCACAGCTATACTACCTGTTGTTGCCTCTTCTAGCCCTGCTAAAATTCGAAGCAATGTTGTTTTCCCACAACCACTTGGGCCTAATAAACATACAAACTCGTTTTTTTTCACAGTAAAAGAAATATCTTTTAACGCTGTAAATGCATCAAACTGTTTTTGAATGTGTTGAATTGATAAATATTCGCTCATTTTTTCTCTCTCCCACTCACTTACTTTTTCGGTTCTGCTTTTTGGCCAAACTCTTTTTCCCATTTTTCTAAAATTTTGTCGCGATTTTCTGCTGCCCACTTAAAGTCATTCTTTTTATATAACTTTTCTGTCACATCTTTAGGGAATCCATCTGGAAGTTTATAATCATTTTTAATTGTCGCAAATCCATTTTTCTCGAAGTATAACTTCATTACATCATCAGTAATTGCCCAATCTAAAAATGCTTGTGCTAATTTATCATTTTTTGCATTATCTTTTTTAATAAGTGCGTTCGCTTCTACTTCCCAACCTAGTCCTTCTTTCGGCAATACAACTTCAACTGGTGCACCTTTTTGTTTCTCTTTCAAAGCACTATAAACCATTGATACGCCAACTGGATATTCACCCGCACCTGCTAATTTCGCTGGTTTTGAACCTGAATGAGTATAAGTTGCCATATTATCATGAAGTTTCTTCATGTAATCCCAGCCTTTATCTTCACCCATAATTTGTAACCATGCAGAAACTGTTAAAAATCCTGTTCCAGAAGAAGCTGGATGTGGCATAACAAGCGTTCCTTTATATTCTGGTTTCGTTAAGTCTTCGTATGATTCTGGCATCGGTAAATTTTTCTTCTTTAATTCTTCTTTATTTACAGCAATCCCCGTCATAAATGCAGTATTTCCTACCCATTTTTCTGGTTGCTTATCGTCTTTAAATTGTGGAAGAACACGATCTGCTCCTTTTGGAGAGTATCCTTTTAACATATCTTTTTTATCTAAAGCTAATAGACTAGACGCTGCAGTTCCCCATACAACATCTGCTTGTGTATTTTTTCCTTCAGCTAGCAATTTCGCTGTAATAACTCCAGTTGAATCACGAACAATGTTCAACTTCACGTCTGGATACTTCTTTTTAAAAGAATCAAGATAAATTGGTACAAGTTCTTCTTCGATCGCTGTGTAAACAGTTAATGATCCAGATAATTTATCATCTTTCACTTTTGCCCCAGCACTTTCTTCTTTTTTTGCACCACACCCCATTAATAACGAAAATACCATTCCAGTTGCTACAGCTTTAAAGATTGTTTTTTTCACTGTCTCTCTCTCCTTTTACAAATCTTATGTACAATTCAAATATAAACAACTAGTGTAAAAGCAGTATTAAACCAACATTAATCTTTTGTTTGTTGTTTGTTTTTGTGTAATACGTTGCTACTTCTATGTTTTTTCGCATTTTTCTGCTAATATCAAACGTGAAATTTACAAATAATTAAAAAAACCTTTATAATCCCACAAAAAAATGAGGCGTTTGTAAAAAACGCCTCATTTTTGTTTACCTTTTTTTGAATTACGATTTGCGTACTTCGCACTATTTTCTCCTTCATACTCTACTGCAAATTCTGCATCGGGTAAGCTTTCTTTCGGAGTTTTATTATTATTAATTGCTGCATTTTGTTTTACTTTCCTTTTTACCAATATACTCACCTGCTCTCACTAAATAACTTTCTATTCTAGTTTGAAACAACTTAAAGTAATTATTACTGGGAAGTGTTAACAAGTACATAAGAGCTTATATATGGAAATACTACATACGAACAAACCATTACAAAAAGGAGCGATGACTTTGAAGGAGAAAGAAACGATCCAATCGCCAATTTTAGACGAGACGCTCCCTCATCAAATGAACTTTCCATCATTTAAAGGTACAGGAAAAAAGATGCAACAACCTTTTATAAATCAATATGATGTTGTAATTGGAGACAGTAAATACGATTCCACTAATAGTCCCCTTAATAATTGGAGTGATGAGGTAGATCCTGCCATTATGGCTGGGGAAGAATGGATACATCCTACAAATGATATCGGGTGGATTTCAGAAGAAAATCAAGAACTACTTAAAAATGAAGTTGATAAGAAAAATGCTGCTTTTATGCATCCTCAATTTGGAATTAACGACTAAAAAACCATTCTACCTAACATAGGTAGAATGGTTTCATACTATCCAATAATAATTCTCTCTTTCGGATATTTATAGCGAGGTGGTTGCTCTCTTCCGCCACTAGCTAATATAAATGTTAAAATACCGACGCGTCCGATAAACATAAGCACAATGAGTACAAGTTTACCAACAGTTGTTAAATCGGGAGTAATACCTGTTGATAGTCCCGTCGTCCCAAAAGCAGAACAAACTTCAACTATTAAGCTCATAAGTGGTACATTTTCTGTAATGGATAAAATAAATAGCGCTGAAGCACATAATAAAATCCCCATCGTCATAACGACAGATGCTTTCAACACATCTTCTTCATGTAGCTGACGTTTGAAAACTCGGACTGTTCTCCCGCCCCTTGCAAATGTATATAACGATAATATACTAACAGCAAATGTTGTTGTACGTATTCCGCCCCCAACTGAGCTTGGAGATGCTCCAATGAACATTAAAATGCTCATAAATAAAAGCGTTGGTTGTGATAATTCACGTATGTCCATTGTAGCAAGTCCACCACTTCGCGTCGTCACAGATTGGAATAACGTATAAAATACAGTTTCATGCCATGACTTTCCTACTAAAAAATGATTTCGTTCTAATAAAAAAATCATAATTGTTCCAACAATAACGAGTACAAAAAATGTCGTTGTCGTCAATTTTGTAAATAATGAAAAGCGAAATAGTTGCTGTCTCCTTTTACTAAGGAATTGCTTTACTTCCATTAACACCGGGAAACCAATAGCTCCTAAAATAATAAGCAACATATGAATCATTTGAACAATATAATCTTTTTTGTACGGAATAAGTGATTGTCCTGTTAAATCAAATCCTCCGTTCGTTGTTGCACTCACAGCGGCAAAGAAACCGTGAAAATAAGCTTCTTGCCAAGTCGGGAAATATAGTAAAAATCTTGTACCTAACAGTATTGCTCCAATGAGTTCTATCGAAATAATTACAATTAAAATAGAACGCATCAATTCTACAAGGCCCGATAAATTTCCTTGGTTATGGTCTGCCATAATTAACCTTCTTCTTTGCAAACCAATCTTTTTACCCGTTATAATCCAAACGAATGTACCAAGTGCCATAATTCCTAATCCGCCTAATTGTAAAATCAAGGCTAAAACAATAATTCCTGCTGTTGTAAACGTATCTGAAATAGTAACAACAGAAAGTCCCGTAACACTTACAGCACTAACAGATGTAAACAGCGCATCTATAAATGTCCATTTCACACCAGGCTTCGTAACAAATGGTAAACTAAGTAAAATTACCGATACTACTACCGCTAGTAAATAAAATACAACGATAAGTTGCACGGGACGTAATTTTTGTAAAAACTTTTTTATATCTCTCATTCCATCACTTCGCTACCTTTTTCTATCGATTAAATAAAGAAAAATCATCACTTTCTTCATTTGTAAATAACTGCTGAAATAGTTTCGCAAATACCATTCCGTATACAGTTCCATTTCCCCCATACGGCAGTGCGTAATATAAATTATGTATTTCTTTATCTTCTTTTAAAATAGGGAGACCATCATGACTGCCACCAAATGCTGCTGCCCAATAGTACTCTGCCTGTATATTTTTATTTTGCGGGAACATTTCTTTTACAATGTTAATAAGGATATCACGTTTATGCAATAATTTCGTATCGCCGATTGTTTGAATTTGCATCGCTTCATCTAATCCACCTACAATAATGCGGTTTTGATACGTTCGAAAGTATAAGTAAGGCCGCGCTGTTTCCCAAATTAATGATTGCTCATGCCAGCCTTCAAAATGATTTAGCTTATTTGTTACAACAGCATAAGACGTTTCTACTGTTGTGTTTTTTTCTTTCTTTCCAAAGATTGCTTCATAACCTGTCGCCATAATAATATTCTTTGCTACGATTTTATTTCCTGTATTCGTGTAACAAATTAAATCATTTTGGATTTGTTTAATATGTAATGCCTCTGTATGTTCATATATAGTAGCGCCCATTTGTTTCGCTTTATGCAAAAGACTGTGGGCTAATAAATACGGATTCACTTCTGCATCACCACTTGTATATAACGCTGCTTGTTTTACAAATGAATAACGCTTATTGATATCAGACTCTGTAAAATATTCAACCGGAAATCCATAATGGCGTAACGTATTATATTCTTCTTGTAAAAATGAAATATCCTCATCTCTACTTGCATAATACAAACTATTTCGCGGAATAAAATGGGGATCAATATCGAGAGTTGGCACGACCTTCTCCATTGTTTGCAGCGCTTCATAACAAAGTCTATATGCTCGTACCCCTTTCTCTTCACCAAATGTATGGATAAGAGAAGTTAACGATTTATCATGAACAAATTGTAATAATCCTGTATTTGCAGCTGTGCTACCACATGCAATTGCTCTTTTTTCAATGAGCATAACACGCATTCCAATTTTAGCTAACGAATACGCTATATGAGCACCTGCTTCTCCACTTCCAATTACTAGTACATCACATATCATATCATTTTCTAATGTTGGATAACAAGGTACAGAAACTCCAGCACTCCAAAACAACTTACCAGTCATAAGCTTCATAATTATACTCCTACAATGTATTTTTCTCCTTCCTATGTTTCGTCATTTTCCATAAAAAAATCCAACTAACATACGCTAGTTGGATTTCTTCTCTTTAATTAGAACGATCTTCAAGCCAATTTCCAACCGTCGGATATGTTTGCTTTACAGCCGTTCCACCATACACAATAGACATATGTCCTGTCGGTAAACACACATACTGTTTATCCGTGCTAGAAATATGATCAAGTAAAGCCTCTACTTGACATGGCAGAGCAATATGATCACGTTTTGCGGAAATATTTAAGACATTCGCCTTAATATTTGCAAGGTCTACCTTTTGTCCGCGAATAACGAGTTCACCCTTCACTAATTTATTATTTTGATAAAAATCACGAATCCATTGTCTATAAGATTCACCTGGGAACGGAATACCATCGCCTACCCACTTTTGAACTAATTTCCAACTTTCGACGAAGCGCTCATTTTCTGAACGATCGACTAAAGCAACATATGGACCGACAAAGTTTGTAATTGGTTTTAACATCTTATTTCCGAAATCAATCATTTCTGGCGGAATATTTCCGAATGTATCAACCGCTTTATCTAAATTGAAATATTTCTCATCTAATAAAGGACCGTATAATCCTGTTTCAGAGAAATCAAAAGGACTTGTCATAAAAATCAAGTTACGAATTGGCATGTCCGGATGAAGCGCTGCATAAATAGATGTTAACGTTCCACCCATGCAATAACCAAGTAAAGAAATCTCGTCCGATTTTGCAGTTCTCATTACTTTTTTCACTGCTTTTGCAATATAATCGAACACGAAATCATCAAATTTCAAATGACTATCTTCTAAACCAAATGTGCCCCAATCAAGCATATATACATCAAAACCACGATCTACTAAATATTCCACTAAACTATTTCCTGGAGTTAAATCCATAATATATGGTTTATTAATAAGAGCATATATTAATAAGATTGGAACTCGCTGCGTTTTTTCTTGTTTTGGAATGTAACGATACAGCTTCGTTTTATTCTTCGTCCAAATAACCTCTTTCGGTGTTAAACCAACTTGTGGTTCTGGTTCGCGTAATAAAATTTCGCTCGCTCTTTTCACACGACGATATGCTTTGCGATATTCTTCTGGGTACAACTCTAATTGCTTTTCCCATTCTGTTACGAATGTAGTCATTTTTTTATCCCCTTTTCGGTCGATTTCTTTCTAAAAAAAGAAGTGCATTCCTGCTATGGATATGCACTTTTTTCTTACTTCATTACATGTATAATCCGCCGTTAATGTTTAATTGCTGACCAGTGATATACGCACCGTCACGGCATAGGTATACTACACCTTTTGCAATTTCATCAGCTTGACCAAAACGTTTTTTCGGGATTTTCGCAACGATTTTTTGACGCACTTCTTCTGGTACTTCTGCTACCATTTCAGTATCAATAAATCCTGGGCAAATTGCGTTTACAGTTACATTTGTTCTTGCAAGTTCTAACGCTAATGATTTTGTAAATCCTAACATACCTGCTTTTGCTGCTGAGTAGTTTGTTTGTCCAAATCCACCAGCTTGGCCAATAATAGAAGAAATACTAATGATTCTTCCTTCTTCTGCTTCCGATATGTATGGAAGTACCGCGCTTGTTGTATTAAATACACTGCTTAAGTTCACGTCAATTACGCGCTCCCAATCTTCACGATTTAACTTTTTGAATGTACGATCTCTTGTAATACCAGCATTATTAACAAGAATGTCAACTTTACCAAAATGATTCACAGCTTCTTCTACAAGTCTGTTTGCATCTTCTACTTTAGAAACATCCGCTTGAACTGCATAAACATCATGTCCTTCTTTTCCTAATTCATTTACTAAGTTTTCAGCTGCTTCTTTACTGCTGTTATAGTTAATAACTACTTTTGCTCCCTCTTCTGCTAATGCTACTGTAATTGCTTTTCCAATTCCTTTTGCCCCACCTGTTACGATTGCTACTTTGCCATTTAATTGAACCATTTCTTTTCCCCCTTAAATGAATTTGTGAACGATTGTTATGAATCATTTTGGTACTCATACTAATTGAGTCCATATATTAATTATGTTTCGTTGTTTATACATGAAAAGAGATTCTCCCTCTCTCTTTTACACGTTATAAACAAACGCTTTTATCATTTTTTATTTTCTGGCTTATTTACAGGCTTTACTTCTTCTTTTACAGGTACTTGTAGTTTAGCTAGTACTGCATTTTGCTTTTCTAGCAATTCTAAAATTTGATCAACTTTCGTTTCTAACGTGCGCATATCTTGTTTTACTTTCGTAACATCACGCTTTAATGTAGGAGCTTGTCCTAATGAATCCACTTTCTCTTCTAAAATTTCCTCGATGTTATCAACTTTATTTTCTAAGTTAATAACAAGCGTAGCTACTCTAGCGATATCCTCTCTCGTCGGCACATTCACCTGTTCTAAATAATTTTTTGTCGTATCATTTAATGCTTTTTGATAAAACAAATTCAAATCTAGAACGCTGCCCATCCAAGCAGAATATTCTTCTGTTTTAATTGTTTCATTGAGCGCTTTTCCCCAAAATGTTTCGGTTTGTTCATAAGCATTTTTCCATGCTTGCAATGGATCGAATTTTTGATCAATCACTTCGACTACACTCCCTTTTTCGTTTTTGAAACAATTCAACCTATTCACTATTTTCTAATATTCCGAATAAAACTTCAAGTATATATTTTATTTTTCTTTATTTTCTAACAAATGTATTGACATTAAAAACAGATAGGTGTAAATTGCACTTATAAGCAAAAAATTCCATCTAACTGATTCATGAGGTGATGCACAATCATGCTACATAATGAACCAGAACACCCAGAAAGTTTGGAAAAAAACCAAGCGAAACAACCAAACTCCATGCCAAAAAACTTCTTAGTTCCTTTCTTACTTCTCTGTCTAAAAGACTGGAGTCTTCATGGTTACAAACTTATTCAAATGCTAATGGACATCGGCTTTTCTTCTGTTGACCAAGGTAATGTGTATAGGACACTACGCAAATTAGAAAAAGAAAATCTTATTTCTTCTACTTGGGATACAAGCGAAGGCGGGCCAGCGAAACGAATTTATTCTTTAACAGAATATGGAGAGCAATATTTAACAACATGTGCGACTTCTTTTGAACATTATCAAAATATGTTGCGGACGTTTTTCACGTTATACACCAATGCATTCTTTCCATTTTCTACTTCTCCAGAAAAGGATGAAAAGGATTCTTCATCTTCACCTGGTGGTACAGCAGAGTAATCTGCGTTCACAATATGCAAAAAAACATTTGGAGGTCAAACAATGGAAACTAAGCCATACGAATTAGTCGATGCATTTTGGAAAAACTGGTCTCAATCTCTTTCCCTCTTCTCTTCAGCCGGGAAACAATTAGAGCAACTTACTTTAGAAACGTTAAAACAACAACAAGACGCTTTGCATAAATTAACATCAGGAGTAGATGAACTAGAAAAAGAACTACATCAATTCACTGCTCAGTTCAATAACCAATATACGGATTACGTGAAGCAATTAACTGGAAACTCCTTAAATGATCAAATTAACGAGTGGCAAGAAAAATGGAATGAGCTTTCTACTCAAATGCACCAACTTACTGTTTCTCCTACGAAAACATCTTTGTCTATTCTTACTCAAACTAGCGGTCAATTTGAAGAAACAACAAAACACTTTATCGAACAACAACAATCGCAACGTGAAGAGGTTCAAAAACAGTTAGAAGTTTTTTTGGGAGAGTTCAAGTCCAAACAACTAGAACTCGCAAAGCAGTTCGAGGAAAACTCAAAAAATTTATTTACTTCCATCAAGTAAGAAAAATGTGGCAACTAACTGCAGCACAAACAAAACTCTTTCTTCCTCCTACTACATCAAGATGGCTTACATTTTTCGATATGGAAAAGAAGGAGGACAAAATGAATCCATTTCAAGAAGCACAAACTGTTCCGGAGCTTCGTTACGATGAGATTCAAGTCGGTGATCAAGCATCACTAACAAAAAAAATTACGGATGAGGACGTTATCAATTTCGCAAAATTGACTGGAGATGTAAATCCTATTCATATTCTAGACTCTTTTGCAAAAACGACAATGTTCAAAGAACGTATTGCTCATGGCATGCTCGTTTCAAGTTTTATTTCTACCATTCTTGGAACGAAACTCCCGGGCAAAAATACGATTTATTTATCTCAAAACGTTTCATTCCGTGCTCCTGTCAAAATCGGTGATACACTTCGCGTTGTGGCAGAAGTTATAAAAAAACGTGACGATAAAAAAATCATTACGCTGCAAACAAACATATATAATCAATCCGATGATATTGTCGTGGAAGGTACAGCGACAATACTGAAAAAAGAGTAGCAAATTTGCTACTCTTTTTTTCTATCCAAGAACTTCTAAACACACCGATTACTTCCGTGTATGAGCACGTCGTTTCCACATAAAATAACGGTACCAGTTCAGATAGTACTTAGCTGAACTGGACTACTCATAAGGATGTGTATCAACATGGTAAAAACAAACAAATTACTAGTTCCAGGTGCAGAACAAGCGCTTGAACAATTTAAATATGAAATTGCGCAAGAATTTGGTGTAAGCTTAGGGTCTAACACAGCATCTCGTTCTAACGGCTCAGTTGGCGGTGAAGTAACAAAACGTCTTGTTGCTTTAGCTCAACAACAATTACGCGGATAATTATATAACATATGGCTTAGAGGCAGATATTCTCTGCCTCTTTCTTTTTTAACATACATAATAGTTCTTCTTCACATACTAGTAAGAGCAAATTGAAAGGAACGATATGTGACATGAAACGGATTAACATTAGCATGAGCCCTCCCCGTGTTCTTACTTTATCTTTTATTACGCTATCAATTATTGGTACATGCTTATTAAAATTGCCAATTGCTACAACAACATCTATTTCATGGCTCGATGCCTTATTTACAACGGTTTCTGCTTGTACGGTTACAGGACTTGGTGTTGTGGACACTGGAAAAGTATTTACCTTATTTGGTCAATGTGTAATTTTAACACTTATACAAGTTGGCGGCCTTGGCATTATGAGCTTTGCTGTTTTAATTGCAATTATGCTCGGCAGAAAAATTGGTCTTCAAAACAGAATTTTATTACAACAAGCATTAAACCAAACAAATGTCGGTGGAATCATTCGTCTTGCAAAAGCATTATTTTTATTTTCTTTTGCTGTAGAATGTATCGCTACTTTACTTCTCTCTTTTGAATGGGTACCAAAATACGGAATTGCCAAAGGTATATATTATAGCTTTTTTCATTCGATCTCTGCCTTTAACAATGCTGGCTTTTCTATATGGAGCGATAATTTAATGTCCCACTCTCATAGCGTTCTCGTCAATCTTGTTATTTCTTCTCTCATTATTTTAGGGGGAATTGGTTTTACAGTGATCGTAGATATAAAAAGAAAGAAAAACTTTAAAAACCTTACTTTGCACTCAAAACTTATGCTCTCTTCTACTCTAATCGTCAATATTATTGCTACAGCTTTTATTTTTATATTCGAGTTTCATAATTCAATTTCCATGAGAGGTTTTACCCCCTTTGAAGAAGGTATGGCTGCTTATTTTCAAGCGATTTCGACGCGCACTGCCGGGTTTAATACTGTTGATATCTCTGCATTATCAAAACCTTCCCTTTTATTAATGATGCTTCTTATGTTTATTGGTGCTGGCAGTGCTTCAACTGGTGGTGGGATTAAGTTAACAACTTTTTTAATTATGTTTTTAGGCGTATTTAAATTTTTGCATGAACAAGATGATATTGTCGTGTTTAAAAAATCCATTAAAGATACGCTCATTGTCAAATCTTTAACGATCACCATTATTTCAATTTCGTTTATTTTTCTTTCTATTTTAATTTTAAGCATCACTGAACGAGTTCCTTTATTAATGAGTGCTTTTGAAGTATTTTCAGCATTTGGAACTGTCGGCCTTAGCATGAATTTGACGCCACACTTAACAATCATCGGCAAAACAATTATTATCTTTATGATGTTTTTTGGAAAGATGGGGCCTTTAACATTAGCCTTTTCATTTGCCCGCAAAAAACAAAGAAGAATAAAATATCCAAACGAAGATATTTTAACAGGTTGACAACCGTATAAATTATCCATATAATGAGAATACAATAGCATATCTCCAAAGGGGAGTAGCGTCCAAGAATTATTTCTTGGAAACAAAGTCGTCATTACGTAGAACTTAGTTCTTCCGGCTTTGTTGGCATTTTCATTACATATGTCTAGCAAGACCTTTGCCTATCAACGGCAGAGGTCTTTTTTGTTTTTACCAATTCCTTCCACCGTTGATGCGCAGGAGTATGGGGAAACTAAACAATGTGGAACTTCTTCACTTGTTTAGTATTTATAGAAATGAGAGGAGAATGTACATGGATGTATCATTATTATTGGAGTATGGTTGGGTATTACTCATCCTAATTGCACTAGAGGGGATTTTAGCGGCTGATAACGCTCTCGTTCTCGCAATTATGGTAAAACATTTACCAGAAGAAAAACGTAAAAAAGCACTATTTTATGGATTAGCGGGGGCATTTGTTTTCCGATTCGGATCATTATTTATGATTTCGTTCCTAGTCGATGTATGGCAAGTGCAAGCAATCGGTGCCATTTACCTTATGTTTATCGCTGGTAATCACTTATTTAAAACGTATGTTAAAAAGAATACGGATGAAGACACAGCAGAAAAAGAAGCAAAGAAAAAACAAGAGAACTTTTGGTGGACTGTATTTAAAGTCGAGGTTGCTGATATTGCCTTCGCAGTTGATTCAATTTTAGCTGCTGTTGCATTAGCAATGACTTTACCAAAAACAGGATTAGGTACAATTGGTAGTCTTGATACTGGGCAATTCGTTGTTATCTTTGTAGGTGGACTTATCGGATTAATCATTATGCGATTTGCAGCAACTGCTTTCGTACAAATATTAAAACGTAAGCCAGGACTTGAAACTGCAGCATTCTTAATTGTAGGTTGGGTTGGTGTGAAGTTAGCAATCTATACATTAGCACACCCTGCATTAAATGTAATTCCACATTCATTCCCAGAATCTACTCCGTGGAAACTTACATTCTGGATTGTATTAGTTGGAATCGCAGTTGGCGGTTGGTTCTTCTCGAAAGAAGTAGAAGTAAAAGTAGAAAAGAATTTAGACGAAAAAGCGCTGTAATTACAGCGCTTTTTCTTTTTTGCTTCAATTCCCTCTCTATTTTTAGAAAAAATTCCATTATACTACCTTTTGTAACCGCTTTCTTAATGTATGTATGTCCTTTTTGTGAAACATTGCACAAACTTATTGAAACTATGAACAATTCCATGTACTTTATTCATATAAGGAGTATTTATAGATGATGTACTAAAGGAGCGTATTACTCATGCTAGAACAAGGATTAGATTATGTTGTCAAACTGGCTAAGAGCAAAAAGCAAATGCTAGATACAAGTCCAATGCAATATTTCATTCGTGCGGCACTTGCGGGTATTTATATCGGTTTTATTATTGTACTATGTTTTAAATTAGGTAACTTTTTTCACATTGCAGATTCACCAGCAACTTATTTAGCTGCTTCTATGTTTTTCGGAATTGCTCTCGTACTTATTATATATGGCGGCGCTGAATTATTTACTGGCAATACAATGTACTTCACAGTAGCAACTTTAAGAAAAGAAACAACTATTTCTGATACACTTCGCAACTGGGTTGCTTGTTATGCAGGTAACTTAGCTGGTGCTTTATTCTTTGCCTTACTATTTTACGCAACTGGAATTTTCGAAGCAATTGATCACAGTCATTTAATGAATAAAGTCGTTGAAGGAAAGATGAATACACCTACAATGCAATTATTCTTTAAAGCAATTTTATGTAACTGGCTTGTCTGCCTTGCCTGCTTCTTACCTTCTCAAGTTAAAGGTGATACAGCAAAAATAATGGTTATGATGCTACTTGTTTTCACATTCTTCTTATCTGGTTACGAGCATAGCATTGCAAACTTATCACTCTTTGCACTATCTTTAGTTTCACCACATCCTGAAACAATTTCTTTTTCAGGTGCTATTCATAACTTAATTCCAGTTACAATCGGTAACATTATTGGTGGGTCCGTATTTGTCGGTATGGTATACCACTACGTAACAAAGAAAGCACCTGTTGTTGAACAAGAAGAAACTGAATTAGTCGCAGCTCAAACAGAGGAAATCATACCTTTACAGGCACATATGAAACATTAAAAACTCCAAAGTTTTACTTTGGAGTTTTTAGCTCCCCACATATTTCAAGGCAATACAAGGATTAATTTCCCCTTCTTCCTTCCCTCTCTCTATTCTCTGTTTCATCTGATGCATACCGATGACATCATTTGTATGAAGGTGAATTTCATTAACATATAGACCTTCTGTACAAAAGGCTTCTACAAATTCTGCCCCATTCTTTTGCCTCCATCCCATGTTAAAGTCAAGAGAGAGGATGTTTACCTTATTACTCCGAACAAATTGTAACGCAGATTCTACTGTAGTTGCCAAAACATATCCGTACGGGCAACTTCTTTGATCATCCATATATACATTCATTTTCTATCTCCCCTCTATTTTGCATATATAACCAACACGTAACATATTGCTCCAAGGCTAATAAAAGGTCCAAACGGAATTGGAGTTCTTATCTTTATACGTTTTAATGCTATACCTATTCCGAAAAAACAAAGGCTAAAGCAAGATGCTAAAAATAAAGTTATAAAAATACCTTTCACTCCTATTATAAATCCGAGTAACGAAAGTAGTTTTACATCACCTCCGCCAAGACCTGCTGGATGAATCTTTTGCATGCAATATAACAAAATAAATATAGTTCCACTGCCAGCTATACTATCTATCCAAGTAACTAACGGTACAAAAATACATTCTAAAATAAGCAAAAAAGCAAACCAAATTAAAATACGATTAGGTATTAACATATATACTAAATCTGTAACTGAAATAATAAGCAGTAAAGAAATGAGCGATAAAATGATGATGAGCTCCTGCTCTATTCCAATTACATATACAGTAAGAAAAAATAAACTCCCTGTAACGAATTCAAATACTATGTACAAACTTGAGATTTTTCTTTTACAACTCGTACAACGCCCTTTCTGCATACAGAATGAAATAATTGGAATCAGTTCTTTCGGCTGTAACGTATACTTGCAGTAATGACAGTACGAACGCGGTGTAATAATAGATTCCCCTACCGGAACTCTCATCGCAATCACCATAAAAAAAGAACCAAACACCATACCCATTAACAATGCATATAAATAAGTGAACATCCCTTCCTCTCCTTTCCAAAAGAACATAACAAAAAAAGGAGAGAACTTCTACTTCATATTATCTTTATTCTATTAAAAAAGCAGGCCGTTTTACGGCCTGCTTTCCCCTATTTTATACGATGAAATATACTGCTTTTAATGGTCCGTGTACTCCGACAACAAGATTCATTTCAATATCCGCAGAGTTACTTGGTCCTGTAATAAAGTTAATACAAGATGCAACTGCCTCACCTTTTTCTACACGAGAATTCATATGTTGAACTGCTTGTGTAATACGAGGTACAAGTGTTTCACGTGGAATAATAGCAAAGTATACAGTCGGTAAAAAGTGTAAAGAACGCCCTTGACCTTTATGACTCTGTACAACAATCGTACCAGATTCAGCTAAAGTATAATCACTAAATGCGATTCCAATATTCGCCTTTTCCGCTATACGCATATTCTCTTCTTTTTTCTCAGGATCCCATACATTTACTTCAACATCTTGCTTTGGAAGCTCTTCCTTAAATAAAGAAGTCAATCCATAGGAATCAAAACGTTCATCTGCTGATAACATAATAGGTCCCCCGCCGTTTTCAACGATTACCTTTTGAATATCTTCACGTAAACGGTCGTTTGTCGTTTCCACAACAGTTGTATGAATGTTTGTACATTGATTTTTAAATACTTCTAACAATTCTTCTTGTGAATAGTCTTTTAACGTTTCTACATTCACATTACTTTTCCATGCTGGACGTACTACGCCTTCTGTTTTACGCGCGCGTCCAAGTTCTTTTGCGATATTATCTAGAAAGGACTCACGGTTTTGAATTAATCCTGTCATTATTTGTCCCCGCCTTTCTTATGATCTTTATACCAATCACGGAATCTTTCTTTACTTGGAGCCGGGAATTCACGAATATCTGTCCAGTTTTTAAGTGGCCCAACACCTTTTGATACACGGTTGCCCGATGTAAATGGACTCATTGCTGCTGGTGCCATTTTTGATCCCATTTTATATAAAGCTGCTGAAGAAGCACCCATACTAAACATTTTCATTGCTAATTTTTCTGCAAGTGGCGCGCGGCCTTCTTGCTCAACGATAACTTGACGATGTTTTAATAATAAATCATGCAATGGAATTTTTACTGGACAAGCTTCTGTACATGCTCCGCATAAACTAGATGCATAAGGAAGCTCTTTGTAATCATCATATCCACCTAGAAGTGGTGTTAACACTGCACCAATTGGTCCTGAATATATAGAACCGTATGAATGTCCACCAACGTGACGATATACAGGACATACGTTAACACAAGCAGCACAACGAATACATTGCAATACTGAACGGAATTCAGATCCAAGAATTTGAGAGCGGCCATTATCAACAACGACTAAATGAAACTCTTCTGGTCCATCTACCTCTTCTTCTTGAATTGGTCCTGCTACTGTTACATAACTTGTTAATTTTTGACCTACTGCACTACGACATAGTAAACCAACTAAAACATCTAATTCTTCCATTGTCGGAACCATACGTTCCATACCCATTACTGCAATTTGAGTTTTCGGAATCGACATAACAAGATCGGCATTACCTTCGTTCGTTACTAAACAAAGAGAGCCAGTATTTGCAACAGCGAAGTTACAACCTGTTACACCAATTTCCGCATCCATAAATTTTTCACGAAGTTGTTTGCGAACAAACTTTGTCATTTCGTATGGATCATCAGAATTTTCATAGCCAAGTTTTTCTTTAAACACATCGCGAATTTGCGTTCTATT
Source organism: Bacillus nitratireducens (assembly GCF_036320425.1). Classification (NCBI taxonomy): domain Bacteria; kingdom Bacillati; phylum Bacillota; class Bacilli; order Caryophanales; family Bacillaceae; genus Bacillus; species Bacillus nitratireducens. The sequence continues at coordinate 901,180 of NZ_JAUMJO010000001.1, forward strand.
TTTATGAAGTGCAGGCGCAATAATATGTGAAGGTGGATCGTTATCTACTTGCAAGATATACTCTCCTAAGTCACTTTCTAACACTTCACAACCAATTTCTTCAAGCGCATGGTTCATACTAATTTCTTCAGTTACCATTGATTTTGATTTTACAACTTTTTTCGCTTGTTTCTTTTTCGCAACGTCTTGAATGTACTTTGCCGCATCCTCTTTCGTTTTTGCAAAGTAAACGTGACCGCCTCTTTTTGATACATTTTCACTTAACTGCATTAAATAATAATCAAGATTCTCTAACGTATGTTGACGAATTTGTTCACCTAGTTCACGCCACTCTTCCCAGTTTCCTAATTCGTCCGCTGCTTTTAATCGATTTGTATATAATCTCGTTTGTGCAGAAGATACCGCTCCGCGCATAAACGAATCTTGAATTCCATCGCCTACGCGATCATTAAATTTTTTCTCACTGATTTTCATAGACATAGCTTATGTTCCCCCTTCATGAGCGACTATTCAGTACCTCAGCAATATGCATTACTTTTACTTCTTTACCTAAACGCTCAATACGTCCGCCAATGTTTAACAAACACCCACAATCTGCACCAATTAAATAATCAGCACCTGTTTCCATTACACTATCTACTTTTTCATCCACCATTTGCTCAGAAATAGGTGTCATCTTAACTGAAAACGTTCCCCCAAACCCACAACAATTTTGCTCGTTTGGCAGTTTTCTTACAGTTAATCCTTTTACGTTTGATAATAAAATCCCTGGTGCCTCTTTTACTCCGAGTAGGCGTGTCATATGACAAGATTTATGAATAGTAGCAATCCCTGGTAAACTTGCACCAACGTCTGTAACTTTTAAAACATCTACAATAAATTGTGTAAATTCATATGTTTTATCAGCAACCTTTTGTGCACGTTTAGCCCATTTTGGATCATCTTTAAAAACATGCGGATACTCATGAAACATTGTCGCACAAGAGCCAGATGGCGTGACGATATATTCTGCATCTTCGAAAGTTTCAATCATATGTTTCATCGCTTCTTTTGCTGCTTCTACATGGCCGCTATTATAAGCAGGCTGACCACAACAAACTTGTGCTTCTGGAAATTCAATTTCACAACCTAAACGCTCCAATACTTCAACTGTTGCTTTACCGACGTTTGTTTCAAACATATCGACTAAACAAGTAACAAATAAAGTAACTTTCATAACTATAATTCCCCCTCATTACAACTTCGCCAACAATCATATGGTCATCAGATGACTAAGACTAGAAGAAGTAGGCTCAACCATGGCCTATCCTCTCCCTCTTCCAAAGAAAACGCTTACTTAATCTCTCTCTATTTTATCAGAAAATTAGATTTTTAAAAGATTAAATTACGAATTTATATCGCTTTTACCTGTGACAATATGTTCTACATTTGTTAAATGATCTAGCATCGCTTGCTGCGCTAATTCCACATCTTGCTTTAACACCGCATCATATATAGATTGATGCTCCTCTAAAAGTCGTTCTGATGTTGTTTGTTCACCATATAAAATAATGCGTCTTGATTCACCAATTGTTTCAGCAATCATCTCTGAAACATGATTCATGAGCTCAAGTAAGATGCTATTATGCGAAGATTGTGCGATTCCCATATGGAACTGAAAGTCTGCTTTTTCACCAGCTTTTTCATCTCCAATGCTTTTTGCCATTTCATCTAACCAATGTTTCATATTTTGCAAATTATCATCCGTACGTTTTGCCGCAGCTGCTCGAACTGCCCCCACTTCAAGCACCTTCCGTACTTCTAATAAATTCAAAATATCCTCTTTCTTCATTAATAACTTATTATTTAATGATTTTGTTAATGAAGAAGAATCGAAATTCTTTACATATGTACCTTCTCCTTGTTTCATTTCAATTAAGCCCATTGCTCTGAGCGCACTTAGCGCTTCACGAACTGCAGATCTGCCAACTTGAAACTGCTCTGCTAATTGATGAACAGGAAGTAGCTTGTCACCAGGTTTTAACGTACCATTTTTAATCATTGTTAAAATAGCTTCAGATACTTCTTCGTAAATTTTTTTTGGTTTAATAGATTTGTACTCCAGTTAAATCACCTCAGTATCTTCCAAACAACAATTGTAACGTTTTATAAGAAATTAACATCCATAACTATTTTAGAACGAATTAGTAAGAAGTACAAATGTTTTGTTCATAAAATAGTCAAATTTTTGATATTTGTTAGATATTAATCAATATATTTCCGTGTAACTATAAAGAGCATGTCTCCGAAATTAGAACATGCTCTCCTCATCTTGTACTTTTAATTTAATAATAACTGTCGTTCCCTTACCTTTTTCACTTTCTATTCTCCACTCACCATCATGTATATGAACAATTTGCCTTACAATTGCAAGGCCTAAACCTGTTCCACCATGTTGACGACTTCTCGCTTTATCTACTCGGTAAAAGCGTTCTCCGAGATTTTCTAAATGCTCTGTATCAATACCTATTCCTGTATCTTTTATGTGCAATTCACAGTAATCATCAATTTGCTTTAATGTTATTATGATATCCCCGTTTTGATTTGTATAACGTATCGCATTATCTAACACATTATGAAGTACTTGTTGCATACGATCATCATCAATCATTACGATAATTTCAGGATTTAAATTCGTTGAAATACGAAGTTTTTTTTCTATAAACTGTAACTCGTAAGTATCAAGTACGTCTTCAATAAGCTGTGAAAAAACGATAGGTTGTTTCTTTAGAGGAAAGTGTTCACCTTCTAGCTGCGCTAAATCTAATAAATCATGAACGAGGCGCTGCATGCGATCTGCTTCTTTATGGATGAGTTGCGTTACTTTTTCCTGCTGCGGCCCCTTTGCCACACCGTCTAAAATAGCTTCACTATATCCTTTAATATAACTAAGTGGTGTTCTAAGCTCATGCGAAACATTAGCTAAAAACTCCTTACGCTTTACATCTTCTGTTTCTAAAGAATTTGCCATTTTATTAAACGCTTTTCCCAATCGTCCAATTTCATCTTCTGAAGAAATTGTGATCCGCTCTGAGAAATCTCCAGTAGCCAAATGATTTGCAACCCGTTCCATTTGCGAAAGCGGTCTTGTAATAGCAATAATAATTTTTCTACCAATCCATACTGTTATTAGAATCATAGCAAGTGCTAACGGTGCTAAAATAAGGCCCATATCAAATATTAAATCTTTTATACTTTTTAAAGGAATATAGGAGTATACAATACCAACTAATTTTTTATTATCTAAAACAGGAATGACAACACCCATAATATTGCGATTAAAATGTTCTTCATACCCTATCTTAGTCACAGTTTTCCCATCTAATAGTGACTGTCTATCCCCTTCACTTATAAGAGAATGGTGGTGCACATCGAAAGGCAAACATGCACTTAAATCACGCGGATTATACACGAAAAGAACATCTGAACTAGATATTTGATCGTATGCTCTTACTTTCTCTTCAAAAGTGGATACTCCTTCATGTTTATCATATTGCGTAGCAAGACGCTTCCCTTCCATTACTAATGAATCTTTTAAATTGTCCACGTATAGCTTTTCATATGAGTATAAAGATACAAAATAAAGAAAAGAAACTGTTACACATACTGCACATACTACTGTAAGCCAAAGCTTTTGTACCATCGTAAACATACGTTACACCTCAAATTTATAACCTACACCCCAAACGGTTTGAATGTAGTTTCCACTTTCTCCGAGCTTTAGACGCATCGTTTTCACATGCGTATCTACTGTTCTTGTACTTCCTGCATAATCATATCCCCATACCTTTTCAAGTAATTGCTCCCGACTAAATACTTGTCCATTATGTTGACAAAGAAAATATAGTAAATCAAACTCTTTAACTGTAAGTGAAACTGCTTGTCCATCCGTCTCAATTCGTCTACTTTTTTCATTAATAAGGATCGGACCAAATTGAATCTCCTCTTGCTGCTCTTGCTTTGTATACCGTCTTAGTACAGCTTCCATGCGAGCAATTAATTCCCCGGGACTAAATGGCTTTACAATATAATCATCGGCTCCCATACGTAAGCCATTTACTCTATTCCACTCTTCACCTTTTGCTGTTAAAAATATAATCGGTACATCCGATGTTTTTCGAATCTCTTTACAAACTGAAAGTCCATCCATCTCTGGCATCATTATATCTAGTACGACGAAATCATAATGATCATTCTCTAATTTTCGAAGTGCTTCTTTTCCATTTTCAGCTTCTCCCCACTCGTATCCGAAGTTATCTAAGTACATTCCGACAAGTTGTCTCATATCACTTTCGTCATCTACAACTAGCACTTTATATTTACTCATTGCCCTTCCCCTTCTCTCTCTATGAGTTGAAACGGTCCTTTTCCAACTTTAATTGTTTGTTTTATTTTCATATTCTTCATATCCATAACGCATACTTCATCGCCATCATAACTAGCTACATACCCTTCTGCTCCGCTTTTCAAAAATGAAAATGGGTTCGATCCTACTTCTACAGAAGCTACCTCTTGATACGTGCTAACATCAAACTTTCTTAGCGTATTTGAACCGTGACTTAGCGCATATACATACTTATCATCCTTTGTTATATTCACAGGCATAAACGGAGCATGTAAAGAACGCACCATCTCTCCGCTCTGTAAAGAATACACTAATACTTTCTCATTCACTTGACTTCCATCACCATGTCCACCAATCCATATTTCTTTCCCATCAGCACTAACCGTTGCTCCCGTTGATGCTGGGGGAATCATAAAGGATTGTATAACCTCTTTTTTCTTTGTATCAATTGTCGTTAGTTTCGTATCATAAAAGTTTAGCACAGTTAATCGCTTATCATACTCTACCATCGTTATTGGTCCTTTTCCTGTTGAAACACTCCCTGTCTCTTTCCCTTTTATCGTAAAGAACCTTACCTTTTGAGCATTTTGATCGGCAGCAAATAATTGTTTTTTGTCTTCTGATACGACTACATTCACAATTCCTTTTCCAGTCTTATATTTGTCCACCTGTCTTCCTTCTGTTAGTGAGTATACATACATATATTCTAACTGCTTGCCATATACAAGTATTTCCTCATCATTTGGAAGTAGTGCAATTCCTGCCATCGGTTCATTTAATTCCCATGTCGTGATTAACTTTTTAGATTTTTTATCAATAAAACTAATACTACCTTCTTTTATATTCGTTGTTATAATAACATTTTTATCTTTAGCAATTGGTGTATATGAACTTCCTTGACACCCTACTAATAGAAATAAAAAACAGAGAAGAAAAATAAACTTTCTCAAAAGATTCCCTCCATCTTCGGATGATTTCGTTATAATTGTAAAATAACAAATAAATGTGTGGAAAATGTGAAATCTACCTTTATTAATAAACTTACATATATAATGTACAACAAATAGAATTTGAGGTGTGCAAATTATGCTTTTTCCTGATTTAGCGAATAAAATTGTACGGGAAGTACGCAGACTAATTACAGAAAATATTATTATCATTAATATACAAGGCGTTATTATCGCAAGTACAGATGCAGAAAGAATCGGTCAATTTCATGAAGGCGCACTCCGCTGTGCGAAACAAAAAAAGACTGTCATTATTACAAAAGAAGATGAAAGGCGACTGCAAGGCGTAAAGGCGGGGATGAATCTTCCTTTGCTATTCCATGATGAAGTAATCGGTGTTATTGGAATCACAGGAGAACCTGAAAACATTTCCCAATATGGAGAGATATTACGTAAAATGACCGAACTATTAATTCATGAAAATTACTTTTTAGAACAGCTAGAACTTGAGCACCGTTCTTATGAAGCTTTTGTTTTTGATTGGCTTCAAAATACAGACTGGTCTCCAAGTTTTTTCGATCGTGCAAAAACACTTGGTATTGATTTATATAAGAAGAAACAACTTATTTTGTTCTCTATCGATCAAAATGACACGATGCTTCAGCGTAAAATTTGGCAACACGTACGCAATATATTAACAAAGGAGCATCTCTTTGTTCGCTGGGGAAATGATCGATTCATCTTATTTACGACGATAAGCTCCAAAGAGCAAACTTATCAATTTTTAAAACGATTAAAACAAGACTGTGAAACTTTATTTTCTATTACTTTATATATCGGGATTGGGCAAACAGTTACACCAAGCAATATGAACTTATCGTACGAACAAGCATTACAAGCTCTTTCAGTATCACTTGAAACGAAAAAAATTGTATTTAATGAAGATTTACGTTTAGAAATGTGCTTACAAGATATTTCAACTGAAACGCGGGAACAGTTTCTAGAGCGTACCATCGAAAACTTAGTATCATCTCCTGAACTTATGCACACTTTACGTTTATTTATTGATTATAACCAATCCTATAAGCAAACAGCTCAGCAATTACATATACACATTAACACATTGCATTACAGGTTAAAAAAGATTGAGGAACATACAGAACTTGACCCAAAACAATTCAAAGATTTAAATGTTTTATACTTTGCACTTCTATTATTAGATAATCATACAAAAAAGAACGATAAAACAGATTAATCTTTAGATGATTACACATAGAAAGAATCCCCTGACTTTTTTATCATTATAATGAAAGCACTGTTACAACGTTTTTTATTATTACTAAAAACGTTAACAGTTTGAGGGGGATTTCCAATGTTAGAAAAGCAAATTATTGATTCATTCGTATCCATTGTTGGCGAAGATAATGTAGATACATCCAATATGGGGCGTTTAACTTATAGTTATGATGCCACTCCAAACTTCCAAGCGATGCCTGATGCAGTCATTGCTCCTCGTAATACAAATGAAGTAGCAGACGTGTTAAAAGTGTGTAACACTCATAAAATTCCTGTATATGTTCGCGGGTCTGGAACAAATCTTTGTGCTGGAACGTGTCCACTTGAAGGCGGCATTGTTCTTATTTTCCGCCATATGAACAATATTTTAGAAATTGACGAAGAGAATTTAACAATTACTGTACAAGCTGGTGTTATTACACTTGATATTATTAATGCAGTAGAAGAAAAAGGTTTATTTTATCCACCAGATCCAAGCTCTATGAAAATTTCTACAATCGGCGGTAACATTAATGAAAACTCAGGTGGATTGCGCGGATTAAAATATGGCGTAACACGTGATTATGTAATGGGGCTTGAGCTTGTCTTACCAAACGGCGACATCATTCATACTGGCGGTAAATTAGCAAAAGATGTAGCTGGTTACGATTTAACTCGTCTATTTATCGGTTCTGAAGGAACACTTGGTGTGGTTACGGAAGCGATATTAAAACTTGTTCCTATGCCTGAAACGAAGAAAACAATGCTCGCACTATATGAAGATATTAACGAAGCTGCACGTGCTGTTTCTGCTATTATTGCAAATAAAATCATTCCTGCGACACTTGAGTTTTTAGATCAACCGACAATTGAAGTTGTAGAAGAGTTTGCACAAATCGGTTTACCAACTGACGTCAAGGCAATTTTATTAATTGAACAAGATGGACCGCCCGAAGTTGTCAATCGAGATATTGAAAAAATGGCTAACGTTTGTCGTTCTATGAATGCAGTCGATGTTCGCGTTGCAAAAGATGAAGCGGAAGCAGATGCGCTTCGTACAGCACGTCGTAGTGCACTATCAGCACTTGCAAGATTAAAGCCTACTACAATATTAGAAGATGCGACGGTACCACGTTCACAAATTGCTCCAATGGTTGAAGCAATTAATGCAATTGCAAAGAAATATAATATTCCTATTTGTACTTTTGGTCATGCTGGTGACGGCAACTTACACCCAACTTGTATGACAGATGCCCGTAATGAAGAAGAAATGCACCGAGCTGAACAAGCTTTTGCTGAAATATTTGCGAAAGCAATTGAACTTGGTGGCACAATTACTGGTGAACATGGTGTTGGCGCGATGAAAGCTCCTTATTTAGAAATGAAATTAGGTAAAGAAGGTATTGCAGCTATGCAAGGTATTAAACAAGCCTTCGATCCAAATAACATTATGAATCCAGGTAAAATGTTCGCGAAAGACTCTCGTAAAAGAGTGGTGGTTGAACGATGACGACATTAAATACAGAAAACATTCAAAAGGAATTTAAAGAACGATTAAGTGAAGATGAACTACTAAACTGTATGCGATGCGGCTTTTGTTTACCGACTTGCCCTACTTATATTCAATCTGGGTATAAAGAATCGCATTCACCACGCGGACGTATCGCCTTAATGAAAGCCGTCGTCGATGGTTTAATTGAGCCGGATGAGGATGTTGAAAATACATTAAATGTTTGCCTTGGCTGCCGTGCTTGTGAACCTGTTTGTCCATCTGGTGTGAATTATGGACATTTATTAGAAGAAGCTCGTGATATTATTAATCAAAATAAAAAATTCTCAGTGCCCGTGAGAGCCGTTCGTAAAGTCGTTTTTGAAGGACTATTCCCTCATCAAAACCGAATGAGAACATTAACAGGACTAATCGGATTTTATCAGCGTTCTGGTTTACAAACGCTAACACATAAAACAGGGATTATGAAGTTATTCCCTGAAACACTTGCAACGATGGATCTCGTTTTACCAAAAGTCCCTAAAATGAAAGCAATGAAAGATCGTCCTGAATTTTTACCTGCTGAGGTGACAAAGAAGAAACAAGTTGCATTCTTTACAGGTTGTTTAATGGATACGATGTTTTTAGAAACAAATAACGCAACGATGAAACTTCTTCAGTTAGCTGGTTGCGATATCGTTATTCCGAAAACACAAAGTTGCTGCGGTGCATTACATGGGCATGCTGGTGAGAAAAGTGGAGCAAAAGAATTAGCGAAACGAAATATAAAAGCATTTGAAGATTTAAATATCGACTATATTATTACGAATGCAGGTGGCTGCGGAGCTTACCTCGTAGACTATGATTATCTTTTAAAAGATGATCCAAAGTGGGCTGAACGTGCAAAGCAGTTTGTTTCTAAAATTAAAGATATTACCGCTATACTAGTAGAATTAGATTTCCATAAACGTAATGACTTACGACTCACGCCGCAAATCATTACGTATCAAGACTCTTGTCATTTACGTAACGTTATGCGAACATCCTCAGAACCTCGTATGTTACTAGAAGCCATTCAAGGTGCAACATACCATGAAATGAAAGATGCGGACCGCTGCTGTGGTTCTGCTGGTATTTACAACATTGTTCATTCAGAGTTATCAATGGAATTCCTAGATTACAAAATGGAATGTGTGCATGAAACAGATGCAACGACAATTGTTACTGCAAATCCAGGTTGTCTATTACAAATGAAACTAGGTATCGAACGTGAAGACCTTTCTCATAAAATGAGAGGAATTCACATTGTAGATCTATTATTAGAAGCAATTGAAACCAACTCGTAATAACTCGTAACATACGTAATAATAGGAAAACGGCTATCTCCTTCGTCTATGTAAAGAGATAGCCGCTTTTTTGTCTGCTACAACATTAAAAATATGTTACTTTATTATAAAAAAGAACAACAGAAACATTACAGTTTCGTAAAAATCAATCCATTATATTCCTCGAAAAATCGCTCAAACCATTGATACAATAGGATTCTTCATTTTCTATTTAGGTAACTTTATCCAAAAATCCCCTCTTAAAATGAAGTATAAAAATGATGAAAATTCCTTTTATACTCTATGTTTCTCTTATTTCCGCCCTTTTCTTCCCTTAGGATAAATTAGGTAATTTTGAAGTCTATGAATTTTTTTCCATCTTTTTTCTTGTAAATTGTATGCTACGATGAATTTGTCAGTCAGACAGGCTGTCAAAAACAAATCGTGTGAAAACAAATTAAAACTTTATATAGGGGGACACACATCATGAAAAAGCGTGTTTTATTATCTGTAGCTGCTGCAACAGCTCTTACTTTAGGAGTATCTTCTTTAGATGCACAAGCTGCAACAGTACAACCATCTAACATAAAGGTTCAAAATATTCAGCATTCAAAAATGATGATGAAGCAAATGAGCCAACAAGAATTACAAGCATTCTTACAATCTATGGGAGTTGAATCATTAGCACAATGGAATCAAGGACAATTCCAACAAGATTGCTTCATTCCTGGTCAACAGCCTACTGAAAATGTTGTGACTGAACAACCAACAGCTAAGCCAGAAACTCAAAAGCCTGCTGAGCAAAAACCAGTTGAGCAAAAGCCTGCTGAAGAAGTTCAAAAACCAGAAGCTCAAAAACCTGCTGAAAACAACAATACTCAAAAACCTGCTGAACAAAAACCAGCTGAGCAAAAGCCTGCTGAAGAAGCAAAATCTTTAAGCGAATTCGAACAACGTGTTGTTGAATTAACAAACGCAGAGCGTACAAAACAAGGCTTACCAGCATTACAAATTGATACTGAATTAAGCAAAGTAGCACGCATTAAGTCTGAAGATATGCAAAAAAACAACTACTTTGATCATAACAGCCCTACATACGGGTCTCCGTTTGACATGATGAAGAAATTTGGTATTTCTTATAAATCTGCAGGTGAAAACATCGCCCAAGGTCAACGTACTCCAGAAGAAGTTGTACAAGCTTGGATGAACAGTGCTGGACACCGTGCAAACATCTTAAATAGCGGCTTCACTCATATCGGTGTTGGCTATGTAGAAAGCGGCAACTACTGGACACAACAATTTATTACGAAATAAATAGATTAAAAGAGTCTTCTCATTAGGAGAAGACTCTTTTTTAAATTTCATAACTTTCTATTATGTACGAATATAAAATGTAAAACATAAATAAAATAGACCCGAAGCTTATCACACTAATTAATACATAAAATCCCCATTCCAGGCTCAAAAGCAATGAAAATAATATGCTACATGCCATCACTTGAAAGATTCGCCTACTAACTAAACGGATTTTTTGTAATTTGATCGGTTCTTTCTCTGTATCCTTCACCTTTTTAAACACCTTACTAAGCATAAAAAGAAACATACTAATTCCAATCGTTAGTCCTGTCTGAAAGAATATAATACTTCTCAAATTAATAAAAAGAATAAGCATATGGATAAACAACATAAATAAAGTAATACTCTTTATAAATTCGCTTACAATAAAATGCTCTCCTTCGTTAAACTTATATATATTATGTGAAATAATATACACGAATCCATGTAAAAAAATAATAAGGACAGGCAGAGATAACACGACAACTTGTTTACTTATAAACTCATTCGCTACACCATTCTCGTTCCAATGCACTGCCATACGAGTTGGTAAGTATGGATAGATGCATAGAGTAAGTAAAAGACAAGCGAAAAATATTCCTAGCACATATTTATATTTGACCAAGTGATTCTCACCTCTCTTTTCTCTTAACGGCTTCGCCTCTTTTAGAGAAACTCCTGCAAAAATCTACCTTTTTCAATTTTCAACTTACACTTTACCCGTTTTCTCTTTCAAATTTTTTCATTGTATTGTTTAATTTTGCAGGGAAAGGTACGTCAACCATGATCTCTTCTTTCGTAATTGGATGCAAAAAATTAATCTTCATCGCATGTAGCGCTTGATGAGACATGTATTTTGTTTGTCCGCCATATAATACATCCCCAACTAACGGATTTCCATTATAGCTCATATGAACACGAATTTGATGCGTTCTACCGGTTTCTAACTGTAACGTTACGAGCGTAGCATTTTGTTTGTTAAAATATTTCTCTACTTTATAATATGTTATAGCTTGGTCTCCCTTTGGAGAAACACGGCGCCTTGTAGCGTGATGTCTATCTCTTCCGATAGCTGCATCAATTGTCCCTTGCTTCTTCTTTACTTTTCCTTCAACAAGTGCCGCATACGTTCTTTTAATTTTCCGTTCCATTAATAAACGATCCATAATTGCACCCGCAATTCTATGTTTTGCGAATACAACACCACCTGTCGTATCTTTGTCTAACCTATGAATATGGCGAACCTTCGTCTCTAAACCTTGCATTTGAAAATGAAAAGCAACAAGATTAGCAAGTGTTCCCGTCCCATTTTTTTCAGATGGATGTGTATCCATTTGCTCGGGCTTATTTACAATGAGTACGTGATCGTCTTCATACACTACATCTAATTCACCATATTGTGGATCTACGCCGTACTCCTCCTCCATAAACATATGAACTTGTAACTTATCTCCTTCTTTTAAAAGTTCATCCCATCTCCTCTGTTCTCCGTTAACCGTAATACCTTTTTCCATACGAAGCTGATGTAATAACTTTTTTGGCACTTCCCATTCTACTTTTAACAGCGATTCAATGCTTATACTATTCCATATCGCTGGAACCGTAATTTCACACCATTCGCCCTTTTTCTTTGTTTCCATACTGTATCACCTTATTTCTATTGATTCTCTCATTGTAACGGAAAACACACTTTGATGCACCGTCAAAAAGAGAAGACAGTCTTATAATAGACTGTCCCCTCATGCTCTAATCCTTTTCATTTCTTGCAATACTGCTTCAGCTTTTTGTTCATACGATAAATCTTTAAAGAAATCTGCCAATCGTTTATAGTCGTTGTACGTATCTAATAAGTCGTCTATCTTCTCGCCTTTTATAACTTGCTGCTTTTGCTTCATTTTTACTGGATAACGATACCCCGATACTTCTTGTATTTTGTAATACTCATCCTCTACTTGAATGACCTTTACAAGTTCCTCTTCTTCCGCATCCATCGTATACCCATCAAACTCTCTAAGCAGTTCATAAATAATATGAGTCCATTCATCTTTTGGATAAAATCCTTTTTCTAACCGATAACCGACAATGCGATACATATGTCCATCTTTTTCAGCAAACTGTACTGTATCATTTAGCTTAAACTTAAAATAACGAAACATTGCCTTCACCTACTTGTATGTAATGTTCTTATCACATACTATTTGCAAAATATAGGCCTTGCTATTCATAAAAAAATACTCACCTTATAGATGAGTATTTTTTAGGACGATTTTTCTTTTTTCTTTCGGAATGGTAACCACCAGTTCCAATCTCCAAACAATTTCATTAAACTTGGTACGAGCATAAGGCGAATAATTGTTGCATCAAGAAATATGGCTAGTGCAACCCCAATCCCCATCTGCTTTACTGGTAAAATATCTGTAAATGCAAACGCACCGGTAACAACAATCATAATTAAAGCAGCGGATGTAATGATACGGCTTGTTGATACAAGCCCTTCTAACGTTGCTTGGTCGTTATCTCCTGTTTCCTCATACAACTCATGAATACGTGAAATAAGAAATACTTCATAATCCATACTAAGTCCAAATACGAGGCCGAAAATGAAAATGGGTAATACAAATAAAACCGAGCTCTCTTCTAATCCGAAATGTCCACCTTCAAACAACCAAATAACAATTCCAATTGTTGCACTTAAACTAAGTACGTTCATAATAATTGCTTTAATTGGAATGAGTATAGAACGGAATGCGAATAATAAAATGACAAAGGTTGACCCAAATATAACAGACATACCAATTGCAACTTTATCTTTAATTTCATCTTCTAACTCTTGTTGAAACGTTGTCATCCCGCCTAAATAATAAGTAACATCGTTTTCTTTATAATTATTTTTGAAATCACGAACCCATTGTTTAGCAGTTTCTGTACGAGGTTTCGTATCCAAAAAGACTTCAATTGTTGTCTTATTCTCTTTCGTATACGCTTCAAATATAGGAGCTATTTTCGCAGCTTCTGGTGATTGTAACATCCCAGCAACTTGATCTGCTTTCATTCCATTTAGCCCGTCATATACACTTGTCACCTTATATACTTGCTTATCATCTTTTAACTTTTGAATAACATCTTCTACCTTTTGTAAGCTTTCTTTTGCTGTCATATCTTTCTTCGTCTCTACTACTAATGTAACATCAGCATGTGTTTTGACAGTTTTATTAAATGCTTCTTCATATTTCTCATAAGCAACCCTTGTGTCACTCTTTTCAGGTAACGCTTCAACACCAGGGAACTGCAAGTTAGCTGTACGTAGCGGTAATAAACAAATAACAATAAATGCTGTAACGGCAATAATCATGACGATTGGATGTTTCATTACAAACTGTGCAAATTTACGCCATACATTTGATGGCGTAGGCGCCACCTGATTCTTTTTTAATATCCTTTTACCAATTAAAGATAATAGCGCCGGAAGAAGTGTGAGCGAAAATAGAATGCTCATAATAACGACAATCATCCCGCTAATAGCAACAGACTGAATATAATCAATCTTAAAGAAAAATAAACCTGATAAACCGACGAATACACATAACCCTGAAAATACGATAGCACGCCCTGCCGTTTGATACGTAGTCGCTATCGCTTCTTTCACTGTTCTCTTCGCCACTTCCTCTCGAAAGCGATTTACAAATAACAGTGCAAAATCAATTGATAATGCAAGCCCAATCATCGGTGCAACATTCAATACAAAAATAGATAACTCTTTATCGCTACCTATAAAATATAAAATCCCCATCGTACTAATTACACTAAGTACACCATTTAAAATCGGCAAAATAGACGCAAGCAGACTACCAAATGAGAATAATAGTACGAGAAAAGCAATAGGTAAACCAATCATCTCTGCTACTTTTAAATCATTTTGCGTCCTTTCATTAATCTCTTGATTAATTTTCGGATATCCTGTCGGTGTTACTTTTAATACTGCATTACTTTCCTTCTCAATTTTTTCAGCGAATTGTAATGTCTTTTCCATTCGTTCTTTATTTGTTTTCCCGGAAAATAATATCGTCGCATAACCGATATCATCTTTTAGCATCTCTTTATTTTGCATCGGATGATGGAAAGATTCGTATGTTTCCTTCTCTTGAATGTGATTTATAATTCCATCTATACGCTTTTGAAACTCCTCTTGAGAAGCATTCTTTTCTTTCTCAAAAACGAGTAAAAGCGTATCTTGAGACTGCTTAAAATCTTTATCTAAAATTTCTTTCGTCTTTTGATAATCCCCTTCTGTTTGGAAACCATCACCACCTAATACTCCCGGAAGCTTTGGAGCAAAAATACCGAGTGCTATTGCGAGTAGTAGTAATACGACGATTACTGTATAACGAAATTGATACAAAAAAGCGCCTAACTTCCCCCACTTATCAATTTTATGTACATTGGTCTTCACACATTTTCACCTACTTTATATAATTCACTTGTCATTTATACTGTATCACATCTCCCTATAAACAAAAAACGTCTAGGAAAACTATAATACTAGTTTTTCTAGACGTTTTTTTTATCTCTCGTTATTAAGTCCCAATCTCTCGGTAAGCAAACGATGACAATAAATTGCAATGATTAACAAAATGCCACCTGCGCAGTAACCAGCTAAAATATCAGTCGGGTAATGAACATTTAAAATAACTCTACTTAATCCAATCGATAAAATTAATATTCCCATCAAAATCGTTATAACATATTTCCCAGTTACACTCTTCAAATTTGCCGCAATGATATAAGTAAGAAACCCGAATGTCATAATAGATAACATTGCATGTCCACTTGGGAAGCTATACCCAAGTGCGTCAAGTGCCTCATTTAATGATGGGCGGTCTCTTTTCACAATTTCTTTTATTCCCTTATTAACAAGATGTGTCGTTAATATGGCCATCGGATACACAATCATAGCAGCATAATAACGTTTCTTCCAAAAAACAAGCAAACTTATAACAAGTGTAGTTATGATCCCAATCTCAGATCCCATCTTTGTAAAGTATGAGAAAAATGTAAGAGAGCTTTCCGTTTGTAACCCTTTTACTAATCCGCGGACATATGTATCCATCATTGTAACACCACCTACATGTACCCTCCAAGCGATGATACTAAATAGAACAAATAATAAAACGATACACATTCCCTCATACTGATGCAACTTCTTCTTCAAGCGATTTCCTCCTACTATGAAAAAATGCGATTTCTACTTTAGAAACCGCATTTTCTCACTTATTTACCTTTTGTTTTTAACTCTGTCCAGTAGCGATCATAGTCTTTTAACTTATCGTCTACATCAACAAGCCATTCTGTACGATCTAATTCTTCTTTCGTTAAGAAAATCATGTGGTTATCACGATATTCTTTACTGTGAAGAGGATGAGCTTTTTCATTTGGATTACTGTAACCAATTGACTCGTAGTTTTTCACACTTACTTTTTCATCTAATAAGTAGTTCATAAACTTCTCTGCAAGCTCTTTATTTTTCGCACCTTTTGGAATTGCTAACGTGTCAGCCCAAATTGTGCCGCCTTCTTTTGGTACAACGTACTCTACATCTTTATTATCTTTTGCGATAAATGCTGCGTCTCCAGACCAAACTGTCCCGATCCAAGCATCTTCTGTAATGAATTTCTGTTTAATATTATCTGTATCGAATGCTAATAAGTTTGGAAGTAGCTTCTGCAAATCAGCTGACGCCGTCTTTAACTGTGCATCCTCTTTCGTGCTATTAGAGAAACCATTTTTCTTAAGTCCCATTCCTAATACTTCACGAGAATCGTTTAATAAAGTAACATGTCCTTTATATTTCTCGTTCCATAAATCATTCCAGCTTGTAGGTGCTTCTTTCACATACTTTTTATTGTATGCAATTCCTGTTACACCCCAAGTATATACTAAAGAATACTTATTCTCTGGATCAAACGCAGGTGTTTTAAAGTTAGAAACAAGATTCTCGATGTTCGGGATGTTCTTCTTATCTAAAGGTGCTAATAAGTCCATCTTCGCCATCGTTTTCACCATGTAATCAGATGGCTGAATTAGGTCATAATTCGCACCACCAGCTTGTAATTTCGCAAGCATTTCTTCGTTACTTGCGTACTTATCATAGTTAATTTTCACGTTATATTTCTTTTCAAAATCTCTTAAAACTTGCTCATCAAAATTGTCAGCCCAGCTATAAATGTTTAATTCTTCTTTTTTCTCACCACAACCAGCAAGTACACCTGCAGCAAGACTGAAGCTAATTGCTACACCAGCTAATCTCTTCACTAATTTCATCAGTTTATTACCTCCTTGTACTTTCTATATCATTCGTATTATAAAGGAAGGTGTCCTCCAGAGTTTTCTTCACCATCTGCACCTTTGTTACGGAAGATTTCAGATAGAACCATTAATCCTACGATAACAACAATTAAAATTGTAGAAAGAGCATTAATTTCAGGTGATACTCCGCGCTTAACCATACTGTAAATATATAATGGCAATGTTGTTGATCCTGGTCCTGATACGAAGAAACTAATTACAAAATCATCAATTGATAATGTGAATGTTAATAATGCTGCTGAAACAACTCCCGGCGCAATTGCTGGAAACGTTACATAGCGAAACGTTTGCCACGGTGTTGCTCCTAAATCATTTGCAGCCTCTTCTAAATCACGTCCCATACTTGAAAGACGTGCCGCTAGAATAACAACAACAAATGAAATACTAAATGTAATATGCGCAATAATAATCGTTACTTGTCCAAGTTCCATACCTAATTGACTAAATAAGATTAGTAAAGATAATCCCATTAAAATATCAGGAATTAGAATCGGTAAGTATACAAGACCATTAATAGCCCCTTCAAAACGATATTTATAACGATGTAATGCAATCGCAAAAATCACACCAAGAATTGTCGTTACAACCGTCGTTATAACTGCAATCGTCATACTATTTATAAACGCATCAATAACATCTTGTTTTTGAAATAAATCTGTATACCAATGGAATGTAAAGCCTTCCCATTCCGCATTAATGCGCGAATCGTTGAAGGAATATACCATTAAAACCATCATTGGAAAATACAAAAACAATAAAATTAACCAAGAATAAGAAACTAGAAACTTCTTCATCTTTGCCTATTCCCCTCCGTTCCCATCATATTTATATACTTTCGTTGCACGATAATATAAGTAAATTAACAGAATAGAGAATAGAACAACAATCATAGATAACGCAGAACCAAACGGCCAATCACGCGAACCTAAGAATTGATTTTGAATTACGTTTCCGATTAACGCTACCTTCGATCCACCCATAACGTCTGATACAACAAACATTCCGATAGAAGAAACGAATACTAAAATAGAACCAGTAACAATCCCTGACATCGTCATCGGTACCGTTACATTCCAAAATGCCTTTACTGGTGTTGCTCCTAAATCATAAGCTGCCTCTAGCTTACGCTTATCAAGCTGCTCAATCGCTGCATACACTGGTAAAATCATAAATGGTAATAAAGAATATACCATTCCGAGTATTACAGAGGGTGTATTATATAGCAGATTTAAAGGTTCACTAATAATACCTAGTTTCAATAGCAATGTGTTTACAAGACCTTGTGAACGTAAAATAACAATCCATGCGTATGAACGAACAAGGAAGTTAATCCAGAACGGAATCGTTGCCAATAATAAAAGGATAGAACGATATTTACGATCAACAATTGTAATTGTATAGGCAAATGGATAACCAATTAATAAACATAGTACTGTCGTAATAACCGCAATTTTTACTGTTTCCCATAACGTCCCCATATATAATGGATCAAACACACGCGCTATGTTATCTAATGTAAATTTCATTTCCACTGTCCCGTATGCTCCGCGCTGCATGAAGGCAAATGCTAATACGAACAAAAGTGGAATTAGGAAGAAGATTAACAGCCATACGACTGTAGGTAATGCGAGTAATTTCCCTTTTTTCAATTTAAGGTCACCTCGTCCTCTTGCTCCCAGCCTACATATACATTATCTCCAATGTTCCACTGCGCTGCTTCTTCAGCAGTTTGATAAGCCATCAGCAATTCTGCTGTTTTCTCATCACGTACATACAGCTTTTCCATATTTCCAACAAACTCAATGTCTTCAATATGTCCAAGATGGTATTCTTTTAAAATTGATTGCTCAACCGAACGAACCTTTACGTTTTCAGGGCGAACTGCTACGTAGTTTTCCCCATTTGTCACGATATTATTTTCACCGATGAACGTCGCCACGAACAATGTTTTCGGCTTATTATAAATTTCTTTAGGCGTGCCGACTTGTTCGATATGCCCTTTATTCATAACGACAATACGATCACTCATACTCATCGCTTCTTCTTGATCATGCGTTACGTATATGAACGTAATTCCTAAATTACGCTGTAAGTTCTTCAATTCACGTTGCAAATCTTTTCGTAACTTAAAGTCAAGCGCTCCAAGTGGCTCATCTAATAGTAATACACGCGGATTATTTACAATTGCTCTTGCAATTGCTACACGCTGCTGCTGTCCACCAGAAAGCTTTGAAGGTTTACGATTACGGAATTCAAGTAACTGCGTTAAACGCATTGCCTCTTCCGCACGTTCTTTCTGTTCTGCAGCTGGTACTTTTTGCATTTTCATACCGAAACAAATATTTTTTTCTACATTCATATGTGGGAATAGTGCGTAATGCTGGAACACTAAGTTCATATGACGCTTGTATGGTGGCAAATCGTTAATCTTTTCATCATCTAATAAAAGATTCCCTTTAGTTGGAGTTTCAAATCCTGCGATCATACGAAGTAAAGTCGTTTTCCCGCAACCACTCGGTCCTAAAATTGTTAAAAATTCTCCTTCTTTAATATCTAAAGAAAGAGGTGGGATAATCACTTGATTTCCAAAATGTTTTTCTACTGCTTCAACTTTAATAATCTTTTTCATTTTCCCGTCCTATCTACCTTAAATTTTAATTTTTATATTCATGAATAAATATTTATGTTCTAATAGACTCTTTTTTGTTTCGATCCAAACAAAAATGGTTATTTAGCAAGCGTTCACTTCTATTCTATATGTAGTATGTTTGATTCATTTTCGCATGATACATATGTCGAACAGAAAAACCCCTTCCATTGCGAAGGGGCTATTATCATACGGCTACGCCTACTGATAAACACCATCATCATTTTAACAACTTTCGTATGAATTTTAAAGCACTTTTTGTAGAAGAGTAACGAATTTTCATGTCGAATGCTGTAGATTGGGACAAAATGCTTTTATAATGGGAAAAAGTCCGAAAACTTTGTTCACCATGATAGCCGCCTAATCCACTGCTCCCCACTCCCCCAAAAGGTAAATATGGCGTTGCAAGATGATACACAACATCATTAATACATCCTCCGCCATATGGGATATTATTCGTCACTTGCTCTTGTACTTTTCTATCTTCAGAAAAAACATATAAAGCTAACGGCTTCGGATGTTGCTGAATCGTTTCAATTACATCTTCTAGTTTGTCATACTCAATGATTGGTAAGATTGGTCCGAAAATTTCATCCTCCATAACAGCACTTTGCCATGTAACATTTGTTAAGACTGTCGGCTCAATGTGCAATGTTTCTTTCTTATAACTCCCGCCAATCACCTGCTTACCGTCTTGTAAAAAGGTACATAATCGTTCAAAATGACGATCGCTCACAATTCTTACGTAATTGTCATTTTGTAAAGGCTCTTTTCCATATTGCTCCGTTATTTCATGTCGTAATGCCTCGATTAGCTGTTCTTTCACTGAAGAATGAACGTACATATAATCAGGTGCCACACACGTCTGTCCCGCATTTAAAAATTTGCCCCAAACGATACGTCTTGCAGTTACATCTAGCTTCGCATCTTTATGCACAATACATGGACTTTTCCCGCCAAGTTCTAACGTAAGAGGCGTTAAATTTTTCGCCGCTGCTTCCATCACAACTTTTCCGACTCCAACACTACCTGTAAAGAAAATATAATCAAACGGCTCCTTTAAAAGTGCAGTGCTTTCCTCCACACCGCCTTCTACTACCGATACAAGCTCTTCTGGGAATAACTCTTCTATCATTCTCGTAAGCATTTTTGAAACGTTAGGTGTTAACTCTGACGGCTTTAAAACAACTGTATTTCCAGCTGCCAGCGCTCCTACTAGAGGTGCAATCGCTAACTGAAACGGATAGTTCCACGGTGCGATAATAAGTGTCACACCGTACGGTTCTGGCACTACTTTCCCCTTTGATCCAAAATGAGTTAGTGCTGTTCGAACTCGCTTCGGTTTACTCCACGATGACATATGTTTCAATTGAAAAGAAATTTCTTTTAATACATATCCCACTTCCGTTGTAAACGACTCATGAGCTGACTTATTTAAATCTAATTTCAATGCTTGAAAGATCTCTTCTTCAAAACGCTGAATTCCATCATAAAGCTTTTTTAAATTATTTTTTCTTGTTTCTATACTTCTCGTATATCCATTATAAAAATATTGCTTTTGTTTATTTACAATAGAAGAAATACTCATTCACTCACCTTCTCCCACTATTTTTATCTAATTCTTTCATTATTTATATAGACTTTATATGTAACAAATTTCTATTCGTAAAGTTACATTATATATGACTTTTCCAGCTATATAAAATTCATTGCTCACAAAAAAAACTACCGAAAGAAATTCTCTCGGTAGTTTTACTGTATTAACGATATAAACGAACAGCACCTGCAGAATTATCATCAGCTTGTCCTACTACTTCAAACTTCAGACCAAGCTTCGGTAAAATACGTCCTGCATCTGGAATTTGCTCATTAATATACGTTTTAGAGTCATCAAACTTCGGTACTCCTGGTAATCCATCGTATACGAATGTTCCACGCGTTGGAGATACAACTTTCCAAGCTGGCGTTTTGTCGAATGAGAACGCCGAATCAGCAATTTGGAATCGCGTACTGCTTTTAAATGTTGGTTTGCCATTTAGAGTTCCTGCAATTGCTTCTGGATGAGAGTCAACTACACCAAGGAAACCATGTCCTGGATGTATGCCAACCCAGTTATCTGTGTAAGCTGAATCCGCATACCATACAACCATACCAGTGTTATATACTGGACCGCGAGCAAATTTCAATGCGTTATCTGAACCCGCATAGTTTCTCCACTCTACATAGTAGTTATGTTTTTTCTTATCCATTCCGTTAGATGCAACGAAACCATCCAATTTGAATTGTGGTGTACCTTCTGCATCATCAGAGAATACAACATTTCCATCTACAGTTAGTGACGCGTTATCAAGTGTGAATCCATTTAACGCTAATCCACCATCTGTAATATATTCAAATACTAGTTTCACTTTCTTACCTTTGAATTGACTTAAATCATATGATTTATCAACCCATTTTCCATTTGTCGTAGCTGCATTTCCACTATTTGCTTTCTCACCAAGTCTTTCAATCAACGTTTTTTGACCGTCTTCTGTTACAGCGTGTACTTCAAGGAAATCGTACTCCGCTTCGATTTCATACAATGACTTATAATCGAATTTTGCAGTCGTTGCTTTCGTTAAATCGAATAGTGGCGTTTCCATCGTTGTATGAAGGTCATCACCCTTTGTGCTGTAGTAATACTGTTTACCAAATGCAGGCTGAATTCCTTTTACCTCTTTATCTGGTAAGTTAACACGAATCAGACCTGGACGATCTGACTTCGTAACACTTTGGTCTAAGTATGTTGCTAGACCGATACCTTTATTTAATTTCTCGTAATCTACCTCTACGATATTTGCCCAGTTACCACCTATTGTTTTTTGGAAAAACTCTTTATTTTGTGGTGATAAACTCGTTGGTGTTGTTCCAGCAATTTTACCAGCCCAGCTACCACCACTCATAATAGACCAAGCTTCAACCGGCTCACCATCACCGCTATATTGTGTATCATACTCATCTGGAAGACCTAAATCATGGCCATATTCATGTGCGAATACACCAACCGCGCCATCTTCTGGTTCAATTGTGTAGTCGAATGCTGCCATATTTCCGCCCCAATATGGAACTTTCGCTTGTGTACCTTCAATTGCGAATGGTTTTGGTCCAACTGTCCAGCGATGTGACCAAATTGCATCATCACCTAATTTACCGCCACCTGCTTCTTGTCCAACACCCGCATGAATAATCATTAAGTGATCGATTAAACCGTCCGGTTGATTTTGATTTCCATCACCATTTACATCGTATTGATCGAACTGATCAAACTGTGATAAATCAAGTCCGCTATCTACAGCTGCTTTTAATGCATCTTTTACTAGATCACGTGGTCCTTTTGGTCCTTTATTATCATGACCTGTACCAGCATCAGCACCATAATCAGCTGCTTTACCAGGAACCGTTAACCATTTTGTAACTGTTCCATCCACTGTGTAGCTACCACCAGATTGCTCTTCATAATATTGTTTAAACGTTTCAATTTTACTTCCATCATCTAGTGTAAACGGCTCGTTACCGAATAACATTTTTTCATAATGCTCTTTATTAAAATCGTTGGAGTACATGTAACCAGGCTCTTTATCAATATTGTTATGTTTGAAATCAGCGTACTCTACAAGCAAAACAAGTACTTTATCTTTACGAACTTCACCGTTATATTCTTTTTGCTTAGCAGGTGAAGTTGGCACTTTCCCATTTAAGCCGCCTCTAACTGGACCTGCTCCCGCTGCAGTCCCGTTTGCTGGTTGCTCTAATTTTTCTTTCGTGTCTGCTTTCGCATCTTTCACTTTCTTTAAAAAGTCAGATGCATCTTTCGTAAGTTGGTCCCCATTTGCCGCTTCTTTCCCAGGATTTTCACCCTTTTTGTTCTCTACATACTTTTCGACAGCTTTCTTTGTTTCTTTCTCTGAAGCTGACGAATCAATTACCCCACGTTTTTTCAGTGCATCTGCTAAACGCTCTTCTGGAATTAAATGGTCATCAACTGGACTCGTAGCTGTTTTATTCCCAGGTGTTTCAGCGTACGCAGACTGAGTGCCCGCGCTGAATGAAAGACCTAATGCAGCTGTCAAAGCAATTGATGATAATACTTTAAATGGTTTCTTTTTCATCCCTTATTTCCTCCCCTAATAAATAATATGTATTACAATTTAAATTTTATTAAAAATTCAATATTTTTTCAATATTTAGTTATATTATGTAATTTTTTTAATATATTTGTAAAAATTACATAGTTAATATACGAATATATCACAATTCAAC
The DNA here is from genome assembly GCF_036320425.1 of Bacillus nitratireducens. Classification (NCBI taxonomy): domain Bacteria; kingdom Bacillati; phylum Bacillota; class Bacilli; order Caryophanales; family Bacillaceae; genus Bacillus; species Bacillus nitratireducens. The sequence goes on from NZ_JAUMJO010000001.1 coordinate 925,244, forward strand.
AATATTTTCAGAAAATATTGAAAATATTTGTCAGAAACTTTATAATCGCCATAGAGGGAATTTAATGGGGATTTTATCTTTGTTTCATCTACAAAACATTCGATAATTTGACACATAAAATATAAAAATCGGTTAATTATCGTCTACTATGTAGCAGCAATTATGACCAATAATTAGGGAGGAATTACATTTGTACAAAGATAAGACTGACTCACTAGATCAAGAATGGATTGATTTAATACTTGAAGCTCTAGATGCTGGCATTGCCCTGCAAGATATTGAACACTTTTTTCAACGTATGAAGCATACGAGCCAGGCTCAATAGCCTCGTTCTTTTTAGCGAATTTTATGTTATAATAATCACATCATAAGACGACTACATATTGATAGAAAGGTGCGCAAATATGATAGGAGAACGTATAAAACGCCTTCGTTTACAAAAAGGCATTTCACTAACAGAACTCGCCGAAAAAGCTGGCGTTGCTAAATCTTACATTAGTTCTATAGAACGAAATTTACAAAAAAACCCTTCCATACAGTTTCTTGAAAAAATCGCAGCTGTTCTACAAATTCCAGTTGATACTTTACTTCACGACGAGACAACAACGGAAAGTCACCTAGACTCCGAATGGACACAGCTCGTTAAAGATGCGATGAGCTCTGGTGTCTCAAAAGAACAGTTTCGTGAATTTCTCGAGTTTACACAATGGAAGAAAAATCAAAAATAATACATAGTAAGGAGTGCTTAAAACTGCACTTCTTTTTCTTTATAAAAAAAAGCGGGGGATACCCGCTTTTGATTTATTATTTTTCTTCGCCATCTGTTTGGCTTGCGTTGAATGTCCATTCTAAGTTCAATGAATCGCCTTGGAATTTGTTTTGATCTGTACCATCATCTTCGAATACAAATTGTACCCATAGATAGTCTTCTGTTCCAGCTTCTAAGCCACCTTTTTCACCCCACTCCGGAGCAAAAATGTCTTTAGCTAAAACATCTGGATCCACATTTTGTAAATCTGCTAAAGTTGTTTCATATACAGGCTCACTTTGTTTATCCCAGTTCCAAAGGAATTTCACTTTAATATGCTTACCGAAGTCTTCACCAGCATTATCACCTTTTGCATCTGCAATACTGTACTTTGTCGCTAATTTAACATCTTTAATTGCTAACGTTCCGTTGTTCTGTAATAAGAACTCTTTCTTAACTGAATCCCCTGGCTTTAGGTCTTTAATATCAACAATTGTTTTAGGGTTTAAAGCAAGATCTAATGTCCCAGCTGCAAATGTATTGTTCGACACTTCTTTATCGCTAAAGAATGCGAATGTTCCTCCACCAATTAAAGATAACCCCAGTGCTGCTGATGCAACTCCCATACCTAATTTTTTCTTTAGACTCACAATAAATTCCCCCTAGCTTTTTTTTGTATTTTTACATGCTTATTTCTTATTTCAAATAAGAGGTGTAACTAAAACTATATTAGCTTAGCTAATATTTGTTCTTTTTTGAAAACCTCAAGTTCATTATAACGAACGAAACTATATAAATACAACATATTTTTTGATTATTTTTATTTCTCAACATTTTTTACTTTTCCCAGAAAATTATTGAGAAATAAAATAAAACTTTAATCAGTGTTTTTTGTCCATCCCACTGATTATTAACCTTCACCAAATAACGTGCGGCCAACTAACTTCCTCGCATTTGTTGAATTTTTTGGCCCTTATACCTTTGAAAAAACAAAGCAAACAGATGAGTAGTAGGGCTCTCTCATCTATTTGTCTTATGATTGTATTTATACCTTCCGAAATGCTGCTGTATTTTACTTGCTATTCCTATTTCTTCTGTTCTTCTTGTTTCTTGCTCTCTTCTAACTTTTTCGCTTCTTCTTGCTTCTTACTTTCCTCTAGCTTTTTCGCTTCTTCTTGCTTCTTACTCTCTTCTAACTTTTTCGCTTCTTCTTGCTTCTTACTTTCCTCTAGCTTTTTCGCTTCTTCTTGCTTCTTATTTTCCTCTAGCTTTTCCGCTTCTTCTTGCTTCTTACTCTCTTCTAGCTTTTTCGCTTCTTCCTGCTTCTTACTCTCTTCTAGCTTTTTCGCTTCTTCCTGCTTCTTACTCTCTTCTAGCTTTTTCGCTTCTTCCTGCTCCTTACTCTCTTCTAGGTTCTTTTGCTTTTCTATTTCATCTACTAATAATTTCTCAAAAGCTTGAATTTGTTTATCAATTACCTGTAAATTAACCTCTTTATCAACATACTCACAGTTTTCTTTCACTATATGAAAACCAGCATTCACATAAGAGAATACTTGCTTAGTAGGTTCACTTTTATTTTTCTTTAACTCTTCTTTCACTTCGTTATACGGATTTTCTATTGATACATATACTTTTTGTAACAGTTCTCTCTCCGCAACAATTTTCTCACGTCCTTGTTTCCACGTAGCAAGTGTCTGTTCTAGCTCTTGAGTGGAAGTGAAAGTTAATTTTGATTTCATCTCTCCATACTCATGCAAAATAACTTCCTTATGCTGAATAGCTTGCTTTGTTAGCTGATCAACTGTTTTTGGAAAAATACTTGCTGTAGAAATAGTAGCCTGCACTTTCGTCTCATGAATGAAAGCTGCTTCGGTATAAGTCATCATTTGAGAACCTAAATAAAAAGTAATAGAGCACAAACATGGCAATATAAGCATCTTTTTGAATTTGCGAGGTGCCTTAAGCATTTTAATCTCTCCTATCGAACAACTTGTTCTTTATCAAGAACTATATCTTTATTATAATAAAGTGAATTACAAAATGAAATACAAATTATGTTTCTTCTTACATTTCCCGTTTAGCACAAAAAGAGACTACTTTTGATAGTCTCTTTTCAGTATGATTATTTCTTCTCCACACCATCGCCTTGTTGTGCCTCAAATGTCCATTTTAATTGAAGTTTATCACCTTGGAATTCATTTTGATTTTCATTTTTATTTTTGAAGTGGAATTTCACTTTAAATGAATCACTAGTTCCTGCTTCAATACCTTTCTCAGGCGACAGCCAACTTACTATATCGTTTTCTGCAGCAGTCAGTGTTGTACTCTTCAACTCTTTTAATGTCATTCTCTTAATTACGTCCTCTTGTTTATCAATATTTTTTAAGAAAACTACTTCAATGTCTTCACCAAAGTCTCTCTTATTATCCTTCTTCACATCTTCTACATCATACTCCGTATTTAATAATACTTTTTTAATATCTAATGTACCTTTATTCTCTAACGTAAACTCTTTTTCAATTGTATCACCTGGTTTTAAATTATCCACTTTCACAATTGTTGATGGGTTCAGCGCTAAATCCAATGTCCCAGACGCAAATGTATTATTTGACACTTCTTTATCGCTAAAGAATGCAAATGTTCCTCCACCAACTAATGCTGCACCTAATACTGCTGATGTGATACCCATCCCTAATTTTTTCTTTAAAGTCATGTCCAAATCCCCCATAATATATATATTTGTTAATTTCCTAATAGGAAATTATAACTAAGATAACTAGACGGATTGTTCTACTTTTTTATCTTTCTTTTCTCCGTCGATGCTACGAATAGCGCCAAAAATAGAAATCGCGGAATAGCCAAGTAAAAAGACTCCTGGAATAATAAGCAGTAATGCTGATCCCGCTTTTGAACTCGCATAATTCAGTCCATAACCAAGGTATGGAACTGTAATATCTGCATATTTTCCGACTACATTCTCTGCAAGTACTGGTGCTAAATCTGGTCCATTGTTGTTATCCCCTTTTGTTTCATACATTACTTTTCCGTTTATATCTTTCACACCGATAATACGGTGAGTGACAATTTTGTTATCTTTCTCTTTAAACGTAATAACATCACCTTTTTGATATTTAGAACCATCTTTCGTTGGCTCTATCGCAATGATTGACCCTGTCAAAAATGTTGGTTCCATCGACCCTGAAAGAACGCTCTTAAATTGATATCCCATCACTGTTGGATCACCACCACTCGCTTTTGAAGAAATAACTACAAAAGCTAAACAAACCATTACCGCAAATAAAACAAATGAGATAACGTTGCTAATCACTTTCCAAATTAATTTCATCATCTCTCTCCCTCTCCGGTGTTTTATATTATTTGAAGTATGCAATATCCACCTTCGTTCTCTAGCAAGAACACAACTAAATAATATAACGAACAGTAGAGGAATGCAATAAGAAAATTTACAATTATTAGTTATCTTCAAGAGGTATATTAACGCAAAAAAGACCGTGACAAAATCTCATCACAGTCTCCATATTAGCTATTTACTTCTCTTCTGATTTCATGCCTTGGTTATTTCGGCGCAGCACTACATATAAAATCGCTCCAAATAATACAATCGCACCTATCCCAACACTTATCACTTTCACATTTGATTCCTTTACTTCAGGTTCAACTGTATCTTTTTTAGGCATTGCAAAAGTAACATCTTCTTTTGAAAGAACATTTATAGTCGCAATCGTTTGATTATTTTTTATAATATCTACCGCACCAACTACTTCACCGCGATGAATTCCTTTTTGGTACAAAGATTCTTTATCCACTGAATTAACCCGAAAAGCCGTTTTTACATTTTTCCCTTCATCTTTCTTTAACATAAGCTCAGCACTTTTTTCGAGCTCAGAATCAACATCTTTATTTAAATACGTTGTCTTTTGATGCCAACTATGTTTATCTAGTACAGTTTGCTTCGTAAATTGCCCAAAAGAATATTCCGCCATCTGCTTCAAATCTTCATAAATTTCAGGTCTTTGAGAAGCCATTACTACATTTATAATACGATTACCATCCTTCTCATTTAATAAAACGAGCGTATTGCGCGCTTCATTCGTAAATCCTGTCTTACCACCCATGCTATATGGATTTTCAAAATAAGTAGACTTATTAAAAATAGACACTGTTTGTGTAGATGTCGTAACCGTCGTTCTTTTCGTATTCATCGCTTGTAAAATTTCGGGATACTTTTGTACACCTCTCGTAATCATTGCCATATCATACGGCGTCGTATAATGATTTGGATCATGCAATCCATTCGGCGTTACAAAATGGCTATCTTTAGCCCCTAATTGCTTCGCCTTTTCATTCATCATATTGGCGAAATTTTCAACACTTCCTCCAATACGCTCCGCAATCGCATACGACACATCATTTGCACTCAGCACCATTAAAATCATAAGTGCGGTATTTCTATTAATAGTCTCACCAGGTTGAAACTCAATTTGATAATTACTCTTCTCTTGATCTAATGCTAATTGTGAAAACGTAAATTGATCCTCTGGCTTCGTATGCTCCATCAGTAAAATCGCCGTTAACACTTTTGTCATACTAGCAGGAAACGCACGATGATGTGCATTTTTGTCGTACAACACATCTCCTGTTTTTGCATCAATCGTAGTCGCAAACTGACTAAAAACATTCGGCCCTTCCGCAGGCGGCGGTGCCACTTGCTCCGGATTTACCCCAATATTCGTCTCAGCATATAACGTCATAGGCGTCAAAAAAAATAAACAAATAACCGTAACAAAAACCGAAATTTTCTTAAAATTTACCATATGACTCTCCCTTTTCCCTTTACTTTCACATTCTATAAAATAACTCTACCAATCTTCTCTTTGTAAAATTTGTATTAAATTGGAAGAATATTCACTATTTTTTACTATATCATACCTTTACGATGAAGAACATAAATATACAATAAAAAATAAGAAGGAATTACTCTTTCTTATCCTTCTCATCAATCAACGAATCTATTAACTTTTGCCCAGCCTCCTCGGCTGTAATCTCATCCGTCATCCCCATAAACGACCAACCTTTAGAATCGACCCACTCAACAAACTCTTGCAAAAACTCATCATGCGTCACATCCACATCAAGAATCGATCCATTAATCGAAATCGTTCTATTTCTAGACACACGCATCTTGAACGTTTTTCTTACCATTACAATAATTCTCCCTCTACTCCTGAATATTTATAAATATCTTGTACTTCATTTATACATGATTTCTTGAAAATTGTAAAAAGGATATATTGGCCAATTTGTATATTTAAAATGAAAATCTCTTATTATATAACCCTCACACTACATTCATTTGATCATAAATTGCATAATACATCCATATAAAAAACAAAACAACTTACATTTTATCACTTCAAATACAAATGACTTTAGTACAATAAAATAGAATATACTAGAAAAAACTGAAAATGAGGAGGAACTCCATGGCGCGTTGCACGTATTGTAAAACGAAGTGGAAAGTAAAAGATGTATGGTCACTTCTCATAGCATTTGAAAAAAATTGTCCGTATTGTTTCGGAAGACAATATATGTCTAATGATACCTTTCATCATGCTAACGCCGCTTTACCTTTGCTATTCTTATGTCCTTTACTTGTTGATCTAAGTGACGAAAATCCTTTAGATAAATATCGAAAATAGTATAACCGCTACATTCAAAACCTACTTTCTATTCAGTTCTCTCCTTATTAATTCTCCCTTTATCCACTACTAGTATACTTGCACATGCTCCATCTTTAAAAACTTACTATAAAAATATTGTAAAATTTCAGTTAATTATATATAATTGCTTTAGCATAATGATTAAAGATGCTACTACATAAGCATTTTTAAAGATCCCGTAGCTCAGCAGGGAGAGCGCCACCTTGACAGGGTGGAGGTCGTGAGTTCGAACCTCTCCGGGGTCATACAGTTAGTTATATCAAGGGTTTGAGTACGTTTCTTAACAATTAAAAATGTTATGGTCATTACCAAACCGGTACGACTAAACGAAAACCACTTCGCAAAAAAATGCGGGGTGGTTTTTTGTTGTTAAAATTTGCTGTCCTTGATTTTTTGGACGATAGAGAGTTTAAGAATGTTACACCGAAAACGCTACAAAGCTATCGGGATATTCTGAAACAGTTTGAAAATTTCTGTTTAGAACATGATGTTATCAATGTCGAGGATATTACTACAAGTATTATGAAGCGATATATCTTGCATTATCAAAAGAAAGGAAACAACGCAACCACTACAAACTCTAAGTTGCAACGTATTCGTGCTTTTCTTAATTATATGATTGAATGTGAAGTCATTAAGAATAATCCTGCTAAGAAAATACAGAAAGCACGAGAAGATGTACGTATTGATGTATTTACGGATTATCACATTAAACAAATGCTTAACTACTATAGAAGGATTAAACAGCGTGAAAAAACCTTTTACGCATATCGTGACTATTCCATTATCGTTGTTTTACTTGGTACAGGGTTGCGACAATCTGAATTATGTTCCCTAAAGTGGACTGATATTGACTTCAAATATCAAACTTTATCCGTATTTGGGAAAAGTCGTAAAAGAGAATCTATTCCTGTTGCCGATAAGGTAATTATGGAGTTAGCGACATACAAAACATTTTGCGAACAGATCTTTGTAGAAAAAGGACTTTCAGAATACGTTTTTTCAAACCGTACTAATAAACAACTAACTCCTAATGCAGTACAAAACGTCTTTAAACGTCTAGCTAAGATTATGAATTTTAAAGATGTACGTCTTTCCAGTCATACATTTAGACATACATTCTGTCAACGCTGTATCCAATCGGGAATGAGTACATTTGCGGTTCAAAGGTTAATGAGACATTCGTCCATAGTAGTAACAGAAAGATACGCAGCTATGTGGGGAAATGACTTAAAAGAACAAAACGACAAGTTTAATCCTTTAAATACGATAGATATATAAATAGGAAAAAAGCCACCTACGGCAATAGGTGACCAAAATTCAAATTCAAAACTAAATAACGGAAATTCCGTACATTCAGCACCTCCATTATAGATTTTTCAAAAATATAATGCAAGAGGTCTAGTTCCCTATTGTCTTTTTTAGCTAGTGTACAGCAATTTCCGAACGTGGGAATGACCTAACACCACGATAAACACTTGAACAGGTTAGCTAAGCCAATGTCATAAAATTAAGCGTCCTAACAGATAACGTTTCCTTGTTTACGTTGTTAGAAGTCTAGGTGAGAACGACCATTAACGGTTCGGCTGGTTGCTTGGTGTACTACGGTACAGGTAGCAACGAATAAGAAAGATTATATTAGGTTACGAGTAATTCAGGTTATGTCAGTAGTACAATTCCTTCCCTAAGTTTTTTCAGCATGTTGGACAAGCATGACATGTTAAAAGTTCGTTGCAGATGAAAATCTAGCGTTCAAACAAGGTGATACGATGGAAGCCTCAGCAAACTCAGTTCAATTCAGTATTAAAGAACGTCTACTTTTATAGCACTTTGTTTTTTCAAAATGTTATAAAGGTAGTCATTCTTTTGTCCATGTTTCCTAGGCAAATCTAGTTAATTCAGTGAAAAGCAAAACCAAAAGTCAAGTGATTTAAAGCATTTTAACTATCACTAACTACGGATAGTTGTAGAACAAAGCAACCACTACTAACAAGTAGCGATAGTGACCCTAGATAATATATTTGTGTGACCTGTTTAATAACTGATAGAAAAATAATTACTACTAATCAAATTTATTTGTCCTATTTTATTCTTTTTCTGCAAGTGAGTGTATGTAAGACAAATCTTACAGGGCTATACTGGAAAAGGAGTTTAGATATGTTATTAAAACATTCAGTACAAACAAAAATTAACATCATTGATTCAATTATGGGTAGTGGTAAAACTAGTTGGGCGATTCAATATATCAATGAAAGCCCAACAGGAACAAAGTTTATCTTTATTACACCGTATCTAACAGAAATTAAAAGGATTATTGAATATACAACCAAGCCTTTTGTTCAACCAGAACAGAACGGTAGACGAAACAAATTGGATTCACTTAAACAAGCAATTGCTAATGGTGAGAATATTGTTTCTACTCATGCATTATTTAAAAGATGTGACTCGGAACTTATTCAGCTAATTGAAGCGGAAAACTATGTACTAATCTTAGATGAGGTATTAGATACCATTGATGAAATTAACATGACAAAAGATGATATTAAAATTCTATTGAATTCTAATGATGATAAAGGCACTCCAATTGTATCAATCGGAACGAAAGGTGAAGTGAAATGGAATAACGGTGAATATGATTCAGGGAATTATCAAACTATCAGAAACTTAGCTAATGCGGGAAATTTAATTTTATTTGATAAAAGTAAAATGTATTGGCTATTCCCTACCGAACTATTTAAAGCGTTCAGCGAGGTATTTATTTTAACTTATATGTTCGAGGGGCAAATTCAGTGTTACTATTACCGTTTATTTAACATGAAGTTTACGTATCAATCCGTAGGGTACGATGCTAAACTCGGTTATTATCTAACAGAATATAAGGGGAAAAAAGGTGAAGACCGTCAGCGTTTCAAATCACTAATTAACATTTATTATTCTTCTCCTAGTGATAATCGAGATATAAACAAAGTAGGTGAAAAACATAACGCTTTTAGTAAAAGTCATTTAAACATCCATCTCAAAAATAAGTACTATAAAGATATGATCAAGAAGAATAGCTATAACTTTTATCGTCACAAAATAAACTGTTCTACAAAACATGTTATTTGGACAACTTTCAAAGATAATAAAAAGATTTTAACACCAATTGGACTAAGTAAAAGGTTTGTTCCTATAAATGCCAGGGCTACAAATGAATATGTAGCGGCTAATACTTGTATTTATTTAGCGAATAGGTATATGAATCCAATGATTAAACGCTTCTTCCATTCACATGATATTAAAGTAAATGAGGATTTATTTGCACTATCAGAATTACTCCAGTGGTTATTTAGAAGTGCTATTCGCAATGACGAATCTATCAATGTTTATATTCCTTCTGAAAGAATGCGGACATTATTAGAAATGTACTTAAATAATGAAATTTAATTTGCATAAAAAAACTAGCAAATAACTCTACAAACGCTGATATATCAAGCTTTTAAAACCATTTCCTTAAAGAAAAAAATACACGATACACACTCCGAGGGATACAAACTATCCCTCTCCATGTGATTAGTGCGGTTAAAAAAATAATATTCTATATTATTCATAAATAGTGTGGGAGTGGAACGACCACATACGTAGCGTAGCGGAGTATAGAGAAACGAGTAATTGAATGGAAGATAATTGTGATGTATTGAGTCATAGGATTCAATTGGACGTGAAACAGTAAATAGTTATTAGAGGAATGATAAGATCAATAGTATTTTCATTGTTTGATATAAATAATAGGAGGAAATGGTGTGGAACTAGAACGTTATTTTTTCAATCCATATAAAAAGAAATACAAAGGTCATTGGTATTATCGCTGTATGCAATACAACACGGTTATATACGTTCCTAAAGAACCTGAGGGTGGATTTTACACTTGGTGCTACTGTTACAAGTATAGTGGTGATTTGGTGGGGCGTATGGTTTGTTCAAAGGAATGTATAGAAGAAGTTGACCAAGAATATAAGAAAAGACGAGGATGGGTATAGTCGCCTATCCTTTTGTATTTTAATAATTACAATTTGAATGTCCTTAAATCAGGTACTTTACTGTGATTATTAAATTCTACGAACCCTTGATACATACGACTTTTTAAAGTTCGTTAATCACAATTACTAAACGGATGGGATATTCCCAGGTTTTAAATTACTGCTATAACTAATCTTATTGATTTATAAATTGTAATAAATATGTTATTTTATATACAGTAAATTAGCATATTTTGCCGAAATATGTATATGAAAGGAAGATTGTATATGGAAATTAAGGATTTAATAGGAATTCTCGTAGAACAGAATAAGAATTTTAAGGATATGCTTCAATTTGCGATAGGAGGTATATTAACTATTCTTGTTATTTTCTTAACGGCAAATTACTTTACAATGAGAAAATTTAGAGAAGATGAAATTGAGAAAATTGAAATGCAAGTTTTAAAAAATGTAAAAGAAAATTCTTTACCAAATTTAACGCAAGAGTTGAATAATAATTTAGAATCGTTAGTTGCTGCAAAACTCGGTTCATTGGAAGCAAGGTGCAAATCTCTCGAATCTAAATTGGAAAGAAAAAGTGTTAATCTAGAGTCTAATCTAGAAGATCATAAAGAACAATTAAAAGAATTAGAAGGAGACATTATGTCTCTTAAGGGTGACACTTCTTTTAATGATGGGGTTTACTCTAACGCATTTACTTTTTATTTAAAGGCGGGACATGCTTACTTAGATGCAAAAAGTAAGGGAAGTATAGGAAAAATATTAAGATCATTAGAAAAGACATCTGATAAACTTACATATGTTTTATCAGATGTATCGAATTTTGCTAAATTCGCTAGTAGGCTAGATGACGAACACCAACCTCAAGTCACTAAAATAGCTAATATTTTAAAAGATAAAAAAACGCTATAAAAATTGAGTACATAATGCTTCCTTGTTGTCTTTAATTGTGCAATCTTAAAATGTTTTTTTGCACAAAAGCTAGAAAGGATAGGACTTTACGCTTTAGTCAATTAAAGTTATGTACAACAATAAGAGGCTGACACTTATTACAGTGTAGCCTTTTTCTTTGCCCTTATTAGCGTACTTTTACTAATGCCTGTCATGTTTTCCACTTCTTTATAAGAATGAGTTTCTAACAGCTTCAAAGCGTGTCCTATCTGTTTTTTACTATATTTGTTTGGTCTACCTTCTCTAAAGTCGTCACGCTGTTTAGCAATGGCTTTTCCTTCTTGGGTACGTTCTACAATTAAGTTTCTTTCCATTTCTGCCACTGCTAGTAATGTAGTTAAGAAGAACCTACCCATTGTCGTATCTTCTAATAGTCCCACATTTAAAACATGCACTCTTACACCTTTAGAAAATAATCCTTTTACGATCTCGATTCCCTCAACAGTGTTTCTTGCTAGTCTATCTAGTTTAGTGACAACTAATGTATCACCTTCTTTTAGGATTGAAAGAACTTCTTTTAATTGGGGTCTGTCTGATTTAGTTCCTGTAAACTTCTCAGAATAAATCTTGTCACAGCCCTCATTTTCTAATGCTGTTAATTGTACCTCTAATTCTTGCGACACCGTACTTACTCGTGCGTATCCGTATTTCATTATGTATTATTCCCTTTTCTATGGTTCATTTATGACACTAAGTTATGACACCTTTCGATACCTTGATAATACAGCAATGAATTTTCGGTGTCAATACTATTGAGTTATGACACCTTAAAGAAGTAAAAAAACATACCATAAAAATGGTACGTCCTTCTATTAGTGATTTTATTTCTTTCGTATGCCTTCAATTTGATAAGTAGCAAAGCAACGACAATCTTCATCGAAAGGTGGGTGATTCACACCTATTACAGCATTTGAAACATTCGAGGTATAGCCTTCAAATTCCGCACATTTAGGACGAACTCTTTCATCTTCTAATGTATTTACCGTAAATGACATTAGGATACCTGCTGAATTTCCTTTTAATGCTTTATCAAGTTTGTCCTTTGCCATTTTGTACTTATCGTATGCCATTACAAATCCCCCACTTCTTCAATTTTTTATGTTCTTAAACTATTATAAACTCAATTTTGGTGATACACAGTTTTTTTATGGAAATTATCACTAGTGAACATTTATGAGAGAGGCTGTTTTGTAACGCAATAACAAGGGGTAGCCCTCAATCAAAAGTCACCTATCAAAAGTAAAGATTGAAAACCAACCTTTACTAAGACTCATGTAATAGGCTGGTATATATACTACTATTCATCACCATTACACCGCTACATACACCAGTAGGATAGTGATAGTAGTAAGGTGCGATGCTGGGTGCATGGCACTGGACTGGCAATAGTAACCGCAACTACAATCGCAATGACAGTCGCGAGGATACGGACGGAATGAACAGATCAGAACAAGAATGACAAAAATGAAATCGAATGAAGTAGAAAAGAAAGAATGAAAAGAAGGAACTATGGCGAGGCGGTGGGAGACGCGACGATGATTGGCGACACTCATTATATTTTTTTATATAGATATACTAGTGGGGTATACCACGGGAAGGCACCCTTTCCTTATAGTGTATCTGGTACTTACCTTGTACACCTGATTTTTCAAGACCTTTTTGTAACATGAGTCACCGAGATTCGCATTCTGAGGCAATTAAGGTAGTGTTTAACGTACTAATTCTTTGCTGTACAGCGTTATATGTAAGAGGGGTGGTTATGTTTTTTTCTTTAGCGGTTCATGTTGAACCTTGTAAAAAAATTCACCAGTTTTTTCAAGAACTTTTCGGGGACTGATTATTCGTCTCTCTAAAAATAACGGATGGTAAAAATAGTATTTGTTTTTTAAAAGGTCTCTTTCACGATTAGAAAAAGACCTTAGAAGGTTTATGTTATCCAATTACTTTTAGTTCTTTTAATAAGGAACTAGCCGCTTCCCTATTATTCACAACTTTGTTTACTTGTTCTGCTTGTTGCAGAAACTCTTTGACTAAAACAAGTAGTTCCTCAGGTGTATCCTCATCTTCAAGTAATTCTAAAGAATAAGTAATTGCTGAATTGTACGTGTTCATTAACATTTGCTGAGGGGATTCTAATGTCATTTTTTCACCACCTTTCTAAAATATAGATTTCGATAATACAAGAAAAAATCCTTTTATTACATTGTTTTTTGATTTTCCACTGGGTATATTTCAAATGTTGCTAAGAAGTAACTTTTAACTAGAAAAGTAATTATATTACTCGATTCGCTGTACAGCTTTATAGAAAATGAATGTCTTTAAATTTTTTGCTATAATCAAATAACCCATTCTAAAAAAATAATTTTGCGACGGGTTCTAAAAAAATTTTAGGAGGCTAACTGCAATGACAGAAAATGAGAAGGAACTAGCTAAACAGATACTAGAAAAGCTAAAAGAAATGGATACTAAGTTAGCTAGTATAGAGGATAGTTTAGATAGGTCAGACAGTAAAATGGATAATTTAAATGGGGAAACCTCAAAATCAGTAGAAAGTAAATTGGACGATTTAAAGAGTGTAAATAAAGGGATACAAGCTACATTCGAACAAGGGTTTGCGGATATTCACAAGGGATTGGCTGAAATTAAAGAAGTAAAACAGATAAAGAAAAACGGAAAGCAAGTTCATTAGATTAGAACTCGGCTTTCCTCCATTTGTTTTAGATATTTTGATACAGTTGATTTTGAAATCCCTAATGTTGTGGCGATCTTTGGTTGACTCATGCCTTTTTCAGCCATGTCATACATTTTAATCTTGTCCATTTCTGTTAATGTTCTATTTTTCTTCCTTGTACCTTCACTCATTCGAACAGGGTCTAATCCACAAACATGCTTTTGATTCTCTTTTGTAAGTAACCACATAGGACGTACATACCATTCTTTATGACATTCACTACAATGATGAATAAGGGAAGCACGAGGGTTAATGAACTTCTCTTTTACTGTGACAGCACCGCCATACTTCTTATTTAATGCTTCCTGATATAGGGCTATCCTTTTTTTCTTTGTGTTCGGATTCTCCTGTCTTTGCTTGTTGCTTAGTTAATATTATTTGCAATAAGGTATCAATTGCTACAAAAGTAACGAATACTTCCTTGATAACATTTAACATTTCGGAGGGAATAAAATTCAGGTTGATTTTTGAAAAAGTAAGGAAGTTATATGAAATATAAATAATTATCATCATGATGTATGTGAATATTCTTGTGAAAGCTGTGTTTGTATATCTATTAAGATAATTCCTAAACAGTTTAGTTTTGAAAGTATCAATAATAAATCTCATCACTAAATTACTCTGATACGCAAAGAAGAGAACTGATAACAAACTTAAAATGTATATAATCCCTTGACTATATTGTTCAATAATAGCATGTGTTTCTCCTAGCTTCAGAATCCACATGGAGGGTAAAAAATAGATACCTAAAAAGATAATTACTGTTATTATAGGTGTAATTATATATTGAAAATAAATAAAACCAATGGCAGGTAAAACTAAAACCTTTTTATAAATAAATGAAAGTACTTTACTTTTTTCAAGTATTCCAAAGAACAACAAACCCACACCAATGTAGGCTATAAAGTACCCTAACCATCCTTGTAAAATAATATTGAAGATATTATCAACTGAAAATGATAACTCTTTTACAAGAAAGTATCCCATAGCTATAAAAATAATGCCGACAAATTTCCCTATAACCTTTTTAACCATCAAAAAATCACTTCCTAAAAGATAAAAAATTTCCTGATTAAGACTAGTTAATTTATTGTCAAAAAGCCTTTTAATTCTTCAATTGAGTAAGCAGGCTTTCTTTTGTGTAACATTGCATGGCAATTTGGGCATACCGGTCTTAAATCAACAATAGGATCAACTTCATATTCTTCACCGATAGTATGTAATTCTTTAAGGTGGTGAACATGTATAAAGTCCTTCCCTAACTCACCATATGTCTTTTCAAAAATAAAACCACAAATTACACAGCTACACCCATAGTGTTCTATACATTTCCTTCTAGCTACAGGATTACGTTCATATACATTTACAGAAATTTGCTTGGTAGCCCCTTCTTTTAATATTGTTGAATTTGTTATCTCTTGCGTTGTATACATATTGTCAAGAATGTTTATTATATCATCATATGTTGCTTTATTTAATGGAATGGTTGACCCTTCAAATCCACCAATTAAATATTTATCATATGTAACATTTAATTCGTTCAGTTTATCTAAAAGAATGGGTTCCTCATGAAGGTTATGTATATATTTTATTGGGACTCTATATCTAGTTTTCTGCCTATCACTTTCTTCATACCAATACCCTTTTTTATCAGCAGCCATTAGCTTTGGTTTACCTATCACTTCAACAATTGCATAAATACCAGAATCAAGTTTTTGTTTACCGTTAAGCTGTTTTATAGTCCTATTATCTTTCCCCACTCTAACTATACCTAAATCACCTATTGCAAAAGAATCTCTATCACTATCCCTAACAGAGAATGTATCGAAGGTTTCACCTGACATTAAGAAGTCATCAATAGCCCATCTCCTTGGATTACAAATAAATGTCCAAAAACCTGTAGGTTCAATTTTATTTTTATTTTTATTTTTGTTTTCTGTTTCAATATCCAACTCTTCTAATTTAGCTAATCTAACATTTTCATCAGTAGTAAAAACATAAGTATCTCCATTATATGACCAAGTTTCACCAAAGAATATTCCACTTTCTACTTGTTTATATGGTATGTATTTATAACCTGAATACTCTTTCAACCATTTTGAGGCTGTTTGAATCGAAGGGAACTCTTTTAATTCTGATCCGTTTTTAAATATAATTACTGGTTTTTCTATCCTATTAACCGCAATAGGTTGTCTTAGTACCATTATGTTTCCCCCTTAAGTCTTCTTACTTAAGCATTTATTTTTACTATCCTTAAAATACTATGTAAAACTATAGTACCATAAATTACTAAAATGCTTTTACAAGTTGAATTTCATATGTGATTTTTGTTTTAAGTCTCGCTGGTGTTTAGATATGAAGTAAAGTCGAATACGTTTAATTACGTAGTTATCGCTTAATAGTCTCACATAATAATTAAAACATATAAAAAAATATATATAACAAATGACATTGAAGGTTTAGCCACTTTACAACAGTAAATGACCCTTTTATAATGAAATTAGTAAATAATTCATGTGAAGTGGTTTTTCGTTAAAAACGTAATAAACATAATTGATATACATAAGACCCTAACTTCCAAACCTTGACAGGGTGGAGGTCGTGAGTTCGAGCCTCTCCGGGGTCATACAGTCAAAAACCGTATTAAATTAACGTTTGATGCGGTTTTTTATTTATTTAAACTTATCCTCAAAAACATCAGTGGTCACGTTCCCTACAAAATCTCTTCTATTTTGTTTACCGCATCTTCTTGCATCATTGGCAACACATGTGAGTAAATATCCAATGTGATTTTGATTTTACTATATCCTAATCGTTCAGAAATCACCTTCACATTTACGCCTTTCGCCAATGGCAAAGTTGCATGTGTGTGACGTAAATCATGAAACCGAATCTTTGGCACAACCGCTTTCTTAATCAAAGCGTTTAGACTTCGTCTCACATTAGCAGGATTAATTGGCGTTCCAGAAGGAGTACACATCACCAAGTCATTGTCTTGGTATTTCTCACCAATGAACACTACTTTATACTTTTCTACTTCCAACTGACTTTTTGCTTCACCAAGCGTTTCCACCATGTTTTTCAACTCATTAATAACATAAGACTCTTCCACTATATTCACTTGTTCTTGGATTTCTAATTGGAGTTGTTCTATGCTTTTTATCAATCCACGTTTATTCTCCAAATTAAACACCTTCACTTCTAACGTATCTACGGTTAGCTAACTACTTTACTTAAAATGATATACAATTTCAATAATCTTATGAACCTCAAGGTGTGATATTTAACTTATATAATTAAACTCAGATATACTATTTTAGTTCCTCTAATTAACACAAAATAAGACCCCGCATCCCAGCAAGGCCTTCCAAACAAAATATAACACTACTCATATCACTTGGTTTTCAAAATGGCATTTCAAACTTTTACTGTATTCCGGAACATCTAACGTAATATTTAAATCAGCTGTACTCAAGTATTTTAAAGCTAAATACATTGCATATAGTTTTGCATCTGATTTTGTTTCAGTAACGATAATATGTAAATCAAAAGTCCTATATGTCTTCTTCAATTCTACAACTTCATCTATAACATCTGCAGGGTCAGCACCGATCTCAGATACAAAAAGATATTCATCTTCATGTGTTATGACAAATAAACCTGGTAGATGAGAATTTTCATCTATAAAAGAAAAGATATCCCCATTTATAACAAATAACTCGAATTTTGAAGAAGATTGGACATGTTTGTGTAAAACTAATAAACTCGGTCTTAAATCAGCAGGATCAATTCGTACATATTCATCAACTAGGTCGCTTGCATATTCTAAGAAAGCTTCAACATCAAAGTTTTCCTCCTTAGAATTAGCTTCTCTAAGCTTCCAAGTAAATGTTTCTGAGGGAAACCTAATTCCACTGTGAAAAAGAACATCATCATACTTCGAAGTGGCGACATGAATAAGATTAGCAAAATACAAAACTTTAACTATGTAAAAATCACTAAGACCTAAAGAACGACATAACTTACGACAATATCCCGAGTACAAATCAGGATTACCCTTGAAATTATCATACCAATATTGACTCATTACTCTCCCTCCTTCACTTATTATATTTTAATATAAAGATTTTATGTTGTAAATGTATAATTACTATAGAGTTTAAGTTCAATCAAACCATTTTTCTCCTTTCATGATAAGTACTAAATGTTTTATATTTTCTCCAACAAGCCCTCTACTTGATTGACTCCTTTTATTAAAGTACTTGTTTTAACATCGGCCTTGCTACTCTATATTCTTCACTATTAGGTTCTTTTACGAGTATGGGACGCCTTTCATCCTCTTCTTCTAAAATCATTTCAAATACTTCTGTTTTTTCTTGTAATATGTTGGATTCGCTATTTTTAGTAGGTTGTTTGCTTGTTTCAATTTTCTTTGTCACTTCGCCAAGCTTTTGCCCGACTTCTTCTGCTTTGACAGGTTCATTCGTAACGTAGTATTCCTGGCCCTCTCATACTAACATAGGTGGCACTTGTTCTCGTTTGTTACATATTATGTAAGTAATACTAGCTATAAGTAGTAGACATACTGCTATAAAGAAGATAGCTTTTTTATTCATACACTATTCTCCTTACCTATCATTTTATTGGATTATATAATATACAGAATAGATAGTAAATGGATTTTATGGTAATTTTTAGTTTTATCCCCAAAAAGAAAAACCTTACAAAAGTAAGGTTCCATTTTTAAATTCTAAAGTGACTGATTTATTAAAACGATCATTACGATAATCGCTATAAACATAACAACTAGACAGCCGATCATTTTATAAAATCCTCTTTTCGTTAACGTCCCGCCTTGAACGTCTTTACGAATAAATAAGAATACGGCTAAAAATAATACCAGCCCAATGCCAAAAGCATACATCATTTGCATATGTTAATCTTCCTTTCTCTCTTCCATCTTAATATCTTTTCGATAAAACAACAAATGAGATAAAAACAGTACTCATCGTGAGTGCCATAAGTATATTCAATAATTCAACCGCAGATAGTGTAATTACTTTGAAGTTCAAACCAATAGAGAAAAGAAGATAATATGCTGTTAGCGCAAAAAAGCTGAAGAACATCCCTTTATAACGAATGAGTTTCATTCGCTCATCTTTTTCTTTAAATTGCGGGTGCAAGTAGCTTAAGCAGAAACACATAATCATCATTGCAAGCACGGTATAAGTTGGAATTGGCGGTGCTGAATGGGTCATTATACCTGCTAGTATCATAAATCCACTCATAATTAAAAAGATAATTCCCATAATAACAAAGTACTTTTGTGAATAATTCATCCTTTCTCCCCCTCTTCTTTTGCTTCATAAATAAATACATGTTCTATCGTTGTTTGAAATGTTTTCGCTATTTCAAATGCTAATGGAAGTGATGGATCATATTTCCCTTTTTCAATTGAAATGATGGTTTGTCTGGAAACCCCAAGTTTCTCAGCCAATTTTTCTTGAGATAGTCCAAATTTTTTTCGGTATTCGACCATTTTATTTTCCAAGGAAATTTCTCCCTCCTCCCTTATATCGAGTATATATGTAAAGGAAGCTTTACGTCAAGGTCCCTTTACATTCACTTAGATTATTTTGCATTCTATTTATATAGAAGAAACTTTTTCAATTGAATCATGTCTATTTTGAAATGAAACATGGAACAATGTATATATCCGTTACTATATCTCCTCCCCATTTTTGTGAAAATTTAATATCTCCATATTTGTTTTATCCTTTTAAACTATTTCATTCTTCTCCTTATTAGATGAAATGCGCTATTGTTTTTACGTTGTTTTTCGCCATATTTATAGAAACTAACGGTTTATGAAGCATTTTTTATGTTTAGCCACTTTTTTTGTAGAAATCCTTCATTTTCCTTTCGATATTTAACACTATCGAAATAAAGTTTACGCTAAATTCATAATTTTTTATTTTTTATACTATATTCCGTTATATTGTTGTATAATATCAATGAAAGCGCTTATTATTTCAATATACATAATTCAAACTAATCTTTATCGAAACATTCTAACAATTTTACTTATATTTAAATGCAACAATTATAGTCATTAATGTAGGTATACCAAATATATCCACCCCATTTTTCTGTAAAATTACTTTATAACATGAAAGATTAACTTGGGTGATAAGTTATTGTGAATGTTTTTTTACAAAACAGATAAGTAATAGTGTTTGGTATTATGTAAATTATTGTAATAACATAAGAGTAAAGATAACATTTACATTAATTATTAGTTCATCAATTATTGAAAAAGAGCAAAATGCACCTTTTGTATAGGAAAAGGATTATATGCATTGGGAGGTTTAAACAAATGACGAGGAAGAATACAACGACAAACCCTTGGGCCAAGTTCCATGGTCCGAACCTTGGTTATGTTATTGAACAGTATGATCTTTACGTAACTGGAGCAGGTTCTGTTGATCCGGAATTACAAGAGCTTTTTGAAATTTTTGGAGCTCCTTCGTTTCAAGATGATGTCGTAACAGGGGACAACACAGCAACACATTTTTCTCCTCAAAACACAGGGAACATTGAAAAAATTCTTAAAGTCGTTCAACTTGTTGAACAGATTCGTTCTTTCGGGCATACGTTAGCTCACATCAATCCGATGGAAGATGCTGCAAATGGACAATCTCTTCTTGAAAAAGCAATGAACGAACTGAGCGATGCTGATTTGAAAGCGATTCCAGCTAAAACAGTATGGCAAGATGCACCAGAGGGTATTCACACTGCATTTGATGTAATTCATAGATTAAAAGACGTTTATACAAAATCTTTAGCTTATGAATTCTCACATATACAAGATAGTGAAGAACGCGCGTGGTTGCATCAAATGGTGGAATCAAATTCATTGCGTCAACCATTATCAAATAAAAAACGAACTGCTCTTTTAAAACGTTTAACAGCTGTTGAAGGTTTCGAGCAATTCTTGCATAAAACATTCGTTGGTCAAAAACGTTTCTCTATCGAGGGCGTTGATATGCTTGTACCTGTACTAGATGAGATTGTTTCAGAAGGTGCTAAAGGCGGCGTTGAAGATGTCATGATTGGTATGGCTCACCGTGGTCGTCTAAGCGTACTCGCTCACGTACTAGAAAAACCATATGCTCACATGTTTGCTGAGTTCAAACATGCAAAAATAGAAGGCGCAGTTGCAAATGCTGGCTGGACTGGCGACGTGAAATACCATTTAGGTAGAGAGCAAGTCGTTGGTAATGAAGAAGTTAGCACTCGCGTTACATTAGCAAATAACCCGAGTCATCTTGAGTTCGTTAACCCTGTTGTTGAAGGTTTCGCACGTGCAGCTCAAGAGAATCGTAAAAAATCTGGTCTTCCAGAACAAGATACTTCAAAATCATTCGTAATTTTAGTTCATGGTGATGCTGCATTCCCTGGTCAAGGTGTTGTGTCTGAAACACTCAACTTAAGCAGATTAAATGCATACCAAACTGGCGGAACGATTCATGTTATCGCTAATAATGCAGTCGGCTTTACGACTGATAGCTATGATTCTCGTTCTACTAAATATTCAAGCGACCTTGCAAAAGGTTTCGATATTCCGATTGTTCACGTAAACGCTGATGATCCGGAAGCTTGTCTTGCTGCTGCTAACCTTGCGATCCAATATCGTACGTTGTTCAAAAAAGACTTCTTAATCGATTTAATCGGTTACCGCCGATATGGTCATAACGAAATGGATGATCCAGCAGTTACGCAACCACAAGTGTACAAAAAAATTAAAAATCACCCAACTGTAAGAGCAATTTATGCAGATCAATTACAATCTGCTGGCGTTCTGAATGCAGATGAGGTTGAAACAATTACTCAGTTTATACAAGAGGAATTAAAGGCTGAATACGCACAAGTGCCACCAGCTGATACGAGCGCTGCAACAATTCACGTTAAAGTTCCAGAGGTTGTTGCAAAAGGAATTCAACCGATTGACACTGGTATTTCAATTGACTCACTTCGTGCAATTAATGAAGGACTATTATCTTGGCCTGAAGGCTTTAACGTATATCCAAAAGTGAAGAAAATTCTTGAGCGCCGTAAAGATGCTCTTGAAGAGAACGGTAAAATTGAATGGGCACTTGCTGAATCGTTAGCATTCGCTTCTATTTTGCAAGAAGGTACGCCAATTCGTTTAACTGGTCAAGATTCACAGCGTGGTACATTCGCGCACCGTCATATCGTATTACACGATACTGATACAAACGAAACATATTCACCATTACACCGTTTACCGAACATTAACGCATCATTCTCTGTTCATAACAGTCCATTATCAGAGGCTGCTGTTGTTGGTTATGAATATGGTTATAACGTATTTGCTCCAGAAACTCTTGTTATGTGGGAAGCTCAATATGGTGACTTCTCAAATACTGCGCAGGCATTATTTGATCAATATGTTTCAGCAGGAAGAGCAAAATGGGGTCAAAAATCTGGTTTAGTTCTTCTATTACCACACGGTTATGAAGGTCAAGGGCCAGAACACTCTAGTGCACGTCCAGAGCGTTTCTTACAATTAGCTGCTGAGAACAACTGGACAGTTGCAAACTTAACGAGCGCGGCACAATACTTCCATATTTTACGTCGTCAAGCATCTATCTTAGGAACAGAAGCTGTTCGACCGTTAGTGCTTATGACGCCAAAGAGTTTATTACGTCATCCACTTACGCTTTCAACTGCTAGTCAGTTAAGCGAAGGACGTTTCCAACCTGCTTTAGAACAAGAAAACCTTGGTACAAAACCAAATAAAGTAAAACGTCTTGTTTTAAGTACAGGTAAAATGGCGATTGACTTAGCTGCAGAAATTGAGTCTGGAAAACATGAGTACAACTTAGATGAAGTTCATGTTGTTCGTATTGAACAGTTGTATCCATTCCCTGCTGAAAAAGTTCAATCTATTATTAAACGCTTTAAAAACTTAGAAGAAATTATTTGGGTTCAAGAAGAACCTCGTAATATGGGCGCATGGCATTACATGGCTCCAATTCTGTTCGAACTAGCTGGAGATAAAGTGAAAACAGGTTACATTGGACGCCCGGATCGTTCTAGCCCATCTGGTGGCGATCCATTCGCTCACAAAGCTGAGCAAGAACTAATTGTTGCACACGCTTTAGATGTGAAGTACAACTTCCGTCAAGATAAACAAGAAATTGAAGTTTTCAGCAACTGAAAATAACAATGAGTTTTTCCGGCTCGACTTGGGCAGAGTATCTGCCCAAGTCGAGCTAACAAATGGAGATTACCGAAGATTAAAGAAGACAAAACACACCGTTAGGCAAATAAGGGGAGGACATTTAAAATGATCGAAATTAAAGTACCTGAGCTTGCAGAATCTATTACCGAAGGAACTATCTCACAATGGCTTATCAACGTAGGCGACAAAGTTGAGAAAGGTGGCAGCGTTGTTGAGCTTGAGACTGACAAAGTCAATGTAGAAATCATTGCAGAAGATTCAGGTATTGTATCGAAGTTACTAGGCGAACCTGGGGATACAGTTGAAGTTGGCGCAACTATCGCAATTTTAGATGCAAACGGAGCACCAGTTGCAGTAAGTACACCTGCACCATTGGCTGAGCAACCAAAACAAGAAACTACTGAAGCACCGAAAGCAGAAGCTCCAAGTGCTGAACAAAATAAAGCGTTGCAAGGTTTACCAAATACAAATCGTCCTATCGCATCACCAGCTGCTCGCAAAATGGCTCGTGAATTAGGAATCGACTTAAACGATGTACGCAGCACAGATCCACTTGGACGTGTGAGACCACATGATGTACAAGCTCATGCTGCAGCACCAACAGAAGCACCAGCTGCTCCAAAAAGTCCAGCTCCTGCTCCAGTTGCAAAAACTGAATTCGAAAAACCAGTTGAGCGTGTGAAAATGTCCCGCCGCCGTCAAACAATTGCAAAACGTCTTGTAGAAGTTCAACAAACTTCTGCAATGTTAACAACATTTAACGAAGTTGATATGAGTGCGATCATGGAATTACGTAAAGAACGCAAAGATGCTTTCGAGAAAAAACATGATGTGCGTCTTGGCTTCATGTCATTCTTCACAAAAGCAGTTGTTGCAGCATTAAAACAATTCCCATTATTAAATGCTGAAATTCAAGGCGATGAGCTTATCATTAAAAAATTCTATGATATCGGTATTGCAGTAGCAGCTCCAGATGGATTAGTTGTTCCAGTTGTACGTGATGCTAACCAATTGAACTTCGCTGAAATTGAAAGCGAGATTCGTAATTTAGGTCTAAAAGCACGTGATAACAAACTTTCATTAAAAGAGCTACAAGGTGGTACATTTACAATTACAAACGGTGGTGTATTCGGTTCTCTAATGTCTACACCAATCCTAAATAGCCCACAAGTAGGTATTCTAGGAATGCATAAAATCCAAGTACGCCCAGTTGCGATTGATAACGAGCGTATGGAAAACCGTCCGATGATGTACCTTGCACTATCTTACGATCACCGTATTGTTGATGGTAAAGAAGCAGTTAGCTTCCTTGTTGCTGTTAAAGATATGCTTGAAGATCCAAAATCATTATTATTAGAAGGTTGATAGATTATTAATCTATTAAAGGCTGTAGAATGAATCATTCTACAGCCTTTTCTTATTGTGTTCATACGGGACAAATTACATGACATAAGCTAATAATGTATGCCTAAAGCGTAAGGGGGATAAACATGAATAACCTTCCAGTTCATGCAAAACTTAAAGCAAATAAGGATACTTTCTTCCTCCCCGATTCAAACGGGGGTGTTTACTTTCGAAATAACTCCAGTTCATTCCGTATGGATGGTGATGGAATTTATGACTGGATTGAGAAATTAATGCCTATGTTTAACGGTAATCATTCTTTGACAGAAATAACCGATGGTCTCCCTCTCCCCTATCAAAATCGTGTATTTGAAATTGGAGAGATTTTATATGAAAATGGTTTCGTCCGTGATGTAAGTCAAGATGCTCCTCATGAATTAAACAGTGCGTTACTCGACAGGTACGCTTCTCAAATTGAATTTTTAGAAGCCGATTCTCATTCAGGTGCTTTAAAATTCGAGACGTACCGTGCGGCAAATGTCCTTATAATTGGTTCTGGGGATATGCTTACTTCCTTAGTTTCTTCTTTACTAGAATCCGGATTACCTAAATTTCATTATCTTGTCACAGATTATGCGGAAACAAATTACGCTCGAATTCATGAGCTAGTAGAACGTGCACATGAACTTGATGACAATGTATTTATTCAAGAAATAGATACGACAACGGATCGTCCTTTACATGAAGTATTCGAGCCTTTCGACTGGATTTTATACGTTTCTCAAAATGGAGATATTGAAAGTTTAAGAGCAATACATGCTATTTGTAGAGATGAGGGAAAAAATTTCATACCAGCTGTTTGCTTATCAAGAGTCGGTTTAGCTGGTCCTGTCGTAATAGCAGATCGTGAAGAATGCTGGGAATCCGCATGGCATCGTCTACACGAAACTACTTTACAAAATGAAAATCCGCCAGAGCCTTTCTCACCAATCCCATCTGCAATGTTAGCAAATGTTATCGTTTTTGAATTGTTTAAACATGTCGCTGACGATTTACACCGGCAGCATAATCCTCAATTCTTTTTATTAAACTTTGAAACACTTGAAGGAAAGTGGCACCCTTTTATAAAGCATCTTCTCGCAACCGATGAAACCTTTACAATTGATACAGTGCAAAATCTTCAAGAAAACCTTGCCCATCGTTCTGGACAATATACTTCAACTGAACTTTTTCGTTTTTTTGATACATTAACTTCTAAAGAAGCTGGCATATTCCACATGTGGGATGAACAAGATTTGCACCAATTACCTTTATCACAATGCTATATTCAAGTTGCAAATCCATTATCAGACGGACCTACCTCTCCCCTTCCTACTATAACTTGTGGTGGTTTAACTCATAATGAAGCACGCCGCGAAGCTGGTTTAACAGGAGTTGAAACGTATGTAGCTGAAATGATTCATCGTCTTATCCCCGAACATACTGATATCGGTATTGGTGCTGGGGAAACGATGACAGAAGGTGTATACCGTGCACTGCAAAAACATTTAAATAATAAGTTGTGTGAACGCCAATCACATATGCTAGAAGAAGTTACAGAGCTTGATTTAACCGAAATTCATGATAAACATTGTAGGTTTTACTATGATGCTCTCTCTACAATTCATGAGATACCTAAAGTGGGAATGAGTGAGGAGTTACTCGGTTTTCCTGTCATTTGGATCGGCATAAATGATAGATGGTACGGTGCGGCAAATATTAATATAACATTGGCGTTAAGAAACGCTCTGCAACAAGCACTCCTTCATATTCAAAATGAAGAGATTCCTTATAAAGCTAATATTTTGCCGGAATCATCCGTTGTTTTATATAGTACGGATTCTGTTAGAGTAGCAATACAAGAAGAGGAAGAGATTCCAGGCGTACAGTCTTTACAAGTTGCCTTACAAAATTTAGCAGAAAATAATTTTTATCCATTCGTTTTTGATTTAGCTATTGAATCATTTTTAAGAGACAACTTAGACGGTGTATACGGGGTATTAATTGCAAAGGAGGACGGTCTATGATTCAAAATATATTACTTACAGGAGATGGCCTACTTGCAGACTATGTACATGATCAATTATGCAAACAATATTCCATCATTCGCCAACATACAATTACAGACGAAATGCCTGAAAATATTCACCTCGCTCTCGTATTACATGACGGCTCTCCTTCTACTATTCATCATGATGCTGAGCTGACATTTCGTTCGAACCATATTCCGTGGCTTCGTGCATTTACTTCATTTGGTGAAGGCGTTATCGGTCCTTACATTGACCCTCTTGCAACGGGATGTACCCATTGTGCCGATGGACGACGCTTTATCGCTGGATTTGATCAAAAAGAAATGTGGGAACTACAGCGGAAATATGCGTTAAAAGCGGATAACGAGACGAGGCGTGATGTACGCGCTACTCAAAATGGTATGTTACAAATGTGCCAGCTCATTCATGCTGAAACGGAGAAAATATTAGCTCACGGACATTCTTCTTTAGAAAATGAACTCATTTTACTAAACTTACAAACTCTGCAATGTATGCGGCATTCGTTCCTTCCAGATCCTCTCTGTCCGGTATGTAGTAATTTACCTGATGATACTGCGGATGCGGCAGAGATTTCTTTACAACCGAGCTTAAAAACAAGTAATGAAGCGTATCGCTGTCGTTCTATTCATGAGCTAAACACATTTTTAACGAGAGACTATTTAGATTACCGGACTGGTATTTTGAATGGAAAAATGCAGCATTCTTTATTGCCATTTGCTGACGTCATTATAAACATGCCGTTACTGTTCGGAAATGAAGGTGTTGCAGGCCGAACTCATTCATTTGCACTGAGTGAGGCAACTGCTATTTTAGAAGGTTTAGAACGATATTGCGGTATGTCACCTCGCGGGAAAAAGACAAATGTGCATGGTAATTTTCATGATTTAGAGGATCATGCACTGAATCCCCTCACACTCGGTGTACATACAAATGAACATTACAACCGTGATAGTTTTCCGTTTAAACCATTTGATCCTGATTATGAGCAAAACTGGGTATGGGGATATTCTTTATCACAAAACAGGCCCCTTTTAGTTCCAGAATCAATCGCTTATTATAGCCTCGGTCATCGAGATGCTTTCGTATATGAAACATCAAATGGATGTGCAATTGGTGGTAGTTTAGAAGAAGCAATTTTTCACGGCATTTTAGAAATTGTAGAGCGTGACGCCTTTTTACTCACTTGGTATACAGAATTACCTCTTCCCCGTCTTGATCTTAATTCAGCAAATGATACAGAATTACAATTAATGATTCAACGGTTACACACGATTACGGGGTATGAATTATACGCTTTTAACGCGACGATGGAGCATGGTATCCCGAGCTTATGGGTCATTGCAAAAAATACGCGTGACACTGGAATGAACGTTGTTTGTGCGGGAGGCGCTCATTTAGACCCCATCCGAGCTCTAAAAAGTGCGATTCACGAAATTGCTGGCATGTTACTTATAACAGATGAAGAGCTTGAACAAAAAAGAGAGAAATATGAAAACTGTTTACAAGATCCATATCTTGTTTCGCAAATGGAAGATCATAGTATGCTGTACGGATTGAAAGAAGCAGAAGAACGTCTTCACTTCCTTTTACGTGAAGATTCTCCGGTGCAAACGTTTCAAGAAATGAGGGCATTACAATCATTTGATATGGATTTAACATCTGATCTTCATCAACTTTTAAACAGGTTACATCAATCCGGACTTGAAGTAATCGTTGTAGATCAAACCGTTCCCCTTATAGAAAAGAACGGCTTACATTGTGTAAAAGTAATAATTCCAGGCATGTTACCGATGACGTTCGGTCACCATCTCACTCGGGTTACAGGATTAGATAGAGTGTATACCGTACCGATGACACTTGGATATTGTGCTGAGCCTTTAACGAATGAAAGTTTAAATCCACATCCGCATCCTTTTCCATAATTCATAGCGAGGGGGAAATTTGATGCAACCTGATACTTTTTTACATCATCTCCATTTTTCTATTAATGAAATTATGTCGTCCGATAAAGAGATTGACTGGGAAGACGCACCACTTCCTTATAAATTATATCGAAATTTACCAGTAATCCCTCTCTCTTTAGAAATCCCATTAACTTTGCGGAATTCTTCTACTAAACCTAACTTAGAGGAAATCGGTCATTATCTTTGGTACTCATTTGGTTTAACACAATTATGTCAGCCTACTACTAACCTAGAAAATAATAAAACAACGACTCTATTTCGAAGATTCATCCCTTCTGGGGGTGCTTTATATCCAAATGAATTATATATATATTTAAAAATTGATCATTATCCAGACGGCATTTATCATTATGACGCCGCGCATCACCGTCTTATCTTACTTCGTGAAGGAAATTTTGATTCTTATCTTACAGAAGCACTCGGCAATCGTTGTAACATACATTCTTGTTTTGGAGCAGTATTCGTATCCACTATGTTTTGGAAAAACTTCTTTAAATACAATAACTTTTCATACCGGCTTCAAGGGTTAGATAGTGGTGTTCTAATCGGGCAATTACTTGAATGCGCAAAACAATTCGGTTATACCAATGGTGTATATTTTCAATTTCTAGACCGGGCAATGAATCATTTACTTGGACTGTCAGAAGGTGAAGAAAGTGTGTATGCTGTTATTCCTTTAAGTACAGAACCGAATACAGATTGGTTTCACGATAATCATCACGAAAATAAAACTATTACTTCTCATGACTTGTTGCAGCAAATCCCGCCTTTAACACATGAGCATTTCGTTCGCTCAAAGCATGTAGATGAATATCCGATGATAACAAAAGTTAACGCAGCTTCTATGATTGAATCGACAGAACACTTCCAAACATTAACTCAAGAAAATCGACAGCAATACAGTGCACACGCTGTACAGCTACCTAAAGTGGAACGTTTATCCTATGATTTCTTACATCTTTGTAAAAAACGATATTCACCTGATTCTGACTTCATTTTAACGAAATGGGATGCAGCCGAGCTCGCTACTTTACTACAAGAAGCGAGCCTCTCCTTCCCTTATTACAACGACCTTGATGGCAAGTATGTAAATGAAAACGCACGAGTCTCACTATACGGATGTTTTTATAACGTAAAAGACATAGAAAACGGCGCTTACGCTTATAACAGCAGGTCACATTCCATACAGCCAATTCGGTACGGAGACCTTCGTCATCCGCTTCAATCTAGTATGACGATGGATAACGTAAATCTTTTTCAAGTACCACTTTGTCTACATGTAATCGGAAATAAAGATTACTATACACATACATTAGGTTATAGAGGATATCGCATTCATCAAATGGAAGCTGGTATACTCGTTCATAAACTCGTTTTTGCAGCGACTGCGATGGGAATGGGTGGGCATCCTTTACTGAGTTTTGATACAAATTCATGTGATCAGTTGTACGGGATAGATGCTGGAAATGAAACGTCTCTCATTCAAATTCCTGTTGGGGCATATCGAGCGCGGAATTGGCTAAAAGGGTATTTGTATAATTAGAAGCACGCCGGTTGATGGCGTGCTTTTTTTAGAGGAGTTACATTATTAAAAGCGAAATGAGTATATATTCTTACATAAAAAGGAGCGTTTAAATTGGGCATTTTACAACGTTTAATCAAACAAGCGAAAAATCCTCGTGGAACAATCGGTTCCTCAATGCTTTGTATTATGAACTCTGCACATACGAGACTAACAAATTGGGCTTTACAAAAAATACATATACGTGAAGATGCAGTTATTTTAGATATTGGTTGTGGGGGTGGTAAAACAATACATACGCTTTCGAAACTAACTCCGTTTGGGAAAATATATGGAATTGATTACTCCGATCAAGCTGTGAAAGATTCTATACATACGAATATGAAAGATGTACAAACACAAAAAGTAACTGTTCAAAAAGCAAGCGTCTCTTCTATTCCACATCATGCGAACTTCTTCGATCTCATTACCGCTTTTCAAACACACTACTTTTGGCCTGATGTGGAACAAGATATAAAAGAAGTATTTCGCGTCCTACAACCGAACGGATCCTTTTTATTAGTGGCTGAAACTTTCAAAATTCAATATCATATGGAGAAATGTAATACGACTGAAGAATTAATAAACCTATTTTATAATACAGGATTTACAAGCGTGAAATGTTATGAAGAAAGAGGTTGCCTTTGCATAATAGGAAATAAATAAAAAGCAGACCTCTCAAGGCCTGCTTTTTCACTAGATTAATTTAAAGATACTCTTAATTTGTCTTGCAAATAACCAGTTTTTCGTACCGTAGTTATCATTTAGACTGTCTAAATCGATAGATTTCCCATTAGCAAACTTTAGTTCTAACGTTGTATTTTTGTCATTTGTTTTTAGATTGCTATTTGTAATGTCATCATACTTTAGTTTCTCAATTTCAACATACTCTTCTTTTTCTTGTCCGATAACAACATGATCTTGGAAGAAGAACAATACTTCTACTTTCTTACCGAAACAAAATACGTTTTTCGTATAAATTAATGTCGCGTTATCAAGTCCGACACATACTTCTTTCATCTCTTCAACAACGTTTCCTAAGTCTTCTTCGTTTCTTGCATTTGACTCAGCAATCCATTCTTCGATTATATTCATGTTAATTGCCATACTGTGCCCCCTGGTTCGTTCATTGCTTTATTAAAAAATAAATACTATATGACAATATAAGCGATACGTACTATGTTTTCAAGGACGAACGGTATATTCAAAATAAAGTGAAACTTTAATCAGTGGGGGGATTCTTCATCCCCACTGATTATCAGCCCTCACCAATCGGGCTTTTACGGGCAGTTGATCCCCCACCTAACTTCTTCGCTTTCGCTGGATTTTGAGGTGGGGGTCTTACTGTCCACAAATAGCGGGATAAAGTTAAATTTCAAAGTAATATATCAGGGGCACCTATTTCATTATATTTTAAACGTCTGAACGAGGCATTCTTCATCATCAATTAGCTGTGTTTGCTCGTCAAATTCAATTTTCAGCTCTCTATATACTTTCTTCCAAAAAGAAACAGCTGGTACATTTTTTATAAGTTCAATAACGAAATATTGTCCTCGTTTCGCTTCTAGCAAATTTTCAATAACCTTCTTTCCGATTCCTTTTCCCTTATATTGATTCAATATGAAAATATCATTAATACTAAAGTCGTTTTCTTTCTCCAAAAATGGACGTTCCAATAGTAATAAAAATCCTACAATACTATGATCAACTTTTATAAAATACGGAGTGATTCCATCATTTTCCCAAAACATATGCAAATCTTCGTATTCAAAAAAACCATCCGCTCCAATCGTTATATTAGTAGTGAATTTAGAGAGGTCATGTAGATATAGTGAATATAAATTACGTAAAATCATTTTTTCTGATTCTTGAACTTTTTGAAGTGCCACAACCATTTTTAAAAATCCCCTTCCCTATATGTAACTATTTCCCAAACCTCTTTATTCGACAAAATTGATTACTCCCCTTTAACGAAAAAAATAGCACTTAAAAAGTGCTATTCCGCTCTCCTTGCCGCTTGTTGAATTGGATCCCAAACGCTGTTATATGGTGGTGCGTAACTTAAGTCGACATCTTCTAAATCGTGAATACTCATTTTATTGAAGAGTGCCATTGCGATAACATCAATACGTTTATCTACGCCCTCTTCTCCAATTACTTGACCGCCTAACAATTGTTTCGTGTCAGAACGATATAGTAATTTCAAGTAAAGTGGTTTGGCATTTGGATAATAGCCCGCCATATTTGTGGAGTCTACTTTGACTGTTTTATACGGGATATGTAGCCCTTTTGCTTCTTTTTCATTTAAGCCTGTTCTTGCGAGCGTCAAATCCATAAATTTAATAATGCCTGTACCTAACGTACCTTTAAATGCTCTTCGTTTATCAACCATATTGAGTCCGGCAAGTCGCCCTTGTTTATTGGCAGTCGTTCCGAGCGGGATATGATCATGAATTTCCTTTATAACATGATAATGTGTGGCGCAATCACCAGCTGCATATACGTCTTGCACATTCGTTTGCATATATGCATTTACCTCAATTGCCCCTTTATGATTTTTACGTATATTTGTCCCCTCAAGAAAATCAGTATTTGGCTGTACACCGACAGATACTAAAATAAGATCTGCTTTATAGGTCCCTTTATCCGTCTCCAGTTGTTCTACTCTTGCTTTTCCTTTAAACGCTTTTACATTCTCATTTGTTAAAATTTCAATATTATGTTTGTCTGCCTCTTTATGTATATATTCCGCCATATCGGCATCATAAATTGTGCCAATATGATCGTTTCGCTCAATCATTCTTACTTTCTTACCAAGTTCTACAAATGTTTCTGCCATCTCTAGACCAATTGCACCGCCGCCAATAATTGTCACATCTTCAACTTTATTCGTTTCAAGTGTACTTAATATGCGCTCAGCGTCCGGAATTGTTTTTAAAAGGTGAACACCTTGTAAATCTTTACCTTCCCAATCCGGCATAACAGGGCGTACACCAGTTGCAATTAATAAACGGTCATATGAAAATTCAAATACATCTTTCGTCTTCGTATGTACTGCATACACAATTTTCTTTTCCGTATCTACTTTCGTTACTTCATGACGCACTTTCGCATCAATTCCATATTTATCACGAAACGTCTTTACATCGCGTGCAATTAACTTTCCAGTAGAGGCGATAACACCACTAATCACATACGGTAATCCGCACTGAGCGTATGAATAGATTTCACCTTTTTCTAACGTTACAACATTTGCAGTTGCATCATTTCTAACAATTTGCATTGCTGCACTCATACCAGCTGCATCCCCACCAATAATGACATAGTTCACTTTACCACTCCTTCTTTTTACATACTCTTTACGATTTCCATATTTTACAGAAATAACACCTACTTAAATTGTAAAGAAAAAGAATTTAATCTACAAGTTTGGTGCATAAAACTATGCCTTAATAGGTATCCGTCGTGTCTTATAAACAAGATGTTTAATATGCTATAACAGTAACTATCGAAAGTAGGTGAAACATACATGTGCGCCGGCCTTCTCGCTCAAACTCCAGAGGAACCGCAAGAACCGAAACCCGCCGTGTCGCTTGACCAAGAATTTTCCATTAACGCAACATTATACAGCGCTCGTGCTTGGTTATCTAACGACGAGACTTTCGCACAAACTATTTGGAAAGGCTCTCGCTTCGCTTCAGCATCACACGCTGGCAAGTCCATCTTACCAATCGGTACTGTTAAAATTTTGAACTTATCTGATGATACAATAACAGTTACTGCATCATCAGAATCAGATGATGTCCTCAAAATAGTCGTACCGCCTCGTTCTGAAGGTGTTTTAACATCTAGTGCATTATCTGATGTGCAAGCTAGTACATCAGGAGGAGCAAGTAAAGTCACATTCCTCTTTCACATCTTTTTCTCCAGGGATCCTGGCCCAGCTAAACAACCATAGAAAAGGTACAGTAATATACACTGTACCTTTTTCATGCACTCTATTCTCTTGATTTAATCAGTTCAACATTATAAGATTCAATATTAGTTAACACTCCTGTAAAATACGGATTTTCTCTGTACCAAGACTGTTTTGAAAAATACTCTTGCATATCTTTCGTTTGAAACATATGTCCATGCCTTGCGTATATTTCATTTCTAGCAATTTTCAACTGTTCTTTCGATAAATATGCTAAGTCCGCACTCGTTAATTTTCGAATATCACTATCAGGGAAGATGAAACCATTATATACATAATGAGTAGTAGGCGGCGGAGTAACATTGTAAACAACTGTTTTTTCTATACTTTTCTTTTGAAATGGAAGATTATAAGCCGACAGTGCCGTTACCGTTTCTACCTTTGTCGTTTCCCTTCCGTTTTCTCCATTTCGTTCTAAATAAATCGCCGCACTTCCATCAGTCGCTATCGGTCCCCACGTAATTTCTTCTCCAGTCAACGCAGTAACTGGCTTTTGATTCACGTACAATGTTGCACCAGACGCATTCGTTTGAACTGTAATATATTGCCCTTGCAACGTTAAATCTACCGTTACATTATTTTGACTTTGTTTCATAAGTACAACCTTTTCCTCACGTGATAGTTTTACATAGTCATTTTTATATTCCGCTTGAAACACTTGAGCCCCTGGAAGAAACGGTCCATATTGCTTCTCAAACTTTTTGTCATTTGTCTTATCAATTTCTTTTCCGTTCAATTTTAAAGATGTACCTTTTTCATTTGTAAGCAGAGTCGTATAATACGTCTTCGCTTTCAATTTATACCGATCAAATAAAAAGAAATGTTTCCCATCTTTCGTTAAAGAAAAATCTGCTCTTTCTATTCCATCCCCTTGTTTTTCACCTTGCCTCAAATATTCTTTCAATTCATTCACGTAAGATGGATTTTCTTTTATATATGAAAATAGAGGCTTTAAACCCTCTCTCGTTACAATAACGGTTGGATCATCTGCCGTGATGATCTCAGCTAATTTCTCCCCGTCCCTCTCTTGTAAAATAGTAATCATTCGGTCTACTTGTGCTGTCTGCTTATAATACGATGATCCATACAAATACAATCCAACAATTACTATAACAAGTAATGTTAAGAGCGTAATGCCAACTTTTGTACCGCCGCTCATTTTCTTCTTTACTACAAGACTTTCCCTCTTCAGCCCGCAGTTTTGGCAAAATTGCACTCCATCTTCATACTGAACTCCGCACTTAGTACATACATTCATCCATTCAACCACCTTTTCATTAGAAGCCTGTGAATCCCCCAGTAAAGGTTTGAATTATCGTGTTAATGTAAGACCAAAATACAATCCATGTTGCGATTCCGATGAAAACATTTGCGATAAGAAGAGTGTAAACAAGATCTAATCCACCGTTATCTAATTTCACTATAGATACAATTACACTAATTCCCATATAAGTTACCGCCACCGATAGTAATATCGGTAAGAAAAAGATTAATAAAAAACTAAAAAGAAAAGAAAGCACTAATATAGCAATAGCCGGAGTCGCTATCGTCCCCCATATACCGAATGCTTCAAGAAATGAAAAAGATGATTGCATCATCTTACCACTTACAAAAATAAGAAATCCGACAAATAAAGTTAAAATTAATAAAAAGAAAAAGACCTTTACAGATTCTCCGAAGAAAGTAGGAGTAGGTATATCGGGCACTAATGTCCTCGTAACAGTCGCCGCTGCGCTCATCATTCTATAAAAAATACATGCTCCTAAAAAACAAATAAGTACAAGGCTTGCAATTCCATTTCGCACTTCAATATTTCCACTTTTCATAACGGCCGATGGTGATTTAAAAGCATTTTTAAAGAACTGAAAATAGCCACTTGCAAATTGTTTCGCTTGCTCTACTGTTTCATTTGGGCGAGTTTCCTTTTCTTGTGCTACACGTGCTAATTCTGGCCCTTCTTCTTGGCCACTACTTGCCACTACTTCTTCCGTTAACGAATGTCCACAATTCCCACAAAACTTTGCTTCCACTGCATTTTCTGTATGACACGCCGGACATTTCATTCTCTCATCCCTCCTTAAGCATATACCTTATAGGGTGTTACAAATTCAATATATGACTTTGGACATAAAACATGACTACAAGAAAAAGATTATGAAATCCTTCTTTTAAACGAAACTATGTGTGCTAGTAATATAGAAAAATAATGTTATTATGAAACAGAGCGAATAACATTTTTAAAAGATTGGATGAAGACAGTGGATTTTGTAAACTCGATTTTTCAAACACTCCTTACAAGCGTGATCCAATTATTTTCTTTAATTGGTGTCATCATTGTAATTGGATTTATATTAGGTTATTTAGAATCTCTCACACGAATGTATTGGTCGAGAGCTTTTGGTAGGAAAGGCTTCCTTTTAACTGCGTGGATTGGTGTCCCTATTCATGAACTTGGACATGCAATTATGTGTGTACTATTTCGTCATAAAATTGTAGCAACACAGTTTTTCCCAACAGATACAAGTCAAGGTGCTTTAGGCTACGTACAACATCAATACAATCAAAAAAGTGTATATCAACGCATTGGGAATTTCTTCATTGGAATTGGCCCTATTATTTCTGGTATTACTGCCTTAATACTTTTAATGCGCTATTTCGTACCAGAGTCATATTCTTTATTTAATACGACTCTCGAAACAACTGTTGCATCGACTCCTATTAACTTAGACATGATCCAAAACATGCTACTATCGACGTTTGTATTATTGAAAAGCTTATTTACATTTAACAATTTATTGAATCCTTCCTTTTGGTTATTTTTATTTATCGCCATTTGTATTTCCGCACATATCGCTTTAAGTAAACCAGACATTAAAGGATCAATAGACGGCGTCATCGTCATGTTTATCATATTATTTTTATTCAATATAGTAGCGGGACTGCTTCAGTACGACAGTAATCAGCTAATTGGACAGGTTATGAAATATAATATGTATCTCATTGCATTTTCTAGTGTAGCGCTTCTTTTCTCTTGTATTTCTACACTTGTTAGTTTTGGGTTTTATAAAATAAGAGGAGGGCGTTCTTTTTGAACGCCCTCTTCTCATTAATTATTTTTCTTATGATCACAATGCTCCACCGGAACACGAGCATGCCCCTCTTCATCGGTACACCATGATTGCGATTGAAAAGCAAGAAAGATACCTATCCACTCTTCCCTCTTCTCAAAATGAATGAGCAAACCACCGTCTTGCCATATCCCATCATCACCTTGCCATTTCTCTACATTCCCTTGATTCATATGAATATCGTGTATGCCGTTTCCTGGTTCGAAATGAAAGTAAGAATCGGGTGTATTTTCTTCTGGCCCCCATCTTTCACCAAACGCGTAAATAATTGCTTTTTCTTCTATCGCTTGCTTTATATAACGCTCTATTTTTTCATTTAAATCATTATCAACTCCTGCTTTTTCAGCAGGTAAAGGAATCATTTGATTCGAATCAAATAAATTACCTCTTACATAATCTAAAGCCACTTTCGACTCATTGTTTTTCACTTCCGTAAAACCGAACGGTAATGTCGGTAAAATATAAATCGCCTCTGACCGAATATTGTTGCTCGCAAAATATAAAACTTCTGACGGATAACTTTGCGACTTCACGTTAATTGCAATACGATAATCTACTTCTGCTTCGCCTTGTAAATGAACTTGATAATGAGGTGTTTTCCCTTTTCCAATCTTTGATTGTATAACTGTACCTTTTAATACACCGTAGTTTTTTAAGGGCATCTCTTTCATCTCCTATTCATTTAGTAGAAGCTTTTCATATTTAAAACATTATCCAGTCATAAAGAAAATCCTCCTATGTTAGGAGGATTTTTAATTTCTCAATATATACCAAAAAACAACTTCCACTACTACAAGCAACACCGCACCAAAAATCATTAGTGTCGTCTTCTTTAATAGTTCATTTTCACGATACGGGATATTACATAAATAAGCACCAAGCGTAATCCGTGATGGGCAAGCGATTGTCGCTACTGATGATGCGGTATTTTGAAGTGTTGTGACGTATTGCCACGGAAGTGCTACGTTTTGCGCTGTTTGCATTTGCAGTTTTATAAACATTGCATTTGACCCTGCGTTACTACCAGTTAAAAAGCCGCCGATTCCGCCAATGAACGGAGCAACGAAAATGAAAAACGTACCAAATGTTTCACCAGCTGTTTCTGCGAGTAATGAATGCATACCAGATGCCCCCATTAGTTCTGAAATTGCAATGAACATTGTCGTTGTAATAGCGAAAGGAATCCATTGTTTTATCGTTTGCGAGAGTGATTGTTTCATAATATTAGATGGAATGCGGAAGAAAATAATTGTAAACAAACAAGTCATGGCGAGCCAAAATCCTGGCGAATATAGTAGTTCTAGTCTGTAAGAGTATGATTTTAAATCGAGAACCGCATATGACCTGAGCAAATCATGTAATGCTGGAACGAGGCGAGATAGTAAAATACAAACTGTTAAAAATATATAAGGGCTAATAATTTTTATAATGGATACTTCCCTCTCCGTAGCCGCCGCATGTTCTGTTAAAAGGTTTTGTTCATTTTTCCCTTTTAATTTTATGATAAGAAAACCAAATGTAATGGTAACGATAGAACTTAATATCCCTGCTAGTTCAACACTTACGTATGCGTTAGAAAGATAGATTCCGAGAGAGAATAATAGAAAGAAACCGAATCCTTCCTTCCACTTTTCTATAACTGCCTGAAAGCCACCGACAACGTATAAAGAAAGGAAGATAAAGTATGCAAAAATCGGGATGCTTAATAATGCTGTATTTGTGCCAAGAGTTGTGAGCGGCATGTTAATAAGCTGCGAACCGATAATCGTACCTGTCGCCATCGCGCCCCATGAACTTGCAAGTAGACCGATAAACGAAAGTAGTACAGCTTGAAACGGTTTATAGCCTAACGAAAGAAAGATTGGCGCTGCAACCATAAAACCAATTCCGAACCCACTCACTGATTCAATAAGTGGACAAATACCAAAACACATTAGAAGCATTTGTAATAAGCGATCGTGTGTGACTTGTTCTAGAAATCGTGCTACTTGATCGATGTATCCCATTTTGTTCATGAGGTGAAATAAAAAAATACCGAAAAACAAAACGTATCCGACAATAAAACAAATCAACCAACCTTTAATCGTAGCGTGTACAGTTTCACTTATCCCTAATTGAAACGTTGGCGAGAGTAAAACGATTCCGACAGAAACGGCATAAGAGATTAATGAGGCTCTTAATGACGTTTGTTTAAACAAAAACAAACAAATGAAAATCATCATAATCGGGATAAGTGCCAACAATATGGCCATACTATCATCTCTTTTCATTAAAAATACAATTTTTAACTATTATATAACAGCTGTCATATTTTTCAATTGTTTTTACAACAGATTCAAAAAAAGAGCCGTTTGGCTCCTTTTTTGAATCACTCCCATTTTCTTTTATCCTGAAAAACCGTCTGTTGTCCGATTATTTTTTCTAGCACAACAAACACAATATAAGCACATATTACTTGCAATACAATATTTCCAAATTTCATTAATTCAAATGAATAAATCCCCCGAAATAACTCGTTTAATAACACAATCGAAACGATACTAAATAATTCTATACTAATCGAAAATATACATACTTCTAAAATAGATTGCTCTTGTATTCGATTTAATTGGGAAAAGATGAATACATATCCTAAAAACAGAGCCACCAACTCTATTTTCGTCATGCTAATGAGCCAAGCGTATAATGGTACAGTTAAAAGAAGATATAATAGTTTACGTCTTAGCATGCCTTCTCACCCTCTAAGTTATAAGTATTTTCTGTATATTTTAACATTTATTACGCAAAACAAAAAGAAGAGACTTATGCCTCTTCTTTTTGTTTTACTGCCTGTATTAACTCACGTATTTCCTCTAGCTTTTCATTTTCTAAAAGCTCAATAACTTTACTTCCAACGACAACACCGTCGCATATTGTAATCATTTCTTCTACATGTTCCTTCGTTGAAATACCGAACCCTGCCACTACCGGTAAATGCGTATGTGATTTTACTTTTTCTAAATAACTATGAATCTCATCTTTAAAGTTTTGACGTACTCCCGTTACACCTGCTACTGTAACAGCGTAGACAAATCCCTCTGATTCACTCGTAATTTTTTCAATTCGCTCAATTGGGCTCGTAACGGTAACGAGTGGAATTAAAGCTATATTCGCCTCACGAAGAAGTGGTATAATAATTTCTTGTTCTTCATACGGTAAGTCTGGAACGATTATGCCATCCACACCCGCTTCAAGGCAGTTCTCGATGAATCGTTCTTTCCCAAATGCAAGTACTGGATTTAAATATGTCATGAGTACAAATGGAATTTGAACTTCTTGCCTCACCTCTATTAATGCTTGAAAAATACCTTTTAATGTTACACCGCTATCTAATGCTCGTTTCCCTGCCCTTTGAATAGTTGGCCCGTCTGCGACTGGATCTGAAAATGGGATACCGATTTCAATGATGCTTGCTCCTGCTTCATCAAGAAAACGGATTCTTTCTTTTAACTTTTCAAGTCCACCATCTCCGCCCATTACGTACGGAATAAATGCTTTCTTACCATTTTTAAACGCTGCTTTAATTTTTTCTACTCCCATTTTTTACACCTCTTCCATATAACGTTTTATACTCTCTACATCTTTATCACCGCGGCCGGATAAACAAATGACAAGCCCCTCGTCTTGCTTCATTTGCGGCGCTAGTTTTAAAGCGTATGCAACAGCATGTGAACTTTCTAATGCTGGGATAATCCCTTCTTTTTTCGTTAATAATTGAAATGCTTCTAACGCTTCTTCGTCCGTAATTGAGTGGTAAGAAACACGGCCGATGTCTTTTAGCAAGCTATGTTCTGGCCCCACACCCGGGTAATCGAGTCCTGCTGAAATAGAATGAGCTTCTTGAATTTGTCCTTCTTCATTTTGCAGAAGGTACATCATCGATCCGTGTAAAACACCGACGCTTCCTTTCGTTAAAGTTGCTGCGTGCTTTTCTGTATGAACACCTTTCCCAGCTGCTTCTACGCCGTAAAGGGCAACTTCTTCATCGTGTACGAACGGATAAAACATTCCCATTGCATTACTACCACCACCAATACAAGCAACGACCGCTTCTGGTAATTTCCCTTCTAATGCTTCATATTGTTTTTTCGTTTCTTTCCCAATTACACTTTGGAAATCACGGACAATTTGCGGGAACGGATGCGGTCCAAGAACTGATCCCATAATGTAGTGCGTATCATGCACGTGTGAAACCCAGTAACGAAGCGCCTCGTTTACCGCATCTTTTAACGTGCCGCTACCTGCCGCTACGCTTTCTACCTTTGCTCCAAGTAATTCCATTCGGAACACGTTTAATTTTTGACGTCTCACATCTTCTTCTCCCATGAAGATCACGCATTCTAATCCGAGTAGGGCACATACAGTAGCTGTTGCAACTCCGTGTTGTCCTGCTCCTGTTTCAGCGACAACTTTTTTCTTACCCATTCGTACGGCAAGAAGTGCCTGACCGATTGTATTGTTAATTTTATGTGCGCCTGTATGATTCAAATCTTCACGTTTCAAATAAATTTTTGCACCGCCGCAATACTTCGTCATATTTTCAGCGAAATAAAGCGGTGTTTCTCTGCCAACATACGTTTGTAAATAATGATTTAATTCCTTTTGAAACTCTTCATCTTGCATCGCTTCTTTATATGCTTCTTCTAACTCTAATACGGATTGCATTAACGTTTCTGGAACGTATCGCCCCCCGTATATACCGTAGTGACCTTTTTCATCTGGATATGCGTAGTTCATTTGGAACACTCCTTCGCTTTTTTAATAAATTGTTTTATTTTCTTTAGATCTTTCTTTCCTTCTGTCTCTACTCCGCTACTCACATCGACCATATATGGCTGAACGGTTTGAATGGCTTCTTCTATATTAATGGTGTTTAATCCGCCAGCTAGTATCGTTTTCTCTCGCGACTCTTTTGGCATATGTGCAAGTAACTTCCATGAAAATTTCTTTCCATTTCCTCCATGAAACTTTTCTTTCGGACTATCAAACAATATATAATCCACTTCGTATGTTTGAGCGTTTTTCATATCGTCCTCCGAAGTCACTCCGAGCGCCTTTATAGACGGAATATTCAATCTTCTAATTTGATGATTGTCTTCATCCCCATGTAGTTGCACATGTGTTAACCCACACTCATCTGCAATTTTCTGGATCACTTCTACTGATTCATTTACGAAAACACCGACCTTTAACACGTTTGCTGGAAGCTCCTGAATGATTTCTTTCGCTAGCCCTGGGGTGATTTTCCGCTTACTTTCTGCAAAAACAAATCCAATTGCATCTGCTCCGTATTCGCAAGCATGTTTTGCTGTTTCAACATCAGTGATGCCGCAAATTTTCACTTTCATATGTTCACCTTACAGTCTTCGAAAAAGTTACTTATAGAAGATGATGTCATAAGTGCTTCTCCAACTAATACACCTTTTGCTCCAGCTCGTTTGACGCGAATAATATCTTCCTTTGAATGAATCCCGCTCTCACTAATCCAAAGTAATTTCTCCTCATTTAATCGTTTCCCAAGCTTTTCTGTTTGGCTTAAATCCACTTCAAACGTTTTTAAATTACGGTTGTTAATTCCAATAACGTGCGGATTTAATCGGATTGCAATTTCTAATTCCTGTTCATCATGAACTTCAACAATCGCTTCTAATCCTTTTTCTAGTACGTAGTTATAAAGCTCGTTTAATTTCTCTTTTGACAATGCTGCAACGATTAATAAAATAAGATCGGCTCCTGCTTCATACGCTCTATCAATTTGGATTTTATCGATTATAAAATCTTTACATAAAAGCGGAATGTTACTTTCTGCTCTTGCCGTTTGTAAGTCGTGAAACGATCCTTTAAAAAATTGACCGTCTGTTAAAACCGAAACTGCTCCAGCACCGCATTCTTCATATGTTTTCACTTGTTTTGGCACATCAACGTGTAAATTAATATAGCCTTTTGATGGAGACGCTCGCTTTACCTCTGCGATTACAGTAAACTGCTCTAAAGCTTTTACAAGTGAGTGTGTTTTTCTTTTTTCTTTCACTGGTGAATATGTTTCATATAACTCCGCAACTTCTACTTTCTTTTGCGCTACAATTTTGTCTAAAATCGTCCCCATTTTAATTCACCCTTTCTAATTTTTCATGGCTTGCTGCAATTAATAAGTTTAGTTTGGCTAATGCTTTTCCAGAGTCAATGCTATGTGCCGCTAGTGTAATTCCTTCTTCAATCGTTTCTGCTCTTCCATTTGCAAAAAGGGCTAGACCTGCATTTAATAAAACAGTATCGCGATAGACACTCTTTTCTCCGCTTAATACTCCGAGCGTAATCTTTGCATTTTCTTTCGAATTCCCACCTCTAATTTCTTCATTTTTCACTCTTGAAAAACCATATTTTTCAGGCTCAATACTCATTTCGATTATTTCATTGTCTTTTAAAATAGCGACGCAGTTTTCTCCTTGTAATGATGCTTCATCTAAAAAGCCACTTCCGTTTACGACAAGCGCTTGTTTTCTTCCTAGTTTCTGTAATACTTGCGCAACTGGTAGTAACATATCTCGTTTATAAATGCCGACAAATTGTGTTTCTAAGTTAACAGGATTCGTTAAAGGGCCAATTAAGTTAAAGATCGTCGGAACGTTTAATTCTTTTCTTATTTTCATAATGCGTCTTAATGCTGGATGCATCGCTGGTGCGAATAAGAAGGCAATCCCTACATTTTCTAATAAGTAGTCAATTTCACCTGGCGTACAACTAATGTTTACACCGAGTTCTTCTAATAAATCAGCACTTCCTGTTTTACTAGAAACAGCGCGGTTTCCATGTTTCGCAACCTTTACACCAGCTCCGGCAAGTACAAATGCCGATGTTGTACTAATATTGAATGTTTGCGCACCGTCACCACCCGTTCCGCAATTGTCCATC
The DNA here is from genome assembly GCF_036320425.1 of Bacillus nitratireducens. Taxonomy (NCBI): domain Bacteria; kingdom Bacillati; phylum Bacillota; class Bacilli; order Caryophanales; family Bacillaceae; genus Bacillus; species Bacillus nitratireducens. Next base: position 969,719 of record NZ_JAUMJO010000001.1, read on the forward strand.
GCGCCTTTTATATGATTTGAAAACGGTAATGCCTTTTCGCGAAGAGCACGAACGAGACCGTATATTTCTTCTGCTGTTTCGCCTTTCGCTTTCAGCAATACTAAGAAAGCTGCAACTTCACTTTCCAATATGTTGTCACTTAATAAAAGAAGTCCTGCTTCATACATTTCTTCTTCTGTTAAATGTTGTCCCTCTACTAATTTTCGAAGATAACTGTTCATACTCTCTCCTCCTCTTTCACTTCTGCTAAAAAGGCACGTATTAATTTTCCGCCTTCTTCTGTTGCAATTGATTCTGGGTGAAACTGTAATCCGAAGAGCGGATAATAGTTGTGACGAACTGCCATGATTTCTCCGTCATCCATCGCTGTCGCAAGTATGTCAAAACAATGCGGCAAACCATTTTGCGCTGCGACAAGTGAATGGTAACGCATTGCCGTTAGCGGCTGCGTAACGTACGAAAATATTGACGTTCCGTTATGTTTCACACGTGATGTTTTTCCGTGTTTAATGCGCTCTGCTCTAACAATTTCTCCTCCAAATGCGGATATGATTGCTTGATGGCCAAGGCAAATTCCTAAGATAGGAACGTTCTTATAAAAGTGACGAATAACATCGATACAAATTCCAGCATCTTCTGGTTTCCCTGGTCCTGGTGAGAGCACAATTCCTTTCGGCTTCATCTCCTCTAATTGTTCAATTGTTATTTGATCATTTCTTACGACGACGATGTTTTCTTCGTACTCGCCTAATAGTTGATACAAGTTATATGTGAAGGAATCATAGTTATCAATCAGTACAATCATTTCATAACCTCCAAAAGCGCTCTCGCTTTATTTAACGTTTCTTCATATTCAGCAACCGGGTCTGAATCGTAGACGATACCCGCTCCTGCCTGAACGTACGCTTTCTCGTCTTTTACAACCATCGTTCGAATTGCTAGCGCCATATCAAGATTTCCTGAGAATGAAATATATCCAACAGCTCCGGCATATACATTTCTTTTCTCATGCTCTAACGTATTAATAATTTCCATCGCCCTTATTTTCGGAGCACCTGATACTGTACCAGCTGGTAAACAATACGCTAATGCATCAAATCCACTCATTTGTTTTCGCAATGTTCCGTAAATTTCAGATACAATGTGCATAACGTGAGAGTATTTTTCTACTTTCATATATTTGTCTATCGTCACAGAGCCAATTTCACTTACTCTGCCAATATCGTTTCGTCCAAGGTCCACAAGCATCATATGTTCTGCTCGCTCTTTCTCATTTCCTAACAGTTCTTTTTCGATTTCCTCATCTTCCTGCTTCGTTTTCCCTCTCGGCCTCGTACCCGCAATTGGGTTTGTCATCACCTTATCGTCTCTTACTGATAGTAAACTTTCTGGCGAAGAACCGAGAACGACGTAACCTTGAAAATCGATATAGAACATATATGGTGATGGATTTGCAATTCGAAGTTTCCGGTATAATGCAAATGGATCTCCAATACATTCACTTTGCAAACGCTGGGATAATACAACTTGGAAAATATCTCCGGCCCGAATGTATTCTTTCGCTGTTTCTACCTTTTCGCAAAACTCTTTTTCCGTTATGGAAGAAGTAAATGATAACGATGATATTACTTCACTCACCTTCTCTTCTTCACCGTTTAACACATCCTCTTTGTACCTTTGCAATCTTTCGTATACTTCTTCATAAGAAGCTGACTCTTCTTGCCCGCATACATATACAAACGACAACTTTTGGCGTAAATGATCGTAAACGATAAACTCACGATACAGTAGTACGTGTACTTCTGGAATATTTAATGGGTCATGTAAGTCTACTCCTATATTTTCATACTGCCGAATTACGTCATAGCCGATATATCCAATCGCTCCTCCGCAAAACGGAAATGGACTCTCTACTTGTTCTGGTGCGATTACCTCTTCTAATACTTGCAATACGTTACCTTGCAATTTTTCTGTTTGCCCATACATCGTTCTTTCTACTTCTATACCGACGCTTTTCACTTCTCCATAAGGATTACACCCTAAGTAAGAATAGCGCCCTTTATCTTGATGAAGCTGTGAACTTTCTAGTAAAAACTTTTTCTTACCCTTCATACGTCTATATAAAGAAATTGGCGTAATGCTATCTCCTTCTTCTTCAGCGATTACTAAAAATGTTTTTCCTTGTTCTTTTTGCTTCATAAATTCCTCTTTTGTCATCATGCCTTTCACCTCACTCTGAAAAATAAAAAAAGTCCCCTACATATCGAAATATGTAGAGGACGATAAATTTACCGTGGTACCACCTCATGTTGGACGCAAAAGCATCCCGCTTTATTCAGGTACAAAATATATACCTTATCCTTGTAACGGCGGAACCCGGGTTGCCTACTGAAAACAATTGTTCAGCATACCTCTCGTAAGCCCATTCCGTATATGGCACCGTACCGGGCTCCCACCTGCTCCCGGCTCTCTGTAACGTCTCCAATATACGTACTCTTCTTACTTAAACGATTTCATTTATTTAATTTTTTATACACAAAAAGGGAGTACTCATCCTATAGAAAGGACGGGTACTCCCGTGGTGCCACCTTAATTCGTTACGAATGTAACGCACTTTGCCGTATCAAAAAATAATACGTGTCTCTTATATCGATGAGATCATGTCGCCAAAGCCTACTTCTTTCGTTTCGGTTTGGAAGCTCCGAAGCCCATTCCACATCAATTCCATACTGATTCGCACCAACCATCAGCTCTCTGACATGTTCATCATGTGTACTCTTCTTCATCAACGCTTGCATTTTTTTAAGTTGCACTCATTATATTCCTCTCTTTTCTAATAAGTCAATACTTTTTCCAAAAAAAAATATTTTTTCTTCATTCAATATTATATTGACAAAACAACCTGTTTTTATGTAAATATAATAAATACTCTATTAAAATTACGGTTTTTTGTCAGAAAATCATATATTACAAAAGCGAAACATTGTCAAAAAACGCTTACATTTCAGAAAATTCGTATTTCTGAATGGATTTTTCTGAATAATCATGATAGATTATAAATATGCATAACGCATCAAAAGACAAGACAAAAGGAAGGGGAACTACATGAGTACGCAGATGTTAACTTTAACTTCTATCTCTATTTACATGCTCGGGATGTTAGTAATCGGCTATTTCGCCTACAAACGAACGTCCAACTTAACAGATTATATGCTTGGCGGGCGTACACTAGGCCCCGCAGTAACAGCATTAAGTGCTGGAGCATCAGATATGAGCGGTTGGCTTTTAATGGGCTTACCCGGTGCAATGTTTAGCGTTGGATTAAGTAGTAGTTGGATTGCATTCGGCCTAACATTAGGCGCATACGCAAACTGGCTATATGTCGCTCCTCGCTTACGTACCTACTCTGAAATTGCAAACAACTCTATTACTATTCCAGAATTTTTGGAACACCGTTTCCACGACAAATCTCACATGCTACGCTTAGTATCCGGACTTGTTATTATGATTTTCTTTACTTTTTATGTAGCTTCAGGATTAGTTTCAGGCGCTGTATTATTTGAAAATTCATTTGGTATGAACTATCATTTTGGATTATTCATTGTAGCAGGCGTTGTTGTAGCTTACACATTATTTGGTGGTTTCTTAGCAGTAAGTTGGACAGACTTCGTGCAGGGAATCATTATGGTTGTTGCTCTTATTCTTGTTCCTATCGTAACAATTATGAATTCACACGGACTTGGACCTGCATTTGATACAATTCGATCGGTAGATCCAACACGTTTAGATATTTTTAAAGGTGCCTCTACTTTAGGAATGATTTCTTTATTCGCATGGGGCCTTGGTTATGTTGGACAACCTCATATTATCGTACGCTTTATGGCAATTTCGTCTGTAAAAGAAATTAAAAGCGCACGAAGAATTGGTATGAGCTGGATGATTTTCTCTGTTGTCGGAGCTATGTTTACTGGTCTTATTGGTATTGCTTACTATTCACAACAAGAGTTGACATTATCTAACCCAGAAACAATTTTCCTTGAACTAGGAAAAATTTTATTCCACCCACTTATTACTGGATTTTTATTAGCAGCTATTTTAGCAGCGATTATGAGTACAATCTCATCTCAGCTTCTTGTTACCTCTAGTGCTATAACAGAAGATTTATATCGTACATTCTTTAAACGCTCTGCTTCTGATAAAGAGCTTGTATTTGTCGGTCGTATGGCTGTACTTGTTATCGCCTTAGTTGGGTGTGCATTAGCGTTTAAACAAAATGATACGATTTTAGCTCTTGTTGGATACGCTTGGGCTGGATTTGGTTCTTCATTCGGACCTGCTATTTTATTAAGCTTATATTGGAAACGCATGACAAAATGGGGCGCGCTTGCTGGTATGATTTCAGGTGCCGCTACAGTAATTATTTGGACTCAATTCAAATTCTTAAAAGATTTCTTATATGAAATGATTCCTGGTTTCGCTATTAGTTTAATAGTAATCATAATTGTTAGTTTACTAACTAAACCTTCAAAAGACGTTGAAGAGCAATTTGAGAATTTCGAAAAACAACATAGTCATAATCTATAAAAAGAAAGCTCTGCTGTTATCATAACAGCAGAGCTTTCCTTTTATTAAAGTTCGACAATCTTCTTCTCAAATTTAACAAATTCTTTATGTTTCGTTAAATTTAACATAACACTACTCATTTATAGTATTAGTATCAGCACTTATACAGAAAGGGGACTCCAACATGTTAGCAGCTTTCCAGCGACAACATATAAGAAAATTTTCACCTATCACAAATACTTCTACTTCTTGTTTAAACATACAACCTAATCCACCCAAAATTTCTATTGCTCCTTCTGTTATTTCAGTCATCGGTGTTCATATGGAAAAAAATAAGTTGAAAGTGAGAACTGGACAAAGCACTGAGTTATCAGCTTCCGTTTTGCCAGTGCAAGCAACGAATAAAGAACTTATTTGGACAAATATGAATGCTGATGTCATCACAATGTATCCAAAAGGTGATACGGTAACGATTACTGGAAAAAGTGCAGGAAGAGCAGTCGTAATTGTTACAACTGCTGAGGGAAAATTTCGTGACCTATGCGTCATTCATGTACAACCTTATATGACAAATCCAAAGTAAAAGAGTGGCTTCATAGCCGCTCTTTTACTTTATTTCAATATGCTTATTTTTACTTTTTACGAGTTGGATAAATTGTTCCTTATCTTTTGGAGAAATAATTTCTGTTTTATATAAATCATAAACGATTTCAATTCGATCAAATGATAATGCATGAGCTGCTATTGGGTTTTTCGTATTTGAAATTTGTTTTATATCTCGTATAAATATGCGCTTTTTAACGAGACCTGATCTAATAGTAATCTCTTCTTCCCCTACAATATATTTTGTTGAAAACCAACTCCAACTAAACAGTATCGCTAATGGAATTGTAAAAAATAAAAGAAAGTAGTCTCTCCCTGCAAATATTGGAGCAAAACAGGCGCCTAAAACAATGAAAAAGATTGGATATAACCATGCATCTTTTTTTGATGGAAATTCCATTGCGCTCTCTCCTCTCTTGATTTAAGTCAATGAATCATCCTCCTTCTCTTATTAAAATGAAAGTAATATTGAAATAGGAGGACGACATATGAATGAACGAAAGTTTGCCTTATTTGCAGGCACTTCTCTTCTTATCATGGCATTCACTGCATTTTTTTCTTACGGTTTTGTTCACGGAAATCTCGTTGTACCAAGTAATGCGAGCACAACACTCCATAATATTCAAACTTCAAGTTCACTTTTCAAAGCAGAAATTTTCGGATGGATTATCATTTTTATTACGGATATTATCGCCTCATGGGCTCTTTATTTCTTTCTAAAGCCTATCCATGCTAGCCTCTCATTACTAGCTACCTGTCTTCGTCTTATGTATACAGCTATACTTGGGATTTCTATATTCAATTTAACATTTGTATTACTTCTTTCAAAAAGTACAGTTGCTAATTCAGAAACATATACAATGTTATTTCTAGAAGCTTTTGAATACATTTGGTCTGTAGGGTTAATCATTTTCGGCTTACATCTTTTCGTTTTAGGATATGTAACTTTTCTATCTAAACAAATACCGAAATTTATTAGTGTATTACTATTCATCGCTGCTATCGGTTATATCGTAATTCACGTCATGAATACAATGTTTTCACAATATGATGCGATGATTTCCATTCTTAACGTTGTCTTTCAATTACCGATGATCGCAGGTGAACTAGGATTTAGTATATGGCTATTGATTAGAGGTGGAAGAAACTCTACTATTTGAGTCGTTTCTTAATTCTACTTAATGATTCTGGCGTAATACCTAGATAACTTGCCAATTGATATTGAGGAACACGATTGATTAAATGAGGTCGTTTTTGTAATAATGATTTGTAGCGCTCTTCTGGTGTCGATGCAATAAATAATGTAAGTTCTTCTTGTACCTCACCAAAATTGTATTCTATCATTTGACGCGTCATTTCTTCTAACTGTGAATATTTCTTATACATGTCCTTTTCACAATACAGGTCGCCAACTACAACTAGGCAGTCTTCTAGACACGTTAATGTATGTGGGGATGATTTATCTTGTTTATGATGGTTGAAATTCGCGATTGCTTGTTCTTCTGTATAAAAATTTGATGTAACCTCTTTCCCTGTTTCATCTATACAATGTTGCCTCACGCATCCTTTTAATACAAAGTAACATTTAGACGGAACATCTCCTTGTCTTAGGAGTACTGTTCCTTTTTTATATTCTGCAATTTGTAATTCTTCCACGATTATACGCTGCTGCTCTTCACTTAATGTTGTATGCTTTATCATGTATTTCATTAAAATATCTTTCATTTGGTCTCCCCTTCTATATTTGTATGAGAAGCGTATGATGTAACTCCGCTATATATTATCTTTTTCATGCTATATGACGGGAATTCCCCCTATTAATCTGTTTTATTTTCTGCATGGAACAAAAAAAGAGAAGTTACCAATAACTTCTCTTTTCGTATATTAGAATAGGCTCGTTATAATTCCTGTGTATAAGCCGGTTCGTTCACTACATTTTTTGCTGTTCGTTTTTGTTGCTGTAGTAAGAAAACAGATACACCAAACAATACGAGCATGCTGCCGATAATTTGCATTGCACTTAATTTTTCCCCAAGTAAGAAGAACGCTAGTATAGATGCCCCAACTGGTTCTCCTAAAATACTCATTGAAATTGTTGTTGCATTTACGTAGTTTAATAGCCAGTTATTAATGACATGTGACACTGTCGGCACAATCGCAAGTAAAAGAAAAATAGTCCAGTCCCACTTCGTATAACCTGTAAAAGGTACTTGCAGCACGATATTATAAATCCCCATAAAAATACCTGCGAATGCAAAAACTGTAAAGCTATAAATCCAGTGTGATACTTTCTTTACTGTCGTTTGTCCGATAAATAAATAACCGACAACCGCTATTACACTTAAAAAGGATAATATATCTCCATAAATTGCTTGTTTACTTAAACCTAAATCTCCCCAACCAATACACATTACACCTAATATAGCGATACCCATCGTCGCAATGGCTGAATAGGTTGTTCTTTCTTTAAATAAGAAAAAACCTCCAATTAAAGATACGATCGGTTGAAGTGCTAAAATAATCGTCGAACTAGCAACTGTTGTATGCTTTAAAGATTCAAACCATAAAAGAAAATGAAGCGCTAAAAAGAATCCAGATCCAATTAAAAATCCCCAATCTTTTATTTGAATCTTATGGAACTCTTCCCGCTTTTTCCAAACGATTGGCAACATAATAAGTACGATAATCCATAATCGGTACATACTTAAAATAGAAGATGGTGCTGAGGACATCTTTACAAAAACTGCTGCGAATGAAATTGCTATAATAGAAATTGCTAATGGTAGTGCGATTGATTTTTCTTGTTTCAAACCCTGTCTCCCCTCTCACCTGTAAAAAATCCCACTTCATTATATCCGTTTTCTTTCATAACTTAAATACTAATTTTTTAGATTCTTCGTACCATTATGGTAAAATAGAAATTGAGGCACCTATTAGTGAATATTTCTTTCTTTTTCACTACAAGCGTCGCTCTTACAATCACAGTAAATTTTTATTTAGGGGGATATACATGAATCAAACAATAGGGAGAATTGAAGAAATTTCATTTTTTAGTACATCACTTCAAGAGGAACTTACACTTCTTGTTTATTTACCAGTAAATTACACACCTCTCCATAAGCATACGGTTGTTATTGCACAAGATGGTAGAGATTATTTTCAGCTTGGTAAAGCGCACCGTGTAATTGAGCGTCTTCGTGAAACTGAAGAAATCGACCGCACAATTATTGTCGGTATTCCATATAAAAATGTACACGATCGTAAAGAAAAATATTTCCCGAATGATGTAAAGAATGCTGCTTATATTCGTTTCCTTGCTCACGAGCTTGCTCCATATATTGATGAAAATTATCCAACGTATCAAATGGGTAAAGGACGCGTTTTAATTGGAGATTCTCTTGGCGGTACAGTTTCTTTCATGACTGCACTTATGTATCCGCATACATTCGGTAAAGTCGTTATGCAATCACCATTTGTTGATGAAACAGTTATGAACTTAGCAAAAGACTTCAAAGACCCACAGGCGTTAGAACTTTATCACGTCATTGGGACAGAAGAAACAGCTGTAAAGCGCACAGACGGACAAGTATCTGATTTCGTAGAACCAAATCGCGAGTTAAATAAACTTCTTACAGATAGAAATTTCATCACGCATTATGAAGAGTTTGAAGGGAATCACACTTGGAAGTATTGGCAAGCTGATTTACCGAAAGCTTTCTCTCATATTCTATCAATGAAATAATAGAGAGCAGTATTCAGAATAATTTGATATAATAGATAAAGAGATTTATTTTTCTCAAAATCTAACTAGACTTACAAAGGGAGGAATTGGAACATGAAATTAGGCATTGTAATTTTTCCATCAAAAATGATTCAAGATAAAGCGAACGGATTGCGTAAACGTTATGATCCGCACTACGCATTAGTTCCGCCACATATTACATTGAAAACACCCTTTGAGACGCAAGATGATCAACTAGAATCGATTGTAAACGAGTTACATACAATCGCAAGTAAAACGAACCCTTTCACCCTTCATGTTGGAAAAGTCGGTTCATTCGCACCTGTTAATAATGTCCTTTATTTTAAAGTAGAAAAAACACCTGAACTAACTTTCTTAAATGAAGAAATGCATAATGGTTTCTTTACACAAGAGCGTGAATACTCTTTCGTACCTCATTTAACAATCGGTCAAGACTTATCAGATGCAGAGCATGCTGATGTATTAGGTCGATTACGTATGAAAGATTTCTATTATGAACAACCAATCGATCGTTTCCACCTTCTATACCAATTAGAAAATGGAACGTGGACTGTACATGAAACATTCCACCTTGGAAAGGAGAACAACTAATTTGCACGCACAAATCGTACAAACGGACGAACAACTAAGAGATGCATTCTCTGTACGTAAGCAAGTATTTGTGAATGAGCAACGTGTTTCTGCAGAAGAAGAGTATGATGAGTTTGAAGAAATTTCAACACACGTTGTTATATATGATAATGATGTTCCAGTTGGTGCTGGTCGCTTCCGCATCGTTGATGGAGTTGGAAAGATGGAACGCATTTGCGTACTAGCTTCCCATCGCAAAAAAGGCATTGGCAAAATCATTATGGATGCACTTGAAGCATATGCGAAGGAAGAATCGCTACCAAAATTGAAACTTCATGCTCAAACGCACGCTGAAGATTTCTATAAAAAACTTGGGTATGTTACAAGTTCTGATGTATTTATGGAAGCCGATATCCCGCACGTCGTAATGATAAAAGAATTATAAATTTGTAGCAGGAGGTAGCCCCTCCTGTTTTTTACATTGCTATTTTCTTTTTCTTCCGCTAAAGTTAAATGTTGATGCTATAGTTTTGAAGGTGAATATATGACACAAGAAAAATTTTCACAAAAATCGTTAACACACGCTGATATTCCGCGTGCGACATATCATATTCCGAAAACATCTACCCATTTAATTATGGAAGAAGATGCAGATGCGGCGTATTTCCGCGCTCTCGAACAGCAAAATGTTTTTCTAAACGAAAAACAATTAGAAGCTGTGCGAACGACAGAAGGTCCTGTTCTTACATTGGCTGGTGCCGGAAGCGGAAAAACATCTGTTTTAACAACCCGCGTTGGTTATTTAGTAAATGTAAAACAAGTTCATCCACGGAATATTTTATTGCTTACATTTACACAAAAAGCAGCTGAAGAAATTCGAAGCCGTGTAGCGAATTTACCTGGTATGAATCATGCCGCAAGTAGCTATGTCGTTGCTGGTACATTCCACTCTGTCTTTTTAAAATTGCTTCGTAGTCAAGGATATAATCAGCAAATTTTAGCAAATGAAAAACATAAACAAATTATGATAAAGAAAATTTTGAAAGAATTACGCTTAAAAGACGCTTATGATGCCGAAACGATACTCGCTATGATTTCACTTGAGAAAAACAAATTGAATCGTCCGAAAGATGTAAAAGCGAAAACACCGGTTGAACAAGAGTTCAAAGAAGTATACGAACGTTTCGAAGAGGTAAAACAACGATACAATTATATCGATTTTGACGACATCTTATTAGAAATGTATTATCTGTTAGAAAATAACGCTCCCTTGCTTACTCAATTACAAGAGCGTTTTCATTACATTGAAGTAGATGAGTTTCAAGATACGTCATATGCACAATATGAAATTGTAAAATTGTTAGCCACGCCAAGAAATAATTTATTTATCGCAGGTGATGATGATCAAGCTATCTATGGCTGGCGAGGAGCAAGTCACCAAATTATTTTATCTTTCCCAAAGGAATTTGATAATACAACGATTATCGCGCTTAATACGAATTATCGATCCAATCCATTTATCGTTGGACTTGGAAATGAAGTTATCAAACTAAATCAAGAGCGTTTTGATAAAGAGCTATATTCTGTTCGTGAAGAGGGTGTACAACCATTTTACGCACGACCAGCTACAACTCTTGATGAAGCAAATCAAATTTTACAGCTCATTCAAGAAAAGGTAGATAGTGGTGAACGAAACTATAAAGATTTTTGTTTACTGTATCGCACACATTCTGTAAGCCGTTCGTTACTTGATCAGCTTACAATTCATAAAATCCCGTTTATTAAACACGGTGCGAGTCAATCATTTTACGAGCACTCTTTAATTAGACCTGTATTAGATCATTTACGACTCGTGATTGAACCGTTTCGTCTAGAATCTCTTTCTAACATATTGCCAACTATGTATATCGGCCGAGATGAGTGCATTTCCTTTATCGAACGTGAACAATGGAAATATGGTGAGGGCCGTTTCCCTTCTCTTCTTCATTTCTTATTATTAAATCCGAGCTTGAAACCTTTTCAAGTAAAAAAGGTAAATGAGCGCATTGATTTTATTAAATTTATAAAAGAATTAGAACCGAAAAAAGCATTAAAAGAAATTATTCATGGTAAAGGAAAATATTTAGAGTACTTACAAAGTAACGATCGTTCTTCCTTTACGATGCATAAAGACATACAAGAAGAAATGTTAGAAGAATTAATGGAGTCTGCAACTCGTTTCACCGATATTCCAGCTTATTTACAATTTATTAATGAAGCAATTCAAGGTCAAAAAGAAATGGAAGCATTAAAAACAATGCCGCAAAAAGATGCCGTATCACTTATGTCAATTCATAACGCGAAAGGCCTTGAGTTTCCATGCGTCTTTTTACTCGGAGCAAGCGATGGTATACTGCCACATACTTCTTCTTTAAAAGATGCCAATGACCGTGTGACGGAGACTTCTGAAGCATTAGAAGAAGAACGACGATTACTCTATGTCGCAATTACGCGTGCCAAAGAAGAACTTTACATTTCCTCCCCGCAATTTTTCAGAGGAAAGAAACTAGATATATCTCGTTTTTTATATACTGCGCGAAAAGATTTACCTGAAAAGACACCCATTAAATAAGGGTGTCTTTTTGCATATCACGTTATGTACATCCCCTCTATATAAATTCCCTGTTTCTATCCTGAGAATTAACGTAATATCAATCATATCCCGTTCATATTGTAATAGTGTATGTCAGAACTCACGATAAGGAGTGAACATAATGAGCTGCAATTGTAATGAAGATCATCATCACCATGATTGTGATTTCAACTGTGTATCTAATGTCGTTCGTTTTATACATGAACTACAAGAATGTGCAACTACAACATGCGGATCTGGTTGCGAAGTCCCATTTTTAGGAGCACATAACACTGCATCAGTAGCGAATACACGTCCTTTTATTTTATACACAAAAGCAGGAACGCCTTTTGAAGCATTTGCACCATCTGCAAGCCTTACTAGCTGCCAATCTCCAATTTTCCGTGTAGAGAGTATAGATGATGATGACTGTGCTGTATTGCGGGTATTAACTGTAGTATTAGGTGATGGTTCTTCTGTACCACCTAGTGACGATCCAATCTGTACATTTTTAGCTGTACCAAATGCAAGATTAGTATCAACCTCCTCTTGTATTACTGTTGATTTAAGTTGCTTCTGCGCTATTCAATGCTTACGCGATGTTTCTATATAAAACTGAATATTAGTTTAAGCATGGATTGGGTGGCAGATGATTCTGCCACCCAATCCATGCTTAAAAGGTATTATTATGTATTTTTTATAAAATTGGGAACTTGTCTAGAACATAGAACCTGTCCTTTTCATTAACTGAAAGTAGAAACAGATAAAGGAGTGAAAAACATGTTCTCTTCTGATTGCGAATTTAATAACATTGATTGTGAGGCGCAACCAGCTAGTACACTACCAGCCTTCGGTTTTGCTTTCAACGCTTCTGCACCTCAGTTCGCTTCATTATTCACACCATTGCTTTTACCTAGCGTCAGTCCAAACCCAAATATTACTGTTCCTGTAATAAACAATACAGTAAGTGTCGGAGATGGCATTCGAATTCAAGTAGCTGGTATTTATCAAATCAGTTATACATTAACAATTAGTCTTGATAATGTACCAACAGCACCAGAAGCTGGTCGTTTCTTCTTATCATTAGGTACACCGGCTAACATTATTCCTGGATCAGGTACAGCGGTTCGTTCTAATGTTATTGGTACTGGTGAAGTAGACGTATCCAGTGGTGTTATTCTTATTAACTTAAACCCTGGTGACTTAATTCAAATTGTACCAGTTGAACTGCTTGGAACTGTAGACATCCGTGCTGCAGCATTAACAGTTGCACAAATTAGCTAGTAAAAAGCGGTATTTCTCCTTTGAAATACCGCTTTTTATATGTATAATAAAAAACACTCACAGTAACATGAGTGTTTCATTCTTCATATTGTTTTATTATGTTCTTCTTTTTCCCGCAATTACATCCCTTTTTCTTCACAAACCCCTGTTGTTGCAATTGTTCTTGATATGCCTGTTGTTGCAATTGGTGTTGTTGCTGTATATGATACCACTGCTGTAGGTCATATGAATTTTGCCTTGGATTATTGCTCACAGCAAACATCTCCTCTACTGTCAATTCTGTCTATTTACTATATGAACAACTCTTTATTTCCGTTCCCTCATTCTTTTAAACTCCGCTTTTTCTCGTATTATGAAAATATATTATTCTCCCATAAAATATCCTGTAATCGTTTCAATGATTGCTGCTGCACCTGCAATAGCTAATAATGCAAGTAACGGTTCTGCAACGATAGGAATCCACTTATATAAAACTAATAAAAAAGCACTAACCCATACACCTGTACACCAATAACAGCTTAATAATTCGCCAACCCACTTTCTTAATCCTTTACCTTTTACTTTTGTAAAAGTTGATACACTTCCATCTGGCTCCGTAATCTCTAACTCATCAATAAACGGTCTTCGCAAAAAGGCTGTAATTTTATCATAAACAATTAAACGAGTGAGCCTAAAAGCAGCTAACGCGAAAATAAAAAATAAAAGCCAGCTTGTAAACAGCATGATTCCACCTTCCCTTATCTTCTTTCGCCTATTTAAAAAAAAAGCTCTTGAGATTGTGACCAAATCTCCCCCACTCCAATATCTTATTAATGTAAATACAAACAAGAAGATAAGGAGTGACATTAATGAGTTGTAACGAAAATAAACACCATAGCTCTTCACATTGTGTAGTTGACGTTGTAAAATTCATCAATGAACTACAAGATTGTTCTACTACTACGTGTGGATCTGGTTGTGAAATCCCGTTTTTAGGAGCACACAATAGTGCTGCAGTAGCGAATACACGTCCTTTTATTTTATACACAAAAGCTGGAACGCCTTTTGAAGCTTTCGCACCATCTGCAAGCCTAGTTAGCTGCCAATCTCCAATTTTCCGTGTGGAAAGTGTAGATGATGATAGCTGCGCTGTACTAAGAGTACTAACTGTAGTATTAGGTGATGGTACTTCTGTACCGCCTGGAGATAATCCAATTTGTACGTTTTTAGCTGTACCCAATGCTAAATTAATAGCGACACCTACTTGCATCACTGTTGATTTAAGCTGTTTCTGTGCGATCCAGTGCTTACGCGACGTTTCTATCTAATAAATGAAGTGAACTAAAAAACTATTGGGGTGGTAGAAGCTTTCTACCACCTTTACATATTTAAAATCCGGCCATATCAATCGATTTGATGTCTTCTATAGATAACCTAATATCTCTCATACTATTTGGTGGCATAATAGCTACAATTCCATTACGATACGAGATGATCGATCCAATATAAGAAACGGTAGTCGTTTTTATTCTGCACCTTACTTTCGGAATGTAATGAGGGCGGTTTAATAAAAAATGAATTTTTTCATCATTATTCATATCTTTGAATGATTTATTGTACGGGACCGTTCTCACCTGCTCTTGCTCTTCTTGTTCTGCGTGTTCTTCTTTTTCCTCTTCTTCTACTTGCTGATCTTGTTGTTGTTCTATTACCTCTTCCACCGCACTACTTACAACATTTTCGTTTCTATTACTTTCCTCTTTCCGATCCTCATTTTCAAAGTTTGTTAAGATAATCCTTTTTATCTTCGGTGCAGCAAGCTCCAAATTTACTTGCGCAATATATAACAACGGTTTTCCAACTGTTGAACTTTTATTTTTATTCTTCACACTCGTCCCTCCCACTTCCATACGTAGCTGAATAAATCGTGTACTATTATAGTTATATTCATAATGTGGTAAGAACTTTCGTTAAAAATCGTTCTTTCTAAGAACAAATAAAAAGGACAATCTCAACATTTAGAGATTGTCCTTTAAAAATTAATATTATATTTATCCTAGGATATGATACCCTGAATCAACGTGAATGTTTTCTCCTGTTACGCCGCGTGCTAAATCACTGAATAAGAACACTGCTGTATCGCCAACTTCTTCTGGAGTTGTTGTACGACGAAGTGGTGCGCGCTCCTCAATTTCTCTTAAGATTGAATTAAAGTCACCTACACCTTTCGCAGATAACGTACGAATTGGTCCTGCAGAAATAGCGTTAACGCGAATGCCATGTTGGCCTAAATCGTTCGCTAAATATTTCACGCTCGCTTCTAATGAAGCTTTCGCAACACCCATAACGTTATAGTTTTTCACAACGCGCTCTCCGCCAAGGTATGTTAAAGTTAAAATATTCCCGCCCTCTGTCATTACTTTCTTCGCTTCTCTTGCTACGGCTGTTAAAGAGAATGCACTAATATTTTGTGCAAGTAAAAATCCATCGCGAGAAGTATCTACAAATTCGCCTTTTAAATCGTCACGATTTGCAAAAGCAATACAGTGTGCAACACCGTGAATTGTGCCAACTTCTTGCTTAATCGTTTCAAAGCAAGCTGTCAGTTCTTCATCATTCGTTACATCACAAGGTAATACAAGCGATTCTTGTCCTTCTAATGTGTCCGCTAATTCACGAACGTTTCTTTCTAAACGTTCTCCTGCATATGTGAAGATTAATTTTGCACCTGCATTATGCAAAGAGCGAGCAATTCCCCATGCAATACTTCTTTGGTTCGCAACGCCCATAACAACAAATGTTTTCCCTTGTAATAGTTCCATGATATATCCTCCCAGAAATACTTATACTTGTTATTAGTACCTGATACTATAATTATAGTAACATAAAACCGCTTAAAGGCAAACAAAAAAGTCATTAACATAAATTTGTTAATGACTTTTTGTTTCTATAAAAAAACGCTCTAATCCTTCTTCCCAAGAAGACATTTTTGCAAAACCATTTAACCTGAGCATACTATGTTGAAAGATAGAATATTTTGGCCTTGCAGCCGCCGATCCAAATTCTTTGGTTGAAACAGGTAATACATTTACTTTCATATTTGCATACAAAAATATTTTTTGAGCAAATTCAAACCAAGAACATGAGCCTCTATTTGATACATGATACGTACCGTATAAAGAAGTATGAATGAGCTTATTAATAATCACATTTAAATCTGCCACATACGTAGGAGAACCGATTTGATCCGCTACAACAGATAGTTCTTCTCTTTCCTTACCTAATCGCATCATCGTTTTCACAAAATTATTTCCATACTTACCATATAGCCACGACGTACGAACGATAAAATATTTATTATGTAACTCTTTGACGAACTGCTCCCCCGCATACTTAGAAGCACCGTATATATTTATCGGCGCTGGACTATAAAATTCATCGTATCCATCCGGTCTGTCGCCTTGAAATACATAATCAGTACTAATATAAACTAACTTTGCTCCTACTAATTGTGAAGCAACCGCTATATTTCGAGCTCCTATTGCATTGATTAAATAAGCAAGATCCTGTTCTTTCTCAGCATGATCAACTTTCGTATACGCTGCACAATGAATAATTATATGTGGATTTATTTCTTGTACCACTTGCTGAACTCGGGATATATTTGTTACATCTAGTAACTTTTTATCAAATGGATATATGTCATATTCTTCAGGATTTAACTCTTCTTGCAGTTGCTTTCCCAATTGACCATTTGCTCCTGTTATGATAACCCGCTCTTTCATTTACATGCCCCTTACTGTTACTGTTCTTTTAGTGGTTTCCACCATTCCTTATTCTTTTCATACCAATGCACCGTCTCTTGTAATCCTTGTTCGAACGTATACTTCGGTTCCCAATCAAATTCGTTCTTCATTTTCTCTGCATCAATCGCATAACGGCGATCGTGCCCTAAACGGTCCGCAACATATTCAATGTCTTTTTTTGTTTTTCCTAAGAGGGTAATAATTTGTTGCACAACTTCTACATTTGTTTTTTCGTTATTTCCACCTATGTTATATACCTCTCCTACACGTCCCTTATGCAAAACAATATCAATCGCACGACAATGATCTGTTACATGTAACCAGTCTCTTATATTTAAGCCATCACCATATAACGGTAGTTTTTTTCCTTCCAGTGCATTCGTAACCATTAATGGAATTAATTTTTCAGGATATTGGTACGGTCCATAATTATTGGAACAACGCGTTACTATAACTGGTAATTGATATGTTTTATAATAAGATAAGGCTATCACGTCGGCGCTCGCCTTACTTGAAGAATACGGACTATTTGGTGCTAACGGGGTTTCCTCGGTAAACTTTCCTGTTTTCCCTAAAGAACCGTATACTTCATCTGTTGATACTTGCACGAACTTAATATGCGGATACTTTTTCACTAATTCTAATAAAGTGACTGTCCCGATTACATTCGTATCGTAAAAGGGAATCGGATTTTCAATACTACGGTCCACATGTGATTCAGCTGCAAAATTAACAATTACTTGCACATCACGCTCTTTAATAACATGCTCCAGCAGCTCTCCATTTTGAATTTTTCCTTTTACAAAAGAGTAATTAGAATGCTCTTGAATAGACTTTACATTATTCAAATTCCCGCTATATGTTAATGCATCGAAATTAATGATTTTATATGTTTCATAGCTTTGCAGCATGTAATGAACAAAATTACTTCCAATAAATCCAGCTCCACCTGTTACTAATATATTCATAAACAACTCTCCTACTTAAAAACTATCTTCATATTCCTGAAGTGATGGTAATATTCGATCCTTATCAGATAAGATAGGATTTGTTACCGGCCATGGAATTGCTAATTCTTTATCCTCCCAAAGTAATCCCGAGTCATGCTGTGCACTATAATACTCATCTACTTTATACATAACAATAGTATGTGGAACAAGCGTACAAAACCCGTGCGCAAATCCTTTTGGCACCAATAATTGCCTGTGGTTATCCGCACTTAAAATATACCCTTTCCACTGTTTAAATGTTGGTGATTCTTTTCGTAAGTCCACGATAACATCATAAATTGCCCCTTGCATAACTTGAATGAGTTTCGTTTGTGCTTTCGGATTTTTTTGAAAGTGTAATCCTCGAATCGTTCCTGCCTGTGCTGAATAAGATACGTTATCTTGTACAAATGAATACGTAATCCCTAATGTTTCTAGCACCTTCTTATTATAACTCTCTGTAAAAAAGCCACGCTCATCTCCAAATAGCCTCGGTTCTAACAATTTTGCATCGGTAAAGTTTGTTTCTACAACTTTCATATTTTCACCTATTCTCCGTTAAACTGTTTCCCAAAGTTTATATCTCGGGCTAACGCATTCGCCCTTTGAAGAGAAGCATGAGTTCCCGCATCCGTCCACCAGCCGCTCATTTCGTTATAAGTAAGTACCCCTCGTTTTAAATACCAATTATTTATATCTGTAATTTCAAGTTCTCCCCTTGCGGAAGGTTTTAATTCTTTTATATAAGTAAAAACTTTCGAATCATATAAATAAATTCCCGTAACAGCATAGGAACTTTTCGGTTCCGTCGGCTTTTCTTCAATTTCAATTATTTTTTTGTTTTGAATATGTGCTACACCAAATCGTTCAGGATCTTCTACAGATTGAAGCAGTACTTTTGCACCTTCTTTTTGCTTTGTAAACACTTCAACATACGGACGAATATCATCTGAAAAAATATTATCTCCTAATATAACTACCATGCGATCGTCCCCAATAAAATCTTCACAAAGCCCTAACGCTTGTGCAATTCCGCCCGCCTTATCTTGCACACGATACGTAAAGGACACACCAAATTCGTGACCACTTCCTAAAAAGCTAACAACATCTCCCATATGCTCTTTACCTGTAATTATCATAATATCTGTAATCTCGCATTGTTTTAGCTTATATACCGCATGATAAATCATCGGATACCGTCCAACAGGAAGCAAATGTTTATTCGTTACTTTCGTTATTGGATATAGTCTCGATCCAGTACCACCTGCTAAAATAATTCCTTTCACCCTGCATCTCTCCCTTACGATGGAGATAATATATCTTTATAATGTTCTACAAACACTTTCCGGTACTTCTCGTATATATCCGCATCAAATTCATCTCCGTTGTAATGAATACACCATAGATTTGCTTGATTAGGAATCCCTACTAAATAACCAGCCCTTTGAAACTCTAAAGACTGTGACACATCATAAAAGTGGAATCCTTGAAACAAATCTTCGCGCCACGGAATATCAAACTGCGTTGCCATTAGTAAACCATCAATTGCCTGAACTGACATAAATGACTTATTTCCATAATACCCCTGGTCTAAATTTAATAATTGATAATTCTGTCTCCTGTACTCAATCACTTTCCCTACTAAATTTTTCCCTTCCCACCATATCCCATTACTCGGTAAAAATTGAGCACCAGCTACTCCAATTAAACCAAGCTTTTCATTATCTTTAAAAAGGGCAATGAGTGTATAAAACATCTCCCGATTAATAAGATAAGTATCTTGATGTATATATACTTTATACTTCGCCGGATATGAAAGTACTCGGTTGTACGCACTTGCCATACTTTTTGCATCTCGTATCGGAAAAATTTGCACAACATAACCAGGGGGAACAAAAAGGTTTCGTATTTGTCTCTCGCATTGTTCAAATAGCTCTTCATTATTTATACAAACAACGACTAATATTGTATGATCTTTCATTTTGTAGCCCCTCTATTCTTCCTTATTCACATCTGACATATAGTTCTCTACAAATACTTTTCTATATTTTTCATAGTTTGTCATATTCACATCGAAATGATAATGAATACACCAAGCATCGCGCTGTACAGGTACACCGACTGTATATCCTGCTTTTTTAAATTCAAATGATTGAGATACATCGTAAAAGTCAAATCCGTCAAATATGTCTTCTCGCCACGGGATATCATATTGTGTCGCCATTAACAAACCGTCAATACATTCAACAGGAATAAACGTCTTTGATTCATGAAATGGTTGCTCTAAACTTGCCATATAAAACAAATCGTTCATATAACCAATGACTTTCCCGACAATCCCACGCCCTTCGTTCCATATACCAGTTGGAGGAACATATTGCGATCCAACCATCCCAATCATTCCAAGATGTTCATGTTCCTCAAATAATTGAATTAATCCGTATAGAAAGGCTGCATTTATAATAAATACATCTTGGTGTAAATACACTTTATACTTCGCTGGATGTGAAATGGCTTGATTGTATCCGCTCGTCATACTTTTTGCATTTCGAATCGGCATAAATTGTATAGCATACCCAGGAGGTACTGCCAATTTCAATATATGTCGCGCACATTGTGCATACAATTTCCGATCATTTATACACGTAACAAATAATATTGTTTTTTCGGCAGTACTCATACTTGTGATTTTTCTGCTTCAATAATATATTGAAACACAACTGTCTCAGCCATGAAGCCACTTCCAAGACGATATTTTTTACAAACTTCATATAACTCTTCAATAAGTGGCTCATACATTTTATGGTCAATATATACACGATCTACTTTACTAATAGAATATCCTGCTTTTAAAAACATTCTTAGCATTTCATTAAAAGTAAAGAAACGAACGTGTGTTTTATCTAGTAAGCCATATTCTGTATACGTCCAATTTCCTGCGAGTAAGGGAGCTAATACTGAAATGTGAGCAACATTTGGTATACTAGCTAAAATTACACCGTTTTGTTTTATATATGGTTTTACTTTTTCTATTACAGCCCACGGATCGAATAAATGCTCTAATACATCACCAAATATGACGCAATCAAATTGGCCCTCCTCATACGGCATATCCATTGTCTCTATATCGCCTAAAACAACATGATCTAGCTTTTCTTTTGCTTTTTCCGCTGCTTCTGAAAATGCCTCAACTCCTGATACACGTGTACCATTTTCTTTTATAGCCGCTCCTAATGCACCGCTCGAGCAACCAATATCAAGAACTTCTTTCCATTCCTTTTTTATATGCTTCAATAAATTTGGATTCGCTGCATTATAATAAAAATCAGATTTTTCTTCATATAAAGAACTTTTTTCCCGATTCATTTCACACGCTCCTTATATAAATTGAATTTGAAATATACATCTCATATGAACAAAATACATTTTTCAACCAATATCATCCCTGCCGATACTCTAATATATAGCCAATCTATCATTATTAGAATAGTGACAAGTTATTTCCTAAAAATAGCATGCATTACACCTTATATTGTTTATCAAAAACACCCCGAAAATATTTACGGTTATATTCGATTGCAGCATTATTCGGAACATAAGAAGCTGCTAATTCATTGTAATAATAAGCTTTGTCTTGCTCTCCTAACTTGCTATAGCAAATACACATTTGCAAATATGGAAGCCATGTGTAGCTAGCTGGACTGTGAAATGGACTATCCGCTGCTAGTGGTACTTCCGTTGCTAGTTTAAACCAAAAGATCGCCTCATTATATTTTTGTTGTTCCATATATATATATCCTATTCTTGTACAATTCTCTCCTCTAGGGATATCGTACCGAAACGACTTTACACAAGATTCAATTGCCTTCTCCCACATTCCGAGCTTTGCATAACAATCCCCTAACTTACCGCATGCGTAAATTTTCTCTTCATGCCATCCTTCGTCTTGATTTAGAAATGTTTCATAGAGAAGAACCGCATCGTTGAATTTTTCGTTATCCATAGACTCATTCGCGTAATAAAACAAATCTCTTGGACTCAATTCCTCTCCCGCCATTACAGTATTTTGAAAAATCTTCAAATTACGATCCGTCACTTCTTTTTCCTTTTTATGTGTAATAGCAACGTTACTATTATAGATTTCACCGGAAACAGCTAAATACTCATGTACCTTACCAAACCATTGAAACTGTTTTTCACGTTTTACAAGTCGATATCTTCTTGTGCAATATAAAGGCTTCCCATTAGAATCCATTACAAGGTGATACGGCATCGAAACAGCATCCACATTAAAATCTAATTCTCCTTTTAATTGTTTCAATGCTTCTTGAGCATCTTCTAATAATACGTCATCTGCATCTAGCCATAATATATATTCTTGCGTCGCTTTTGAAAAAGAAAAATTTCTCGCAGCCGCAAAATCATCAATCCACTGAAAATCATATATGTTAGAAGTATATCGCTCTACAATTTCTTTCGTTCGATCAACGGAACCTGTATCAACTATTACGATTTCATCAACGATTTCTTCTACCGCTTCCAAACATCGGGCTATTGTCTTTTCCTCATCTCGAACTATCATACATAAACTAATTGTAATGCTTTGCTTGTTCAATATAATCACCTTCTTCCAACTCAATCATATGTTATACAAATACAAAACTTTCCACTTTTTTATATTGTTCAAGTTATTTTAGATTTCTTTTCAATAATTCAAATGTCCGTGTCATTTTCTTACGAGTTTGCATCTACTATATAATGAAAGCTTTATGGAGGTGAATTTATGTCAAATAATAATTATTCAGATGGCTTAAATCCCGATGAATCATTATCCGCTAGTGCATTTGATCCTAATCTTGTAGGTCCAACTTTACCACCAATACCACCGTTTACACTTCCAACCGGACCTACTGGACCTACTGGGCCGACTGGACCTACTGGGCCGACCATACCTACTACTGGGCCAACCGGGCCGACTGGACCGACTGGGCCGACTGGACCGACTGGACTGACTGGACTTATTGGACCTACTGGGCCGACTGGACCGACTGGACTGACTGGACTTATTGGACCGACTGGACCTACTGGGCCGACTGGACCGACTGGAGACACTGGTGCAACTGGTGCAACTGGACCGACTGGAGACACTGGTGCAACTGGACCTACTGGACCATCTGGATTAGGACTTCCAGCAGGATTGTATGCATTTAACTCCGCTGCAATTAGCATATCTCTTGGAGTTAATGACCCCGTCCCATTTAATACTGTTGGATCTCAGTTTGGTACAGCAATTTCTCAATTAGATGCTGATACTTTCCTCATAAGTGAAACTGGATTCTATAAGATTACTGTTATCGCATATACTGCATTAGTAAGTGTATTAGGTGGTCTTGCAATTCAAGTGAATGGTGTTGATATCCCTGGCACTGGAACAAGTTTAATCTCACTTGGAGCACCTATCGTTATCCAAGCAATTACACAAATTACAGTAACTCCATCAATGGTTGAAGCGATTGTTACAGGGCTTGGATTATCGTTAGCTCTTGGTACAAGTGCATCCATTATTATTGAAAAAATTGCTTAATTTTTACTTAGCAGTAAAACTGATATCAGTTTTACTGCTTTTCAATTATGAATTCAATCATGAAACATTCACTACTCACATAATCATATTGTTGTATGACATTTTGCGGGAGGCACCAATATGGAAAATAAATCCGCTATTCAGCTTTATCTTGAGTTATTAAAGAAAACAATTTTGTTTGAAATATGGTTAGAATATGAGGAGTACTTACCTGCATCTCTACATATATCAAAAGAACTTCAATTCGAGCCAGTTACCGTACCACTCCCTTTATTCATTAAGCAATATGCCGAAAATCATAACTTAAAAATTGTAAAGCCAGATGTTTCAAAAAGTGAACGTCATGATGGACTGGATTGGCCAAGAGCAGCACATAGTATGATTGGCCGAGAACGTATGAATCAGTTACATGATGCAATGGAAACCATTGTTCGTGAAAATATAGAAGGGGATTTTATCGAAACAGGTGTATGGCGCGGAGGTTCTTGCATTTTTATGAATGGCTTTTTACAAGCCAATAACATTACGGATCGCAATATTTGGGTTGCAGATTCATTTGAAGGTTTGCCAGCACCGGATTTAGAACAATATCCGAAAGACTACGGTGATTATTTACACACATTCGATTATTTACGTGTTTCTTTAGAACAAGTACAAGAAAACTTTAGAAAATATGATTTATTAAATGATCAAGTAAAATTTTTAAAAGGCTGGTTTAAAGATACTTTACCAACAGCACCAATAGAAAAGATTGCAATTGCAAGACTTGATGGGGATATGTATGAATCTACGATGGATGGTCTCGTGAACTTATACGATAAAGTTTCAACAGGTGGGTATATTATTATTGATGACTATGGACTACCAGCTTGTGCAGAAGCTGTGACGGACTTTAGAAATCAAAGAAACTTAAAAGCTCCTATTACTAAAATTGATATCTTTGGTGTATATTGGCGAAAAGAATAAGAAAAATTTTGATTATAAGGAGGTTCCATTCCTATTAATTAGTAACGCTCACTAATACTTGAATACATGAACCGTTTTAGGAATCTCCTTATATGTAATAAGCGGTCACATCTTATCCTCTTTCACTATCAAATAAAACTTTAATTTCCCCATACTCTTCGTTTTGAGGTGCGATTCGTCTGTAAATATCGAGATAATATGGATACTGTATTGATTTTCCTTTTTACTACAAGGAAGGAGTGTATTTATGAGCGAACTTGAAAAAGAAATAAAATTACTCCCCCCTCCTGAACTCGCCCAATATGTAGGTGGCGATTTTGAAAAGGTCGGTAAAGAATTCCTAAATCATTTCATTCAAATTGGGGCTTTAAAGTCAAACGAAAAAGTATTAGATGTAGGCTGCGGCGTCGGCCGAATGGCTGTTCCATTAATGAATTACTTAACTGATGATGGAGCGTATTATGGATTTGATTTATTTAAAGAAGGTATCACTTGGTGTAAAAATAATATTACAACTACCCGTAATAATTTTCATTTTGAACACGTTGACATATACAATCAATTTTACAATCCAGAAGGAAAAGAAGATGCCTCTCACTATAAGTTTCCACATGAAGACGAGACATTCGATTTCATCTTTTTAACTTCTGTATTTACGCACCTTCTCCCAATAGAATTAGAACATTACGTATCTGAGATTGCACGTGTATTAAAAAAAGACGGGAGATGTTTTATTACGTTCTTTTTAATAAACCCTGAGTCATCCTATTATTTAAATGCAGGACTAAGTACGTTAGGATTTTATCATCAAATTGAAAATTGTTATGTCGTAAATAAAGATATTCCTAATTTCGCAGTTGCTTATCCTGAAACAGATATTTGCGCTTTATTGAATAAATATGGCTTAGAGGTAATGAATAAACCACATTATGGTTTATGGTGCGGCCGACATGAATATACGAGTTATCAAGATATTGTTCTTACAAAAAAAAGCTTCTGAAAGGAAGTTACGTATGACAAATGAAAAAAATCTACCTCTTGTTTCCATCCTTATTCCCACCTATAATAGACCACATTATTTCAAAATCGCTCTAGAAAGTGCTTTGGCACAAACTTATCCAAACATTGAAGTTATTGTAGGAGACGATAGTACGAATGATGAAACTGAAAAATTAATGCATGAAAAATACTTACCAAACCATTCCCATATAACATATATCCGGAATAGTACTACTTTAGGACAATTCCATAATGACCTCATGCTCTTAGAACAGTCTAGTGGCGAATACATAAATTTCTTAATGGACGATGACTTATTCCATAGTAATAAAATCGAGAAAATGATGTTCTATTTCCAACAAGACTTAAATCAAAAACTCGCACTTATTACATCATATCGCACTTGGATTGATGAAAATGGAGATATAATTGAAAACCATCCCGCTGTAAATAGATTGTATAGCGAAGATACTCTGCTAAGTGGGATAGATTTTGGAAACCATATGCTTTTATCTGGACATAATATTATTGGTGAGCCTACGACTGTACTCTTTCGAAGGCGACTATTAACAGAACCTTTTGGTACTTTAAATGAAAGGAACTATTGTTGTAGTGTTGATATGGCCTCTTGGATGAGTTTACTTTCAAAAGGTGATGCATTTTATATCACTGAACCTTTAAGTTCCTTTCGCTTTCATGATGGACAGCAAGTACACCATAAATTACTTGAAGGATCTGAAGATTTTTCACATCTCGTTTTAACCTCAAAAAAGTATGGTTTCTTACAAGATTTCAATGATTATAGAACTAGTCTGCTCAAAGCCTATGAGTGGTGTATAGGCGCATTCGAGTTTTATAAACAATACCCCAATCTCATTCCAGATGCACATATACGTCTTTCTCATTGTTTAAATATCATTATAAAAGAGCTAAATCCACGATAGCTTTGCATAAGGGAGGAGCTATTCCTCCCTATTATGTATGACTTTACATAAATAGTGGAATAAATGTATGGACAATCTGCTTATATTACTTTTAGAATGACGTCATCAACATATTTACTAGGCAATAGAAAGGAATTCATACATTGAAAGATCCAAATTCTCAATATCAAATAGACTACGTATTGCTATTCATCTTATTTGCCATTGGGACTGTTAGTTGCTTTGCTATTGCAAGTGCGCAAGCCTCTTTACCACCATTTTTGCAAAACGTAAATTTTGTACTAAAGCAAATTCAATGGTATTTCATTGGATTTATTGCTATTGGCGTTATTATGATTATCGATTTCGATCGTTATCAAAAAATTGCTTGGTATTTATATAGCTTTGCATTGGTACTACTTATTGGACTAGAACTTCAAGTACCAGGTGCCGTTACAATAAAAGGTGCTACCGCTTGGTACAGGCTTCCAGGCATCGGAAATTTCCAGCCTTCTGAAATTATGAAATTATTTTTAATTATCGTCATTGGACGAATTATAGCAAATCACAATGAAAAATATTTTTCCAGAACAATACAGGGCGATTTTTTATTACTCGGAAAGATATTCGCAGCAAGTTTGCCACCACTACTCCTTATTGCAAAGGAACCGGATTTAGGGAATACGATGGTAATTTTAGCTATGCTCGCAGCAATGATACTAGTTTCCGGTATACGATGGCGTTTTATTTTCGGATTAGCCTCCGGCATTGTCACAGCGGGTTCTACATTAATATATATATTTTTTTCTCATACAGAGTTCTTTAAAACACACATTTTAAAAGAATATCAACTAAATCGCTTCTACGGCTGGTTAGCACCATACAAATATGATGCGCAAGGCTATCAACTAAGACAAGCATTCTTAGCTACTGGATCAGGGGAAATGCAAGGAAAGGGTTGGGAAAATGGACAAGTATATTTTCCAGAACCACATACAGATTTTATTTTCACTAATGTCGCTGAACAATTTGGTTTTCTAGGTGCAAGTGTCATTATTTCACTTTTTTTCTTACTCATTTTCCGGATGATTCATATCGCTTTAGAAAGTAATGATCCTTTCGGTAGTTATATTTGCGCTGGTACAATCGGAATGTTTACTTTTCAAGTATTCCAAAATATTGGGATGACAATCGGATTACTTCCTATTACAGGGATAACATTACCCCTTATGAGCTATGGAGGAAGTTCGCTGCTTACATACATGATTGCGATTGGATTTATTTTAAATGTTCACTCAAGAACAAAAATCTTTATGTTTAAATAAGCCACACAAAAAGCGGTACATTTTTATCTCTATCCTTTTTTAGATATACTAATTAAAAATATGATGGAGGTTTAAATATGAAATATGACATTATAGGGGATATTCATGGGTGCTTCCAAGAGTTTCAAAATTTAACGACGAAACTAGGATACAACTGGAATAGTGGCCTACCGATTCACCCTGACAAACGTCAGCTTGCATTCGTTGGTGATATTACAGATCGCGGTCCTCACTCATTACGTATGATTGAAATTGTATGGGAACTTGTCATAAATAAAAAAGAAGCTTATTACGCTCCTGGAAATCACTGCAATAAACTATATCGATTTTTCCTTGGGCGTAATGTAACAATCGCTCACGGACTCGAAACAACTGTCGCTGAATATGAAGCACTATCTTCTCATAAGCAAAACATTATAAAAGAAAAGTTCATCACCCTTTATGAGCAATCCCCTTTATATCACATACTAGATGAAAAAAGAGTCATCGTATGTCACGCTGGGATTCGGCAAGATTACATAGGAAGACAAGATAAAAAAGTACAAACCTTTGTATTATATGGCGATATTACAGGAGAAAAGCATGCTGACGGCTCACCTGTCCGTCGCGACTGGGCGCAAGAATATAACGGGAAAACTTGGATTATATATGGACATACTCCAGTAAAAGAACCTCGATTTGTAAATCACACAGTCAATATCGATACTGGTGCTGTATTTGGTGGAAAGCTAACCGGACTACGTTTTCCTGAAATGGAGACCGTTTCCGTCCCTTCCTCCCTGCCTTTTGTCGCTGAGAAATTCCGCCCAATTTCATAACTCCCCTTACTTAGTGCAATTCATGAATTGCGAGGGATTACCGTATTATTTAGGCATATCTCATATAAAAACTAGGTAATGTACTTAAAAAAAGATGCAATAAAGTGCATCTTTTTTTAAGTACACGGCATATACTGTCGCAGGAGGTGACAGAATGAAGAAAAAATCTTCTAAACAAAAAAGAAATTGCCCGCCTTTCTATCTGCCCATGTACGGAATTAACAATTGGTGTAGCATTCGAGCTGCAGCTCTAGAAGAACTGGACGAACAAGAATCATCAAAAAAAAGTAAAGCAAGAACAAAATATGTCTCTTTAGAAAATGCTGTAATGAGCCGCATAATCGATAATAGAAAAACAAAGATGCAGCAAAAACATAAACCTCTCTCTAATCATAATGAACAGGTAGTACAATCTGAGCAAACAGAGCAAAATACGGAAGAAAATATACCTGTAGCAATAAATAAAAAAGCGGAACCAGAAATTCCAGCTACTATTATAAATCAAGTAAAGAAAATAAAAGAAGCATTAGCTCCATCAAATGATATACAAACGGAAAAAGCTATTATAATTCAAACCCCTTCATCCGAAAATACAAAAGTTAAAAAAGGGAACCGGTATGCACATGCAGAGGGGCTTCACTCTAATGCAGAAGGTACAGCTTCACATGCAGAAGGGCTTCTTACACACGCAAAAGGTTCTTTCTCTCATGCAGAAGGATCAAAAACAAAAGCAACTGGACATAGTTCGCATAGTGAAGGAAGTGAAACGACAGCAGGCGGCTCTTATTCTCATGCGGAAGGAAAACATACAATTGCTTTAGGCGAAGCAGCACATGCAGAAGGAACCGCAACTATCGCTAACGGATTCTATTCTCATGCGGAAGGTATGCATACATCAACAGCTCATTTTGCAGGCAGCCATATTATGGGGCGCTTCGGCACGGCAGAAGAATCTTATTCTTGGTTTATTGCAAATGGTACAAATGACACCGACCATAATATCGGTGCAAAATGGCTTGCTCACAACGGAGAAATGTATATCGATGGTGCTTCTTACAATGCAAGTGGAACGGATTTTGCACAAATGTTTGAGACAGCAGATCATAGTTCTATTGATGTCGGTTATTTCGTTACATTTAGTAGCGAAGAAAAAATTCGAAAAGCTACTTCAAATGATTTATTCATATTAGGAATATCTAGTGCTACTCCTGCTCTCATTGGAAATAGCGGTGCTTTAAGTTGGCAAAAACGCTATAAAACAGATAGCTTTGGAAAACGTCAATATGTACGTACGGACACGCAAGACACACGACCTCTTTTAAATACAGAATGGGATCCAGCTTGTAAATATATATCAAGAAGAGACCGTACTGAGTGGCTTCCTGTCGGATTAATTGGACAAATGTTAGTACGTGATGACGGTACTTGTGAAACACACGGATACTGTCTTCCAAATGATGACGGTATTGCTACAAAAGCTGAAAATGGCTTTTTCATTATTAAACGTACTGGTGATAATCAAATTTTAATATTATTCCGCTAAAAAAAGGGAACAAAATTCTTCGTTCAGTAAGAATTTTGTTCCCTTTTAATTGTTATGTAAAGCGGATTGCATGTCATCTGGGATACCTACGGTAAAAGTCATTTCCTTTTCTAAAATAGGATGATAAAACGTCAAAGACGTACTATGAAGCGCTTGGCGTTTCATCACATCTCTTCGACCGCCGTATAAATCATCCCCGAGTAGCGGATGTCCTATATGCGCCATATGTACACGAATTTGATGCGTTCTTCCTGTTTCAAGCTCAAGTGCTACATGCGTCTTATTAGAAGAACTTTCCATCACTTTAAAATGAGTAACAGCCCTTTGACCATCTTCACAGACAGTTCGCTCAATAATACTATCCGCTTTTCGTCCGATTGGTGCGTCAATCGTCCCTATCTCTTCTAGGATCATTCCATGAACGAGCGCCTCATACGTTCGTTTCACTCCTTTTTGTTGATGCTGCTTTGATAAAAGGTTGTGAACGAATCGATTTTTTGCAATTAACATAAGTCCTGAAGTATCACGATCGAGTCTCGTTACAATGTGCACTGTACTTGCAAGGTTCTGTTTATCATAATGATATAACAGGGCATTTGCAACACTTCCTGACGGATGCTCCCTAGACGGAATTGTCGACATATATGCTTCTTTATTTACAACAAGCACTGCGTCATCTTCATATACAATATTTAAAGGAATATCTTCTACTTCCATCCCTTCACTTCTTTCCTCGAACGGAAAGAAAACTTGTAACTCTTCACCGGCTTGTAACTTGTGGCGAACACTCGCATGTTGACCGTTTACTTCAATAGCTCCGCCGTGAAACTTTATATCTGTTAAAGCAGCTTTCGAAATTCCTTTCGTTTTCAAAAACTCTCTAACTAAAGTCCCCTCATCTGCAAGCTGTATATCCCATTTCAATGTAAATCTGTTCAAATATATAAACCCTCTCTATTTATCTGCAACAAACGAGTCACGGACACGTTTCCAGAACGGGAACGGACGGAAACGAACAAATCGTACTTTCTCGTTTGCAACGCGATACTGAATTGATTTCACATCTTGATGAACCATCGTCAAATGATCCACCGTAATTTGCAAGTTCATTCCTGCAGCCGGCTTCAAAACGCATGTATGATGTTTCGGCAGTACGAGCGGCGAACCTACCGTACGAAATACACGATTGTTAATTGATGCCATTTCTGCAATTTGAATCGCTTCAATAGAAGGGTGAATAATCGCTCCGCCAAGTGCCTTATTATACGCAGTACTTCCTGAAGGAGTAGAAATACAAAGACCATCTCCGCGGAACGTTTCAAAATACTCTCCGCGTATTTCCACTTCTGTTACTAATGTTCCTTCTGCACTTTTTACAGTCGCTTCATTCATCGCCAAATACTGCGACTCTTTACTACCATTCACATAGCGAATAATCACCTCTAAAAGTGGGTATTCAACTACTTGGAACGGTGTTTTAGCAATCGCAATCACTAACTTCTCTACTTCCGTCGGTAACCAATCTGCATAGAAACCTAAATGCCCTGTATGTACACCAACAAATGCGGTTTCATCTAATCGATTATAGTAACGATGAAACGCATATAAAAGCGTTCCATCTCCCCCAACAGAAATTACAATATCAGGTTCCTTTTCATCCATAGTAAAACCAAAATCTAACAAGTATTCTTTCATCGTACTTGCTAATGTATCTGATGATTGATCGCCCTTTGACATAATTGTAAATTTCATCGCCCAACACCCTTTAGTTTATGATTCAGAATCTTTCGTTTCCTGCTTTCGTGAAAAGACCTTTTGCGCTTCTTGAATTTCAAGACGAATGGAAGACATTTCTTCATCTAATAAAAATGCCGCTTCCGCTGCACGTTGTAAGCGTATTTTAATATCTTCAGGAAAACGTCCACTATATTTGTAATTTAAAGAATGCTCAATCGTTGCCCAAAAATTCATCGCTAACGTGCGAATTTGAATTTCCACTAACACTTTTTTTTCTCCCTGTATCGTTTGAACAGGATAACTAATGACAACGTGGTAAGAGCGATAGCCGCTATCTTTCTTTTGCGTTACATAATCACGTTCTTCCACAATTTCAAAATCATTTCGTTTTCGAAGATATTCTACAACAGGCTTAATCTCATCAACAAATTGACACATCATTCGAAGGCCCGCGATGTCCTGCATATCTTCTCTGAGCCGGTCTAGCGGTACATTTCTCTTCTCCGCTTTATCAATAATACTTGCAACCGACTTTACCCTTCCTGTTACAAACTCAATTGGAGAATGCTCCGTTAACATTGCAAATTGAGTACGCATTCCTTTTAGTTTCACTTTCAGCTCCGCCACCGCTTGGTGATAAGGTGCTAAAAATTCTTCCCAATTACGATTCATTTCAACCACCACCAAAATCAATCCATTTGCTTATAGAAACACTTTTTCTACAGCAGTTACTAGTTCTTCTCCGTAATTTGCATTACCTTCAATATTTTCAACTAAATATTCTACTTCTTCTTTTAATCCTTCTAATTCTATTTCAACATCATTCACGTGAATAAACATCGCTGTATCTTTATTCATCGCTTCATGTATTGCTTCCCAGCATGTATGCGGAATACTTACATAAATGAAAGATGATTCGTTTTCTAAGATATATAAAAATGATAAATTGTCTGAGTCTACAAGTACGTGATTACGTGCACTTAGCTCCTTTACCTCTATTTCAGTATTTTCCGCACAAAAAATAAGCGCATTCTCTCTTGTTTCTACGCTCTTAACTTGAATTTTATTTTGCATGCTCGAACTCCTCCATCTCAACTTTCCTGTCTTACTTAACAGTATTATTGTATCATAACATGGACGCAAACAAATAAAACATTGAACCAAATTTGCGAAAAAGCGATAATGTGTAAAGAATTATTTTTCAAAAGGAGCGCATACAATGACACAAGAAATTGAAATTGAATTTAAAAACATGGTTACAGAGGAAGAATTCCAAAGCTTATGCACATCATTTTCTATTGAAGAATTCACAAAACAAGTAAATCATTACTTTGAAACACCTCAATTTTCTTTGAAAAATACGGGCTCTGCACTTCGTATTCGTCATAAAGATGGAACTTATACATTCACATTAAAACAACCTGCTGAAATTGGTTTATTAGAAACTCATCAATCTATAACTGAAAAAGAAGCAAAACTTATGATGGAAACAAACGTAATCATTCAAGGCATTGTAATGGATCAACTTCAGAAACTACAAATTCCAGTTTCCTCTTTAACTTATATGGGAAGTTTAACAACAGAAAGAGCTGAAACATTATTTGAAGGCGGAACACTTGTCTTTGATCATAGTTTCTATTACAATCACGATGATTATGAAATCGAATATGAAGTACAAGATGAGGAAGCTGGTAAAGCCGCATTTATGAGTTTACTAAAACAACATAACGTACCAGTTCGTCATACAAATAACAAAGTAAAACGCTTTTTCCTTGCCAAACAAAACAAAGAGCGCTAAAGTGAAATTTCCATCAGTGGAGAAGTGATTTACTGGTGGTCATGTTTCACCTTTTTGGAAAGTAAAGATTTATTAGCAACACATAAAATAAGCAAAGAATGTTATGAAGGCTGTTTAGTTGCTCTTCATAACATTCCATTGCTACAATAGATATACATTTCATGGAAAAAGGAGTTTATAAAGGATGAGCAAGCAACCGATGACACCATTTGAAGCAATTGGCGGTGAACAATGCATTGCAACATTAGTGGATACATTTTATTCCTATGTCAGTGAACACCCTGACTTATCTCCGATCTTCCCGGATGATTTAACAGAAACCGCTAGGAAGCAGAAACAATTTTTAACACAATATTTAGGTGGTCCTAATTTATACACTGAAGAACATGGGCATCCTATGCTAAGAGCACGCCATCTTCCGTTTGAGATTACTCCAAAACGCGCAGAAGCTTGGCTATCATGTATGGAGCAAGCAATGGATGATACAGGAGTGCACGGTCATATAAGAGAGTTTGTTTTTGAACGTTTAGCATTAACTGCTCAACATATGGTCAATACTCCAAATGAAACAGGTGAAGTGTAATGGATAAGCAGGAAGCAAAGCATATGAATATGCCTTCTCCTTCCACATGCGAGCATAAGTCTGTAGAAGCATATTTATTTATTGATCCACTTTGTAAAGATTGCTGGGATATCGAGCCATTTATTATTAAACTATGGCTCGAATATGGGAAATACTTCTCTATTCGTCATATAGTAACTGGAAAAGTGGACGGGACAAACGCTTCCTCACACAAATGGAATAAACCTGCTAATATTCGATTTGTGTGGGAAAAGACAACAAGTTTACAAGGTTTTTCATGTGATGGAAAAGTACATATGCAAGAGGCATCGTCAACGCCGTATCTAGTTTCGATGGCAATTAAAGCGGCGGAGTTGCAAGGCCGAAAAGCAGGTTCGAAGTTTTTGCGAAAACTCCAGGAATACATTCTTCTTAAAAATGTATCAAACCCAGATGGTGAACTATTGCTTACATGTGCAAAAGATAGCGGCATTGATGTAGAGGAATTTAAAAAAGACCTACACTCAGTTAGCGCAAAAAAAGCTTTCCAATGCGACCTGAAATTCACAAATGAGATGCATATTACAGAAATACCTTCCCTCCTATTTTTCCATGCAAATTCAGATGAGGAAGGTATTAAAATCGCAGGAATTTATTCCTATGATGTATACGTACAATTATTAAAAGAACTTGTAAAATGCGAGATTGAGCCAGATCCATTACCTCCTTTAGAGGTATTACTAGAAGCAACACAATTTATTTCTTCAAAGGAAATCTCATTTATATATGACTGCCCGCAGCAAGAAATAGAGCGCGAACTAAAAAAATTACAACTAAAACGAAAAGTACAAATGATTGAAGTGAAGTGCGAGCGTTATTGGAAATGGATAGCAAAAGAAAAAGACCTGGTGTAAACACCAGATCTTTTTCTTTACGGCTTATAAAAATATTAAAGGGGATGGGAGAAATTTTCACGTTCAAACAAAGGGGTATATGTTTGTATGTGAATTCGTTCACGCTTATTATATTACAAGATTCGACGTCAGATGACAACCCCTTTTGTCGAATTTCACACTTTTGTCACATTCTAAACGTTTTCATTCTTGAATAAGCTATAAAAAAAGCAATTTAGGAGGTTTCCTTATGAAAAAGTCTCATATTTTTCTTATCTTTCTATGTGTTATTGTTTCTTTTTTCTTATATATCCTCTCTCTATTACAAGCTTTTCCTAAAATTATTGCCTTCCCTCTTTTATTCGGAGTTATCGTCATCGCTGTCTCTTATTTCAACTATAGAAAACGATTTAAAGGATTTTAATTACAAAAATAAGTCGTAAAAATTCCTTCAAATATAAAAAAAGCACCGAAAATCACCTTAATCATTCGACAAATATCGACATGGTTTACTTTTGAGCAAATGTTCCAAACAAAAAAGACGAGGATAAAATCCCTCGTCTTTTCTCATTACTTCTCTTCAAACAATAGCGCTTCTAATTCATTTAATTTCTCTTCAAACACTTGTAATGCTTCTTTTACAGGTTCTGGTGATGCCATATCTACCCCTGCTTTTTTCAGCACTTCAATTGGATAATCTGAGCTTCCTGCTTTTAAGAACTCATTAATGTAACGTTCTACTGCTGGTTGCCCCTCTTCTAAAATTTGTTTAGATAAAGCCGTTGCTGCACTAAATCCTGTTGCGTATTGGTATACGTAATAGTTGTAGTAGAAGTGCGGAATACGAGACCACTCTAAGCCGATTTCTTCATCGATCACTAACGCGTCACCGAAATATTTCTTATTTAAATCATAGTAGATTTCCGTTAACATGTCCGGCGTAACAGCATGCCCTTCTTGTACTTTCTTATGAATAATATGCTCGAACTCTGCAAACATCGTTTGACGGAATACAGTACCACGGAATCCTTCTAAATAGTGATTTAATAAGTATAGACGCTCTTTCTTATCTTCTGTCGTCTTCAATAAATAATCATTTAGAAGTGCTTCATTACAAGTTGATGCTACTTCTGCAACGAAGATTGAATAATCACCATATACGTGCGGTTGTGTCTTCCTTGTATAGTAACTATGCACGGAATGACCAAACTCATGAGCAAGTGTAAATAAATTATTTACATTATCATGCCAGTTCATTAAAATATACGGATTTGTTCCGTATGCACCAGATGAATATGCTCCGCTTCGTTTTCCTTTATTCTCATATACATCTACCCAGCGATTCTCATATGCTTCTTTTAAAATTTCAACATATTCATCACCAAGTACATTTAAAGATTTCAATAACATTTCTTGTGCTTCTTCATACTTCACATTCATTTTCACTTCTGGTACAAGCGGTGTATATAAATCATACATATGAAGCTCATCAAGACCTAAGGCACGCTTACGAATATCAATGTAGCGATGTAGTAAGTGTAAATTATCATTTACCGATTCAACCAGTTGATCATACACTGCTTCAGGAATATTATTATTACTTAATGCAGCTTGACGTGCAGAATCGTATTTACGAACGCGTGCATTGAAATTATTACGTTTCACAGCCCCACTTAACGTACTTGCAAATGTGTTCTTATATTTTCCGTACGTTTCATATACAGCTTTGAATGCATCTTCCCGCACACGACGATCATCACTTTCTAAAAATTGAATATAACGACCATGTGTTATTTCTACTTCTTCTCCATCTTCACCTTTAATAGATGGGAATTTTAAATCTGCATTATTCAACATACCAAATGTATTACTTGATGCACTCATCACTTCAGATGCTTCTGCTAATAACGCTTCTTCAGCTTCCGATAATACATGCGGGCGTTGACGTGTAATTTCTTCTAATGCATGCTCATATACACTTAGTTCTCGATTTTGTTGTAAGAATGTTTGCAATGTATCTTCTGAAATAGCTAAAATTTCAGGCACGATATAAGCTGTGCTACTAGATACTTGTGAGTATAAATTTGTTGCGCGATCATTTAATGCTTGATACACAGAGTTTGTTGTATCTTGATCGTAACGCATATGTGCATATGTATATAGCTTACCTAATCGCATTGAAATTTCATCTTCATATTGCAATGCCTCAAGCAAATTGTCTGCAGAGTCACCAAGCTTCCCTTTAAATTCAGTTAACTTTGGCAATAGCTCTTTAATAGCTTGGAATTCTTTTTCCCATTCTGCATCAGTTTGGAAAATATCTTCTAATCGCCATGTGTTTGCTTCTTCAATCTCATTGCGATTTGGTAATGATTTTACTGTGTTTTGTTCAGCCATTCTTTAAGCCCTCCTTTAAATATCTCTACTTAAGTACAATTCGATTTTTCTTATGTAATTCCTTCACGATCAGTCTTTATTATATCCCCTTTTCCCTCTCTCATGTTGTACTTTGTCTCAAATAGAGATAGTGCATGCGCTAAGCAAATGTCATCATATTTCATAATTTCCTCCTCTGTTTTTACCAAAACAACATCTCTTATTTTTCGATACTTATTCGTACCTACTTTATTTAACACACCTATATAACATAAAAATGTCATATACTCTGCAACTGCTATCTTCCATATATGTTGTGCAAAATACGGAAGTAGACGCCTCTTTGTATATTTTGCTACATAATTACATGCGTACTGAAGGGAAATATACTCCCCTACTTTAAGCATACCTATACACTTCATATAAAGGAAAGCTTGCCATATAAATGGATTTGTTTGAAAAGCAAATGAGGACGGAAGCGGGACACCGATTTCAGAAGGAAAACTCGCTGGGGTACATTTATATTGATATAAGAGGCGTAGTAGTGACTTATGATTATAATTCCAGATAGGTAAAGCGTTTTGCCGAAAATAGTTCTTTTTTCTCTTCCATTCTTGTCCTAATACCTCTTTCCGGAAAGGAACGGGGGAAAAGAGCATTTCAACAGTAGTCGTATCGGTTGGTAAATAAATAATATGTGAGAAAGAGACATTTGTAGAAAACGGAGTGATAAACGCACATTTCATAAACGATTTTTGTTTCGGGCAAAAGAAAATAAGAAATGGCTGAGGATAAGGTTGTAAGGCGAAAGCCATAAAAGAGGAAAATGTCATCCAATGGGCGGATTGCTTTTTCAACTGATTTCCACCGATTATCCAGATGACTTGTATACTAGCTTGCCAATACGAATATGTTCGCTTATAAAGCTGCTCTATGGAGAGATTTGCACATTGATATTCAATCGCAATTTTTCTATCCGCTCTCTCTACGTAAATATCTGGTCGTTGCTGGATTACCGGCAGATAATGCTCTATATCTACATGGAAATCTTGACGTTTTAACCATCTATATAACAATTCTTTACCTTGCATATGATACACAGATTCTGCCTCATAAAACGCAAGACATGAATCTACTTTCTTATGAGCAAAATGCCAACTCTTTTGTGTCCCTAACTTCATTTGCACTTCCTTTCCGCAAGCTGTGCAAAAGAATTTTTCTCGTTTACGCATGTCGCGTAAAAGCTCTTCATCCCGGTTATATAATAGATGAATTTTCTCTCCGTTTTCTCTCCTTGCAATAAACATCACAATCACACCCTTTCAACTCCTTGTATTCTACAATTTACTACAAATTCCTCTCAAAAAAAGAGATGCCCTAAATTAGGACATCTCTTTTTATAATAAAGGTGATAATAACCGATACGTCGATTCAACAATCCGCCTATGAAGACGTCTCTTATGAAATCGATCAACATGAATTTCACTGGATTCTTCTAAATCGTCTTTAAAATCTTGCACGAGCTTTCGAATGCTATCTGTATCATACAAAAAGGCATTTACTTCAAAGTTTAAATGAAAACTTCTCATATCCATATTAGCTGTCCCAATTGAAGCGAGATCCGAATCAACGATAACAACTTTACTATGAAGAAAACCTTTTTCATATTCATATATTTTTACTCCTGCATCTAATAACTCCGGAAAGTACGATCTTGATGCATAAAAGACAGTGCGCTTATCTGGCTTACTTGGCATTAACAAACGAACATCGATACCAGCAAGTGCAGCTACTTTTAATGCAGATAAAATATCATCGTCTGGAATAAAGTATGGTGTTGCAATCCAAATCGATTTCCTTGCTGAAGCAATCATTGCAAAATATAAATGTTTAATTGTTTCCCATTTATTATCTGGTCCACCTCCAACAAGTTGGACTCCGCCCCAATGATCACCCTCAACTGCTTTCGCTTGTAAATATTCAGGTGCTAATACTGCCTCACCAGTCATATAAAACCAATCTTGAAGGAAAATTAGCTGTAAACTTTGAACTGCTTCACCGCGCAAATATAAATGCGTATCTCGCCAAAAACCGAAGTATTTATCTTTCCCTAAATATTCATCTCCAATATTTAATCCGCCTACAAACCCTTCATTTCCATCTATAATAACGATTTTGCGGTGGTTTCGATAATTAATTTTATCGTTTAAAATCGGAAAGCGCACAGGGAAAAATGGAATCATTTCTACTCCTGCATCATTCAATTCTTCAATATATGAATTTGATAATTTAAAACTTCCAACCGCATCATATAAAAAACGGACGACAACGCCTTCTTTTGCTTTTTTCATTAAAATATCTTTAATTTCTGTACCGAGCTTGTCATCACGCACAATGTAATACTCCATATGAATGTGGTGTTTCGCTCGATTTAATCCATCTAAAATTGCCTGAAACGTTTCATCTCCATTTGTTAATGTCCTCGTTTCAGTTTGAAATGAAATATTTAAAGCACCCAATCGATCAGCTAAACGAAATAACAATTCTTGATGCTTATGGTCTCGTAAAATTCGTTCTTCGTAATCTTCGTGCCCCTTATATTGTAAAAACGCCTGTTCATCGAGTAACGCCTTCTTTTGGAACATTCTTTTTCTGCGAAAGTTTTGTCCAAATAATAAATAAGCAAAGAAACCGAACACTGGAAAAATTCCTAGTACGATTAACCATGTAAGCGTTTTCGAAGGATGTCTGTTTTCTAAGAAAATAACACATCCAATTAAAAATGCGGAAACCGTAAATAAAATACTAATAATACCTAAAATCGAAACGTCTTTTATACCAATGACATCCGAATAAAATGCTACATCAATAAACATGCGTAATGAAACAAATAATGCGAACAATAGTAGAAAAAAGAAAAGTAATTTTAACGTGTTTTTCATCTCTTACCTCCTTACTAAGAAAACTTTCCTATTCTTCATAAAAAAAGCCGATTTCATACTATAGAAATCGGCCTACGTTTTAGAAGGAAAATGGTTACGAATTGTCTCAAGCGCATGCTCTTTCACAACTTGTTTTCCATACTCACTTACACGATGAATCGTTAAAGTAGATTCTTCCCCATATTCTAAAACAATACTTAAAATACGATCAATCTCTTCCTCATCATGTAGCACTTCATCGAATTCCACATATACATAATAGCGGTCCTCAAATGAATACAGTTCATCTTTTATATCTTCAAAAATTAGACGATGACTTAATGAAATTACATCTTCAAAATCATTAAACTTAATTAAAAAGCCAAACGTACCATCTTCATTAAAGTTTGTACCTGTCGGTTCTATTTCCTCTTCCTCTAATTCTTGCTGGAATAATGATTCGATTCCTTCATCTAAAGGAATATCTATAATTTTGTCTACACCTATTGGTAGTTCTAATTTTTGTCCATCCTTTGAAAGTTCTGCTTTCGTTACAAGTACTTCAATCCCTTTGTCGACTGCTTGCACTTGAATCCATAACGGTCCATCAATAAAGAAGTCATCATGATCGCGAGCTTCATCCATCATTTCCCAAAAGAGTTCTTCACTCCGTTCGCGGTCATACCAAATCTCTTCACGGTTAAACCCTCTGTCCTCTATATCAACGTACGTAATAAAAAATTTCATCGTATGATCGTTAATTCTTTCAATTTCCAAAATACAACTCTCCCTTCCTGTTTAGAATTGTTATGAAGGGATTCCCCACTCATATGACAAGTCAATAGATTCTCGTACTCTCATTTTATGATAAGATTCTCCAGAATGGAAATAAAATCGATTTATTTTACAAAAATAGTTATATACCTATCTGCATTCGGCTACTTACATAAACTGAAACTTTAATTAATGGGGTCTTTGCTCATCCACGTTGATTATTAGCCACACTAATCGGGCATTTACGGACAGGAAAGTTCAAAACTAACTACTTTGCTTTATAGCCGGATTTTGTGACGGAGTCTTACTACCCGCAGATAGTCGGCTAAATATCATTATTCCAATTCTCTGTTCACAAAAAATTTGGACATACATTTGCGTATTTCCCCGTACACTGTAATAAAGTGAAACTTCTATAAGAGAAGATTATTTAATCCCAAAGGCGCGGGATAAAAGCTAAACAAACTTTCTTCATCACATACATATCGCTTATTAAAACATCATAAACGGAGGCAGACGAATGGACTTAGAGTTTTTAACATCTGTACTAATGATCGTCGGTATCGATGTTGTACTAGGTGGTGATAACGCAAT
The DNA here is from genome assembly GCF_036320425.1 of Bacillus nitratireducens. NCBI lineage: Bacteria > Bacillati > Bacillota > Bacilli > Caryophanales > Bacillaceae > Bacillus > Bacillus nitratireducens. The sequence goes on from NZ_JAUMJO010000001.1 coordinate 1,011,700, forward strand.
TGTTATCGCATTAGCTAGCCGAAATTTACCTGAATCAAAACGAAATAAAGCAATTTTGATTGGTACTATTTTAGCAATTGTGCTGCGAATTCTCCTCACAATACTAGCTGTCTATTTACTCGACATCCCATTTTTACAACTCATCGGCGGAGTTTTACTCACATTAATTGCAGTAAATTTACTAACTGATACTAACAACGATCTTTCTTCGATTCAAGGAAAAACGACTTTATTCCAAGCGGTGCGTACGATTGTATTCGCAGATCTCGTTATGGGGTTTGATAATGTTATTGCCATTGCGGGTGCAGCTCACGGAAGATTATTACTCGTAATAATCGGTCTACTCATTTCTATCCCGATTATCATTTGGGGCAGCAAACTTATTTTAATACTCATGGAACGTTTTCCGTTCCTCATTTTTTGCGGGGCAGCAGTTCTCGCCTATACAGCAGGAAAAATGATTACACATGAAGACAGACTTGCAACTTTTTTTCATAACAACCCAAGTTTCACGACAAGTATTCCTTACTTATTCATTTTCACCGTTTTATGCATCGGTATTATCGTCCAACGAGTTCGATTACGAAATGTGAAACATTAAAAGAAAACCTTCTACTATATAATAGGTAGAAGGTTTTCATATTATTATAATTAATTTACAAGACGCTGTGCTTCACGTAATTGGAACGTTCTTACTGTACGTGGTAAGAAACGGCGGATTTCGTCTTCGTTGTAACCTACTTGAAGGCGCTTCTCGTCAATCATAATTGGACGACGTAAAATCCCTGGATAGTCACGAATCATCTTATATAAATCTTGAAGTGGTAAAGACTCTAAGTTTACATTTAATTCTTGGAAAACTTTTGAACGAGTAGAAATAATCTCATCCGTTCCGCTTTCTGTCATACGTAAAATCTCTTTAATTTCCTCAATCGTTAATGGATCTGAGAAAATATTACGTTCTGTATAAGGAATATGATTTTCCTCTAGCCATAATTTCGCCTTTCTACAAGACGTACAGCTTGGAGAACTATATAATGTTACCATACAAAGCTCACTCTCCTTAAAGAGTACAAATTCTGTACTAATTACAGTTTAAATTTCTAACTTCCGCAATTTTTCGCGATAACTTGTCTTATAGTAAAGTAAAAAATCGCAATTCATGTAAGCAACAATAATTACTTTTAATAAGTAACTTCTATAATCATTATACAATAGTTTTTCCAAGAAATATACAGTAAATTTACTGCTAGTTGAGAAAACTTCTCCGTGTATTCCACTGCTATGTAACATGATTACACTCACTTTAACTGTCATCTAACAACAATCTTCAATCCTTTTGACACCTACTTTTTACAATATACTTCATGTTATATACGATTGTTTTTTCATAACATGAATCGCCTAAAGGAGAACGTTTTCTTACCTTTTCCCAATAATTCAATTGAGAAATGTAAGACCAAAAGCTAAAACAAAACAAGAACACTTGTTCTTATATTAACAAATCTCATCCCTCATGTCTATAAGATTTCTAAAATTAATCAAAATTTTTCTGACATTTCTTTCTTTTTCACCTTTTATCTCATACAATAAAAATACAGACAGGCAAAGGGGGAATTTGCATATGATTGCTTTTTTTACTGATTTTATCATTGTTGCTACCCTCATCATCGGAATAACAGCATTGATTGGTGTCATTACAAATAGTATCGGTGAAAAACTCTTTGGTGGAAAAGAAAAAATGAAGTTTGTTAACAAAAGTTTAGATGTACAATCTGGCTGGAATCAAGTTGGCGGAAAAGGCATTTATAAAAAGCGTACGTACTAAAAAAAGCAGGTAATCACCTGCTTTTTTTGTTATTTCTCTACTGATGCCCATTTGAAGCTTACTTCCCCGCCATATTTATGGTTGTACATATCTTTAATTGTTTCTCTTTGTAAATATGCTCTACCACGTTGATATACTGGAACAATCGCAGCATCATCAAGTAACATTTTTTCTGCTTCTAATAAGTTTTTCCAGCGAGCGTTTACGTCGCTTCCATCTTTCTTCGCTTTCATAATAATCTCATCGTACTTCGGATTAGAATACTTCATTTTATTTTGTGCCCCGTCAGTTACAAACATATCAAGATATGTAACTGGATCTGGGAAGTCTGCACTCCATCCAGAGAATGACATTACAAAGTCGCCCGCATCTTCTAATTTTAGTTTTTGCGCGAATGGCTGTTGTTTAATTTTCACTGTTAAGCCTGGTAAATTCTTTTCTAATTCACCTTTTAAATATTCACCAGTTTTCTTCGATAATTCAACATCTTCATTTAATAGCTCTAATTCAATTTCGTTTTTACCAAGCTCTTTTTTACCAGCTTCCCAATACTTTTTTGCTTCTTTTACATTTGGTTTTATAATATCTCCATTTTCAGCACGGAAATCTTTTTTATCCGGTCCTTTAATGAAATTGTCAGGAATTAATCCCGTCGCTGGCTTAGAACCGTTATTTAATAATGTATCAACGAATGGTTTACGGTCAAAACCAAGAGAAATTGCTTTACGAATATTTTTATTTGCTAAAGCTGGATCTTTTTGATTTAAGCGAAGGAAGAATACAGAAGTATCTTCTACCGTTTTGAAATCTGGTTTTCCTTTATATTTATCGATGAACTCTGCTAATAACGTCGCTCGATCGACTGCGTTTGTTTCATATAAATTAATTGGCGTAGACGTATCTTTTACAATATTAAAGTTTACTTCCTCAAGCTTCACTTCTTTATTGTCCCAATATGATGGGCTCTTTGTCATTTTGAAGCTACGTTCATGTTGCCAATCACTTAATGTAAATGGTCCGTTATAAAGTGTTGTATTTGCTTCTAAACCAAACTGTGCACCTTGCTCTTTCACATACTTTTCATTCACAGGATAGAAGATCGGGTAGACCATTAAATCAACAAGGTATGGAATAGAATTATCCAATTCTACTTCTAATGTATGATCATCAATCGCTTTCACGCCCAATTGATCTGGACTCATCTCTTTTTTATTAATTTTCTCAGCATTTTTTATATCGTACATAATATACGCTGATTTCGCAGCTGTATCTGGATTAATCGCTCTTTGCCATGCATACACGAAATCTTTCGCAGTTACAGGGTCACCATTTGACCATTTTGCATCTTCACGTAATTTGAATGTATATTTTTTACCGTCTTCTGACTTCTGGAATTCCTTCGCTACACCTGGCACTAATTTATCATCTTTACCAAGGCGGTATAGACCTTCCATCGTATTATTCATTACTTTTGAAGAAACTGCATCAGCTGATAACGCTGGGTCCATCGTTGGAATTTCTTGTGTTTCAATTAAATTAATAACTTGCTTCGCACCGCTTTTCCCGCTATCCCCTTTTGCGTTCGCTTGCGGTTCATCTTTTTGATAGCCACATGCCCCTAAAATCATGCTCATCGCTACTGTTGATGCTACAAAAACTGGTATCTTTTTTTTCATACTTCCACCCCTCCAAAAAATGTTAGCCCTTTCATTTTCAAACAGAAAGAAATATATATATGTTCTAATAATTCATATTATACACACAAATATAATCTTTGTATATTTATATTTCTATTTTATTAAAATTTTCTGTTAAAAAATAATCCCTTGAAAACGTTTCACATTGCTATTTTCCCTGACCAAAACGCCAAAAAACATTATTTTTATATTTTTCTAAATTATCAGAGAAAAATAAATTTTATATTCTATAATATTTTACGTATAATTATCCTTCTCTTATTAACATAAAATGGAGGTCTCTTCATATTAAAAGTATGTAGGTTAAAATGAGTGCAATGGCTATGAAAGTATGTTACGATACACTTTGCTAAAAATAGATATCGGTAAAGAGGGGACAGATATGACAGCAATTCACTCAAAAAGTGGGCCAACTGAGAAACTAAGTTTATTCCTATTAACATGGCCTATTTTTCTAGAAGTTTTTCTTTTTATGTTGATGGGGATCGCTGATACTTTTATGTTAAGTGCATTATCAGACGATGCTGTATCTGGGGTTGGTGCAGCGAATCAATATCTCCATATCGCTATTTTGGTACTAGAAGTAATCGGGAACGGCGCTGCAATCGTCGTATCTCAATACCTCGGTTCCAAACGTTTTATGGAAGCATCTAAAATATCAGCATTAGCCGTCACATTAAACTTAGTGGTCGGACTCGTTATAAGCGCTGCTTTTCTTTTATTTTCAAAACATATGATGATGGCAATGAATTTACAAGGCGATGTACTAATGTATGCACAAAGTTATTTATCCATCGTCGGAGGAGCTATTTTCCTTCAAGCTATTATTAACTCATTAGCCGCAATTATCCGTGTTCACGGCTTTACAAAGCAGGCAATGTTCGTTTCGCTTGGAATGAATATTATTCATATCGCCGGAAACTACGTACTTATTTTCGGGAAATTCGGTTTCCCTGAACTTGGTGTACAAGGGGCCGCGATTTCTTCCGCTGTCAGTCGACTACTGGCACTTATTGTGTTCTTCTGGTTACTATACCGCGTTATGGAATACCGTGTGAAATTACAATATTACTTCACTTTATCAAAAGAATACGTTGGCAAAATATTAAAGATCGGCATTCCATCTGCATTCGAACAAGTCATGTATCAAGCTTGTCAAATTGTCTTCTTATATTACGCAACATACTTAGGTACAGAATCATTAGCAGCAAGGCAATACGCTACTAACATTTCTATGTTCACTTATTTATTCGCTATTGCAATCGGTATGGGAACAGCAATTATTATCGGGCGCCTCGTTGGCGGTGGTGAAAAAGACGAAGCGTATGAACGCGTATGGAAAAGTGTAAAGTGGGCGATTGGTGTCACTTTATGTATGGTCGCTCTCGTTATTACATTCCGCACACAATTAATGGGACTATTTACAGATAATCCGCACATTATTACATTAGGTGCGTCAGTTCTTTTACTAAGTGTACTACTTGAAACAGGACGTACGATGAACATCGTCATTATCAATTCACTTCGTGCAGCTGGTGATGCAAAATACCCAGTTTTAATCGGTGCATTCTCTATGGTGTTAATGAGTTTACCACTCGGTTACTTTTTCGCCTTCCATTTAGATATGGGGCTCGTTGGTATTTGGCTAGCGATTGCTATTGATGAATGGACGCGTGCCATTATTATGTTCTTCCGCTGGAGAAGTAGAGCGTGGGAACGTTATGCACTTGTTAAACCAAATGAGCAAGATGAGAACGTTTCTGTTCAGGCGCAGTAACACTCCTTTAATCGAGATGAAGTCATTTTTAAATGAAATTTGCATTGGAGAGTCTTTAAATAGTAGAAAAAGCTGTTCCAACAAATTGTTGGAACAGCTTTTTTTAATTATACTTTTCAATTTCTATCTTCAATTCGTCAATGTTCTTATTAGAAATCGTATCCGATATTGTATGATCCAATTGATTTTTTAAAATATATGTTTGGTTATCTTGTTTCTTTTTAACACTTAATCTCTCTTCGTCTACATGTAATAAGTTTGACTGTAAATACGCTATATCATTTTCATCAAACATTATGGAAAATGGTTCAATTGCGCCAAAGTAATGATTCATATTTTCATCTTTTTTCAAAAATAACATGTATTTCTTCCCAATCTCCGGCTTTATATAAAGAGGGTCTTCATTTACAACCTTACTATTCGAATCATCGATTTCAATTTGTTCTGCGTATCGATAATTAATTTTCACTCTATCTTGTAAGGAGTCTCCTTTTAAAACTTCTTTTACGTTAAAATTGTATAAATGGCCCTCTACATAATTCTCCTGATCTTCTTGACTAATGTCTTGTGGATTACGCGCCATATTCCAAGTTGAATGAAAGCCATCATAATTGCCTATTGCAACTACATCGGCTTCCTTAACCATGTCTTCTAATCTACTTGTGGATGGAAAATCTTTAGTTATTACAATTGTTTTATCTTCGACTTCTCCAAAATAAATACTATATCCCCCTATACTTAAGCAAATTGCGAAAGGAACTGCCAACAAAATAAATTTCAATTTTTTATTCATTATATATCCCTCCTTACTTTCACTTATAAATTGCATTTACACCATTCACATCATCTTTTTGAGGAACATGCATTTTGGTACGATCTCTATCACTATTCATAATAGATGTCCCTGTATTATGATCGAGTCCTAATGCATGTCCTAATTCATGAACAGCCGTACTTTTAGCGACATTTGATTTCGTGATATTTGTATTACCTGCATTAATGTCTCCAGAAAACTTCGTAACAATTTTATTATTTAGTTGAACAATCATTCTTCCATAATATGTGGACGAGGATTCATACCACGAATTTAATGCGTGCACCGAAGATCCGTGATAAAAGAATTTGGCATTAGCTGCACTATTTTGCCAAGATGAAATAGCATCCTGCCAACCACTCTTTATTACACTGCTTCCCGATAAACGGTCACCCCATTTAAAACTTTGGGTTTTTGTCGATAATTTGTATCCTGTCTTTTCATACGCATTTGACACATTCAAACTACTACCTACTATGAATACTATTCCAATAGCGACGAACATCGAAATAATTTTTTTCAACAAATTACTTCCTCCCCATTATTTTTAATAGATACTCGTTCTCTTTCATGATTCTATAAATCTTTTCGTTTACTATATATACACAAACGCTTCTATTTCAAAAACACATCATGATGTATATCTACATATTAGTACTATCTCTTTCACCAATCAAAATAATAAAATCAGCTTTTCCTACTAAAAAAACACTTATTTTCTAGTCTCAAAATAGAAATAAACTTATAAAAAATTCTTTTTTATAAGTTTAGATTAAGTAACAACTATTGAGATAAACTAATTTTAAAGCAACTCTATCCTGTCATCCCTTCCATCAATAAAAAAGCCACTCTTCCGTAGCGGAAGAATGGCTTTTTTATTATTGATAAATCTCTTTATATTTCTTATACTCCGCTTCAGAACATAATACGAAATGTCCTGGGCGAATTTCACGCATTGTTGGTACTTCGCTACCATAATCATGCTGCGTTGGATCGTATACGATACGTTTACGATTGCGCTCATAATCTGGGTCTGGAAGTGGAATTGCTGATAGTAGTGATTTTGTATATGGATGCATTGGATTCTCATATAACTCTTCACTTGTTGTCAGCTCAACGATTTGACCACGGTACATTACACCAATGCGGTCACTAATGTATTTTACCATCGATAAATCATGGGCGATGAATAAGTATGTTAAACCTTTTTCTCTTTGTAACTGTTTTAGTAAGTTTACAACTTGCGCCTGAATCGATACGTCAAGTGCTGAGATTGGTTCATCCGCAATGATAAATTCAGGTTCTACAGCTAGCGCACGAGCGATACCGATACGTTGACGTTGTCCGCCTGAGAATTCATGCGGGAAACGGTTCGCGTGTTCTTTATTTAAACCAACTGTATTTAACAGCTCGTGAACACGGTCCATACGCTCTTTTTTGCCTTTTGCCAGTCCGTGAATATCAATACCTTCTGCAATAATATCCCCTACTGTCATACGAGGATTTAATGATGCATATGGATCTTGGAAAATCATTTGCATTTTACGGTTGAACTTCTTAAGTTCTGCGCGTGATTTTTTACCATGTACATTTTCACCATCGAACAACACTTCACCGGCAGTTGCATCGTATAAACGAATAATCGTTCTTCCAGTTGTTGACTTACCACAACCAGATTCTCCTACAAGTCCAAATGTTTCACCGCGGTAAATATCAAATGAAATATCATTAACTGCTTTAACAACACCACCACTCACATCAAAGTGTTGTTTCACATTTTTTACTTCAATTAATTTCTCACGTTGTTTAGTCATGTTGTTCACCTGCTTTCATTTGAAGAATACGTTTTTCAACAACTGCTGGTGGTTTTACTTCTGGTGCTTGCTCGTGAAGTAACCAAGTTGCCGCATAATGTGTATCACTTACTTTAAATAAAGGTGGTTCCATTTCAAAATCAATTTTCAGCGCCTGCGGGTTACGTGGTGCAAAAGCATCACCCTTTGGCGGTTTCAATAAATCAGGAGGCGTTCCTGGAATCGCATATAGTTCGTCCTCTGAACCATCTAAGCTTGGCATAGATGCGATTAAGCCCCATGTGTATGGATGTTTTGGATTGTAGAAAATTTCATCAACAGTTCCAATTTCAACAACTTTACCAGCATACATAACCGCAACTCGGTCTGCAACGTTTGCCACTACACCTAAATCATGCGTAATGAAAATGATTGCTGCTTCTGTTTTTTGCTGAATGTCCTTCATAAGTTCTAAAATTTGCGCCTGAATTGTAACGTCTAGCGCTGTTGTCGGCTCATCGGCAATTAATAATTTCGGATTACAAGCTAACGCCATCGCAATAACTACACGTTGTCTCATACCACCTGAGAATTGATGAGGATATTGTTTTAAGCGCGCTTCTGGATTTGGAATACCTACAAGGTCGATTAATTCTAAAGCAACTTTACGTGCATCTGCTTTACTCATCCCTTGGTGTTTAATAAGACCTTCCATAATCTGATTACCAATTGTCATCGTTGGATTTAATGATGTCATTGGATCTTGGAAAATCATCGCAATATCTTTACCGCGTACTTGCTGCATTTCTTTTTCTGTTAGTTTCGTTAAGTCACGACCTTCAAATACGATTTCACCGTTTTTAATACGTCCTGGAGGATTCGGAATTAATCCCATTAACGCTTTAGAAGTAACTGATTTACCAGAACCAGATTCTCCTACAATCGCTAATGTTTCTCCTTTTTTTAAATCAAAAGTAACGCCGCGTACAGCTTGTACTTCACCTGCATGTGTATCAAAGGAGACTTGCAAATCTTTTACCTCTAGCAATGTTTTCATTTTTACTTCTCCCCTCTTTTACTTACGCATTTTTGGATCTAACGCGTCGCGTAATCCGTCTGCCATTAAGTTGAATGCTAAGATTAACATACTGATGACAACCGCTGGGATGAACATCATATGTGGATACGTTTGAATTGATTTATAACCATCGTTTACAAGAGAACCAAGTGATGCGAATGGTGGCTGAATGCCTAGCCCGATGAAGCTTAAGAATGCTTCACCAAATACCGCTGTTGGAATTGTAAACATTGTCATTACGATAATTGGTCCCATTACGTTCGGAATTAAGTGCTTCACAATTAACTGTGTATTTGTTGCCCCTAATGTACGAGATGCTAATACATATTCTTGGTTTTTTAATTTTAGGATTTGTCCACGAACGATACGCGACATCCCTATCCAGCCTGTAATTGCCATCGCGAGTGTAATCGACCATATACCTGATCCCATAATGATTACCATTAAAATAACGATGATTAAGTATGGAATACCGTTAATAATCTCCATAATACGTTGCATAATATTATCTACTCTGCCGCCATAGAACGCTGAAATACCTCCGTATGCAACCCCGATTACTAGATCAATCGCTGCTGCTAAAAGAGCGATATATAATGATACACGTGTACCTTCCCATGTTCTCGTCCATAAATCACGACCAAGATCATCTGTACCAAACCAGAAGTACTCTTTAATATCACGTTTTTCATATTGGTCAACACCATATTGATCTGTACCGTCAAATGGTAGCCAATGAATATTTTCAATCACTGGAATTTTCGGTGGCATTTTCGCACGACCTAAATCCTGCTCTTTATAAGAATGCTTACTTACCATCGGTCCTATAATTGCTAGTAGTACAATAAGCATTAATAATACGAAACCAAACATTGCACCTTTATGTTGGAACAAACGTCTTCTTACATCTTGCCAAAACGTTAAGCTTGGACGGGCAATGACTTCATTATCAACATTACTTTGATTGGCTGGTTGAAATAAATCTGGAGATAATTTTTGTACATCTTTCATCATTTTTTCCCTCCCGCTAAACGAATACGAGGATCAATAATTCCGTATAAAATATCGACAATGAAAATAACTAAGATGAAGATCGCACTATAGAAAATTGTAGTTCCCATAATAACTGTATAGTCATTTACTGTAATCGATTTAACGAATTGTTCCCCAAGTCCAGGTACAGCGTAAATTTGCTCAATAACTAGTGTCCCTGTAATTAATCCTGCAACCATTGGTCCTAAAATTGTTACAACTGGAATTAATGCGTTACGAAGTGCGTGCTTGATAATGATAACGCCTTGGCTAATTCCTTTCGCTTTCGCTGTTAAAATGTAGTCAGCTTGCATAACCTCAATTAACTCTGCACGAGCGAAACGTGCGATTGTTGCGATAACTGCCATCGATAAGGCAATTGTAGGCATTACTGTAAACTCAGGTCCTTTCCAGAATGCTACCGGGAACCAACCAAGTTTTACCCCTACGAAATATTGTAGTAATGCGGCGAATACGAATGATGGTACCGACATCCCGAGTACGGAAATTATTGTCGCCCCGTAATCGACCCACGTATTGTTACGAAGTGCCGCAACGATTCCTAAAATTAATCCGATAAATGTTCCTAATATAATCGCTTGTAAACCAAGTTGTGCTGATGGTCCAATACGATCCACAATCATATCTGTTACTGGGCGGTTATCATATTGGAATGATACCCCTAAATCACCTTTTGCTAAGTTACCTAAGTAACGTGCATATTGAACTGGTACCGGATCATTTAAACCATATTTTTCAAGAATGATTTCTTTTTGTGCCGGTGATAGTTTCTCCTGGTTTTTAAGCGGAGAACCCGGAAGTAATTTCATCAAAAAGAAAGTCAGTGTAGTAATTAAAAATAATGTCAAAGCCATGTACACGAAACGTTTTAATACATAACGTCCCATAGTCAAGCACCTCCCCGTTTTTCTCAAAAGCAATAAGATAGTTTGAAATATTCTTACTTTTATTTTTTTAAAATAAGAGCACATGCCCATCATAGGCATATACCCTAGTAAACGATGGAAAAAAGATTATTTTTGTTCAACAGATGCCCATTTGTAAGTTAATTTACCACCATAGTTAATTGGGATAATATCTTTTACGGCACCTTTTACTACATACGCTGAACCTTTTTGGAAGATTGGAGTGATAACTGCATCCTCTTTAATTAACATCTTCTCTACTTCTAATAGGTTGTTCCAGCGTGCTTGTAAATCTTTTGTATCTGTTTTAGCTTTTAGAATTAACTCATCATATTTCTGATTAGAATATCCTGTTTTATTTTGAGAACCATTCGTAACAAACATATCTAAATATGAGATTGGATCTGGGAAATCTGGTCCCCAAATACCAAACGCAATATCATATTGCTGAGAATCTTCTAATTTATTTTTTTGTGCGAATGGCTGCTGTTTAATTTTAATCGATAAACCTGGTAAGTTCTTTTCCATCTCACCTTTTAAGAATTCACCAACTTTTTTCGCATCTTCATTATCAAAGTTTAAGAATTCTAGTTCGATTTTATCAGTGCCAAGCTCTTTCTTCGCTGTTTCCCACAGCTTTTTCGCTTCTTTTGGATTTATTTCAACTAAATTCCCATTTTCAGCTCGGAAATCTTTTTTATTCGGACCTTCAGCGAAATCTTTTCCAACAAATCCATAAGCTCCAATTGCACCGTTATTTAAAATAACCTTCGCAATATTATCACGGTCAAAGGACATTGAAATTGCTTTTCTTAAGTTTTTATTGCTTAAGTATTGATTACTTTGATTAAATCTTAGGTAAGCAACCCCTGCTTCTTTTCTTGTGTGGAATTCTGGACTTTGTCTAAACTTATCAACAAATTCTGAAGATAGAGCCGCACGATCAATCGAGTTTGTCTCATATAAATTTACATCAGTCGATGTATTTTTCACAATATTGAAATTTATTTCTTCGATTTTAACCGTCTTGTTATCCCAATATGATGGGTTCTTCTTAAATTGGAAGCTTTGTTCATGTTTCCAATCACTCATAACGAATGGCCCGTTATATAATGTTGTATTTGCCTCTAAACCAAACTTATCACCTTGTGATTTCACAAAGTTCTCATTTAGTGGGTAGAACACCGGATAAACCGTTAAATCAATAAAGTAAGGAACGGGATTGTCTAATTCCACTTCTAATGTATAATCATCAATCGCCTTTACACCTAATTGGTCAGCAGGTAATTCTTTTTTATGAATTTTTTCTGCATTTTTAATATCGAACATAATGTATGAATACGTCGCTTTTGTATCTGGATTTACTGCTCTTTTCCATGAATACACAAAGTCTTTCGCTGTTACAGGTTCCCCATTCGACCATTTCGCATCTTTTCTTAACTTAAATATGTATTTCTTCCCATCATCTAGCTTTTGGACATCTTCAGCAATCCCAGGCATTCTCTTTTGATCTTTGCCAGTACGATATAAACCTTCCATCGTATTATTTAATGCTGTTGAAGATGCAGAATCTGATGCTAACGATGCATCCATTGATGGAATTTCAGATAACTCTGTTAAATTAAGAATCTGTTTTCCGTTACTACTACTCGTAGCGTTTTCTTTTCCTTTTGCTTTAGCGTCCTCTTTCTGGTAGCTACACGCGCCAAGCAACATACTTGCAGTTAAAGTCGATGCAAGTAATAACGGTATCTTTTTCTTCATGTTGTGTTGCCTCCCCTAATTGCACTTCCTGTACCCTCACTTGTAGAAAAACAGAATTGAAAGAATAATCTCCAAGTTTCTACAATTTTCATTATACATATAATATGACGATTGTGAATATAGTTTTTTGTTTTTTTGTTAAAATTTTTAATAAATTATTTATTTTTTTATTTTTTTGTAAAGAAATACGTTAACATTGCTACCATCATCTTGAAATTAGGGCTTCAATTGCGTATAATTTTCAAAAAATTATTTATATTACTTATTATAACTTTTATAGTATAATAATTCTAGTAATATTTTGACGGAGGGGAATATTTTGAATAAAGTTTTTTTTCATACTTGTATACTATTTTTTGTAGCGATAATCGCTTCTAGTGTTGGCGCATTCCTCGTTTCATCTCAGTTTTTGTTGAATTTTGTCAACATCTCATTCTATATCTCATTGTTTTTTATTCTTATAGGTGGTTTTTTATACATATTTCAAAATGGATTTTTTAACGTAACAATTTACGCATTCCAAAGAGTATTTGGTACGAACAAAAAAATTGACTCTTTAATTGAAGAAGCAGAGGAACCTACCGATAAGAAAGAGCGTATTTATAAAACATATTCATTCAAATGGACGTATCCGATTTGTATTACTGGTATCGTACTTGGTATGTTCTCGACTCTCATTAGCTTTACTATTTTGATGTAGTTTGCAAACGCTATTCCATATGATATAATAATCAGCAAAACATTTTGTTATAAAACTTTAGTTCTTTCATATTAAAAGGGCTCAGTTAACAATAAATAATTTTATATGTATGCGATGATAAAGAAGAGTACATATTGAGGCAATTTCAGAGAGCTTGTGGCTGGTGTGAACAAGTAATTGTGCAATATGGAATGGGCTTTTGAGCACCAAACCGAACCGTAAGTAGTAGGCTTTGGCGTTATATCCAGACGTTATTATGGATCTGAGAGATTTCACAACAGTGAAATAATTAGGGTGGTACCGCGGTCCATTCGTCCCTATGTAATTTGGGATGAATGGGCTTTTTTGTATGCCTTCTCTTCCCTATCACACATTCAAATTTAGGAGGAATTACTTATGTCAGTTATCTTTTCTGGTATTCAGCCAAGTGGAACAATTACACTTGGAAACTATTTAGGAGCTATGAAGCAATTTACAGAGCTTCAAAACGAACACGACTGTTATTTCTGCATTGTAAACCAACATGCAATTACAGTACCTCAAGATCCAGTACAACTTCGTAAAAACATCCGCAGTCTTGCTGCACTATATGTTGCATGCGGCATCGATCCTGAAAAAGCTACTTTATTTGTACAGTCAGAAGTACCAGCACACGCTCAACTAGGGTGGATTATGCAATCAGTTGCTTACGTTGGAGAATTGGAGCGCATGACACAATATAAAGATAAAGCTTCTGGTAGAGATTCAGTTCCGGCTGGATTACTTACGTATCCACCATTAATGGCTGCTGATATTTTACTTTACAACACTGAAATCGTGCCGGTTGGTGATGACCAAAAGCAACATATGGAATTAACACGTGATCTAGCAGAGCGTTTCAACAAACGCTTCCGTGAAGTGTTCACAGTTCCTGAAATTCGCATTCCAAAAGTAGGCGCTCGTGTTATGTCATTAACAGAACCTACGAAAAAAATGAGTAAATCTGATCCAAATCCAAAATCAATGATTAGTATGCTTGATGAGCCAAAAACAATTGAAAAGAAAATTAAAAGTGCTGTAACTGACTCTGAAGGTATCGTGAAATTCGATAAAGAAAATAAACCTGGTATCTCTAACTTATTAACAATCTATTCTTCATTCTCTGGAAAAACAGTTGAAGAAATAGAAGCAATGTACGAAGGAAAAGGATACGGCGACTTCAAAGGCGACCTAGCACAAGTAGTCGTAGAAGCAATTCGCCCAATCCAAGACAAATATAACGAACTAATCAGCTCCCCAGAACTAGACGAAATTCTAGACAAAGGTGCAGAAAAAGCAAACCGCGTTGCATTCAAACAACTACGCAAAGTAGAAAACGCAATGGGATTAAGTAGAAAACGTAGGTAACTTATAAAGCGGAGGCGACTGCTTAGCCCTGACGGCTAAGGTTCTTTCCCACAGAAGGTGCTTTTTACCTTCTCGTGGGGAAGGTTCTTAGACGCGAAGGGCTAGGAGCCGGAGCTGGATTTCTATATAAAGCGGAGGCAGCTCGTTCAGCTCTGACTGGCTAAGGTTCTTTCCCACAGAAGGTGCTTTTTACCTTCTCGTGGGGAAGGTTCTTAGACGCGAAGGGCTAGGAGCCGGAGCTGGATTTCTACATAAAGCGGAGGCAGCTCGTTCAGCTCTGACTGGCTAAGGTTCTTTCGCATAGAAGACGCTTTTTGTCTTCTTATGCGGAAGGTTCTTAGACACGAAGAGCTTGCTGCCTGAGCTGGATTTCTACATAAAGCGGAAGCGGCTCGCTTAGAATGTGAGGCGGATTTTGCCTCGTAGGAAGGCGCGAAGCCACCGAGCATTCTTGCCAACTCCATAAAAAAACCGCCAATTGGCGGTTTTTTTAATTTACCTTCTGCTCATTTTCCATTTCCCATAGCTTTTCAAAAAACGGCTGTCCTTTTACAAGGCGCTCGCATAATTGTTCGTGCTTCTCAGACCATCCAGTTTTCGCTTCATCATAAAGTTTAGCCCAAATATCTTCAAATTCCATATGTTGAACCATTCCGTATGCTGATGGATCCCACTCTGTGAACCAATAGCGAATTTCAGCTGGATTTTTCGTTGTATGTAATTGATCTAACGCCATAAATAATAATTGTTTTAGCTGTCTTTCTTTACGAGTCAAGCCATTCATAATGAAAGGCGATGGTGATAAAATATGATGTTCTTTTTCAATTTCTTCTACCTGGAACTCATACTTTTCCGCTTGCACGTTTTCTACCATCTCATATACCATCTGCTCTTGACGAGGTATAAGCCTACTTTTTCTAATTGGCACATTATAGCCGATTGAATCAATCGCGATGATTCCTTTTCCATCTGTAACTACAAAACAATATTCTTGTTGCAAACGTTCGTGATTTTTACGAATATAAGCCTTATGATGTACGTCTTCCAATAACTTTTGCGGAAGCTCTAACAATTCGTTCTCGATGTAATGATATAATGTGGAATCTACTTTTAATAATGGCACTTGATCTAATAGCTCAATCGTATCATCTTTCCGCCATTCGTAAAAATGACAAACGTTATACCCATTCTCTTCACCTTCAAACCAATTTACCCATACATCATGTAGATATAACATTCACTACCCCTCACTTCACTACTGTTTGTATCAATCATTATGTTCATTTTTGCTTAACTTTATTCCACCTAAGGAAATATATTCTAATTATTATTTTTTCTTCTATAATATAAAAAAACAAGAGATAGCTCTCCTGTTTTTTTATGAAACATGAAATGTATTTGCTTTATTCAATATTTCTTTCGCATCTATAGATAATAAAGAAAGTGTATCTTCTCCTTCAAAAGCTACACAATCTTTTACAATATGGAATCCAAGTGCATAGCCAAGCATTTTCGGATACGGGTGCAGTCCATTTAATACAACATCGTGCTCCCTCGTACCTCTCTTTACATCTATTCGTTTTTGTATTGAATTTTTCCAATAATAAATAGCATCTTCTTTTGAAATGTAAGTAGTCCACGGTGCGCATCTTTTTTCTGTATACCTTTCATATACAGCTTGCTCAGCTAACCCTTCCATAATCATCGTATCAAGTAGTGTATACTCTGTTTCTTTCGTCTCAATTTGATGCAATCTACATATATGGTGATATTCATGCGTTAATAGAGCTTTTAATTCCTCTACTGAATTACGCCCACATACGAATAAGAAAATAACGTGACGCATAGATAAACCAGCCTTCCCGTTATACTCTTCTTGTACAGTTCGATTATATGAATCTGATAATAAAATAAAGATAGGAACATCCGGACCTTTTAGCCAACTTTTTAATTTTTCATACTCCATGCTAAGTTCTTTCCAAATTTCTTTTTTCTCTAATTCTTTAATTTCCTGCTCCCCCCGCATTACCGGGCGATACATACCTCTAGAGATTAAAAATCGATACAACCTCTCTTTTGGCAATGGTATATACTTTGTAAATTTCTCACAAAGTTTTTCTGGGCGTCCATAATACAGGTGTAGCCATTTTGCCGTATCAACAACCCCCATCTTCATCCCTCCTTTTTTTATGTATATGCGAAAAAAGGAAAGAGCGTAAAAATAAATAAGGTGTTTTTTCGTAACAAGTTACGAAAAAACACCTTATTTCATCTATTATTTATACGATTTAAATACTAATACTGCGTTATGACCACCGAATCCTAATGAATTACTCAATACCGCGTTTACTTCTTGATGTCTCGCTTCATTTGGTACGTAATCTAAATCACAATCTGGATCTGGCGTTTCATAGTTAATTGTCGGAGGAATCACTCCGTCTGTAATTGTTTTAATAGAGAAGATCGCCTCAACAGCACCCGCTGCTCCTAATAAGTGACCTGTCATTGATTTCGTTGAGCTAATCGCTACTTTATATGCATGCTCGCCGAAAGTTTCTTTAATTGCCATCGTTTCATACTTTTCATTCGCATCTGTACTTGTACCATGCGCATTAATGTAATCAATATCTTCTGGCTTTAGACCTGCATCAGCTAAAGCTTGACGCATTGCACGCACTCCGCCTTCACCGCCAGGAGCAGGCATTGTAATATGGAACGCATCACCCGTTGCACCATAACCAGCAATTTCCGCATAAATATGGGCGCCACGTGCTAATGCGTGCTCTAATTCTTCAAGAATAAGAATTCCTGATCCTTCACCCATTACGAAACCGCTACGGTTTTTATCGAACGGACGGCAAGCCGTCGCTGGATCTTCATTAAATGTTAATGCTTTCGCTGAACTAAATCCAGCAAATGCCATACTTGTTAACGGTGCTTCTGCTCCGCCCGTTATCATCGCATCAGCATCACCACGCTGAATTGCTTTAAATGCATCACCAATTGAGTTTGCACCAGATGCACAAGCCGTTACAGAACAAGTGTTAATTCCTTTTGCTCCTGTAGCGATTGATACTTGACCTGCTGCCATATCTGGAATCATCATTGGTACGAAGAATGGACTCACGCGGCGCGGACCTTTTTCGGTAAAAATCTTAAATTGTTCTTCGTATGTTTCCATACCGCCAATACCAGAACCAATCCATACACCAATTCGAGGTCCGTTTTCTTCTGTAATTTCAAGCTTCGCATCCGCAACTGCCATTTTCGCTGCTGCTACTGCATATTGTGTAAAGCGATCCATACGGCGCGCTTCTTTTTTATCAATATATTTCTCGACTTCAAAGTCGTTAATTTCTGCTGCTACTTTTGCTGGAAACAGTTCTGGATCAATTCTTGTAAGTCGTCCGATTCCAGATACGCCCTTTTTAATGTTTTCCCACGCTGTTTCAACATCTGTTCCGATCGGTGTAACAGCTCCTAATCCTGTAATTACGACCCTCTTTTTTTCCATACAAAATACACTCCTTTTTTTCTCTCAGTCCTTATTTACCCCAACGAAGAGCGACTGCTCCCCATGTTAATCCGCCGCCAAAACCAACTAGTATAATTAAATCACCGTCTTGAATACGTCCATTTTGCAATTCCTCTACCATCGCAATTGGAATTGAAGAGGCCGATGTATTACCGAACTTTTCAATTGTCATACTCATTTTTTCTTTCGGTAAATTTAATCTCTCTCTTGCAGATTCCATAATACGAATATTCGCTTGATGTGGTACTAAGAAGTCCACATCCTCCTTCGTAAGTCCTGCTTTTTCTAACACACGAAGGCAAGAATCACCAAGTTGACGAACGGCAAATTTAAAGACTTCTCTGCCATTCATCATAACATACTCATCTTGATAAAGATGCTTACCGCCACTTCCATCCGCTCCTAATTCGAATGAAAGTACACCTTTTCCTTCCGAAACAGCTCCCATTACGATAGCACCTGCTCCGTCCCCAAATAGTACTGCTGTATTTCGGTCGTTCCAATCTACAATTTTAGATAGTTTGTCACTACCAACTACTAATACATTTTTATAAGTTCCCGTTTGAATAAATTGCTGCGCTGTAATCATTCCGTACATAAAGCCAGCACACGCTGCACTTAAATCCATTGCAGCTGCATGTTTTGCGCCAATTGCTTCTTGGATTACACAAGCTACTGCCGGGAATGCGCGATCCGGCGTTACTGTTGCGACTAAAATAAGATCGATATCCTCTCCGCTAATCCCTGCATCTTCAAGTGCTTTTTTAGAAGCCTCTACCGCCATATATGAAGTATCTATTGTATCATCGGCAATGCGTCTTTCTGCAATTCCCGTTCTCGTACGAATCCATTCATCAGATGTATCTACGATTTTCTCTAAATCGTGATTTGTGACTACTTTTTCTGGCACATATCTTCCGATCCCTAAAATGCCCACGTTCACATCGCAGCCCTCCGTTTTATATCAATTATTATGACTTGGTACTAATTTTAAAACATAAATGTACTTTTGTCTAGAATATATTTCAGCTAAAAAATAAAGACAGCGTATTACCAACTTTATTTTTCATTAAAAGAAACAGAAAAATCCCTGCTATTTCGAAATACAAATTATTCCATCACCATATCCTTACTTCACTCAAAACAAAAAAGCCCTTACCGCTTCTACTCACAGCTTGGGCCCCCTCCCCTTCAAAAGACGGGTTAATTCTTTATCAGCTTCCCTTCAAAACTAAGACCTTCTTCTCATCACCGCTCTGGCCTTACCTCGCTCGAAACAAAAAAGGCCCTTACCGCTTCTACATACGGCTCGAGCCTCTCTCCTTCTCAAAAAAGAAGGTTTCTTTATTCTTTATCAGCTTTCCCAAGCTCATATGCTTCGCCCATTACTTTCATCAATAGCTCTAGCACCGGCTGTGCTTTCTCCATATCAAGTGCAATTCCATTATCATCTAAAATTGCCTTAGCTTCTGGTAAATGCTTCATTGCGATTTGTAAAAATTGCATGCTTTTTTCGTTCATATATGCTCTTCCTCTCCAATAAAACTTTCAATTTATAGTCCATACAATAGTGTAACACGTACACTACCCTTCGTATAACTCTTTATACTTTTTCATATGTGCCAATTGTTTATTTAAACCAAATTCTAACGGCGTATTTCTTTTAAGAGAAACAACCTCTACCGCTTCATTTCTTATATCCTCATCTTTTTTGTTTACCTTACCATCTGCATGTAAAAGGCTCATACCTTTTTCCCATAATGCTTCTTTTCCACTAAGTAAATTATATATACCGAGGTGCTTTACATTCATTCCATTTTCCCATAAGTATTCACATACATCTTCAACGTAAAGTAAATCACTTCCTTTTTCTCCACTTATACAACGGCACTCTTTTTCATCAAGTTCTGATAAAATGAGCTGATGATACATCATAAACGACGGTTGCCATGGCCCATATAATGTAGGAACTCGATATGCACTATACTGCAATTCTCCTTTTTTCAACCCTTCTTCCACTTTCGAAAACAGACGTTTGTTTTCGGATTCTTCAGTGCTTCCTATTTCAATAGAAGAAATTAGATTTAACTTTACTTTATTTTTTTCACACATTCTTACGATTCGTTTTAAATATTGTAATATGACTCTTTCATTCCGAAAGCCACTTTGCTGATTTGGCTCATACAAACAAAAATAAGCTGTATCGAAACTCTCTTCCTCTACCGATCGCCATCCGTCTTCATCCCTTATAGAATAGTACGTAAATAATGCATTTCGCCCAATCAACAATAATTTCTCTTCATTAATTTTTGTCATACTATCAAATTCATCAAAATCAAGACCATATACTTCTACTTCTTCTGCAATCATTTTATTCACAAGGTGATAACCTACAAACGTAAGTGCACCTATAATCAGCACGCGTTTCATACCACCAACCCTTTCCTTTTGAAACAAATAGCTCCTCATTTATGTATATGGGAGCTTCACAATTCTTCTTCATATTTTTTAAAGAAATCAGTCGTTTGTCTAACCATTTTATATTTCACATCTTGGAGATGGAATAAGACAGAAGTATCACATTGATTGAATTGCCTCATTTTCTCGTATTTGCGTAACAATTGTTTTCTTCCTCTTTTTTCTTGTGTTGATACGAAAATTT
This sequence comes from Bacillus nitratireducens, assembly GCF_036320425.1. Lineage (NCBI taxonomy): Bacteria > Bacillati > Bacillota > Bacilli > Caryophanales > Bacillaceae > Bacillus > Bacillus nitratireducens. Next base: position 1,032,692 of record NZ_JAUMJO010000001.1, read on the forward strand.
TAACCGGTACACACGACGGAAGAAGCGCAAATGATTTCTTATTTATTTTTGATTCTAATTCTTCTTCTTTGGAATCATACGCCAAACTTAATTCTTTCACTAATCTTTTGTAAAAAAACTTATGCTCTTTCTCAAACTCCACATATTCTGGTAAATCTAAACACGGATTTAACATAACGACAGAACGTATACATTCAGGGTATTTATTCATCATCTCAAGTGCTACAAGCGCTCCCATACCATCTGCCATAATGTGCATTTTCGCATTTAATGTCTCTTTTCTTAGTACGACATCATACAAACGTTTCGCTAAACGTACAGCTCGATCGTTTCCCCAATGTCTTCCGTATAAGTTAGATGAAAAGACTGTATAGCCTTTTTCAACAAGACCCTGTAAAAAATAAGCTCTCCCTGCATGCTGTGTCCATAAACTTGTACCATTCTCAATAAAGTAGTTGTAATCACCAAGAAGCATTACAGAAAATCCATTTGGCTTCTCCGGTAAATAAATTACACATGGTTCTTTTTCTAAGTAAAAAAAACGTTCCGTAATACTCATTTTTCCCCCGCCTTATTTTCTAAACGTATAAAAGTACTCTTTTATAATGTATGAACAGAATGCAAATTTGCGTTGAAAAATCTACAAATATTTTTCTATATTCTTTTTTCAATTGTGTTACAATAAGGACAGATTGAACGAATAGAGGTGTAAAATATGCGTTTCATTTGGGCATTAATTTGGTCGTTCGCGCTTGTACATATGATGAGCTACGTAATCGGCTCTATGACTGGCGGTACATACGACTTTAACCAAGCGTCTATTTTCTCAGTTGTTCTTGCGGTTTTAGTATTAGCGATTTCAGCTGCGATTCCAAACGAGCCAGTAGAACAACACTAAAAAAAGAGTCCGGATTTTATCCGAACTCTTTTTTTATTTCACATGAACGACTAATTCGTTATTTTCTACATCAACTACTACATGACTATTGTCAGTAATCGTTCCTGCAATTAATTCTCTCGCTAATTTCGTCTCAACTTGACGCTGTACATATCGTTTTAACGGACGAGCTCCGTACATTGGATCAAATCCAGCTTCTACAACGAATTCTTTCGCTGCATCTGTTAATTCTACTGTAATGTGACGGTCAGCTAAACGGCCTTGTAGTTCTTTCACAATCTTATCAACAATACCTTTAATTTCATTCGTTGTAAGAGGTTTAAATAAAATAATTTCATCGACACGATTTAAAAATTCTGGTCGGAAATGTCCTCTTAATTGTCCCATTACACATTCTCTTGACTCTTCTTTAATAGATCCATCTTCTTCTAGCCCTTCTAATAAGTGAGCAGATCCAATATTTGAAGTCATAATAATAACCGTATTTTTAAAGTCTACTGTACGACCTTGTGAATCTGTAATGCGTCCGTCATCTAACATTTGTAATAAAATGTTAAATACTTCTGGATGTGCTTTTTCGATTTCGTCTAACAAAATAACAGAATATGGTTTACGTCTTACTGCTTCTGTTAATTGTCCGCCTTCTTCATATCCAACATATCCAGGAGGCGCACCAATTAAGCGTGACACCGCGTGTTTCTCCATGTACTCAGACATATCGATACGAATCATTTGCTCTTCACTGTCAAATAACGTTTGTGCTAATGTTTTTGCAAGCTCAGTTTTACCAACACCTGTAGGTCCTAAGAAAATAAATGAACCAATTGGACGATTCGGATCTTTAATACCGGCGCGCGCACGAAGAACTGCATCTGATACAAGGCTTACCGCTTCTTCTTGACCGATAACACGCTCTGATAAAATTTGTTCTAGACGCAATAATTTCTCACGTTCACCTTCAACGAGTTTTGCGACAGGAATACCAGTCCAGCGTGAAACAATATCTGCAATTTCTTCTTCACTTACTTCCTCACGTAATAATCGATTCTCTTGTTTATTATGTGCACCCATTTCTTCCGCTTCTTTTAACTCTTTTTCGATAGCTGGAATTTTCCCGTGACGAAGCTCAGCTGCTTTATTTAAATCGTAATTTCCTTCTGCTTCTTCTAACTCACGGCGCAAGCGTTCTAAATGTTCACGTAAGTCACGAACTTTGTGAATATCTTCTTTTTCTTTCTCCCATTTCGCTCTCATACCACTTGCAACTTCTTTTAAATCTGATAATTCACGTTGCAGTACTTTTAGACGTTCTTGACTACCTAAGTCCTTTTCTTTCCCAAGAGCAGCTTCTTCAATTTCTAATTGCATAATACGACGCGTTACTTCATCTAATTCTGTTGGCATGGAATCAATTTCTGTTCGAATTGTTGCGCAAGCTTCATCGACAAGGTCAATTGCTTTATCTGGTAAAAAACGATCAGAAATATATCGATCTGATAAAACGGATGCTGCTACAATTGCACGGTCATGAATATTTACACCGTGATAAATTTCAAAACGCTCTTTTAAACCACGTAAAATTGAAATTGTATCTTCAACAGTTGGCTCTTCTGCTAATACTTGTTGGAAACGTCTTTCTAACGCTGGATCTTTCTCGATATATTTACGATATTCATCTAACGTTGTCGCCCCGATACAATGTAGTTCACCACGAGCTAGCATCGGTTTTAACATATTCCCTGCATCCATCGCTCCTTCTGTTTTACCAGCGCCGACGATTGTATGAAGTTCATCAATGAATAATAAAATACGCCCTTCACTCTTTTTAATTTCATTTAATACAGCTTGCAGACGCTCTTCAAACTCACCGCGGAATTTTGCTCCGGCCACAAGTGCACTCATATCTAAAGCGAAGATTGTTCTATCTTTTAATCCTTCTGGGACATCTTTTTTCACAATACGCTGTGCTAATCCTTCAACGATTGCTGTTTTACCAACACCTGGTTCTCCGATTAAAACCGGGTTATTTTTCGTTTTACGTGAAAGAATGCGGATTACGCGGCGAATTTCACTATCTCGGCCAATAACAGGATCAATTTTCCCTGCTCTCACTTCAGCCACTAAATCACGGCCATATTTTTCTAACGCTTCATAAGTTGCTTCTGGATTTTGACTAGTCACTCTTTGATTCCCCCGAACTGTCATTAAAGACTGTAATAAGTTATCTTTCGTAATATGAAATCTCGTAAATAATTGATTTATATCGCCTTTTTCTTCAGAAAAAGCAAGCAATACATGTTCGATTGAAATGTAGTCATCCTGCAATTTCTCTGCTTCTTTCCCTGCTCTTACAAGCAGTTGTTGCAAAGCACCTGTTACATATAATTTTCCCGCCTCTGCCCCGCTTCCAGTTACAGAAGGCTTTTTCTTAATTAAACTTTCTACACCTTGCTTTAACGCTTCTATATCGACATTCATTTTTTGAAAAATACGTACTGCTAATCCGTCTTGCTGCTCTAATAACGTCAGCAATAGATGAACAGTATCTACTTCTTGATGGTGATGAGATACCGCTAAAGACTGAGCACTCATAATCGCTTCCTGTGTTTTCGTTGTCATTTGATTTAAGTCCATCTTTACCGTCCTCCAAATGTTTGACTTTCTTTGACCTTTGATTTGATTATACGCCAACTGACTTTTTTATACAATAATTTTGCTTATGTATTTCAAACTTATTATTGGAAAATGCAAAAAGTAACATTCATTTTCCTAATCAAAAAAGCCGCAATAACGATTGCGGCTTCTGTTACGGTTTTCTTTTATATGTCCACTGACGGTTATGATTCGTGTTATCTGGAAACTTTTCACCGGCAGTTAATTGTACCATTTGCGGATTTTTCACCATACTTCCCGTTTCACCAATTTCTACGTAAATGCCATCATTTGGCGCTTTTTGTCCTGAACGAAACCTGCGATTTTGTCCCATTTCCATTCTCCTTCCATGACGTCTTGCCTCATTAGTATATCCATTTTAAAAGAAAGCTTTTCTGTCATGTTTAGGAAACAAGTACTACGGTTTACCCATGCACATATATATAATTACACAAGCTTAAGCAGGAATTATTGGCATATTTGTTGAAAAAAAAGAAACCAACCTACTTTAGGCCAGTTTCAAAGGAGAGTCAAACATATACGAGAAGATTACATGTTCATTATAAGTCGCATTGTTCAAACAATGTAACCCTTTTCACAAATTATACATAATGAAAGAAACATTGTTTGAACTTTCTAAAAAGATGTTGACTTTTCCTAATTTCCAACGAGAAATAGTAGACACCACAGCGCTTCGCGACGTAAGATGGATATATAGTGAAACTTTCATCTACAGTAGTTTCACCCAGTCTAACCTCTTATTTCTGCATATTAAAAACGGAAATACAGATAGAAACAAAAAAATTATTATAAGAGGTGAAATTATGAACAAACAACATTTAATCGCATTAGACTTAGACGGAACATTATTAACAGACAACAAAATAATTTCTCCAAGAACTAAAAACACAATTGCAAAAGCAAAAGAACAAGGACATATTGTCGTTATTTCAACAGGGCGTCCATTCCGCGCTAGTTACGATTATTATAAAGAACTTAGCCTTAACACACCAATCGTAAATTTTAATGGCGCTTACGTGCATCACCCACTTGATTCAAGTTGGGGAACACATCACTCTCCTCTTGAACTTTCAACAGCGCAAGAAATCGTCCGAGCTTGCTTTGATTTCGGCGTGAAAAATGTCTATGCTGAAGTCATGGATGATGTGTATGTCCGTGAAATTGATGAAGATAAAAAACATATTTTTGAATTCGGTTCTCCAAAGATTTTCACAGGAGATTTATTAAATATTTTAAACGACCACCCAACTTGCTTATTAATCGATGCACATGACGAGCATTCTGCTGCAATTCGTCAGCATTTAACAGATATGCATGCTGAAGTCATCGACCATAGAAAATGGGGTGCCCCTTGGCCCATTATTGAAATTGTAAAAAGCGGATTAAATAAAGCTGTCGGATTACAAAAAATTTCAGGCCATTACAATATTCCTAAAGAGCGAATTATCGCTTTTGGTGATGAAGATAACGACTTTGAAATGATCGAATTTGCTGGTCATGGAATCGCAATGGGTAATGCAATTCCTGAATTAAAATCACTCGCAAATCATACGACATTAACGAATGAAGAAGATGGGATCGCTCTATATTTAGAAGAGGTTCTTGGGTTGTAATCTAAAAATTCCCTGCTTATAGTTTCTCGCCAAACGCTCATACTATTATTAGACGCACAGAAGCGCGTCAATTGTTTTCAGCTAAATAAGGGGGGTTTTTCGAATGGGTAAAAAGAACAAATCAAAACGTTTTATCCAGCAAGGAGCCGATTCTATTATGAAGCATGATGCAAGATTCCCGTACAGAGGTACATTAGCTGAGGCAGAAAAAGCAAGAAGTAACTCTTCATTTGGAGGGGTTTAAATGGGGAACTTACTATTCCAACAAGCTAGAGACGCTGTTGCAAGTGCCGTTTCTTGTTCAAGTGGCGCTGAACAACAGGAACTCGTTTATAGAGCAAAAAACTCTTTGCACTCTGCTTATGCAAACTCTTCAACCGCTGAAAAAGTTCAGCTACGTGAAATGCAGGAGCAATTGCAAAACATTACGAATTCGCATTAAAAAAGAGGACCAGCTTTGGTCCTCTTTAATCTTTTCTAAACAACCCAAACACCCCGACCGTTTGCAGTATATTTGTAAATGCACCTGGGTCCACCTGTTTAATAACCCTCTCTAATTCGTACAACTCGTAACGAGTAATAACAATCATTAACATTTCTTTATTTTCATTTGTATAAGCACCTGTTGCCGGTATAGTTGTAATCCCCCTCACTAAACGAGAGTGAATCGCTTTTCTCACATCTCCCCCGTTCTTTGTAACAATTAATGCCGTAATTTTCACGTGACGGGTATGAATTGCATCAATAATTCTCGTTGATACATACAAAGTGACTAAAGTATATAATGCCTTTTCCCATCCATATACGTAGCCAGCAGCGATAATGATAAGTGCATTAAAGAAGAAAAAATACGTACCGACAGGCTTATCTTTTATTTTAGATAAAATCATGGCGATAATATCTAGGCCCCCTGTAGAAGCACCCCACTTTAAAGCAATCCCTACCCCAATCGCTGAAATAATACCACCAAAAATCGCATTCAATATGATATCGTTCGAAACCGCTCTAACTGGGATAATTTCTAAAAACAAAGTCATAAATACAACACAAAGAAAACTAAAAAATGTAAAAGCCTTCCCAACCTTTTTCCACGCTAAAATAACGACAGGAATATTAAATAAACTAAACAATACACCCGTAGATATGTGAATAGATAAAAAGTCACCTAATATTTGTGATAATAATTGAGATAGTCCAGCAAAGCCACTCGCATATACTTTCGCTGGCGTTAAAAATAAATTCATCCCAATCGCATTTAATAAACCTGCAACAATTACAACGACTAACTTCTTAATAAGTTCGGTATAATTCAGCTTCAAATCCATTTTCTAATCCACCTTTATTATTCATGAATGCACCGCTATACATAGTCTTTACGAAAAAGGAAATGATAAACGTACAACGTTTAGAAATGGAGTTGATACATATGCCACATACGAGCGATAACGACAAAAAAGCACGCGATAATAATGCAAAGCGCACTCAAAAAAATGAACAAGAGCAAAAAAATATTCAACAAGGAAAACGTGCATATTCTAAGAAAACCGATCACCTTTGATTACATCGTACATCAACATTAATGTTGATGTACTTTTTTTACATTTTACAGGAAAAAAACATTAAAAATTCACTTCATGTTCACTTCTATATTCTACAATAGCGATAACATATTCGGATGAGGTGTTAGCATGAAAGGAAAAAGTATATTCATTATCACTGCACTAATAAGTATAATAATGCTATCTGCTTGCGGACAAAAAAATGACTCGGCCACAATCGCCACAACAACCAACTCAACCATTACGAAGAGCGATTTCGAAAAGCAATTAAAAGATCGCTATGGAAAAGACATGCTATATGAAATGGTAGCACAAGATGTTATCACTAAAAAATATAAAGTATCTGATGATGCGGTAGATAAAGAAGTAGAAAAAGCAAAAAATCAATATGGAGACCAATTCAAAGCAGCACTAGAAAATAATCGTTTAAAAGATGAAAAAGATTTCCAAGATCAAATTAGATTCAAACTCGCATTGAATGAAGCGATTAAACAAAGCGTTACAGAAAAAGATATAAAAGACCACTATAAACCAGAAATTAAAGCTAGTCACATTTTAGTAAGTGACGAAAACGAAGCAAAAGAAATAAAGAAAAAATTAGATACCGGCGCTTCATTTGAAGAGTTAGCAAAACAAGAATCTCAAGATTCATTATCAAAAGATAATGGCGGAGACCTCGGATACTTCAGAGCAGGAAAAATGACACCTGAATTCGAAAAAGCTGCCTATAAGTTAAAACCCGGCCAAATTAGCAATCCCGTTAAATCACCAAACGGCTATCACATTATTAAACTAACTGATAAAAAAGATTTAGAGCCTTACGATGAAGTGAAAGGCTCTATACGTAAAGACTTAGAGGAAGAGCGTATTGCCGACCCTTCCTTCGGTCAAAAATTATTACAAGATGAGTTAAAAAAGGCGGATATTAAAATAAACGACAGTGACTTAAAAGATACATTTTCTCATCTTTTTGGGAAAGAGAACTAAAAAACAAGAGTGCAAACTTTTTAAACAGTATACATGATGGTAAATGAGATTATATAAGCATTGTTTAAAATATATCGATTTGCCGACCAAAATCGACAACATAAAGAAGTAGGCTGCTTGAGCAGCCTACTTCTTTTATTCTTTCATTAATACTTTCAGCTTTTTCTTCAGACTTTTATAATGCCAATTGATGTGATCTAGTTCTATCTCTACTTCAATTAATATATCTATTAAGTCATCTTTATTTTGCTGAAAGTTCACCATACTCTCAAGCAACTTTTCAAACCTTTGACTACTCTCATATATATCACTTAAATCAACTGCCGCTATTTCACGTTCTTTTTCGGGGGATAATACGGAAAGGCTCTTTATTAATTGTTCCAGTACATTATCTTGCACTTTCATACCTCCCTTAATTCGATGCTTATACCTCTTTCTTTAACATTTCAAAATTAACCACGGATACCACAATACCTCTTCTGCCTCAATTTCCCCATCATCAATTAAATGGATAATCTGCTTTGCATCTTCATACTTATCAACAAGTGATAATTCATTTAATTTCTTACCAAAATCCTCTTGTAAATTGTTATGAATAAAAGAATAAAAATTATTGTTACTAAAACCACATATATCAAATCCTACTATTTCATCGTTCTCAACATCAGCAGGTAATGCACTTTCGATAAAATCATATATAGAAACTTCAAAATCATTTTCTTCTCGCTCATTTATTAAAAAATCCGTCCGATACTCTTCTGAAAGATGCAAACTAATAATCTCTAAATTTTCTATCCCTTTTAAATAATTTCGCTTAAAGAATCTCGCATCTTCTAAATTTTTAAAAACATTCGGCCACAAGAACTTTTCTTCTTCCATTAGTGTATCTAAAAAAGATTGTCCACTTTCACGTTCCTCTTTACTAATCTTCAACCTTCCATTTATCATCTGAGCAATAGGATCATTTTTATTTGAATTACACCAAGGGAAAAACCAATAATCCGGAAATGTAGGCCGAATCCCATTACATATCGTTAAAATCGTTTGTGATAGTCCCTCAATAATACAATCTTCATAGATAAGTTCCCTATCATAGGAAATTATGAGGTATCCAGCGTTATAATATTTCATTTACACACCTCTTTTCTTTTCCATTAAAAATAAATTCAAATTCTCTTTCATATAGATATAACTATCTATCCTTTCTATATTCTTTAAAATATTCCTCTTCCAACGATTCTCTTACTCCCCCTCTCAATTTTTGCTAAACGCAAAAAGAACTATCTCTTCCCTAATAATTTTAGAGAAAAGATAGTTCTTTTTAGTCCACTTTATTTCTTAAAGTAAGTCCAACCTTCTTCTTGGTAAACCTTCTCTTCTTTCATCAACTTACCAAGTGCACGCTTAAATGCAGCCTTACTCATATTGAAACGTTCTTTAATGTCTTCTGGGTGGCTCTTATCCCAAAACGGCATTGCTCCGCCTCGTTCTTCCATATATGCATAAACTACTGCAGCATCATCTTCCATTCCTTCTTCTTTACGAGGAAGCAGTGAAATGTTGATTGTACCGTCATCTTTCACGTCAATAATGCGGCCTGTTACACGCTCACCGATGCGGACTTGTTCTTTTCTTTCTGTATGGTGTAAGAAAGCACGGAAATGCTCGTCAGTTAGTATGAATGAACCAACTTGAAGTGAGCGATACACACGTCCATTTACGTTTTTATTACGCATAGATGGCGTTGCATCTACGATAATTTCTTGCATATCACTGTCTCTTGCCGGAAGAGCAATTAAACGATCACGATTCGTTAATTTTAACGTACAATATAACTCGTCGCCTTCTTGAGGCCATACTGGCATATAAATCGGAAACTCATCAAGTGGAATTAGTATATCTTTTGATACACCAATATCAACAAACACACCTAAACTAGGAATAACTTCTACAACCTTTACCCAATTCCAATCATGTGTTGTAATAATTGGTTCCTTCATTGTTGCTGAAATACGATTTTGGTGATCAAGGTATAAGAATACATCAATTGTATCGCCTTCTGCTATTTCTCCAGCTAATTCGTTTTTATGTAGGAAGATTTCTTCCTCTTCGTTTCCAACCATATATCCGATTTCCGTTTCGCGTAAAACAGTTACCTGTTCAATCGATCCTAATTGCAAATACATATTTTTTAATTCCCTTCTATATATATAAAGTTATCTTTTTTATCATTCCAAACAAAAGTTAATTATAACACGATTTTTCCTTTATTTGTCCAACTGCCCAAAATTCACTATAATTAAATAAAGACTTTATCTATAGGACTATATTACCCTACGGATGATCCGTCAAAACACTTAATTTGCAACACTCTATCTAATCGATGTATTTTCCGCTATACTTTAATATGTATATTACATAGCCTATTTAGGTACATGAAAAGATAGAAATTTATTTGGAGGTGCTAACTATGGCAAAAGAGAGTTCTTTTGACATCGTTTCGAAAGTAGAATTACCTGAAGTAACAAACGCAATTAACATCGCATTAAAGGAAATCCAAAACCGATATGACTTTAAAGGTAGTAAAAGTGATATTAAATTAGAAAAAGAAGTACTTGTTTTAACTTCTGATGACGAGTTCAAATTAGACCAAGTAAAAGACGTTCTAATTGCTAAACTTGTAAAACGTAACGTTCCAATCAAAAACTTGGACTACGGAAAAGTTGAAGCTGCATCTGGTAACACTGTTCGCCAACGTGCAACTCTGCAACAAGGTATCGATAAAGATAACGCGAAAAAAATCAACAACATCATTAAAGAAATGAAATTAAAAGTGAAAACACAAGTGCAAGATGACCAAGTACGCGTAACAGCGAAAAGCCGTGATGACTTACAAGCAGTAATCGCAGCCGTTCGCAGCGTTGACTTACCAATCGACGTACAGTTCATTAACTACCGCTAGAAAGAAACCTCCTCTATTCAGAGGAGGTTTTATACTTATTACGAGCAACAAAATATTGCTTTATCCAATGATTTTTCTGGAATGTACACTTTATCATTTTCAATTTTGTATTTAATATTATTTCTCTTAAGAACCGCTGTATCGGCAGAATGAACACTATCGCCCCACTGAACAAATTCCCCATCGTCACCGTTGTCCCAAAAATACAGACTTACGAATACGATAAGAAGGCTCAAACATAAAGCGAACAACTTCTTTCTCCTCAAACATTTCACCTCATCTTGAACTGTAAACGGACTACCAAAAAGAAGCGTTATTCATTTCCGTTTCTTTTTAACCGCAATTAAAAAAGCAATAAATAATACGTTCACACCAACTATTAAGGAGATAAATAACCAATTCACACCTGTTTCTTCACTAACTTTATACACATTCGATTCCTCACGCTTTAAAACGAGATAAAAATTCCCGTTTTCTTCTCTTATAATTTCGTCTTCTAACAAGCCTCTTAATTCTTGTTTTTCACCAATTGCACTTACAGGCAAGGAAACTTTTTGTGTTTCTTTCGTATTATTAATCGCTACTAGTGTTACTTCACCTTTATACTTTCGTTTTAATATACTCATTCCATCTTTATCATATAGAAGTTCAAACGTACCGCGTCGTAAAGATGGTCTCGTTTGTCTAAGTTCACCTAGCTTCGTTATGTGCTGCATAAACTTTTTATCCGATTTGAAATCCATTAATCGTCTATTATCTGGAGCATCCCCTCCATCTAATGCAATTTCAGTTCCGTAATAAAAATTCGGTATCCCCGGGGATGTATATAAGTAAGTGAGCGCTAGTTTTAAACGAGACGGCGGGTAATACATATTTTCTTTTGCAATACGCGCAAATCGCTTTGTTTCTTGATTATCTAAAAACGTAGCGAATTCCTCTTCTTTTCCGCTCACATCATATAAAGGTTTCACAGACATATCTGGTTTTGAAAATGAATCTACTATTTTTTTATAGTACTCATTATCTTCCTTTGTCATAATGTGAAAATCTTTCTTTACCTTCTGCAAATCCTTTTGCACTTCATCCCAAAAAGCACGTGGCTTTTTTTCACTATATATCACATAACTTCCGTCTAAATCAACTTCTTTTATCCACCATTTCATCGAGTCTATTAATTGTTGTTCATTTTCTTCATACGGAAATTGAAAGACAACTTTCATTCCTTTTTGGTGAGCCACTTTTACAAGTTCTTTCACATCATTTTCTGTTCCGAAATGTTCATTTACTTTTTGAAAGTTTCGAACGCCTAATCCATCATACTTTTCACTTTCAAAAAGCGGCGAAAGCATAATAGTAGTAAATCCCATTTCTTTTATGTAGTCCAATCTTTTTATAATCCCTCGTATATCTCCGCCCTGATAGCCTTCTAAATTACCAACGTCTAACTGTTTGTCATTTTTCGGTTCCCCGTTATTGAAGCGATCAATCATAACGGAATATATAACTTCATCTCGCCATTCCCTTTTTTCTTCCGCAAAAGTATGTACTGGTACAAACAAAATAACAGCTAAACAAAAACAAATGAATAGTTCCTTAGTCCATATTTTTTTCACACGCATCCCCCAAACTTCTAATTGTAAGAATATTATACCAATTATTAGAACAAATCGCATACGTTGATTTTATCCCTCCAAAATACTTAATGTAAGGTTTTCTAACATCACATAAAAAGTTTTCTGAATTTTTAGTTGATTTTTCTTTTTATTTCGAATATGATATGAAACATAACAAGACGATGTTATTTTTTCTAACATCATAGGAGGAGAGAGAATGAATACGGGAGATACAGTTTTTATGTTTGTAACGACAGTAATGGTCATGTTGATGACACCAGGATTGGCACTTTTTTACGGGGGCATGGTTCGCAGTAAAAACGTACTCAGCACGACAATGCACAGTTATAGCGCAATGGCTATCGTTTCAATTCAATGGATTGTTATCGGTTATTCTTTATCATTCGGACCAGATTGGCACGGACTTATTGGCAATCTCGATTGGTTCGGTCTAAACGGAGTTACCTACGCACCAAATCCAGACTACTCATCTACTATTCCTCACAATTTATTTATGATGTTCCAACTCATGTTCGCCATTTTAACTCCCGCTTTAATTTCAGGTGCATTCGCCGAAAGAATGCGATTTTCTGCCTTTCTTATTTTTATCCTTCTTTGGACAACAATCGTTTACAATCCTGTCGCTCATTGGGTGTGGGGCGTTGGCGGGTGGCTAAGAGAACTTGGTGCGTTAGACTTCGCTGGCGGTAATGTCGTTCATATCACATCTGGAGTTGCTGGTCTTGTATTAGCTATTTTCCTTGGAAAACGAAAAAACATAAGCGGCACCTCTCCTCATCATTTACCATTTACAATGTTAGGCGCAGGCTTACTCTGGTTCGGCTGGTTCGGTTTCAACGTCGGTAGTGCATTATCTTTAAATGACGTAGCTTTAACTGCATTTATTAATACAAATATAGCCGCTGCTGCTTCAGCTCTAACTTGGATGCTTTCTGAATGGTTCTTCCAATCAAAGCCGACTGCGATGGGAGCTGCTTGCGGAGTTGTTTCTGGTTTAGTCGCAATTACGCCAGCTTGCGGATTCGTTACACCTTTCTCCGCTCTTCTTATCGGAGCAATTGGCGGTATATTATGTTTCGGTGCTGTCTTCTTCTTAAAAAACAAATTCGGGTACGACGATACACTTGATGCATTTGGATGCCACGGCATCGGAGGAACTTGGGGTGGTATTGCAACTGGACTTTTCGCAACAACTTCTATAAATAGCGATGGCGCTAACGGATTATTTTACGGAAACGCAGCTCTCCTTTTCAAACAACTTGTAGCAATCGGAGCAACATATGCATTCACAATCATAATGACGTACGCCATTATTAAAGCGATCAACTTCTTCCTCCCTGTTCGCGTCGATGAGCACGAAGAACAAATGGGGCTTGATATTTCGATGCATGGGGAGAAAGCTTATGAGTATACTGAGCGAGTAAACTAAAAAAGAGATGCAATCTATTCGTAGTAGATTGCATCTCTTTTATCGCACTGATTAGCATACCCCGTCCTGTATTCCCATAAATATATCGATCGTTTCTTTCAATATATCGATTTACCGATGAATTCAGATATATCTAAAATGAAAAATACCCCTGCATGATTTCACACAAAAAAGACGACCGTTTAACAGTCGTCTTTTCCTATTTACTTCGGAGCATTCCCCACATATTGCGTAATATCAACATTTAAAGACTGCGCTAAACGCATTCCGTACTCTTGATCTGCACGGAAGAAGTTACAAACAGCTAATAATTTCGTGCGCTCATTTACGTCCTTCAAGTCATTTGTTAAGTTTGCAATTAAGTTGTCTTGCTCTTCTTTAGAGAATGAACGGTAACACTCACCCGCTTGCTTGAAGTCATTTGGTTTTTCAATTTTTTCACGAGATACGTAGCCTTCTACTTTCATAGTTGAATCGCGGTAATTTGGGTCTTCAACTGGATTTTCAGCATGACGGCTCGGTTCGTAGTTGATTGTAGATGGGTTTTGATTCATTTGCATCGCACCATCACGTTGTTGGTTATGAACAGCTGCATATGGGCAGTTTACAGGAATTTGTAAGTAATTTGCACCAAGACGATAACGCTGTGTATCTGGGTAAGAGAATAAACGACCTTGTAATAATTTATCTTCAGATGGTTCAATACCATTTACAGTTGCACTTGGAGAGAACGCCACTTGTTCTACTTCCGCAAAGAAGTTTTTTGGGTTACGATTTAACGTCATCGCCCCTACTTCCATTAGCGGGAAACGATCTTCTGGCCATACTTTCGTTGGGTCTAGTGGATCAAAGTCTAAAGAATCCGTCTCATCTAATTGCATCACTTGTACGTGTAAATCCCATTTCGGGTGATTTCCTTTTTCAATTGCATCGAATAAATCACGAGTTGCATGGTTGAAGTCTTTCCCTTGCACTTCTTGCACTTCTTTTGCACTTAAGTTACGTACACTTTGTTGTGGTTTCCAGTGATATTTAATGTAGACAATTTTACCTTCTGCATTAATCCATTTAAATGAATGGACACCGAAACCTTCCATTTCGCGATAGCTTGCTGGTGTACCGTAATCAGAGAACACCCATGTCATCATATGTGTAGATTCTGGACTTAACGTCATGAAATCCCAATAACGGTCTGGCGTTTGAATATTTGTATCAGGTGCTGGTTTTAAAGAATGCACCATATCAGGGAATTTAATTGCATCACGAATGAAGAAGACCGGTAAATGGTTACCTACAATATCGTAATTTCCTTCTTCTGTATAAAATTTAACAGCGAACCCGCGTGGGTCACGAGCTGTTTCTGGAGAACCTTGACCATGAATAACCGTTGAGAAACGAACAAATACAGGCGTTTCAGTTCCTTCATTTTGTAAAAATGCTGCCTTTGTATATTGCTTCATGCTGTTTTTCGTTACGAATACACCGTGAGCACCTGCACCACGTGCATGTACAACGCGTTCTGGAATACGTTCACGATCAAAGTGAGCCAGTTTTTCTACTAAATGATAGTCTTCTAATAATACCGGTCCACGGCGACCAGCTGTACGAGAATTTTGGTTATCTCCAACCGGAGCACCTTGGTTTGTTGTTAAGCGATTATTTGGATTCTTCATGGGGGATCCTCCTCTTTCTCTCTTAATAATTATTATTTATTTAAAATTATTATAAACTAATTATTATTCAAAACTAAATCCTTGTCAACTATTTCCTTCATTTTTTTGGAAACAATTTCAGCTAAGCAATCAATAAATACAGATTGTGAATTAGGCATATTCGGTCTAAAATATGCGGCATTTAATTCATCAGTTACAACTTTACATTCATAGTCGTTGTCATATAAAACTTCTAAATGCTCTGCCACAAAGCCAACTGGACAATATACGAAAGACTCATAACCATACTCTTCATATAAATCTCTCGTTAAATCTTGCACATCTGGCCCAATCCATGGATCTGGTGTATTTCCAGCGCTTTGCCAACCCGTTGTATAATGCTTTATACCGGCTTCTGCCGCAATTAAATCCGCTGTCTGCTGTAATTGCTCTACGTAAGGGTCTCCATCAGCAATAATTTTCTCCGGTAAACTATGTGCAGAGAAAATAACAATTACCTTCTCTTTATCTACAATGTTAGCAAACGTTTCTTCAATTTGATTTGCCCAATAAGAAATAAACTTCGGTTCATCGTACCATTGCTCAATCGGTTCAATAACTGGCCCACCTATTTCTTTTGATAGGCGAATTGCACGTTCATTATACGCTTGAATGCTAAATGTAGAATAGTGCGGTGCTAATACGATACTAATCGCCCGCTCAATTCCATCTTTCTTCATCTCTTCTACTGCATCTTCAATAAACGGAGTAATATGTTTTAAACCTAAGTAACAAACAAATTCATACTCTGTATACATTTTATTCAATGAATCTGTTAATTTATGTGCCTGCTCTTTCGTTATTTTTGCAAGTGGTGAAATTCCGCCAATCGCTTTATAGCGCCCGATTAAATCTTGAAGCGCTTCTTCAGACGGCTTACGCCCGTGACGGATATGTGTATAATACGCTTCTACATCATCTAATGACTCTGGCGTTCCATACGCCATTACAAGCAAACCTATTTTCTTCTTCGTCATCTATATAACACCTCAATTTTGTCCCGCGTTAACGGGCAGTAAGACTCCCACCTCAAAATTCGGCGAGTGCAAAAAATTTAGCTGGGAGATCAACTGCCCGTAAACGCCCGATTAGTTCAACTAATAATCAGCGGGGAATGTCCCCTCACTAATTAAAGTTTCACCTTATAAATGAGAATCTTTTTCAAGAACATTTGTTTCCAATTATAACAAGCAATAATAAATACGTCAAAATAATTATTCTAAATAAGTATTATTTCTAATATGATTTTGAATTTTATATGACAATTTCTTTAATAAAATAGCGGCTCACATAAATGTAAGCCGCTTTTCTTCTATTCCTTAATATTTACCCCATATTCTTTAAACCAAACATGAATTTGGGCTAAATGGGCTAAAAGCTGAGGTCCAGTCATTAATTGACCAAACCAAGGTTTTTGAAATGCACTGCCACCAGACTCAATTAATCCACTCAGCTGCTCTTTATCGAATAGTTCGTGTAAAATTGATCCTTTATCCGTTAATAAATCTTGTAGCCATACTGTTACTGCTTTCGTATAGTATGGATTATGCGTTTTCGGATACGGACTTTTCTTTCTATACAATATATCATTTGGAAGCAATCCTTCTAACGCCTTACGCAATAGACCTTTTTCGCGGTTTTTATACATTTTCATTTCCCAAGGAATATTCCACGCATATTCGACAAGTCGGTGGTCTGCAAATGGAACGCGTACTTCTAAGCTTGCCCCCATACTCATACGGTCTTTTCTGTCTAATAATGTTGTCATAAACCAAACCATGTTCAAATAAAATAATTGTCGTCTCTTTGCTTCTAGCGGGCTTTCTCCCTCTAAAATCGGAACTTCTTGAATGGATTCTTCATAGCGTTGTTGCACATATTGTTGTAAATTTAATTTATTTCTCCATTCTTTCTTTAGAAGTTGTTCGCGCGCCTCTGTAGAGCGCATCCACGGAAATGCACTTGATTGTAAATCATCTTCTCTATAAAACCACGGATAGCCACCAAATATTTCATCTGCACATTCTCCAGATAAACCGACGACAAAATCTTGTTTTATTTCACGGCAAAACCATAATAATGAAGAATCAATATCTGCCATACCTGGCAAATCACGAACGAGCACTGCTTCTGTTAAATACTGTGCTAGTTGTTCATTTGAAATGACACAACGGTGGTGGATTGTTTGAAATGTCTCAGTCATTAAGTTAATAAATGGAGCATCTGAATTAGGCTGAAATGCATTCGCTTTAAAGTATTTTTCGTTATCTTCATAGTCAATAGAATACGTGTGCAATTGACCCTTCCCTGATCTTTCATATTCTTTTGCGGCAATTGCTGTTATTGCACTTGAATCTACACCGCCCGATAAAAATGTGCATAACGGTACGTCAGAAACGAGTTGCCTTGTAATTGCATCTTGTAATAAAAAGCGTGTTTTCTCTACTGTTTCTTCAAAGGAATCTTCATGTTTTTTACTTTCTACATTCCAATATCTCCATATACATAAACCGTTCTTTGAAAATGTCATCGCATGGCCTGGGCGCAATTCTTTAATACCAGCATAAATACCATGACCAGGCGTTCTAGATGGTCCAAGACCGAATATTTCTGATAATCCTTCTAACGTTACTTCCGCCTTCACCTCTGGATGCGCCAGTATCGCTTTTAACTCTGAACCAAATAATAATCGTCCACTATCATATTTATAAAAAAGCGGTTTTACACCTAATCGATCTCTTGCAATAAACACTTGTTCTTTCTGTTCATCCCATACTGCAAACGCATATATACCGTTTAAATGATCGACACATTCTTCTTTCCATTCGATATAAGAAGCTAATAATACTTCCGTATCAGAATGACCTTTGAATGTGTACCCTCTTCTTAACAACTCCTTCCGAATGTCTTCTGTGTTATACAGTTCACCGTTATAGCAAATGGCATAATTCGTTTCATCCTTTAAACAGGTCATAGGCTGTTTACCACCTTCAGGATCTACAACGATTAACCGTTTATGCCCAAATGCGACGTTTCCTTTTATCCAAACTTTGTTATCATCTGGACCACGTTTCGCTAGCGTTTCCGCCATTTTCATCACGACGTCCCTTTCCCCTTCTAATGAGCGCTTATAATCCACCCATCCTGTAATCCCGCACATAAGAATCATCCTTCCTAATCTAATATCTGTTTCTGAACGTGCAGTAATCCCCACCCTATGAGTGCGGATACATAAAAACAACAAACTTGACGATAACTAACTATTCATATACGGAATAGCAGTTTCACAGTGTAAAGCGTGTTTTATTGTATGCCCACCTCTCTTTAGGTGTGTCTAGTTATAAAGAACGTACGAACTGTCCATAACAAGAATAACTATTTCTATAAAAGGAGAAATGAACTATGGTACAACGCAAACATATTTTGTATAATCAGCCACGCGCTCATACAGTCGGTAATGTAGAATATATAAACAATGAATGGGTATTCTTTGATGATGAAAATGATGAAGCATTTTTATTAGAAGATATTATCCAAGATGGCTTTGAACTTTTGTATAACAACAATTGGCTACCAGCCCGTTTCTATGAACAAGATGTATTACAAATCGCCAACGAACAGCATCATTTGCAAAATGGAGAAATGATACGAATTAGAAAAAAATTACTTCTTAGCTATAATGAATGGCTTGAGGAGTTACCTGACTCTGTCTTTACATTATTAACTGAGGCATTACAATCGCTTCATTACTCTTTATATGATTGCATGTATTGTCATAATTATTTATCCTTCTTGCCGAAAGAGGAAGCATGCGAGGGAGTAAATATTCTTTTATTTGATAATGAGGAGATGATTTGTACACTGCAGCACCATTTCGTTCGTCACGCTACGTCAAATAAAAACATGTTCCGTTTTACGAAAGTAAACGGAGAAGAGTTACATATCGATGCGACATAAAG
The DNA here is from genome assembly GCF_036320425.1 of Bacillus nitratireducens. Taxonomy (NCBI): domain Bacteria; kingdom Bacillati; phylum Bacillota; class Bacilli; order Caryophanales; family Bacillaceae; genus Bacillus; species Bacillus nitratireducens. The sequence goes on from NZ_JAUMJO010000001.1 coordinate 1,052,118, forward strand.
TAAAAAACCACCTTATAATCTCCCAAACATGTGAGATTATAAGGTGGTTTTATTTTTTATTAAAATACTTGCCAACCAATCGGTAATTTCAGTCCAAGGTAAAATACCGCTACTAGTGCAACAATAAATAGTCCCCAGAATGCCCCTGTTGCTTTGTTCTTGCTCATTTTCACAAGAACCATTTCCATTCCAGCGATTACTAATATACCAGCTAGCATTTTCATGCCGTACCACATGTGCATGCTACCTGTCGCCGTCTTCACAATACTCATGTACAACATGAAACCTGTCACAATAATGATAATGTACATTAGGCGAAGCCCCATATGTACACCTTTACCTTTTCTTCCTGCTGAATAAAGTGAATACGCAACGAAGAATAAAATTAATCCTAACGCCCATGCTGTAATATGCATATGTACCATCGTATCCCTGCCTCCTCTTTTTCACACTTTTTCACTCTATATGATAACATGTTCATTTATTTTCAGGAAATGTTTCGCTTTTTTACATTTAAATGCTATAATATTTAGAGTATTTACAAACTTCTTGTAATAACAAAAGGGGGAACAATCATGATTCAAACTAAGGATATTATCGAACTTACAGACACATACGGAGCAAATAACTACCATCCACTTCCAATCGTTATTTCTAAAGCAGAAGGCGTTTGGGTAGAAGATCCTGAAGGAAACCGCTATATGGACTTATTAAGTGCATATTCTGCAGTAAACCAAGGTCATCGTCATCCAAAAATCATTAACGCTTTAATTGACCAAGCTAATCGAGTTACGTTAACTTCTCGTGCTTTCCATAGCGATCAATTAGGTCCTTGGTACGAAAAAGTTGCGAAACTAACAAATAAAAATATGGTACTTCCTATGAATACAGGCGCAGAAGCTGTTGAAACTGCAATTAAAACAGCTCGTCGCTGGGCTTACGATGTGAAAAAAGTAGAGGCAAACCGTGCAGAAATCATCGTTTGTGAAGATAACTTCCACGGACGTACAATGGGTGCTGTTTCTATGTCATCAAACGAAGAGTACAAGCGTGGCTTCGGTCCGATGCTTCCTGGCATTATTGTAATTCCTTACGGTGATTTAGAAGCGTTAAAAGCTGCGATTACACCAAATACAGCTGCATTCATTTTAGAGCCGATCCAAGGTGAAGCAGGAATTAACATTCCACCAGCTGGTTTCTTAAAAGAAGCTTTTGAAGTATGTAAAAAAGAAAACGTTTTATTCGTAGCAGATGAAATCCAAACAGGCTTAGGCCGTACTGGTAAAGTATTTGCTTGCGACTGGGACAATGTAACTCCTGACATGTACATACTTGGTAAAGCACTTGGCGGCGGCGTATTCCCAATCTCTTGTGTTGCAGCAAACAGCGATATTTTAGGCGTATTCGAGCCAGGTTCTCACGGTTCTACATTCGGTGGTAACCCACTTGCATGTGCTGTTTCTATCGCAGCTCTTGAAGTATTAGAAGAAGAAAAATTAACAGAGCGTTCTCTTCAATTAGGAGAAAAATTAGTTGGGCAATTAAAAGAAATTGATAACCCAATGATTACTGATATTCGTGGTAAAGGTTTATTCATCGGTATCGAATTAAACGAGCCAGCTCGTCCTTACTGTGAACAACTAAAAGCAGCTGGTCTATTATGTAAAGAAACACACGAAAATGTAATTCGTATTGCACCACCTCTAGTAATCTCTGAAGAAGATTTAGAGTGGGCGTTCCAAAAAATTAAAGCTGTACTATCTTAATCATAGTGGGGTTGTCCTAAAATATAGGACAACCCCTTTCTTTTTTTAGTAATTTACCGTAAAATAAAATTGAATATTCCGTCTTCTTAAAAAAGGGGGTAACTGTATGCTGTTGAAATACGGTAAACATATTAACTATTTAGCTACAATTTTTATTTCTATGACATTCATCGGCTTCATATTATCTACAACTTTACTCAGTCATTATTCAACTCCTAATACATTCACACTACTTAAAACATTATTTTGGACTGCTGTTTTCCTTACAATTATCGGTTTTGGCCGTGAGAGAAGCGCACTTGCAGTTATGCTAATTGGAATTTGTACTCTAGCATTGATTGGATTGTATATTTTCGCTATTATAGATTACTCTATTAATCCGCGACCATAGGAAAGAGCTACCTTTTCACAAGATAGCTCTTTTTTCATTTCACAATATTTCTAAGCGTACCAATTCCCTCTACTGTAATAACAACTTCATCACCAGCGTGCAAAAACTTCGGCGGTGTAAAACCTTTACCAACACCAGCTGGTGTCCCTGTTGCAATGATATCTCCCGGCTCTAATGTCATGCCTTTACTTATAGTTGAAATAATTTCTTCTACTGAAAAAATCATTTCTCTCGTATTTGAAGTTTGCCTTACTTCTCCATTTACCACCGTTTCAATGTGTAATTCATTCGGCGTTCTAACCATCGATTTATGAATTAAATACGGTCCCATTGGACAAAATGTATCGAAACTTTTCCCTAGGAAAAATTGTTTATGTTTCCTTTGAATATCCCGAGCAGTTACATCATTTATAACTGTATATCCAAAAACATGGTCAAGAGCTTTTTCTATTTTTATTTGTTTCCCTCGCTTACCAATAATGATTGCTAGTTCCCCTTCATAGTCCAGTTCATTCGTTGCATGAGGGTGACCATTAATTTGCTCATCAATTCCGATCACTGTTGTTGGCGCTTTTGTAAAGATCATTATATTTTCAGGGATAGACTCTACTCCGCCCATTTCCACCGCATGCTCACGATAGTTCTTTCCGACACAAAGAATATTTTTTCTCGGCCTTGGAATCGGTGCTAATATTTTCACTTCTGCTAACGGATAATACGCCGCTTCCGCATTTTCCTTCGCCCAATTTACAATATCGTACACCTTCTCAAGGCATTCACTTCCTCTTTCAATACACTCTAACATAGTAATCGGGATCGTAACCTTTTCCCCTTTTTGTCTTTGCGCTTCTCTTAAATGTAAGACTCTATCTTCCTCTTCAACCACAATACCTACAAATACCTTTTCTTCTTTCTTAGCCGTTACAAAACGCAATATTTCCACTCTCCATCCTAAAACTCATACCCTTTAATTGTATTCGCATCCTTAAGAAAAAAACCTTCTTATACACGCCAATTTTTACAATATTCACCCATAATTATATTTGTTCCTCATCCGTTATTTGACATAAAATGTAGAAATTATACTTTTTTTAGCGAAGACGTTTCTTTTTTATGGGATTTTTGTATAATATGTACTACATATATACATAAAATTTATGGAGAGATGGAGCCGATTTCAATGTTTGAGCAAGCTATCGAAAAAAAACGCGAAAAAATGATCTATTTTGCTGAACGCTACGGAATGACTTCTCAAAAAACAGTGGATTGTAGCCAAGAACTGGACAGGCTCTTAAATGTTGTTTGGCATATACACACAGATTGCACACACACTCAAATGTTCGAAACACATACGCAATAACGTATGTGTTTCTTTTATTTCAAAAAAATACACATTTTATTGAAAACGCCCATACAATAGTAGAAAAGAAAATTTTAAAAACGAAAGGTGTTTTGTATGCCAGCTATGGTCGGACATATTCGTATCGTTAATATTGGATCAAGTGGTATTTTTCATATTGGAGATGTATTTGCGATTAGGCCTATTAGTTATTCACGCGCTTTTGCTGGGGCCGGCTCCTTTAATGTTGGGGATAACGTCTCTGTCTACAATTATCAAAGTTCAACGACTGTCAATGATTCAGATGTAATCGATCAAGCAATAATTGGTTCGAACTAAAGGAGGCGATTGCTTTGAATTTTTATGTGAACCAAAGTATCATCATTAACAGCATTAAAATCGATAGCATTACGACCTCTTCCGTTTTTCAAATTGGAACTGCAGGTAGTATTAAGGCTCTTTCTAAATTCTCAAATACTGGCGGATTTACAGAACCTCTTCGCCCTTTACATGCGAAAGGACAAATTATTTCCATTAAGCCTTCAACTAGTTCTTCTTAGACCAGCATTATCATAAATATATAGCAGTAATATACCCTCCCTATTGAAAAGGAGGTTTCACAAAATGAATCAAGATATATATACTTATCTAAACCAACTTCAGCAAGCTCTTCAAATACAGCAGCAAACTATTCTAAATCTTGAAGAACAAGTTCGCCTACTACAAGAAGAGCTTAATGAGTTAAAAAGTCGTCCCTCCTCTTCTATAGGAAAAGTGGAATATAAATTCGATCAATTAAAAGTAGAAAATTTAAACGGTACTTTAAATATTGGCTTGAATCCATTTTCAACAAAAGGACAACAAATTGAAGATTTTCAAGTGGATACAGAAACATTAAAAGTAAATCCTGAAACAGAAACAAATCCAGACTTTTATCAAGGTATCCTTCAAGAAATGCATCGCTATTTAGATGAAGAAGCATATAGTCGAATTCTCCATTTTGAACAAGAAGAGAGAACGCCGCTTGATGAGATGTATCGACAAATGATGGTGGATGACATAAAAAAACAGATGGAACATAGACTTCCGTACTATTTATCACAAGTTCAATCGTATGAGGGTATTTCCACAGATCCCGATTATTTACGAGACATCATTATTCAAGCGATGAAACAAGATATTGACAAGGCGTTCCTTTCCTTTATTCAACACATACCGGGCAATTTCCGAAAGGAGTGAGTATGTATGAATTTAAATGTTGTAAACCGCGAGTTAAAAGTAGGCCAGATTAAAATGAACGGGGTTTCTTCTTCTGCATTATTTTTAATTGGAGATGCAAACCTTCTCATCCTTTCTTCTATTCTTGATACGCCATTCGAATCCGTTACAGAGGGACCATTTGTACCATTAGTAACAGATGTCCCTCCGACTCCAGGTTGAGGAGAGGAAAAATTATGCTCCGTCATACTTCAATTGTACAAAATGTTTCTATCATTTCTATGGGGGTTGCAGCTGTCTTCCAGGCCGGGGATGCTAATCAAATAGAATTAAAAAATAGAGCGCTTATCGTTCATCGAGAAATCCCTTGTTATATAAAAGGTGAAGGTCGTTTTAATGCGTTTGAAATCTTTACAGATGAACACATTACAATTCCAAAGCGAACAACAGATGTAAAAATGAATATTGTAAATGAGTGCCCTTTCATTGAAGTAAATGATGTTCACTTGCGAACAATTTTAAATTCCGCGTGCTTCCAAATTGGCAATGTTGACTATGTTTTTAATAATTCTCGTACGCTACAAATCCGCCAATTTATTACTGATGAACCTTCCTCTAAATAATTCATATAGTAATTAAAAAGCTTAGTAAAGTAGGTGGATGGTATGCCCTCGGTTGTAGGAAATCTCGTCGTTCAAAACAGTAACGGTTCTTTCAACTTAGGAGATTTTTATAACGTGTCTCCGAAAGAAAATACGAAAGCTTATAACGGGTCTGGAGCTTCCAATGTCGGATTTGTCGTCAACACTTTTAACGGCGTTAGTGCAACAAATACATTCGATTCGGACGTTGCAGACCAAGATCAAATTGGAACAGCGTAAAAAAGAAACAGCTTTAGCTCTATTTTGTGTAGAGCTAGGGCTGTTTCTTCTATTTTTAGCATCTTACATATTTACGTTTGAATCCGAGTCTTCCTCTATCAAGTTCTTTATGAATACTTTCGTAAGCATTTAGAAAGCTGCTTTTCTTGTTGTCCCGTTTTAGCTCCACTATGCCTACTTCCTTTGCCGTTTCAACTGCCTTTTCATGTAGCGGCACATATGAAATCCCCACGGTGTTTAGAAAATTATTCATAGCGGATTTCGTACGTTCTGGCGCATCGTGAATTGTATTTTTCACAACTTCTAGCATATTGGCAATCTTACTTTCGGAAAATTCATGGTCTTTTCGATTCCCTAAAAGCCAGCAGTAGCAACTCCAACCCGCTGACATTCTTAGTTCGTCACCACTTGCAATCCATTTATCAGCCACGTCTTGTGCAAACTCTGACTCTGATAAAGTTACTGCCACCACATAATCGGATAGCATATAAAAGTACGCCCCATCCATCCAACGATCAAAATCCGATTCGTTCATAGTTTTTGGATCTGCAATAATGCCTGCAAAGTACATCGCATCATAGTTACCTGTAGCATAAAGCTCTTCAGCTAAACTTTGATTGATTTTTATTTTCTTCGCAATTGGTTTCATAGCACCTGTTGCTACACCAAAAAGTGGCTCCTTTGCACCATTGGATATGTATATTTTTTTAGTCCGCTCCTTGCCGAGAGTTTCAAGCTCTTGCATTACTGTTTCGAAATCCATAGTATTGCACTTCCTTTCTTACTATTATAATCAATTCACTTATATTCTTTATCAAGTTCTCTACACTTCATAAATTCATCTGTTAAAGCGTTTTGTCCATCGATTTAAGATTTTCAAAATGAGATTTCGTTATATGAGTTTAGTTTTTCTTTATTTAAATGATAATCCCTTATCTGCTAAAGCCGCTCTCAATTTAGGTAAAGATGCTGGCCCTATACCGTGCAGTTTCAAAATTTATTTTTCACTATACTTTGAAAGTTCTGCTTCAGTCGTTATTCCATGGTGCTCTAACGCTCGCCTTGCTGGTGCTGAAAGCAGAGAAAGAAAGCCTTCTTTTGGCTTTCTCTCTTTCTCACAGGTTGGGCAAGTTGGACAATCGCTACTTTTGTAGTACTCGTGTCCTTGATCACAGGTTCTTAACGTCGCCATAATCCATAACCCCTCTCTAAGCTCTATTCCTCAATATTTACAACATGATTCCCATCAAAGAAGTATAAACACTTCTCTTTCACAGGATGTTTTAAGCTTTTCTCTAGTGCTTTTGCATATAGTGAAAGCTGTACTTTGTATCGGTCTTCTAAAGTTGGTTTCGCTTGATCAAATCCGCCTGGAAACTTTCCTTCAATCGTATCTGTTTTAAAGTCGATTAAAGTAATTCCGTTTTCCTCTTCGATCATACAGTCGATAACCCCTTGGACAAGTATTGATTCGCCTTTCTTCCCTTGCCAATCTTGGTACGCTTCTTCTGCTGAAAGCATCATCGTAAATGGTACTTCGCGCTCAACACTTTTTGCTGCTAATACCCTTTTACCTAAGTCACTGTCAAAGAATGAAATTACCTTTTCAATCGCTATTTCTTCAGCTTGTTCAAATGTTAATAGTTCTTTATTTACCATTCTTGCAATTTGTTCTTGAAGAACTTCAATCGTAATTGGTTTCTTCAAATCTACATGCTGCATAACGGCATGGACTGCTGTCCCTCGCTCTGCGTACGTTAATCCTTTTTTCTCCATAAAGCGCGGACGTGTTTTAATTGGTGCACGAAGTTTTTTAATAAAGGCATTATCGCTACCTTCTTCAGATTGATAATTTCTCTTTATTTCTGTAACAGATTGTTTCGCACGGTGCGATGTTGCGTCCTCATGCCCGTATTCCCACATTAATCTATCGTACACTTCTTCTTTCCGTTCACTTTCTAATGGAACAGCCTTTTTCTCACGAAGCGCTTCTAACAATTCTTTTTTCTCTTCTTGAACTGGTTCTGGTGCAAGCAAATCTTTTCCGTCAACAACTTCTACTTTCCAGCTAGTGTCATACTCATAAATGTCGACTGGAATATTTCCTTGTCCTAATTCAAGAAGCATTTCACTATCACGATGTCTATATAATGAAGGTGCAATCCAGTCTAAATAGCAAGACGCTCCGGCACGTATATGGTCTGGTAATAACCATTCACCATGCTCTCTTGCATCGAGCCATTTTTCCATTTCCTTATTTGCATCTTTAACTGTTCCGATTAAAATTAACTTCTCTTTTGCACGCGTTAACGCTACGTATAGTACGCGCATTTCTTCCGCAATTAATTCCATCTTCATTTTACGCTTAATCGCTAGTTGTGATAATGTCGTATATTTAATTCGTTTACGAGGATCGATAAATTGTGAACCGAAACCGAAATCTTTATGAAGTAAAAAACGCTTCATTAAATCTTGTGTATTAAAACGGCGACCAAGTCCAGCTACAAATACGACTGGGAACTCTAGCCCTTTACTTTTATGAATCGTCATAATGCGAACAACGTCTTCTTGTTCACCGAGAGCTCTCGCCGTTCCCATATCATCTCCGCGTTCTAAAATACGCTCAATAAAACGTAAGAAGCGGAATAATCCTCTAAACGATGTTGCTTCATATTGTCTTGCGCGGTCATATAGTACGCGTAAGTTTGCCTGCCTTTGCTTTCCGGCTGGTAAACCGCCGACAAAGTCGTAATAGCCTGTCTCACCGTACACTTTCCAAATTAAATCGGAAAGGGATTGTTGTCGCGCAAATTCACGCCACCCTTGCAGTAAGTTATAAAACCACTCTAATTTATCATGCAGTTCTTGTTCTTCTTCAAGCGGTGCTCCTTTTAAGAATGAACTCATCACTTCATAAAATGAACCTTTCTTTCCATGAGCACGAAGCGTTGCAAGTTCTTCGTCGTTTAGTCCAACGATCGGTGAACGAAGTACAGCTGCAAGCGGAATATCTTGCATCGGATTATCAATAACACGGAATACGTTCATCATAATATTTACTTCTGTCGCTTCAAAGTAACCAGTCGCAAGGTCAGCATATACCGGAATTCCTTGTAATTTTAACTCTTCCATAATTTGCGGCGCCCACGGCATGGAGCGAAGTAAAATAACGAAATCACGGTATTGTACTTGGCGCATACTATCAGTTTTACGATCATACACTTCATAACCTGAATCGACCATTGCTTTAATACGCTGCGCCATAAGACGAGCTTCAAGCTGTGCTTTTTCTACTTCGGCACCTTCTTCTCCGTCTTGCACTTCTTCTTCTGTTTGCTGAATACATAATAGCTCTGCCGCTACATCTTCACCTTCTGGATAGCTAGCACCTAGCTTTAATTCAGCGTCAGCATCATAATCAATTTCTCCGACTTCTTCGCCCATAATTTGTTTGAAGATAAAGTTCGTACCAGCCAGTACTTCATGACGGCTACGGAAGTTTTTCGCTAAGTCAATCTTCATTCCGCCGCCCGATCCTTCTTGTGTGAATCGTTTGTATTTCCCTAAAAACAGTCCTGGTTCTGCTAGTCGGAAACGATAAATTGACTGTTTCACGTCACCTACCATGAACAAGTTACCTTCACTCTCAGAATCTTTCGTTACGAATTTAATAATTGATTCCTGTACGAAGTTCGTATCTTGATATTCGTCGACTAGTACTTCAGCAAATTTATTACGATATTGAAGTGCTACTGCTGATGGCTTCATTTCACCGTCTTCACTTTGCTCACTTAAAATTTGCAAACAGAAATGCTCTAAATCTGTGAAATCGACCATTCCTTTATCTCGCTTAATCGCTTGGAAACGCTCTGTAAATACTTTTACAAGCTTCACGAGTTTTTCTAATACAGGATGCATATCTTGAAAATCTCGTAAGAAACTTTCAGGTCTGCGGCTAAATAGCTCTTCTTGTAATTTCTTCACTTCATCTTTCGCTTTATTACGAAGAGAATCTACTTGTTTTACAACATCTTCGTTGTAATCACTTTTCTTAATACGCTTTAGCGTTTGCCACGATACGTTTTGCATCGCTTCATACACACTTGTCCACGACTCACAAGCAGCCGATGACAACGTTCCAAGTAAAACTGCATCTGCTTGCAGGGTTTCAACGCGGGGCGCCGGACCGTCAGGAAGCATTGCGAGTTCAGTCGCTTTACGAATATGCTCTTCCGCTGTTTCCAGCTGGAATTTCACATCTTCTAATAAGTAAGAAGCGTACACTAAATCTTCAATCGTCTTTCCTTCAACATCGTATGCTTCTACTAATTTATCAAGCCATTTTTCCGGGTTTGGATGTGCTCTTGATTCTGTATGAAGCGCTAAAATCATTCGTTGTAAGTCATCGTCACTACGGTCACTCGTATAACGATCAACTAATTCAAAGAAAATACTATTATCTTCGATTCCATACTCTTCTTCTAATATGTCATCTAGCACTTCTTCTTTTAACAATTCATTTTCTGTTTGGTTCGCAATACGGAAACGAGGATCGACATCAAGCATGTAGTAGTATCCTCTAATCACTTGTAAACAAAATGAATGAATGGTAGAAATGGAAGCTTTATTTAATAAGCTAAGCTGCTTTCTTATATGCTGCGATCCTGGTCCATCAATTAATACTTTTTCTAACGCTTCCCCAATTCTGTTTTTCATCTCTTGCGCTGCTGCATTCGTAAATGTTACAACGAGCAGGCGGTCGACATCGACTGGATTTTCCTCACTTATAATCTTTTTAATAATCCGTTCAACTAATACTGCTGTTTTCCCTGATCCAGCTGCTGCTGCGACTAAAATATCACGTCCGTTCGCTACAACTGCTTTCCACTGGTCATCTGTCCATTGACTACCTTCTGGTTTTTTAGGCCAATTTTCTATCATTCTCCGCCAACCTCCTCTCTAATTTTCTCCATTGCTTCGCTATCTTTCATATCTTTTAACGTACGGAATTGATTATCTTCAAGTGATTCATCAAACTGACAAACAGATTTAAAGTTACAGAACGTACAAGCCGCTTTATTCCCCTTTTTGTAAGGAGCAATATCGATAACACCTTCTGTGATGTCTTTTCCGATATTTTCAAACGAGTGGTGTACATATTTTTGAAGTACGTTAAATTCTTGTTCACTTGCAATGCTAGAACGCGCACTAAAACTACCATCTTTTTTCAGACCAGCAGAAATAATATCAGAGCTTCCTGTTGAAAGTTTATTATCCATTAAACGAACAACGTCAGCATCTCCTAGTACGAGCCCTTTCATTTTAAATTTCTTTAAAATTTCTTTCTCAATTTCTTCTTCAGATGCATCGCCTTTCATCTCAACAATCGGGTTATGAATATGGAAATACAATACACCCGCCGGTGATGCAGTGCCACCCTTTTTCATCCACGTATGTGCATTTGAAGTAACAACATCTAAATACGTTAACATTTGAAGCGCTAGTCCGTAATACACTTCTGTTAAATCTAACGCTTTCGAACTTGATTTATAGTCAATAATACGAAGGAACGTACCACTCTCATCTTCCGCCTTATCAACACGGTCAATACGGCCCACTACTTCCATCTTCACACCATTTGGCAACGCAAATTCCATTGGCGGAAGCGATCCAGTCCCGCCCATACCGAACGGTACCTCTAAATCAACTGGTACAAAACCACTAGACTTCGCATGTTCACGAAGAATAAGTGATGTACGGAAAATGATTTGTTGTAGTTTTTGTTTTAAATAGAAATGACGGTTTGAACTTAATAAAATTTGTCTTTGTAATAATGGTGCAATTTCTTCTATTACTAAAGTAGAAAGATGCTCACACTCTTTTATTGATAAATCTGCCCAAGTACGGTTTTCACGTAATAGCCTGTCTGCAATTCTTTTCAGCGCTGCATGGAATAGTTCACCGATATCTGGCGCATCAAGTTTGAAAATATCACGCTCTCTTAGCGATAAACCGTGCTGCGCGAAATGAGCGTACGCACAACGGTTAAATAATTCCATACGAGAAACGCTTCCCTTAATTGTATCTCCATATAAATCCCTACTTACAGCTGTACTTAATTTCTGTGCACGATTTCGGTAGAATAAACTTGATAACACGCGGCTACTTTTTTGCTTCCATTCATCGGAAGTAACGTAGAAATTATATACATCCCACCAAAAGTCTAAATTACCTTCAAATCCGTATCGCTTCCATGTTTGCAGCTGCTGCATGACATAAGACAATGTCACTTCTGGCGTTGCTACGTATGAAATTTGTTCCGAACGTGATAAGTCATTTACGTCATTTGTAATAAATGATTCTTTTACATCAGGGAACATTCTTTTTATTTTCTTAATAAAGCTAGACGCAAGTAATGTCTTCCCTTCCTCATCTGCAAGCGGACAAGAAATGTATAACTTCTCAGATGCTCTCGTCACCATTTGATACATAACGAACTGTTCTTCTAATAAAGTTTGTCTCGTCGTTGGTGCTAATTCGATACCTGCAGCGGTGAGAACATTTCTTTCTTCATCAGAAAGCATACCTTCATCCATAGGCGCTGCTGGAATCACACCTTCGTTTACTCCAATAATGAACGTCGCTTTAATATTTGATAATCTAGAATGATCAATATTAGCAACTAACACTTGATCTAGTGACGGCGGAATGTTCGCAAATTGAAGTGCCTCAAGACCTGTCGACATAACCTCCGTGAACATAGATAGTGACATTTTCTCCTCACCAAGCATCTCAACGAACGTATCAAGAAGATTCATCACTTCTTCCCATACTTGCTCATGGTCTGTCGCAAATAAGAAATCTCCATTTTCTTCTGCCCGAACACGTAATTCTTCTAGTTTTTTCGGAACGTCAAGCTCCTCTAAAAATAAATATACCGCTTCGCACATTTGCATAACTGTTCCAGCACGCTTCAGTCTTTTTTGCATACGAATAACTGGCGTTCTTACAACGTCGCGAAGTCGATTTATTTTCTCTTCCATTTCACGCTCACTGTCTGTTATCATTTCGCTCGCATCATCAAGAGAACGATAACGACGATACATCCACGGATCTTCAGAAGTCCATCTCTTCCCTTGTACACCATACGCTAAACAGTAGTTTTCAAACTCATCCATCTCTTCGCGCATCTCTTCTTTTCTTACGTCTAATGGATATAAAAGCTCTGTTTTCACGCAGCGGAACACTGCATCATAACGCCAATTCCCACTAATAATTTCTAATGCAGAACGAATGCATTCTACTAACGGATGATGTGACATTGGGCGTTTTTCATCGATGAAATGCGGGATATTATAATCCGTAAATAACGTTCGCATTACATCGTAATAACTTTCTCCGTTACGAAGAAGGACTGCGATATCTCGGTAACGATAGTCTTCATCCGCCACAAGTCTTCTAATTTCACGAGCTACACCTTCTACTTCAGCTCGTAAATTAGCTGCTGTACTGATTGTCACACTCGCTTCACCATGAAATTTTTCATTTGGACGTGCTTCGTAGTACGTTTCTAAATGTGCTAATGCTTGCGAATGAAAACGCGGCTGTTCCATCAGCGGAATTGTTTTTTCAATTTCTATTTTCTCTTCACGCGCTACTTGTTTTATTCGTTCATACGTTAACGTCGTTTCATAAAATAAATCTAGTTCATTCACTGGCTGCGCTAACGTTTTTTCATCTATCGTTAATGTTATTGTTACTCTAGTTCCTAATTTCATTAACCCTCTAACAATTTCTAGCTCTTGAGGGGAAAACGAATGGAATCCATCTATATAAATTTCCGCGCCTTTTACATACTCAGAGTCTGAAAGCTTCTCAATTAATAATTGTAAGTAGTCTTCTGAATCTAAATATTTTCCGATTAAAGCACGTTCGAAATCATCATATAATAACTGTAAATCATACACTTTATTCGCTAGCAGCTTTTGCTCTGCACTACTACTATGCGCATCTAATTGTTGCCACATTTCATATACGTTAGATGGCGTCACATTATAACGTTTAAACTCCGCAATCATACTACCAAGATGTTCAAAGAAACCGTTTTGCTCCGCTGCTTTTTGAAACACCGATAATCCATCTTTACGAGATTCTACAATTTTACGAAGTAACATATGTACACCGGCTTCATCAATATGAAGACGACTCGCTCCGCCAACTTCTTGCAGCACCTTCCACGCTAACCGTGAAAAACTAAAAACTTGTGCCCGAATAGAACCTCTAACATCCTCACTACCAATTAACGCCTGCTGCGTTTGGAATGTCATCTGTTCTGGCACAAGATATAATATTGTTTTCCCTCTTGGGCGCTGCTTTAACTCTTCTTGCACTTCGTGTAAACAAAGTGTACTTTTTCCACTTCCAGCTCTACCAATCACAAATCGAAGTGACATGTAACCCCACCTTTCACTTACATAACGAACGTTAGTTTGCTACCATAATTGTATTATAGGACACGAAAAAAGACAAACTGAGCTGTTTGTCTTTTCCTATACTTCACTTTATTATATCAACCTTTTGAAAAATTCGTTTGCACCTCTCGAATCGGCCAATATCGTAAATCAACTTTACCGACAACTGTATCAGCTTTCACAAAACCGAAGTGCCTACTATCCCAGCTACCGAGGCGGTTGTCGCCAACTACAAAAATAGAACCAGGTGGTACAAACTTTTCTTTCGTTAATTCTTCTAATTTAAAATCACCTGTTAATTGCCTTCCATTTATCTCTTTCTTATACGCCTCTAAATAAGGTTCCTCCACGAATTGTCCGTTTATATATAGTTTATCATGCTTATATTCGATATGATCCCCAGGTAAACCGATAATTCGCTTTACATAGTCCTCTTTTTTATTCGCATGAAAAACGACGACATCAAATCGATTCAAGTCCCCTACTTGATAACTCACCTTATTCACAACGAGCATATTGCCATCTTGCAATGTCGGCATCATTGACTTCCCCTCTACAACGTACGTTGAAAAGAAAAACGTTCGAAAAAATATAGCTAATAGTACACCAATTAAAATTGTTCTTATCCACTCTAGCCCTTCTTTTTTCAAAGTTTTCTTCATTCGCTTCTCCCCTCACCCTTTAATAATGAAGCTTGTATTTATAAAGTGAAACTTAATCGGTGGGGGTTTTGTTCATCCCCCACCGATTATTAGTTGAACCAATCGGGCATTTACGGGCAGTTTGATCTCCCACCTAACTTCTTTACTTCAGTCGAATTTTTTGGTGGGAGTTTTACTGCCCGTTAATGCGGGACAAAGAAGACTTTTCCTAATGTAGTTCTAACTTTACTTCAATTTTTTTACCTACATACCATAAAATAAAAATAACAACGCCCACAATAACTGATTTCAACGGCTTATGAATAAACGACATTAAATCATGACCGATATACGTTAAAATAAAGATCATAACAAGCTTTCCGAATGCTAATGCTAGTCCAAACTGTTTTACGCTAACGCGAGACAAACCAGCTACAACGTTTATAAGCGCAGATGGTGTGAACGGAAAACAAAATATAACAAAGATTGGCGCGAATCCTTTTCTTTCAATCCATCCCATCGCTTTTCGCACTCTCTCATGCTTATTTACAAAAGAAAAGAAACGACTTCTTCCAAAGCTACGAATGATGAAAAATACAAGCATTGCACCAATTACTGATCCAAGCCACGAATAAAGAAAACCGAACCAAAAACCAAATGCAACAGCATTCGCCAGTACAAACACAATGAGAGGCAATGCTGGAATAAGCGCCTCTATCATCGGTAAACCAATCCCAAGAAGCGGCCCGAATGCTTTATAACTTTCAACAATGTGATCCATATTTTCTGGTGAAAAATATTCTTTGATTGTCTGAAAATCCATTCTACACTTTACCCCTTTACTCTAATTACTACCCCTACTGTATCATTGCTTATATGAAAGAGGAAATGGTAGATATGACATATGGAGATGTAATTATTAAGTTTCCATATCTTCCTCTAGAATTCCTTCATTATTATGCTATGATAATCTTTCAATATTCGACAAGACATGAGAATAGTTTAGACACCACGCTCAGATTATAACTTAACGGTTACATATTATAAAAAAGAAGAAACTACAGAAAGTGTCAATCTGTAGTGTCAAAAAAATCTCCTTACTACCTGTATGGAAATGAGTAATGACAAATAATTGTTGTACCTTCAAATAATTATCCTTTTCTAATGACTAGTTCTTACAAGAAACCTTTTTAGTAAGCGAATACTATCAATCACGATAAGTATTAATAAATACAAGAAAGATAGTATTAGTACTGTACTCGGAATAGTTAACATTCGAAATTTGTATAAAAACTTATCAATCGTATATATATCTTGCTCATCAGTTATCGTGCTAGGAGTGAATATAAGGTAATCCTTCCAATTATCTATCCAAGTTAAACTAACCGCGGAAAATTGCATTATTCCAAACCACAAGTAAATAAAAATTGGTATAAGAATCATATATTGCAAACTATGTAATATCTTTCTTTTCTTCTTACATTCAATAATTTGAAAGACAATAAGTGTCAGTACGTACACAATCGATAGCAGAAATACTATGGTGACAACTGGCTGAATTGAAAAAGCAAATAGCAATTTATCAATTTCACTAATTTGACTATATTCTGTTGCATTTTGAGGCGTAAAAATAAAATGTTGTTTATCAGCACCTATCATTAACTGACTACCAACGAAACCAGTAAACATAAAGGTAAGAAATAATATAGGCAAAACAAGGATATATTGCGCCCAAAATAACATAGTCCTTTTCAACATACCATCTCCTTCTTTATACAATAAGGTAAGAAATATCATGTATACCGCAAATGTTAAATGATGCATATTAACATCGCGATAAATATATGTAGTAAAATTACCCTTATATTGTAATTTTACACTCCTTTAAGCTATTAAAGAACAAAAAATCCGTAAATTTTTCTCGTTTTATTTATGAACCTTACAGCGTAACGATATATATAATGAAATCAAAAAAAGGATGAGTCCCCCCATCCTTTTCCTCTCAAACTTCGCCTTCCCTTACAAAATACACTTTCTCATAGGCTGGCGTTAATTTAGATTCATCCCTTTTATCAATCTCTTTAAAACAAGGACTTCCTTGTTTTTTCTTACGGTCTTCATACTCTGTCCGTAATTTTGCTGTACGATTTTGCTGATTTTCAAAGCTGCTTTTGGATATTTCTAATTTCACAGCGAAACCATTTATAAATCTAATAATAAGATTTCCATCTTTTAATTCTTTATTATTTTCAATATGAAAATGAGACAACCACGCACACTCTTTTCGAGAATAAGAATACGTAGGGAAAAAATAAAGTTGATCTGTCGGGCTAATTGCAATAGGAGCTTTATGTGTAATACGAGTTAACTCCTTCGTTCCTTCTTTTCTTCCAAAAAAACTAGAACCATGTTTCCGGCAACTTCTCTCTATAATATCGAGAGGTTTTTGAAATACGAAAAAAGAATCCTCCATTTCAACAATTCGCGTAACCACTTGCTTTTCTCCTAGAACAACAGGAAGTAAGGCCATCGTTTTTTTACTTACAACATAATTTTCGACATAACGTTCTACTTTACTTTCCATATTCTACTATCTCCCTTTTCTATTTATAGTAGCAGCTGCATGTATAATTTTAGCACCTATGAAAAGGAAATGCTTTACAGATTTCCCTTTTTTACAATACTTTATCATTTATCAAATATTTATTAAATTTAAAAGTAACTATATGATAATAAAATAATTCAAACCTGTACAAAAAATATTTATACTATCTATAAATATTTATAATCGCATCCTCTTTTCACATCATTACAACAATTAACTTTGCTATAATTAAAATATAAATCAAATATACGGAGGTCTCTCATGGAAGAAAAGCAAGATCATCCAACAATTCAAATGAAAAACAGTAGCATTGTTATCGTAAAAAATTCAGCGAGTATTATATTCGGTTTATTTTTTATTTTACTGTTCTTCGCGAAGCCTTTTCGTAAATCTAAATGTCCAGAATGCAAGAAACGCGCAAAGAAAAAAGTTGGAAAAGAAGAGTAAAAGGCCTTCCTTTTTTGGAAAGTCTTTTACTCTTCTTCATCTTCAAAAAAACCGACTATTTTTTCTTCTTCATATTCATACTTTCTTCCGAGATTTTCTGTATCTCTTTCAATTTGTAATGTGATTATATATTGTTCTTCATCTAAAACATGAGAATGAGATTTTTTCAGATCAATTAACGTCACTTTATCATTTTCATAAGTTTTCGCGTACGCCTTTATCTCTTCAATTGTATTTTTTAAGTCCTCTTCATTACCTCTACGAACATCGAGTATTACTTCATTTATATACTTTTCCATCATATATATCCCCGCCTTCTTCCCCAATATAATCGTTATGTTTGTATATTTCAACAACAAAAAAAGGATGGCATAAGCCATCCTTTTTTCTATAATAAACTATAAAATTATAGTTTGATTACGTTTTTAGCTTGAGGTCCACGGTTGCCTTCTTCGATTTCGAAGCTAACTTTTTGACCTTCTTCTAAAGATTTGAAACCTTCAGTTTCGATTGCAGAGAAATGTACGAATACATCGTTTTCGCCTGGAACTTCGATGAAACCGAAGCCTTTTTCGTTGTTAAACCATTTTACTTGTCCTGTAACTGTCATAATTATTTCCTCCTAAGAAAATACATTTTATTATTTAGTCTTCATGTATAAAAAAAGAATCCACACATTATCAAATACGAAACATAAACTAGTTCTCACATACTTTTTCTCGTTCGTTTTCGGCACTTGATAATATATGGATTGCTTAATTTAATTATTCAACTGGTATTATCATAGCATACTTAAAATAGAATGTACAATCCTTTTTAAAAATAAAATTTCTAAATTTTATTATTTCTTATAAAATATAACCACACCTATTCTAATAAAGGAGGATTACATGGTAGAAATAATCCCTGAAAAAACATTAAAGAAAATTGAAAAAGATATTGAAAATAACAACCTCGGAAAAGCAAGAGATAGAGTACACGGATTAATCGCTACTTATCCGAATGAGTTAGAACTTAGAAAAAAACTCGGTGATATTTACTTTACATTACAATACCCCGAAATGGCTGGACGATATTGGTATCTTGAAAAAGAGAAAACAGATGTTATGCACGCGGCATGTCGACAGTTTGAAAAATCGATGGGAAATGATCCTTATCATATTGTACGTGCTTTAAAATTCAAAGGAGATCATGACATTATTACAGGACTACATACGGAACATCCATTACAGAAAAAAGTGGTAGAAAAACTCATTGATGATGATGATGATGATGAAGAAACATGGAAAGACAAGCTATTTGTATGGGGCTGTCTAGCATTATTCGCATTCCTTCTTTTTACTGCTACTATTGGTATATTCACTATAGTGAATTGGATATTATAAATAAAAGTGGGTGCCTATTATAGACACCTACTTTTATCTTTATTTCGTAAACTGTTCTTCTTCCGTAGATCCTTTTAGTGCAGTCGTTGATGAAGTACCGCCTGTAATAACTTGTGCTACTTCATCAAAATATCCTGTTCCTACTTCGCGTTGATGGCGCGTTGCAGAGTAACCATCTTTTTCTGCTGCGAACTCTGCTTGCTGTAATTCAGAGTACGCTGCCATGCCGCGCTCTTTATAACCACGCGCTAATTCAAACATGCCGTAATTTAATGAATGGAATCCAGCAAGCGTTACGAACTGGAATTTATAACCGTATGATGCAATTTCTTTTTGGAAGCTTGCAATTGTTTTTTCATCTAGTTTTTGTTTCCAGTTAAATGAAGGAGAACAGTTGTAAGCTAGTAGCTTCCCTGGATATTTCTTATGAATTGCATCCGCAAAGCGTTTTGCATCTTCTAAATTTGGCTCCGACGTTTCACACCAAACGAGATCTGCATACGGCGCATACGCTAAACCACGTGCAATTGCTTGATCAAGACCTGCTTTCGTACGATAAAACCCTTCTGGTGTTCTTTCACCTGTAATAAACTCTTGATCAACCGGATCGATATCACTCGTAATTAAATCTGCAGCATCTGCATCTGTTCTTGCGACGATAATTGTTGGTACACCCATTACATCCGCAGCAAGACGTGCCGAAATTAAATTACGCACCGCTGTTTGCGTCGGTAATAATACTTTTCCGCCTAAATGCCCGCATTTTTTCTCTGAAGATAATTGGTCTTCAAAGTGTACGCCAGATGCACCAGCTTCAATCATCCCTTTCATTAGTTCAAATACGTTTAATTGTCCACCAAACCCCGCTTCAGCATCCGCCACAATTGGTACAAAATAATCCGTATCACCATTTCCTTCCATATGCTGAATTTGATCAGCACGTTGAAGCGTTTGGTTAATTCGCTTTACAACAGCTGGTACGCTGTTCGCTGGGTATAAGCTTTGATCAGGATACATATGTCCAGAAAGATTCGCATCTGCCGCTACTTGCCAACCACTTAAATAAATTGCTTTTAATCCAGCCTTCACTTGTTGCATCGCTTGGTTTCCTGTTAATGCGCCAAGTGCATTAATATAATCTTCTGTATGAAGTGATTTCCAAAGCTTCTCTGCACCGTAGCGCGCTAACGTATGTTCAATATCAATCGATCCGCGCAGACGAATTACATCTTCAGCTGAATATGGACGTGTGATCCCTTTCCAGCGTGTATCTAACTCCCAGCTTTCTTGCAATGTATCAATTCTTTCGTTTTTCATATGTTCCATCCCCTTTTCTTGTTTTTTATAAAATTTCATAACCCGGTAATGTTAAAAACGGCATGAACTCGTTATTGCGAACAAGGTTTGTAAACAGTTTTGTAGCTTCTGCAAATCTCCCTTTCTTAAACGCTTCCTTACCAATCTCTCTTTCTATTTTTGCTAGCTCTTCTTCTTTCAATTCTTCCATCAATTTAAAAGTGATATCACGGCCATCACTTAACTTTCCACCCTCATGACGAATCCACTGCCATACTTGTGCTCTTGATATTTCCGCTGTTGCTGCATCTTCCATTAAGTTATAAATTGGAGCTGCTCCCCGCCCGCTTAACCAAGATGCAATATATTGAATACCAACGTTAATATTCGTGCGAAGACCACTTTCTGTAATCGTTCCCATCGGTACTTCTAATAAATCCTTTTCTGTTACACGTATTTCTTCACGCTTTCTAAAAATTTGATTTGGCGTTTTCATTATGTGATTAAATACTTCCATTGCAACCGGTACAAGTCCCGGGTGGGCAACCCAAGTCCCGTCATGTCCATCTAAAGCTTCGCGCTCCTTATCAGCACGCACTTTTTCAAAAGCTGCTTCATTCGCTTCTGGATTGTTTTTAATCGGAATTTGTGCTGCCATTCCTCCAATAGCTGGTGCATTACGGCGGTGGCACGTTTGAATAACTTTCAAAGAATACGCGCGCATAAACGGTGCTGTCATCGTGACTTGCGCTCTATCTGGGAGTAAAAATTCATTATGATTTCGGAAACTCTTTAAGAAACTAAATATATAATCCCATCGCCCGCAGTTTAAACCAGCAGAATGATCTCTTAGTTCATACAAAATTTCATCCATTTCAAATGAAGCGTGAATCGTTTCTATTAACACAGTCGCTTTAATCGTTCCGTTCGGAATACCGATATACTTTTGAGCAAATACGAAAACGTCATTCCATAATCTTGCCTCTAAGTAACTTTCCATTTTCGGTAAGTAAAAGTATGGACCACTTCCTTTTGCTAAAAGCGTCTTCGCATTATGGAAAAAGTACAATCCAAAATCCACCAAACTGCCAGACATGTTCTTGCCGTCAACTTGCATATGCTTTTCTTCTAAATGCCACCCTCTCGGACGCACAATTAAGACAGCTGTTTTACTATTTAAACGATATTCTTTTCCGTTCTCATTTTTATGTGAGATCGTTCCCCTAGTAGCATCTCGTAAGTTAATTTGACCTTCAACAGCATTTCTCCAAGTTGGTGCATTCGAATCTTCAAAGTCTGCCATAAAAAGATGTGCTCCTGAATTTAAAGCGTTAATGACCATCTTTCTATCTACCGGTCCAGTAATCTCCACACGGCGATCCTCTAAATCTTTCGGAAGCTCAGCGATTGTCCAATCCCCTTCACGTATATGCTTTGTTTCTTCTAAGAACGTAGGAAACTCCCCTGCATCAATTCTTTTTTGTTTCTCCACACGCTTTTGTAAAAGTTCTGTGCGGCGTTCATTGAAATTTCCATGTAGTTCCTTTAAAAAGCTAAGCGCCTCAGGTGTCAATATTTCGTTGTACGCTGGTAACATTTCTCCAGGCAATGTAACCCGTGAAGTTTGCGTCGACATATTAGCATCCCCTTTTCAAACTGTTTTATAACAGATTTGATTTTATGTTTTATATTATATAACAAATCTTCAGAAAAGGAAGTTTTTTTTGGAAATTTAATGATTTTTTTACAAAACTGTGTTTATCCATTATGATTTCAACAAAAAAAGAGTCAGTGTTATATAACACTGACTCTTTTTTATTATTTATTCAAAAATTGTCTTAAATAAGAACTGCGCATATTGTTCACGTGTTACTTTCATGTTTGGAGCAAAGTTTCCAGTTCCATCTCCTACAGAAATACCATTTGAACCTACTGCATTAATCGCATTGTATGCCCAATGTCCTTTCGGTACATCTTTAAATCCTTGTGTTCCTTTTACTTCTAACTCATATGCTACTGTAAGCACTTGAGCCATTTCTGCACGTGTTAGTGTATCTTTCGGTCTAAAGTTTCCAGTTCCATCACCGTTAAAGATACCTACCTCTGTTAATACTAAAATTTCTTCTAAGAACATTGTTGATTTTTCATTAATATCTTTGTATGGATTCTCAAGGATATCGCCTTCCTCGAATACTTCACTGAAATCGATAGTACGATAAATCAAAGCAGCTACTTGTTCACGAGTTATGTTATGTCCAAAACCGAACACGCCATTTCCATAACCAAGCATAATTTCTTCTTGTGCTAAAGTTTGAATTGCTTCGTAAGACCAATGTCCTGCTGGTACATCTTTAAAGATAGCTGGACTTGCTTGTTGTGGCTTTGCAGCTAATTCAGCTTTTGCTGTAGTACCTTGTGCGCTTAATCCAATTCCCCCCATAATTGTTAAAGCTGTTGCTATTTTTAAAATCTTTTTCTTCACTGTATTCTCTCCCTAAAAAAACATATTTTTTTCTAATATAAAGAATTAACGGAAAAGTAACAATACACTTATCCATATAAGTTTTGTCTAATTTGCGAACTGTATTTTATATACTTATCTTTATACTTAGTGAACAATGAAGTTACTAAACCATACTTTTTAAACATAAAAAGTAACTAAGATTATCCTATTTTTTTCATTCTATACTATTCACCCCACTGTTAACATCAGAATAAATATACAAATAAACAATTTAAAATAAGAAAAAAGCGCGTTATCTTCGCGCTTTTTTTCAAAAAATATACTATATCAATATAATTTATTGTTATTCATTTTTTAAATGAAAGTTAATAATAGCTTTATATAAAAATGTTGCATATTGCTCACGTGTTACAATTTTATTCGGTTCAAACTTTCCATTTCCTGTTCCTACTATGACATCATTAGATTGCAAGGCACTAATTGCATTTTTCGCCCAGTAATTATTTGGTACATCTTTAAATGTATGCTGTTGCTTCACTTCAAAGGAATATGCCTGTGTAAGAACTTGCGCTACTTCTGCACGTGTTATTGTTTCTCTAGGTCTAAAGTTCCCCTTCTCATCACCTTTAAAAATACCGCGTTCTGTTAATGCTAAAATTTCATTTGGAAACATTGTTGATCTTTCAGAAATATCATTATACGGATTTTTTAACGGCCCTTCATGTTTTATATTAAGTGCGCGATATAGTACTGCCGCCACTTGTTCACGTGTTACGTTATCACCTACACCAAACTTTCCATTTCCATAACCTAGCATAATTTTATTATATGCTGCATCTAGAATATAATCATATGCCCAATGGTTTACTGGGACATCGTCAAATACAATCATTTCAGGATATTCTTCTGCTTTTATGTTAGGAACATTTGCACTTACCAATAATCCCCCCATAATAGTCGCTGCCGCCATTACACGGAACATTTTTTTCTTCATTGTCCTCGCTCCTTCATTTCCACTTTATTAAAAGTGGAACATAATAGACTAAATTCTTTCCCCATATTACATATGCTGTATTTGCAAGCCCTATGTAATATATTGCATTTTTAATATCTATTATTTTGAAGATTACTAGGAGAGCCAATTCGCTCTCAATTCCAATTGGTATTCTGAATTGCATGCAAATCATTTGAAGATATATTCTCATCTTTTCGCTCTAGTTTCTCTGTTTGATTTTCAAAAAGGATAAACAAAAGCTTTTGCAAAGATGTTATATATAAAATATTCTACTATCTACTAATCAAGTCCTTCACTTATAAAAATTTCACTTTCTAGACAAAAAAAGCGCAAATATCATATTTGCGCTTTTTCCAGCTTCATTGATTAATCGTTTAAATAGAATCTAAAAATTGCATTATGTAAAAACTTTACCTTTCAGACAAAAAGCACAAGTATAATCTACTTGTACTTTTTTTATACTCTTATTTATTCCCATTTCCCTGGTGAATTATCAATTGATCGCTGTAAAAACTTCGCAAATTGCCCACGTGTAACGAGCATTTCAGGCTCGAACTTGCCATCTCCCGTTCCTACCGCAACTTTATTAGACTGCAATGCGCTAATTGCATCTCTTGCCCAATGGTTTTCTGGTATATCTGTAAATGTATGTGGACGCTTCGCTTTTAACTCATATGCTTTCGTTAAAATTTGTGCTAATTCTGCACGAGTCAGTGTATCTTTCGGACGGAAATTTCCATTTTCGTCCCCTTTAAAAATACCGATATTTGTTAAATGAAGAATTTCATAAGGAAACATTGTTGATTTCCCACTAATATCTCCATATGGATTTTCATTAAACACACTTCGCTTTAAATGAAGTGCACGATGTAGCACTGCCGCTGCCTGTTCACGTGTTATATTATCTTCTACACCAAACTTACCATTTCCATATCCATACATAATTCGATGATATACTAAATTCGTAATTTCATCATATGCCCAATGACCTGTTGTTACATCATCAAACTCTATCATAATATCAGGACCAGATTTTTGGATAACATCTGTATTTGCAGATACACCATTTGCACTTACAAATATTCCCCCCATTAACGTTAATGATGTAGCTACTTTTAATAACTTCTTCATTTTAGTCATCCACCTTTTTTCTTTATTCACCTCTTTTTCGATTATATTGAACACTCTAAATATTTACAATATTATTCAATTATTGGAATAAATCATGCTTCTGAGCATACTTGTACTCTTTCATCTCGCGGCTTCCGAAAAGTAAATGCCATTCCTACAAATATAAGGATAATCCCCACTACTTGCATACTAGTCGGTCTAAATCCGGTAAAGACTGTATCTAATAGTATTGCAACCGCAGGATCTAAAAACACTAATACCGAAATTAATCTCGTCGATAAATCTCTTAAACTGTCAAAAAATAAGTAATATACAAATCCCGTATGTATAAGTCCTGTCGCTGTGATCATCATCCAGTTCATCTCTGTTAATCCTTGAAACTTCCCGAAGTCTACGAATGGTAGCAATAAAAATATACCTAAAAACGTTTGTAAAAATGTCATCGCATATGCACTTGTATGCTTAATTCCTTTTCCGAGCAACGTTGTAAATGCATAAAATAAAGCTGCAAGAAGCGCCCACACCATTCCAGACGACATAAGTTTCTCAAGCGACATACTTCCATCTACCCCAGCTACTAAAACTGTACCGATGAAACATATGGCAATGGACAGAACCGCAAATGCTGTTAACCTCTCTTTAAATACAATACTACCAATTATTAATACGATGATCGGTGCAAGATGATACACAGAAATCGCAATTGTAATCGACATGACTTCAAACGCTTTAAATAAAAATACCCAGTTAAAAACGAGAAATACACCACAAGCTAATATTTGTATGGTCTCTTTTTTGTTCCATTTCTCACTTTTGTATTGCCCTGTTACGAACCAACATAATGCTAAAAATAAAGTCGCACAAATACAACGAACGAATACTAATTCAAAAGACGGTAAACCTGTCTGAACAGAAAAAAATCCAATCGATCCGAAAATAGACATCGAAAGAATCATTTTTATAGCCGGCATTGATTTTGAATGAAACAAAATATTAACCTCCTAAACATTTCACTGAATATTCCATATATTATACACTATAATTTTCCAAAACTCGAATGACCCATGAAAAAAAGAAGCAGTACACTACTGCTTCTTTTCTTTTTCATATTGTTCAAACGTATGAATTCTTTCGAAAATTGGTGGATGGGTATATAAGAAAAACTTCACTAACGCAGGTGGATTTACTTGGCTTAAGCTCGTTTTTGATAAATATTGAAAAGTTTTTACGCCAGATTCCCCATCTTTTGTCATATCTAAAGCGTATTGATCTGCCGCTCGTTCTTCTATACGAGAAACGTAGTTTGTTGCTGGTTGTGACGCAAACGATAATACAGAGGAAATTAAGAAAAATAAAGGTAAAATTGAAAAACATGCCATTTTGGAAATTTGCAGCGTATCTCCCCATTTTTGAATACACATATTTAAAATACGACTAATTAAATACATACCTATAAACGATATGAAAATATAACTCGCAACGCCCCAATATATATGTTTCATTACGTAATGTCCCATTTCATGGGCCATAATAAATAAAATCTCTTTATCTTTTAATTGCTGAAGTGTTGTATCCCACATTACAATACGAAGGTTTTTTCCAATTCCTGTTACATATGCATTTAACGCATTTGTTTTTTCCGACATATTTACTTCATATACATGTTCAGATGGAATATCAGCTTTATCTGCGATTGCTAAGATTTTCGTTTCTAATTCCTTATTTTTCAGCGTTGAAAAATCATTATAAAGTGGATCAATTACAACAGGTTGCACGAACGTTAAAAAAATTGTAAACGGTACAGAGAGTGCCCACCCTGCTAGCCACCATCTCTTCGGGAATTTACGGATGAGCCATAAAAGAACTGTAACAATGAGTAACATAGTCGCATAATTCACCCAAAAATCGATAACATGATCTTTTATCCAGCTTTGTGTACTTTGCGTGGAAATACCGTAATCAACCGACACTTTACGCCCAATCCATTGCATCGGTAATGCAAGAACTGTTGTCAGTAATGATAAATAAAAGAAATAAATCGCAACTTGTAAGACATTTATTTTGGTCGTTTCCTTCGACCATTTCTCAAACTTTTTTGAAATACCGAGCACAAGTACAAACAATAAAATAATCCATTCAAGAGGCGTCGCTAAAAAGTACAGTAAGTTTTTCACGCGCGAATAATCTTGGCTTAGCGTAAGCTCCCTCGCATTCATAAAAGTCTCTGGATCTGCCCTCGTTCCTTTATACATGTCCGGAATGAGTTCATGATTCCATCCAAATAAATACCAATATATAAGTAACGCAAACCCAACGTACAAAAAAAGCGACCATCCAATAACTTTCCTCACGCTATTCCCTCCTCTATGCTGCCTGTCTATTATTATTGTAAGTTCGTACTTTCAAAATTAGAACAAGCTAATCGTGAGAATTGTTCTAGCTCGTTCCATTTACATAAAAAAACTCTTCTATTACAAGAAGAGTTTCACCTGTTTTTAAATATTTTCTTCGGCTCATAATCTGGTATAGGAAATGTACTTACAAACCAGCGCCTTTACATACCTTATATATTCATATTCCTTAAAAAACTAGCGTCGTTATAATAATCCGCCTTAAGGAAGCACATCTATTAATAAACTAAAATCTTGCAAAGAAAATGAACTATATTTCATAATACCTTGTACAGTTAAAAGTAAAATAAGACCCATCACACACATATAATTAATACTTTCTTCATGCTTTTTCTCAGCAACTACTCCGCCCGTTATGCATAAAATCCCTAATAAATGGAGCGCTAAATACATAAAAAAGTAAGCTTCCTCCCAGCGAAGAACAACATTTACTGTCGTAATCAATACTAAACTCAGTACAATCAAATAAAAAAACTTATTTGACGATATTGTTTCATTCATATAATTTTATACATCCCTTTCAAATTTCGAATTAATGATGATTTAGTTTTCATAAAATAAAAGTCCCCACTACTTTCTCAAACATTTTATGAGCCCTAACATAATTTTCTTCGTTCTTTACATACTTTCTGAAGATACGCCTCATCATTTCTTCCACAATAAAGCTAACTATTATTAATGTCCCTAACACGATAAGATGAAATCATTATTGATGGAGAAGTACTTACGTCTAATAAAGGTGGAATCTATCATTTCCTTCAATATTTCCTCAAACATCTTCTCTACCTTACTTATCCCCCACTATGCTCGAAAAGCTCTTTTGCTTCTCCTCATATATAACAGGCACTTCTTTACTCCAATATTTGCGATTCACAAATAAAAAGATGAGTACTAAGTTTAATCCTGCTATAAAAATAATTAATCCTGGAAAGAATGTCGTATAGTTCGAAAAATCGGCAAAACTCATTATCTTTTCTCTGCTTACTAAAAAAGAAGCACTAAGCACAAACGCATTGTTTAACATATGAATGGCAATTGGCATGAGTAAGCTTTTCGTACGAATATATACAATTGATAGTACGATGCTAAACACAACTGCACCAAGGAAATCAACATGTAAGCACGCAAATAAAAGTGCTACAACGACCATTGCTATACTAGTACCCCATTTCGCTGCAAAACGCTGTAGTAAAAATCCTCGAAAAACAAATTCTCCGACAATAGGCGCGATAAATACGACCATAATAAATTGATATACATATCCCCCGGTACTATCTATAATCGGTTCATGCAAGGCATTCATAATAAAATCTGGTGTAATCCATGCAAAGCTGTACATATACAGAATAAGATAGCCGTAACTAAAAATACATAGCATAATTGCGATATACAAAACTTGCACTAGGTTAAATGTTTCGTTTCGATTAATAAATAATGAAAATGAAACACGATGCTTTCTATATCCGTAAAACAGCCATATTATTGGAAGGATATAAAATATAAGAATATTTATTAAAGATGAATTCTGTATATGAAATGTATTTTCTAGCACTTCATTACTACTTCGTGCTACTAAAATTAATAATGCAAATACAATTAAAAAATATCTAGCTCGCATCGTTTGAAACGGATTCACATTCATCTCCTCCCCATGTTACTTTTATCATATCATTTGAATCTTAATTTTTTGTGAAAGAAAACCTTAAAATTTCCTTAAAAATTCCATAAGTTACAAAAAGATGATATGATATTCGAGGAAATTAGGAGGGATTCATATATATGTATCACGCAAATATTTTACTTGTTGATGATGAAACAGCAATTTTACAATTACTAACCACCATTCTTAAAAAAGAAGGTTTTTCTCATATTACAACTGCAACATCTGCGGAACTAGCCTTATCTCTCACCGAGCAAAACAATTACGATTTAATCATTTTAGATGTGATGCTTCCTGGACAGTCCGGTTTTGACATTTGTCCAATCATTCGCCAAAAAACGGATTGCCCCATCTTCTTTCTAACAGCGAAAACTTCTGATTTAGATAAAGTATCTGGATTTTCATACGGTGCGGATGATTACATTACGAAGCCATTTAATCCGCTAGAAGTAGTGGCTCGTATGAAAGCCCAACTTCGAAGACATATGCAGCAAAGCGTACAAGAACAAAAAACGCACTCCATTTCATTTGGGAGATTTGAAATTGATCAACATTCTGCGGAACTAACAGTAGATGGAAACGTTGTCGAATGTTCGGCTCAGCTCTTTCAACTACTACTCTTCTTTTGTGAGAATCCGAACTACGTATTTTCGAAAGAAGAAATATATGAAAAAGTTTGGGGAGCACCTGCCTATAATGGAGATGATAATACTGTTATGGTTCACATTCGAAAGCTACGTGAAAAAATTGAACAAGATCCAAGTAAACCAGAATACATAAAAACAGTTCGTGGACTTGGCTATAAGTTCATTACAAAGTAGGTTAACGATATGAATTTTAATAAACGACTTATAATACAGTTTATTTTACAACACGTTTTTGTCTTAGTTACGTTACTTATCGCAGTAGTCGCTTCTTTTTCTTATTTAATTTTTCTTCTTAATAGTACTTTATATGAACCTAATATTTCTGATTATGATACCTTTACAATCTCCGAATATATTTCTTCTGAAGACAATAACATTACTTTAAAATCTAAGGTAAAAGATTTAATAAAAGAAAAGAGTGATTGGCTTCAAATTGTAGATGAAGATGGAAAGGTCCTTTACAACTTTAATACGCCTAACGATGTTCCTACCTCTTACACAAAGACATCCTTACTTACGTATTTACAGAATAGCAGCAACAGTATTTATAAATTTAACTATTGGGAAATTAAATTAGAAGAGAAACCAGTGATCGTTATTTACGGTGCCAAACTAAAAAGTAATGCTTTACTAAAAACGATACAACAAGGGCATCCTTCTTTATCATTAACTGAATTTGCACTAACTGAACAAGAAAAACAATTAATTTCTAAAGAAAAAGCAACACTGCAAGTATTTAATAACAATGGCGAAGAAGTTTTTTCCTATCCAACTGGGAAGAAAAAAACATTTTCGGCTATAAAAACGGCTCTTAATGAAAAAGAACCGTGGAATTATAAAGAAAATACATCTAGTTTTTACGATTCAAATAGTGGTCAGCTCGTCGTTGTATCCGCCCCAAACGCTCATTATTATCCAGATGATGAATTAGATGATATATTTACCAAAAAACTTCTAATCGGATGCAGCTTAATCCTCCTTATTGTGTTTGTTTATTTAGTCATTCTTTCAATTTGGTATGGAAATAAGTTTGGAAAGCCTTTATTACACACGATGCGCTGGCTTAAAAACATAGCCGGAGGAAAATATGAAGAACCTGTTAGTAAAAAAGGCAAACCTGTTCGATTCCGGCGCTCCGGTAAAGAAAAATGGTCGTTCCGTATATTTAAAGATGTTACAAACTCACTAGAGCACCTTTCTATTACTTTGAAAAAGAACGATGCAATGAGAAAAGTACTGCAACAAACACGTGAAGAGTGGATTAGCGGCCTGACGCATGATCTAAAAACACCGCTTAGCTCTATATACGGCT
The DNA here is from genome assembly GCF_036320425.1 of Bacillus nitratireducens. NCBI lineage: Bacteria > Bacillati > Bacillota > Bacilli > Caryophanales > Bacillaceae > Bacillus > Bacillus nitratireducens. The sequence continues at coordinate 1,083,198 of NZ_JAUMJO010000001.1, forward strand.
ATGCACTATTACTAGAATCGAAGCAATATAATTGGACTGATCAAGACATTCAACAATTTGGCCATGTAATGAAAGAAAAATCTCAATATATGACTACATTAATTGACGACTTAAGCTTAACATATCAATTAAAAAATGATACTCTGCCTGCGCAACACGTAAATGTTGAAATTAATCAGTTCGTCCAAAAAGTATTATTACAATTTATTAATAACCCGACACTACAAAATCAAAACATTGAATTTGTGCCAAGTTCAAGCAAAATCCAATATTTTATTGAAGAAAAATGGTTCCAACGTATTATCGAAAACCTACTCGCAAACGCTGTAAAACATAATAATGAAACAACAAACGTAATCGTAAAACTTTCGCAAAATGCAAATTCATTTACACTATCTATTTCAGATGATGGAAAAGGTATGGACGATAAAACGAAAGAACTTCTATTCGAGCGGTACTACAGAGGAACGAATACAGAAGAAAGCAACATCGGAACTGGACTTGGCCTCGCCATTACAAAACAGCTCGTTCATGCTCATAACGGAACGATCTCCATTGATAGTGAACTTGGAAAAGGAACGACGATTATACTTGTGTTTCCAGTGTAGCATGCTAGTAAATGAAATGATATCGTACACAACTCTCATTATATCGACTTAACTACAAAATACGACAGTAGTAGCAACCTATTAATAAAAGAAGACCGTCCAAAAATACCTTTTGGACGGTCTTTCTTTCTATTATTTCTTCTTCACCGGTATCCAAAGTTCGATTTGAGCGAACTCACTTTTATCTGCATGGGAACGTTCATCATATAGCTCAAACTCATTAACGCCGCAATGTTCGTATCCTGAATGCGGGAACCACTCTGAGAATACAGCATTCCACGTTTGATGAATAGACGATACCATTTCTTCATGAGGAACTTTCGGCGTTGTAAATACTGCATATGTCGCGGCTGGGAATGTACGCTTTGCAACTGCATTTGGTACATTTTCAAAGTCTGTAACTTCCATTCCAATAATATAAGTGAAGTCCCCTGTTTCTAAATTAAAATCAGTACATAATCCTAGCTCTACCCATTGGCTCGTATCTTTACGATTCGGAATCGTCGTTCCAAGATCTTTTTGTAAATATTCTTGCCAAAATGCTGGGATATCTTGATGGTTTTTTCCTTCTTTACTTGTCGTCTTCAGCTCATAACCCGCCATTAAAAATTCTGGTTTATTTACAATACGATATTCCATTTGTATGCCCCCTAAATATGGATTTAACTTTCTTTGTTTTACATTCACTCTATAATACATTGGTGTTTCAATTTCTTGTTTTCGATATTCACTTGGTGTCATTTGAAATAATTTTTTAAAGGCTCTCGTGAACGTTTCGTGAGATTGAAAGCCATGCTCAAATGCGACATCAATAACTTTTTCATCCGTATGAGAAAGTTGATAAGCTGCCCGGGCTAACCTCCTCTTTCGAACATACTCCATTACTGTATCGCCTACTAACGCCTGGAATACACGATGAAAATGCGACTCAGAAAAACCTGCAACACGTGCTAAATTACGCAGCGTTTGTTTTTCCATTACATCTTCCTCAATATAATCAATTGACCTTTGAATTTGTGTTTCATAGCTTTCCATCTCTGTTCACCCGCCTTATATGTATTATGATAAAAGAGAATCCTATCCAATTCTTGACGTTTTTTACTATAATTCCATAAAAAATTGTAACTTTTTTATATGTATTTCGTTGTTATGTATGAAGGGAGGGAAATGTAGTGAAGCGCAAACAATCATTAGAAGAAATTTACTCAGAGCATATGCAAGATTTATTTCGCTATCTTCTCTCCCAAACCGGAGATTCTCATAGTGCTGAAGATCTCATGCAAGAAACATTTTACCGAATGCTCGTCCATATTGACTATTATAAAGGAGAGGAAATTAGGCCATGGTTATTTACAATCGCCTACAACGCCTTTATCGATTGGTACCGAAAAGAAAAGAAGTATAAAACAACGCAAATTGAAGAATTCCATTTACCAAACGTGCCAAGTACAGAACACTCTTATTTCGTAAAACATGAGATTACTAGTTGGTTACAAAGTATATCCTCACTTCCGCTCGAAAGACGAAATGTGTTGCTACTACGAGATTACTACGGATTCTCCTATAAGGAAATAGCAGAAATGACTAACCTCTCGTTAGCAAAAGTAAAAATTGAATTACACCGAGGACGAAAAGAAACGAAAAGCATAAAGGAGTGATACAGATGGGTTGTACAGAGTTTAAAAAACTGTGGGAGAAATACGAAAAAGGAACTCTCACACATGATGAACAAGAACGGTTAGAAAGTCATATTGAGACTTGCGAAGAGTGTGAAGTGCACTTGGATGAATTGCTTGCGAAGAGTGAACCAGTAAAGAAAAGGTTGCCTCCAAAAGATCTTAAAGTTCCATTTTGGAGGATTAAGTGGAAACATCGATTACAAACGGTTGGTTTTATACTAGCAATTTGTATCGTTATATATATGATTGGCGGAGCATTATCTGTCTTTTATTTTCAAGCTGATAATGATAAACGACTAAAAGAAATACGAGATGTTCCTTCTCTTGCACTTGAAGCAACTATCCCAAATAGCCGCGTCATGGGGGGCGGAACAAGTGTAGAGGCTTTCTTTCGAACAAACAGCCAATTTGATTTAGTCAAAACGATTGGTAAAAAAGAAATGCCACTCGGTACAATAGAAACAAGCAGCTTCTTATCTTCTTTAAATATCACACATAAATCTTGGGTGAATATGCACTATCAACCGAACATCCACTTTGTTCATCCAAAAATCAAGCAAGGTGATTATTTGAAAGATGCATCTAAAAAGGTTTGGGATACACTCGCAAAGGTACATGAGGGAACCGTTGCAGAAGTAGCAATATCTTTTGACAAACCTTACACTTTACAAGAATTAGAACCACTTTTATATAGCGTATTTGAAGCACAAGAAATCCCTCCAACTCCTGTATGGTACGCTTTAGATACGGGACAAGAAAGAATAAACGAAGAAGATTTCATCCTATCTGGGGGCGACTTTATAGGATTTCCAGAACATATAGGATTCCTTGATGATGAAACAGAAAATCTGAAAACACAAGAGGCTAAAGTAATTGAAATGATGCGTATTCTTTCTACGCATGAAAAAACTGTAAATAAAGTTGCTATGCTTCCTGAGGATCAGCTGAACTTAGATAAACGTTATAAATATGTAAAAGATAACGGCGTAAAAGTATACGGAATGGTCATTACTGGCCCATCGAAAGAGTTATTAAAATTGCAAAACTCGCCGCACGTACGCTATGCGACTCTTGGAGATATTGAGGTTTGGAATTGGTTTGATCATTAATGAGAAAAAGGTAGAGCATCCCTATTGGATGCTCTACCTTTTTTACTCAGAAATCACTTTCACATACATCCCTCTTACTGCTTTTTCATAAGCGATATCGCTCATCTGTCTTATTTTTTCTGATACGACAGACGCCTGAACGATTTTCCCTTCACGAAGTAAGGGCGGGTCAATGAGACGCACTTTATTTTTCTGATGTAGATCATACTCATCTCTATCTTCTTTTACTTCTATACTTGGATGAACTTTTCTTAATAAAGCATCTACTTCTTGAACTTTACATAGCTGCAATTTCGTAATAAGCTCATGATCTTCAAGAAGAAAATCATCTGGATGGATTATCTTTTTATGAAGGGCTAATTTTAACGTTTTAGCTAACATATCGTTTCCATAAATATTCATTGGTTTCATAAAGAAATCAATTACTTCTTTGTAATACGTCTTCGTAAACCATTCTGCAATTTCAATATTTTGAAGAACCATTTTTCCATTCACTTCGATTAAATCATCTAAAAAATTTTGAGCTTCTTCTAAAGAAATATATCCATATGTATACATATCTCTCAATGTGTAATCCACTCGGTCTGCACATAATTCCGGTGCGGATCTTTCAAGTAATGTCCACTTCGAATCATCTAACAAAATATCTTCATAGTTATAACCATGTTTTGAAAGAATCGCCGGGATTTCCGAGTTTTTCACGACAGAACTAAATATTTCTTCATGATAACTTTCATTTTCGTTATCAAAAACATAATCAATCACATGAGAAAAAGCAGTATGCGATACGTCATGCAGTAAACCAGCAATCTGTTCTTCTACTGAACCACCAAGTTTTTTAATTAACAACATCGCACCAACTGAATGATCAAAGCGCGTTACATTCCATTTCTCATTCATTAAGTAACTTGCTCCGGCTTGATGAACCCCTTTCAGCCTTTGCACAGGTTTACTTAAAATTAATTCTTCTAACACTTTATCTACTTTAAACTCACCGTATATGACATCTGATATGATCACTTAAAATCCCCCTTCATTTCAGCAGAGTCTTCTAATCGTACCTTTTTTATAAAATCGATATCAATATAAATAGTAAATTTAAATATATTGATATAAAATTATCAATATTGTATATTATACATGTCTGTTATTTGTTTTAATTCATTTGTTTTTATTGAGTGCTCCTTATGTGGGACCTTTTTTTATTGAAAAATGTGGGGCCTTTCATTTCTACCAAGCTAAGATATTAAAGTATCCCAAAAAGAAAATTTTATCTCTTCATAGTTGTCCATGGGAATTCAGTTCGTTTTTTTATTTTGAGAAACAATGTACTTCTTAACTTGATGGCGATGTGGCCAGTTCCTTTTCTTCCTCCACTCCGATTATACCTATTGAATTTTCTTCTCTCTTATCTCATGCCAGCCACACTCTCTCCAAATAATTTTTAAATAGAAACATGGATAAACTAATAAATATAAATTAGGAATCCACCAAGAAATATCGAAATCTAAACGTATTGTCCAAAATGCTAGAGCTTGTAATCCTGAACAAAAAGTTAAAATTAATGATACGAACGCAAAATGGCTCCAAATAGGATTTTGTTTAAAGTGCAAATACAAACTTAAAAATCCCGTCAACGAGATTAATAAATCTAAAGGTAGAAAAGACCAATTCCATGCCACTAAAATAGGATTTTGATAATCTTTAAACAAATATTCTTGTGGAATCATATGAAAAATTGTTATGAACCAATACATAACGAACCCAATATCAGTAATAAGGAAAAAATATTTTAAACGGTTCAATGTACACGCTCCTCCACCACTTCTTTTTTCTTCTCTTCATGTGCTGCACTATTAAAATTTAAGATTACAACTCCAATTAAAATAAAAAGAATCGCTAGTATCTTAATTACATTGATACTTTCTCCAAAATAAACAAAACCAATTATTGTAATCGTTACAATTCCCATACCTGACCAAACTGCATATGCAACGGACATCTCCATTCCCTTTAATGCAAATGACAGAAATGAAAAACTTACTACATAAAATACAAAAATAAAAATACTTGGGACAAGTTTCGTTAATCCATCAGATAGTTTCATCGCAGTTGTACCAGCTACTTCAAATAAAATTGCGAAGCATAAATAAATCCACTGCATTATTCTCCCACCTTCTATTTCGAATTGGAAATTCCATACAACAACATGTCCATAATTGATTCAAGCATACTTCCTAATGTATAATCACTCTTTTCAATAAACATAGGATCATATATGCGATTCAGTGCTCCTAAATATACTTCAATAAAAAACGGAACTTGAATTTGTCTAATACTCCCTTCCCTCATTCCCTCCTCTATTAACCGTATTACAGTAGACCAACCTTCACGTAAAAATTGATCTAATTTCAACCATTGATTATAATGGTGCTTTTTTAGTTCTACTAATAAACGTGCATCCATGAATTTAAATTGTTGTGGAATGCAAATTAAAATGCTTCTTATTTTTTCAACTGTTTGTAACGTATCATCTTCAGCGATATTTTTTTCCTTTTCTTGAATACTTTCTATAACATTGAGAATAACTTCATCTACTATTTCATCTTTTGAAGAGTAGTGCTCATAGATTGTCCTCTTACTCACAGCTAATTGTTTTGCTAAGTCACTAATTGTAAATGTAAATCCCTTCGTTTGAATTTGATAAATTGTTTCTGTTAATATTCTTTGTTTCATAATCCGCCCCCTAAACCTTTGGTACCCATTCAGTTTTATTGGTACCATTTTATTTTACAATATTTAACACTATCTGCACAACCAGTATTTCACAAACTCTCTTTTATTTAACGAATTAAAATCGCGTCTGTTAGTTCTCCTAGTTCAGCTATTTAATATCTCAATCGTTGTTTCAGTAAACCAAAAAATGGTAAAATATAAGGTTACTGAGGACGATAAAGGTACATTTATAGTATCTTGATCACATAAATTTAAGAAATTAGGTGTGGAAAGTAAAAAACTACATGCACAGTTACAATTTGTTTATGCAGAGGTTTATGAAAAATAAGGGGCCATACCCGACTGTTCAACAATCGGGCTAATTTGCAGGGTAATACTGATACATGAAGCTCTAGATAAAGTTAAACGCAACTCTATAGTTTTTAGGAATTACGTCGCATACTGTTAGAAATTTGATAACATAAGCATATTATTGAATTTCATCAAAAAATATTGCCTAAATAATGATAGGTACAATGCAGCGGACGAAGCCACTTGGAAACTAATTTATAATTATAGTATGAAAGGTAGGATAACTATGAGTAGTTATTTTCCAAAAGTGGGGAAGTTAATTGGTGGGATAATTATGCTTATTATTTTTCTTTCATCTCTTTGGCTTATATGGACTGGAGAAACAAACATTCGTTATAGTGGAGATCATAAGGGCACGATGCCTTTTTGGAACAAGTGGATCCCTGTTATTGTCGGTATACTCCTTGTCCGTTTCTTACCATTTCATCATAAAAACTATAATCCCCTTCAACAGTCTGAACCAAGGCGCATCATGATTCAAGCTATTGTCTTATTCTTGAGTGGATCCCTCTTCACGATTAGTCTTCTCACCACGAACTTTGAAGAGATGGCATTACAATTGTGGTTTATGATATTTAAAATTATTTTATTATTATTCACCCCATTAATGCTTCTTTTGTTTTATAAAAGTAACCCTAAAAAAGAGCGACCAAGATCTGTAAAATCAATAGAGAATAATAGATGGTATCGTTTTACACCACTTATTGTCATTATAATCTGGGGTTACTTCAACTTCTTTTCTGCATTCTCTACACCATTTGTTTCAGCGAGAATGGAACCCACGGTTTTAATCTTAATTTTACTCGTAGGGTTTCTTATAAATAGTGTACTTGAAGAGCTTTTTTATAGGGTTTGGTTGCAAACACGTTTGGAATTATTACTAGGTATTTGGCCGGCTATTCTTCTTACTTCATTGTTATGGGCGAGCTGGCATATCGCATTACACGGCTCTGGTCATTGGGATGTTGATACAGCTACGGTCATTGCAAACCATGGTATCGTAGGTCTATTCCTAGGATGTTTGTGGGCACGTTATCGCAAGGTATGGGCAATTATTATTGTCCATGGACTAATTAATGCACATCCACAACAACTAATTGAGATTATATTCAAGTAAAGGGCGCGATTGCGAAATAAAAACTAAAATGGGCTATACATATTAATCATGTATAGTCCCTTTTATATATAACCCTATGCAAAAGTAACCTCCACCTGTACAATTTCCGACCTACTTCCAAGTCTTAATGGTGGTCCCCAGAATCCAAATCCAGAAGAAACAATTGCGTGGAATGCACCTTTTTGTGCGTATCCCCAGTCTAGTTCGTACATTCTTCTCGTCACAATATGGTTCGGCGCCATTTGTCCGCGATGCGTGTGACCGGATAGTAGTAAATCAACGCCAGCATCCGCTGCTTGTTTCAATTCAAATGGTTGGTGATCCATTGCGATAACAGGAAGCGATTTATCTACCGTACTCATTAGATTTTCAAAACTCTGACGATCACGCTCTGTTTTATCTCTTCTTCCAACGAGATAAAAATCATCTTCAATTGTAATCACTTCATCTAACAGAATACGAATATCAATCTTATCCATCTCTTGTAAAAACTCAGGAACAGCTCGGCCGTAATACTCATGGTTTCCTAACACACCATATACGCCTAATGGAGCTTTCATTTGTTTCATAATTGGTCCCATATTTTTTTGAATGAACACACCTGGATGATCATCGATAATATCTCCTGGCAATAAAATAATATCCGGCTCCATCTCATTTACATGACGAACGAGTCTCTTTAAATGAGCAACTCCAGACAGTTTACCGAAATGCATATCAGAGGCCATCGCAATGCGTAAACTTTTACGCCCTTCTACTTTTTTCGGTATGTGCACTTCGTACTTTCTTACTACTGGACTATATGCGTTGAATACTCCATACGCAAAAATTAAGATGAACGCAAGTAACACGGCCGATCCTGTCCAAATAATTGCCGCTTCTTTCTCCACTGAAAACTGTAAAAGAAAGACCATAATATCAGCTAACGGTAATAACATAAGTGCGTATTGTATGACCGCAAACCAAATTGAACCGACCGTTCGTAAAAATGGCAAGAACTTAAACACTTGTACGAGAATATACGCATATGAAATGAAGCCAACTACGAAAGCGTAATATCCCCAAGATTCCCAGCCGAACACCGTACTGAGCCAAACCCATCCGTTCCAGCCGATGTAAAACATGAGTAGTGTGTATACAATTAAAATAGTGAATATATTGAGATAACGAAAATTTTTCACTGCTAGCCTCCTTATTGATTTCTTCTATTATAACTTGTTATGTGCCTAGAACGTAAATAGTAAGCAAATCAAAGTGATTTTCTTCTTACTTGTAATCTTCCCGCATTATCATACACTTCTCTTTGTAACCGCTATATTCAAAGCACCTTTATTTTTCTGTTTTACACTTGTGAGAGTTAATACTCACGTGTATATTTATAATAAAGTGAGCATGAATCCGTTTCAATGACCACATTTAATTATTCGAGTATTAATACACACATTACAAGATTTGTGTATTAAAGAACGGAGGAACATATGGAGAAAATCGATAGAAGAATTATAAAATCACAAACCGCAATTCAATCTGCATTTATAGAAATGTTAATTGAAGATGGCTTTGACGAAATTACAGTAAAAAACATTACAGAAAAAGCAAACATCGGGAGAAAAACCTTCTACCTACACTACCTAGATAAATACAATTTATTAGACAAAATTGTGGACGACCATTTAAATCAATTAAGAGAAATATGCGATATAAAACAAACAAAAGGTTATATAGAAGGAACTGTCATATGGTTTGAATACTTCAAAGAACACAAACCATTTTTCGCAGCGTTATTTAGAAGCAACAGCACATTATTATTTCAGAAAAAGTTACTAACTTTTATCATGGGTGAACTAGAGAAAAAACTAAATACAAATACGTCAGTGAATAAAAACATTGATAAACACATCGTTTTAAAGTTTTTAGGAACAGCTGTTATGGGCATTTTGGAATCTTACGTATTGGATGAAATTGATAATGATGTTGAGTATGTTGCGACGCAAGTTGGGGAATTGATGAAGAGGAATATATAACGGTTATGAAAAAGTGCACCCGAATTGTTGGGTGCACTTTTTATATTTATTTAAGTAACTCAACATAATACAGCGTATCATCCGTCTGAAAATACATAACAGATCCGCGGCTATAATAAGTAACAAATTGAATCGGTTCTCCTAGTTCATTACGAAGATTCATATCATGCACATGATTATTATTTAAATCATAAACAACCAACTTTTTATCTCGAGTAATGAATACTACTTTATCTTGAGCGACCGCAAAACTTTCCGACCATATTTCCTTAATTACATTTATTTCATTCCATGACATATGAATTTTTTTATCTTTCATTTGAACTAAAGGAAATTCTGAATAATAATAGAGCCAAACGTCTCCATCTATAACGTTCATTGCGTAACAATCATCTATAGGAGGTACATTAAACCTTTCTACATATTGATCATAACTATCAAAAATCAATTGACCTTTAGAGTCAAAAGCAACTATACCATTCACTCCAATTGGGCACTCTCCGAAAACCCCTTCATCACAATAACTAACCCATATATCTTCATTCACATCAACCTGACAATCTTGAATCCCTTCTCCGGCATAAAACTTACAATGTTCACTTCCGTCCGAATTATAAATAACCGCATTATCTTCTTCATAATTAAATATAAGTAACCATCTCTCTCCAATTCGTTGCATACATTGGACAGATTCAACATCGATATCTACGTTTAAATTGAAACTCTTTCTATTTACATTATTTTTATCCAAATAAATAATACAAGGTCGATTCTGCTTGTCTTGTACTAGTAACATTACATTTTGTTTATAATCCAAACTCATTTTTTTAAACTGATAGGCTTCAACAATAGACTTAAAACTTATTAACTCTTTACATATAATACCTTTCATATAGATGAAAATCCTCTCATTGATTCTAAACATAAAAATAAGCGTCAAACTTCTATACTTTTAATAAGTTTGACGCTCGCTCTCAATCACTTCTCTATTTATTCTCCCTCTTCTAAAATCCCATATTGCTCCCAACAAAATATTCGTTTCCCTTTAACAGCATATATTGTTTGATCCCTTGAAAAAATATACTCAAATTGAATAGGATTTCCATCGCTATCTACTGTTAACAGAGTTGCTAATTTTTTAATTACAAGTGAATATGCATGTATCTGATTGTTATCTACACCAAAGATAATATTATTTTGTACTTTTAAATATAGTGATGTATGATTCAATGTTGTTTCATACAGAATAACTTGTTCGCATCGTTCTTTATTAATCTGTGTGAATGAATACGTTCCTTGCTCGTTATAGTAAGACATTAAAATATCACCTGTCTTCTGTATATGTATTGCTGTACAATCACAGACAGATCTCTTTATTAAATTATTAAATTCATTAGTAATTAAATCGCCATTCTTAGAAAAAATAGCTAATCCGCTCTTTTCAAATTTATTAATATTATATATATTTTCCCAATCTATCGAATCAAACTCTTCATCTGAAATAAACAATTCCTCTACAGAAGTAAATATACCTTCTTCACTATACCCAACCAATAAATGTTCTTCTTCATCAACTTGAAAATATTTTATTCCATTTCCTAAGTAATATGAAGCAACGATGTTTCCTTTTTTATCAAAAATTGTAGCCGTTGTATCTTCCTTTTTCTCAACGAAACTTTTAACCAAAATCCAATTTTCTCCTAAAGGTTGAATGAAGTTAAAATATTGATTATTTTCTATAGTATATTGTTTCAAAACGCCAGATTTCAACGAGTGTATAATTTTATAATAATAAATGTCTGTAACCTTTTTATCCAATACTAAAATTATAATATCTTGTTTATTTCCCGGTGTAATACAGAGAATTTCCCCTTCTACACATGAAAAATCCATCCGCTGATTAAATACAATTTTCCCCACAACTAACAAACCTCCAATGAATCAATAATAATCTAATTCCTATCACTCCTGGAAACCTTCTTTTTATTTATACTTTTACAATCGATCCAAGCTGCTTCCCATCACTGAATGTTGCTGTTACAGAGTTTATTTCTTTTCCACTCTCTACAACTTTAACACTTGTACGGTTTCTAAAACTATCCTATATGCAAGATTCACTTCTTCCCTCTTGTAATGTCGTGTTTAAAACGTTAGTGCATTGGATCATAATCCATAAAAAAAAGAAGAACCTACGTCAGCTCTTCTTTTTAGAAATCACGTTTCTATTATGAATTTAAATATTCAGCTGAACATCCACTTTTTCATAAATTCTCTTTTATATACTTTTTAGCTACTTCATTATTTGGGTCATCTTTTAATATTTCTTTTGCCCAATTCATAGCTGATTTCTCTTCAAAAACATTCTCTGGAATACCAGCAAAAAACAATAAAAACTCTCTATATTGCATATTATTAGGCTCCAATTCTATACACCTCTTTGCATGATAAAAAGCAGCTAAATATGCACCTTCCAAATGACATAGTGGGTGACATAAAATATATGATGCTAGTGAATGTAATCTAGCATCACTTCGACTCTCTAAATAACTAGTCAAGAACGTGTATACAATAATATTAGGTTCATTAAAAGACCATTCCATTAATAAGTCTTCTAATTCCTCAATACTTATTTTATTTGCATGTGCTATCGCATTTTCAATATCTCCTCGATAAATTTCATCTTTTAACAAATCATGCATTATTTCACCACCCATTCGATATATATCTTCTCTTCTTCACATACGTAACCGTTACCTGTTTCCCTTTTACTTTCATTTATTTTTATTAATAATAAGACGAGGCTCTATTTCTTTTAAGTTTTTAGAAAGATATTTAAAACGATAAAAAAAAGCGTAGTAGTTACTACTACAACACTTTTAATACATTCAAATCTATTTCATAAAAAATAAGCACATTAGTTATCTAAATAATACTGTGATGCACTTATAAATAGTTCTAATTTTATACTCCTACTGCTATTTATTCCATAATACGTTCTTCCGCATAACAAACAAATACTTGCTTTTCCGAACGTAAAGATACTATATAATACTCATTTTCAAAATTATCATGTTCATCTAACACTAGAAAATATTCGTTATTTTCCGTTGCAGGTTTGTGTATTTCAATGTATGTGTCCATGGTTTCTCCTTAAAAATAATTTTTTACATCACCATGACATATATAAAGAGAGAAGAGCTTATATAAGCTCTTCTTTCTAAAAATCATTTCTCTATTTATTTCCCCTCATACTTCACACCTTCTCACGAAAGTTCTCCAGTAAAGAATAAATAAACTATTATAACGCCTAAACCTATCGAAAATATTCTAAACAAATAATAACTTATAGTTAGAATAATTGGAAACGCACTTGTCAAACTGAACAATGCAATAAACATACGATTTTCTTTATAAGTCTTTTTATCTATTTTTAATCCTAACCATATAAAACTAATACCTATAAAAAAAGCACACAAATCTAAAAGAAAATCTATCATAATTCGAGAAAACTCGCTTTAATATCAAAAACTTGTAAAATATCTTGTTCTAACTTTATTGCATTAAAATCAGACTTTGCCCTCTTACCCAATATCCTAATAGATTGAATAATGTTTTTGATTATTAATATTTTTCTCCCTGAATAATCTGCCAACAAAAATGTTTCATAATCAATCCTTAATCTAAAATCTGCTTCTTTACTCTTCCTTTTAAAGAGCTTTCTTTCTTTATGAAAACCCGCATCTTCATATTCCGGAGTTATGTTAACTACTATAGGGATTATAGCTATTTCTTCTACTTCGCTACCATAATTATTACTATTTAATTTTTCAAGGTCACTACTGATTTCTGAAATTATATTTATAAATTCCTCAGCAATGTCCCCTTCTAATTCACCACTTAAAAAAAACCTCATAATCACTCACCCTTTTCAATAATCGCTTTTATTTAGCGGGGGACGATTTCCATTTTAACACTAGTACGGTTTCCAAATCCATCGTATGTGTATGATTTACTTGTTCCGTTTTGTAATGTCTCGTTTAAAATTTAATTCATTGAATCACGAACCATAAAGAAAGAAGAGCCACTTTCAGCTCTTCTTTCTTTGTAAATCCTTATATTATCATCAATAATTATTTTCTTCTTAATCTCTCAAGTACTTACACAATAAGTTATAATCCAAAATTACTATATACATCATAAAAAATCGAATATAATATAGCTGCTCCTACACCAATCGAAAATATCTTAAACAAATAAAAACTGAAAGACAGTACGATTGGGAATGGTGTTAATAAAGAAAATAGCAGTGAGTTAACACGCTGCTTTTTAAAAGTTTCTTTATCTATTATAATTCCAAAAATTATAATTCCACAGGCTATAAAAAAACACAGTACCATAAAAAAATGTCTTCCATATATCTCTCCTACTTTATTATTATTTTTTAAAGAGCCTTATCCATATTTTTAGTAGGCTCTACTTACAATCCATTCGGTAACATAACAGCCATAAACAAGTCACTTCTCTCACCTGGTGCTATATATATTCCTTCTGCATCTAAATATTCAATGGAAAAGGCTGCTAGCTCATACGCCATTTCTTGATCGCATTCAAAAAGTGAATTTATAAAAACCTCACTTCCTGTAATCTTTTGTAAATCTTTCAAACAGTTAGACTTACTTCTTGCATAATCAGCCACATTCTCATTAGCCCAAGACCACATCCAACTGTTACTCTTTCCAGACCAAGAACCTATAAAAACAACACTAAATTCAAGTAACACTTGACCACTTTTTTTAAACTGTAATATACATTGATCTTGATCATACCAATACTCATCAAAGTTATAGATATTATAATCCGAAATGAATTTTTGCTGTTTACTTTCTAACTTGTCATAACACATAACAAGATAATTCTCGAATTGTTCATTTGTCATTGCCACTTATCACATGCTCCTTTACTTCAAGATTCCCGCTACAAACAATATATCTTACTCTCTCAAAACCTATATAAAGTGAAACTTTAATCAGCCCTCACCAATTGGGCTTTTACGGGCAGACTGTCCCCCACATATCATATACGTTTCTACCACTAAGCTATCTTAATATATACAAAGAAACAAGAGCTTATATAAGCTCTTGTTTCCATAAATAGTTTCTTTACTCAGTCTAATTTATTTTATCACGATAAGTAAATTCACTATTACACAAATGCACCCCAACCATCTGTATATCCACCAAACTCTTCACCCCGTTTATTCAATTCCTTTTGCATCTCTTCAATATCCTCATAAATTAAGAACATTTCTTTAGAACAAGTACAAGTCCAATCTTCAAATTCTTCATTATAATCTAATTCACAATTTAAGCCCTGCTCTTGTAATTTGCCAATTATTTTTTCTCCATTACCTTGATCAGGAATTGCAATAAAGAAATCCACTATATGTTTTTTATTAAAATCTATACCTTGTTTATATAACATATTTAATACTTATCCATCTTCATCTTTTGGGAATTTCATTTTTTCTCCTTTCATTATACCTTTTTAAAAGATAACTTTTTATTTGAATAATGTTTCTTATCTGTAAAGCTCACATATTCTATTCCTTCACAAAAACTTAAATCTCCATCGACAACAGTACTACCTACAAAAGAAAAACAATTTAGTTCTTTTAATTTTTTTATAAAACCTATTGTTGGTATATCTCCGCAGTCTAATAAACGTAATATTTCTAGAGACTCTAAATATTGAATACTACAGAATGTTTCTATATTTTTACACATCTCAATTTCCAAACTAGTCAATTTTTCACTTGTATATTTTAGAGATTCTATTGATTTTAATGTACGAAGATAAAATAATTGTAAAGACTTTAAATTTCCGAAACTTTCAATTCCACTAAGTGAATCAATTTTTGATTGAGTAATTTTAAAGTATTCTAGCCCTCGTAATTTTTCTAATTCCTTCAAGTCTCTATTTTTAGGATTGTATTTCCATAAAGAAAGTGATTTTAAATTCGTTAGTTCCTCTAAGCCTGTCACTTTTTTATCACAGTACATCGCCAAGCTCTCTAAGTTTGTTAATTTATTTAACTCTAATTTAAAATTAGAGTCTATTACTGCTATATCTTGAAGTTTATTCAAATTATATATACTAGATACATCTTTTAAAAACATGTTATCTAACATTAAATGGGTAATATTTTCACACTCACTTAAAAAGTTAATATCTTCCAATTCGTAGTACATATCAGATATTTGCACTCCAGAAATATTAAACATATTAATATATTCTATACATTCACCTAAGTTTTTTTGAGATACTAATACAGTTTCCCCATGTTCATCTTCTCTTACATAAAAACCATTTTTGTATTTTAAGTTCATCTACTACTCCTTAATATCATGTTTATGTGTCGTATGTTCTATAAAAAAATAATTACTATACAAATGAGGTTATTCTCCTCATTATACTTATTTTCACAAATAGAATGGCATATTAATTCATTTTATATCATCTTAATAGCAATAATCCAAACACCTATTTTCACAATAAAAAGACTATCTAAAATTTAATTTAAAATAGTCTTTCATTATATATTACCCTACAACTTGCGTTCCTCATCCATCATAACTAACATATATATAGATTTAGAATAGGGTGATAACACTTTTATTTTAGAACTTACTCCTGATTTCAAGACATTCATTAACAATCTATATTAACTATTGCTGATAGATATTAGTTCTCACCGTTTTTTTATTTGTAAAAAGAGAAGCTGCACAGTTTGAACTATACAGCTTCTCTTTTTTCTAAATACCTTGTTATCTTTCGCGTACTTCAAACACATTTCCACTAATACAAGTAAAATACAATAAGTTATTTGTTTTAATGACCTCATATATGGAATCAGAATCCAAAATAAACTTTGGTAAATATAATGTGAATTCTACCTTACCAGATTTTATGTCTAAGCATTTTACTTCAAGTTCATGTGAAGACATATAAACCTTATCCTCCACATATCTCGGAGCTCTTATCACGTCATGTTCAAACCTTGTTTCCCACTTAATTTGGTTATGTACTAAATCTATACAATATACTCTTCCATTATCCATAACTGCAACACACATATTATCAACTAAGTTAGGTTCAAGTTGTATTTCACCTGATAATAAACATTGATATATTTCCTTACCATCGTCTACTCCAAAAAATTGAAGACATATTTTCGTTTCTGCATCCTCCATATCATATATAGACCTAACCAAACCTATCTTTAAGCTATCAGCTACCACATATAAATAATCCTCTTCTTCAATCTCTATCTCAAAGATTAATTCTGGTGATTCTTTTTTCAAATCCCACCTTTGAACACGCTCCATTCCCACTATTAAAGCCATATGATTTTCTATATATGTAGGAGTATTGGGGCGACAATCAATATTTTCTCTCCATAAAATATTACTATTAAAGTCAACAGCTGTCATACAAACTATATAGGGATCAATTATTTCTCCGTCTTCATAACATTCTCCTATCAGAACATAATAATCAGAAAACAGTCGCATCTTCAAATTTTCTCCACCAATTCCAGTATATACAGTCTGTTTCTCTTTTCCTGTTTGAATATCTAATATGATGTTCAAACCGTAATCCATCACAACCATTACGTCTAATACATTATTTGGTAGGAGATAAACCCCTTTTATTTCTCCTTCCAATTCTAACTCCCATAATTTCTTTCCATCTTTTGCAGACATGCACACAAGTTTTGATTCTTCCTCTTCTCTACTAATATCTCCTACAAAAACCTTATCATCTTGTTGACAAAATACAATTCCACTCTCAACAAAATTGAGATGTTCCGTCCAAAGTGTTTTTTTATTCAACATGTCTATTTTACTAAACTTATGCTCTGGTCCATTTCCAACATATAAACAGTCGTTGTCACTTGAGAATTGAGGAAGAATTTCTATATTCCTTTCATTTTTTAGGTCACTCCAACTTATTTCATAACGACTTTCACTTGAATATTCCCGATAAACATTCAAGTTTCCAGTAGTAATGAAGTCCTCATCTAGCTTTTCTAAGTCAATTATCTGTTTATAAGCGGCATTCAACTTAAAATCTTCTGGTACTTTACTAATTAATTTCTCTATATGCTCCTTACAAAAATCAAATACAACATTAAAAAACTGTACTCTTTCAACTGAAATAATTTCTTTACTACTTCTAATATTGATCATATTTTCTTGTTGAATAAATCTTAAAGTCTTCTCATAGTTATCTAAGAATAATGTAGCCTCTTTATACTTTAAAAGATCTACCCACTCATCAAAAAATTGTATTAAGGGCTCTATGATATTAGTCTCTTCTTCATAAATGATTTTTTCATCTATGAGGAAAATTATTTTACCTCTTAGCATTTCCAACTCGTCTTCATTAAAATATTCCAGTTTTATATTAAATCCTTCTTTTATTTCCCCCATAATGCTCTACCTCCAGTATGGCCAGTTTTTTGATGTGTCCAAGTATTAACTAATTGCATGTCTCCTGGATTTTGATGGTGATGCCACGTATAACTTTTTGGATTTTTTCCAGACCGTATTAGTTTTAACTCAGCTATATTAAACTTGCTTTGATATTTCTTATATGCTTCTTTATTTAAATAATCAAATTGGGATGCATTACTTTTTTCCAATAATATTGCGGAAGCTTCATAAACTCCCTGCATATGTATGCAACAACCTCTCCTGATTGTTGATTCATATTTGACTCATTCTTATACGATTTCGGTAATACAAAGACATCTTCTTTCTTCTCATCTAAGAATTTAATGAATTTTAGAAAGAAACTCAATTAAAAAAATGGAAGATTTTAAAGAAAGATATCAATTCCGACTCTTTATCGACAATTTTCCATTTTCTATTCCATAATTCATTACATTGAATTAAAATATATTTATATACAAATAATCATTAAACAAGGTGTACTATCTACCTTATTTACGTTTAATAAATAAGGGGAATACAAGAAATTAAACCCATAAAATCTCTTTCCTTCATTACCTATTCCTCTTAATATACCGATCAGTAGCATCAATTTTTTCTAAAAATCCTTATCCCAGACACAAAATAATACATCCCCTATACGTACTCATATAGGGACTGCACCTTATTATTAAATAACAAAATCCTCCGGAATAAACACTTTCACTTCTCTCGGATGTACGTATACAAAATCACCTGTTTGAATGCCTAGCTGTCTAAACTGTTCTTTACTAATTTCTGCTTCTAGATACTCATCTGTTCCGTCGCGCTTCAATTCTACATATACGACAGGGCCAACTGCATGAGAGTATGTTACTTTCGCAGGGATGGCATCTATACTTTGTTTCGTACGATCGATTGATAGGTGGTGTGGTCTTACATATCCCACTCCGTCTACGTTTGAAACGTGCTTATGCTCTGGTGCTTCTAGTTCCACTGATCCTACATTTAGCTTACCTTTATGAACGCGGCCGTGAAATAAATTTACGTTTCCTAAAAAGTCGTATACGAACGGGCTTGCCGGTTTTTCATATACTTCTTCCGGTGTTCCCATTTGTTCAATACGTCCTTCATTCATTACAACGATGCGGTCCGCAACGTCTAACGCTTCTTCTTGGTCATGCGTTACGAATACGCTCGTAATTTGAAATTCGTCATGTAGTTTCCGGAGCCATCTTCGCAATTCTTTCCGTACTTTTGCATCAAGTGCACCAAACGGTTCATCAAGTAATAAAATTTTCGGTTCTACTGCAAGTGCCCGGGCTAGCGCGATACGTTGACGTTGTCCGCCAGATAATTGCGCTGGATAACGTTTTGCGAAACCCTCCATTTTTACTAGCTTCAATAATTCTGTTACTTTTTCTTCTATTACTTCTGCTGAGGGCCTTATACTTTTCTTTCTTACTTTTAAACCGAAAGCGACATTTTCAAATACATTCATATGTTTAAAAAGTGCATAGTGCTGAAAAACAAAACCGACTTGCCTGTTTTTCACGTGAATATTTGTTAAATCTTCTCCATCAAATGAAATCGTGCCTCCATCCGCTTCTTCTAATCCTGCAATAATTCGTAATAACGTCGTTTTCCCAGAACCTGATGGGCCTAATAAAGCGACCAGTTCACCTTTTGGAATATCCAAATGAATGTCTGTCAGCGCTTGAAATGTACCATATTGTTTTGACACATTTTGAATTTGAATACTCATCGCACTCACTCCTTATTGTCGTTTTTCCATTCTCCATTCAATCCAGTTTTTTATAACGAGCGTAAAAACTGCGATGAGTGACATTAAAGTCGCCACAGCGAACGCTGCTGAAAATTGATATTCATTGTACAAAATTTCAATATGAAGCGGCATCGTATTTGTAACGCCGCGCACGTGACCAGACACAACGGAAACTGCCCCGAACTCACCAATAGCCCGGGCGTTACATAAAATCATGCCGTATAAAAGGCCCCATTTTATATTTGGTAATGTAACTCGCCAAAACATTTTCCAGCCGCTTGCGCCAAGTGATAGAGCTGCTTCTTCTTCACTTTTCCCTTGCGCCTGCATGACCGGGATTAATTCACGCGCAACGAACGGAAACGTAACAAAGATTGTCGCAATGATAATACCAGGGACAGAGAAGATGAGTTTTATCCCATGTTCCATTAACCATCCGCCAAAGGCTGCACGAGGTGTAAAAAGTAAAACAAATACTAATCCCGCAATGACTGGTGATACAGCAAACGGCAGTTCAATAAGAGATAATAATAGTTGCTTTCCTTTAAACTGAAACTTTGTAATAAGCCAAGCCGCTGCTATTCCGAATATCGTATTCAGCGGCACAACGATTAAAGCAACGAGAAGTGTTAACCTGATTGCCAAAAATGCTTCTTGATCTGTTACTGCGGCAATATATACATCAATTCCTCTTTCGAACGCTTTCATAAAAATTGTCACGAGCGGCAGTAATAGAAAGAGAGATAAAAATAAAATTGTTATCGTAATGAATAAAATTGGTACAAACTTAGATTCTTTTTTAACTGATACGCTTTTTACTATTTTCTTTTCTAATAATGTTGGTTCCATTTTCTCCCCTCCTATTCGCTTTTCAGTTCATGCCTTCTACTCCAAGTTTGAATCATATTAATAAGTAGTAGGAAAAGGAGAGAAATAATAAGCATCACAGCCGCTACAGCTGTTGCTCCTGCATAATCATATTGTTCTAGTTTCGTCATAATCATCAGCGGTGCAATTTCTGTTTTCATTGGCATATTACCTGCAATGAACACGACAGATCCATATTCCCCTAACGCCCGCGCAAAGGCGAGTGAAAAACCAGCAAGTAGAGCCGGGAATATTTCTGGTAAAATGATTTTCAAAAATATTTGGAAGCGTGATGCCCCTAGACTAGAAGCTGCTTCTTCTACTTCTTTATCAATACTTTGCAGCACTGGTTGCACCATCCGAACGACAAAGGGCAAGCCAATAAACGTAAGCGCAACAATAATGCCGAGCTGGGTAAAAGCTACTTTTATATGAAACACATTAAATATTTTTCCGATCCAACCATTTTCCGCATAAAGCGTCGTAAGTGTAATACCAGCTACTGCAGTCGGAAGAGCGAATGGTAAATCGATTAGTCCGTCTAATAACCGCTTCCCTGGAAATGTGTAGCGGACGAGTACCCAGGCAATTAATAAACCGAAAATGGCATTTACGATTGCCGCTACAAGTGAAGTTGTGAGACTTATTTGATAGGAATGCAACACGCGCTCACTCGTTATAACTTGTGCGAACTTCTTCCAGCCTAGCTGCGAAGTTTGAATAAATACGATAGAAAGTGGTATAAGTACGAATAAACTCATATATAGCATTGTAAATCCAAGAGATAATCCAAACCCTGGTAAAACACGCTTCTTCCTCATATAACGTCACCTCATCCCCCCTTATTTTTTATACATTTGATCGAATACGCCGCCATCATTAAAATGCTTTTCTTGTGCTTTTTTCCAGCCTCCAAATAGTTCATCAACTGTAAATAATTGAACTTTCGGAAATTGTGATGCATACTTCTCTGCTACTTTTTCATTACGAGGGCGGTAAAAGTTTTTCGCCGCAATTTCTTGCCCTTTTTCTGAATACAAATATTCAAGATATCCTTCTGCTACTTTTTTCGTTCCTTTTTTATCAACGACTTTGTCTACAACTGCTACTGGCGGCTCGGCAAGTATACTAATCGAAGGTGTTACAATTTCAAATTTATCTTTTCCAAGTTCTTTTTGTGATAATAACGCTTCATTTTCCCAAGCGATTAACACATCACCAATTCCTTTTTCAACGAAAGTTGTTGTTGCCCCACGTGCCCCTGAATCTAGTACTTCTACATTTTTATAAATTTGGCCGACAAACTCTTTCGCTTTGTCTTCACTATTGTCATACTTCTTCAGCGCATATCCCCACGCACCTAAATAGTTCCAACGTGCTCCTCCAGATGTTTTTGGATTCGGTGTAATGACAGACACACCTTTTTTCGTTAAATCATCCCAATCTTTAATTCCTTTCGGGTTTCCTTTCCTCACAAGAAATACAATTGTTGATGTGTACGGCGTAGAATTATCCGCAAGCCGCTTCTGCCAATCTTCTGCTAGTTGTTTCTTCTTACTAATTGCATCAATATCATAAGCGAGTGCGAGCGTTACAACATCCGCTTCTAAACCATCAATAACGGAGCGCGCCTGACTTCCAGATCCCCCGTGTGATTGCTTTACATTCACTGTTTGCCCATGTTTCTCTTTCCAATACTTCGCAAAGTCTTTATTGAAATCTTGATATAACTCACGCGTTGGATCATATGAAACATTTAAAAGTTCGACTGTCTTCTTATCTGCACTTCCTTCAGAATTGTTAGTGGATGTTGCCGAACCACACCCTGACAAAAGGACAAATGCTGATAATAAAACACCTGTACTTTTCATTAATGCTGTCTTACTCCACTGTTTCATATATAAAGCCCCCTTAGTTTGTACAATAGAAAAAGGCACACAATCTATTCACAAAAGTGAACGTTGTGCGCCTTCAGTTTCTCTGATGAGCTTCTATTGTATTCTGTTTGATTTCTTTTCATTTTAATTCCGTAATTCATATGTGTCAACTTGGAATTTATTTTTTCTTAATAAACTAAAATCAGTGAGGATAGTCCCCCACTGATTTTAGTTTCAACTTTATCTCTTCAACTTATCAGTCTTCGCAATAAATTGAGCTGCTTCTGCGCGGCTTACCGATTTATCTGGAGCCCAGCCATTATCTGTTCCAACTGAAATGTTTTCTTGGATTAAAATATTGGCATACTTCGTACCCCAATGATTATTTAAGTCAGCAAATTCTTTTGGGAGTTTAATATTTTCATTTCTTTCTAATTTATATGCATTCACAAGCATAGAAGCCATTGATGCACGGTTAATTAGCCCGCTCGGATTAAAGTTACCCTTATCATCACCTTTTACAATGCCAGCTTTTTCAACTGCTGCGATGTAAGGTGTAGCCCAATGATTTTGAGCATCGCGGAATGATGGCTTCGCATCTTTATTAATTTCTAACCCTAAAACAGTAGCTAATATTTTTGCTGCTGAACCACGATCGATATTTTCAGCGGGTGCAAATGTACCATCTGGCTTACCGTGTACTGCCTCTTTCTCTACTAAATATTGCACTGACTCTTGTGCCCAAGTCGGTACATCTGAGAACTTAGGTTTCTTTTCAATTGCACTCGCATCGATTTCAAACTGCACTTGATATTTATGATCATATTTAATTGCTGGAATTAATATATGCATTTGCATATTATATTTTTTCGAGAATTCACCGATTTCAAATTGAACCACTTTCGTACCATTATTCGCTTTATCTTCAGAAATTACTTTTACATCATGGAATGTCCCTAATTGATTCTGATCTTCTACTCTAAGATACTGGAAATAGCTACTATCTTGCACTGTTAACGTCACGATTTTTTTATCGCCTTGTATTGTTACTTTTGCATTTTTTAAATATGTTGAAGCAACCGATGTTTCATTCGTTTTATCTTTATAAGTTTTTAAAATAACGTCATATGTACCATCTGCATGTTTGCTATTTGCTTTCATTTCAACCGCTGCATCTGCTTTCGCAATAGGTGCCATAATACCGCTAAATGGAACTGCTAAAGTTGCTGCTATAACGAATGCATTAATATATTTTTTTTTAATCATTATCAATATGACATCTCCCTTTATATGAATATACCCAACATAACTATCATATTGATAATGATTATCAATGTCAAATAAAATTAATAATACTATTTCCTACATAAGTACGCCTTCCGCTCGTTTTTAAAAAGTAAATAATGCGCCGTGTGAACTTTTCTTTCCAAATAATCAATAGAATACGAGCTTGATGGATCAACTAAATCACCTATCGCCCCTGAAAGGTGATCAATTACCTTTTGCAATATTTCTAAGTTCTTCTTTTCACTCTCCATATTCATTTCATCCATAATGTCACAAATAAGATATTGCACTTTCCGTAAGCGTAATTCCTTCTGCTCCACGTATATCTCCTCCTTATTAGTCATATTACGGTTTAAATATATGGGCTTATAGCTTAACCAATTCTAAAAATAACGTGAAACTTTAATCAGTAGGAATTTTGTCCATCCAAACTAATCCAGCTTTTTTGGGACAAAAAGATATCCATCTCTATACATGTAGTCATAGTGATGGATATCTTTATTTTTATACTTGCAATGCCTTCTCTCTCAAAGCTCTTCGTAACAACTTACCCGTTGTATTCTTCGGCAATTCTGTTAAAAACTCAATGCTCTTTGGCACTTTGTATTTCGCTAAATGCAGCGTGCAGTAATGCGTAAGCTCCTCTTCTGTTACGTTCGTTTGCTTCAGAACGACGTAAGCTCGCACTGCTTCTCCTAAGTTTTCATCCGGTACACCAATTACGACAACTTCAGCCACAGATTCGTGAGTATATAATACTTCTTCTACTTCACGAGGGTATACGTTATAACCACCAACTAGGACGATATCTTTTTTGCGATCGACGATATAGAAGTAACCTTCTTCATCCATTTTCGCTAAGTCACCTGTATATAGCCAGCCGTCTTTAAGTGTCGCAGCTGTATCTTCTGGCGCATTATAGTAACCCTTCATAACGTTAGGTCCGCGAACAATTAACTCCCCAACTGCACCGACAGGTACTTCTTCCCCAAGTTCATTCACAATTTTATTTTCTACATGCCAAATATTTGTACCAATCGAACCTGGTTTACGAGGACGATCTAACGGATTAAAACAAGTAACTGGTGATGCTTCTGATAAGCCGTATCCTTCTGAAACAATCACATCAAAACGTTTTTCAAAGTTTTGCAGAAGGGCAACAGGCATTGACGCACCACCTGAAATACAGAGACGAAGCGTCTTTACATCTTCTGCGCTTGCTTCTTCAAATAAATATAAGTAATTGTACATCGTCGGCACACCAGCAAAAATCGTTGGTTCATACGTACGACAAATACGGAATACTTCTTTCGGACTAAACCTCGGTACCATTAAAATCGTTGCCCCGTTCACAATCGGCGCATTTACTGCAACTGTTAAACAGAACACATGGAACATCGGCAATGCCGCAACGACGCGATCATCAGCAGTATATTGTAAATATGACGCAACATCGCTTGCATTACTATATAAGTTTTTATGTGTTAACATAGCGCCTTTTGGCTTTCCAGTTGTACCTGAGGTGTATAAAATAACAGCTACATCTTCTTCATCTAGTTCAGGACCTTCGTAAGTTATATCTCCAGTTCCTATAAAACTAGTAAACGTTTTCATTTTTTCAGTTTCTGTATGAGTAAAATCTGATGAGGTTTCACATATGATGATGTTTTCAAGTGAAGGAAGTCTTGTTGTAAGAGATTGTATAACAGGTAGAAGGACGTCGAGTACAATGATTGTTTTTACATCTCCATTTTGTAAAATATAATGTATTTCGTCTGCTGTATAAATTGGATTAATCGGAATGACAGTTGCTCCGGCTTTCATCGTTCCGTATAAACCGACTAAAAAATGTGGTGAATTTCCAACAGCTAATGCGACATTGTCCCCTTTTCCAATGCCCATTTTTGCTAAATTGCTAGAAAACCTAGTGACCACTTTGTTTAATTGGTCATACGAGACCGACTGATCCATAAATATGTATGCCGGTTTATCCCCCTTATTTTTTGCCGTTTCAGCCAAAGATTGAACGAGATTCACACAAATCCCACCTTTATAAAATTTAGAATATTTAAAAATTCTAAATTAATTATATTAAAAGAAAATTAAAGTGGCAAGTGATATTCCATTAACTGCATATACACGGAGCATCTTCTGTTGAATTTATTTGGGAGGATAAGGGAATTTCACTTACCAGCAAATTATTAAACGAGGACAGAAATCATTTTAGGATAATATGCGCTCATCTTTTCACTAAGTTTTTTTAGTTCCTCTTTATTCAAGCTCGTATGCTCCCCATACAAGTTGATTGCCTCCGCTCCGTTTTCATGAAAGAACAATGTAACATACAATGTCGGTAACCCGCCATTGCCCTCATCTATTGACAAGACAAGATCTGGTGTTTTATTCACAGTACTAAACGTTTCATTCCTTTTCCATTTCTTATTTTGAAACATAGTTTGTATATCATCTATCTTTCGTTTGTTATCTGTATGCGTAAAATATATGACATTATCCTTCGCAGGCTTTCCAATCGATAAAAGTGTGCGACTTGAGGACGTTTCATCGTTACAAGCTGTCATTCCGATGACGAAGCTGAGCAATAATACAACGCACATTACTCTTTTCATTTCGATTCGCCTCCTTTTGAATATATATATTCCTTTACGAGGGGCAAATGTCCTGTGATTTTATGGTGAATGAAATTATATAAGCGATTTTTAAAATATATCGACTTACCGATAAAACGTGACAATCTACGCAAAAAAGAGGCTGCCCGTTACGGCAGCCTCCCTCATTTTTAGAAGAATAAATGTAAGAAATCTTCTGTTGTAATATTACCAAAGTAGCGCGCGATATCTACGCCTTCTAAAGCTACAGTGAATGCATCTTTATCAAATTGTACGCCTGTTAGACGCTCTTCAATGTCATGAACATCTAGTGATCCGAAGAAGTCACCGTAAATTTTACATTCTGTTACTGTTCCTTTTTTCACTTCAAGACGAACGTCAACTTGTCCAACTGGGAAGCGATGTGAATGTTGTAAGTTGAACTTCGGAGATTTTCCGTAGTTCCAGTCCCAATTTTGGTAGCGCTCTTCAGAAAGTTTATGGATTTCTTTCCAATCATTTTCTGTTAATTCGTACGTTGGAATTTCTGTCTCACCTTCGAAAATTGTTTCTAGAAGAAGTTGTCTAAACTCTTCTGTCGTCATTTTTTCGTTTAAGAACTCTGTAATGTTCGCAACGCGACTACGGATTGATTTAATGCCTTTTGATTGAATCTTATCCATTTTCACTTTTAGTGCTGATACAACGTGATCGATTTCAGAATCAAATAGTAACGTACCGTGACTGAACATACGACCTTTCGTTGAGAACTGCGCGTTACCTGAAATTTTTCTACCTTCAGCTAAAATGTCGTTACGACCACTTAGCTCTGCATTTACGCCTAATTTACCAAGCGCTTTCGTTACAGGCTCTGTGAACTTTTTGAAGTTGCTAAAACTGTCTCCGTCATCTTTCGTAATAAAGCTGAAGTTTAAGTTTCCTAAATCATGATATACTGCGCCTCCGCCTGATAGACGACGAACGACATGAATTCCTTGTTCTTTTACGTAATCTGCATTAATTTCTTCTACTGTGTTTTGGTTTTTACCAATGATAATCGAAGGTTTGTTAATGTAGAACAGTAAATATGTTTCGTTAATATCTAAATTCTTCACACAATATTCTTCAATTGCTAAGTTTATTCTAGGATCTGTAATCCCTTTATTATCAATAAATAACATCGTATCACCTCATGAATTCCATACGTAGCCACTATGCGCTAGCGTAATATGGCCACTGAAAATTTGTTTTGCTTCTGTTACTAAATCAGATGGGTTTCCTGTATGCGGTAAGTGCGTTAATAAAAGTTCTTTTACATTTGCATCTTTCGCAATACTTGCCACTTCTGTACTATTCATATGCCCTGCTTTTGCAGCCTCTTGATGTGCATACATATTACACTCACAAATGAAAAGATCAGCATCTTTTGTGAATGGAATAAATTCAGGAATATAACTGGAATCAGCGCTATATACTACAGCGTCATCACCCGCTGTAATGTGCATCGCAAAGCATGTAACAGGATGAACAGTTTTTAAGAATGAAATGGAGAACGGTCCAACTTGAAGTGTTTCTTCTGGATTGTACGCGATTCCTTTCGTATGCGGTGCATGCGTTAAAGAATGGAATCCATTCTCATCAAACGAATGACCGTATATTGGTAACTCCGGTAGTTGTCCCTTTGCCCCGCTCATAATTAATCTCGCATATTGCAATACCCCAATGTCTGCAACATGATCGTGATGATAGTGCGACAGTACAACTGCATCTATATCAGATGGTGTTATATATTTTTGAAGCTGTGCTAGTACACCACTGCCACAGTCTACAAGTAAACGAAAACCATCGTGTTCAAACAAATACCCCGACGTTGCTTCTCCCGCTTCTGGAAAGCCGCCCCAAAAGCCGACAACAGTCATTTTCATATGTATCCATCCTTTCTAAAACCGAGTAGGAATGCATGTTTTACGTACATCCTACATTGTTAACTATAATCCATTTCCTAAACTTTTTCATTAATTTTCAATTTTGTTATAAAACAGTTGTTGACTTTTGTTTTTTGTACTAATACAATGATAGTAAGAAATGGAAATGGAGGGATTGACATGATCGATCAACCAATGGAGTTTTTCAGAAATTTACCGACGAAAACTTGTGCGCACTGCGGGAAAGAAATTGATGAGCAGCACGAAGCATACCATAACAAATGTGACGATTGCGTTCACGAAGAATAGTAGTTTGTGAACATAAAAAAACCTAGCAGACATAGTCTACTAGGCTAATAACATCGTATCCTTCATCGTTGAACCTTTCACCAAGAGCTCCAGTTCAAACTCATACAATTCTTTTTGTCGATAATTTTTCGTATGGATTTTATCCATCATCAGATCGACAACTTTTCGGGCCATCTCATCGATTGGCTGTTCAATTGTCGTAATACCTGGTTCTGTAATTTGTGATAAAATTTGATTATCAAAACCGATAACAGCGAGATCCTCTGGGATACTCCAATTATGACGTTTCGCCTCTGAGATAATTCCAGCTGCAACCTCGTCGCCTCCTGCCAAAATCGCGGTAGGATTTTTTTTGTCCTTTAATACTTCATGGAATATTCGTTTTCCATCGTCCCAAGAGAAAGCGTTTTCAAGAAAATCGATAGCTTCCACTTCTCTACTCTTTTCAGTGATAGCGCGTAAAAAGCCCATTTTTCGCTGTTGGCTAACTACTTTTGTTTCGTTACCACGGCAAAAAATAAGATTACGATAGCCTTGTTCTAACACATGATTAGCAGCTATGTATGCACCTTGCGCATGATCAAACTTCACTGTCGGAACATTTGCTTCCTCAATATATTCATTACATAACACGATTGGACCGTGTTGTAAGTATGGCTCTACATCTTCCCACGGATTTTCTAGTGAACATAGAATAATCCCATCTACTTGTTTCGTAGATAATAACTGTAAATACTCCATCTCTTTTTCCGGTAAATATCTTGTTTGACAAATAATCAGTTTATATTTATGTTCAGAAGCAGCAATCTCGATTGCTTCAATAAATCTACTGAAGAAAGGATTTGTAATCCTTGGAACTAGCACCGCAATTGTTTCCGTTTTTTGTTTACGAAGCCTTCTCGCCGCAGAATTAGGAACGAAGCCTAAATGCTTCATCGCTAATTGAACCCTTTTTTTCTTCTCATCTGAAACATATGGATGATTATTAATCACCCTAGAAACCGTTGTCCTTGATAACCCCGCTAATTTCGCCACGTCCTCGATAGTCGACACGAAATTTTCCCCCTTTGCATGAAAACGTTTTCTTATCCTGATTATATAGTATATTATTGGAAACTGCAATATAGGTTCTTATGATTTTACTATATTAATATTATACATAGGGAAAAGTCTGTTAATGGGAGGAGATTACACACTACTTTTAGAATTTCACAATAAGAATATTTATAAAATAAAGGATGATATTTCATGAATCGTACGGATCGTTTATTAGCTATATTAATTGAGTTACAAAGAAAACAAACCGTTACAGCACAAAGCTTAGCTGAAAAATTTGAGACAAGTATACGCACTATTTATCGAGATATGGATGCACTTAGTGAATCTGGTGTCCCGCTTTTCGCAATGCCTGGCCACGGTTATTCATTAATGGATGGTTATTTCTTACCACCCATTCAACTTACGCCTGAAGAGGCTGTTACTCTTTTATTAGGCGGTGATTATATTGGGAAAACTTTCAATTCTTCTTTTTCTGTACATGCGCAATCAGCAAAAGAGAAACTTGAGGTTATCCTCCCTACTGATCAACAAAAGAAAGTTGAGGGATTACGAGGAGCTTTCCGTTTCCTTTCTCCTATATTTTTAAGCCAGCAAGCCGAGCAAGAAAAACTAGAGAGCCAACTTTTCTTGTTACAAGAAGCTATTCAAAGAGAGCAATCTATCTCCTTTTACTATCGTAAACCAAGAGATATTACAAAAATAAAACGGACCGTTCACCCTTACGGTTTAGTCAATATTTCAGGAATTTGGTACATCGTTGCTCATTGTCTACTTCGAAAACAAATACGTAATTTCCGTTTAGATCGTATGGATGAATTGCAACAAGAACAAGAGTTTTTTACAAAACCTAAAGACTTTTCTTTACAAGACTATCAACCTGAAAACAATCGCACTGTTACAATTCACTTATTGTTCTCATCTCATATTGCACATAAAGTTATTGAGTCACGATACTTTTTTATAGATTCCTACGAGTATAAAGATAATGATTTTCATGTCTTTTTGAAATCAAGAAACATAGACGAAGTATTTCAATGGGTATTAAGCTGGGGGAGCCGAGTGCAAGTACTAGAGCCAAAAATTCTTTCTGAGAAAATCCGTGATGAAGCAAAAAAAATGTTACAACTTTAATTGTTGCATTTCACTACTGACATAATGTTGTCAGTAGCCCTCCTTTATAGTAAGTATCAACAAATACATTCTCATAAAAAGGAGCTAACGATATGAACAGTACTACCACTTTAGAGAAATTTGAAAGTTTAGCAACGTATTACTTAGAGGAATTAGAAAAGTACTCTCTTGAACAACTTAGGACAAAACCTTCTGCTGAAGAATGGTCTCTCGGTCAAATGTATAATCATTTACTTTCGGCTACGTATATGCAATTAGATGCAATCGAGAAATGTAAAACTGAAACACCATTTGTAGCTAACAACAAAACGGATATGGGTGAAAAAGTATATATACTGGGAGCTTTCCCTGACATACAAATAAAGGTACCTGAGCACCCTGGATACACACCTGAAAATCCAACTAACAAAGAAGAAATACAAGAGCGTTTTCTGGAATTAATTACAATCGTGAAAAACGCTGAGCCAACGCTAACTTCTATTCCCAATGATTGTAAAGTAGAGCACCCTGGACTTGGTTACTTAAATGCGGCAGAATGGTTCCAGCTCATTTCTATGCATTTTGCACATCATCTTCGTCAGAAAAGCAGACTGGAGACAGAAGTTTTAGTGTAAAAAATGATAAAAGGTGGTTTAGTCTATATCCAAACCACCTTTATATTTCTACTTCCCATACATCCTTACGGTTTAGCTATTTCCTGCATAAACCCAGCCATGCTCGCTAATAAACTAGTGAAAACGAAAAGTACAATAATAAGAGGGATAAGTTTGTCTTTATTTAAATTCGTTATCGTTTTTAAACCTATTCCTAATAAAACGTAATACCAAATATTAAATATATCTATTCTTTGAGCGATTGTATGTAGAATCATATTATCTGTTGCTATTGCACCTAAACCTGTATAAGATATCTCATACCCACTTAGAGAAAATGCAATTAATCCGTTTAAAATCATCCCTAATCTTAATACAAACGAAGCATAAATGATTATCGGGAATGTTTCTTTATAGTTAATATCAACTCCAAAGAAAATCATAATGTTCTTATAGAATATAGGTGCAAAAAGTATAGCTACGATTCCACTGACTGCTGAAAATCCAAATGTAGTAAAGAAAGTTATGTATTTCGGAACAGTAAATCCCGTTTTATCATGAAACATACTGAGTGCAGGATTATTTAAAGAATTCCAAGACATTAAGGCACTTGAAATTATAATAAGCACAATTAAAAAGGCTAGTGGAAAGAATATATTTCTTTGATTCTTCATCCTTTTGAATTGTAGTGTTGGCGAAGTGAATATCCCAAAAATCGATGGTTTTCCAGAAATCTCTTCATGCATAAGACTACTAGCTTGCAAGAAAATTCCCCTTCCTCATTACATTTATAACTCTTCCCATTTCCTCCATACTTCTCTCTCATTTATACGATACACATTATCCTCTCGATCCATAAACCCATGCACAATAAATTCTCGTCTAATCGTACAAAAATCATCATGATATTGTTTTATGAATGTATTAATTTCTTTTTTCGTATACTGATTTTCAGCATTTAATTTGCTAACTAAATGCTCTAACAATACTAGTTTTTTCCTCTTTTGACCTGGAATCGATTTTAGACGATCCTCTTTATCGAAAAAGTTACGAATGGTCGTATCCCTGAATTTCATTTCACTTTCGGTCATTTTGTTGTCCTCCATCAGTTTTTATGTAATAAAACTTTATTGTTTGTCCTTACTATTCTTCTTCATTCTTTTACTTACAACATCCATAAAGTAATACCCACTAATTAGCACATAGTAAACTACAAGTATTCCTAGTGCATCTTTTATATTTGTATATTTTTCTTTATGAAACAAGATAGGTGAAAGGGCGTAAACAAGAAAGATGATTAGCGGATTTACGATAAAATAATAAGTAAGATTTCCTTTCATCGTATCAACTCCCATGTAATATACTTCTATTCAAATTGTTACAATTCCTGTTCTTTCATTTAGCCTAAACATGAGATATGGTAAAATTAAGGAGAAGGAGGGCTACAAATGACATTCCACTCTAAAATTGATAAATTTTTCTTATTTATTATCTTTTTTGCTATTTTCACCATAGGTGCTCCAACACTGCTTCCTCTCTTCTTTGATGATGAAGCTACTACTACAGACTTATACATTCTACTATCTATTTTCTTTGTATCTTCTGGCTTCCTATTATGGAGTTCCTTTTCTATTACATATACATTCTATGAAAACCACTTATTTGTTAAAGGTGGTCCATTTCGAAGTAAGATTCCGTACTCTCATATAACGAAAATCTCAAAAACAGATAACATTTTAATCGGATATCGTATTCTCTCTTCGAAAGATTGCTATGAAATCTTTTATACATCAGGAGCTTTGGGAAGTGTAAAAATCTCACCAAAAGATCCTGAAAAATTCATATCCGAATTACAAAAAAAATGCCCTGCACTAAAATAAAAAAGCACCCAAAAGGTGCTTTTCCCCTACGCTTCAACCGATTGATTCTCAGCAATATTTTTAAACTGTCGTTTGTGCATCCAAGTTAATGAAGCAATTGTTCCAAGTGATAATACAACGATAAAGATCATTAATATCCCTATATTTTTCCACATGAAGTTAAAATCACCGCTTGATACGACTGCTTTAAATCCTGATACAGAGTATGTCATCGGTAGCCAAGCATTAAATGGTTGTAAAAACTTAGGAATCAATTCTAACGGGAATGTTCCAGCACTTGTTGTAAGCTGCATAATTAATGTTATGATGGCGATGAAACGCCCTGCATCACCGAAAGCTGTTACTAAACATTGAATTAATGCGATGAATGCTAAACTTGTAACGATGCTAAAGAGTATGAAGTATGGAATGCTTTGTACTTCTACACCTAATCCGAACAGTAATATGACATCTGCTACTATTGCTTGAATAATACCGACTGATAGTAAAACGCCGAACTTACTAATAAACCAACTAAATCCTGATTTCGGAACACCGACTGTATCGCGTAATGGGTATACGATAGATAATAGTAATGCCCCAACGAATAAACCGAGCGATAAGAAGTACGGCGTAAATCCTGTTCCGTAGTTTGGAACTTCCGCCATTTTCTCTACCTTTACTTTTACAGGACTTGCAAACATATCATACGTTTTATCCGTTCCTTTTACTTCCCCTGTTTTTTCTGCCCCTTCACCAAGTTTCTCAGCAAGTTCACCTGAACCATCGTTTACTTTCACAAGTCCATCTG
Organism: Bacillus nitratireducens; assembly: GCF_036320425.1. Taxonomy (NCBI): domain Bacteria; kingdom Bacillati; phylum Bacillota; class Bacilli; order Caryophanales; family Bacillaceae; genus Bacillus; species Bacillus nitratireducens. Next base: position 1,117,424 of record NZ_JAUMJO010000001.1, read on the forward strand.
TCACTTTTCCGGATCCATCTGTTAGTTTATTTACTCCATCGATTAGTTGGGTTGAGCCAGTTGACATTTTATTTAGGCCACCATTTAGAGTACCTAAGCCAGTTGTTACTTGCCCTGATCCATCTGCTAATTGATTTACGCCACCTATCATTTGGTTTGTTCCTACAGATAATGTTCCTAAACCGCCTGTCACTTTGCTTGAACCATCTACTAACTGATTTACACCACCTGACATTTGATTTGCTCCTGCAGATAATGTGTCTAAACCACCTGTTACTTTACCCGATCCATCTGCTAATTGATTTATCGCATCAATTAATTGACCGGATTCGTTTTTAAATTTATTTGCTCCGTCTTTAGCAGCATTTAACTTCTTACCAAATCCTTGGAAATTTTCAACAAATCCTTTTTGTCCACTGGCTAATTCATCAATACCATCCGTTAAAGATTTCAATTTCGCTGTATTCGGTAGTTTGTTTTGCACATCACTTGTTGTTTGATTTATTTCGCCTTTTAATTGTTTTACTTCTTCATTTAATTTATTTGTTCCACTTGCTACTCCAATAGCTTTCTGCTGAACCGTCGCTGTACTTTTTGCCGCATTTGTTATATATGGTTGTAACTGCTCTTGATATTCTTTTGGTAAACTCTCGATTTGTTTTTGTAAATTTGCTACATCTTGCGCTGCAGTTTTTGCATCTCCTGCTGTTGATTGAGTGAATTCATTTAACTGACTTACATTTTCTCCAGCTCCATCTATTTTCTGGTTTACCGTATTTAATATAGTAGGAACTTTCGATTGCATTTCCTCCAGGCCTGCAACAGAATTTTTCACTTTACTATTTAACTCTTGCAAACCCTTTTCAATGTTTTGAGAAACTTCCTCTAATTTACTTTGTCCTTCGGCAAGTTTTTCCATGCCAGTTGATAATTCATTCGTTCCTGTTTTTAATTCACCTGTTTTACTATTTAACGTATTTAAACCTGCTGTTACTTTGCCTGATCCATCTTGTAATTTTCCTATACCTGTCTGCATCTCACCTGTTTTACTATTTAACGTATTTAAGCCTGCTGTTACTTTGCCTGATACATCTTGTAATTTCCCTATACCTGTCTGCATCTCACCTGTTTTGCTATTTAATGTATTTAAACCTGCTGTTACTTTGCCTGATCCATCTTGTAATTTCCCTATACCTGTCTGCATCTCACCTGTTTTGCTATTTAATGTATTTAAACCTGCTGTTACTTTGCCTGATCCATCTTGTAATTTATTAGATCCATCTGCTAATGTCTGAACTCCATCTTTCATTTCACCAGATTTTCCTTGAAGGGTATGGAGGCCATCCGTCACTTTACTTGAGCCATCATGCAACTCACTAGCTCCATCATGTAACTTATTTGCTCCGTCCGCTCCATCTGCTAATCCTTTTGAGACATCTTTAATGGAATCAAACATTTTCTCTGCATATGTTTTCGTTAACGTGCTTGATACTTCACTTTTAATTTTTTCAATGGCTGTTCCGCCAATTTGTGAAGATAAGAAGTTCAAACTTTCATTTGGAATATATTCTAAGTCCAATGGTTTCGGATCGTCTTTTAATAACGTTGTAGCGTTACTTGAGAAGTCATCTGGAATACGGACTAACATGTAATACTTTCTGCCTTCCATTCCCTCTTTCGCTTCTTTTTCACTTACAAATTCCCATTTAAAACTTTTATTATCTTTTAAATTATCAACGAGCCCTTTCCCGACCTCAATTGGTTTCCCATCAAGTTCTGCACCTTTATCTAAATTGACTACCGCAACTGGTAAGTCATCTAGCTGTTCATACGGATCCCAAAAAGCCCATAAAAACATACCCGCATATAAAATCGGTACAAATAAAACCGCAATGATTGGGATTAATATTTTTTTACTTTTTATAATCTCTGCAAATTCTTTGCTAAGCAACTTATGCCATTTCATAATTTATCCCCCTTTTCAAAAATGACCAAAATGTCTTTTTGGTCATTTTTCCCCAAATAAAAAGGCTATATCTGTTCATACATATGCCTTATCCCCGAATTTATACTATGCAACTATTCCTCATTATGAAATTTCTTTCTCTATTCCCCCCTTAATTAAACTTATGACCAATTTGTTCAATTGGTCATTTTTTTATAATATTAAAAGGATTATCTTAATTTGACAATCCTTTTAGTAAATACAGTTCGAATAACTCCGATATTTTTTCTTTTTCTAACGGTTCATGATTTTTTTCCCAATCAAAAATAAGCGATACGTATAGGCGAAGCATAATAAACGCTGTAATTTCTGGATCGCATTTGCTAATTTCACCTTTTTCAATTGCAATCTCTAAATAAGATTGAATGACAGAAACGATTTCCACGTCTACTTGTTGCATCACTTCTTGTACTTCTTTCGTTCCCATATCGCGCTCTTCTTGAATTAATTTAATCATGAGCTGATGTTCTTTTCTAAATTCTAATATGCTATATAATGCTCTATGTACATTTTCAAAAAATGAAATATCTGAACGAATTGCATTTTCTGCAACTTGCTTCATTTCTGTAATTAAATTAGAAATAATTTCGCCAAATAGCTCTTCTTTATTTTTGAAAAAAGTATAAATCGTTCCTTTTCCTACATTCGCTAACTTCGCAACTTGATCCATCGTCGTCGCCTTATAACCGAACGCTGAAAAAGACTTTGTTGCAGCTTCAATAATAGAACGTTTTCGATCTATCGCCACATCGTCACCTCCAAAAATGACCAATTGGATAATATAGTCAATCAGTACATCTTTGATATTACCACACGCTTACATTCTATACAAGTTCTCTTTTTTATTATTTCCAGTATAAAAAAATTCCAGTCAAGTTATATCACATTGTCCATAGTGTATCAAAAAGTATACTTGTATGGAAAGCAAGAATCTATTCATAACAATTTCTTTATTTCACTCAATTTTTTTTGTAATTGAATCCTTCTGTTACGGATGTTTTCTTCTTCTATTAGTAGAGAATCCATATGATTTGTAAGTTTAACTAATACTTCATCTATTAGTTTCTTGTCCCCACATCCTAATGAACTTTTCAGCTCAAATATTAGTTGAATGTCTTTCAAGCTCAATCCCATCTCTTTTAATTCAATAATAACTTGAAAATCTAATATCTCTTTTTCACTATACTCTTTCCTATTATTTATCCGAGTTGGAACAATTAAATTTAAGTTTTCATAGTGTCGAACTGTATCTTTTGTAGTACGTAGGAACGTAACAAATTCTCCAATTCTCATTTTTCCACTTCCTTTGCATCATGTATTGACAGGGGGTTAACCCCGTATCTTTTAATGAAATCATATTTTAATAACATAAAAGGAGGAATTATTTTGAATATCTTTTCATGTAGTAGTAGTATTTTAGCTATCTTTTACGCTTCTCTTCTTATTGTAGCTGGGTTAACTCATTATAAAAAGAAAAGTATCCCTACATACTCAGCTGTCAGCATTACCATATCGGGAATAACACTGCTCGTATCAAGTATTTTAATCTTTTTCATTCCCCACATGATATTTTTATTAATTTTATCTCTGATTACTGTACACATTTTAACAATCCGAAATGGTTATTATCTTTATGGTAAAATCCATATACATCATCATCTAATACGGGGATGCATCTCTTGCATAATCATAGTATTTTACACTCTTTAAATCTAAACTTTTCATAAAATAGTAAAAGATGCCCCAAAAGTTAAAACCTTAGGAGCATCTTTTACTATTTCAACATAGAAAGCATGCTTTTCTCCAACTCTTATTTATTTACATTTTTATCAAATACTGCTTCTCTTCGCTTTTCTAAACTATGATTAATAATGAAGGTTCGATACGCACTATTTTTCCCTTTTGCAGAGACAATCATCTTCTACAGCTAAACCTTACTTAACAACACATAAATTTCTCTTTTTCTAATAATCAAATAAAAAAGCAAGAAAATCCTTACAATTAATAGTAAGATAGACAGTAGACAGATTTATAAAAATAGTGGAGGCTTTTTCAGTCATGATGCGTGCACTTCGTTTAAATATAAAGCAAGCTTTTTGTAGCCGGGTTTCTTTAATTATTATGTTTAGTGGATTAGCTCTGATTTCTATTTATCATTATTATTATGTAATTCGTTATTTAGGAGACGCAACGGACGGGACTATGGCAACTGCTTTTAAATGGATCGGGTTTCGTGATAATGAAATGGATGTTTATTTATTATTACTGCCTGTTATTGCAAGTTTACCATTTAGTACAAGTTACAATTCCGATAAATCAGATGGTTTCAAATCTTTTATAAGTAAGGAAATTTCCCTATTCTCGTATTCCTTTACAAAATATATCGTTACATTTTTCTGCGGTGGATTTCTTTATACTTTACCGTTCATTTTTTCGTTATTGCTTTGCAAATTAACAATTCCAAATGGACATCCAATCGTCAGTACGAGTATGTTAAGCAGTAACGGTGAATTCACAGAGTTATATTTCTCTTCTCCCATCACCTATATTTCTCTATATATTGGGATTAACTTTTTATTCGCTGGTTTAATGGCGATCTTAGGTTTAGCAGCGTCCACATGGTCACAGAAAGATTACATGGCATTTCTATTTCCATTTGCAGTTACTTCTATTCCTTTAGTCCTGCTAAGTACAGTATTCCCTACAATAGGCGGAGCACCTATTCACTTATATGATCCGAAACAACCATTAGACGGGATGTCACCATACATCTTAATCATTCAATGTACATTTTTCTTCCTTGTCAGCTTATTCATGTATATAAAAGGGATACAACGGGACAAAAAAAGATATATGAGAAGACTTCAAAAACGAGATCGATGTAGAAAAGCTTTTCAAGTAATTTCAGACTAAGTAATTAAAACGAATAAGAGCGTAATTCCCTATGTGAGATGGGAATTACGCTCTTATTCGTTTACATGTATCAAATGCATACTTTCACTACTCTTCTTTTACGGTGTCCCAGCCAATCCCCACAAAATAACAACCGCCGCAAAATAAATTGCTTTAATAGCTACCACTAAACATAATGAAATAATTGCATATTTACTTAATTCTCTTCTCGCACCTATTAAAGTAAAAATAACCGCCAAACTAAACGTTACATAAGAAGTTGCTGTATTTATTAAGTAATACATACTATCTAGATTCTGTGTAAGCCCTGTTATATCGGCTACAAACTGAAGCATGACGATTGTACTAAAAAAAACCGCCAGCTGATTCATTAATTTCCCATTTATTCGTGCTTGCATCGTTGACCTCCTCAAAAAAACTAAATATTCAATTAATTTTATCATAAATTTTATAAAAAGGGGGATCTATATATAATCTCGAGTGATTCATTATATTCTCTTTTTAAATAAAATAATCACTGCTAAAGCCATAGAAAATCAGCAATTTAAATATAGTTAAAGATTTACAATATTGTAAATTTATTATTTTCTAGTTATGATTTGCATATGGATAAACATAAATAGTCCACATTACATTGGAAAGGGGCGTTTTGATCATGCAACCTAAAATTCATACTTGGAAAAGTTATATGTTTTTAACCTTTAGCCTATTCAGTACTATTTTAATGTTTTCACTTGTTCCTGTCTTAGATCGATTTGGTCCCAATACAGTTACTCCTATGACGTACGCAATATTATGCGGAACTATTTTATCTATAATAATGGCTATCATTTCATTTATTAGTCCTTCTGAAAAGAAAGTATTACCTATTATAGCTTTAGTGGTCACTCTTTTGAATATTTTACTTATTGGCTCTGTTCTCTTATTTGGCTACCTATTTACTAAATAAGCATATAACATTAGCAATTGGAGGCATTTCATTATGCAGACTAAAAAGAACGCTTAGATACCTAAGCGTTCTCCTACTTTAAGAAGCCTTCTTCAAATCAATTTGAGCAAGTACTGGATCATGGTCACTTACACGCCCATGTTCTTTCATAATGTTTGAGTTTAAGTGTACTGGGTCTACAATTGTGTGCGGTGCGATGTTATTTGTTACTAAAATATGATCTAACACTTGTGCGTTACCTTCATGAATGTACGTGTAGCGATTCTCTTTCGGCACTGTGTTTAACATATCTTTTAATATCGTTCCTTGCAGTGCTTCTAGTGGTTTAGAGAACTCGAAATCGTTCATATCACCTAATACAACAACTGGTGCATTCGTATTCTTTTTCTGAATACCTTGTACGAATTGATTCACTTCTTGTGCTAATTGAACTCGTTTTTCTTCACTCTTTAATACGAGCGGCTGCACTTTTCCAAATGGTGTTGCATCTCCTAGTTTTGAGTTTAAGTGATTTGCGATGACAACAACGTTTTGTCCTTGGAATGTAAATTCTGCAGCTAACGGTTTACGTGTACTTTCAAATAAAGGATTTTCATCTCCAATACGAACTACATTTTTATCTAGTAACTTCGGTACTGTCGCTAATTTCACACGAGATGGGTTATAGAAGAAACCGACGCGAATATTCGCTCCAGGTGCCCCGCCGTCTTGATTGTTGTTCGGCGCAATTTCTACATACTCATACTTCGGTCCACGAATTTCTAATACAGCATCAATGATACGTTTTGCACTTAAAGATGCATCTGTTGTACCGTCATTGATTGCTCCATTATTATCTTGCATTTCCTCTACACCGATAATATCTGGCATTTTTAAATTATATTTAATAGAATACGCTAACGCTTTTACTTTTTCATCTGTTGTTTCTTTTTTGTTAGCTGAGAAGTTTTCAATATTATATGTAGCAACTGTTAACTTATCAAGACGCGGCTGAATATTTGCCCCTACTTGCTTAAATCCGCCGTCCACTACAGATGGCAATTCCGTTACTGGCGAAATGCGGAACGAACCGTAGTCATACCCTACTACTCCTGTTATATCTCCAGTGAACGTATCGCCTACTTTCGCGACATAATCACGAGGTACTTTTACAGAAAGGCGCTCTGGATTTAATTGCTCTTTATCTAATAAAGGCGTACCATACTTCGTTACTACTTTATCTCCACCATTTTTTACTGTTACATATAAATTACCGTTTTTCTGCGGAGCGATAATTTTTGGCGTTGGCATCGTAACGCGCATACCTTCTACACTTTCATAAAAATCGATTGCATCTTCACTTGGATCAAATAAACCGAATGCATCATTATCGATAATTTGATCAGGGATTTTCACACCGTTTTCTCCTAATACAATCGGCGCTGGTAAAGGTTGATCTTTTGCGATTACAGCAACGCGACTCGCCTTAATTTCCGTCGTCGTTAAGTCTGTTTCAAATCGCTCTGCATATCCAGGTCCAACATATTCTTCTACTTCTCCATCAACTTGGACAAGATCTCCTACTGCTATATTCGCATCTTTTTTGTATACGTAAATACCTTCAGAAGTAGCTGGATCTTCGTCTGGCTGATTATCTTCTACATAAAAACCATTTTTATCTAGAGCTGTTACAACACCTTCTACATTTCGTACTTTTTTTCCATTGTAAGGAGAAATATGTGATTCCCCTTGAATATCATGGATACGAACTTGTTCATTTGTGACGATTATAAATGAAAATGTTGAAACCGCTGAAGGAGTAAGCCCTTCTTTTTCTGCGATTGCTTTCACTAAACTATTTTCATTCATTATAATTTGTCCGTTATAACGAACGCTTTTATTTGTAGGATTAGAACCATCTAACGTATAGTAGATTGTTGCTCCTTCTGTGCCCGTTGTTAATGTTACCGCTGTTCCTTTCGCAACTTCCCCGCCACCAGGCGAAGCTACTACATCGCTAACACGGTTTTGTTCTTCCCCTTGAAACTTATGAGCTGTTACCGATTTTAAACCGGGGCTACCAAAATATAATTCAAGCGTCCCTGTTAGCTGAACTTTCTTTCCGATATTTTCAGGATGATCTTTCACGTTTACAGCTGATCTCACATCGCCTTTTGGCAACTGAACAGGCATGATCTTGTCTGGATTCGTTTCGTTTGGCGAATCAGCAATTGCCACGTTTGTATCATCAAACTTAGCCGGATCTTTCGTGTATTTAGAAGGACTCTGCGTATACCCAACGATATATCCTTCCACTATCCCCTTCGTTTTCCCTTGCTGCTTAAATACTTGAATTGCTTTCTCTACTGACATAGAAGTAGTTTCTTCCGCCTGCGCTAAAGTTCCAGTAAATGAAAGCAATAGCAATAATGATAAAAAGGTACTTAACAATTTCTTCACAGCCATTTTCCTCTCCCTAATTCATATTTTCTCAGCATTTCTATCATATCAAATGATTCGTTATATAGAACTATATTTCGACAAATTTTACACAAAATTTATTTAATTTACAAGTTTTCAAACTATAACACAAAATAACTTATATAGGTTTATTAACTAACAGGTATCTTATTTAATAAACAAACCGCCTTCAATCTAATTGAAGGCGGTTTGTTTGGAATATTTTAATTTGCGACTAATTCAGTCTCCATTACTTTCTCTAAATGAGTTAGCACACACTTTGCAGCTCTCTCACCCTGTTCAATACAATCCGGAAGACCAGCACCAGCATAGGAGCTACCTGCCAAATACACACCTGGCAACTCGCTTTCCATAAATGTTGTGAGCTTCTTCATTCGGTCTTTATGGCCTACTGTATATTGAGGCATCGCTTCTTTCCAGCGGCTTACAATTGTAAACTCTGGATCCTCTGTAATATCCATTGTCTTTTGTAAGTCCTCTAATACAAGCTGCACAATTTCTTCGTCCGTTTGTTCAACAATCGCTTCATCACCTGGGCGTCCGACGTAACAACGAAGAAGCGTTTTTCCTTCTGGCGTTGTATGTGGCCATTTTTTATGTGTCCACGTACACGCCGTAATCGTGTAATCACTATTTCTTGATACGACAAATCCGGTACCATCAATATCGCGCTGAATGGCAGACTTCGAGAAAGCAAGTGCCACGTTTGCAACGGATGTAGATGGAATGTTACGGAAGAAACGAAACTGCTTATACTGTGCAAACATAGAGGGCAATACTTTATGTGGTGCTGCAACTACAATCGCGTCTGCTTCCATTTCTTTTCCGTTACTAAGAGTAATCGTATAGCCATCACCAAGTTTCGCAACTTTCTCAATACGAGTTCCTTTTATTACCATATCATTAGGAATCTTCACTTCAAGAGATTCTACTATAGATTCTAAACCGGTTTTCACAGTTTTAAAGATTCCTTTTTTCACTTCAGCCTTCTCTTGCTTCGGAGCGAGCGTACGCATACCGAGTGAAATACTACGGTGCTCCTGTTCGATTTGATAAATTTGAGGGAATGTTGACATTAAACTCATTTCATCAATATCCCCTGCATATATACCAGATAATAATGGCTCAATTAAATTTTCAACGACTTCATTTCCGAGGCGATGTCTGAAAAACTGCCCGAGTGATTGATCAGAAACTGGTTTTGACCTTGGCATTAATAAGTCAAAACCAGCTCTTAATTTACCAATTGGGGAGAACAATCCGGAAAATAGAAACGGCGTAATTTGCGTTGGAATTCCCATCATTGATCCGCTCGGCATTTTATGTAACCGATTATTTACAAGGATAAATGATTGACCGGCCTTATTATTTACAAGTTCATCGCCCAGTCCTAATTCTTTCACTAATTTAGCTGCACTCTCTTTTCTTGCTAAGAAAGAATCAGGGCCACGTTCAATTGTAAATCCATCTTTTTGAACGGTTTGAATTTTCCCGCCAAGTTTACCAGACGCTTCTATAAGCAATGTATCTATCGGCAAGTTTTTTTCGCGAATTTCTTTTTGTAAGTAATACGCTGTCGATAAGCCTGTTATACCACCGCCGACGATCACAACTTTTTTCCTCAAGTAAGCTCCCCCTTTCTTCCTACAATGCAGATTCTTTTTTCTTTAATACAACATCTGCTAAACAATCAATAAATGCATCCGATGCGTTTGGCATTTCTGGACGATAATATTTTGCGCCAATTTCATCCGTTACAACTTTACACTCAAAGTCATTGTCATATAAAACTTCTAAATGTTCCGCAACAAATCCAACTGGGGCATATACGAATGAACTGTAGCCGTACTTTTCATTTAATTCTCTCGTTAAATCTTGTACATCTGGACCAATCCAAGGATCTGGTGTATTTCCGGCACTTTGCCAGCCAACTGCATAATTTGCTACTTCAGCGCCTCTTGCAATATAGTCAGCTGTTTCATTTAATTGATCTGGATATGGATCGCCCAGTGCGATAATTTTCTCTGGTAAGCTATGTGCAGATACGATTAACACAGCTTTGTCACGTTCTGCTTCTGACATACCGTTATATATACCTTTCACTGCATCGACCCAATACTGAATAAATTTCGGTTCTTTATACCAGCTATCGATGCCGTGAATTGTTAAGTTTCCAAGTTTTTCTGCTTCTTCTTGCGCTCTTCCTACATACGACTTCACGCTAAAAGTAGAATAATGAGGGGCAAGAACGAGTGCAATTGCATCTTCTATTCCATCTTTATGCATAGCTTGTACTGCATCTTCAATGAACGGTTCGATATGTTTTAAGCCAAGATACATGTGGTACTCTACTTCATCTTGTACTTCATTTAAACGCGTCTCTAACTTTTTAGCTTGCTCTAATGTAATAGTAGCTAAAGGAGAAATACCACCAATTGCACGGTAACGCTCTGTTAAATCTTCTAGCATTTCAGGACTTGGCTTTCTTCCTCTGCGAATATGTGTATAGTAACGTTCAATATCTTCTTCTTTATACGGCGTTCCGTATGCCATTACAAGCAAACCAATTTTCTTTTTCATACAGCCAATCTCCTTTACTTCGCTAACTGTTCTTTAGAGTATTCATGAATAAATGTAGTTAAGCGTTTTAATGTATCTGGATTTACTTCTGGGAATACACCGTGACCTAAGTTAAAGATATAACCTGGCTCTTTCATCCCTTGATCTAAAATACCTTTTACATGTTCTTCAATAACAGACCATGGTGCTAGTAAGAACGAAGGGTCCATATTTCCTTGTACCGCCTTGTGAACACCACGTGCGCGTGCTTCTTCGATCGGTAAGCGCCAATCTAAACCTACTACATCAAGAGGTAAGTCGTGCCATTCATTCACTAAATGTGCAGCACCTACGCCGTGCATAATCATTGGAACCCCCATCTTACGAACTTCTGCAAAAATACGCTCCATCGCTGGTTTAATAAATATACGGTAATCCGCTACATTTACTGTTCCAACCCAAGAATCGAAAATTTGAACCGCTTTTGCTCCTGCGTTAATTTGCGCTTTTAAATATGTAATAACCATATCTGCAAGTTTATCCATTAATGCGAACCAAGCTTTCGGCTCTGCATACATGAACGCTTTCGTATTATGGTAGTTACGAGAAGGACCGCCTTCAATCATATAGCTCGCTAACGTAAATGGAGCTCCTGAAAAACCGATTAACGGTACATCTAACATTTCTGTCGTTAATAAACGAATTGTATCTAGTATGTAAGGTACGTCATCTTCTGGATTGATTTCCCCTAATTTTTCTACATCTTGTAAAGAACGGATTGGATTATCGATTACTGGACCAATACCAGATTTAATTTCCACATCAACACCAATTGCAGGTAGTGGTGACATAATATCTTTATAAAGAATTGCTGCGTCTACGTTATATTGATCAACTGGCAACTTTGTAACATAAGCGCATAATTCTGGATTATGTGTAATTTCAAATAAAGAATGTTTCTCTTTTATCTTTCTATATTCCGGCTGTGAACGACCTGCTTGACGCATATACCATGCTGGTACATACTCTGTACGTTCCCCCCTACATGCTTTTAAAAATGTCTCATTTATAGTTCTTACCAAGACCCTAGCTCCCTTCCTTACCAACACTTTTTCTTTAAATACGCTCTATTCCGATATTTATCTTTTTTTACTATACAGCTTGTAAAAACAAAATGCATAGCATTATGTACGTTGTTCATGAAATTGACACAAATGTTCGTAAAACCGCTTACTATTTTCACAACATTCTTATTATAGCACAGAGAAAAACTACGGTTTAGCTACTTTTGACTTTTCTCCTTCACGGTTCGTTTGTGTGTTAAATGGCACAACGTAAAAACTTGGTTTTGAGAATATGTTAATAAACTTTTCCTCATATTTCCCAGCTCCTTTTACCGTCCCAACATGAGTATGAATTCCTTTTTCAACTTTATAAATCCGGTACATAATTCGCTCATCAGGAAGCGGCGTCCAGATTAGTTTCATCGTAAATAAACCGAAAGGACTAAATGCCAGTTTTGCCTCCACGTTTTTAATCTTATCTAAACGAATTGGCAGTCCAATTGTTTCAACACCTTTTGGCCTATGAAAACTCGCTTTATCTTGTATGTTTGCTTTCGTTAAAATCTTTTTAAATAACATCGTTGCAGATGCATTTCCATCTTGTAATTGATGCTCTTTATCAGTGCGGTCATAACCAATCCAAACTGCCCCTACTAAATTCGGTGTATATCCAACAAACCACATATCGCGCGCACCATGATCATCATTCGGCAAGGAAGTTGTGCCTGTCTTTCCAGCTAAAGCACCATTATATACACCGGCTTTCGCCGTACCTTCTTTCACAACTCCTTCCAGCATCTTTGTCATGTACCATGCCGTTTGCTTTGAAAAGACTTTCGTTTCATCTTTTGATGATTCTCCAATAACTGCACCGTGTCTATTTAACACTTTATCAATAACGTGCGGTTCAATAATATTCCCGTTCGCTAAAAAAGAGCGGTACATTTTAACAAGATCAAATGGAGAAACACCATTTTTAAGCCCTCCAAGTGCCGTGCTTAAACCTGAGTCCGCAATATGAACATTTCCTTTCTCTAAATATTGCTTTCCCTCATCTACCCCTAATTCATTTAATAAAGAAACAGCTGGCACGTTTGCTGATTCTAATACCGCATCATACATCGTCATCTCTTTCGTATACTGATGATTATAATTTCGAGGTTCATAGCCTTCAAACGAACTTTTTTCATTCGTTAATAAAGAATATGGATTATATTTTTTCGTCTCAAGTGCTGGTCCATATACGATAAGCGGCTTTAAAACAGAACCAGGCTGCCTTTTTGCAAAAACACGATTAAGCCCTCTCGGAACATACTCTCTTCCGCCAATTGCTGCTTTAATTCCGCCAGTTTGATTATCCATTAATAAAAATGCACCTTGCGCCCCGTTTTCTTTACCAGGGAAATTTCTCGCATCTTGAAACTGGTTATATGCTACCTTTTGAATTTTTTCATCCATCGGTACAACAAACGTATACCCTCCGCGAAGCACTTCTTGATGAGACAAACCGTATAAACGTGCTGCTTCATCTATAACCATATCGATATACGGCATATATGCAAGTTCACGTTCATCTGAATTTTTATAAAGAGCGATTGTTTTCCCCTGGTAACGAACACTATCTTCCGCTGTTAAATAGCCTTGTTTATGCATAAGTGACAAAACAAGATCACGGCGTTCCTTACTCTTCTCAGGGGATAAGTACGGTGAATAGCCATTTGGCGCTTTCGGAAGCCCTGCAAGCATAGCCCCCTCTTCTACTGTTAAATCTGCTACATTTTTATTAAAATACAACTTTGCCGCCGCTTGAATTCCATATGCCCCATGGCCAAAATAAATATGGTTCATATACATTTCAAGAATTTGCTGCTTCGTATATTTTTGCTCTAATTGAAGAGAAATTGCGACCTCTTTCAATTTGCGTGTAAATGTTTTTTCACGAGTTAAAAAGACGTTTTTAGCTAATTGCTGCGTAATTGTACTACCGCCTTCTACCTTCTCTCCAGCTAACGCGTCTTTATAAAGCGCCCGAAATATAGAAGGATAATCAATTCCTTGATGCTCATAAAAACGAGAATCCTCCACAGCAACAAATGCTTGCTGCACGTACTTTGGAATTTCTTCGATCGGCACGAGCTCTCTATTTTCTACATATAATTTCGTAATTTCTTTTCCTTTCTGGTCAACGATACGTGATGAAGAGTGGAAAACAAGCTGCTTTTCATCCATCATATAGCCACCAGCTAACACAATAAGTTTATAAAGTACAATTGCTACTACAAACGTTGCTAACCCGCCCAATAAAGTCCACTTTGCTTTCTTCATACATCGGCCTTCTTTCCAAATGATGGTACATTTATTATTTGAAAAAGAAGTATCTTTATGTATATAATCTTCGAAGTTTTTTAAGAGAATTGATATAATAGAGACAAACCATAAAGGGGGCATTAAAATGAAGGCTATTATTTCATACGAAACACCTCTAGAACAAGCACATTTCACTGCAAAAAATAACGAAAAAGATATGTTTTATAAAGAAAATACAGAAGAATCTGTAGAATCAGCACTTCAGTATGACGTATTAGACTCTGTTGGAGAATTTAAAGGACAACCTGGCTATATTGTTTGTAACAACATTTCTGTAACAGACGAAGGTCGCCCAGTATTTGAAAACCGTTTTAAAAACCGCGCAGGTCTTATCGAAAATGAACCTGGCTTCCAAGCAATCCGTGTTCTTCGCCCATTAAGTAACGATACATATGTCATCTTAACGATGTGGGAAACTGAGCAAAACTTTAAAGACTGGACAGAATCACGTTCATTCGAAAACGCTCATAAAAAACGTCCTGCACAAGCAGAGGGACAAGCTCAGGCTCAGGCGCATCCACATGCAGAACAGCAAAAAAGCATTTTCTCTCGTCCTTCTTTCGTGACTACTTTTGATGTTTTAGTTTAATTAAAAAGTAGTACAACACCGGCAGTACGTGAAATTATATTAACGATTTTCCGAATATATCTATCACATTTTGAAATATATCAACGATTTAACGACAAAAAAGGAAACACCATTACACACCGGTGTTTCCTTTTTCTTTATACCAATTATATATACGAAGCGCGTCTTCTTTTCGCATATGCTTCACTTCATAACCATGTCCCGCCACCGCTACAGCAGCTGTACATAACTCGTCTTTCTTTTGAAAATAAGATTGATTGTATCCGACTACTTGAATATGTCTTCTTCGCATGATCCCTGTGTATTTCGCGAGACCTCGGTGCACCATTACTAACTGATTGTCTCGTATCATATATCCACCACTTTTATATCTAGCGTATGCAAGTAACGTAAATACGATAAATAGTGGTATCAGGGTGAATAACGCAATATTTTGTTTAAAATATATACTCGCACCGGCGATCGGCACTGCGAGTACGGCACTTGTAATCCAGCCCATAATAATATAACGGCGCAATGCAGCCTTCGGTAAAGGAACGATTTCTTCTTCTATTTCATATGGCAACTGTAAATAGGCAAGTAGCTGCTGTACATCCTTTTTCTTCATGAAAGGATGTAACATCACTTCATTCCCTGCCGCTTCTATACTTTGAATGACTTCCACTTCGACAGAGCAATAACCGAAAGGCTGGCGAAGAATTCCTTCTTTTACAGTAATCGCTTGAATGCGGTGTAATTTTAATACAAACTCTTTCTTATCAAATAACCCTTGAACGATGCGAATTTCATTTCCGTTTCGCTCAATTTTAAAGTTCGCGTATTTTAATGCATAGCCGACCGTAGAAATGACCCACGAAATTGCCATTAAAATCGCGGCCATAACGATTAATTCATATACACCGTTATCCATCACATACGCTTCCACTTTATTTATGAGCCATTTTGGAAGAAATTGATTAAACTCTGTGTAAATAAGAAGTAATCCAGAAAACACTAATCCGAATCTACCAGACGTAATGGAAGCTACTAAAATCTCTTTCATCGTTAACTGATAAATCGTCTTACTTTCTTCTGTCATGGGCACTTCTTCACTCGCAGCGCTTCTTTTTTTATTTAGTAAGGCAATTAGTTCCTTCGCTTCATCTTCTTTAATACCAGCTAACATCACTTCCGGCTCACTACCGCCGCCCGCTACTTCTATATTTAATTTCGTAAGCCCAAGCATTTGATAAATGACATTAGAAGATGTACTAATGTTTTGCACACGGTCTTTATTTAAATAACTTTCCTTCTTCACAAAAACACCATGTTTAATATGTAAAATATTATTTTCAACCCAGTATACTTTGAAATACCATTTTACAGCTGAAAAAATAGCCATAATAAATAATACAAATAAAAGAACAAGATGTAAGAAATACCAAGGTTCTACTTCACCATCTGAACGAAATAAAACAAGAAAAATAAAAGGCAACAAAGCCGTAATTCGAATACCTAATAATATCGTAATCGGATGTTGCCTCTTATACATCCTCATCACTCACTTTCGCAAGCTCTCCAATTTGTCTTTTCAGCTGCTCTGCTTCTTCTTTCGTTAAACCGGGAATACTATGAGAAGTTGCCGCTGTTGAAATATGTAATTCTGCTAAATTATACTTTCTCATAATTGGGCCCTGTTCAATCGTTACGTGCTGCACACGAATCATCGGAATGAGTACGCGTTTTACAACGAACATTCCCTTTTGAATCTCAATCTCTTCTTCATTTAATCTGTAACTATAATAGCGTTGACGTAAATTTGGAAATACAAAATAATCAAGTGGGATAAATGTAATAGCACCTGTTACTAATAGTCCAAACAACCAGCCCCACCAGTTAAAATTGATCATAAAAAAGAAATACGCAATTACGACTGCTAGTATAACTGCCGCCCCAATTAAAGCGTGAATTCTCCACACTTTCAGCATATTAGAATGAATCTCCCTTTCTAACGGCTGCATCTCATCACTCCAATTATATGAATTTATTAATTATATATTAGTTGGTATATACATATTTGTAAAATTATAGTTTTTACATCGTATCGATCATTTCTTTAAAATTCCCTTCATTAATCGAATACACATGAAACTGAATGTAATCTATTTCATTCGTATTAGGACGGGCATATGGCAAAATGTTAAATTTAGAAGCTGATCTTCCTAACATATCTACAATCATTAGAGAAACGTCAATATATTCGAAGTCTACACGGAATACTACTGCTTCTCCCGTAAATTCATAATCTTTAATCGCATCATAAGATTTATTCGCACTTATAAGCGTCACTTTTAGTAGTTGGTTTAAATTTTCTGGTTTAAAATTAATCATATACGCAGCTCCTTTTTTCAATAAAACACTATGAAAACAGTGTAATCTTATAATTTCATAGCTTTACACATCAATTATATAAAAAATAAAGCTAGTTTTTTATAAATTTTTTGATATAATTACTTACGGGAAACGGGAAGAATTTTGTCTTCCCTTGTGTTTTTATTTGCATCTAGTACTTTTGCTAGATGCCTTTTTTTATGCTAAAAAAGGTACCCTCATATACTTTGAGGATACCTTTTCCATCAATTTAGTGCACTTCAACGATTGTACCGTCTTCGAATACTTTAAATACACCAGTAAATCCTGGTCCACCTGCACCTTCTATTTTATATGTCGTATGCACTCTTATTTGATAATATTTCTTTCCATTCTCTACTTGCGTATTCTCTAGCGTGTAATCATAGTCTTCTTTATATTCATTTTTGATATATTCTTTTGCTTTCTCAAAAGTAAATGCATTTTGATTCTTTCCTGTTTCTACTTTTTGGTTCTTTTCTGCTTCTACCTTTTGATTCTTTTCTGTCTCATTTTTTTGGTTCTTTTCTGTTACTACCTTCTGATTCTTTTCTGTCTCAGTTTTTTGGTTCTTTTCTGTTGCTACCTTTTGATTTTTTTCTGCCTCAGTTTTTTGAGTCTTTTCTGTTGCTACCTTTTGATTTTTTTCTGCCTCAGTTTTTTGAGTCTTTTCTGTTGCTACCTTTTGATTCGTTACTGCATTTGTTTTTTGTGCTTTCGCTGTTTCTTCACTCTTTGCAGTTTTTTCTTCTTCACCAATTTTAGTAACTAATCCTACGGCTTTTTTATTATATTCTTCAAGGTTCTTATTATCTTTTGTTTCTGCAACTAGCTTATTTAATATCTCTTTCGCTTCTGCATAATTTTTCTTACTTATTAACTCTTCACTTTTCGCCAGTTGCTCGCTATACTTCTTTTTTTGTTCTAAGATGGCTAGCAGTGCTGTTCGTTCTTCCTTGGCTTGTTTTATAAGCGTAGTATTTCCATTCTTCATGTTCTCTACTTTTTCAAATGACTTGATCGATTCTTCTAACTTTGCTTCTTCTTTTAGCTTCACTGCTTCAATCATTGCTTTCGTTTGCTCTGCAAACACTTTTGCATCTGAATCATCTTTTTTCTCATCTAGTGCTCGTTCAAATGATGATAAAGCATTTTTATATTCTTTATTCGTTAACGCAGTCTTTCCTTCATCCATTGCTTTTTCAAAATCCCCATTACTACATCCAGCTAGCATTAAAAACATAAGTCCAATTACTGTTAATAACTTTCTCATTTTCTCTCCCCCTATATATGCTTAAAACAATAACCTCATATGTATAAAAGTCTGTGTAGTAATTAGGCTAAAAGTAAATTATGTACTACATTGCGCGCGGGAAAAGAAGTACATTTCATTTACTCTCATTACTTAAAACTCCTAAATAGTTGGTAGTCTTCTTCTTTTAAGACAGAAAGGAATTTTAATAATGTGCATAAAGCTCTCACTCAGGCTCTTTACTACACACACTCTTATACACATAGAAAATCATTTTTAGTTCATAGTTTGCTATTTCTTCAACTTTAAATATTCTCAGTTGATTGGAACTACAAACTATAATTTGTAACATACCGAAAACAACAGAAAACAAGATGTAACAAAAGTCACATCTTGTAACCTTTCTGTAACACAAATGTAACATAGTGATTTGAAACATGCAATGGTTTTTTTACATTATTTTCCCCTACCTATATTGTAAGGCGTCAATAAGATTCCAAACTGAATTTCATCTTCCACCTACCGTTCGGCTATCGTCCTTCAAACACTTTAGGAAAGAGGCTTCTTTCCTAAAGTGTTAAAATTAATTACATAAATAGCTCTTTTTTTAACAAAACTCTACGAAAACGTGTAACCTTTTACTTCCATAACTTTACACATCAAATATATATAATAAAGCTAGTTTTTTATAATTTTTTGAAATAATCACATACGGGAAACGGGAGACATTTATCTTCCCTTGTGTTTTTATTTGCATCTAGTACTTTTGCTAGATGCCTTTTTTATTATGCCAAATAATATAAAAAAGGTATCCTCAAATACTTTGAGGATACCTTTTCACTTTTATTATCTTTGCTGTTTTCTACCTAATACGAGCAATCCAAAACTCATCATTACAAGAAGTGCTCCCATATATGGTTCCACAGGCATTTTCTGCCCTGTCTTCGGTAATTCTTTTTCAGGTTTCTCTGGGTTCGTTGTTCCAGGTTTTTCTGGATCTGTTGTTCCAGGCTTCTCTGGATCTGTTGTTCCAGGCTTCTCTGGATCTGTTGTTCCAGGCTTCTCTGGATCTGTTGTTCCAGGCTTCTCTGGATCTGTTGTTCCAGGCTTCTCTGGATCTGTTGTTCCAGGCTTCTCT
>NZ_JAUMJO010000001.1:1137205-1185258 GCF_036320425.1 Bacillus nitratireducens
CTGGATCTGTTGTTTCCGGTTTTTCTGGACCTGGTGGTGCTAAAGAAGTCAATTTATTTAATACTTCTAATTGAACCGGACTTACCATTCCTTTTGTAATTTCAAATGGAATTGGATTAGTTAATTTTTCATAACCTTTTGGTGCTTCTACTTCTACAAGTGTGTAGTGACCTACAGATAAGTCTGAGACTTTCGCTTTTCCTTCTTTATCTGTTGTTACTTTCGTTACTACTTTTCCTTTTTCGTCATGGACTTCAAACACTGCCCCTGATAATACATTCTTACTTTCAGCAGCCATTTTTGTAATTTCCACTGAACCTTTGTCTAACTGTTCATTCTCTACTTTCAATGATAAGACTTCCGTCATACCTTTTTTGATTTCAAATGATACTGGTTCTGTTAATTTTTTGTATCCTGGTAAGTTTTCTTTCTCTACTAATTTGTACTTTCCTACAGATAAATCTGAAATTGTTGCTTTTCCTTCTTTATCCGTTTTTACTTCTGTTACTACTTTTCCTTGCTCATCTTGCACTTCAAAGACTACGCCTGCTAATGCTTTTTGGCTCTCTTTATCTACTTTTGTAATTTCTACTGAACCTTTATCTAGCAATTCGTTCTCTACTTTTATTGATAAAACTTCCGTCATACCTTTTTTGATTTCGAACGATACTGGTTTTGCTAGTTTTTTATATCCTGGTAAGCTTTCTACCTCTACTAGCTTATATTTCCCTACTGATAAATCTGAAATTGTCGCTTTTCCATCTTTATCTGTTGTTACTTTTGTTACTACTTTATCTTTTTCATCTTGCACTTCGAAAGTTACGCCCGCTAATTTTGCGCCACTTTCTTTGTCCACTTTTGTAATTTCTACTGAACCTTTGTCTAATAGTTCATTCTCTACTTTCAATGATAAAACTTTCGTCATACCTTTTTTAATTTCGAATGATACTGGTTCTGTTAGTTTTTTGTAGCCTGGTAAGCCTGCTTTTTCTACTAATTTGTACTTTCCTACAGATAAATCAACAATTTTTGCTTTTCCATCTTTATCCGTTTTTACTTCTGTTACTACTTTTCCTTGCTCATCTTGCACTTCAAAGACTACGCCTGCTAATGCTTTTTGGCTCTCTTTATCTACCTTTGTAATTTCTACTGAACCTTTATCTAATAGTTCATTCTCTACTTTCATTGACAGGACTGTCGTCATACCTTTTGTAATTTCGAATGATACTGGTTCTGTTAGTTTTTTGTAACCTGGTAAGCTTTCTTTCTCTACTAGTTTGTACTTTCCTACAGATAAGTCTGAGATTTTTGCTTTTCCATCTTTATCTGTTGTTACTTTTGTTACTACTTTTCCTTGCTCATCTTGCACTTCAAAGACTACGCCTGCTAATGCTTTTTGGCTCTCTTTATCTACTTTTGTAATTTCTACTGAACCTTTATCTAGCAGTTCGTTCTCTACTTTTATTGATAAAACTTCCGTCATACCTTTTTTAATTTCGAACGATACTGGTTTTGCTAGTTTTTTATATCCTGGTAAGCTTTCTACCTCTACTAGCTTATATTTCCCTACTGATAAATCTGAAATTGTCGCTTTTCCATCTTTATCTGTTGTTACTTTTGTTACTACTTTATCTTTTTCATCTTGCACTTCGAAAGTTACGCCCGCTAATTTTGCGCCACTTTCTTTGTCCACTTTTGTAATTTCTACTGAACCTTTGTCTAATAGTTCATTCTCTACTTTCAATGATAAAACTTTCGTCATACCTTTTTTAATTTCGAATGATACTGGTTCTGTTAGTTTTTTGTAGCCTGGTAAGCCTGCTTTTTCTACTAATTTGTACTGTCCTACAGATAAGTCTGAGACTTTTGCTTTTCCATCTTTATCCGTTTTTACTTCTGTTACTACTTTGCCTGCTTCATCTTGTACCTCGAAGACTACGCCTGCTAATGCTTTTTGGCTCTCTTTATCTACTTTTGTAATTTCTACTGAACCTTTATCTAACATTTCGTTTTCTACTGTTAAAGCGAGAGATTTTGTCATGCCTTTTTCAATTTGGAAAGTAATCGGATCTACTAATTGCTTATATCCTTTTGGTGCTTTTACTTCTACCAACTTGTATGTTCCAACTGATAAATTAGTAACTTGTGCTTTTCCATCTTTATCTGTCGTTATTTTAGCAACCACTTGTCCTGCTTCATCTTGAATCTCAAATACGGCATCAGCTAAAGCATCTTTATTTCCTTTGTCTACTTTTGTAATTTCTACATTTCCTGAATCCACTAATTCATTTTCTACAGTTAATTGTAATGCTGTTACTCTACCTTTTTCAATTTCGAATGAAATTGGTTTTTCTAGCGGTTTGTATCCTGCTGGTGTTTCTACTTCTACCAACTCATACTTTCCAATAGATAAATCTGAAACATTTGCTTTTCCATCTTTATCTGTTGTTACTTTAGTAACTACTTTCCCTTTTGAATCACGTACTTCAAACACAACACCTTGTAATGGGGCTTTACTATCTTTGTCTATCTTTGTGATCTCTACATCCCCTGTATCTACCATTTCATTTTCTACAGTGAATGTTAAAGACTTCGTCATACCTTTTTTAATTTCAAATGATACTGGTTTTTCTAACTTTTTATAACCAGGTAAACTTTCTACCTCTACTAATTCATACTTTCCTACAGGTAAATCTGAAACATTTGCTTTTCCATCTTTATCTGTCGTTACTCTTTTCACCTCATTGCCCTTTTCATCTTGGACAACAAACGTTACTCCCGCTAACGGTGCCTTATTATCTTTATCTATCTTTGTGATCTCTACATTTCCCGTATCTACCATTTCATTTTCTATTTTTAATGATAGTACCTCGATCATGCCTTTTTTGATTTCAAATGATACTGGCTCTGTTAGTTTCTTATAGCCTGGTAAACTTTCTACTTCTACTAGTTTGTATTTTCCTACTGATAGGTCTGCAATTTTTGCTTTTCCATTTTTATCTGTTGTTAATTTCTTTATTACTTTTCCAGCTTCATCTTGCACTTCGAAGACTACACCTTCTAATGCTTTTTGGCTGTCTTTATCTACTTTTGTAATTTCTACTGAGCCTTTGTCTAACTGCTCATTTTCTACTTTCAATGATAAAACTTCTGTCATACCTTTTTTAATTTCGAATGATACTGGCTCTGTTAGTTTTTTGTAACCTGGTAAGCTTTCCGTCTCTACTAATTTGTATTTTCCTACTGATAAGTCTGAGACATTCGCTTTTCCATCTTTATCTGTCGTTACTTTTTTTACCACTTTTCCTTTTTCATCTTGCACTTCGAAGACTACGCCTGCTAATGCTGTTTGGCTGTCTTTATCTACTTTTGTAATTTCTACTGAGCCTTTGTCTAACTGCTCATTTTCTACTTTCAATGATAAAACTTTTGTCATGCCTTTTTTAATTTCAAATGATACTGGCTCTGTTAGTTTTTTGTAACCTGGTAAGCTTTTCGTCTCTACTAATTTGTATTTTCCTACTGATAGATCTGAAACGTTTGCTTTTCCATCTTTATCTGTTGTTACTTTTCTTACTACTTCACCTTTCTCATCTTGGACTTCAAATTCGACACCTGCTAATACTGCACCGCTTTCTTTGTCCACTTTTGTAATTTCTACATTACCTTTGTCTACCATTGCATTTTCTACTGTTATTGGGAATATGCCGTCCCCTGCTACATTTACTTCGAACTCTTTTGCTTTTAATTGGTATCCTTCAGGCGCTTTCGTTTCTTTTAAAATATATTTTCCTGGTGCTAACGGTTTAGAAATTGCCTTACCGTCTTTATCTGTAATAATATGTTCAACTACTACACCGTCTTTTACTATATCAAACTCTGCATTTGCTAATGCTTTGCCACCATTTTCCGAATCAATTTTCTTTAATTCAATTTGACCCTTTTGCATGGTATTTTTAATTTCAATTGTTTTTGTTTCTCCAGCTTGAAGTGTAACCTCTACCGGACTTGTTAATTTTTGATATCCTTCAGGTGCTACTTTTTCATAAATTTTATACGTTCCAGGTGTTAAAGTTTGAGGAGCTGAAAAACCTTTTTCGCCTGTTTTCAGTACTGCAACAACCTTATCTTCACTATTTCGAACTTCAAATTCGGCACCTGTTAACTCTTTATTCGGATCCTCAGCATCTAT
Source organism: Bacillus nitratireducens (assembly GCF_036320425.1). NCBI lineage: Bacteria > Bacillati > Bacillota > Bacilli > Caryophanales > Bacillaceae > Bacillus > Bacillus nitratireducens. The sequence goes on from NZ_JAUMJO010000001.1 coordinate 1,141,398, forward strand.
TTTATGAATAGCTACTGTACCTTCTTTTGGAGGTTCCGGCGGCGTAACCGTTACTTCATTCGATGTTAATTTCTTATCATCATAATGTAACTCTGCTTTATTAGGAATCTTCTTATCTACATAAGAAGATAAGTCTGCATCAGCTTTAATTTTCGCCTTAATATTCAAGTTAATTATCTGGTCTTCATATGACTTATAGTCAAAGCTCTCACCGAACGTAAATGTTACTTTACTTGTTTGTTTATCTATCGTTAGCTTTCCTTTAGACGTAATATCTTGACCACTTTGATCAAATACTTTCGCATCTATAACGTCTAATACATCTTCTAAATCATCACTAATTACCATTGATGTATAATTAGGCGGATCTTGTGGTATATGCGTACCAACTTGATATTGAATAGTTTGATCCATTTGTGTTAACTGCTGATTCTCTACAAGCTTACCATTCTCATTAACTATATTTTTTTCAATGCTAGGTGGATTATTGTCACCTGAACCGGTTCCTCCCCCACCACTTACAAATACTTGTCCTACTTTTTCTTCAGTTTCAATATTTTTGCCTTCTAATTTCACTGTATTTTTATGAGGCTTTGCAGCAGGATTTGTAATTTTTGTTTTATATCTTAAAATATAACCTTTTGAGCTGTCTGGAAATTCAATTGTAAATCCAGCCTTCGTTGTATTGATTTTAATTTTAGATAAATCTGCTGGCTTAATATTTGTTGCTGCATAGCCATCTTCAAATACAGCCTCTTCTAATACTAAGCTATCTGTAATTAATTCATGCCCAGGTCCTAATGTGTCTGTTAATTTAAGATCTTGCATTTCTGTTCCAGTTGCATTTACATATACCGTCCAGTCTGCAATTGAAGGATCTTCCTGATTATAAGAACCCCATTTCAATAGATTATCTGTATTGGGCTGTGGCTTCGGTCTCTCTGTCGTATTATTTACACTTACTTCTTTATCTACGATTTGACCATCAACGTTAAATTCTAATGGGATTTTTTGAACACCATCATATGCTTCTAGAGCAAAATAGAATTCTACGAATAAAGAACCTTTAATGTTATTCTTTCCTTCTACATAATCACCCATAGTACACGTCAATAGACCATTTTTCATCTCACATGTACCAACTGTTTTTCCTTCAGCATCTTTTAAAGGAAAACTCATATTCATAAGATCTTTTCGAAATTCTTTTGGCATATCAATTGTGAATTGATCTCCACTTTTTATCTGTTCTTTAGCTGACCACTTCACTTCTACTTTCATACCATCTGAAGCCTGATATGGTTCAGATATCGTGCCATCAGTACGGGAAATGCTAATATCATCCACCGGACTTTTCATCACAGCAGCTTGAATAACTGGAGCCCACACATTCAGCACTGAAAATAATACTAGAAAAACTAATGAAACCATTGAAATGTGCCTTTTAGTACTTTTTGCTTGCATATTTTCCTCCTTGAATATTATATTTATATAATAAAAAAGATCATCCAATTGCATCAAAAGTGCAACCAGACGATCTTAGTAACCAATATATATTACCGTAGACTCTAAGCTTTGCGGCCTATCCTTTCGAATAGTGTGCTAAAAATATGTTTTATTCTTTTTTTGTTTCATTTCCCACTTGTACCAAATATTACTATACCGTCTGGACGGTTATAATTCAACATCTATACAATTGTTCTATTATTCTAATTAAAAAAACAATTCCCCACCGGATTAAACAAACCAATGGGGAATTTTTTCATTCTATAGTTTATATATTCTATTTATAAGAAGCATTAATAAGGGCTTGAATCACTTTTTCTCTTAATTCAGGACTTAGTCTTCCGATCCCTAAATATTCCGAATACCATAATCCATCAGCTGCTAATCTAATAATTGTGGCACAAACAGAATCCATTTCATCATTTTCTATTTTAGTTTGCAATTGCTGAAATGCTTGTTGTAATGGCTCAAGTAATTCAGGTTTTAGCATTAATGCTGCCATCATACTACTACACAACTCTTCTGTTCTGTTCTCATTACTTAATCTTTCCTCTACAAAAGAACGAACCCACCTTCCTTTCTTCTCTGTGTCTTCCGTTACCCTATTATGAATAGCACCATGATACTCCTCTGTCCCTTTGAGTATCATGCCTTCTATTAAAGCTTCTTTATTTGAAAAGTGATACAATAATCCCCCTTTACTTACACCTGCCTCTTTTGCTACTGCTTCTAAAGTTAACTTAGCTACTCCTTTAAATTGAACAATTTGAGAAGCGGCGGCTAAAATTTTTTGCCGTGTTATGCTCGTGTTCATTCCTTTTTAAACCCTCATTTCTACTAATTCTATCTAAATACGTATTTTATCTTTAATATTGTTGAGTACTACTAGGTATTTTTTTATTCAATATAGGCCTCATTATTTTTGAATTGTGAGTTGCTTCTTCTATTAAAAATTTCCATATCATCCAATATGATAACATTAAATACACTACGTTGACTATACATCTATACATTTATATTAATTCCTAATATACCCATAAACATGAAATGTCATTTTAACGAGTTGATTTCCTATCCTTTAGTTTTCAAGCATTTTTCGAAGCTGGTCTTCCTACCACCCTATCAGCGTTATTGTTTTATTTTATAAGACGGTGTCAATTCTTTAATCACTAAATAAAAAATGTTATTACTTCTCTTTCTATAAGTAATAACATTTTCTACCTATAAACCACTTAACAAATTTGCTTCCAACTAGAATCCTTCACATCTTCACTAGTCGGCTTTCTAACTGATCCAACCAAACATTCCTCGCAAGCACCAAATGCAATGAAATTTTTCTGTGCTTGCCTTAACGAGGGCTTATTTGCTCCGCCTTCAAAGTCATGATCGTTAAACTGAACAGGATCATCTTCCCAATAACATATATTACAAATTTCATATGTACCTGGTGATTCTTCTTCTAACATTTTATATCCGCAGCATGGACAAGTGTATTTCATTCTGTCACTCCATTATTAATTTATTTTTTCTCCCATATATTCCGGCCCACAAAGAATGTAACAGCGCAAATCATAGTTATTACCATGAAAAAAACATTAGAATCTTCATATGTAGTTGGAATTCCTACCGTTACGAAAACAATACTAAAGGCTAAAAGTAAATATACTAATAAAGATATGATATAGCTTAGTTTAAATCGTAAAATGATACCTCTAAACAATAGCTCACCAAGAAGACAGCCACCTAAAATGATAGGTACTCCAAAATACAATGTAAGGACTCCCATTTGCGCAGTAGATTGAATTATCTTTCCAATTATGTTCGGCGAAGTCATCTCATCATTTTTCCCCATCCTATCATATAAATCAAGTGCCGTTGCTGAAATAAAGAAACTTAATATAGCAAATGAATACGGTATTAAAAATTTGCTCATTCTCATTCACCTCACTTTTTTGCTTCACATATATTATTAATTATTTTTTATCATTTTCACATAAAAAAATAACCCTCTATGATAAAACATAGAGGGTAGAATTTCTATATAAAAACCTATACCTTATCCTGAAGTGACCCCCGCGAACGGAACACCTAAACTATCTGTGCCCTATATTCTTTGGGGGATAGGTGGTTATTAGAAAGTAGTGTCTTCTTTTTTATAATATTCTTTTGAAATCTCTTCATAAAACGCTGCCGATGTCGAATAGAAATAAGGTACTAACCATAAGAAACCGATTCCTAAAGTAAGAATACTTAAAATGAACCAACCTAAGAAACTTAAGCATAGTAAAAAGTAATCCATTTTATGTCCATTCATCATACGACGACTTTCAGTAATCGCTTGATTCGCTGTATATTCTGGATGATCATTCAAAATAAAATATGTCATAGAATAAGAAAATGATTTAATAATACCTGGAATAATAAGAAGTAATGTCCATAGAATCAAGTATACATACATTAATAAGTATGTTAAAAACGATTTCATAAGCTTACTTCCATCACTAAACCATCTAAATATATGACCAATGCGAACACTAGTCCCACGAATTGCATTTAAAACAAGATAATAGGCGCCCATTGTTAACGGACCGATAACAAGCATTGCAATAATACTTACTGTAAGCGAATCACTTGCTTCTTCCCAACCCCAAAACATCGAGAAAACACCCGTGATTAGAAATTCCACAGCTCCAATAAGGATTCCAAGTAATAGTGTTGCCCCTACCGCTAATCCCCATTTTCCTTTTAATGCATCAAGTGCTTCTCTTTTTAACTGACTTATCATATATAGCCTCCTAATACTTTTTCTATATCAGTATACCATTTATATCAAAAATTCCACAGATTTTCCTGAAATAGAAGTATACTACTTTTTTTGATATGTATTGATATATGTGCGCTGTCGCTGTACTAATACATGGATTAAGTCACTCATTTTCCTATAACAAAAAAAGCCTGCCTTTCATAATAGGCAAGCTTTTTCAAGTTAATCCTCACTTATTCTCTTCTTATACCAATCCTGCATTCTCTCCGCATCTTCAACTCTCGTATGTTCTAATTTATAATTCGATGATGCACTAGAAAAATTATAGGTACATAAATCCGCCCGGCGCTGGAAATATGATTGTGTTTTTTCAATTGATTGGACGTGTCTTCTTCTTACAAGTCCTGTATGTTTCCCAATACTACGATGTATGATCGTAATTTGTTCTCCGTTTACGCCGTAACCATTTGTTTTAAATGTTGCGTATCCAAGTGTAAAGATGAGGATAGCGAGCGGTAACAACGCCCACATGATGTAATACTTTTCAAAGTATATGCTTATTCCAGTAAGCGGGATTGCTAGCATTGCGAAGAATATGAAACTATCAATTAAGTAACGGCGCAAGGCTGCTTTTGGTAATGCAATAATGTTTGTATTCAGTTCATATGGCAATTGTAAATGAGCAAGTAACTGTTGCACGCGATCTTTTCGAATAATCGGATGCAATGTAACTTTGTCTTTCTCTTCTCCCAAGCCCTTACTTTGAATGACTTCGACTTGCACAGCACAATAACCGAATGGCTGACGTAAAATACTTTCTTTTATCGTAATACCTTGAATACGGTGCAATTTTAGTACAAGTTCTTTTTTCTCAAGTAATCCTTGCGAAATGCGGACTTCATCATTTCTTCGATTCACTGTGAAATCTCCATGTTTCAACGCATAACCAATTGTGGATATCATCCAAGAAACGACAAGTAAAATAGCTACCATGTAAATCCAGCCGTATATATCATGATCCATTACATACGACTCTACGCTATTTTTTATCCATTTCGGAATGTATTCATCTACTTGGTTATAAACGAAAAATATTAAAGAGAATAACAATCCAAATTGACCAGATGTAACAGATGCTAATAAAATTTCTTTCAAAGTTAATTTGTACTCTGTCGCTTGCTTTTCCTCTGTAATGACTTCTTTTTCTACTACTTCTAACGTTTCTTCTGCTTTCACTTCTGGAGTTAGCTCATTTAGTAAGGAGATAAGTTCCTTCGCCTCATCTTCCGTAATACCAGCTAAGCTTACTTCTGCATCATCGCCTCCGCCAGCTGTTTCGATTTGAATTTTCTTTAAACCAAGCATTTGATATAACACGTTTGAACTTGTATTAATCGTTTGAACACGTTCTTTATTTAAGTAGCTCTCCTTCTTCACAAAGAGCCCTTGTTTCACATGTAATACGTTATTTTCAACCCAGTATGTTGTGTAATACCATTTTTCAAACGCTGAAAAGACGGTGAGTAAACCGAATCCAGCGGGAATTAAATACCAAAATGGAAACTTTCCATTTAAACTAAACATGAAAATAAGTAGTGGTATAAAGTCTGTTATTTTTAATTCTAATAACATCGTAATGGGATGCTGCCTCTTATACATCCTCATCACTCACTTTCGCTAATTCTGCGATTTTCGTTTTCAACATTTCTGCTTCATACATCGTTAAACCTGGGATGCTGTGAGAAGTTGCCGCTGTTGAAATATGTAATTCTGCTAATCCATATTTTCTCATAATTGGTCCTTGTTCAATTGTAACGTGCTGTACACGAATCATCGGTACTAATACGCGCTTTACAACGAAAAGACCGTGCTGAATTTCAAGCTCTTCTTCATTTAATTGATAGCTATAATAACGCTGACGCAGTTTCGGGAATAGGAAGTACTCAAATGGTGCTAGTGCAACTGTTAACCCGATCAGCACATACAAAATCCACGCCCACCAATCAAACTTTATCATAAGGAACAGGTAAGCTAAAATGACGAGAATACCGATCCCTTCCTCAATTACAGCACGAACTTTCCACACCTTGATCATGTCAGGATGAATTTCATTTTTCAATGGATCCATGTAACCACTCCAAATCTAGTAATCTAATATACGAATACTCTCAATCTATATTTTACATAACTTTACAGAAAATTGAAATTTAATTATCTTTCTTCTCAGGAATAAAATATCCGAACCAAAGTAACCACACGAAACCGATTAATGCAAACCAACCTTTATCCGCTTGAAAAGATTCAATCATACCTGGAATTTTATAAACGCCAATCAATCCAAGAAAACCGAGCCACCAGTTTTTTTGCATTTTCACCTTTAGTCCTCCTTCATTACGTTTTTCACATTTCGAATCCAAATTTCTTTATACTTTAACTGGAACCCTATTAATATGTAATTACTCATATTATCAATAACGAGCGCTAACGTATGCGCGTTTTCTTCTGTTCCATGTTCTGACACAATACCAAGTTCCACACCTTGCTTCAATAAATCGTGGAATCCATTTAAGAAATCTTCTTGTATTTCAAATAAGCGTTTCTGATACTTTTCATTTCGCGTCGCAGTTACGATGAATTCATTTATAACGCGTAATACGCCTTCTTGACCTTCATACTCAGACAACATATGTAAACCATCTGCGATTAACTTTTCTGCAAAGTTTTCTTTCGTATATTGGTCTTTATCGAAGTAATTTACGAAATGATATTCAGAAAAAATCTCTTCAAATAAAAAATCTACTAACGCTTCTTTAGACGGAAAATGATAATAAATAGCTGGCTTTGATATGCCTACTTCTTTCGCAATCATGGAAAGACTCATCTTCTCAATACCATGCTCTGCCATGAGTTTAAATGATGCCTCGACAATGTTTTGCGATGTTTGTAAATTCTTTGTCATACTGTACCTCACTTATTTTTACTTACCGGTCGGTAAGTAAATTGTAAAATAAAAAATCATCGTTTGCAAGTTTGATTCAAAACTGTATATTACTTTTTCAATCTACATTATGGATCTAGGATCATATTCCTTAATAATGACTAAAATAATCTTTAATCCAGTTAAACTACAAAAAGCACCTTTGTGAGTGCTTCTTGTAATTTAATATTTAGGCCCCATGTAATCATAACTTTGATCTAGCGCTTTTAATAAATCAATCGCACCCTTTAACTCTCTTTTATCAGACTCTAATTCTTCCATCCTTCTTTCGATATCTTTTTTAAAAGATTCTAAATCGCTAATGGCTTTTTTTCCCACCCCAAGTTGAGACCAACTTGATAAGAGTAAATTATGTACATTACTTACAACCCTTTTATTATGGTTTAAGTCTTGAATCATATGATCAAATTGCTGTAAAGCTTGGCTCAATGCTTCTTCATTTAAGTAAATTCTCGGCATCCTAATCTTCTCCCTTAATATTGTTGATCCGTCTTCTTATAATCATCGGCTTTCTTCTCAATAAAATCTGAAATTTCCGTTGCTGTTCGTATGTACCAAAAACTTAAATGCTCTACATGTGCACGTATATTATTTACTTTAGCTTCTACCCGTCTACTTTCAGCCGTTTCTAATAATGTCATCATATTAGAAATTAACCTCGGTACTCTATCTTGAAATTCTTGCGCGTTTCGCTTCATATCTCTTACAGCTTGTTCTAAATTCTCTACCACTACACGAATTTCTCCCCCGCCTAATAACGCACCTGGTGAATCATAAACTCTTTCATTCGTGTCTACATTTAACAAGTATTTATTGGATAAAGACCCATTCTCTCCAAACCGGAAGTTCTGATCTGTTTGATAATGATAACCAGGGCCACTTATCGAATTCAAAAATCGGGTAACATCCATCCCAAGCTTTTGCTGTAATGGTAACTTTGACATTGCTTCTTTCGAAATTGGTGGTGTTACCGCATAAGTAGATCCTATATGACTTTCATATGAGCCAAACGGCCCATAACCAATCGAATCATTTCCATGAACAACACTTACAATTCTATTATTAAATTCACCATTATTTGCTTTTTCTTGTAAATCAGGCGGTAACAAATGTTTTGCACTCGGCGCATTCCACGACAAACATCTTACGCTATCATTAAATGCTGCAACATATTCAGCTAAAGCGCCACCTAACGAATGACCTGTCGTATATATCTCGACATCATCCCTATCCTTGTATGTATCCGTTACTTGTTTCATGACTCTTTCAGCTTGTTCGAATTGATTGTGTGTTTCCCAACGTTGATGCTCTTCATTCCAATATTTCTTTGAATCTGCATTCTCAGTCCCTGCTACAGGAGGTGCTGCTGGTTCATGAACACCTTCTCGTAATACAAAATGATTGGTATCCGTTTTTAAATCCTTCATGCCTTCCCCTGACTTCATCGGAATGCCTAAAGAGTTTTTCTCTATAATTTTATCCCCTTCTGTACCTCGGAAAGCTACCATAACTTGCTTTTTGCCATCCACATCTCGTTCAAAGGCTACTGCGTCCATTCCGGTTTGTTTGTCGTGGAATGTTTTTTCTACTTTCCATGTTTGGACAATATTATCATGAGTATCTTTAACATCAAATTCTTTTTTTAATTGCTTATCATTACGATAAGCCCCTTTTGCTAATTGATAATAACTTAAGTCTAATACTTGATCATTTTCACTCAAAACATTTCCCCTCCCAAGAATTTTAAGATATCCTAAATATAGGATAACATTCAAGGAGGCTTATTGATTGAAAAAATATTATTTAGGATTAATGATGGTCTTTATATTAATGTTTATAGGAGGGTGTAGTATGGATAAAAAAAATGAGGAACAACAAATCGTTAATAAAGCAAAAGAAACAACCATTCAATATTTTAAAGAAAAACATAATTTAGATGTAGTAATTACAGGACATAGCTTTCCTCCAAATGATTTTCAAACTGTATTTATAGATGGTTATGTTAAGGATGATAAAAGTAAAGAATTCTCAGTAGATGTAGAATTTGGTGATGGGGAATATAGGGTAGGTTCTATATCTCGTTCTGAAAACTTTAAATTAAATTATTAATAATAATTCTAAAAAAATTTAATAATATTTAAGATTAATATAATATATAGGGCTTGGTTACCAAGTCTATCAAAGACACTTTATAGTGTCTTTTTTACGTAAAATATTTTAGCATATCAGATTTTTTCTTAACAAAATGATTGGTATCCGTTTTTAAATCCTTCATGCCTCCCCCTGGTTTCATCGGAATGCCTAAAAAATTTTTCTCTATAATTTTATCCCCTTCTGTCCCTCGGAAAGCTACCATAACTTGCTTTTTCCCATTTATATCTCGTTCAAAGACTACTGCGTCCATTCTGGTTTGTTTGTCGTGGAATGTTTCACTTGTTCCCCACTTTTGTATACTATTCCCATCCCTGTCTAAGACAGAAAATCCTTTTGCTAAATCCTTATCAGATTGATAAGCGCCCCTTGACAGCTGATAATAACTTGAATCTAAAACTTTATTATTTTCACTCCTAGAAAATTTAATATATTCTAAATATAGGATAACATTAATGGAGGAATGATAATTGAAAAAATTTTTTTAGGACTAATCATAATTTTTACACTAATATTTTCAGGGGGATGTAGTATGAATACTGATAAAAAAATGAGGAACAACAAATCGTTAATAAAGCAACAGAAGAAACCATTCAGTATTTCAAAAAAACAGAGGGCTTAGATGTAACAATTACTGATTATGAATTTGGACCAAAAGACTTTCAAACTATCTCTATATCAGGCTATGTGACTAATGATAAAACTAAAGAATTTACTGCTTCAGTTGAATACGCAAATAATTATCATATCGGCGCTGTTTCAGCCACCAAAAATTTAGAGCTTAAAAACTAATAATTGGGGCACTTTAGAGTGCCTTTTCTTTTTGCTTCACCACACAATGTTCAGTGAATATAAAATTTAGTGAAGAGGAATATAACGCACTATTAATGGAGTGATTATTCGTGAAAAAATATAGTATAAGATTATTCATTATTCATTATTCTTACACTTATACTTTTAGGAGGATGCAGTATGAATAATAAAACAAATGAAGAAAAAGAAATAGTAACAAAGGCAGAAGAGGTAACAATTAAATATTTTAAAGAAACAGAGGGCTTAGATGTAACAATCACTGATCATAAATTTGGACAAAAAGATTTTCAAACTATCCTTATCTCAGGTTATGTAACAAATGACAAAAGTAAAAAATTTACCGCTTCAGTCCAATACGCTAATGATTATCATATTGGTTCTATTTCAGCGTCTAATAATTTGAATTTTAAACACTAAATCTAATAGTTTCACGTCAACATAATTATTTAAGCTTTTTCTTTAATTCAAGAATGTTCTTTATAAGAAATAAAAAGCAACGGTTATCAGAAAAAGTGAGTGCTTTTTTCACTAAAAACATTCCTTCTATCACGATATTTTATATAATCAAGATGCCATTACTGGAGGATAAATATGGATATTAAAATCAAAAAAATTAGTTTTTTTCTATTCTTTATATTTATTTTAAGTATTTTAGGGGGATGTACTATAAATCAAAAAAATGAGGAACAACAAATAGTTGAAAAGGCACAAGAAAGGACAATCCAATACTTCAAAGAAAAACAAGACTTAGATGTAGTAATCACTGATTATAGATTTGGTCCAAGTGATTTACAAGGTATCTTTATCTCCGGCTATATAAAAAATGATGAAAGCAAAACATTTAATATTACAATAGAATACGGTGGAGATGAATATACAATAAGTTCTATCTCTACAAGTGAAAATTTACATTTAAAATAATAAAGAAAAGGCACTCTTTTAAAGAGCCCTTCCTTTATCCCCCACCACACAATGTTCAGTGAATATAAAATTTATTGAAGAGGAATATAACGCACTATTAACGGAGTGATTATTCGTGAAAAAATATGCTATAAGATTATTCTTTATCTTTACACTTATTCTTTTAGGAGGATGTACGATAGATCAAAAGAATACTGAACAACAAATCGTTAATAAAGCAACAGAAACTACAATTCAATATTTCAAAGAAAAAGAGAATTTAGAAGTGACTATTACAAATCATAGATTTCCTTCTAATGATATCGAAACTATTTTTATAACTGGTCATATCAAAGATGATACAAATAAGAAATTTACTACTTCAATTGATTATAAAGATGATTATAATATCGGTTCTATCTCTACCACTAATTTCAGCCTAAAACACTGAAAAGACAATCTGATAATTTCCTTTTAAACATTAATCATTAGAACAAAAAAGACATCCTAAATATGTGATTTAGGATGTCTTTTTTATAAAACAAATTAATTCCTGTTTAGATACACGGGAAAAGTTTCATCTGTAATTTTATTATTTTCTTTCAAAACACTCCCTCCTTGTAAAAAATGGTATATTCTAATAACTGGGACAACATCATTGGAGGGAGAAAATGGTTATCAAATTCAAAAAATTAGTTTTTATTTCCTTTTAATCTTTGTATTTACTACTTTAGAAGGGTGCACTGTGGATAATAAAAAAGAAGAGCAACTAATAGTAAATAAGGCTACAGAAACAACCATTCAATATTTTAAAGAAAAAGAAAATCTAGATGTAGTGATTACTAAACATAAATTTGCTCCGAAGGACTTTCAAAGTGTTTGGATTTCAGGTCATGTGAAAGATGATAAAAATAAAAAAATTTCGGCAGATGTTGAATTCGCTAATGATTATCACATCGGTTCCATTTCCACATCTGAAGGTTTTGATTTAAAACACTAAATCTAACAGTTTCACTTCAACATAACTATTTAAGTTTGCTTCTTTCATTCAGGAGTGTTCCTTATAAGAAATAAAAACTAAAAAACACCCACTATCAGAAAAAGTGAATGCTTTTTTTGCTTCTAGGAGTACGCCAGTAAATTGGATATAAACATAGGCATGCAAAATAAAAAGCCCCGGTTATATTTAACAGCCCGTGCTTTCTATTTTCAGTATTCTTATAATACTTCATCTATATTTCCAACTCGTAACCGTAAATCATTATTGATCATCCACAATAATATACGCTGTTCTGATTGGCCCGTGCACACCTACGACAAGGTTCATTTCAATATCCGCGCTATTTGATGGACCAGAAACGAAGTTCACACAAGCCGGCAGGTTTTCTCCCGCTTTACTTTGATCATGAATCAGTTTTGTAGCTTGGGTTAACCTTGGTACGATCGTACTTTTAGGAACGATTGCAATATATGACTCTGGGAGCAAACTAACATGTCTTCCTTTTAACCCATCATTAAATAGCACAACGGTTCCTGATTCCGCCAGAGTCATATCACTAAACGTAATGCCAAGGTCAGCAGCTTTCGCAAATTTTATGTCCTCTTCTTTATCACCTAATCCCCATGCACGAAAATGTGTTGTGCCTTCATTGTTGAAACATGAAGTAAGACCGTACTCATTAAAGCGCTCATCGTTCGAATACATAGCAGATTTGATATTCCATTCTTTTATTAAAGACCCCAATGTTTCAACAAGATTTTCCTTTGTTGTTCGCTTTACTTCTGTATGAATCACTTCGCAGTGCTCCATTAACTGTAATACAAGTTCGTCTTGCGCCAGTCCATCAAAAACATTCCACTGCGGGGAAAAAGACCATTTCGGTTTTTCCACCGCTTCTGGACGTTTCCTACCAAGCTTTTCTGATAATTGGAGTAAAAATTCCTCACGATTTTGAATGGCCATCATCGTTCTCCTTTACGTGTTTTTCAAACCACTCTCGAAACGGTTGTTTTTTCGGAACCGGAAAATCTCTCGCGTCCGTCCAAGCTTTTAACGGTCCAATGCCGCGCTCAATCTTATCTCCTTTTGCGAGAGGTTTTAATGCATACGGAGCGCTCTTCGCAGCAAAAGAAAATAGTCTAGGACTCTTCACCGCTTTTTCAAAACCTTTCATAGCCACGTTCCAAGCTACGGGTGATTGTTTTTCTTCTACGATGCGGCTGCGATGTTTAATTAATAAGTCGTGTAACGGGATTTTCACTGGACACGCTTCTGTACAAGCACCACAAAGGCTAGATGCATAAGGTAAATCCTTATATTCATCATATCCTCCTAAAAGCGGTGTTAACACAGCTCCAATTGGCCCTGGATAAATAGAGCCGTACGCATGTCCACCAATATGCCTGTATACAGGACACACATTAATACATGCTGCGCAACGAATACACTGAAGAACACTTTGGAATTCTGTTCCTACAATATCGGAACGACCGTTATCAACAATGACTAAATGAAATTCCTCAGGTCCATCTGTCCCGCCAGGCTCAGTTAATCCTGTAATATAACTTGTTAACTTTTGTCCTACAGAACTTCGGCATAGAAGTGTTACTAAAACATCAAGCTCTTCCCATGTCGGAACAATACGTTCCATCCCCATAACTGTAATTAGCGTTTTCGGAAGTGTCGTAGTAAGTCTTGCATTTCCTTCGTTTGCTACGATAGAAATTGATCCCGACTCTGCAACAGCAAAGTTACATCCAGTCACCCCTATATCCGCTGCAAAAAAATCATCACGTAAATAATCTCTTACAAACCTCGCCATTTCCGTAGGATCAGATGTTCCAGTGTAATTTAACTTTGTTTTAAATATTTCACAAATGTGTTCTTTATCTTTGTGAAGGCACGGAACAACAATATGCGAGGGAGGATCGTGGTCGTTCACTTGTAGAATAAATTCAGCAAGATCTGTTTCTAACACTTCCGCTCCAGCTTCTTCAATCGCTTCATTTAAACTAATCTCTTCTGTTACCATCGATTTTGATTTCACAATTTTTTTCGCATTTTTCTTTTTTACAATCTCTTTTACATATTCCCTTGCGTCTTCTGCAGTCTTTGCGAAATAAACGAAACCACCGTTTTTCTCAATATTTTCACTCAGCTCATATAAATAATAATCAAGGTTTTCTAATGTATGCTTTCGAATTTCTTCTCCTAAAGCTCGCCATTCTTCCCAGTTCCCAAGACTCTCAGTAGCTTTTAATTTCTTGACTCTCAGACCATCTTGCGCTTTCCTGACAGCCTGTCGCATAAATTGATCCCCAATACCTGTTGCAGTACGCTTATGAAAGGGATCGTTCCCAATTTTCATTCCCATCTCTATATCCCCCTTTGTTTTCGATCTTCATTTAATACTTGAGCAATATGTTTTACATCAATTGGATAATCATTACGTGTTAAACGTCCTTTTATATTCATTAAGCAGCTACAATCCATCCCGATTAACAATTCCGCACCGGTTTCCATAATATGCTTTACTTTTTCCTCAACCATTTGCTCAGAGATTTCTGGCATTTTCACCGAGAATGTCCCTCCAAATCCACAGCAATCATAATTATGCGGCAATGAAACAACTTCCAGTCCCTTTACACACTTTAATAGTTTTTGCGGTGGTTCCTTAATCCCCATTAATCGGCTCATATGACAAGATGTATGAACCGTTGCTTTTTTATGAAGCTCTGCACCTAAATCTTCTTTCCCTAATACTTCAACTAGAAATTGTGTGAATTCATACGTTTTATTCCCAAGTTCCGTAGCTTTTTTCTTCCACTCCGCTTCACTTTCAGAAAATAAGCTAGAAAACTCGTGAACCATCATAGCGCAAGACCCCGATGGTGCCACAACATATTCTGAACTAGCAAAGGCTTCAATCATATGTTTTGCAGCTGTTTTTGTTTCTTTCACATACCCGCTATTATAAGCAGGTTGTCCACAGCAAGTTTGAGTTTTTGGAAAATCAACTTCACACCCTAAATCTTCAAGAATTTCCACAACATCTTTTCCTACTTCTGGATAAAAAACATCTGCAACACAAGTAATAAATATTGATACTTTCATATTTTGCACCCCTAAATACAGTAAAGTAAGCTCAAGTAACTTTATAACCAAATCCACTTCATATGTATATTATTGGTAAAAAAATAAAAAATATGAATAGAAACAAAAAAAGACTCTCAAATTTGAGAGTCTTTTTTATCTGTTTAGAACTTCTTTTTCTAAAATTAGCGAATATGTATCCGTACGACGATCTCTTAAAAATTGCAGTAGATTACGTGCTTCATTAATTTCCTTTGTATCAATTTTTTGGATGAGTATTCCTTCCTCATCCTCTAAAGAACAAACAATTTCCCCCATTGGATTACTAATAAAACTTCCTCCATAGAAACACATGTCCTTTTCTTTTCCAACTCGATTTACAGCTGCAACAAATACACCGTTATGAATACTATGAGCTGAAATAGCTTTTGTCCAAATTGGTTTTGTTGATAGTTCTGGATAATCTGGTTCCGAGCCAATTGCGGAAGGGTAAAATAATATTTCTGCCCCTTTTAGTGTCAAAATTCGTGCCACTTCAGGGAACCATTCATCCCAGCAAATCCCGATTCCTATTTTTCCATACTTTGTACTATATACTGGATATCCTGTATTTCCTGGTGTGAAATAATATTTTTCATGGTAACTCGGTCCATCTGGAATATGATTTTTACGTGTTGTTCCTAAATATTTACCGTCAGCATCAAACACTGCTGCACTGTTAAAGTAAATCCCTTGCGCCACCCATTCATAAAAAGGAACAATTATAACCACATGAAGTTCTTCCGCTAACCTTTGCATCGCTTGTAATGCTTCATGTTCAAAAGGAATTGCCAGTTCATAATTACAAACTGAAACGCTTTGAGCAAAGTATTCAGCATGATATAACTCCTGTAAACAAATAATCCTGGCTCCCTTTTTTGCCGATTCTCTTACCTTTTCTATTGTTCTTTCTATATTTCCCTTAATATTTTCATTACACGCTAATTGAACTAGCCCAATTGTCACTTCATTCATTCTCTTCTTCCCTCCCCATTAATTCTTAACACTTTCTTTTTCATCCCGAAAAACTATATTGCCATTTACCATTGTAAAAATAACCTTAGCATCTTTAATTTCTTCCACCGGTACAGTAAACAAATTCAGATCTAGCACAACTATGTCAGCTAGCTTCCCTTCTTCTATTATGCCTAGTTCTTTTTCACGAAATGAGGCATAGGCAGGAGTATACGTGTATGCTCGTAACGCTTCCGCTAATGATATTTTCTCTTGCGAATTCCATTCCACACCTTCATCATCTAGCCTTGTTACAGCGCGGTATATTTCTGGTAACGGATTTATTGTAACAACAGGATAATCGCTGCCAAATACAAGCTTTGCTCCTGCGTCCATTAATGTTTTCATCAAGTAATTGTATTGCATTCTTTCTGATCCAATTAACCTACTATACACTTCTCTGCTTGTAAGATTAATATGTTCAGGTTGAATAGACGCCAGCACTCCTAATTTTTGAAACCTCTCAATATCATTTGGATGAATCATTTCGACATGCTCAATTGCGTGCCTCGCATCTCTTTTTCCATTCTGTATTTCAGCCTCTTCGAAAGCATCTAATGCTAAACGTACAGCCCCATCTCCTATTGCATGAAATCGTACGCGAAAGCCCTCCTTGTCAGCATCTACTGTCCATTTTTTTATGATTTCTGGTGGATATGTAGTATGCCCTCTTGTCGTTTCTTCATTATATGGTTCAAGTAAATATGCCGTATAACTAGTTGTTACTCCATCAATAAATTGTTTAAACCCACAAAATTGAACCATGCTAGATTTGTATTTTTCCTTTAAGGATTTTGCTAAGTTTAAATCTCCATTTAGCGGAGCAACAAAATGAATTCTCGTTGTTAACTTTCCTACCTTTTCAAATTCATCATATAACTCCGCTTCTTCTACGCCCATTTCTGGTATCCTCAATAAATCATGCACAGAGGTTACTCCATATTTCGCAGCTTCTATTAAAAAATTTTGAAGCAATGTCCTATTGCGTTTAGAGTTAAACTGCAATACGCTAGTTGCTAACCCTACTGCATTTTCCTTTAAGACTCCTGTTGGCTCACCATTTTGATCCCTAACGATTTCTCCATATGGTGGACTCTTAGTTTCTTTATTAATCCCTGCCATTTCAAGTGCTTTACTATTTAACCAAACACTATGAAATTCAGCATGGTATAAAAAAACTGGTCGATCTGCAACATACTCATCCAATATCATCCGATGTGGCTCTTCATGAATTTCCCACAAATTCTGTTCCCAACTGCTTCCAATTACACAATTTATCTCTTTATTTCGTTCAGCAAATTCCTTTACAAACTTTCCAACTTCTCTAGCTGAACGCGCATGAATTAACTGTACTCCTTCACTCACTAAACTTCCTAACATTAAATGAATATGGAAATCATGAAATCCAGGCATAATAAGCTGATTTCCAAAATCATGTACAATTGTGTCTGTATCTACATAACTATGAATATCTTCTTTCGGAACAAGAGCAATAATCTTATCATCCTTAACAATAATTGATGCCGGGATTGGTGCTTCTCCTATACCTGTAAATACAGCATGACTACTTAAAATCATATCCGCTTTTTTTCTCATAAATCTCCCTCCTAAATAGATACTTCTTTTCCATCTTCTTTTGGCAATTCATCAAAATTCATCTGTGGTGGTTGAACACGGAAGAATTTTGTTATATATAGAAGATATGCAATCCCTATAATGGTCCATAGTCCTCCTAGTATGAGAGACATCTTGTCCAAATCACTCCACAATTTAATTGTTATACATGCACCAATTAATGGTATTAATAAATAGAGAATTGTAGATTTTAATGACCTTTTTCCTCCCTTAATAAAATAATGTGCAATGACGGAAATATTCACAAATGTAAAAGCAATCAATGCACCGAAGTTAATAAAAGATGTAATTGTAACAAGGTCAGTAAATAGTGAAACCAGCGCAAAAATACTCACTAAAATAATATTTTTGATAGGTGTTTGAAAACGCGGATGTATATAGGCAAAAAATGATTTTGGCAGTACAGAGTCCCTCCCCATTGCATATAAAATACGCGAAACACTAGCATGAGAAGCTAACGCGGATGTGAATGAAGTTACAACCATTCCTGCAAGAAACAAAGCATTAAATAAATTTCCGCCTAGCATTCTAGCGATTTCAGCAGCTGCCGTATCTAAACTTTTATATGCCAAATAGTCTGGATGTATTAAATGTGCTAGATATGAGACGATAATATAGCACATACCAGAAAAACAAATGACAAAGAAAATCGCTTTTGGAATGGTTCTTTTCGGTTGAATTGTTTCCTCTGCAAAAGTGGTTAAAGCATCAAACCCTAAAAAGGATAAACAAAGTACAGATGCCCCTGAAAATGCTGCAATTATTGAAGAATCTGGATTCATAAACGGTTTTAATGAAAATAATGTTCCTTCTCCTGTTCCATTAAGAAGTGAATGAATACATAGAGCGCAAAAAACTATCAATACGATATATTGGAATCCTAAAAAAATCATATTCATCGTAATCGTTACTTTGGTCCCTACAACATTAATTACTGTCACAATTACAATCATCGCAATAATCCATATACTAGAAGGAATAGAAGGAAGATATTCCGATAAATAGAGTGAAATAATGAGGAAGTTGATCATGGGGATAAACAAATAATCCATTAAAATTACCCAACCAACCATGAAACCTAATCCTGGGCTTAATGACTTTTGTGTATACGTATAAGCTGATCCCGAAATTGGATATGCTTTTGTCATTTGTCCATAACTATATGCTGTAAATAGCATCGCACATAGTGCAAGTATATAGGCTGTTGGTATCACTCCTTTTGATAAAGATTCCACTACCCCAAACGTAGTAAATACCGTTAATGGTGCCATATAGGCCAAACCTAGCAATACAAGTTGAAAAAAAGTCAATGAACGCTTTAACTGAATATCATCTTTCACTTTTCAACCCCCTTCATCTTTGCAACTTATCTATGCAATTTCCGTTCCATTTTGTGACCATATAGAAAAATCATTATTTTCTCATGTTATAAAGTAAAAAAAGGATAAATTCCCCACGGGAAGATATCCTTTTCTGCATAATTTATGAATACTTGCATACTTTCCGTACGTCAGAAATATTAAAAAAATAAAAAATCCCGGGTGAAATTAAACTTAGCTTGATGGGTATGGTGCGAGAATCCTAAAAGAAAAAAGCACCCTAAATTACACATTTAGGATGCCTTCTTTTTATAAATTAATTTAATTTCTATTAAGCAATCGCATACGATAACAATTCATCGTCACTTCCCCAAGCCTTTGCAACAATTGATAATTCGCATATGCGCCAACCGGGGCACCTATGATTGGAACGAGTTGAAGCATTTTTGCTAAATCGATATAGTCTCGGTACTCTGTTTGGAACTTTTCCCAGTCCATATGATTTTCTTCTTCTGTATCCCACGTTTCAATCGCTTTCCATACTTCTTTTCGGTGATCGTCACTTGAAAAAGCAAGTTGGAAAACGTGAAGGATAAAGAGGCGCTCTTCTTGTTTACTCGTATCAAATCCGTACAATGTTGCTGCATCGAATAAAAATTTAATTTTAATTGTAAGTAATAGCGGAAAGTCAGCAAGACCGAGAAGAATACCACCAGCTCCTGTTCCCGCTCCTTCTGCCGCTGCTACTTTTTTATATTCGTCCATTTTTTTACGAACTTCATCGTCACGTCTTTGCAGCGACCAAGTCGTTTCTTTTAGTTTCGGCTTTATAAAATTTGATCCGGCGCTAATCGTTTGTACCATCATCCGAATCGTTTCTGTTAGTACCTTTTGCACTTTCGCCGGAATGAGCTGTTGTACTTTCACCTGCACTTTTTTAGAGAACCGTGTCATCATAGAAGAATCCTTCATGAATGTAGCTTTCCACTGCTCCAATTCTTTTATAACCTTCTCTTCATATGTAATCATAGGTTCATTCCCTTCAATTTAAACGCTCAATACGTTTCGCCCCGTATTGATAAACGAAACCGATACTAAATACTATGCTTACGATTAGTAAAATTCCCGTCATCATGAAATCTTTCGTCGCAAGGGCGAATATAACCGTAAATACAACACTGCCGATAATAAGAATCGCATTTAATAAAGTAAGAAAATCGTTCTTCTTCTCGTCTCCCCCTACCGGATATAAATCAAGCCAAACTTTCATACGGTGATGTTTCCAAAGGGTTAATAGCTGGTAGCCGATTAAGTATAAGAAAACAAGGCTTACGATAAAACGTCCATATAAAAATGGAATAAAGTAAAGAATAACTCCTCCAAGAGCGAGTAAACGCATATATAAGCCGAAATAGTTACCCGATCTTAAAAATGTTCTCGTATATAAGTATAAATATGTACGCTTCTCACCGATCATCGAAAGGATGAAATCAAGCCATTTCCTACGTGATACTCTCTCTTTTAACGCCGGTACATCAACGAACATATTCGCAATGCGGTACAGCAGCATCATTTTTTTACCTTCTTCAGAAATTAAATACTCCCAGTTTAGCGGCTTTCCCTTCACCATTTGATGCAGAATCACAAGGTATAACATCATGAGAATGACGATTCCGCCAATAAAAATAACGGAAGTACGCTCTACAAGGAAATACACAAATAAGCCGTTTAAAATAAAACGAATGAACCAATCAGCTCTTTGTATATTTTGATCTGTTAAAAATGATTTTTCCCACGCCACGAATAAATTCCACGCTTTTACAATGACGAACGCGATTACAATCCATATGTAAGCCGCTCCTGTTTGTTTCATTTGCTGGAAGTATAACGGGGCAAGCGCAGCCGCTACCATTGCGATTATGTATAACTGAATCATAAACGTAAAGAGAAATGCCTTTGTAAAATAAGGCTTTAACTTTTCTTCAACTGGCAGCAAATAAACGAGGTCCGCTTCTTTTAATAACGTTTGGATGGATCCAGCTGTTAATACGAGGCCAAGTAAGACTGCCATAACGAGCGCCGCCTCAAACGAAGGTGTTAACGTTTGTAACCATTGCTGGTAATAATACGCTCCTGCGCCGATGATGAATACGAAAATAAATTTCAAATGATCATTAAATACGTATTTACTATATGTACGAACTTCTTTTAGAAAGTGACGAAATCGTTCTTTCCATAATGCTGTGCTATTCATAATCTTCTTCCTTTGTTAATGCAATATAAATATCATCTAACGTTGCACCAGGCATGTTAAACCCAGATTGAAGTTCTGATAATGTTCCCATCGCTCTCACTTCACCTTGATGCAAAATAATAAATGAATCACAATAGCGCTCTGCTGTCGCTAAAATATGTGTACTCATTAAAATACCTGCACCACTCTTTTTCATTTGATCCATCATTTGAAGAAGCGATTGAATCGCTAACGGATCAAGACCAACGAAAGGTTCGTCCACAATGTAAAGAGATGGTTCAACTAAAAATGCACTCATAATCATTACTTTTTGTTTCATCCCTTTTGAGAAATGAGACGGAAACCATTTCAAACGATTTTTCATGCGAAACTCTTGTAATAGTTGTCCTACGCGTTCTTCATATTGTTTTTCATCTACACCGTACGCCATCGCTGTTAATTTCAAATGCTCTTCTAACGTTAACTCATCATATAATACCGGCGTTTCTGGAATGAAAGAGAAACTAGAACGGTACGCTGTCATATCATCACGAATTGTTTTCCCGTTAATTGTGACAGTTCCTTTTTTCGGCTCCATTAAACCGATGATATGTTTAATTGTCGTACTCTTCCCGGCTCCATTTAAACCGATTAAGCCGACAAGTTCGCCTTTATTCACAGAGAACGAAACATCTTTTAGTACAGGTCGTTTCGTATATCCTCCTGTAACATTTTCTACACGCAATAACTCGCTCATACGACACCACTTTCTTCATTAGTATTCATTCTATATTCATCTTACCAAAAATGGCGCTGTACTACATAGTATCGATGCCCTCAAAAAAAATTTAAATTTCTTGGCATATATTTTTACGAAAGCGGACATCATAATTAGTGAGGAAGGAACACATTGAAAAAGCAACCACCAATTGATGAGTATAACAACACAGTGAAGTCATCATGAAATGGGGTGTCCAAATTGGACAATGAAATTTACACATAACCAGATAATTTGTTTCATTTTCGAAACGGGGTGTCTCCGAAAGAGCATATACTGTTTTAAAAAATAAACAATTTCATTTTAAAAAAAGATTGCAATTCATTTCACTTGAAAATGGGGTGTCTACGGCAGAAACTTTAGCCGATTTACCGTGCATTTCTTAAATAAATGAGGTGTCTGCGAACCGTAAATTATAAAAAATGCTTTTTCAATCCCTCTTCAGAAAACAGGAAGCTGAGTCAGCTTCCTGTTTTTCGTGTTTGTTCTCCTATGTAATTATGGTAAAATACGGCTAAGGATATTTGAAAGGATGAGATCGATGAATCATACAGCGGACAATTGTATTTTTTGTAAAATTATTGACGGGCAAATCCCTTGTTCAAAAGTATACGAAGATGAACATGTGCTTGCATTTTTAGATATTAGTCAAGTAACAAAAGGACATACTCTTGTTATTCCAAAAGTTCACAAACAAGACATTTTTGCGTTAACGCCAGAAATCGCATCACACATTTTTGCTGTCGTTCCAAAAATCGCAAATGCAATGAAAGCAGAATTTAATCCAGTTGGCTTCAACTTGCTTAACAATAACGGCGAGAAAGCTGGACAAACTGTATTCCACTTCCACCTTCATTTAATTCCACGCTACGGTGAAAACGATGGTTTCGGTGCTGTTTGGAAATCACACCAAAATGAATACACTATGGAAAATTTACAAAACATCGCAAGTACAATTGCAAATAGTGTGAAATAGTGCCACTATAATAAGAAGTAATACATAACAAGCCTATCCCTTTGGCATATATACCCTATGGCTTGTTTCTTCACAAAAAATGCCAAGGATATGATTTTTTGTGCATAGCACGTACAAGAGAGAAAATTTCACTTTTCTTCCCCTTGTCTTAAAGATATGCACAGTTTTATACATCATGAATACGAACGAAAAATAAGGAGGTTTCCTTTTATGTCAAAAGCTAAATCCTTTATTACAGGTGTAATTTGCGGCGGAGCAGTTGCTGGACTAGCCGTTCTTTTCTCAACTCCTTCTTCTGGTAAAGCTATGCGCGGTAAGCTGAAAGAAAAAGGAACTGATATTAAAAAGACATTAGCTGATATTACAGCTGATACGAAGTTGTTAAAGCGCCAAATCGTCGAAACTGCTTCAGAAGGTAAAGAAGTATTTCAAGAACTAAAAGACGATATGCAAGACACGCTTTCTAACTGGAAACAAGATATTTCTCAAAACAAACGACATATTGAAAAAGAAATTTTAGACATTCAAAAGTCAATTGAGAAACTA
Organism: Bacillus nitratireducens; assembly: GCF_036320425.1. Classification (NCBI taxonomy): domain Bacteria; kingdom Bacillati; phylum Bacillota; class Bacilli; order Caryophanales; family Bacillaceae; genus Bacillus; species Bacillus nitratireducens. The sequence continues at coordinate 1,165,160 of NZ_JAUMJO010000001.1, forward strand.
CAAGAAGCGGTTCCAGAAAAAGCGTAAACATATTCCTGCTTAGTTTTTTGCATATAACAAATATTTTTTATACAAATTGACCTTGACACGGCATATCACATAGATATGTCGTGTTTTTATGCATTTACAATATCTGTTATCCCTTAACATGTACAGACAACACATGTATTCTTGACTCATAAAACGCTTCCATAGTTATGCATGATTTGTATAGAATGTCATTTTTCCAAAAAATTTTCACAATTCTCACAAAAAGACTTTATTAATTTTTATTTTACTGGCATAATAGATAGTAATGAAAAAGAATGTTAAAGTGGGTGAGTAAATGAAAAGTGGAGAAAAAGATTACTCGGTAAAAGAAGCGATGATTTTCAGCCAACGCATTGCTCAATTATCGAAAGCGTTATGGAAATGCGTAGAGAAAGATTGGCAACAGTGGATTAAACCTTACGATTTAAACATTAACGAGCACCATATTTTATCAATCGCTTATCATTTAAAAGGGGCTTCTATTTCTGAGATTGCTAAGTTTGGAGTTATGCACGTATCAACGGCGTTTAACTTCTCTAAAAAGCTAGAAGAACGCGGCTATCTTGTATTCTCGAAAAAAGAAGATGATAAACGAAATACGTACATTGAAATTACAGACAAAGGGGAAGAATTACTACTTCGCTTAATGGAGGAGTATGATCCTGAAAATAATTCTGTGTTTAATGGGGCACTTGCACTTCGTAATTTTTATGGTAAGTTCCCAGAAAATATCGAACTTATCGCGATCCTTCGCAATATTTACGGACAAGACTTCATCGATATTTTTGAGAAATCATTAGAAAATATTGAGGAGAACTTTACGGAGTCCGATCAAAAATTAGTTAAGAAATAATCTATTTATCCTTTCGCAATCATGCGTAAGAATTCATTCATAAGTGGTACAAATAAACCTTGTTTTACTAGCGCTTCCGCAGTTTCGTTTACTTCGAGCTGATGTGGAAGCGCTTTTTCAAATTGATCTAACAGCGCGTCGAACAATAGAAAGCCTTCTGCTTTCTCCTTTACGTATTGTTCGTTCAGCTTTTCACAAAGATTTAGTATACGTTCAATATCTTTTTTACGAGCTTTTTTCTTTATGATTAAAGAATAAAATGGACACTTTTCTTCATCAATCATTTTAAATAGTAGGTCTACGTAATATTCAGCTTGTTCTAGTCTTCTTACAACGTCCATTTTCTCCCTCGCTTCCTAACACAAAGTCTTCTATTTCTGAATTTTGTAACACGAACAAAATATCGTATGATACAATATATAAAGTATATGTATTTTAGCCAAAAGGAGGTCTCGCCTCATGACTCTTATAACCGTTGTTTTTGTCGCATTTGCACTTCTTGTTATATTTTACACGAATTTCATGACACATACACTGTGTGAGCGAAAACAAATATCTGCGAGCCGCCAGCCAGGTGTCTTTCGAGTTATTAATGTATGTATTACCATTCTATTAATTTCTAGTTATGTAGAAATTATATTTCATGGAAAGTGAGGAAGGAAAGCCCCTTCCTCATTTTTTTCCTCTATAAGCAAATTATACCTACTATAACTAATAAAATAAACAGTACAAGTAATAAAATAAGTTTTGAATTCATCCCCCATCCCCTCCTCTTTTCTATATATGCGACATGTGCCCAATACGGCACCCCTTCAAAATCTGACACAAACTGGTTAAAATTTCTTTATCAATAGGAAAACAGGTCGAAATATGATATATTAAATTTTGTACATATTGCTTATACTATGAAATAAACGACACGCATCTAAACTTTATCCTCAGCCTCGGTAAGCCCTGTTAAGCGCGCTTTACCAAGATAGAAAGCAAAAGTATCAGTGAGACTTAATCGGGCTCTTATGAACCAAAATTCATCGGTATAGGATAAATTAAAAATACATAATAGTAGGAGTGTTTATCGAATGAAGAAAGCTATGCTTGCCTTAGCCGCAACAAGTGTAATCGCATTATCAGCATGTGGAACATCATCATCATCAGACAAAATTGTTACATCTAAAGCTGGTGACATTACAAAAGAAGAGTTCTACAATCAAATGAAGACACAAGCTGGTAAACAAGTACTAAATAACATGGTTATGGAAAAAGTACTTATCAAAAACTACAAAGTCGATGACAAAGAAGTAGACAAAAAGTACGATGAAATGAAAAAGCAAGTCGGTGATCAATTCGATACACTATTGAAACAACAAGGCCTTAAAGAAGAAACAGTTAAAAACGGTGTTCGCGCTTCATTAGCTCAAGAACAAGCAATTGAAAAAGCAATCACTGATAAAGACTTAAAAGCAAAATATGAAGACTATAAGCAAGAAATTAAAGCAAGCCATATTCTTGTAAAAGATGAAGAGACTGCTAAAAAAGTGAAAGAAGAACTTGCACAAGGTAAATCTTTCGAAGAGTTAGCGAAAAAGTACTCTGAAGATCCAGGTTCAAAAGAAAAAGGTGGCGACTTAGGATTCTTCGGACCAGATAAAATGGTTAAAGAATTCGATGAAGCTGCTCGTAAGCTGAAAAAAGACGAAGTAAGTGAACCAGTAAAAACACAGCATGGTTACCATATCATTAAAGTAACTGATACTCATGCTGACAAAACTTTCGATCAAGCAAAAGCTGACATCAAAAAAGAAGTAGTTCAAGAAAAAACACAAGACGCTCAATTTATGAACGATCTTATGATGAAAGAAATCAAAAAAGCTGACGTAAAAGTTGACGATAAAGATTTGAAAGATCTTTTCGAAGAACCAAAAGCTGACGCTAAAAAAGACGAAAAGAAATAATGAAAAGCTCGGGCTTAGCCCGAGCTTTTTTGTTTGTCCAAATACTTTTTATATAAGAAGTAAACCTATTTTACGTTAAATGAAATTATATCGACTTACCGACAAAATCAGACATGAGTCCCCTCTCCCCTTGTAAAAAGGAAAACAAAAAACCTCAGTTCCACCACATACGGAACCAAGGTTTATCTTATTATCATTGATTAAATTAAAAAACTATGGTAAATTAGTACAGAAACACGTTTCTATAAATATAAAGAACGTATTTATCCGTATCTTAATTTTACACCAAAACACATCTTCAGTCAACCTCTATTTTTCACTTTTAAAGGAGTGCTTACGTATGAACAAAAAACTTGATTTAGAGCAAAAACGATTGGATACCGTAATAGAAACGATTACGGAGCAAATTGATAAACTGGAAAACGAAACTGGCAGACGCCGGGCAGAAGTAATCAATATTCGTAAACACTTCTGGGATGACGTTAAAGTGAATACTGATACTTTTGATGATTATCTTGAAACAGTTATCAACTTAAGACAACAAGCTCAGTCACTAGCTGTCACACAAATCACCCATAAGCACACCTTTAATCGACTTGCCGCACTAAGACGAATGCATAAAGCACCTTACTTCGGACGAATCGACTTCAAAGAAGAAGGAGAATCTGCTGCAGAGCAAATTTATATCGGCGTAGCTACCCTTACTGATGCAAGCGGAGAAAACTTTCTTATATACGATTGGCGCGCACCAATTTCAAGTGTCTACTACGATTATCCGCCAGGACCGGCTGAATATAGTACACCAGGAGGCGTAATCCACGGTAATGTAGAGAAAAAATTACAATACATTATTCAAAATGGCGAGATTGATTCTATGTTCGATACGAGCCTTACAATTGGCGATGAAATCCTGCAACAAGCGCTCGGAAAAGGTACAAACAAACATATGCAAAGTATCGTTGCTACGATTCAGCGCGAGCAAAACGAAATTATTCGTCACGATGAAGGCCGACTCCTTATCGTGCAAGGAGCTGCTGGTAGTGGTAAAACGTCAGCTGCCCTGCAACGAATCGCCTACTTACTATATAAATATCGCGAATGGTTAAAAGCTGATCAAATTATTCTCTTCTCCCCTAACTCTATGTTCAACAGCTACGTTTCTAACGTACTACCTGAACTTGGTGAAGAAAATATGCAGCAAGTGACATTCCAAGAATATTTAAACCATAGACTAAGCAAGTCATTTGATGTTGAAGACCCTTATGAACAATTAGAATATATGTTAACTGAAACGAATAGCCCTACCTATAAAACGAGAAATGCGAGCATTCGATTTAAAGCATCTACTCAATTTTTCGAGATGATTAGAGCGTACAGACAATCTCTCGAATCTTCAGGCATGCTATTTAGAGGAATGAAATTTAGAGGAAAACTGATTGCCTCTGCTAAAGAAATTACAGAGCAATTTTATAATACTGATTCCTCCCTCCGCTTCCATAATAGAATTGAAAAGTTAACGGATTGGCTAAACAAACAAATAGATGCAATCGAAAAAACAGAACTGAAAAAACCTTGGGTAGAAGAAGAAATTGAACTGCTTAGTAAAGATGAATACCAAAAGGCTTATAAATATTTACAGAAAAAAGGCGAGTTTGACGACAACTCCTTTAATGATTATGAGAAAGAAACGAAAGTACTTGGACGTATGATTGTCCGTAAAAAATTGAAGCCACTTCGTAAAGGCGTTCAAACATTGCGTTTCATCAATTTCACAGGCATATATAAACAACTCTTCACAGATGCATCATGGGTTACTGGAGAAAAACCGAAAGAATGGGATGACATTTGCTCACTGACAGTGAACATGCTTGATGAAGGTAAGTTATATTACGAGGATGCGACTCCATTTTTACTTTTAAAAGAATTAATTGAAGGCTTCCAAACGAACAGATCGATTAAACACATACTCGTAGACGAAGCGCAAGATTATTCGCCGTTTCAGTTCGAGTTTTTAAAACGTCTCTTCCCTGCTGCAAGAATGACTGTACTCGGAGACTTTAACCAAGCGATATTTGCCCATGCGAGTGAAGCAGTGAATTTCAATACACTTACTAGCTTATACGGACCAGATGAAACGAACGGTATCAACTTAACTCGTAGCTATCGCTCAACAAAACCAATTATTGAATTTACACGTGATCTCGTACCGGAAGGAAAGAACATTCACGCATTTGAACGTGACGGTGAAAAGCCTACAGTGACTAAAGTGACTGATTACAGCGAACTGCACGAGCATATTACTGCCAAAGTTGCTGAACTACAAAAACAACAGCACAATACGATCGCAATTATATGTAAATCCGCAGCTGAAAGCGCCGCTGCATACGAAGCACTCTGTCATATCGAGAATATTAAACTTGTCAAAAGTAACTCAGCCGAGTACGAGCAAGGCATCGTCGTTATCCCTGCTTATTTAGCGAAGGGTATCGAATTTGATGCTGTTATTATTTACGATGCTTCTAAAGATGTGTACAGCGATGAGAGCCTACGTAGATTGTTCTACACTGCCTGTACGCGCGCGATGCATGAGTTGCAACTTTATAGTGTTGGTGAGGTTAGTCCTTTTGTACTTGGGGCTGATACGGAGAGTTTTGAAGTTATTACACCTTGATGTGAATCAAGGTTTTTCTTTTTAAAAACAAGTATGACCTCATTTAAATATTAGATGAGGTCATACTTGTTTTATTTTGACGCAATACATTTACATATACTTTCGTTAACACTAAACTTGAATTTTTATTTTAGAAAAAATTGTATAAATGCTAAACTATCATAAATATAATGGCAAATCCAACTTACCCAAACACTATTGGATTTTTTCCATACATAATTTAGTGCCAATCTAATTGGAATTATAGTTATTAATAACTGCATTGGCACAAAACCATAAGCTGGAATATGCCATAAAGCGAACAAGACACTACATATGATTGATGCCGTGCCAAATTTCAACCCTAGTTTTTGTAATGCAAGAATTCCATTCGTACAAAGCAACTCTTCACCCATGAGCATAAATGGTACACGGAATAAAATCATAGAAATACTTATTACTTCTGCAACAGAATTTTTAGTTGCTGGTTCAAAAATGTAATTGAATATAGCGCCGGAACTTACACCTACGATAACTACTAAAGGTAAACCCCAAAGTAATGTCTTAAATTTAAAATGTTTAAATTGCTCTAACGATATTTCCCCTAAAAAATAGTATCCAATAATTCCACATAATACAAGATTCCATAGAGCTTCAAGAATCATTCCTAATAAATTAGGTATAGCATCTCCCAAAACATTCCCTAAAAACTGATATGTAATACCGGTAATCATCAATAGCCCCAAAGCCAAGAGAGACTTCGAATCAATTTTTTTCTCTGTTTCTAAAAGCTTTGTTTCCACAACAACCCCTTCTTTCTTATTATTTCGTTAATTACGAATATATCATAGCACAATGACCCAATATCTATATAGAGACTGAATCGTGAATTTTTGAAGGCATTATGCATTTTATCGCTAAGTTAGAACCGTTACATTATAGGTATAGAAAAGCTGTCCTAGTTCTAGAAAAATAAAACCACCTATCCCCTAAAGAAGACAGAGAACAGATGGTTTAGATGTTTTGATGTGCGTCCCATTTTCGGAGTGCACGTTAAATCATCAAGGTGTTTTTTTCATTCTAAATGAAATATCTTTACGTCGATACACACTCAACACGATCCCCATTATAAATGCATGAAACAGAGTTGGTATCAAGCCGTAGCTAATAAAAGGTAATGATATAGAAGCAAGCGGTAATAATCCTAAAATCATACCAACGTTACAAATAAAATGAATTACAAAAAGAGTCACTCCGCCAACGAGAAGCAATTTACCATAATCATCATTTATTTTATAAGTTATGTTCATTATTCTCACTGCAAAAAGAGAAAGAATCAAGACAAGAACTAGCGCAAGCACATACCCATAGTAGTAAGTCAAACTCGCGAATACAAAATCAGTATGCGCAGCAGGGATAGAATTTATATTTCCATATGTACCAAACCAACCTGCCGACGACATTGCCTCTTTTAAACGTAAATACCATACATGCTCTGGGTTTAAAAATCCTAAAATTCTAGCTATCCGATATTCTTTTACAGCAGACCAGGAAAATAAATCCCTAATAATAAAGGGGAAAATTGGTAACATCGTAATGAGCCATGCCGTTTTCTTTCCTAGCTTACTCCACCAAAGCATAACGAATACCATCGTAATATAAATGTAAATTGGCACCATAATTGATGTAGTTAAAAATAGATATAAAGAAAATACGTACAGCATGAAAAGATGTATAAACTTTAACCTACTATTATTGAAAAAAGAAGCCCAAGCTAGAAAGAAGAATGGTATCGTCATTAAACAGTCAATTGTGAGAGGACCAATCTTTATTAGTGCTTCTCCACTCACAGAAATAGTCGGAAAACATTTTATAGCTAACAAGATAAGTATTCCAATTGTATAAAACAGCCACCCGATTCTTTCTAGCTTCCGGTAATCAAGCAACATCATCCCAATAGCTGTTGCAATGCCGAGAATCACAAAAATTACTTTATTCATTAATAAATCATTCGTATGCCCAAGAGCAATTATTGGTAAAAACCCTAGCCCCATAGCAGCCACTAGCAAAATAAGTAAGAACCAATCAACCTTTGGCTTATGAAGTTTATTAAGTTCTTGCCCTAGTTTAATTGGACTTCCCATTTGTTCCACAGCTTTATTTTCAGCAACTTCCTCACTTAAACCTTTTTCTGTCCATGTGTTCTTCGCCTGTTTTAAGTGAAACTCTAGTTCAGTTGCTACAAAGCTCTTTGCTTCTTTTGATTTAATATGATTCGTAACTTCGCTTACAAAACGCTCCCCTTTTTTATTCAATTTCGCCTCACTCCTGTACTAAGCCTTTTAATATAAATTGTACCTTCGTAGCATTTTTTTCTGCCTTTCGCAGCATCTTTCTTCCTTTATCATTTAATTGATAATATTTCGCTCCTGCATGATCCCAACTCGATTGGATAAAACGATTCTGTTCTAGACGATGTAATACGGTATATAAAAACCCTTCATTTCCTTCGAATTTCCGAATCCCTCTCCCTCGTAGTAACTGTGACAATTCGTATCCTGTTTTTTCATTACTGAGGAGTTGTAAAATGGCTAAAGAGATGTCCTCTTCCTTTTCGTTTGAAGCATTGATTTTTTCGCGCACCTGCTTTCGATGTTGATCAGAAAAACTCAAATGTTTAAACGTTGTATTCTCCATTGATTTTCGCAGGCTTTTTAATCGATCTTCCATTTGATTATTCCTCCAATCCTTTCTTCAAAAGCTCCTTCGCTTTTTTCAGTCTCGTTTTTATCGTGTTTTCTTTCACGTCTATTACAATAGCAATCTCTTTAATTGATAATTCTTCATAATAAAATAGATAAATGACTTCTCGATATTTTATCGGTAAATTCATTACCGCAGAAGCGAGCTCACGGTCCTCCGCATTTTGAATGACAGTTTGTTCAACGCTCTCTTTTTGACTCCCAACATACGTAAATTCATCCTCTGTCACGATCACCTTTTTGTTATACCAACTTTTTATATAGTCTTTACATTGATTAATTGCAATTCTCCATAACCACGTTTTCACATTCGACTTCCCTTTGTATGTATGAAGAGATTTATAACATTTCACAAATATATCTTGCGTTACATCCTCAGCAACCTCTTTATTGTTTACATATGAATACACAAGCTGTAAGACTTCTTGTCCATACTTGTTCATGATTTCATCGATAAGGAGTTCCTTATCTTCTATTTCAAACGCTTCTACCGTTAATTCATCCACATCATTTCCTCCTTCCCATATATTAGACGACGCACTGTATGGAAAAGTTTTATAAATTCATAAAAAAATACGGTTGGAAATGTCCATACCGTTTTTTGAAATCTTAATGTTTCTTTGCTTATTCCTCACACTAACGCTCTGCTTGAAGACAGAAATTTTCATCTATATGTCTTGTTCCCTATTTTAAAACATAATACAATTAAAATGTAACTTAATAAGCTATAACTAGTAGGTGTGGTAATCATCTCTTCCATTTTGAAAAAGGGGGGAGGTGATAAAATGATCGCGATGTTTGTAATTAAATTAGTGTATGGTATCCTAACTGGAGCTGGCGTTGTCATCGGTAGAAGATACGTCGGTCCGTGGCTAATTTCTGTATACAAAAAAGCGAGAACCACCCTGCTTCGTGGAAAAGGTAAGGGCGGTTCTCGGCTAAAACGTTAATGTAGTTGTCTTATAACCGCACCTACTACCACCACAATAGCAAGTTAGGTTACACAAGGCAGAAGTTTCTCAGGCTTCTGTCTTCTTTATTTTATGCAAAATTCATACTATATACTCTATCATCATTGTAACACATTCTATTTATTTTTAGTCAAGATAAAAAACACCTGAAGGCTTCTCCTTCAGGTGTTTCTCTATTTTACGCTAACGCAGCCGCCTGCTCTTGTTGATCTACAGGAATTACAGCATCTGTTAATGCTTTTTCTAGTTCAGCTGTGTATTTCATTTGCTCTTCTTTGCTCCAGCCTAGTTTCGCAGCCATATAGTTGATTACTGCTTCTTTCCACTCATATACCCAGTGGATGTTGAAGAATACAGCGCCTCTACGGCGTACGAAGAAGTCAACTGGTTTTGCTGTCATTTCGTAATCCATTGCGTATACAAGTGGGATTAGAACGTCTAGCGGCATGTTGTATTCTTTCGCTTCGTCTTTATGTTTTTTCGCTAAGTCGAATAGTACGTCAACGTTAGAGCCGTAGAATTTCGCGAATTCTTCTGCTTGTGCTTTCGTTAAACCAGATTTCGTACCTTCGTCTGCTTTTTTCGCAACGAATGCTGGGAATCCGTGTGAACCACTTACATGTCCACCAGAGATTGGCATATGTTTCGTGTCACTCTTCTTATATGCGCTATGACCTTCTTTTTGTAATAGATTCGTTACGTAGTCTACTACCATCTCAGCCATTTTACGGTATCCTGTTAATTTACCACCTGCGATTGTAATTAAACCAGATTCAGAAGTCCAAATTTCATCTTTACGAGAAATTTCAGATGCATTCTTACCTTCTTCATAAATTAACGGACGTACACCAGCCCAGCTTGACTCCACGTCTTTTTCTGTAATTTTCACGCTTGGGAACATGTAGTTAATCGCGTTAATGATGTATGTGCGATCTTCTGTTGTCATATGCGGTACAGCTGCGTCTTTATCATAGAACGTATCTGTTGTACCTACGTATGTTTTTCCGCCGCGAGGAATCGCGAACACCATACGTTTATCTGGTGTATCAAAGTAAATCGCTTGACCTAATGGGAAACGTTTTTGGTCAATTACTAAGTGAACACCTTTTGATAACTGCAGTACTTTACCTTTTTTCGAGTTATCTTTTTCACGAAGTGTATCTACCCAAGGACCAGCTGCGTTTACAATTTTCTTACCGTAAACTTCGTATACTTCTCCGTCTAGTAAATCGATTACACGTACACCGCATACTTTTCCATCTTTATATAAGAAACTGTCTACTTTTGCGTAGTTAACAGCTTTCGCACCGTGTTCAATTGCTTCTTTCATTACTTCAATTGTAAGACGCGCATCGTCTGTACGATATTCTACGTAGTAACCGCCGCCTTTTAATCCTTCTTTTTTTACAAGAGGCTCTTTGTTTAATGTTTCTTCACGGTTAAACATTTTTCTGCGCTCGCTTCGTTTTACGCCTGCTAAGAAGTCGTATACACGAAGACCAATTGATGTACTGAATGATCCGAACGTGCCGCCTGTATGGAACGGAAGTAACATCCACTCTGGTGTTGTTACATGGGGACCGTTCTCATATACGATCGCACGCTCTTTCCCCACCTCTGCTACCATTTTCACTTCAAGTTGTTTTAAATAACGTAAACCGCCATGTACAAGTTTCGTTGAACGACTTGATGTACCTGCTGCAAAGTCCTGCATTTCAAACACAATCGTTGATAAACCGCGTGTTGCCCCATCTAATGCAATACCAGAACCAGTAATACCTCCACCAATTACGATCACATCTAACTCTTGTTTATTTACTCCATTTAATACGTCTTTACGTTGTTTACTTGAAAATTTCATGGTAATTCCTCCCTTTGATAACGAAAAAAGAGACCACGAACTCCGCTATAGATTTCGCCTCTATAGCGTGTTGTGGTCTCTCCAAATCTCCTACCGAATTATTAACTTGTCATCATTATAACACTGTTTATGATTATTTAAAAGCTTTTGTTGCTTCAATTGCTTTTTTCCATCCAGCATATAGCTCTTCGCTTGTTTCCGCTTCCATTGCTGGTGTAAAGCGTTTATCCATATGCCACTGCTCTTTAATTTCGTCTTGGTTTTTCCAATATCCAACTGCAAGACCCGCTAAGTACGCTGCTCCTAAAGCTGTCGTTTCATTGATCACTGGACGCTCTACAGGAACGTCTAACATATCGCTTTGGAACTGCATTAAGAAGTTATTCTTAACTGCTCCGCCATCAACGCGTAATGTGTTCAGTTTAATACCTGAATCAGCTTCCATTGCACATAATACATCTTTCGTTTGGTATGCTAAAGATTCTAGCGTTGCACGAATGAAGTGCTCTTTCGTCGTACCGCGTGTTACTCCAAACATAGCGCCGCGCACTTCACTATCCCAATACGGTGTACCTAATCCTACGAATGCTGGTACAACGTATACGCCGTCAGTTGATGCAACGCGAGAAGCGTACACTTCACTCTCACTTGCATCTTTAAACATGCGCATTCCGTCACGTAACCATTGAATTGCAGAACCTGCTACGAAAATACTTCCTTCTAATGCGTAATTTACTTTACCATCTAAACCCCATGCAATTGTTGTTAATAGGCCATGCTCAGAAGCAACTGCTTTTTCGCCTGTGTTCATTAACATGAAGCAACCAGTTCCGTAAGTATTTTTCGCCATACCTTCACCGAAACAAGCTTGTCCAAATAATGCTGCTTGCTGGTCACCAGCTACACCTGCAATCGGTACATTTTGACCGAAGAAGTGATAATCAATTGTTTCTCCATATATTTCAGATGATGGACGTACTTCTGGAAGCATGCTCTTTGGTACTGTTAACATGTCTAGAAGCTCATCATCCCACTGTAAGTCGTGAATGTTAAACATTAATGTACGTGATGCATTTGAGTAATCTGTTACGTGCGCTTTACCGCCAGACAATTTCCATACAAGCCATGTATCAATTGTTCCGAATAATAGCTCGCCGTTTTCCGCTTTTTCTCTTGCACCTTCAACGTTATCTAAAATCCATTTTACTTTCGTACCAGAGAAGTATGCATCAATTAAAAGACCTGTTTTTTCGCGAACCATCTCGCTATAACCTTTTTCTTTTAACTCATCACAAATTTCAACTGTTTGACGAGATTGCCATACGATTGCGTTATAAATTGGTTTTCCAGTTGTTTTATCCCATACAACCGCTGTTTCACGTTGGTTCGTAATACCGATACCAGCGATTTGTTCTGGTTTTACATCCGCTTCACTTAAGCAAGTTGCGATAACTGCTAAAATAGATCCCCAAATTTCTTGTGCGTTATGTTCTACCCAGCCTGGCTTCGGAAAATGTTGTGTAAACTCTTTTTGAGCTGAATGAACGATTTTTCCTTCTTTATTGAAAAGAATTGCGCGTGAGCTTGTTGTTCCTTGGTCTAATGAAAGAATATATTTTTTCATATCGGTTTCCCCCTATGCTACTTTTCTACTTTTTGTAGTAGTTCCACTTTTTTTACTTGTCATATAAGAGATTGCTAGTACAATCACAGTTGCAATAATCACATAAATAAGTGCTGAATTTTGTTTTCCTTCAAATACAACTTGATGGAATAATCCTGCAAGTGATCCACCTAAAATTGGACCAACTACCGGAATCCATGCATACTTCCAATTTGAACCGCCTTTTCCTGCAATCGGAAGGAAGAAGTGTGCAATACGCGGACCTAAATCACGAGCCGGGTTGATCGCGTATCCTGTTGTTCCACCTAATGATAAACCAATACTTACAATTAAGAAACCTACGATAAATGGATTTAATCCATCTGCAAATTTATTTGCTCCAATTGCTAATATACCAAATACTAAAACGAATGTTCCAATCATTTCACTTAAAAGGTTTGCAAATGTGTTCGGAATTGCTGGACCTGTTGCAAATACACCTAACTTCGTTCCTGGATCTTCTGTTTCTTTCCAATGTGGTAAGTAGTGTAAATATACGATAACTGCCCCGATAATTGCCCCAATCATTTGTGCTGCGATATAACCTGGTACGTCACTCCATGGGAACGCTCCCTTAAAAGCAAGTCCTATTGTTAAAGCCGGATTCAAATGTGCCCCACTAATTGATCCAACTGCATATGCTGCAACCGCTACCGCTAAGCCCCAGCCCATTGTAATTACAATCCAACCCGAATCTTTCGCAAACGATTTCTTTAAACTTACACCAGCACAAACGCCGCCACCAAGTACGATTAACAACGCTGTCCCTATTAATTCCCCTAAAAATGCTGACATAAAATCCCTCCACAATCAATTTAAATGCGTTCAAATGTGATAGAGGTAAAATGAATGGCCATTCGTTTTTTTCAAAAGAAAAAGATCCACAGCTTACATGCTTCTATATAATATATAGAAACAATAAAATGTGGATCTCTTCTTTTCTCCGTCACGTTTATTAACTTGTCTATAATGTTAACCTCTAATGAAAGCGGTGTCAACAGAATTTTTTCACATTTTCGTCACTTTTTTTGGTAATGTTTCCATAGTTCTTTTTTCGATGTCGTAATTGCTGTCGCACCAGCATTTAACGCTCTTTCAACGTCCTCGACAGTTCGAATGAAACCACCCGCTAAAATCGGTACACCTGTACGCTCTTTCACTTCAGCGATCACATCCGTTAACGCACCAGGAAGCACCTCTATATAATCCGGCTTCGTCTTTTCTAGCAAATTACAGCTCTTTTCCATCGCACTAGAATCAATTAAAAAGATGCGTTGAATTGAGACGACACCTTTTTGCTTCGCCTTCATAATTACACTCGCCTTTGTCGATAATAACCCATACGGTTTATATTCTTGGCATAAAAACTCCGTCGCATGCCCATCACTTTGTAATCCATGGATCAAATCCACATGTAAAAATACTTTTTTATTATGCTGCTTCGCGAGCGACACAACACTCTTCAATTGACCGACATGAATATCTAAAATAACAATATATTCATACGAACTATGTAATAGCTTCTCCAAATCTTTAATTTGTCTCACTGCCGGCAAAATCTTTTGCTCATGAAATTCCATTCTAAACGTCCCCTTCCTATCTATCCTTTATAGTACACAATTTGGGTGAAAAGAACAGCTAGTGTAGGGGATTTCTTACAAATCTTTCTCTTATCTATATATTTTCTTCAACTTATCAGAAACCGTACCACCTATAATCATTAATAGGAGCGGTAAAAAATTCATTACATATGGTGCATCTGCGACAATTGTAATGCTTGCTCCTGCAAACTTATTTAACGCCCATACAACGATTTTTGTAATAAACAAAAATACCCCCAGCATGAATAGACCATCAAAGAACACCTTCCATTTTGGATACGCTAATTGTTTACTATCTGCAATTACTTTCTGCGTCAACTCTTCATCACTCCTTAGCAGTTCATCAATTGTAATACCGAACAGATCACTTAAATGAATAATAATTTCAATGCTCGGATAGTTCTTTCCCGTCTCCCATTTCGAAACAGATTGTCTACTTACATGAATTTTTTCAGCCAAATCATTTTGCGACCAATTTCTTTTTTCCCTTTCTTCTTTTAAACGCTCACTAAAAATCATACTGTGTTTATCACCTCTCTATGTCTAGTATGGTCAAATAAATGATGAAGAGTAAAGCTAGTTATCGTTGCATAGCCTGTGCAACTTGTGCGTTACAGCTTATAATGGCGCCATTTTGTATTTTATGTCGTGCATATTTTATATGTTTTTCTTCTATAATAATTTCCCGAACAATAAAAAGAAGAGAAACAAAATCCTTTTCTCTTCTTCAAAAGTTTCTATTAAAGTAAAACCGAAAATTTTTCCTCTGTCATACTGATTACGTCTCTTTTTATAAACAGTATTTGGACTTTGTTATTTAAGGCATTTCCCCAAATCATCTAAGTTTCTCGTATGATTTAAAATGATTACATACTCAACTTCAACTTCTGTTACTACCGTTTCTAAAACTTGATGAATCTCAACATAATCATTTTCATATTCTTTTGCCGAAGCTACAATCTCTTCTAAGGTTCTTACAAATGTTTCAGCACTCCAGTCTTTTGTTGACAACGCCACATAGGTTTGAAATTTTTTTGTATTCATGTTAGTTCTCATCCTCCTCCAAAAACAATAAAACTATATATTAAATATTTTAAATGTAAAGTATCCCCCAGCAATAATCAATTATCTTTTCATTTAATAAGTCTTCAATTTTAAAATAACAGCTACTAAACGTAACCTATACTTTTATACAAATATTTCATACAACAAAAAAGAAGAGAAACAAAATCCTTTTCTCTTCTTCAAAAGTTTCTATTAAAGCAACACCGAATCCTTATCACTATCCTGATTCCGTTTCTCTCGTTCTTCTTCTAAGCGCTTCATATATACTTCGCCTTCTTTTTCGATAAAATCATTATCCATCTCTTGCTCTTTTTTTGAAGTATATAAAACCATGTAGCCACTCAATACAATCCCAATGATCACAAGATAAATCCACCATGGTAAAGTTTCCAAATCACTTCATTCCTTTCCTTAGACAAGCCTTATTAGTTTCACTCTATGAGGAAGGAAGTGGATTTATGCTTAAAATTTCATTGTGGATTCTCCGCGAAGAACGCTTGTACATATTCCATAAACTCGATTGGCTCCTGACGAAACGGTGCGTGGTATCCTTTTTCAATGATATGAAACGTGCTATTTACAAATAGCTGATGATACAGTTCACCATTTTTCCAAGAGACGCTCTTATCGTGTCGGCCCCATATAATTAAAGTCGGCACCTTAATTTTATCGGCTTCCATCGCAATGCGGCGCTCTCTCATTTTTGTAAGCTGATCATAATGCTCTTTATCGTCGCGGCTATTTTTCACTGCATTTTTATTATAATCCGTAATCGCAGTCACAGTTTGTGGGTCCATTGATAACTGTGGCAGTTCATAACTTTCCTTTTTCTGGAAAGATTCGATCCCTGTAGAATCCGCTAAAATGAGATGGGTAACCGCGTCTGGATATAGATACGCTAAATTAAGGGACATCTCTCCCCCCATCGAATGACCAAGTACTGCAAATTGATCATATCCGAGTTTCTTCATTAATTTATAATATAAATTCACTTGCGTGGGAAACGAATACTGAAAATCAATTGGCTTAGAAGAACGCCCAAATCCTAAAATATCAACAGCGATAATCGTATGATCCTTTACGAGTTCCGGATAAATATCACTAAACCCATCTGAAGAACCGCCAAATCCGTGAAGCATAAGTAAGGGCGGTTTCCCCTCACCAAGTTGCTTAAAATAAATCGTCTGCCCATCAATTTGCGCCATCTTCTCTTTCGTATTGAACTTCATCATAACAGTATCTTTCACTTCTTCAACCTTCGCAATCGGCTTATCAACGAAGTTACATACTACTAATACAACAAGAACAATACCGCTAATCATATAAAACTTAAACCGTTTCAACATTCCCGTCTCCTTTCTCAAGTTGCTATTTAAAGGTTTTACATTATTTGGTTGTTTTATGTTCTCTTTTTGATTGTAACCGATTTAGTTACAATTATATTAAAAAAATATAACTCATTTCTATTAATGATGGTTATTTTGTAACTATTATAGTTACATATAAAAAGTAAGTCAATTATTTTATTCTATATAATAAAAAGAGCGCTGAACAAACATCAGCACTCTTTTTCATCATCCTCGTTATTTACACAAAGTTGTTCCGCTATTTCTTGTACCCGTTCCATCGTTATTCCTTCTCTAAACTCCACTGCTAGAGGACGGTCTGTCGGCTCCAGTTCAATATAGGGACGAATACCATCCGCTCTCGGATGAACCATTGTTTTTAAACTTACTGTTTCCAGCTCATATGGTAAATCAGTCGAAAGCCACCCAAACATCGGCTCTAATAATTGTTGCTTATCCCAAAATTCATTCACCTTATCAAAATTCGCTTCACTTAATGAAACCCATACACCCCATATGAAATGTTCACCTGTACCAACGATAGGAATTTCAATACTCCCTCGCATAAAGAAGTGTTCTCCATCCATCACGCATAAATCATCGTTCATTTCAAATCTATCTTCTCGCTCTTCAGGTTCAGCGTCATAATAATAAACAGGAGCCGATGATCCATAGCTCGTTGGAATTTCTTCATGATATGTACCGCAGCATCTACAAGTATACCCATTAATTTTCGTCATTCTATTCCTCCATCAGTTTTACATACCTTTTAGCAAAATACTTATAAAGCGAAAACAAAAAAAACAAGCAATTCCAGCGATTCGCTAAAACTACTTGCTCTCCTACTTATTATTTTTACTCTTTAATAAATTCCTTCGTACTTCTCACTGTATCAATCGGACGAACTAATTTTTCGATTTCTTCACGTTTTGGCTCTAGGAACGGAGGTAATGATAATTTTTCGCCAAGTGTTTCGTATGGCTCATCTCCCATAAATCCTGGGCCGTCTGTTGCAAACTCGAATAAAATTTGTGGTGCAACTCTTGCGTATAATGACTCAAAGAAGTGACGATTTACATAACCAGATGAAGGGAGTCCAACTCGGCTTAGTCGCTCAATCCACTCTTCTAATACAGCGCGATCCTCTACGCGGAATGCTGCATGATGCACTGTACCAAAACCTTGTTGTGCTTCAGGAAGAACCGTATTATGTTCTACAATGACAGATGCACCGTTTCCGCCTTCGTTTACTTCAAATAAATAGAATTCTCCTTCTTGAGCAATCTCTTTAAATAATAGAACTTTTTCTAGCACCTCTTTGAAATAACTAAAGTTCGCGATACGGATAAATACAGGTCCTAAACCAGTAATTGCATATTCTAATGGAACTGGACCATTTTGCCACGGTGTACCTGATTCTATCCCGCTATCTAATTCATCTGAGATTAATTGATAGTGTTGATCATCAAAGTCAACGAACGAAAGAGTTTTCTTACCAAATTGCTCTTTAATTCCTGTATGTTCCACTTCAAGACGGTCAAAACGTTTCACCCAATATGCTAATGCCGCATCAGTTGATACTCGGAATGAAGTTTTTGAAATTTCATTTGTACCGTGTACACCTTTTGGAACACCTGGGAAATCAAAGAAAGTCATATCTGTTCCTGCACTACCTTTATCATCTGCAAAGAATAAATGATACGTTTGAATATCATCTTGGTTTACTGTTTTTTTAACTAAACGCATTCCTAACACATGAGTGAAAAACTCATAGTTCTTTTCTGCACTACTTGTAATTGCTGTAACGTGGTGAATTCCTTTTAATTGGTTCATTTTATATTCCTCCAATGGTTTTAAATTGTATATTTTCTCTTCTATTACTTCTCTTCAATAGGTGCTAAATTCGCTTCAATTTCTGCTCGCTTCTCCTCTAAGAACGGCGGTAAATCAAGTTTTTCTCCTAAATGTTCCACATCTCCATCAACTGTAAATCCCGGCCCATCTGTCGCAATTTCAAATAGGATTCCGTTTGATTCACGGAAGTATAAGCTTTTAAAGTAGAAACGGTCGATAATGCCTGAAGAATGGAAACCTCTTTGTATCACCTGTTCTTCCCAATAAGCTAGCTCTGCACTGTTCTTTACACGAATTGCTAGATGGTGAATGCTACCGCGGCCTGGCTTTTCAGTAGGACCATCTAAATATTTCACAACGATTTCTCCAAAAGCTTCTCCATTTATAGACTGGAAAATCGCTTCTTCATCGCTTCGGCTAATCTCTGTATAACCAAATATGTCTGTAAGTGTACTCGCCAGTTTATCAAGTCTACGCACTGTCATTTCCACAGAACCCATTCCTTGAATTTGATGTTCAGCCGGAACTTCGGATTTCTCCCACGTTTCCCAGTGCTCCACTTTTTCTCCGTTTGAAACGAGTAGTACGAGGCGAAGACCTTCAGCATCCTCAAATTGCAAAGCAGGACGATTTGCATATGTTGTTATTTCACTATGTTTTACACCAAACTTCTCAAATCGTTCTTTCCAGTAATGTAAGCTTTCCTCTGACGGCACGAGTAATCCAATTCGAGTAATTGCATTCGTACCACGGTATGTTTTTCCTACTAAAGGCATTTCAAAAAATGATAGTTCTGTACCGGGACTTCCTGTTTTATCTCCATAAAATAAGTGATACATGGACGGATCATCTTGGTTTACCGTCATTTTCACACGGCGTAAACCAAGTACATTTTTATAAAAATGGTTATTCTCACTCGCGTTTTTTGTAACCATTGAAATGTGATGATGCCCTTTAATTTCATACATTGATAATTCCCCCTTTTCATTTTACTAGTCAAGTGATACATAAAAAATAATATTTCCAACAAATAATATGGTTATTAACTTTTCAATTTATGCTCATTATGTTTTTATAGCTTAGTCGTATTTTTTTACTGAATAAGCTGCACTGAATCCATTTATAAATTACTTTGTTTTGTATACCGAAAGCAACTGAGTGTATGTTTTTCATATGACTCAATCGCTTTCGTTACTATCACTTTACATCTCAAGTGATTAAAAAGCAAGTAAATTATCTCGAATTCAAGACATTTTTTTATATAGTCTTATGTACTTCCTATAAAAACAGCTGTGCAGAAATAATAAAGTTGTTTAATTTACAATAAAGTCATTAAAAAAATAATATAGTTGTTTAAAAATCCTTATTCGACGAACGGAGCAGGTTAGTGGAAGCAATAGTAATTAGGTTTGACTGGGAAAATTGTCGATGATATTAAAAAAGACACCGAAGTGTCTTATGTTTTTCAAATTAAGCATACCGATAAATTGA